>NZ_FNDX01000042.1 GCF_900099765.1 Paenibacillus typhae | reverse complement strand
CATGCGCAAGCATCCTAGCTACAAGAGTGGCTTGGCCCCTCTCTTGGTTGGACTTGCACCAACTAGATAATGCGTGCCTCTGGGCACGCCCAAAAATAAAAAGCCCCCTGGTTAAGGGGACTTGCAAACATATTCTATGGACTATGCGGAGGCTGCGGAACCGGTTTGCCGCCGATCCACAGATAGGGCAGGGATTTCACGGGCACATAGTAGGAAGCTGTCTCAAGCACAGTCCGCAGATCCTGATCTGAGTCTGGAGCAGTTCCGGACTGCCCGATTGCAGTCATAATGTCGGCCGAATAATCAGCATACACCTTGCCCTCCCCGTCCATGATGAATTCCAGCGGCTGGCCGGAATAGACACTGCTTAATGTGACTGCTGACGAACCTGCGAGCTTGTGATCGACAGCATAGACTCCGGGATAATACTCCTCACCTGCCGGAAGACTCCCGCCGTGAGCAGACTTGTAGCGGTTGACCTGGCGCTGGACATCATTTACCTTCTGCACGGTAACCAGATCCATCAGCTTCACAATAGGTGCCGTCTCCTCATTGAGAATCAGAAAATAAGCGTTTCCGCCCTGCTCAAATGCTGCCGGGGGAATTTCATCCAGATCCCCCTGCGAGCGCAGCTTCTCCAGATCAACCACAAATTTCTCATAACGCGGTGTGTCCGCATCACTGTTCAGAATCGGCAGCAGCCCTTCCCTCTGCTGATACTCCTCCACGGCTGCCTGTACGCGCCGGACACTCTCTCTGCTGCCGCCTCCCGGCTGCTGCTGTTCTTCGGGATACATGCAGCCTGCCAGGACACACAGCAGCAGCAGCGGCCGCGCCAGCTTCAGGATAGAGGAACCTATACTGCCCAGCCCCATATACTTATCCATATCCAACGCCTCCCCGCCAGCTCAATAGGTGTAAAGTATTCGTATATTTAGTGCATTAATGAATCATCGTTAAATGTTGTGTCCTACCACAGCTCGTCCATTTCACCGCGCCGTGCAGCTTCCAGCCGGCGCCGTACTGCGGCTTTGAGCGGATCCTCAGGTACATTAACATTCAGCTCCTGCTGTACAGCCGTCTGGCAGGCCAGCCGTACGTCCTGCTCCAGCAGGCTGCCCAGCTTGCGTCTCTCTGCCTCATCCGGCGGCCGTACCGCATCCTTGCTTTCCCGGCCGATTGTTACCTTGCACATCAGGCAGGCTGCCTTGCCGCCGCAGCGTGTAGGCAGTACAACGCCAGCTTTGCGAGCTGCCTCCAGCAGTGTCGTGCCTTGCTTGACTACAGACGTGCGTTCATCCGGCAAAAAAGTAACCGTAATTCCTCTTTGCGATTTCATCGAGCAGTTTCCTTCCTGAATTCTGTTTCCGGCGGCTGCCCCAGCAGTCTGTTAAGCTCTGCGCGGCAGGCGGGATCGAGCCTGTTCTGCTCAGCCAGCTGCTCAAGCAGAGAAGCATGCTGCTGCAGGCTGCTGAGCATCCTGCCGGCAATATCCCGGCAGCGTTCGGTTCTCCCTCGCAGCATATTGTACAGCAGCTCATGTGCCAGCGGCATCAGCCGGATCAGGCTGCTGCCGATCCCGCTGACAGGTGCATGACGGAACAGCGAATGTATATCTACGGTGTAACCAAAGGGCGGATTACCGATGCGGAATCCGCAGACCAGCTCCACCTTCATTTCCCCCACTATATAACGGCTGCGTCTTGAGTAGCAATTGCCGCTGTAATCTTCCTCAGGCCCATTGTCCGCCGAATAACAGCTGAGCGCCTCGTGCAGCGGTGCTGCATCCTCCAGATCAGCGTACAGATCAATATCGGCAGGCGGTCTGCTTAATGAAACATTATGCAGCATCAGACTACAGCTCCCGCCCAGCAGCCAGACCGGCGGCTTCTCCATCCAGCTTAAATCCAGTGCTTCGGCAACCTTCCTTAATGCTGTCTCCTGTATGTATGACATTCCCGTCCCTGCCATCTGCACACGCTCCATTCCTGAGAAATCGTCATACGATAATCCAGAAATACATCTGACTGAGCCTGTTTGTAAATGCTTACATAATGGATGCCGCTCCGCTGAGCAAACCGATCAGCATGATGACAAAAGCAATGACCGATAATACCGCTCTGAGCAGTCCCCTTGTCCTGCTGCGGGCAAAGGTGATCAGAAATACGGATACGCCCATAATCAGTATCGCAATCAGCGACAACCACATCTTAGTCATAGGGTCCATAATTACTCTGCCTCCTGCCGATTATATTGAATTGCAAATATTATAGCATGAACCATAAGCCGCGAAACCTATAAAGTGTATTCTGCAGCAAAAAAGAGCAAAAAAACCGGAATCTGCTAGATACCGGCTCCTTTGCTCCTTGAATAACCCAAAGGACGAACTATTTTTTCATCAGCATTTTCATTAAAGACTCCATTGTGCCGGAATTCGTACCGCCTTTTTTGACCGCATTTACGATCTCCTGCACAGTAGCCTCAGTGACCGGCACTTTAGCCATTGCTGACACCTGCTTGATCAATTGGCGGAGCTGGGCTTCATTCTGTGTGGTTCCCGGCTTCACTGTGCTCGCGAGCTTTTTGATTGCACCTGGTGTGATGTTCTTCCCCGTTTTTTTATTGATGGCATTCAGGGCATCCTTGGAAAAATCTTTGTTCACTCTTCTTCCCTCCTCCGTCAATCCCCACTACAACATATGAGAATATCCGGCAAAAGGTGAACAGTCCTATCCTCAGGAATGCCACTGCTCCCAGGTTTCCTGTGAGATAGCTTCCATTTCCGTTTTACGGTCACGGCCCATCAGAGCCTCCACCGCACTGCGCGGGGTTCTGCCTTTAAACAGAACGTGGTAGATCTGGTCGGTAATCGGCATCTGAACGCCTAAACGAACAGAAATCGCATAGGCGGCTTCCGTCGTACGAATTCCTTCCACAACCATACCCATGGAATCCAGTACTTCGGCCAGTGGCTTGCCCTGTCCCAGCATCGACCCGGCACGCCAATTACGGCTGTGCTGGCTGGTTGCCGTAACAACAAGGTCGCCGAGTCCGGCCAGTCCGGAAAAGGTCAGCGGATTGGCGCCAAGCTCAACCCCTACCCGGGCAATCTCGGCAAGCCCGCGGGTTAGCAGCGCAGCCTTGGCATTGTCACCGAAGCCCAGACCATCGGACAGTCCTGCACCGAGAGCGATGATATTCTTCAGCGCTCCAGCCAGCTCAACACCGAGCTGATCGCGGTTGGTATACACGCGGAAATCGTTATTGATGAACAGTCCCTGTGCAGTGACTGCACGCGCTTCATCTGCAGAAGCAACAACAACGGTTGTCGGACAGAGGCGGACGACCTCCTCAGCATGGCTGGGCCCGGAGAGGACAACGATCTCTCCCTCCTTGCAGCCCAGCTCCTCGGAAATAACCGTGGACATCCGTTTCATGGTTTCCGTCTCGAAGCCTTTGGTCGCATGGATACAGAGCATATCCTCCTTCCAGAAAGCCTTGAGGCTGCGCGCCACCTGGCGCATGCCGGAGGAAGGCGAGACAATCACCACTGCTTTGGAGCCGGAAACAGCCTGTTCCATATCCGTAGTGGCAATGATATTCTCAGGCAGTCGTATACCCGGCAGAAAGTGCTCGTTGGTATGGTGTTCGTTGATCTCGGCAGCTTGTTCGGGCCTCCGTGTCCATAGATAAACTTCCTTGTGGTTAGCCGCCAGCACAGAGGCCAGCGCAGTTCCCCAGCTGCCTGCGACCAGCACGGTTACTTTATCAGACAACACGATTCCCCTCCTTGGCCTTGGAGCCGATTTTGTTCTCTCTTCCCTGTGACAGCTTCACGATATTGCTGCGGTGCCGCCAGAAGGCAAAGGCTGCAATAATCAGACTGCCCCACAGCTCCGGTGCCGTAAACTCGGCAAACAGCAGAAATACCGGAGTCAGCGCCACAAAAATAAGGGAGCCGAGTGATACATAACGGGTCAAGACAATAGACACAATGGCAATAACGCCCGCTGCCAGCGCAGGCCAGAAGAACAGTGTCGCCATGACGCCGATCGCCGTAGCAACCCCCTTGCCCCCGCGGAAATGGAAATACACCGGCCAGTTGTGACCGATAATGGCTGCAATTCCGCAGCCGACCGCGACCCAGCTTCCCCAGCCGCCGGCCCATGTCCCCAGCCAGACCGCGGCAATGCCCTTCAGCACGTCCAGAATCAGCACCAGAATCGCCGGTCCTTTTCCAAGCACCCGCAGCGTATTGGTCGCCCCGGCGTTACCGCTGCCATATTGGCGGATATCAATCCCTTTAAGCAGCCGGGCAAGCAATACGCTGAAGCTGACAGAGCCAAGCAAATAGCTTACTACGATAACCAGAAGTTCAAACGCCACTACTCTTCTCCCCTAACTTTCGTTATCAGATTTACGCCGCGTAAAGAGGCGGATCGGTGTGCCTTCAAAATTGAACGCTGCGCGGATCTTGTTCTCCAGATAACGCTCGTAGGAGAAGTGCATCAGCGACGGGTCATTTACAAACACCACAATCGTCGGCGGCTTCACGGCAACCTGGGTTACGTAGTTAATGCGCAGACGGCGTCCTTTATCGGTAGGCGGCGGATTAATGGCCACGGCATCGGATACAACATCGTTAACCAGGTGGGTTGTAATCCGCAGGGCATGCTGCTGTGCAACATGCTGCACGACCGGCAGGAGCTTCTGCAGGCGCTGTTTTGTTAATGCCGACAGGAATACAACCGGAGCATAGGTCATGAACAGGAAGTGATCACGGATTGTATTTTCAAAATGCTGCATGGTCTTGTCGTCTTTTTCCACGACATCCCACTTGTTTACGACAAAAATAGAAGCTTTGCCCGCATCATGGGCATAACCGGCAATATGCTTATCCTGGTCGATGATGCCTTCCTGGCCGTTAATAACAACCAGAACAACATCAGCCCGCTCTATAGCCCGCATGGCGCGCATAACGCTGTATTTCTCAGTGCTCTCGTAAACCTTACCGCGCTTGCGCATACCCGCTGTATCAATCAGGACATACTTCTGGCCATCCCGTTCAAAAGGAGTATCTATCGCATCGCGTGTAGTTCCGGCTACATCGCTGACAATTACGCGTTCTTCACCCAGAATGGCGTTGACCAGCGAGGACTTGCCTACGTTAGGCCGGCCGATCAGCGCAACACGAATGACATCATCGTCGTATTCTTCATCAACCTTATCAGGAAGCTTCTCCACAACCGCATCCAGCAAATCGCCGACGCCTGTGCCGTGGCTGCCGGAAATACCGATCGGATCGCCGATGCCCAGACTATAGAATTCATAGATGTCTTCTGCACGCTTCATGTTATCCACTTTATTGATCGCCAGTACGATCGGCTTGCCGGACCGGAACAGAATCTGCGCTACCTCTTCATCTGCATTTGTCAGGCCGCTTTTGGCCTCACACATGAAAATAATAACATCCGCTTCCTCGATAGCCAGCTCCGCCTGGACGCGGATCGATCTCAGGATGAAATCCTCACCGTCCACTTCAATCCCTCCGGTATCAATGACACTGAAGGATTTGCCGTTCCAATCGGAAATACCGTAAATCCGATCCCGGGTAATTCCCGGTTTATCTTCTACAATGGCCAGTTTATCACCAATCAGCCGGTTAAAAATCGTCGACTTTCCGACGTTAGGCCGGCCTACTATGGCCACAACGGGTCTTGCCATATTCCATTCCTCCTGTCTTCCTTACGTTTCTCATCATAGCAAAAAACATTACAATTGGCTAACTCCATACAAACACAATCGGCGAACCCTCAGGATGAGGGCTCGCCGATTACTTTACCCGGTATGACACCACATATAAGAGCACATAAGTCGCCTTATGCAGCATTCTTATACTGCTGTGCAAAGCTTAATTTAAGGGATTAGTTATTGCCCTTGAATTTGTCCAGCTTGTCACCGAAACGCTCAGCCAGTGTGAAGCTGAGACCTTCGTTGCTGAGCGAAACGTTAGGATTGTTCAGAACTTCCTTTGGAGCTCTGTCCTGTCTCTCTCTGCGTTCAGGTTTAGCCGTAGGAGCCGGAGCTTCTTCGGTTTCCTTAATGCTGAGGCTGACGCGCTTCTCGGATGGATTGAAGTCCAGAACCTTAACCTGAACCTCTTGTCCTTCCTTAAGCACTTCGTGCGGAGTACCGATGTGCTTGTGGGAAATTTGCGAGATGTGCACAAGGCCTTCAACGCCTGGAAGCAGTTCAACGAATGCTCCGAAGTTAACAAGGCGCTTAACTTCGCCTGTTACTACATCGCCAATGTTGATTTTGCCTGCAGCGGAATCCCAAGGACCTGGAGCAGCAGCTTTGATACTAAGGCTGATTTTGCCTTTTTCCGGATCAACTTTAAGTACTTTAACAGTAACTTTGTCGCCTTCGGATACAACATCGGACGGCTTCTCAACGTGGTTCCAAGCGATCTCGGATACGTGAACCAGACCGTCAACGCCGCCCACATCAACAAATGCGCCGAACTGGGTCAGACGTTGTACTGTACCTTCGATGATCTGTCCTTCAGTCAGTTCGGACATGATCTTCTGCTTGTTAGCTTCGAATTCTTCTTCCAGCACTTCCTTCGCGGAAAGAATAACCTTGCTGTTCTCACGGTCCAGTTCCTTCACTTTTACGCGGAGGGTACGGCCCTTGTAGTCACTGAAATCTTCTACGAAGTGGCGTTCAACCATGGAAGCCGGGATAAATCCGCGTGCGCCCACATCAGCTACGAGACCGCCTTTGACAACGTCAGCCACAGTAACTTCGAACGCTTCCTGGGAAGCAAAGTATTTCTCAAGATCTTCCCAGGATTTTTCGCTGTCAATGGCACGTTTGGAGAGCACAAGGCTTTCCTTGTTGTCGTTGACGCTTACTACTTTGCATTCCACTTCCTGTCCAACTTCAACTGCTGCTGCAGCGTTGTCCAGCTGTACGGAAGAAAGTTCGCGAATCGGAATCACACCGTCGTATTTATATCCAATGCTTACATAAGCTTGGTTATCTTCGATTTTGACGATTGTTCCTTTCACGGTATCGCCTTTTTTCACAGAAATGATTTCCAAACCTTCTTGGCTAGTCACTTCTTCTTCGTTGCCGGCAACAGGTGCAGCGGTTTCCACAGCTTCTGTCGCTTCTACGGCTTCGTTGTTCTCAACATTAGCCGCAGCTTCCTGATTTTTAATTTCTTCAGACATGTGATTACCCTCCTCGATTCAAAACCCCATTTATTTAAACCCGCGTAAGAGCAGGGTTCAAAACAATCAATACTTGTATAACATTTACAGTATTACGATAGTATGTTCCAAAAAATAGCGGTTATGCCGTTATTCCTCAGTAACTGTAAATACCTTAAATTCACGGACCTACCTTACGCTTGGCTTGCCGGTCCGGATCATCTCATGAATTCGTCCCATTATAACATCGGTGACTTCTTCCAGAGAATCACTGCCCGCCCCGTCAAAAGCGCTCAGATCAATGGGCTCCCCGTAAATAACGGTCATCCGGCGGAACGGTTTGTAAGAACCGATGATAGCGGCCGGAACAACTGCTGCCCCGCTTCGGAGCGCAAAGCTGGCTGCGCCCTTCTTCGCCACACCGGTATCAGAATTACGGGTTCCTTCCGGAAAGATGCCCATCACATGTCCGCCGCGAAGCGTATTAAGGGCCGTTTTAATGGATTCTTTGCTTACGCCGCCACGTTTGACAGGAAAAGCGCCAAGCTTCCCGATAAGCCAGCCCAGCACGGGAACTCCGAACAGTTCGGCCTTGGCCATATACTTGACCTGACGTTTCAGCTTGATCCCGATCGTCATCGGATCGAGCAGGCTGATATGGTTCGCGCAGAGCAGTACCCCGCCCTCCTTTGGCACATTTTCTCTCCCCACAATTTTTAGCGGGAACAGGATGGCATAAATCAAGCGAAGCAATCCACGGCAAATGACATAAATCATGAATGATTTCTCTCCCCGTCAACATAAGATCTGCAGTGGGAGACAATGGCTTCCACGGCTTGATTGATATCCATAAAGGTCGTGTCCAGAAGAATAGCATCCTCCGCACGGCGCAGCGGTGATATTTCCCGCCCTTCATCAAGACGGTCACGTGCTGCAATATCGTGTTCAAGCTGCTCTAGAGTCACTGTTTCCGTGTCCTTCAGCTCTTTGTAACGCCGGAGAGCCCGCTCCTCCACGCTTGCCGTCATAAAAATCTTCACTTCGGCATCCGGCAGTACGGTCGTACCGATGTCGCGGCCGTCCATGACCACTCCCTTGCGGAGTGCCATCTGACGCTGCAGATGACTTAGCCTGTCACGTACCTCTTCAAGCTTCGAGTACTGCGACACCTGGCCGCTGACCTGCAGACTGCGGATATGCGGGGTTACGTCTTCCCCGTTGATCAGCACCTTCTGTACATCTTCCTCCGGAATGAGCTCAATAATCATATCCCGGACAATCCGGTTCACTTGAAGCTCATCTTCAGGCGGAATGCCTTCACGGAGCATATACCAGGTAATTGCACGGTACATGGCACCCGTATCAACATAAATGTAAGAAAGCTTGCGTGCTACCAATCGGGCAACAGTGCTCTTGCCTGCCCCGGCAGGTCCGTCGATGGCGACGTTAATTCTGTCGTAAGTATGTGTACCCTGCCTGTCCAACGGGGCATTCCTCCTCAAACACTCTTTCAGCCGGAAATCCGGCTGGCTGCAAATTCCCGAGGAACCTGCTGATCTTATCAAGAAAAAAGCAGGCATTGCCTGCGACTTATAAAATTATACCACAGTTTGGAACACAGTGCAAAACCGCATAAGGGGCTAAACATGTAAAATTATACGCAAAAATGGTCAGCGGTTGCGGAAATCGAACTGCCGTTCGAAGCAAAAGCGGATAATTTTTTGCCGCTCAGCATCGGAAATCGACGAGAACTTCAGCATGACGAGATTACGTTTGTTGTCGAGCTGCTTCATCCGCACAATCTCTCCTTCAAAATAAGCGTGCTCAATACTGCCGTTGCGGTAAGGCAGCAGCATCCAGCAGCTTAGCTTGTCCGCAACCGCAAACTTGACCTTGCCGTCGCTGAGAAAAGAGGTCCCCCCTCCGCCGACATCATCGGTACGGACTAGAATCCGGCTGCCAAGCGCGTCCTTGACAGCCAGTTCAAGCTCTGCCGTAACCCGCAGGAAGCTGCGGCGCTGGATTTTGAAGATATGTTCTGACTCCGGCTTGCGGATTCTGATCATCCGGATCACATCCTCTTTAAAGCCGATTACATGGGTATTAAAATAGTTTTTGATCCCGCCCTCAGTCAGAAAATAAACGGAAAGCTCATCACCCATAAACAGTTTTTTAAGCCGGGCTTTGCCGATCTGCATGGGAATTTCAATCAGAATCGCATCATCCTCGATGTCCGCAATCCTGGACCTGTATTCAATCTCAGCCTCAGCCGCATCGCTCGAAGCTACCTGTATGTAAAGATGTTCATTAATTTTGGGATACAATCCGGTCACCGCCACAGAGTTAGTAATTAAGTATATTACCGATTATAGCATGGCCATTTGACACCGGGTTAGTAAAAGTTGCAGAGAACCCGGCCAAATTTGTATCCGCAAAAAAAGAGGAGCGCTCCCGTCGGAAGCCTCCTCCATCAGACTGTATTTTATCTTTGTTTATCCTGGGCCCCTGAGGAGGTCCTTACCTCCTCCACCGATTCTTCGTTTCCGTCGGCGGCATTGAGGTAAATACGGTACTGTGAACCGTTGATTTTGCCTCCGAACTCATAGGTCAGCAGTTCTGTCGCATCCTCATTCTCAATCCAGGCCAGCCGGTGATACAGCTCCTTGAATTCCGGATTGAGATGCGTTCTGGCCTGCTCAAGGGATAAACCCGGCTCCGGAATCTTCCGCTTCTCCTGATGCTCCTTTGCATAATCGCTAGCCTGAAAGCCTGTAGGCTCCCCCGTATCCAGCCCGGTCCGGACTGTGATTTTTTCCGGATAAATCAGCACCCCGTCCCGGCTGCTTACGAAGGTCAGATTCCCCAGATTGTCATACCGGTCCGCGCTGACCGCCGTCATGCCGGGAAATCCTTTTTTCTCAAGAAATTCCGCCCCTTTAACCGCCGCCTGCTCCAGTGAGACCCTCGCTTCCCCAACCTCACGGTTGTCGTTGTAGCTTACCAGCAGCCCGCCTTCTTTGGTGAAATTCATGGTGACCGGCTGCTGGTGGCCCTGGCTGGTCACCGTAGCCGTATACGAAGCCCATTCGGTATCCTTCCCGTTTTCGCGGATGTCCACCTTTGCGTTAGCTCCGGCTCCGGCGAGTTTCACCGCCTTGGCTCTGATATCCTCGGCGGTGACCGGCTTGCCGCCGAGCTTTTTCACAGACCGTTTATCATAGATACTCGCTACAGATGGCCCCCAATCCAGCTCAGGGTAAGCTGCAACGCGCTTATCTACAGTTTTAAACCCGTCGATAATCGTGTTGTCCTCGGCTTTCTCCTCGGTCGCCAGCGCGGTTTCCACATCCATCCACCGCAGCTTTTTACCGATAACCTTCTCCTGCACCTCCTGAAGATCCTTGGAGATCTCACCGGAGTTTTTGTAGAGTGCCATCAGATTCGCCATTTCCCCTTCGGTCAACGGCTTCTTGGTAAAATCACGCACGGCAGCCTTGTAGGAAAAATTGGAGATTTTGGACAGGAACTCCTCGGTTTCACTGAACGGCAGCAGTGTAAGCGGCAGCTGATTAATCTCATTCTGCGCTTCACTGGTCAGCCGCCATACATTAACCAGACCTTTGCGGTGCATCCCGTTAGAGGCAGAATTCACAGCAAGGGTATTCCCCAGTTCACCATGAAGACGTTCCATGTGATAGGACAAATCGTGAAAAGCACGCTGGTACTGGTTCTCCGCTTTAATCAGAATCGAGTTCTTCTCCTGGTTCTCCTGATACCCCCAGACCAGCGCTCCAACCAGCAGCAGCGCAGTAAGCGGGAACATTATGGCACTTAATCTTTTGTACATTGGGATGCAAGACTCCTTTCAGTAGCTTATTGCCGTTAGTTTGACAATAACTGAGAAGAGTTATGCACCAATGCAGTAAGCAAAAAAAAAGAGATTACTTCCAGAGCAGCGCCCGGATCAGGCACGCTCTTCAATATCAAAGCCGCTGCTGCTGCTGCACAGGCATTGCTTGAAACCCGTCTGGACGATCCCCTGCTCCTTGCTGCCTCTTAATATGTAGGATTCGCCACACTGTCTGCATACAATCCGGACTTTTACACGCAAAAAAAGACACCTCTCTCCTCTCTGGAATTCCTTAATACGGAACTTTCCGGTAGATTTAAGTGTGTCCATCTCTTTTAAAGGTTAACCTCTTCTTCACGCTTCAGAAAACGGAACGGTGAACGGCTGTTGGCCAGCGCCACCTTCCCCATGCCTCCATACCACAATACGGCCATCAGAGGCACAATGAACCAGATCCAGTAGTTGGACATGGTGGCGAGGATAAAATCGTATATTCCGTGCCATAGCCAGGGCAGCAGCAAGGACACCAGCAGTATCCCTCTTGGCTTCTTTCCCTTGGTGAACTTAGCACGGCCCATATGATAGCCCATAATGACTCCGAACATCGCATGACCCGAGACCGGAAGCAGTGCCCTGATAAACATGGAGCCAAGCGTAGCATGGCTGTACCAGGCATACATTACATTCTCAATTGTTGCAAAGCCGAGCGAAATCGCTACAGCATATAGTATTCCATCATAAGGCTCGTCAAATTCGGTATGATTGTAAATCATATGGTACAGCACAAACCACTTCAGGCACTCTTCGACTCCGGCAGATATCAGAAAAGAATCCACATATGCTCCGCCTCCAAGCCCGAGCACCATGCCCCGCTGAATAATCATGACCGGGAAAACAATCAGCAGTCCCAGCAAAAATACCTTTATGACCATATGGAGCGGTTCCTGGTCGTACTTGTCTTTCAGATAGAAAAAAGTCAGCAGTGCAAGTCCTGGTGCCACTGCCGACGTAATGACCGATAACAAAAGCACCAAACTTCCTCCCCCGAAACTTTCTCTACCGTATTTTTTTCACAAAAGGGGCCCGGCTGATGCCGAGGCCCGCTCTACGCTTATTCCTGGCGCTTAAAATGTGTGCACAACAGCTCAATAGCGTTCTCAGCCATTACTGTCTTTCCGTATTCGTCCAGCACAGCTTCTGTCACCGGGGATGAATCACCGAACTCAGACAATACGGCAACCAGTCCCGTGAGCACAGATTCTTCATATTCCTTCGGATCGAAGTAGAGGTACCATTTATCATTATAAGAATACAGTTTTCCTTGGGAAGTAATATTGCCGATGAGTACATGAGCCGCTTCGACCAGAATCTCAAAATCGCGGAATGCATACACAATGGAGTCGCTTTGTTCTAATGTAACTTCCATTTCGTAAATCTCTTCAGGCATTTCTTCTTCCCCGGCTCCACCGTATTGATGGTGATCATATTTTCCCCGGGTCACAATAACGACCATACCTTGCGCGGGCAATGCGAACACTTCAACGGCAAGCGGACCGGTAGCGTCAAAGCCAAGCTCACTGTACGCCTGGTCCATCATTTCCGTAAAAAGGTCATGCACCTTGGGAACTTCCTGCCACATATCTTCCTTCTGGATGCCCCGCTCGCTCAGGTCGTCAAAAGTGAGGAAAATCCGTATCTTATCTTGACCTAATCGCTCTATTCTCATGACAGGATCCTCCTTTTGCAAGCTCATTTAATATTAATGTATGATGAGTCCCGAGTAATGAGCCAAAAATGGTTACTATGTAAGTATGTTATCATTTTGGCGCACTAAATGCACGTAAATAAATATATTTAATCATTCATTACCACTATGCCCCCATTTTGAACAAAAAAAGAATCATTCTGCGGATGGAATCATCCCCAAAATGATTCTGTACTGCTGCCTTGCGGTTACAAACCGGGTATGACTGTATGCGTGTCCTTCAGAATCTGCTCCACTTCATGTTTTACATCGGGATTTGTACGGATGAAATCCTTCAGCATGTTCAGGTTGGACTCCCTCGACTTCAGCGATGTATCGTCTTTGTGTCCGGCCTGGGAAGATGTCTTGTGTTCTGTTTTGTCTGCTTTGTCATGTGAGCCGTCAGCTGCCGTGCTGCCGAACCCGGTCAACGCCATGCCCACAATTTTGTCACGCGCTTTTTCCCCTGCACCCTGGAGCTGGCCGCCGGACTGCATGAGCGAGGACATCATGGCGCCGCGTTTTCTGGACATAATCATACTTGCGGCTGCACCAAGCACAACTCCGCACAGAAATGACGAAGTATTCATATCTCTAACCTCCTTGTATGGTAAAATCATGCTTAGTGTTCGCGGAAAGATTCCCGCTCATACAGCCAAACAACAAGAAAGCGAGATGAAAAAAGTGGGTAAAGCAATCACAGCCCTGCTGCTGGCAACCCTTTTGCTGTCAGCCTGCAGCGGCAACAACAATGAAGACCTTGCACAGGGCGGTACTGCGACAGCTCCGGCTGCAACTGCAGAAGTGTCAGCAGCACCGCAGGAAGATGCCGCAGGCACTGTAGCTCCAAGCGCATCCTCCAGTCCGGCACCAAAGGATGGCACGGAAGCAACCATAGCCCCGTCAGCTTCAGCTGCTCCGGGATCCAGCACAGCCACTCCCCCAAGCAGTGAGCCGGCGGCTACCGAAATTCCGCTGCTGTACCATATGAACAAAAATTACGATATTGTTCCCAATGAGGAAGGTACGGACAAAAAGGTAGTCCTGCTTACGTTTGATGACGGCCCTAAGGAAGCGGAGATGATCAACGCCCTCATGGATACGCTGGACAAGCATCAGGCCAAGGCGATCTTCTTTGTTAACGGCTATAGGGTAAAGGAGCATCCCGAGCTGCTGAAGCTGCTGCATGAGCGCGGAGGTATTATCGGCAATCACAGCTGGGATCATATCGTGCTGAAGGATAAAAGTTACGTAGAAGTGCAAAAACAGATCGGGGATGTCCAGGCCATTGTCAAGGAAATAACCGGAGAAGCTCCGGCTTTCTTCCGTCCGCCGCATGGTGCCGGCGGAGATGTCGGCAAGCAGGTAGCCGCTGAGAACGGAATGCTGTACATGACCTGGTCTGTCGGATCACTCGACTGGGAGATGAAGGAGAAGGATTTGGCAAAGACCGAAACCTTGGTCAAAAACGTGACGGATCAGCTGCATTCCGGCAGCAATATCCTTATGCACGAGCTCCCCTGGACAGTAGAGGCGCTCGACACGCTGCTGACTACGCTTGAAGGCAAAGGCTACAGCTTTGTTGATCCGCGCAGCATCGAGCTCAAGCAGCGCTAAGCACAAAGCACTTACCCGATTCCAAAAAAAGGGACCCCAGGCACTATTGCCGCGGGCCCCTTTTTTGCGTTTACAATAATACCATACATAAAAAAACAAAAACGTCGCCAACGGGCTGTCAGGTTCAGGTCTTCCCCCTGTCCTTACCCTGGCGCAGCGTAAGCACATGAATCTCCGCCGGACTCCGCCAGCGCACGGGAAGATGCGCAGTACCGAAGCCCCGGCTGATCAGGAGCTTGGCTTCGGCTCCGCTGCCGTCTTTTCTTGGTACGGTGAACTTGCCGGCATTGTATGTACGGTAGAACGGATCGGCATGCATCTGCAGGCTGAACGGAAGCACAACCTGGCCGCCGTGGGTATGGCCGGCAAGAATCAGGTCTGCCGGAACCGAATCCTGCCCGGACAGCCACAGCGGGTCATGCACGAGAATGATCCGGAAGCAGCCAGCTTCCCTGGAAGGGACCGCCGGCAAAGGGGCATACCCCTTTTTGCCCCCCTGCCGCGGGAAGTCGACCCCGGTCAGCAGCAGCTTGCCGCCTTGATGCTCAATAGAGACATTCTCGTTCATGAGCAGCCTTGCTCCGCTGGCCCGGATGATATTATCAGCAAGATTAGTCTTTGCCTTGTAATCATGGTTGCCGTGAACCGCATACACCGGAGCAAGTGATGCAACAAGCTTCATATTATCTGCCAGCCTGGTCAGCGGATTGCCCTTCTCCGTTATATCACCGCCCAGAAAGACGGCTTCCACCTTTCCGGCCAGCGGTGCAAGAAGGTCTTCGGGAAGCCGCCGGCGATGGATATCGGTAATAAACAGAATCCGGAAGCCGTCAAATTCCGGCGGCAGGCCGGCAAGGAATATTTCCTCGGCAATAATGTTCCTCCCGAAAGCGGAAAAAACCATGATAGTGCCTATAATACCCAGTCCAAGCAGAAGGGCAGCGGCGGCACCGATAATCCAGGCCGCTACCATAAGTTTCTCAGCTCTGGTGCGCCCTCGATTCCCCACCAGACAAGGAATGCGAGCAGCAGGATAAACAGGGCGCTAAGCGTGTTGACAAATATTTTGCTCCACCGGACACGCTGAGAAGGATAACTTTGCGAGCGGGAAGGGGTCTCTGCTTCTCCCTCAGCGGCAGCTCTTTGTTGCTTTTCCGCCCTCTCGGCGCCTCCTGAAGCATATCTTGCTTTTCTGGAGAGGCCTCCGGATGGCTTAACTACTTGTCCGGGGTGTGCTTCAGTTGATGTCTGGACTGTTTTTGTTTTACTGTTGATACCGGCTGAAGAGCGGCTTTTGCGCTCAGCGGACTTGCGGCGGGATTTAACCCGGCTTAATTCCTCGCTCATGACTCCCTCCTGTAGCGGATGACCAGGCCTGAAAACAAGTCGATCAGAAAATGGCAAAGTATCGGCGCCCACAATGTGCCCGTGTGAATGTAAATATAGCCAAGCCCGTAGCTGCTGAGGAATACCCACGCGGTCGGAATCCAGTGGCGGAGATAGCGGACATGAATAACCGCGAACAAAATACTGGTCCAGTAAGGGCCGAAAGCGTGTTGAATGGCACCGCGGAACAGCAGCTCCTCGCACACCGCAACCATCGCCGCAATGATAATGATATGCCAGAACGGGCGGCGGCCGAACAAGAGCTCATTTATGCCTCCGTCATCCATGCTGTCCTGAGGTACAATATGTGTTAACAAAAAATCCACAACCAGCATAATGCCAGCCAGACCAAGGCCCCAGAACACAAATTGTGCGCTGTCAGGAAAATTTAATATGTCAATGGGATTTCTTTTCTGCAATAATATCCATATCAGGCCGATAAATAAAGTAAGGCCCTGTGTAATATAGAGATTTAGCAGAAGCAGCTTGTCTGTCAGCTGCTGCGGGTCGGCCTTTTTGATCTTGATGTTGCCAAATTTGAATTTTTTCATTGTAACCTGCCTGTTCTAATTTGTTTTTACATAAGATAATTTCCCCAGAAGAAGGAGCACTAAATTATGAATAGCCGTAACTCCCGCACTCAAATGTTATACACACTGGGCTTTCTATTTTTCCTGATCTGCGCATTTGCCGCATTTTTTACGGGAGTGAAGGTTGGAGCTGACAAGACTGAGGCGAAATATGCCCATCTGACCGATGCTGAAGGGGCTTTGGAGGAATTCTCCGGGTCGTACCAGCAGCAGGATCTTGTTGCTTTCTATCATAACGTATTTTTGCCTTACCGGGAATTCAAGCGGAATTGGAATAACGAAGTGGATAATCTGGCACGCAGCACGGATGCCCGCACGAACGCGGCATCGCTGAAGAATCTCAGCCTCCTGGCTGACAAACAATACGACAAGGTCAGTAAGGATTCCCTGTTCACCAGTTCTCCGCTGCTGTCACAGTCCCAGCTCAATATTCTGAAAAGCCTGACGCTCTTCTCACAGGCTTCGAGCAAAGTGACTGCGGGCACCTCCGGTTCTGAAACCGCCAAGGCGCTGAAGAATGACAATTTTACGGCAAGTGCCATCAAATTCGGGCTGCTCGGGCAAAAGGACTTCTATGAATCCATGCTTAAATGGGGTTCCAAAACCAGCAGCAGCATTCCTGCAGAGACAGGGGCGATTAAGACGCTGTCCTTTGTGGCCTGGAAAAGGATGCCTCTGCTGCTCAAGAATTCGACTGTCGCGAATATCATGCTGAACCGCAAAATCTACGGCGCCTACGATCCGCAGGATATTACAGCAAAGATTGATGATATGATCTATTCCGGCACTGCCAGCTCGCTCGGCCTGAAGGACGTCCAGTCCTCCATCACGCTGCTTATCTCTACTGGAGCTGTGCAGGAACAGGACTTCATGAAATGGCGCGAGCAGTATTACGGGAAAGAAGTTATGCCGCAGCTTCCGTTCTTTTATGAGTAGAGCCAGCTATAGCATCATAACGAAAAATAATGCTCACTTCAAGGCAGTCCGGGCAGAATAAGCCTATTGACACAGCTGGCATCACCATGTTACATTATGAAAAATTAATCAAGCAAAACCGATGAAGGAACAAAGATTCTGAATGTCTACAGAGAGCCGGTGGTTGGTGCAAACCGGTGGCGGACAGTGTTCTTTAGCGCTCCCGAGATATTGTATCGAACGAATAGTAGATGCAATCGGATCATCTCCGTTATCAGTGTGGCCTTTTCGGCCAATGAGGCTGCTTCCTGAACAGTTGCAGTGAATTAGGGTGGTACCACGACAACTCTCGTCCCTTACTACGGCAGTAGTATGGGGTTGGGAGTTTTTTTGTTACCCGGATTCATTACAATTGGTCTAAAAGGCCCATATCCCGCTTTCCGCATATAGCTGCATCCTTTCTCTTTTATGCGACAGCGCGTTGCCCCGTTATTTCGGCAATGTTTGCCAGCCTGTTTGACTGCTTCCGGTACTGCGGGTGCCTTTCGAAGGCATCCTTAGGCATATTAAGCTTTTTAACTTTTAAGGGGGATAAGAAACCATGTTTAAAGTATTAGTGTCGGATCCGATCAGCGATTTGGGTATTCAGCAATTGATGGACGCAAGCGATGTAGTTGTGGATAAGAAAACAGGACTGAGCGAAGACGAACTGATTGCCATCATTGGCGAATATGACGGTCTGCTTGTCCGCAGCCAGACAACGGTTACTGAGAAAATAATCGCTGCCGGCACCAACCTGAAAGTTATCGGCCGTGCCGGAGTCGGAGTTGACAACATCAAGCTGGAGGCGGCTACGCAGCGCGGTGTCGTAGTTATTAATGCTCCGGACGGAAACACCATCACTACCTGTGAGCATGCCTTTGCCATGATGATGGCGCTGGCCCGCCACATTCCGCAGGCTTATGCCAAAACCATCAACGGTGTGTGGGACCGTAAAACGTTCCTAGGCGTTGAGCTGCGCGGCAAGACACTCGGTGTGCTCGGCATGGGCCGGATCGGCAGTGAGGTAGCCAAGCGCGCCAAAGCATTCGGTATGAGCATTCTTGCCTATGACCCGTTCCTGACAGCTGACCGTGCTGAGAAGCTGGAAGTGAAGCTGGCATCGGTGGATGACATCGTGCGCGGAGCCGACTTCATTACTGTACACACACCGCTGACACCTGAAACACGCCACATGATCTCCCGCCCGCAGTTCGAGGTTATGAAAAAGGGCATGCGCATCGTTAACTGTGCCCGCGGCGGTGTTATTGATGAAATGGCACTGGTTGAAGCGATCGACAGCGGCATCGTTGCCGGAGCAGCCTTTGACGTATTCGAGAAGGAGCCGCCGCAGGCTGACCATCCGTTCCTGTCGCATCCGAAGATCATTGTCACTCCTCATCTCGGTGCTTCGACCGTTGAAGCCCAGGAGAACGTCGCCATCGACGTATCGGAGCAGGTTCTGCATATTCTGCGCAACGAGCCGTTCATCAACGCCGTCAACATCCCGCCGGTTGCTCCAAGCGTAATGAACAAGCTTCAGCCGTACTTCACGCTCGGCGAGAAGCTGGGAAGCTTCGCAACCCAGCTTACCCACGGTGCAATCAGTGAAATCAACGTTGAGTATGCCGGAGACCTCTCCGATGTGGATACCCAGCCGCTGACCCGTTATATAGTCAAAGGCGTGCTGTCCCGCCACTTCGCGGGCGATGTCAATATCGTCAACTCGATGCATCTGGCCAAAACCCGTGACGTGAACGTTGTCGTAACGAAATCGCCAAAGACCAAGGGCTTTACGAACCTGATTACCGTTACACTGAAGGCAGATCCGGATGAAGTGCGTCTGGTAGCCGGTACGCTTCTTCAGGGCTACGGCGAACGCATCGTCCAGGTGAACAACTTCCCGGTTGATATTGCGCCGGAAGGTAACCAGATTCTGATCTCCCACAACGATAAGCCGGGGATCATCGGTCTTGTCGGAACCTTGCTCGGTGAAAATGATGTCAACATCGCGTCCATGCAGGTAGGCCGTAAAATAGTCGGCGGAGCAGCGATCATGCTCCTTACTGTGGATAAAGCGGTGCCTCAGGATGTGCTGGTGAAGCTTGCCGGACTTCCGGAAATCAATACTGCGGAAGAAGTTATTCTGCTGTAGGAACAGCTCTCTAAATAAATAATGCCCGTCCGGAACACGCTCAAGGCAGCGCTGCTCCCGACGGGCATTTTCCATTTAATTGAGTGCTTCCGTTATTAAACCATCCGGAAGACAGGTACTTTGCGCCCGTCCGCATCTGTGAAGCCGTACTTCTCTGCAAGCGCCCCGACCTGCTGCGGGATTCCCGATAGGGCCAGCTTCCCGCCATCCTGCGCCAGCGCAGCTGCCGCCCGGCCGATATACGCCGTAGATTCAGTATTCTTAAGCGCCTCCACCTCTTGCCAGTGCTCTTCATCCGTACCGAATTCCGCCAATACCAGCTCGGTACGCATCCAGCCCGGTGACAGCGGTATAACCGCAATCCCGTCTGCAGCAAGCTCTACGGATAAACCGTATGCCATACGGTTCAGCGCATTTTTGGCCAGGTCATAATAGAAATTGCCCGTATATTTATCCCTGTCCCAGAATGTCGTATGGATAATCAGCCCGCCGTTGTCCTTAGTCTTGCGCATCAGCGGAACCGCATAATAATTTGTCATCAGCTGCGCCCTGACTCCTGCTTCAAACATATTGTCCCAGTGTGCCGGCGGCTGCTCCCAGAACGGCTCCAGGCCGATCGGCAGTGCATTTCCGCCCCAGACATTATTAACCAGGATATCAAGTCTGCCTTTTTCCTCGGCAATCTGCCGGATCGCCTTCTCCGTCTCCCGATCATTTGTATGGTCGCAGCGGATTGCGGCCGCTTCACCGCCGAGCTCCAGAATCTCTTGGCAGACCGTATCTAATGTCCCCCTTACTTGTCCGGCCTGCTGTAGTCCCGTGCTTCTGCCGGTGATATAAACAAATGCTCCCGCGCGGGCCAGCTCGATGGCAATCCCTCTCCCCGCCCCTCTGCTTCCTCCGGTAACCAGTGCCACTTTTCCTTGCAGTGTCATCCTTAAGTCCGCTCCTCTCCGGTTATCATTCATAATAATCTGTGCTTCCCTGCTGTCTTTAATCAGTATAACCGGTATATATGTCACCAATTGACATATATAAAATGATACACTGGTAATAAACTGATCATTACAAGACAGCATTAAGGAAAGGAGAACAAAATGAGGGCAGACCGTTTATTATCCATAGTGCTTCTGATGCAAGCCCGCGGCAAGATAAGCACACGCGAGCTGGCCGGGCTGCTTGAGGTTTCCGAAAGGACTGTTATGCGTGACATGGAGGCGCTTAGTGCGTCAGGTATTCCTGTCATTGCAGAAAGAGGCCGGGACGGCGGCTGGATGCTGCCCCAAGGCTACAGAACCACGCTTACAGGCATGAAGCCCCGGGAGATCGGTTCGCTGCTTCTGACGGCGGACACGGCTGTTCTGGAGGCGCTGGGGATCCAGGAGGACTTCTCTTCTGCCGTCCGTAAGCTGGAAGCAGCGGCAGCAGCCAAGCCGCAGGATTCTCCGCTCCAGCTCCTGACTCAGCGTATCCATATTGACGGTGCAGGCTGGCACCCTTCCGGAGAGGCTTATCCTTACCTTCCCCTGCTGCAGGAAGCCGTTTGGACTGACCGGATGGTGTCCATGATTTACAGCAACAACGGCGAACAAAAGGAACGGAAGATTGCCCCGCTGGGACTGGTAGCCAAACGCGGTGTCTGGTATACTGCTGCCGAATGCGGCGGTGATATGCGGACCTTCAGGGTTTCGCGGATTACCCGGGCCGAAATAACCAGTGAAACCTTTACCCGTCCGCCGGAGTTTGATCTGGCAAGCTACTGGGAGCATTCCACTGCTTCATTTAAGGCAGCACTGCCCCGTTATCCTGTAACCCTGCTGCTCAGCAGCTCGGGGCTGCATGCGCTTCAACAGGAGCGGTACACAACCATTCTGTCCACCCGGCAGTCTTTCAGAGAAGGCTGGCTGGAGGCAGAGGCGGAGTTCCACACCCTGGAATCTGCCTGTAAAATCATATTATCTCTGGGACAGGAGGCTGTGGCAGCCGAGCCGCAGGAGCTCGTAGTCAGCCTGATGACCGCTTTGCGGGAAACTTCTGCTTTATATGAAGAAATGGCCCGTAATTCTCCTACTGCCGGTAACGGGATTTGATGTTTTATGTCAGTTTTTACAATAGACTGTTCCCCCGTCAATCACCTATACTATACCAATACACACCATTTATTTTAGGGGGAACTTTATTATGGATTGGATGACCAAGCTTCCGTTAAAACAGAGAATTGTAGCCGGCTGTTATCTTGTCGCCGCATTGTTCGCTGTTCCGGTATTGATTACGATGGTAGTTATGGGCAAACTTATTCTCGGCATCATTCTCATTGCGGCGCTTGCAGGACTGACTTATCCCCTTGCGCGCTTCGTCGAGAGAACGCTTACATCTTCTTTTGACGAGTTCTCCAATGTCACCCACACCATTGCCAAAGGCGATTTTACAAGCCGGGCTGATGAAAACGGATCGATGGGTGAGGTCAGCCGCTCCTTCAACATCATGATCGACAAGCTCAAGAAAATTTTGACCGAAGCTTCACAAATTACCAAGCACGTTATGGATGCCAGCAGAGGGATCGAAGACAAGAACCACAGCCTCAAAATCGTAATGGCCCAGGTTGCCTCCTCCTCTAATGAACTCGCTGTCGGTGCCAATGAAATTTCCGCAGATATCGCGGACATGACGGAATCGATTAAAGATATTGAGACAAAAGTAGCCAACTATACTCATTCCACCAAGGAAATGAATAAACGCTCTATACATACGCTTGAACTGGTAGAACAAGGACGTCTGTCGGTAGATACCCAGGCTGAAGGCATGCGCAAAAATATTGAGGCTACCAATAAGGTTGCTGATACCATTGAGGCCCTCTCACAGAACGCCCGCGGGATTTCCTTGATTGCCAAGTCCATTACTGAGATTGCCGAGCAGACCAACCTGCTGTCGCTGAATGCTTCGATTGAGGCAGCACGCGCCGGCGAGCACGGCCGCGGTTTTGCCGTTGTGGCCCAGGAGGTTCGTAAGCTTGCCGAAGAATCCACCGCATCAACCAAAGAAGTATTCAGCCTGATCCGCAGCATTGAATCCGACATCAAGCAGGCCGTTGAGAATATCGCCATCAATGAAGAGGTTGTACAGGTGCAGAATGAGCTGAACGCCCAGACAGCCCATATTTTCTCGCAGATTGTACAGAGCGTGCAATACATAACCGAGCAGATTGCTTCCTTCTCGCAGGAAAGTGACCTGATGCTGGAAAGCGCCCTTAAAATATCGAGCGCCATCGAAAACATATCGGCAATTACCCAGCAGACCGCAGCCGGCACCGAGGAAGTATCTGCGGCAATGAATGAACAGATCAACGCCCTGCAATCTGTCGCCGATGAAACCGACAAAATGACTCAAGCTGTATTCCAGCTGCAAAAAACCATTCATATTTTCAAATTCTAAATGATTGGTTCTCAGGGCCTAAAGCTGCCGCTCACACAGAGCGGCAGCTTTTTTTGGATGTGCTCTCAGGTTTCACCAAATCGTTCTGCAATTCGTCAAATTTCGTATTTTTCTGCATTATTGTATTGACAATGATAGAGTTAAAAATATATTGTAAAAGTAAAATTAACCAATGAAATATTATCCATTGGACCTAACTTTATATGGCAAAATTCTCCGAAAGGAAATGACGCAAAGCCATGGATCTACAGTCTCAGTTTTTGGGACCAGGATAGCCAGGTTGCAGCCGGGACGTAAGCACCATTACGTTCTGATCGGCTATACTTGCAACTGGCCTGTGCTCATTTGAGTACAGGTATTCTATTGTCACTAGAGTCGCTAGAAAAATACACAACGGATAGGGTGGAGCATTTGAAAACAGTCGCAGATTATATGGCTGAGGCACTTCGCAGCCTCGGCGTAACACATTCCTTTGGTATTATCGGCAAATCTATTTGTCCTATAGCTCTTAAGATGGTTGATTACGGTATCGAATTTATTCCGGGCAGACATGAGTCCAGCTCCGGCTTTGAAGCCGCCGGCTATGCACTCAAAACCGGAGGTCTCGGAGTCGCCTTCGGAACCTCGGGTCCCGGAGGAACGAATCTGCTTACTGCTGCTGCACATGCCAAAGCTAACAATCTTCCCGTTCTTTTTATTACAGGTCATCAGTCGATTAAAGAGCTCGGTATTCCGCAGTGCCAGGATTCCTCCTCTTATCTGGCTGATTTGGCGGATATGTTCAGACCCGCTACACTCTTCAGCAAGCTGGTAGAGCGCGGTGATCATTTCAGTACGATTTTCAATCATGCTATCTCTATTGCCCTCAGCGGCCAACGCGGTCCGGTGCATCTGTGCATTCCCTTTGATGTCCAGACAGAAATGCTGGAAGAATGCCGTATTGTTATTCCTGAACGCGAACCGCTTGTCAGCATCGGCAATTTTGAGCGTGTCATTACCGCAATTAACGAATCAACGCGCCCGCTGATTATTGCCGGCAAAGGCATCAACCGTTCCGGCACCCACCAGGAGCTGGTGCAGCTGGCTGAAACCTTCAACATTCCTGTCGTTACCTCACCGGGAGGCAAGGGAGCCATCGCCTGGGATCATCCGCTGTATCACGGCCCGGTCGGTGTGGGCGGCTGCAAGCACGGGGATGATCTGCTGAACAGCAGCGATCTGTATATCGTGCTCGGCTCACGCCTGAGTGATATGACCATCTGCAATCTCAAGGCGGAGAATCACCCTGCAATGCTGATCCAATTCGATTCCGATCCTACCTTCGTCGGTAAAATTCTGAATTCACCAACCATTTCAGTCAGCGGGGATCTTCGTGACAACCTTAGCTACTATCTGGAGAATATCGACAGGGACACTGTGGTCAGACACGAGATAACTGTAGATGCCAATTACCGCGACGAATTGCCTGATCTGCCTAAACTTTCGATTGCTTCGGTCCTGAGCACTTTAAGCGATCAGATTCCTTATAACAGCTCCCTCTTTGTAGACGACGGCAGCCATGGCTTCCATGCTGTGAAATGGTATAACGTCAAGAAGCCGGGAAGCTTTATCTTTGATGCCTACTTTGCCTGCATGGGCAATGCGATCGGCATGTCAATCGGAGCCAAAGCTGCTGCTCCCGACGAAACCGTCTTCTGCATCACCGGTGACGGCTGCTTCATGATGCTCGGTGCCGAGATTAATACTGCTGTGTGCAAGGACCTCCCGGTTATTTTCATTGTAGTTAATAACATGCAGCTGGATATGGCCCTCAAAGGTATGGAAAAAACGACCGGCAGAATTGACGGCACTCTCTTCGAGGTTCCGATGGATGCAGCGAAATTCGGTGAGTCTCTCGGAGCGGTAGGCTATAAGTGCGAAACGGCTGAACAATTTGCTGCGGCTATTGATGCAGCGGTAGCTTCCAACAAGGTAGCAGTGATTGAACTGCTCACCGACCGTGACGAAATGCCTCCGACAGCGCACCGTGTATTGAATCTTTAATTAACATCATTCAGGGGGGGTTTTTACGTGGAAAGTTCAGTGAACAGCGGACTTAAACATTTTACGAATTTGTCCGGAGATTATGGCAATAAGCAGCTGGCGCCGATTAAAGAGCATTTTCCGGAGCTGGCTGAGTATATTATGGGCAACGCATATGGCGATATTTTTCAACGGACCACAATCGGTGCCGACTGGAAAGAAATTGCTGTCATCTCAGCGCTGATCACGATGGGCCAGTATGAACAGCTGGGCGTACATTATGTAATGGCACTGCGTGTCGGCATGACAGTCGATCAGATCAAGGGCATCCTGCTGCATCTGGTACCGGCCATCGGCGCTCCGCGGGTAATCTCCGCCTTCAACGTGCTGCTCGCTACCTTGGAAGAAATCAAGTAACTTTAAAACCGGCAGTCTGAATGTATATCTCTCGATTTGGGGGCTGGAAGGAATGGGCAGGTTTGTTCTGAAAGCAGATTCCGTGAATAAGATTGTTCATATGCAACTGGAAGGCACCTTCTCCAATGAGGATGGCCTCAAGACAATGCAGGCTTACCAGCAGACAGTCAATCCCATCACAGCTTCAGAATATTGCCTGCAAATTGACTGCCGCAAGCTGAATGTCACCGCACCAGATGTCGTGCCTCTGCTGGAAAGCTGCTTCATTATGTATAAGTCGGATGGCTTTCAGCAGGTGACTTTGGCGCTCGAAAACAACCCGCTGCTCAAGATGCAGCTCTCCCGGCTTGGCCGTAAAGCGGGACTTGAGAATATGCTGATCGTTCCTTCTTTTCAAGAATAACAATTACTGTTAGATCAAAAAAAGGCAACCTGCGGACAAGATTTTCCTTGCTGCAGGTTGCTTTTTTTGTTGTATTTATGCGGTATTGATGCCCGGTCCTGTGTTAATGCCGTGACTCATGCTTTTCCCAGCCCATACTCCGCTCTACGGCGTCCTGCCATACATTATAACGGCGTTCGCGCTCTTCCCCGTCCATCCGGGGCACGAAATCCCGTTCCGCTTTATTAAAGCTCTCAAGCTGCTCTCTCGACCAGACTCCTGAGGTCAAACCGGCGAGTAGAGCAGCTCCAAGCGCCGTTGTCTCCGCGTAAGTTGTACGGGTCACTGTGCTGCCGAGTATATCTGCCTGGAACTGCATCAGCAGATTGTTACGGACGGCTCCGCCATCCACACGCAGTCCGGTCAGCGGCATGCCGGCATCCTTCTCCATTGCACCAATGACATCACGGGACTGGAACGCTAATGCTTCCAGTGTTGCCCGGACCAGGTGCCCCGCCGTTGTCCCCCGTGTCAGTCCGAAGACAGCTCCGCGGGCGTACATATCCCAGTACGGAGCGCCCAGACCGGTGAAAGCCGGCACGACAACCACCCCTTCACTATCCTCTACTTCAGCTGCCCGCTGCTCAGAGTCGGCCGGACCTTCGATCAGGCCAAGCCCTTCGTGCAGCCACTGCACGGCTGCCCCGGCCACAAACACGCTGCCTTCAAGTGCATAATACAGCTCATCCCCCATTCCCCAGGCTACCGTTGTCAGCAGGCCGTGGCTGGAGACAACAGCTTCCGTCCCAGTGTTCATAAGGATGAAACAGCCTGTCCCGTACGTATTTTTGGCACTGCCTGCCTCAAGGCAAGTGTGTCCGAACAGCGCCGCCTGCTGGTCGCCGAGTACCGAGCGGATCGGAATCTCCGCACCGAACCAGCCGGCATCCGCTGTACCGAAGTCTCCGCCGGACATCCGGATTTCCGGAAGGATGGAACGCGGAATGCGCAGCTCCTGAATAAGCTGGTCATCCCATCTGCGTTCATGCAGGTTGAACAGCATCGTCCGCGAGGCGTTGGTCACGTCTGTAGCGTGCACAGCGCCGCCTGTGAGCTTCCAGATGAGCCAGCTGTCAATCGTCCCTGCCAGCAGCTCCCCGCGCTCTGCACGCTCTCTTGCGCCCTGTACATGATCAAGGATCCAGGCCAGCTTGGTCGCAGAGAAGTAGGCATCCACAACCAGACCCGTCTTGTCTGCAATCTCCCGGTCCAGCCCCTGCCGCTTGATCTCCTCACATTGCTGAGCAGTCCGCCGGTCCTGCCAGACAATAGCCGGGTATATCGGCTCGCCTGTAGTCCGGTCCCAGATCAGGGCTGTTTCACGCTGGTTGGTAATGCCGATAGCTGTAATGTCCGCCGCAGCTATCCCGCTGGCCTGAATCGCATCTCTGGCTGCCGTCAGCTGGCTCTCCCAGATTTGCTCCGGATCATGCTCTACCCAACCGGGCCGGGGAAAGGACTGCTTAATTTCATATTGCCCTTGGGCAACCATACCGGCCTCCAGATTAAACAGTATAGCCCGGGAGCTCGTAGTCCCTTGATCCAATGATAAAATCATGAATAATGCCTCCTAAAGTGACGGGTATATGGTGTTCCACGATGAACAAGATTAAAGGAGTCCTTTCAACAAAAAGCACCTCTGCATTCAGAGGCGCTGTCAGTCTAAGTCCGGATTTACTGTTTTTCGACAGGAAGCCGTAGCGTAAAAGTGGTGCCTTCGCCAAGCTTACTGGCGGCAAAAATCTGTCCGTGGTGTGATTCGACGATATTTTTGACAATGGCCAGCCCAAGTCCGGTACCGCCCGATTCCCCGCGCACACGGGCCTTGTCCGCCTTGTAGAAACGTTCAAAGATAAAAGGAAGGTCATCCGGATGAATCCCGGCGCCCTGGTCACGGATCGCAATCTCAATATAACGGCGGCCTTCCAGCACTACAGAGTCGGTCAGAATCGAGATTTGTTTGTCGGCAGGCGTATGCCGGAAAGCATTGTCCAGAAGATTAGTGAGAACCTGCTCCAGCTTATCCATATCGGCAGACTTCAGCACCAGTAATCCTTCGGGTCTATGCAGATCCAGAATAATATCGCGCTCCTTAGCCCGTACCGAGAATTTACGGTAGATCCGGTCAAGCAGCTCACCCATATCAACCTGTCCCATCATCATGTCCGTATGTCCTGCTTCCATCCGTGCCAGATCAAGCAGATCCTTAACCAGCCGGCCCATCCGCAGCGATTCATCATGAATCACCTGCACCAGCTCATTTCTCTCCTCCGGGGAGGAAGCCATACCATCAAGCAGGGCTTCACTGTAGCCCTGCATCATGGAGAGCGGCGTGCGGATCTCATGCGATACATTAGCCACAAAGTCACGGCGCATCTTCTCCAGCCGCACTTCCTCAGTCACATCCCGCAGCACGGCTACAGCACCCCGGATGTGATCTTCCGAATAGAGCGGAGCCATATGAACGGACCATACGCCCTGGCGGACATGCACATTGGCACGCTGATCCCCGCCCTGGCTGAGCGTATCCATAAATAAAGGACGCAGCGGAAGCGGAACGGCGCTGAAAACAGCAAGCTTCGACTCCTGCCCGGCATCGCTCTCCTCCTGATGCTCCAGGTTCAAATCGCTCCAGGTTTCCAGCAGCTTCTGACCATGGGGGTTAGTGAGGATGACGTGACCCTCATTGTCAAAGGTGATCACAGGGTCAGTCATGCTGCGAAGCACACTGGACAAATGCCCCTTCTCATGATTCAGACTGCGGATGTTCTCTTCCAGCTCTGCAGCCATATGATTGAACGAGGTGGCCAGCTGGCCGATCTCATCACTGGTTCGGAGGTTCAGCCTCGTGCCGTATTGTCCCCGGCGGATATTGTTGGCCGCTTCAATGACCTGCTGCATCGGCTGTGTAATTTTGGTGAACAGGAATAACGCAAAAAACGTTGTTAATGAAAACCCGATCATACAGGCATACATGAATAAACGTTTGATCGCCCCGGAATTGGCGAAGTTGCTGTCGATGTAAGGCAGCAGAAACAGCCCTACTGTAATAAGTACAACAGCAACAAGGCAGATGATCGTAGCCCACAGCTTGCCGACCAAGCTTCTCCAGAAGCTCACCTATTTGGGTACCTCGAGCTTATAGCCAACTCCCCATACTGTGGTGATCATTGCTGCCGATTCCGGTGATACCTTATTCAGCTTCTCGCGGAGTCTTTTCACATGCGTATCCACGGTACGTAAATCTCCGAAAAATTCATAATTCCACACATCCTTGAGCAGCTCCTCGCGGGAGAATACCTTGTCCGGTGATATTGCCAGATAATGAAGCAGTTCGTATTCCTTGGGGGTCAGACTGACTTCCTGGCCGCCTGCCGTAACACGGTGGGCATCATGCTCAATAATCAGATGAGGAAACACAATATTGTTGCTGGAGTTACTCTCTTTGGATAAAAAGGCAGTTGCCGAGGAACGGCGCATAATCGCCTTGACCCGGTAAATAACCTCGCGCGGGCTGAACGGCTTAACCACATAGTCATCGGCTCCCATTTCAAAGCCTTGTACACGGTTGATTTCTTCACCCTTGGCAGTCAGCATCAGAACGGGAGTAGATTTGACGCCTCTAAGCCTTGTCAATACCTCGATCCCGTCGATTCCCGGCAGCATCACATCCAGCAGGATCAGACCGTAATCATTGGCTGTAGCTTTGCGCAGAGCCATTTCGCCGTCTTCCGCTTCGTCGATTTCGTAGCCTTCTTTTTCAAGATACATTTTCAGCAGGCGGCGAATGCGCTCCTCGTCATCCACCACCAGAATTCTATTCAGATGCTCAGCCATTAACAACAACTCCTCCATCAAATACAGTTGAACATTACCCTGGTACACATCACGCCCGAGGCATGGAATTTACATTCATGGGATTTACATTACTATAACGCAAAATAACACCGGATAAACGAATGATCCAAAACTTGCCGTTTGTCCCAGATTCCTGTGACGAGGCCGCAGCTGTCCTGCTCCTTAGCCCGTCTTAGTCCGTTCCCGCGTAGGAATGAAGTCCGGCAATGACCAGATTTACACCTACCAGCGTGAACATGACAACCAGAAACCCGAGCACGGCCAGCCACGCAGATCTGCGTCCCTGCCAGCCGCGGGCCAGCCGCAAATGCAGATAAGCACTGTAGAACAGCCAGGTTACAAGCGCCCAGACCTCCTTGGGGTCCCAGCCCCAGAACCGGCCCCAGGCAATCTGAGCCCAGATCATGGCAAAGATCAATGCCCCCAGCGTAAAAATCGGAAAGCCGATGGCAATGGCCCTGTACGTAATCTCATCCAGGTCATTCTCGTCAATCCCGTCCAGCACAGGATGAATAGCCTTGCCCAGCGGCTTGCGGATAATCAGCCGGAGAATGCCATAAAGAATCAGACCGGATAAAAGCGACCAGATTACGGTATTGAATTTGCGCCCGGCATTTACACCATTCATCCAGGAAGGAGCTTCAAACAAAGGCTCCTTTATGCCGAGAAAAGGCTGGAAATGCTCTGTTTCGCTCTGGTATGGTGCCACTATCGGCGGCATTTTATAGCTCACTTTCTCTATTGTACTATCTCCCTGCCCGGCGCTGTCAATCGTTACATCGCTGCGGACAAAAACAGATTCGTACCCGGCTCCGCGGAAGGCGAACACACTCCCGAGAAACCCAATTATAACAATGATTGAGAAGAGAGTAAATTCAACCAGCCGCTGCTGCTTGCGGTCACTTCGCGCAGTACTGTCAAAATTCACGGTGCGCAGCAAATACATCAGACCTGCAGCAAAGCCGACAGCGAAGAAGGATTCCCCCAACGCCGCAAGTGTAACATGGATGTTCAGGTAAATCGATTTCAATGAAGGAATCAGCGGCTGCACTTCCTGCGGAAATACCGCAGCATATGCCATCACTATTATAGAAACCGGAACCGCAAACACTCCGAGGATGATTTTACGATAGATAGCAAAAATGACAGTGAAAGCCACCATAATCATCATCGATAAAAAAGTCATGAATTCATACATATTGCTGACCGGAATGTGGCCTGAGCCCATCCAGCGGGTAATGAAATAAGCGAAATGGCAGATAAGTCCGAGTGATGAGGCAATAAAAGCGATTTTGCCAAAGCGGGCGGTATGCTCCTCCGGCTTGCGGCCCGACCAGCGGCGGCCCATAATCGCGATCGTATACAGCATAAACGCACCGCTGTACAAAAAGAAGGCAACAATAAATACATCACTGCTGAAATCGAGCAGGCTCATGCCAGACCTCCCCCGTTGTCCAATGATTTTTCATCGACTATCAGGTCTACCTTTTGCAGAATGGCAACGATCTCACGGCGGAAGCCGAACCAGTTCTTGTTGGTGTGCCCGCCAAGCACCAGTTCCCCGTCCTCAACACGCAGCCAGATGCGTCTGTGCTGCCAGTAAAAGCCGAGTATAAGCCCCAGCATAACAATCCCTGCCCCGACCCATACAAACGGCATCGCCCGGTCTATCCGGATATTGAGATAAGAGGTCGATGCCGCAAAGTCAACATCGCTCATGTCCTGCACCTCAAGCTCCAGAAAACGCCCGCTGCCGCCCAGCCTGTCATTGATCGCCTGCTGCTGGAACTGCTCCTTATCTAATTGTTTGGGAAAATAAAAATACTGCTGGCCTTCTTCCGGCAGCCCCGGACCTGTAATCAGAAACAGGAAGGCCGGCGCGTTCGGATAAGGCGATTTGGATGCCGGCTGCCCCTCATCATTAAGGCCGAAATCCATATATTTCTCTTTGAGAGAGAGGGTGTACGGCCCCGACTGGAATGTACGCTCCGGATTTTTCATATCAAGCCTGAATTTGCTGTAGCCTTCTCCGGTGGCTGTATTTACCAGCACCGGCTGCACCGAACGCAGCACTGGAGTCAGGTCATAGTCAAACTGATACGCTTTCAAACCTTTGTAGCTTAATGGAGAGTTCACTCTGATATCGTGGCTGGTGACCTCCGAAAGCTGCGGTTCCCTGGACGGGTCCGTGCAGTCTGCTGTACACTCATAGAGCACCGCCTTGGTCTCATAGAGCTTGGGCAGCACCTTTTTGCCGCGGAACTCCTCAGGCATTTCCTCATCACTGTAAAACTCCACTGTAAACTGCTCATTCTTCAGATAATAAGTTGTATCCGGAATCCGCGTGGCTTCACCCTGCTGAAAAGCAAGATGCTGATCCATGTTAAGTCCCGGCAATCCACGCGCCAGTACGGCAAGTAAAAATATAATCAGGCCGATATGTATTACATAAGGTCCCCAGCGGCTGAAACGGTGCTTCTCGGCCAGCAAAGCCGAGCCGTCAATCTTGACACGGTAGCCTTTCTTCTTCAGCGGTTCTATCAGTCCTGCTACCCAGGCTTCGGGTTCTGCCGTGAGCGGTGTTACCAGAACAGCCTTCTGCCGGGTCAGAAACTGACGGTGCTTGCGTACCTTCTGGCGGGTAAGCGCCTTATACAGCGGAAGCACACGGTCCAGGCTGCAAATCACGAGCGAAGCGCCGATCATCACAAGCAGGGTCACAAACCACCAGGATTCATAGGTGTGCGAAAGGCCGAGTTTATAATAGATATTCCCGGCTCTTCCGTACGTTTCTTTGTAGTAGGTAGAAGCATCAATGTTAAGAAAAGTGCTCTCCTGCGGGAAGATGGTTCCCAGCATGGAGCCAAGCAGTGTCAGTACAATAAGATAGATTGCTATTTTGACAGATGAAAAAAAGTTCCACACCCGGTCAATCAGACCCGGATTGACGCGCTGCGAGCGGCGGGCAACACCGTCGTAGCGCATCTCCAGATTCCCCTCAGCTCCCAGCTCCTTTTCATCCAAAGGCTTGCCGCAGGCTTCGCACAGCACAGTTCCAACCGGGTTCTGATGGCCGCATTCACACTTGGTATTGCTGACCAGAGGTTCCTTTGAGGTCATGGGTCCACCAGCTTCCCGATTTGCGCCTCTAACGAGTCCAGATCCAGCTGCCCGATGTGAATGCTGTCTACTTTTCCTTTTCCGTCAATGAAAACGGTTGTCGGGAGAGGGGAAACGCCATAGCTGCGTACCGCATCACGTCCGGTATCCATAATAACAGGGAAATTGATGTCAACCAGCTTAACGAAATTCTCCACTGTCATTTGATCTTCCCCGACATTTACGCCGACAACAACTACCCCTTCATCTTTCCACTTCTCATACTGGGCCTGAAGAGCGGGCATTTCCTTCACGCAGGGACCGCACCAGGAGCCCCAGAAATTCAGCACGACCGGCTGCCCCATGTACTCGTCCAGCGTATGGGTCAGGCCATCAAGCCCCAGCAGCTCAAAGGAGGGCGCTTTACTTCCTTCATGCGGTTTTCCGTCTCCGCCGAACACCGAAGTGCCGATTGCATAGCCTCCAAGCAAAAGTATCAGAAACAGAATTACGATTTGAATCGGCTTTCTCGCTTTGCCCACACGCGAAGCCCCCTTCTGTGACGCAATTCATACTTTAGTTGTCAGGTGTGAACATCCTATGAACATTATACCGAATATTGTCACAGTTTTAGGAGAGGAATTTGTGAACGTTATGTGTCTTTACGGGTCTGATTTGCTTTGAGTGCTCCCGCCTTGGCAATCTGCTGCAGATGGTTAATTTCATCCTTGGTCAGATGGCGATAGGAGCCGCGCTTGAGATTCTGCAGCAGAATATCCCCGAAAGAAATCCGCTTGAGCCGGATAACCGGATGCGAGATCGCTTCAAACATCCGGCGGACCTGACGGTTACGGCCTTCATGGATGGTAATGCTGATCACCGATTCCTTGTTTTCCTCATCGACATCCTTATATTCCACTTCAGCCGGTGCGGTCATGCCGTCCTCCAGCTTAATGCCGGCCTTCAGCTTGTCCAGCGCCGTACCGTGCGGTACACCCTTGACCGTGGCCAGATACGTCTTAGGGACATGGTGCTTCGGATGGGTCAGCAGATTCGCAAACTCTCCATCATTCGTCAGCAGCAGAAGCCCTTCTGTGTCATAGTCCAAGCGGCCCACCGGGTATACCCGCTCCTTGATTCCCTTCAAATAATCCGTTACTACCTTGCGGCCCTTGTCATCGGATGCGCTTGTAATGACACCCTTGGGCTTGTTGAACATAATGTAGATTTTATTTTCGCCCCGGATCAGTTTTCCGGCCACCTTAATAATATCCTGTTCGGGGTCCACTTTCGTGCCAAGCGTAGTTACGAGCTCCCCGTTGACCTCCACTTTACCGGCCAAAATCAATTCTTCACACTTGCGTCTGGACGCAACACCTGCTTGCGCCAAAATTTTCTGTAATCTTTCCATTTTCGACTACTCACCTCAGGTTAATGATAACCATCAGCGGGATAAATCACAAGTTCATTCCATGGAAAAAATACTCCCGGACATGAATTATTATGCTGCTCGATTATGAGCGGCGAAATATGATAACGTGAAGCCAGCTCCAGAATGAGCCTGCCTGCGGCAAACAGCTGCTCCCGGCGGCCCGGAAGCCGCGGAATTCCCTCTTCCTCCCCGTAATTGCCTTCCAGACAAATGTGGATATAATCCGGGTCCGTCAACAGCGGAGCGGCGTAAATTCCGCCGTCCGTCCCTACCCAAAAATCAAACCCCTTGCCGTTTATCGACGGACAGCGGGAATGATGCAGAATAAATCCTTTATATTCCAACGCATGCCGGCCTCCCTCCGTATTGCTGAAATAGCATATGATTGGGGGGAGGGCGGGGTGACGGGTTGGTTTCCTTAAAATCTTGCGGATGGGAGGCGGATGGGCTGCAGCCGTAACTGCGGGAAGTTTTGGACTTCCGGCCGCTGTTGTCTGCAGATTTCTAAATTTGATGCCGCCATTCGCGGTGGAAATCCGCAGACTGACTATGCTTCCGTAGCGAGCTTTTCTCCGAAAAGCTTTCAGGCGGACGCTACGCTCCTACAGTTCCAAAATCCCCTCCGTTACTCCCGCCCATCCGCTGCGCTTGAAGGCAAAAACAAACCCTCACCCCGCGGGGGGGGTGAGAGTGAATGAGGGCAAGCAGCTTGGCAGCGCTTGCCAGCCTGAATGGACAGACGGAAATTCCCTCTGCCTTTGAATTGAATTCACAAAACATAACAGCAACGATTTCCACAAGTTTAGATTGTTAACTTGCACGCCTATCAAGCTTAATACCCGCAGTACCCGTCAAAAGGAGCATCAGCAAACCTACGTGGAAAAACGCCAACTAATTTACTCTTCTTCAGACAAATCCGGGATTTAGGTGGAAAAAGCACACTTAAATCATCGAAAAAGCATCATTTTAGCCAATACAGGAGTAATTAGATGTCCTTTTTCCAACTAGATCCGGCAACTAGGCGAAAACACGGAATGTAAGCGGTTTAAATCCAACTCATTTATACGGACCGGCAGTGTCACCCTCTATGCCAGCACTCACTGGTTACAAAAACTCATTCTCCGGTTCCTCCAGCTTCTATATTCACGTGATTCCCGGAGAGAATCCCGAAGTAAAGAAGCTCACAAAAAAACTGGTGCCCGATTACCTGCAGGGCAGGTACCGGTACACCAGTTTTTCATCCTCTGTGATAAGGCCAGTGTGATGAGGCAGCGGCATTCAGCCAGTCCTACTCCTGAACCTCTCCCAGCCCTTCCTTAACCATAACATCCTGCAGCGCGCTCAGTGCTTCCTCAGCCTGGCCGCCTTCGGCAATCAGGCTCAGCGTATCGCCGGGCTCCAGGCCGAGCGACAGCACGCCGAGAATGGATTTGAGGGTAACCTTCTTGCCGCCGCTTTCGGCGAACACCTCGGTATCTTTAAACTTGGTAGCTGTGTTGACCAGCGCTGTGGCCGGGCGGGCGTGGATGCCGTCTTCATCAACGATTTTGAATGTTTTTTGCATAACCGCTTCACTCACTTTCTTCTATTGGAATAGTTTAGGCCTGGACGGTGTAGAGCAGCTCCTGCTCCTTCACTGTGGAACGGCCTGCAGGCTTGATTGAGCTGTACTCGGCAATGTTGGTGATAATCACCGGTGTAATGGTGCTGTAGCCTGCTTTTTCAATTTCGGCACTGTCGAACTCCATCAGCAGGTCTCCAACGGATACTTTGGTGCCGGCTGTCACTTTTGGCGAGAAATGCAGTCCCTTCAGCTTCACGGTATCAATACCGATGTGAATCAGCATTTCAGCGCCGTTGTCGCTGACCAGACCAATTGCATGCCCGCTCTTAGACAGAGAGAACACGGTGCCGTTTACAGGAGATACTACCCGTCCTTCGGACGGCTGAATCGCAAAGCCCTTACCCATAATTTCTTCGGAGAAGGCAGGGTCATTCACTTCACTGAGCGGTTTAACTTCACCGTTAATCGGGCTGTAGATGTCTTCGGTAACCTTTCGGGCAGCTTCAGCTTCCAGCGCATCAGCAATCACAGCAGCGTTTGCAGAAGCATTTGCAGCAGCTGGTGCAGCCGGGGCCGCTTCCACAGCAGCTTCTGGCTCGTCTTCGAAGCCAAGGATGTACGTTACGATCGCAGCTACAGCAATACCAATGGCAAATCCGATCAGCGAGTAAATAAAGGTTGCGCCAAGCACCATCGGAATCCCGGACAGACCGGCCAGACCGCCGATTACATAAGCTTTAACATTAAACAGGCTCAGGAATGCTCCGCCGGCAGCACCGCCGATCAACGCGGCGATAAAAGGCTTTTTAAAACGCATATTCACACCATACATTGCCGGCTCGGTAATCCCCATCAGCGCAGTAACACTTGTTGATAGCGCCAGCGGCTTCAGCTTGCTGTTTTTCGTCTTCATGAATACACCGAATGTTGCACCGGCCTGGGCAAAGTTGGCTACCATCATAATCGGAATCATGTAATCATATCCAAGGCTGGCAATGGAGGCGATCATGATAGGAATCAGTGCATAGTGCATACCTGTAATGATCAGCAGGGACATCGTACCGCCCAGCAGGAGGCCTGCAAATAAGCCTGTATTATCAAACAGCCAGGAAATGCCGTCGGTCAGGCCGTTACCAATGATAACACCAATCGGTCCAACAGCAATCAGGGTCAGAGGCACAATTACGAGCAGAGTGACAGTTGGTACAATAATCAGCTTAAGTGAGGCATGTGTAACTTTATCGACCGCTTTTTCTACATAGGAAGCCAGCCATACCGCTATAATGATTGGAATTACCGATGAGGAATAAGTAGCTGCAACAACCGGCAGGCTGGCAAAAGTAACCGGCTCACCCGAGCCGAGCAGTGTTGTTATCGTCGGATGCAGAATGGCAGCACCGATTGCTGCGCCAATGTACATGTTGCTGCCCAGCTTGCGGGCGGCACTTACCGCCAGAATAATCGGCAGGAAGTAGAAGGCGCCGTCACCGATCGCCGAAAGAATGACATAGGTTGAACTGGTGGTACCCATCCATCCTACAGCCACCAGCAGGGCGATGATCCCTTTAATCATACCCGCACCGGTAATGGCCGGCAGGATCGGAGTGAAGCTTCCGGAGATGAAATCAAGAATGCTGCTCAGGACACCCTTTTTCTTCTTGGACCCGACATCAGCAGAAGCGGGACTTCCTTTTCCGTCAGGAGCTCCCGACATGTTCTTCACAAGCTCGTTATATACGACAGGAACATCATTTCCGATGATGATCTGGAACTGTCCACCGTTGATCATTACACCCATAACGCCAGGCGTTTTCTGCAGGGCAGCTTTATCCGCTTTATTGTTATCGTTCAGGTTAAAGCGCAGGCGGGTCATGCAGTGCGTAACCTGCTCAATATTCTCTTGTCCGCCCACCAGCGTCAATATTTCCTTGGACAATGCTGTTTTATCCATATCCTTATGCTCCTTCAAATTCCGAGTTGTTTTGGAACAAAAAAAACCTAAACACCCATAGTATCGCGATAAGGCCGCATGTACTATCCAGCGTTTAGGTTTTGCCTGCTTAGAGTAACAATCCCATCTTGCTCTTATTCGGTTGTTTCTTCGTTTCTGACAATCCGCTCAATGTGAATCGTCATATACAAAATTTCTTCTTTTGATAAATTCCGCTTGTAAATTTTGCGGGTGTAATCCGCAATCTTCTCAGCGCAGGCATAGGCTTCCGGATATTGGACGCGGACCAGATCGTGCAGTGTATGATCCCTGTCCCGGTCGTCAACCGGTGAGCCCTGAACCACCCGCTGGGCAAAAAACTTCAAATGCGTCAGAAAGCGGTAATAGCTGAGCGACTCCTCGTCGAGCTCGATCAAAAAGCTGCGTCTCACGATATTTGAGATGTCCTTCACAATATTCGTGATGCTGACCGTTTCACGCATTTCCCCGTTCAGCTGGGCGTTGACCAAATGCATTGCGATGAAAGCGCACTCGTCTTCCGGCAGCAATACGCCAAGCCGGTCCTCAATAATTTGCAGCGCCTTAAGTCCAATTGAGAATTCCTTGCGGTACATCCTCTTGATCTCCCATAGCAGCGCATTTTTGAGCTGAAGCCCCTGACGGTGCCGGTCGATGGCGAAATGGATATGGTCCGTAAGCGAGATGTACACACTGTCATGCAGCTTCTCGCCCAGCACCGTCTCCGCATAGCGGATCACTTCATCGGAGCATTCAACATATTCAATCGGAATGTCCGACAGCAGCGTCATAAGCTTTTGTGAGACTTCTTTGTTATCCAGTGAGAATACCTTTTCAATCTTGTCCTCATCAAGACGATCGCCGGTATGCTTCTTGAAGGCAATTCCCCGTCCCATGATGACCAGCTCATTCTGGTTGGCATCGAGCACGGTCACGACATTATTGTTGAGTACCTTCTCAATTTTCATTCCATCACCTTACGCCGTCAGAGTAGTAAAAAGGCAAAACCAAAACAGGCACTTAATACTTAATGCCAGCTTCTGGTTTTGCCTGAAAGTTCAGTAACAATCCAGTTTTAGTTTTCCCGTATATGCATATTATCACATTGCCTGCAGAATGACAACAATATTATGAAAACGTTTTATAACACTTCACCATTCGATTCAATCACCTGTTTGTACCAGTCAAAAGAATCCTTTTTGCTGCGTGCGAGTGTCCCCTTGCCCTCATCATCCAGGTCGACATAAATGAAGCCGTAACGCTTGGACATTTCTGAGGTAGACATGCTCACCAGGTCAATCGGACCCCAGGCTGTGTAGCCGATCAGCTCTACGCCGTCCCTTACTGCTTCTTTCATCTGGATAATATGCTGCTTCAGGTAGTCGATCCGGTAAGTATCATGGATCGAGCCGTCAGCTTCAACACGGTCGATGGCGCCCAGCCCATTCTCTACAATAAAGAGCGGCTTCCGGTAACGGTCATAGAGGGTGTTGAGTGTAATACGCAGGCCCACAGGATCGATCTGCCAGCCCCAGTCTGAAGCTTCAAGATAAGGGTTTTTGACGCCGCCGACCAGATTGCCTCCGGTCACATCACCTTCCGGTCCCGCTGTTACAGTAAGTGTCATGTAGTAGCTGAAGGAGATGAAATCGACAGTGTGAGCTGCTATGATCTCGTCGTCCCCAGGCTCGCGTGCGATCACGATGTTATTTTCGGCAAAATAACGGTTCATGTAGTTCGGATATTCACCGCGGGCATGCACATCGGTAAAGAAGAGATTCATCTGGCTCTCCACCTGGGCTTTGCGGACATCTTCAGGATTACAAGTATGCGGATAGGATTCAAGGCGGGCCAGCATGCAGCCGATCTGCGAACCCGGAATGATCTCATGACCCAGCTTCGTTACCATAGCACTTGCCACAAACTGATGATGCAGCGCCTGATAAATCGTCTGCAGCCTGTGCTCAACCTTGTCGGACAGGATGCCTCCGCCGGTGTAAGGGCTCATTGTCAGGACATTAATTTCGTTAAAAGTCAGCCAGTACTTTACCTTGTTCCGGTAGCGGGTAAACACGGTTTCGGCGTATTTTACATAAAGGCCGATCACTTCACGGCTGGCCCATCCGTTGTATTTCAGGGTCAGGCCAAGCGGAGTCTCATAATGGGACAGCGTTACCAGCGGCTCAATACCATATTTAAGCAGCTCATCGAACACATTGTCGTAGAACTGCAAGCCAGCTTCGTTCGGCTCGGCATCATCCCCGTTCGGGAAAATCCGCGCCCAGTTGATCGACATGCGGAAAACTTTAAAGCCCATTTCGGCAAACAGGGCAATATCCTCTTTATAACGGTGGTAAAAGTCCACCCCTTCACGTTTAGGGAAACGCTCGCTGAGGTCACCCGCCAGAATTTCGGCAATACGCCTAGAGGAAATCTCCATCGAGTGGTCTCCTTTACGCAGTGCCTTCGGCACATGGGCAATCATATCGGCTGTAGACAAGCCTTTGCCGTCCAGATCAAAACCACCCTCGAGCTGGTTGGCTGCCGTAGCGCCGCCCCACAAAAAATTGTTCGGAAATCCTGTGTTTGCTGTAGCCATGAACATAACCTCTTTCTGTAATTTTAAGAGTGTGGTGCCCGAAAACAAGAAAAACCTAAACCGCTAGTAAAGAAATCGCCACCTCCAAAAAAGAGAAGACAAATACTTTACCATCAGTTTAGGTTTTGCCTGGCCCGGCCAGTAACAATCCATTAAACGATGAATTTAAGGATTATTTAATTACGTTAATCCTAACACAGCCATTCCCGAATTTCAAACCCCCATTTTCAACCATTCAAACCCGGCTTAGCCGAAGACCAGTAAACATACGACAATGGCGGCAATGAAGCCGATGATATCGGAGAACAGGCCTACCTTGAGCGCATAACGCCCGTTGCGGATTCCCACAGCGCCAAAATAGACTGTCAGCACATACAATGTGGTGTCTGTGCTCCCCTGAATAGTCGATGCAATCATGCCGATCAGGGAATCCGGCCCGTGGACACGGATCAGATCGGTTGTATAGGCCAGCGAGCCGGTTCCGGTCAGCGGACGAAGCAGCCCAAGCGGCAGCACCTCCGGCGGTACACCGAGGCCCTCCAGCGCAGGGGCAATGAAGCCCATGAGGAAATCCAGCGCTCCGGAGGCCCGGAACACGCTGATGGCAACAAGCATGCCGACCAGATGCGGAATGATGGCGATTGCCGTACCGAAGCCGTCTTTGGCTCCTTCTACAAAGGATTCGTACACCGGAACCTTGCGTGTAAAGGCATATAGCGGGATAAAGGTGATCATGACCGGAATCGCCCAGGCCGAGATGAGGCTGATTAGGTGTAACAAGCTAGGCTCACCCTTTCATCGAGGTATGCGGGACAGCGGAACCTCCGGCGGCATGATCCCCCGTCCTGACTGCCGGGGGCTTCGGCGGCCTGCGCAGCAGGGTCAGCCGGCGGAACAGCCTGTCCGCGCCAATCGCTGCCAGCGTAGCTACGGCGGTTGCCGCCAGCGTCGTCCCGACAATTCCTGCCGGATCGGCGGAGCCGTAATTGAGCCGGATCGCAATCAGCGTGGCCGGAATGAGCGTAATGCTGGCGGTATTTAACGCCAGCAAGGTGCACATGGCCGGAGTCGCTGTCTCCTTGTCAGGATTCAGCGTCTGCAGCTCCTGCATTGCCTTGATCCCCATTGGCGTAGCCGCATTGCCCAGCCCAAGAAGATTGGCGCTCATATTAGACAGAATATAGCCGATCGCCGGATGGCCCTTAGGCACATCCGGGAACAGAAAGCCTACCACCGGCCCGAGGAGCCGGGCTATTTTGCGAAGCAGGCCCGCATCCTCGGCCACCCGCATCATCCCCATCCAGAATACCAGTACGCTAATCAGGCCAAAGCTTACAGTGACCCCGTTCTTGGCTCCGTCAAAGACGGCGGCAGTAAAAGCATCCATCCGGCCGTTCACGGCTGCAAACACAAAGCCGATCACGATCATCCCCAGCCAGATCCCGTTAATCATCCCGGTCCCTCCTCCTACCCGGCTCTCTTCCCAGGTGCTCTTGTTATCTTCCCATCTGCAGCAGCGCCCGCAGGGCGCTTCCCAGTGCCTGAAGCCAGTTATCAGCCGGATATGCAGCTGTTCCTGCCGGACTGTAACGCTTCATGTACATGGATTCCTCCGGCGGGAGCCGGTCCGGCTCATAGACCGGCACCCGGCCAATCTCCTTGCCTCCGAGCTGCAGCACCACAGTGCCCTTCAGTCCGAAGCTGCTGCCGCGGACTGTCTTCTCCCCGGCGGCGGCCGGCTCCTCATTCAGAACCAGCTTGGTCGTTATTCTGGCTTCCTCGCCCTGACCAAGCGGGTAGGCAAATTTGCGGGATGTAACAAAGCTGTACCCGCTGATGCCCTCCCCGCGTTCAATTAAGGTTTTGAGCGGATAATGATTGAATCCGAAATTAAGCAGCGCGGCATGATCATTCCAGTCATTGCCGTCATTCAGCGTCACCGCTACCAGCTGCTGGCCGCCGCGGGTAGCGGAGCTGACCAGGCAGCGCAGCGCTTTTTTTGTATAGCCGGTCTTCACTCCGTCCGCACCTTCGTACAGGCGCAGCATTTTATTTTTGTTGGCCCATTTGTAGTCCCATTTCTCATACGGATTGTCAGCCGTCTTCTCCTGTGTCCCCACAATTTCCTTGAATACAGGATTATGCAGCGCATAAGCAGTCAGCACAGCCAGATCGTTGGCACTGGAATAATGCCCTTCTGCATCCAGCCCGTGCGGATTGGCGAAATGGGTATTCTTCAGTCCCAGCTCCTCGGCCTTCGCATTCATCAGATAGACAAACCCCTGCTCCGAACCGCCGACATGCTCAGCGATCGCCGTTGCCGCATCATTTCCCGAGCGCAGCATCAGCCCGTATAGCATATCTTCCAGCAGCATCTCTTCGCCCTGCTTCAAATACAGCGAGGAGCCTTCTTTGGCAAAGGCGTTTTTGCCCACCTTCACTTTGGAAGCCAAATCCCCGTTCTCTATCGCCACGATCGCCGTCATGATTTTGGTCAGACTGGCAATCAGCATCGGCTCATCCCCCCGGCTGCTGTACAGGAGCCTTCCGGATTCCACATCAATGAGTGCCGCCGCCCTGGCATGGGTCGAAACAGAAGCATTCTCCGCAGATACCGGATTCACCGGGACGAGCACTGCGAGCAGCAGGCACATTATCAGAATTAACGACGGCTTCACAGTAATTACAGTTAATGGTTTCATGTTCATCCTCCGGTTTTGATCAGTTCACCTGTCCTTATCCTCCTGCCTGTACAAGTGTATGCTGAACGCCGGGCAGGTATGTCCTTCCCCGAAGAAAGCAAAGCTCCAAAAAAGGACACCGCCTTAAGCAGGCGGTGTCCCTGATATGCAGCTCCGCATTCCATACGGGCACATTCCGTTATTAGCCTTCTAATGGGCCGATGAACCCGGATGCACGGCTTCTGTTTTAACCGGTGCCGCTTTTACCGGCGGATTTCCTACGATTTCTGCTCCGACCGGCGTCCCATTGTTGTTCTGGAACATATTCTGGATTTTGTCGATCAGGTTGGGAGCGGAGTCAATGATCTTCTCGAACAGGTGAGTCTGGTTATCCAGCGGCACAATATGTACCCCTTCTCTGCCTACAACGAGAAAAGCGATCGGACGGATCGATACCCCGCCCCCGCTGCCTCCCCCGAAAGGAAGCATTTTGACGCTGCTGCCGCTAGCGTTGACGCCCGGACCGTCATCCTCTACCCGGAAGTCGCTGCCCCCTGCGGCAAACCCGAAGGCCACTTTACTGATCGGCAGAATGACACTGCCATCCGGGGTTTCCACCGGATCTCCGACAATCGTATTGACATCCACCATGCCCTTGATATTTTCCATTGCCGTCTGCATTAGTCCCTGGATCGGATGGTCGCTCATGTTGATATCCTCCTTTGGCTTATAAAGACTTCTCAGGTCTTTCACAGGTGATATCATCCCCCGTGCGCAGCATTTGTATGTAAGATGTTTCTTAGAATAGGCTTGTCCAGCCGGAATCAGCCCTCGCGTTTAAGCAGACGTTTCCAGCGGGACAGTCCGCCCTCCACCTTGGCGATACGCCGCAGCAGCAGCAATCCTGAATAGAGGACATAAGCAACCTTTAATTTTCCGGTACAGACAGCCTCTGTAGAAAAACACAGCTCATCGCGGAACACCGGGACAACGAACATCCGCGGACTGCGCTGCAGTCTTACCATCTGCGACATCCAGCCGACAAGCCCCCATTTCAAGCCGGACAGTACGCCCGTTGCTGTAGCCGTATAGGCAGCATCGCCCAGTGAGAAATCTGTCGACCAGTCGAACCTGGTGATCCGGACATGAGATAAGAGCGCCTTCATCCATTTTTTTAGCCCCTGAGTTGCCTTAAGCGCCTCCTTCAGCTCCTCTTTCCAGACCCGTAGCTTCTCTTTGTCGATTTGCTCTTCGGAATCCGATTCCTGATGCATTGGCTTGATCCCGCTCTCCTCGAGCTTTACCTTCACGCCCCGCGCAATTCCCTCATAGACCACTTTTGGCAGCTCAAAATGGAACTTAACCAGTCCGAACAGCGCTTTGATATCGAATTCCACACGGTCATCCTTGCCGATTCGGTTTAAACGGAAGTGAAAATGAATAGAGGAAGACAGTACCAGTACTATTGCCAGCAGCAGCAGGGCTAAGGGTATAACAAGCCATAAAGTCACGGTTTTACCTCCAAGCAGCCTTTTTGTAGAATCCTTGGGTTAGTATGGCAAAGTGGACTGGAAAACATTCGGACAGACGCAAATAGCAGTAAAAATAGGCTGACAGGCCGCATAATCCGCATAAACCTGTCCCTGACGCGCCGCACAGCATAAAAAAACCGCTGCCCCATACGGGACAACGGCTGTCAGAACTGAAGTATAAGGGCTTTATTGTTCAACATCCACATCATCGAATGACATCTGGCTGTCCAGCTTGTTGAACAGCAGCTGGGTTTCCTCTTCCAGACTGTCGGAAGCATCAAAATTCGACGGCTCCGGCAGTTCCTTCAGGCTGGCCAGCCCGAAGCTGTCCAGGAACGATTTGGTCGTTCCGTACAGAATAGGCCGGCCTACGGCCTCAGCCCGTCCCACCTCATGAATCAAATCCTTGTTGTTCAGCGTATGAATCGCCCTCTCCGACTTTACGCCGCGGATCTCTTCGATTTCCACCCGGGTAATCGGCTGGCGGTAGGCCACAATCGCCAGTGTCTCCAGTGCGGCCTGGGACAGGGAGGACCGTGCCGGCGAGTAAGCCAGACGCTCGAAATATGGGGCGTGATCCGGCAGGGTAGCCAGCCGGTAATTTCCGGCAATCTGCACGACCTGCAGCCCCCGCTCCTGGGATACATACTCCTCTTTCAGTTCCTCCAGTGCCCGGGTCGCTAGATCCGGACGCTGCTCGGTAATTTCGGCAATTTGCCGGACGGACAGCCCCTCATCCCCGGACAGAAACAGCAGGCCCTCAATAATTGATTTCAGCGTTTTGTAGTCCACTGAAGTCCTCTCCTCCTCTCCACTCCATTACAATGTCATCAAACAGCTTCTCCTGATAGCAGAAGATCGCCTTCATCTTCATCAGCTCAAGAATCGCCAGGAAGGTAGTAACAATCTCATGCCGGTCCATACTCTCATGCAAAAGCGCCGAAAAACGAAGCCGGCCGCCCATTCCCTTGCGCATCAGCGCCTCCGAAACATCGCGGATCCGGTCCTTCACTGATATTTCATCACGGGTAATACGCTGATAGGACGTTCTTCTCGCCGCTTTGCTGAGCGCCTTGCGGAAAGCCGCGATCAGATCAGAGGTATGCAATCCTTTGAGCGTCTGATCAAGCTGGGCCGGCACAAAGGGACCCAGATCCTCCGGCTCCTTTGTAAATATGAGGCTGCGTTCGCTTTCCATATCCATGAGCTGCACGGCAATGCTTTTGATTTTGCGGTATTCGATCAGCCGCTCCACCAGCTCCGCACGCGGGTCATACCCGTCGTCCTCGTAATATTCGAAATCTTCAATCTCAATCACCGGCGGCTTGGGCAGCAGCAGCTTGCTCTTGATCGACAGCAGCGTTGCTGCCATGACGAGGAATTCGCTCGTAATATCCAGCTCAAGCTCCTGCATGCTGTGCAGGTATTCCATATACTGCTCGGTGATCTCGCTGACCGGAATGTCCTGGATGTCGATTTCCGCCTTGTCAATTAAGTGTAAGAGCAGATCGAGCGGACCTTCGAACGTCTCCAGCTTGTACAATACAGTCACGCGATTTCCCCCTGCTAAAAAAAGTAAAGTGCAGCGCCGCTAAAAGGACGCTACACAAGTAGAAAGATTTCTTATAGTCCATGCTTTCTTCTTATACATATAAATAAGCACGAATCCGGTTAATCCGTCAAGAGGGGAGAGCCTATTCCGCTTACTTAAACAGCTTGTTGAGGTTAGCCATCTCGATTGCCGAGGTAGCCGCATCCCAGCCTTTGTTGCCCGCTTTCGTTCCGGAGCGCTCAATTGCCTGTTCGATATTCTCGGTAGTCACAACACCGAAGATCGTCGGAACGCCTGTCTTGAGGTTAATGGCTGCTACACCCTTGGCGACTTCATTGCACACATAGTCATAATGTGTCGTGGAGCCGCGGATCACTGTACCCAAAGCGATTACCGCATCGTATTTGCCGCTTTCGGCCATCTTCTGGCAGATGAGCGGGATTTCGAATACGCCCGGAACCCAGGCCACATCTACCTCATCATCAGCAACCCCGTGGCGTTTGAATGCATCAAGTGCGCCGGACAGCAGCTTGCTCGTAATAAATTCATTGAAACGTCCTACCACTACACCGTAACGCAATCCTTCAGATACTAAATGTCCTTCAAAATAATTCGGCATTGTTCTTCATCAACCCTTCATTTGTAAGTTGGTATTTTATGGTGTTGTTAAGCTTTGGAATCTTCATTTTGTTCAATATTGTCAAAAGACAGCAGATGGCCGAGCTTGGCCTGTTTGGTATGCAGATAGCCGGTGTTGTCTTTGTTCTCCGGCATCTGGATCGGCACACGCTCTACGACCTCAAGGCCGTAGCCCTCAAGCCCCTTGATCTTGCGCGGATTATTGGTCAACAGCCGGATCTGGCGAACGCCCAGATCCTTGAGAATCTGCGCGCCGATGCCGTAATCCCGCAGATCGGCCGGGAAGCCCAGCTTAAGGTTGGCATCTACCGTATCCAGTCCTTCTTCCTGCAGCTTATAGGCACGGAGCTTGTTGATCAGCCCGATGCCTCTGCCCTCCTGACGCATATAGAGCAGCACTCCCCGGCCTGCTGCTTCAATCTGGCGCAGCGCCGCTTCAAATTGCGGGCCGCAGTCGCAGCGGTGCGAGTGGAAGACATCGCCGGTCAGACATTCGGAGTGTACACGCACCAGCACCGGCTCATCGCCGGAAATATCACCTTTGACCAGAGCGACATGCTCCTTGTCATCCACTTCATTCGTGTAGGCAATAGTCTGGAACGTGCCGAAATCCGTCGGCAGGTTTACGGACACTTCACGGGTGACCAGCTGCTCCTTCTCATTGCGGTAATGAATCAGATCCTGAATGCTGATCAGCTTGAGATCATGCTTCTTCGCAATGTCCACAAGATCGGGCAGACGGGCCATCGTTCCGTCCGCCTTGACCACCTCACAGATAACGCCGGCCGGGTACGATCCGCACATGCGGGCCAGATCAACAGCAGCCTCGGTATGGCCTGAACGGCGCAGCACACCGCCCTTTTTGGCAATCAGCGGGAACATATGACCGGGTTTGCGGAAATCAGCCGGCTTCGCATCCGGATCCATCAACGCTTTGATTGTCAGGGAACGCTCGCCTGCGGAAATACCGGTAGTCGTACTGACATGGTCAACCGATACGGTGAAGGCAGTGCCGTGGTTATCTGTGTTGTGGGTAACCATCGGCTGCAGATCAAGCTCCTCCGCACGCTCCGCCGTAATCGGTACACAGACGAGACCGCGGCCTTCCGTAATCATAAAGTTGATAACCTCTGGCGTAGCCCGTTCAGCCAGGGCAACGAAATCCCCCTCATTCTCACGGTCCTCGTCATCGACCACGATAATGACCTTTCCGCGCATCAGATCATAGATGGCGTCTTCAATCCGGTTCAAAACACTGTCTTGCTTGCTGTTCTCGCTCATAGTCCTGTCCTCCTGTCAGCTCTACGCAGCTATACCTGCCGCTGTAAAGCAGAATAGTCTGAAGATAAGAAAGTACTTACTTTACTTATCCTTATCTTTCCCGCAGAACCGGACACCGCCCGGTTTAAGACGGCGCTGCCGCTTCTGCTTGTTATACAAACCCGTTCGCCGCCAGAAAATCACGGCTGATCCGGGAGCTGCTCTCTTCTTCCCCGCTGCCGGTCCCTCTGTAATGCAGAAGATGATCGACATATTTGCCCAGCACATCACACTCGATATTAATGCTGTCGCCGGGGCGCTTATGGTTCAGCACCGTTTCACCGAGCGTATGGGGAATGATGGATACGGTGAAGGCCGAGGATGAGGTGCTTACTACAGTCAGACTGATACCGTCAAGCGTAATGGAGCCTTTGGGGATGATGTATTTAAACAACGATCCCTTGTCCGGCGTAATCTCGAATACGACTGCGTTCTGGTCACGCTTGACGCTGCGGATTTCACCCGTGCCATCCACATGCCCCTGGACGATATGCCCGCCAAAACGGCCGCCGGCGGCCATTGCCCGCTCCAGATTCATCCGGCTCCCGCTGCGCAGCTCCCTCAGGTTACTGTTGCGGTAGGTTTGAGGCATGACATCCACGGTAAAAGAATGCTCGCTAATCGAGGTCGCCGTCAGGCAGACGCCGTTCACAGACACACTGTCGCCGATTTTCAGATCACTCATAATCAGCGAGGCGCCGATATTAAGCACCATCATCTCCCCGCCGCTGCTGACACCGCGAAGTATGCCGATCTCCTCAATCAATCCGGTGAACATGTGATCCCCTCCTGAAAGATTACTCCTGTAACACTAGCTTTATCGGGTAGTGCTTCTTGCCAAAACATCCGCCTGTCCTAGCGGACCGGGGTGCCGCTGATACAGACATTATCCCCGAGGACCTCAACTTCCAATCCCTCAAGTGTGATCGCTTCTTTCATCAGTGCCACGCCCGGAAAATCAAAGGTTCCCGGAGCTTCAGCTCCGCCGCCGACAATCTTCGGTGCATAGAACAGAACCACCCGGTCAACCAGCCCGCTTTGCAGCATCGAGCCGTTCAGCGTTCCTCCGCCTTCGAGCAGAATGGAGCCGATCTCCATCCCACCAAGCGCAACCATCGCCGCCTTGAGGTCCACCCGCGGCCCGTCGCCGCAGGTTATTACCGTAACGCCCGCCGCTTCCAGCGCTGCTTTTTTAGCGGGATCGGCTGCCGTTGTCGTCACGATAATCGTCGGTGCCTCGCCGCCTGTGACGACGTTTGCGTCCAGCGGAGTCCGCAGGCCGGAGTCAATGACGATGCGCACCGGATGAAGCCCGGGAACCTCAAGCCGTGTAGTCAGCGAAGGATTGTCAGCAATTACCGTGCCCACTCCCACCATAATCCCCTGATGGCGATGCCGCAGCGTATGTACAATTTCCCGTGCCTGTCCGTTCGATATCCACTTGCTGTCACCGGTTTTTGTAGCAAGTTTACCGTCCAGCGTGCTTGCGCTCTTCAGGGTTACAAACGGCTGCTTCGTCAATATATACTTGATGAACCGTTCATTGAGCCTGAGCGCGCGGCTTCTCAGCAGTCCGACTTCAACATCGATTCCCGCTTCACGCAGCATCTCAAAGCCCCGTCCCGCCACCTGCGGATTAGGGTCTTCACAGGCAACGACGACCCGCGCAACCCCCTCGTCGATCAGCCGCTGGCTGCAGGGCGGCGTTTTACCGTAATGGCTGCAGGGCTCAAGCGTCACATAGGCGGTGCTCCCCTGTGCTTTTCCCGCAGCCATATTAAGCGCATGCACCTCAGCATGGCCGGTGCCGCGCTGCAGATGTGTACCCAGGCCGATCACAGCTCCGTCCTTTACGACAACACAGCCGACAACCGGGTTAATGCCGGTCTGTCCCTGCGCTCTTTCCGCCATATCAAGCGCAAGCGACATATAAAATTCGTCATTCATAATATTCATGATCTGCCTCCAATCTCTGCTAAATGCCTTCAGGCTTGAATAAACAAAAAACCCGTCCTCAATCTCCAGGCGGAGTTCAAGACGGGATATACGAGAGTTTACCGGCAATTCAAATAAAATGATGCGTAAATAAGCCCCTTCACCAGTGATTGTGAAAGTTCGCACATATTATAAGGGAATACACCAGTGCGCCTGCCCGTTCAGTGGCAGTACGCTATTCTCTCCTTCTTCCATCCAGACTATACTGTCGGTCCCGGATTTGCACCGGGTCCACCGTCCGTATCCAAAGGATACGACGCGGGTAGCGGACTAAGCACGCGCAGGCTGTAACAGCCAATACACAGTGACATCACCGCCGGTAGGGAATTACACCCTGCCCTGAAGGATCAAACCAGTATGAAATTAGTATCATCAAATATTGCACGTCATTAACAATGACTAAAATAAAGTTAGCACTATACGGTCAAAAAAGCAAGCAGATCATGCATGCAGGCAGCCGGGTCATGCTGCACTTAATAGCTTTAGGCCACAGCCTGCATGCCGCCTAAGAGTCTATGCTTCCCCCTGCTTGTTAGCTTTCAGCAGATCGCGGATTTCCGTCAGCAGCGCAATTTCCGGATCAGGTGCAGGGGTCTCTACAACCTCAACCTTTACCGTTTCCTTCTGCTTGAACCGGTTGGCCACCTTGACTACCATAAAAATCGAGAACGAAATAATAAAGAAATCCACGACGCTCTGCAGGAATATCCCGTATTTCACCTCGGCATCAAGATAGGTAAAGGTCAGCTTTTCCAGGTTGATTCCGCCGCTGAGCAAGCCTACAAGAGGCACAATAATGTCGGCAACCAGTGAGGAGACAATTTTGCCGAAGGCAGCACCGATGACTACGGCAACTGCCAGATCAAGCACGTTTCCTTTGATCGCAAAGCTTTTAAATTCCTTCCACATTCCAGTTCCCCCGATAAATTGAATTTTAGTTATTATAGCATTGCCGGCGAGATTGATAAATAAGTTACTACCGGTGCAGCTCATGGTAAGTATCCCGGATGAACGTGCAAAATATGGAAGGCGGATAGTTCTGTACACGCTCATAAGCAATCTCTGACTGCTGGCGTGCTTCCTCCAGCTTCCCTGCTCTGGCATAGATTCTGGCCTTATAGGCGTAGGAAGTGAATACGGCCGCGCGGTCCAGCGGATGGTGGACATCATCGGTAAGGGTAACTCTGGATAACAGCTCCAGCGCCTCCTCATCCCTCCCCAGATAATACAGGGCTGTTCCCGCAGCCAGGCTGCGGCTGGATACATACCTGTCCCCTTCTGCCTGAAACTCTTCTCCGATCCGCAGAGCATCCTCATACCGCTGCTCCGCATTCGCCTGCCTCATCTGGGCCAGCTTCAGCAGCTGTACTGACAATCTGTCCTCTGACAGCTCTACATACAGCCGCGATTTCTCCAGGTAATGTCCCGCTTCCTCCAGGTTTCCGGCCATGAGGGCAAGATTGGATAACACACGGTACAAATGGTCTGTCAAATAATATACGCCTTCTTCGCGTGACAGTGCAATGGCATCCAGTGCCGCTTTCCGGCTCCCGCTGTAATCTCCCAGCGCGGATAGAGTAACGCTCTCTGCGTAATGGAGGTCCAGCTCGAACAGAAAATTGTTGCCGACTTTTTTGCTCATATATTCTTTCCTGACACCTAAAATAAGCGCAAGACTCTCTTCATACCTGCCTTGTGTAAACAGCAGCGCGTAGGTCAGATACTGGACTTTGGCGCTCTCCACAAACAATCCGAACCGTTCGTAGATCTCTGCAGCCCTTGTGACCGCCTCTTCCCCTCCTGCACTCCCCGTATAATAGCAGGCAGCCACATAGAACTCCATCAGCCGGGCGGCATCGACCGTCACCGGGAGCTTTGCATCCAGAAGCGGCTTCACTCTGGAGACAACCGCTTTATAGTTTTTCTGCTTGAACTGGACTTCAATGTCGCGTACCAGCCGGGCCAGCTCGGCCCCCTGGTCATCCTCCAGGAAGTAACCGGCGTCTACTCCAAGACGCTCTGCCAGAAGCTGAAGGCTGCGCATAGAAGGCATAGCACGGCCGTTCTCAATCTGGCTGAGCATGCTTTTGGTCATCGCTTCACCGGCCAGCTCGCTCTGTGTAAGGCCTTTGGATTGGCGTAATGCTTTTATTTTATCTCCGATAGTCTGTTTACTTGTCATCTGTTTAGCCATCCTTCTGTCTGTCTTTCTACCAGTATAACTTAATTTCCCGGTAAGAAAAAATAAAGTTTAATTAAATTAAACTTTTCATTGCATTTCTATGCCGCCGCACATAGAATATGTTTAACAATATTTAACTTCGATTATAAGGAGTGCTGTTTATGGTAAAGCAGAAAAACCTATGGGCTGCTCCAGGCAACCGGAATATGCTGCTGTTCTTTACAGCCAAGCTCGCTTCAATTCTCGGCTCCGGTATGTACACTTTTGTAGTGGGGCTGTATATCCTGAAGCTCACAGGCTCAGGGAGCAGCTTCGCCGTTACGATGGTCTGCGGAATGCTGCCGCGGATTGTGCTCGCTCCCTTTGCCGGGGTAATGGCGGACCGGATGAACCGCCGCCGGCTGCTGATTTACTCTGACCTCGGCGCCGTATTAACGCTGCTGCTGGCTTATCTGGCCGTCTCGCTGAACGGAGTCACATTGCTGCCTGTTTTCGTAACCCTCGTTCTGCTCTCCGTCTGTTCCACCTTTTACGGCATTGCCGTCTCCTCTTCCCTGCTCCAGCTTGTAGAGGCAGATTCGCTCCAGCGTGCCGGGTCGCTCAATCAGATCGCCGGCTCCATTGGCGGCCTGCTCGCGCCTGTTCTGGGCGGCATGCTGTACGCCACCGTACCGCTGGAGCTGTTTCTGCTGCTGAATGCTGCAGGCTTTGCCGTCTCTACCCTCATGAGCTTTGGCCTCAAGTTCAAACCGGCCGCAGTCTCTGCAGATTCGCATCACGCGCACCAGCTGCTGCCGGATAATTCCGCTGGCGGCACTGTGCTGGCAGAGTTCCGCAGCAGTCTGGCCGGCGGGATATCCTACGTCTTTAAAAAGCCCGTCATCCGCTCCGTTATCATTATCGTCTTTTGGGTCAACTTTTTCGTCGTTTCTCTGAATGTAATCCTGCCTTATGCCGTTGTTCAGACGCTTGCCCTCAGCTCCGGACAATACGGCACCATTAATGCGATGCTCGCTGCAGGCATGCTGGCGATGTCGCTGCTGCTGACCGTCCGCCGCCAGAGCAGCAGTCCGACCAGCTCATTGATACGCGGCCTGCTTGTGCTCGGAATGCTGTTCCTTGCGCTGGCCTTGCCGCTGATCGCTGATTTAAGCCGTACCGGTACTTCTATCTATCTGATGGCTATACTGTTTATGGTCGGCTCCACCGTAATGAATATCAATATACCGGTTCAGGTGTATCTTCAGCAGACGGTTGAGTCTGCCTATCTCGGAAGAGTATTTGCCGTCGTTGAGACAGCCTCCGGTGCGATCGCTCCGGCAGGAATGATCCTCTACGGGGTGCTGGTGGACCGGGTTCCTCCCTCTATCCTGCTCGGAGTTTCCGGCTTGTCAATCCTGCTGGTCACTTTGCTCGGCTCCATAAGCCTGAAACGGGGCATGGGACAGGAAGTCATGCAGCAGCACGAAAGCGCAGTACAGCTTCATACCTGAGGTAACATCATGAATGCCGCCCGGAAACACAGTAAGAAAGCCTGCGGCATATATCGCCGCAGGCTTTCAGGCTGTCGAGAAAGTCTCGACAGCCTTCTTTATGTGATCTTGGTTTCACACGACACCGCGTTAATGTTGTATAATATAGGTAACTATTTAT
>NZ_FNDX01000053.1 GCF_900099765.1 Paenibacillus typhae | reverse complement strand
GATTTTTTTTTTTCCCTACTTGACGTCTGTGAGACCTCCCCGGGTAAGAGCGATAACTTTCCCCTCATCTATCTGCCACATTTACATCCTGGAATTCGGGCAGTATTGGACTTTGCTTTGTAGTGCAAGCTCGTCCGTCCCAGCATGCCTTCTATGTGATTTCTGTTCGTCAGACCGAGGGTTTGCCTCCGGCTTCCTTCAGATTCCGCCTCGCGGCGGACACCCTTGCCCTTGGCTAACAGTTCCTACTGCCAAGCCTGTAGCGGACTTTCACCGCCAAGTTATCGCCCATGCCGGGCGCACACGAAAAGCAGCCGGTCCTAAAGGGCCGGCTGCTTCTGTCTGTATTAAGCTATCGACGAGCGCATTACAATATTTCGATATACCCCTCTGTTCCATGCACGCGAATTCGTTGCCCGTCTTTTATCCGATTGGTGGCATTATCCACCCCAACAACTGCTGGTAAACCATATTCACGCGCGATAACTGCACCATGGGTCATCAGTCCACCTACTTCGGTGACCAGACCTTTGATGGATAAAAACAAGGGTGTCCAGCCGGGGTCAGTAAAAGCGGTAACTAATATATCTCCCTCTTCCAGATCAGCATCTTCTATGTTTAAAATGACACGCGCTCGTCCTTCTATAACTCCGTTAGAAACAGCCAGACCTACAATCGCTTCAGCCGGAACATTTTCCCGTTTGTACTCGCCTGCAAGGATTTCACCATCAGATGTGATTACACGCGGGGGAGTTAGTTTTTCAAAATATTTGTACTCGTCTTTCCGTTTGCTGATGATCTGTTTAGTCGCAAGCTTCGCTTGCTGCCCGGCCATGCCAACCGGATAATCCTGTTTATTAGTGCGTACGGCTTCGTGAAGTTCTTCAAAAGTGAGATAGTAGATATCTTCTTTTTCATTAATAACGCCTGCTTGAACGAGTTGTCCGGCTTCTTTTAGCAAAGCTTGCTTATAAATGAAGTAGCGAGTCACCAGATCGTATTTTGGATATTCGCGATAGCCGATAAAATTCCGGAGCAGCTCGATCATTCTTGTTGTTTCTTTGGCTTTTTGATCCCCATCCGGCAGTTGCTTTAATTGATCTAATAATTCTTGTTCTTTTTTTAAAGCATCCTGTCGGCCTTGCTCAAATTTACGCTTGCTTTCATTAGGCTCAAAGTTTTTGATGTTAGCAAGAATCAAGGGAACAAGTGTGATTGGTTTTTCGCTCCAACGCGTTCTGGTGATATCGATTTCTCCCGTACAACGCATACCATATTTGTCGAGATAAGCATAGATTGCGTCTCGGGTTTCCCGTCCGCCATCCAGCTCAACGAGTTCATTCCAAAAGTTGTCCTCCTTGACATGTTGCAAATAATCAATGACTTCTGGATATGGACGAATCACATCTGCGACATCCAGTAGCGCCAGTCCCATTTCCGAAGTAATATTGCCCGGTACAGATTGAGTAAGTATTTCTGCTGCGTTTTTTTCGCCTAACCACTTATTCATGTTTTCATTGATCCATGATGAAGCATCTGTAGCAGCTATAATGACACCCAAACTTAGCGGGTTAAATAAAATCCTCTTTAATTGTTGGATTTCTTCTAGAACAAAATCAAATAAATCTAATCCTGATTTCGTTGAGATATTTTGTTGTAACGCATCAATGGATGCCTGACTGCTGTTAATCAAATAAGGAACGATTGAAGGATCATATTCCGTTGGTACTTGAGGCGGCGGAGGCATCATAGCTTTATTACTTTTACTGTGAGACGGTACTGTGTGATCCTCTGGTAGCGGTTTAATAAAATCTCCCCGCTTTTTCAGGGTCCGAAGTGCGTCCTCGATGAGCGGATCTGTTTGTCCCAGAGGATTAAATCCAGCTTTATCGCTATGAGGTGAAATCAACATAGGTGTCGCATCAATAAACAGCCTTCCACCCGCCTTATGCATGGGTGCAGGAGTTGTTAACAGGAAAAAGGACAGCCCAAGTGGTTTTATAGCGTCCGTCATCATTTGAAAGTGACCGACAGATATGTACACGCGATTTCCTTGATCATTTGTTTCAGGGATCGGGTATAGCGTTGTGATTGGGCGACTCTGGACAATATAAAATGAATCATGGTCCAAACACCATTCGATATCTTGCGGGTGACCAAAATAAGCTGCGATTTGTCTACCAATACGTTCCAGCTGCACAATTTGTTGATCAGTAAGGGTTTGCTTGTTTTGCTGATCAGGATCGATCTGCACAGTCTCTGTTCCGCCTTCTTTTCGTCCATAGATAGCCAATTTTTTGGCAGCAATCCTCTTATCGACGATTTCCCCTTCCTTTACCTTATAACAATCGGCAGAAACCAAGCCGGAGACCAGAGCTTCTCCAAGTCCAAAGCTGGCATCGATTGATAACACCTTTTGGTTGCAGGTAATCGGATCAGCTGTAAATAAAACCCCTGAAGCCTGCGGGAAAACCATCTTTTGAACGATAACGGATAAATAAACCTGGCTGTGGTCAAATCCATTTTGCATACGGTAGATTACTGCGCGATCTGTAAATAAAGAAGCCCAACATTTGCTGATATGCTGCAAGATGGCATCAACACCGATGATATTTAAATAGGTATCTTGTTGACCAGCAAAAGAGGCATGCGGTAAATCTTCAGCAGTTGCACTAGAACGCACTGCATAAGCATGGTTCTCGCCAAACTTGATGAGATAGTGAGTAACGGCTTCCGCAACATCGGAAGGAATTTCTGTTTCTATAATGCTTTGCCTGATCTTCCGGCTGATTTCGCCAATTTGATCTCGATCTCTTACGTTTAGCATGGTTAGCCGATTAAGCAATTCATGATACGTTTCGTTTTGTTCGATGGCTTTTTTATAACCTTCGGTTGTAACACAAAATCCTTCCGGTACTTGTATTCCTTGGATCTTTGATAATTCCCCTAGATTTAACCCTTTTCCGCCAACTAGCAAATGCTGTGTCTTTTCGATTTCATGTAAGCTGAGAACCAACGAATTCAAATCCTTTCACTCCTAATCATTAAATTGAGAAAAAATCTTCGTTTGATATTAGTTCTTCAATACGGCGTACTTACAAATTTTATATTATCATATCATTTCATCCATTTATGTTGATTTCCGCTACATTTGTCACATCAAAAATTAGCCATTCAATAAATAACTTCAGATTCATCATCTCCGTTCATTCGCCTTTGATATCCAAAAAAATGGGAGCCCGTTGAATAACGGGCTCCCATTTTTCAGAATGTCTATTGTTTGCTCACCAGGTAATCCATCCGCCTGTCCGTTGATAATTCACGTAGAAGTTCATATCGTTCATTGTCCATCAATAGTTTCATTTGTAACCTACACTTCCCCCTACAGCCAGTCCTCCGCCAGCAGCTGCTTCAGCAGCTTCACCTGTTCCGCACCGATTTTGGCGGCAATCTCCTGCTCGATCTTTTGCTTGATCTCCAGCATTCTGCGGCACACCTCCAGTCCGCCGGCGGTCAGGGAGATGTATTTGTCACGGCTGTTTCCCTCCACCTGGACAGCTTCAACGTAGCCCTGCTCCAGCAGGGAATTGACCACTTTCTGCGCCCCCTGGCGGGATATACTGATCCTCCGGCTGATGTCCGAGATGGATAGCCTGCCGTGCAGCTCCAGCTTGGCCAGAATATGCGTCTCTGTATGATTCAGCGGATCACCGCTGTCCGCACTTACCTTTTCACGCAATACTTTATGTTTTTCACTGACCAGATCAATCAGATTTAAGCCGCGGATATATTCCTTCATCACAAAAGGCCTCCAGTTATCAGAATACTCTTTCAGTTTGAACGTTCTTCCGGATTATTGTCAACTAGGTTGACAATAATCCGGCCCACTGCTAATATGAGTGAAGCATAAAAAACCTAAAGTTAAGGGAGTTTGAACAATGGGCAGAAACAAAAAAGAAGCATTGGTATTCACCAGCATGATGTGCTTCCTTATGGTCGTGGGAATGAGCTTTTATAATGTAATCATATCAATCGGCGCAACAAGCGAAGTGTTTATTCAAGTAGCAGCAGGCTTGCTGCCGGCGCTTGCAGTCGCACTCGTGCTGGACATTTTCGTTGTCAGTAAAGTCGCCAAGGGGCTGGCATTCAAGCTGCTTAAGCCGTCCGATCCCGTGATTAAAAAAGTGTTGACCATCTCATCCTTTATGGTCTGCGGCATGGTTATCTGCATGTCCCTATATGGCACACTAGCACACTACGGTTTCGGAGACAACTTTCTCCGTCATTATCTGACCATTCTGGGCCTTAATTTCATCTGCGCCCTGCCGCTGCAGCTGCTGATTGTCGGTCCGCTCGCCCGCTTCCTATTTACAAAAATCTATCCGGTGAAGGCAGCGGTGCAAAGCGCTTAGTGCTTGCTTGATTCAGCAGAGCCTTGGGTAATAATGGATAACAAACTGCTATGAAAGGATGTTGTGCCATGCTTGCCAAAAAGGATGGTATCTCACTCTTTGCGCTAATCGTAGCCCTTATCCTTATTAATATTTTCGGCACAGAGCTTGAATCCAGAATGTGGGATAATTTCACTTTGATTGCGAACTGTTTTTTGGCTCAGGGTATATTTATTACGCTGTTGAATGTGTTTAGGGCAAGTAACAACCGTAAACCCTCCGTGGGTCTGATTTTACTGGCGCTGCTGACCGGGTTTATCACCGTTGTTCTTATTATCACAGCCGAGACAACCCTGATGAATCAGCTGCTGTTTATTTTTATCCAGGCCATGATTACCTATGCGGAAGCTTACCTGCTGCGCAAGGAGCTTAAAGGAGAGAACGGACGGCAGATCTAAAGCACCTACCGGCTTTGTTATTATTCAGATAGCCTCAACATACAGGCAGTCCCGGTGCAATGTATCTGCACCGGGACTGTTTTATTTCTATAAAGGGTTTGGCGGCAATGACTTAATATTAGCGTTTCAGAAGCCCAGCTGCCATTTCTGGTCTGCTGCACCAGCCTGCGGAGCTGTAAGGCTTACACCTGATCCGTCTGCTGAAACCGTCAGCGCCATATAATTGTGAACCGAGAGGATCGCTGCTGAACCGTCCTCATTTCTCTGGATGATCCAGCGCTGATTATCGTAACCCAGGTATGAATAGAGCTGGATTACATTCTGTCCTGTATTCAGGTCAAGAGCCTGGCCGGAGGCTGTACGGATGGAATAAGAGCCTGCTTCATCGCCGGTCGGCACAAATATCCATTTCTGGTCTGATGCTGCATCCGCCGCTTTAACCGTTACCGGTTCACCATTAACCTGGCTGCCCGTATAAAGGGATTTACGGGCCGCTTCGTTTACCAGGCTTGAAGCCTCCAGCTTCGCCGGTACAGCCCCGCTCACATTTACATTCTGATACGAAGCAGTTCCCCCGAATACATGCAGTCCAAAATGTCCGTCGGCAAAGGTACCGTCCCGCACATCCATTAGCTTCTGCCCGTCCAGGTACACTGTAATATGAGGGCCGTCCGCTTGTATCTTCAGATGGTAGATCCGGTCCGGCTGAATGAAGGCCGGCACCTTGGCCAGCACCTGCCGTTCTTCAAAGCGCCAGCCGATCTTGTAAAACAAGCGGACCGACTTCATATTCGGGTCCAGATTCAGATAATAGCCGTTGCGGCCGTCCGTACTTGCCCTGAACAGAAGAGAGCCTGCTCCCCCGGCTGTGCCAAGCTTCATGTCAGCTTCATAGGTGAAGTCCCCCGCCTGTTCTGCGGCAATATACTGGGCATCGCCGGAGTAGCTTCCGCGGATGCCGTCTTCACCCGCCAGCCACGAGGCCATGGACAGATCCTTCGTCCAGCCGCTGAGGCTGGTCCGGAATTCTCCACCAAAGACTTGCACACGGACACTTGCTGCCGCCTTTCCATTTGGGGTAGCTGCCGTAATAACCGCTGTGCCTGCTTTTACCGCCTTAATCAACGCCCCGGAATTACCGGCCTGCTGTATCGTAACAGTCCCGGGATCACTGGATGTCCACTTCAGCGGATTTACGCCGTTGCCGGGTCCATTTTCTACCGCAGCCTGCAGGGTCACACTTTGCCCTGCACTCAGCTCGCGTTCGCTGGTATCCATCATAATCCGGGCGGAGAGGCCCGGCCCGTTCCCGTTCCATACGGAAGCCAGCTTGTAAGCCTTTAACGAGACCACCTTTACATTGCCGCCCTTGGTGTAGAAGCTCATCGCCCGACTGGCCGGGTCCGGGAAAATGACATCCGAAAAAACAGCCTTCCCGCCGTTCGCAAACACCTCGACTGAGGCTTCATCCACCAGAATGCGCAGCTTGATCCTGCCGTTCTCCGCGACCGTCTGCGCCTCATGTCTGGTGCTGAACAGGCTGGAGAAATCGGTCGCTCCGGAAAGGGAACGGTCTACAAACACTGTGCCTGCAGCCGGCTTGTAACCAACAACCGTCTTTTCGCCATTCCCCTCACGCACATTAAATCCGAATTCCGACACACCGCTGCCGGCGGGAATCTCCACCTCGGCTTCCAGCTCATACGCTCCGGCAGTAATGCCCTTCAGCAGATTCTGTGAAGAAGGGGATACTGTCTTCCCGGATGCCGAATAAAGCGGGCTGCGCAGCGATTCCAGCTCTTTAACCGGGCTCTGGGTTAGCCAGAATCCGTCAGCTGTCTGGATCAGTGTAACTTCTCTCGGAACCGTCAGCTCCCCCTTCCAGCCTGTTGTCGGAAAGGCAAACGGGTAATCCCAGTTGGACATCCACGCCAGCAGCACTCTCCGTCCATCCTGCATATCCGAAAAGGACATGGACGCATAGAACTCCTTGCCAAAATCGGTTCTCAGCACTGTTCCGGGCGGATTATCATTCACGAATTTCCCCTCAGCCGTCAGATTCCCGACAAAATATTCCGCATCCGATCCGCCTGTTGCCGGATTCGCTCCTGTGCTGATCATCAGCACCCACTTCTTCTCCGAGGTTCCCTGCACCGTAAGCGGGAATAGATCGGGACATTCCCACACCCCTCCGCGGACATAGCTCCCATATCCCCAATTATCGGTTAGCGTCCAGTCGAGCAGATTGGTTGAGGTGAAAAAACGGATATGGTCTCCGCCAGATACAACCATAACCCAGCGGTTATTGGCCTCATCGCGCACTACCTTGGGGTCGCGGAAATCCCAGCCCCCGGGGTCCTCCCCGTTCTTTCCTGGATTCTCTATCACTATTGGACGTTCTTTGGAATACTCCCAGGTACGTCCCTGATCCTTGCTGTAGGCCAGACCAATCCGCTGGTTACCGTTGGGGGCATCCGGATTATAGGACGTATAGTAGGCGAGCAGCCCCTGGCCGCCTGAATCCCCGAACAAACCCGAGGCGTTATTCAGATCGGCTACGGCCGACCCGGACCAGACATGCCCGTAATCATTCCACGGGAGGGCTATCGGGAGCCGCTTCCAGCTCAGCATGTCTGTGCTGACTGCATGTGCCCAGGTACCGCCGTCCTGATGGAACAGATGATATTCTCCGTTAAAATAGACCAGCCCGTTCGGATCACTTACGGAACCGCGCATCGGGGTGTAATGGTACTGCGGCCGGTATCTTTCATTATTATAGCTGGCGGCATCCGTGACATAAGTATTCTGAAAATAGGCGGTTCCGCTGTTTACGACGAGCCCCGTACTTCCGGATACATATGAGCTGTCAGTGACATCAATAGCTGCCGGAGTATAGCCATCCACAAAAATCTGAATCCGGCTCCCCTTCGCCTGGACCTCCACCGCATGTTTTGCCCCGGCTAACCCAGGATAAGTACGGCTTGAGGCTGCAATGACCGTACCGTCCGCTTTGGTTAACCGGACACGGAGCTGATTTCCCGTCTTGACCAGAGCCGCTTCATATCCGCCCGTGCCGTCGGCAGCGGACCGGAATGCAAGGCCCGCAGTTCCATCCGCAGGAAGGGATATCTGGCCTTCATATACGAAATCGGCAGCCGGCCTGTCATAGAGCAGCAGCGCTTTGCCCTGATTGCCGGAGGAGCCTTTTTTACCGTTCAGATCCGGCTGCCAATGGCCTTTACTGGTTATTACAGTCCCGAGATTCCCCTGCAGGTCACTCACCAGGATGTTCTGGAACAATGCAGCCCCATCCCAGACGTGGAGCCCGAGCTGGCCGGAGGTATAGGTATGGTCCTCAATATCAATTACCGGCTTGTATTGATTCCCCCAGTATACCTTCAGAGAGGAGCCCTGAGCCTTCACCTTCAGATGATAAATTTCGCCCTGGGCCAGAGGAACCTGGCGTTCCTCCTGCAGGCTGCCGGCTCCATCTGCCGCATCCCTTAGACGGATCACACCGGCTTGCGGCACAATCTGTAGCATATAGGCCTGCTTCCCGTCACCGCTTGAGCGGAACAGCAGCGAGGCATCGGGCTGTCCCTCCTTGATCATCACATCCGCTTCATAGATCAGATCATCCGCGGAAGTCTGCGATAGAGCCAGCACATTTTCCTGGAGGTCCGAGGTCAGCAGAAGCCCTTCCGCTGTGTTCTCCTGTCTGCCTTTTCCGGCTGTGTACCATCCCGTCAAATTGCTGTTCAGTTTGGTAGCGGTTTCAAAAATGCTCGTCTCCCCCTCGGGTCCTTGGCCTGCTGCCGGCTCTGCCGCTTCAGCCCGGCCTGACTCAGGATGAAATGGTGTTATCCCTGCTGAAGTGAACATCATTCCCGCAGCCAGCAGAATAATCAGCCCAAATTTCGCTTTACGGTTCATCCTTCAACCTCTTTTCCTGTGTATGATAAGTTCCTTTTTTTGAGAAACAAGGCCGGCTTGCTGCATCTGCATCACTCCGGCCTTGCCTGTTGTTTATATGGATGAATAGATTGAACTAACTCTGGACTTTATCTATTGCTGCAAGACCCAGGGCCAGCGCTCCGCATAATCCGGCCTGCTGGCCGAGACCCGGAGCCACAATATACTCATCCATTTGCGTCAGAATAGCATCTGAACTGACATAACCGTTCAGATTCCGGCGCACGGCCTCACGGATCAGCGGGAACAGCTGGGACTGCTGCATTACGCCGCCGCCGAGTATGACTTTCTCCGGGGAGAGCAGCAGGACAGCCTGGGTTACGGACTCGGCAATATAGAAGGCTTCAATCTCCCATGCCTGGTGCCCGGCAGGAAGCTCATGGCCCTTCTTTCCCCATCTGGCTTCGATGGCCGGCCCTGCCGCCATTCCTTCGAGGCAGTCCCCGTGATAAGGGCATCTTCCCGGATAATGATCCTCCGGATGCCGTCTCGTCGGAACATGCCCGCCCTCAGGGTGGACAAGACCGTGTACCAGCCGGCCTTCCGTATACACGCCGACACCGATCCCCGTACCCACGGTGATGTACAGGCAGCTGGACAGTCCCTGTGCCGCCCCCCATTTCACCTCACCATAGGCTGCAGCATTAACATCGGTATCCCAGCCCAGCGGAACCGGAAAAGCATGCTTCAAGGTCCCGAGCAGATCATAATGTGCCCATCCCGGCTTGGGTGTGGTCGTGATATAACCATAGGCCGGGCTATCCGGGCGGATATCTATCGGGCCAAAGGACCCGATCCCGATGGCTTCTGCCCCTTTATCCCGGAAATAATCAATCACTTGGGGCATCGTCTGATCCGGATGACCGGTCGGAAAGCTGATCTGATCCTCAATCCGTCCGTGCTCATCCCCGATGCCGCAGATGAATTTCGTTCCGCCTGCTTCTATAGCTCCTATACGCATGTAGGCTGCACCTCCCGCTTACTTCCTGCCGCCGGCTGCAGCAGAGGAGTCCAGCTCATAAAGTTCCAGCGACAGGAATACCTGCCCTTCCTGGTCTGCAAAGGCAGCCAGACCGGCGGAATCAGACCCGGGGAAAATAAGATCCGTAATAACCGCCTGACCGCCGCCCGCGAATACCTCCACCGAGGAACGGTCAACATAAATCGTCAAATCATAGACTTCAGCCGGTGCCGCAAGCTTCGCAGAATGAACCCCCGCGAACAGACTGTGGAAATCTGCCTTCCCGGAAGCGCTGCGGTCTACGTACAATTCTTCCGTCTGCGCATTAATCCCGGCAACGGTATGCTCCCCCGCACCTGCTTTTAAACGGAAGCCGGCAGACGTACCGCGCGGAAGCTTCGCCTCTATGAGGTAGGCGTCCAGTTCAAGCCCTGCGCAGGTCGCATTAATTTCTTGCACCGAAGCATTCTTAAGGGACAGGACCGGGATGCGCGCTGCTTCCAGCTCTTTGGCAGGCTTCTGGATGAGCGTCTCTTCCCCGTTTCTCGTTTCCAGTGAAAGCTCACGGGGAATCGTCATCGCTCCGCGGAAGCCTTCTGTCGGTGTCTGCGGAGCATACATCCAGTTGCTCATCCAGCCGATAAACAGGCGTCTCCCGTCTTCCTCGGGAAGATCGGACCAGCTGACCCCGGCATAATTATCCCTTCCATAATCGATCCAGCGGATGCGCTGCGAGGCTTCGTCAGGCGTGAATACGGCCCCGTCGAAGCTGCCTGTGAAATACTGTGTTCTGGAGCCTTCCTCAAAGGCCGGATCAGCGCCGATGCTCACAAGCATCACCCATTTAACATTATCCTCGTCTCCATCAACCGGCAGCGGGAAAAGATCCGGGCACTCCCACACTCCATCATGCGAGCCGATCCCGGCACCGAATTCGCTGGCAAAGGTCCAGTGAATCAGGTCAGGCGAGTAGTACAGGCATACCGTCTGGCCGCAGGCCACGATCATCACCCACCGGCTGGCATCAGCATCCCAGAACACCTTGGGATCACGGAAATCAATGAAGCTGTCATGGGTCAGCACCGGATTCCCGGCATATTTGATCCAGGTTCTGCCGTTATCCTTGCTGTAAGCAATGCTCTGATACTGAACGGCGGGCTGTCCTTCCGGCATGTTCAGGTGATGGGTAAAGATCGCTACAAGACCTGGCTTATCCCCGAAAAAGCCCGTCGTATTTTTCCAGTCCACAACTGCGCTTCCCGAGAAAATCATACCCAGTTCATCCGGCACCAGCGCTACCGGCAGCTCCTCCCAGTTGATCAGGTCCCTGCTGACGGCGTGGCCCCAGTGCATCTCCCCCATACTCATACCGTCCGGGTGATGCTGGAAGAACAAGTGGTATTCTCCCTCGAAGTATACGAGCCCGTTCGGATCGTTCATCCAATTCTTCTGGGGCGAAAAGTGATAGGCACCCCGGTAGTTTTGTTCTGTTATTGCTGACATATATGATTTCTCCTTTTCTCCCGGATAGATTGAACCGGGAATTTAGAGAAAAGGTCTTTTCTCAAGATTCCCGTTCAATCTTTATTTTTATTTTACTTCCCCGTTGCTCTGTCGTAGCCGCCCTGCTTGATCTCCAGCCATTCCTGCAGGCCGAGGCGGTCCAGCTCCTTGAGATAGTCATTCCACTCGGCATCAATTTTGCCGTTCTGGTACCATTCGGTGCGCATTCTGAGCACATAGGCGAACAGGTCGGTTTCGATGGTCGTCAGCCGGTCCAGCTCGTCAATGGAATGGAATACGCTCGGCATGACGTTCTCCGCCTTCATTTTCGGAGCCATGATGTTCTTGACGATATCCATTCTGCCCTTGGCATCATCCGGCATGGTGGTGTACTTGCCGTAATAAGAATCCAGAATCGCCAGCGGTCCGCCGATGCTTGTTTTCTCACGGAGCTCCACCGGAGCGGTGCCTTCCAGCGGCAGATGCTTCAGCATCCCTGCGGCTTCATCAAATTCAAAGATGTTCTGCTGGGTATCATCCCCGTAGGTTCCCCAGTTGTTCTGGACAGACTGGATCGGATCATACAGCTGATCGACCCATTTCGCCGTAGTTTCCAGGTTTTTGTTGGCACTGGTGACGACCATCTTTCCGCGGCCCAGTCCCAGGGCGTTCGTCCGGGTTACGTTGACTTCACCGTCCGGTCCGGCCAGCGGCGGCATCACCTCGTAGGCATCGTTCGCACCGGAAATATTCGCCTTATCCCAGGAGAAATACAGGCCGTACTTCTGATCCTTCCCCTTGGCCAGATAAGTGCTCCAGTCCTGGGTGTAGGCTTCGATATCAATCAGTTTTTCTTTGTACAGCTCATTAATAAATTTCACAGCTGCTTTATAGCCTTCTTCGGCAGCGGTAAAGACCACTTTGCCGTCATTGCTGACCACCGCATGGTCGGGGTTCTCGCCGAGCCCGAATGATCCGAACAGGAACACCAGATCCTCCGCACCAGGCTTATTAATGAAGGAAAGCGGAATTTCATCGGCCTGGCCGTTGCCGTTCGGGTCCTGGGTCTTGAAGGCAATCAGCACCTGCTTCAATTCTTCGGTAGTCGTTGGCATATCGAGGCCCAGATTTTTTAGCCATTCCACATTGATCCATGGCATACTATCCACCGCCTGGATTCTTTCCTTGCCGTTCCCCAGCTCTTCGATCCAGGGGAAAGCATAGATATTGCCGTCAGGCGCTGTGATCATGCTTTTGTACTCTGGAGCTTCCTCCAGCACCTTTTTAAAGTTGGGCATATTCTGCTCGATCAGATCATTCAGCGGAATGATGGTGCCGTCCTTGGCCAGCTTCAGCAGCTCATAGTCACTGTAATCCGCGTTAAAAATGGCATCCGGAAGATCGCCGCTGGCTACGGCCAGATTTCTTTTTTCTACAAATACATCATTCGTGAAGTTCTTCCAGTTGATATGCACATTTGTTTTCTCTTCGAGCCGTTTATTGATCAGCTTGTCGTTCGGATCGGCCGGGGCCAGTGCAGAGCTTTGCGTAATGAAGTTTAAGGTAACCTTGCCGCTTGGGTCCTGCTGTTCACTGGCCGCACTGCCTCCCCCGCCACCGCTGCTGCAGGCAGCAAGGAACATGAAGGAAGCTAGGACAGAGGCTGATGCTGCTTTTGACAAACCTTTTGTACGTGTTGAGCTTTTCATCGGATATGACCTCCAAAGTAAAAATGAATGAAAAGAACTTATCTATGTGCAGCCTGCTTCCTATTTAATGGAGCCGACCATGACACCTTTTTCAAAATATTTCTGGAAGAACGGATACATAATGATCAGCGGCAGGCTGGAAATCACGATTGCAGCGTATTTGATGATTTCTGACAGACGCTTCATTTCCGCCGCAGCCAACTGGTCACTGATCATGCCCGGATCCACCTGGTTCTGGATCAGGATTGAGCGCAGCACGAGCTGCAGCGGGTGTAGAGCGGGATTATCGAGATAGATCATGGCGTCGAAGTACGAATTCCACTGGCCGACAAAGGCATACAGCGCCAGCACGAAAATGATCGGCTTGGAGAGCGGCAATACGATGCTGAAGAAAATCCTCATCTCCGAGGCCCCGTCCACATTGGACGCCTCCTTCAGCTCCTTCGGCACCCCTTTGAAGAAGGTTCTGGACAAAATAATATTCCATACATTGACCGCTCCGGGGATAATGACGGCCCAGACCGTATTCAGCAGCCCCAGATTTTTGACCAGAAGATAAGTCGGGACAAGGCCGCCGCCGAAGAACATCGTGAACAGGAACAGCGTCATAAACAAGCCCTTCCCCTTCAAGCGGTCATCCGATAAGGCATACCCGGCACATACTGAAACCGTAACGGTCAGCAGCGCAAAGGCGGAGGCATAAAAAACAGCGTTTGCAAATCCTCGCAGCATTGCCGGATTGGTAAGGATCATCTTATAGCCTTCAACAGACCAGTCGGAAATCTTAAATGAAATCCCCCGGCTCAACAGGACCGAAGGGTCCATGAAGGAGGCGATCACTACATAGATTAGCGGAAGAATGACCACCAGCACGGCCAGCGTCAAAAAGGCGGCGTTCAGCGCGAGCATCAGGCGGTCCAGCCGGGAATGTTTTACGAACATGAATGGTTGCTCCTTTCCTAGTAAAGGCCTTCGCCCTCATTCAGCTTCTTCACTGTAAAGTTCACAGTAATCAGCAGAATGACGTTGATAACCGAGTTGAACAGCCCCACTGCAGCTGAGTACGCATAGTCGCCCGACTGCAGGCCGATTTTGTACACATAGGTTGGAATAATCTCGGAGGTCGGGAGGTTCGTGGCCGTCTGCATCAGATAAGCCTTCTCAAAGCCGATAGACATGATGCCGCCTGCGGCAAGAATAAAGACAATCGCCATAATCGGTCTGATGGTCGGCAGGTCAATATGCCGGATTCTTTGCAGCAGGTTGGCACCGTCCAGGTTGGCCGCGTTATGCAGCTCTGGGTCCACATTTGCCAGCGCCGCCACATAGATAATGGAAGCCCAGCCCGCCCCGGTCCAGATGTCGGACAGGATATAGATCCAGCGGAAATACTCCGGACGGGACATGAACATCACCGGCTCGCCGTTAATCCAGCTGAACAGCTGGTTAACCGGCCCTGTCGGGGACAGGAAGATGAACAGCATCCCTACAACCACCACTACCGAGATAAAGTTAGGGGCATAGAGGAAAAGCTGGATGTTCTTTTTGACCCCGGCACGTCGGACCTGATTTAGCATCAGGGCGAGCAGAATCGGCACAGGAAAGCTCAGAAGCAGGCCGAAAAAACTCAATTTAAGCGTATTCATAAAAATGACCTCGAAGTTTGGGGAGGACAGGAATTTCTCAAAGTTGTAGAGTCCCACCCATTCACTGCCCAGAATCCCTTTGATCGGGCTGAAATCCTTAAAGGCGATAACCGCACCATACATAGGACCGTATTTAAAAATCAGGGTCAGGATCAGCGCCGGTGCGAGCATGAGATACAGGAAATAATGCTTTTTCAAATATTCCGGCAAGGAGCTCCTCCTCACCGCTGTCACGCGCCGGGGATCCGCTTCTATTGAATTATGCAATGCCTTTACCTCCATTCATGTACATGGTTTTATAGTTCAAAGCTCCGGGGACACTGTTGAAAGGCTTACATTTTTCAGTGCAAATGCCCTCTGGTTCCTTTACAATTTATCAAATGAAAAACCATCAGTCAATACATTTTGTAAAAATAAATTTGTTCATTTGACTACTATTTTGTTCTTAATTGCCCTGTTTCTTTTGACAAAAATCAAGAAAAGCTGATTATTTTTATAAAAATTCCGCTTTCAACGCCGAAAAATGGTATGAAGACAGACTAAATCAAAATACGGTATATGCCTTTCTGTTCATTTTGTAAACTAATTTGTGCATTTGTAAAAATTTATTTGCTATTTTGCGAAAACTATTATACATTTAATGGAGTAGACGAAAAGAAACATGAATATAGAGGTGAACTTACATATATGGCACGGGGAAAAGTAACGATCCAGGATATCGCCGATGCGCTGGGCATCTCCAGAAATACGGCCTCCAAAGCCTTGAACGGCACAGAGGGCCTGCCCGAAGAAACCAGAAACAAGGTTATCAAGAAGGCGATTGAGTTAAAGTATAAGCAGTTTTCATTGATCGAGCCGGAGAATGTCCTGCCAAAGAGCTCCCGGAATATTGCGCTGTTAACGGAAAATCTGCCTAATACCTCCCACTTCGGCTCAACCCTGATCAGCGGCCTGGAAAAGCACATCAGTGCGGAGGGCTACAATTTGTCCATTCACATCATACGGGAAATCGAGCAGAAGTCTCTGACGCTCCCTAACAATTTTGACGTGGATAATGTAGACGGTATCATTTGTATCGAGCTGTTCAATCTGGAATACAGCAGGCTGATCACTGGCCTCGGGGTTCCGACGATCTTCATCGACTGCTCCGCCCATGTCTGCTACCCTGAATTCCAGGCCGATATTCTGCTGATGGAGAACGAGCACAGCACTTATCATCTTACCAAAAAGCTAATTGATGGCGGTTACACAACCCTCGGTTTTATCGGCGATTACAATCATTGCATGAGCTTTAATGAACGGTGGGCAGGCTTCAACCGTGCCCTTACGGCGGCGGGAATTCCTCTTCAGGCGGAGCACTGTATCCTGGATGATGACCGTCTGTTCTTCGCAACACCTGAATGGGCAGCCGGGAAATTACAAGCCATGCCAAAGCTTCCCTCGGCTTTTATCTGTGCCAATGACTACATCGCCGTTAACATGATGAAGACCCTTAAGCAGTCGGGCTACTCCATCCCCGGTGACATTGCTGTCTGCGGCTTCGATGACGGTCCGGAGGCGTGCATCATCGAGCCTCATCTGACCACGGTCCATATTTACAGCAGTGAAATGGGAATCAAGGCTGCCGAAATGCTGCTCTCCAGGATCGAAAGTCCGCAGCAGCCCTATCAGGTCACCCATATCAGCACCAGACCGGTTATTAGAGAGTCGACGCCGGAATTCAAGCAATAAATCGGCCTAATACCGCCCAACCCGCCGCTCCTCCAGCTTCTTCCCGGCCTGCTTGTAGACGAGATACGTCATCTCCGTCAGATTGATCAGCCCAAGCGCCCGTTCATCCGGTACGGAGTATGTATTCGAGCCCAGATCGCAATTCATTCTGGCTCCGTCCCAATAGATCCGCTCTACCGGAGTATGCCCGTGTATGACGGGCTTTCCCCCTGTTAATGCAAGCAGCTCCGCCCGCGGCTGATGATAGAAATCATGCTCATTCATCCACAGGATATCCCGGTCCTGCTGCTCCAGCGGCTGACCGGGATTCAATCCGGCATGGGTATATACATATTCGCCGTCCTCATAATACAAAGGCAAAGAACAGGCCCACATCATATGCTCCTGCCTGACCCCTTCATCGGGAAATCTGGCAGCGAAGCTTTTCAGCGTCTCACGCCCACCGTGACTGAGCCACAGCTTGTCCCCCTGCACCAGATAATCAGCCATCATTTCCTCGTGATTGCCAATCACGGCATGGACATTGTCCGGGTACTGCTCCATCAGATGTTTAATCAGCTTAACAACCCCGGCTGAGTCCGCTCCCCGGTTGATCATATCGCCCCCGAACACCAGCTGATCCCGGCCGAGCTGCACCTCCGCTTTTTTTAACAGCAGCTTCAGTCCCTCCAGGTCCCCATGAATATCGGTCATGAAAAATTTCCGCATCCTATTCTCCTCCGTCCTTTTTACCGCACAACTGTATATTTCTTAATCATACCAAGCCGGCCGCCTGGCAGACAGCGCAACCTTTACCATTTTGCAACTACTTTGCCTGACGGTTGGGATATACTAGCCACAGATACCGCAAAGGAGATTATATCTTTATGAATAAATCAGTTTTAGGCCTCGGGGCCATTCTATTATTAACTTTTATTACATCAGGCTGCGGCGCGCCCAAGGCCCCCAGTGATCTGCTACGCGCCCCTTCCCAGGGCAATGCCGACGGAACCATTACCAGCATCGTAAAATCCTTTCTTCCGGCAGGCGCCCATCTGACTGTCCCCGTCCATTCCGAGTCGGGAAGCGCGATTCAGCTGCAGGATCTGGATAAGGACGGCAAGAATGAAATTCTCGCCTTCTACAAAACGGACAAAACCGATTTTGAAGTCAACACCCTTGTCCTGTCGCAGTCCAGCGGCGAATGGAACAAGCTGACTGCCATTACCGGTGTCGGCAGCGAGCTGGATTACGTGCAGTTCGTTGACGTCACAGCAGACGGGCAGCTGGATGTGCTGCTGGGCTTCAGCGGCGGCAAAGGCCTCAGCAAAGAGCTGGCGGTCTATAGTCTAAAGGACGGCGCCATGTCCGAGATTCTCAAGCAGCCTTATGATCATTTGGCGGTAGGCGATCTAACCGGCAGCGGGCAAAGTGATGTCGCCATGTTCCAGACTACCTTTACCACCGATATGCAGCCAAGTGCACGGCTGCAGTTATTCCGGCTGGCGGGCGGGCAGCAGCAGAGCCTGTCCGACCAGGCTTTTGACGGAGCCATCATCCAGGCCCAGTTCGCCAAGGCGGCTCCGGACACCAGCGCTCTGTTCGTAGATGTGGCAATCGGCGCACATTCTTCCTATACCTCCCTTCTGACTTGGGAAAATGACCAATTTATTGATATACTTGCAGCAGATGATTATCATCACGGGGAGCTTGCGGACAGCCGGGATATTACGCTCACGCCCCTGAATTCCCAAGCTGACAGCAAGCTTGGCGAGAGCAATATGGCGATCAAGGATTATCCGCTGTACAGCACAGATGTGAATGGCGACGGCATAGTGGAAATCGGCTTCCTGGTGCCTCCTGCAGGCACGGAGAGCATGGCCCCATTGGCTACTCCGTTCATTACCAAGTATTATCAATGGGACGGACAGTCCGGCCTGAAATTTACGGCAGAGCAGTTCGACAGATGGGACTTCAACTTCCATATTCCGCAGAGCTGGAAGGGTAAATATGCGCTTGACATTGCAGAGGAATCTCCCGAGCCCTGGAAGAGCATCCGGTTCAGCTACAAGGGAGCCGGCTCAGATTCCCAGGCACCGCTGCTTGAGCTGCGGCTGCTGACCAGGCAGGAATGGCAAAGCGCAGAAGCGAAGCTGAAGGCGGATAACAGCATTTATACCGTGCTATATGAGCTGCAAAATACAGAGGATGCTGCGGCCCCCACCGTGCTTGTGGCTGTGCTGCCTCCGGCAGATGCAGCCGGCAAGCTGAGCGGCACCGGGCTGCAGGAGTATAACCGGCTCAAGCTGCCGCTGGAGGAGGTCCGGCGGCTGGCCGGCACACCGCAGCCGCCGATGTACTGACTAGGAGGTCGCCTATGAAAGTGCTGGTACTGGAAGACGAGAAGCCGATCCGCGATTTTTTACAGGTGAATCTAAGGCGGGCCGGGTTCGAGGTTACCGAAGCCGCTACGGGCGAAGCGGCGCTTGCCGCCGCACGGGAGCAGCGGGATTTCGATATCGCCATTCTCGATCTGATGCTTCCCGGAATCAGCGGATTTGAGGTATGCGCCTTGCTGCGCAGGGACTTCCCCCGGCTCGGCATCATCATGCTGACCGCCAAAAATCAGGAAATTGATAAGGTGATGGGCCTAGATTCAGGGGCTGACGATTATGTAATCAAGCCCTTCAGCCCGGTTGAGCTGCTGGCCAGAGTCCGTTCGCTGTACCGGCGCATGTATCCCGGGGAAGCGGTGCTGCAGGAAAACAGCATCCAGCTGGCCCCTTTTACCCTGATGCCCGATGAACGGAAGCTGCTGAAGGACGGGGTGGAAATTGCGCTCACCCCCACTGAGTTTTCTATTGTTAAGCTGCTGATGGAGCAGCCCAATAAGGCGGTTAACCGCGATGACATACTGACCTCGGTCTGGGGGCAGTATTTTATGGGGGAGCTCAAAATCGTAGATGTCAATATTAGCCGGATCCGCCAAAAAATCGGCCAGGATGCCACAGGGCCGCAATATCTGGAAACGGTGTGGGGATTCGGATATTTATGGAGGGTACAACATTGCTGAGAGGGATCAGGGCACGGCTCATTACCTATATAACGCTTGTCCTGCTCCTGATCGTCCTGCTGCTGGAAGGAGTGTTTATTGTAGCTGTCCACTATTATTACCTGGGCAGTGCAATGGAGACCCTGTCTTCACGGGCCACGACCTCCGCTACCTTTTTCAACAAGTACCTGGAGGGCTATTCGATCAATGAGCGGGCAAGATACATTCTGGAGAACCTCTCAACGGAAGAGAGCAGCAAGGTCGAAGTTCTTAACACTGAAGGGAACGTCATTATCAACTCGTTCGGCTTCTCCAGCTCGGAGAGAATTGATACACCGGATGTGAGGACTGCACTGAGCAGCGGCAAGGGGATTTACCAGAGTCTTACCCCGGTGGGCGGGGAACGGATTATGGCTGTCTCTGTTCCGATCAAGGAGGCCGGTGCCAATATCGGTGTGCTGCGGTATTCCGTATCGGCAGAGCCGCTGTACGATGTCATCGTCACGATTGTGCTGAACGCGGTGTGGGTCGGGCTGCTCGTCATCCTGTTCGGCTTTGTGCTCAGCCTGATTATTGCCAAACGGATTGTCGGGCCGATTCAGCAGCTGACCTCGGTTGCCAAAGAGATGGCGACGGGAAATTTCTCGGCAAAGGCGGAGAAGCAGCATAACGACGAGATCGGAACGCTTGCCGTTACGCTCAATTATATGTCCGAGGAAATTCTCAAGAGTGAAAAAATCAAATACGACTTCATCTCATCCGTCACGCATGAGCTGCGCACTCCCCTGACCTCCATCAAAGGCTGGGGCGAGACGCTGCTTATGGGTGATTTGTCCGATAAAAAAGAGACCCTGCAGGGTCTCGAGGTGATGACCGGCGAAACGGACCGGCTGATCGGACTGGTTGAGGATCTGCTGGATTTCTCCAAGTTCCAGGCCGGGGAGATTACGGTTGATCTGCAGCCGTATGATCTCAGGGGGCTGCTGGAGGACCTGCTGCTGCAGTTCCGGTACCGCGGCCAGACGAAGCAGATCCGGCTCTATGCCGATATTCCCGACCAGCCGCTGCCGGTCAACGGGGACATGGGCCGGCTGAAGCAGGTGTTTGTCAATCTGCTGGACAATGCCTTCAAGTTCACTCCGGCCGAGGGTGCAGTAAGCATTACCGCCGCTGTGCAGGAGGAGCTGATCATTGTTACGGTAACGGACACCGGAGAAGGCATTGAAGCGGCTGACCTGGAGAAGCTCGGCACCAAATTCTTCAAGGGCCGCTCACGCCAGTCCGGCAGCGGTCTGGGGCTGGCCATCTGCAAGGAAATCATCGGGCTGCACGGCGGCCGGATCAAGATAGAGAGTGAGTTCACGGTTGGAACCTCAGTGATCGTTGAGCTGCCGAGATATATTATGGAGTAGCCCACCCATGATGCTCTGCTCTTAAACGGAAAAAAGCCGGGATCTCCCGGCTTTTTTTCGTTTAACCTCTGATTCAAACAGGCCGCTCAATCTCAAAAATTTCCCCGATCCCGGCATAATGATTACCGGCCAGGCGGCTGACTGCCCCCAGCTTGAGCGGATCAATTCTGCCCTGCTCATAGATGTCTTCGGCAATATGATACCGGACGACTCTGCCGATCAGCAGCTCGAAGCCCGGGAATTCTACCGTACGCTCCAGCACGCATTCCATTCTTACCTTCGCTTCCTTAACTCCAGGCACGGAGACCACCGAGCTTGGCACAGGCGTGAGTCCGGCGAGTGAAACCTCGCTCTGATCCGGTGCAAGGGGAGCTGCGGTCATATTGACCTGCTCCACATTGTCCCGGTCCACAATATGCACGACAAATTCCTGACGTTCCATGATGTTCCGCGCCGTATCCTTCGGCTTGCCTGCCGCATGCTGGATGGATAAGGAGATCATCGGCGGATTCGACGATACGATATTGAAATAGCTGAAGGGGGCACCGTTCAGCACCCCATCCTGGGATAACGTCGTCACAAAAGCAATCGGCCGCGGAATGATGCTGCCTACAAGCAGCTTGTAATTATCCCTCTCCGTATTGTCTGCCGGGTCTATATTCAGCACAACGCTCATCCCTCTCGTAAATAAATTTAGTCGAGCTCTCTGATCTGGAACGGCAGCAGAACCTGCTCAATCTGTGCTCTGTGCGGCTCATACTGGGCAGGCAGCTTCAGCTCCGTACCCATGGTTTCAGGCGTTTCATCGTGGGCAAAACCCGGAGGATCTGTAGCAATCTCAAACAGAATTTCCCCATGCTCCCTGAAATAAATCGCGTTAAAATAATTCCGGTCCTGCACAGGCGTCACGCCATATCCGTGATCATGCACATAGCTCTGCCAATCCAGCTGATCCTGGTCATCCTTTGCTCTCCAGGCGATATGATGCACTGTGCCGACACCCATTTCACCGCGCTGTACAGCGGTCATTTTGAGATCAATGACATTGCCGAGGTCAGCCGCAGAATGATAGCGTGCGATATCATTTTCCCGGCCGATAAAGGTAAGACCCAGCACCTGCTCCAGCAGTTCAGCCGTTGCTTCCGGATCAGTGGACAGCAGGGTGGCCCCGCCGAAGCCTTTGATTGCAACATCAGGTGTAACGCCTCCGAAGGTCCAGCTATTCTGCTCCCCGGCTTCCCGCTCCACCAGCTCCAGATGCAGCCCGTGCGGATCATCGAATTCAAGCACCTGCTCCCCGAACCGTTCCAGCTCCGTAAAAGCAACCTTGAACTTTGCCAGTCTCTCTTTCCAGAAGCTCATCGCCCCGACCGGGATAATGTAAGTTGTTACACCCACCTGTCCGCCGCCGATTTTACCTTTGTATGCTCCAGGCCAAGGGAAGAAAGTAATGATTGTCCCCGGCTTCCCGCCGTCATTGCCGAAGTAGAAATGATACGTGCCCGGATCATCAAAGTTGACGGTCTGCTTAACCAGACGCAAGCCCAGCACTCCCGCATAAAAATCCATGTTCTCCTGGGGATGACCGACAATCGCTGTAATATGGTGAATCCCCATTGTTTGCTTTGCTGCTACATTAGTCATTATAACCGACTCCTTTTAGGATAGTGTGATTTCAGAGGTTCATTTTCATACGATATTATGATTTAAAGAATCTTTACTTTAAGATATTATGCCGGAATATTATCTTTAAGTTAAGATAATTCCTTGATCTCAATTTACTCTCTTTTTATCTTAAAGTCAAGACTTTTTCTTGAAATTTATAATACCAAAAAATCGCCTGCTCAGCGCCAGCCGGAAAGCCCGAGTACAGCATATTATCCGCCCCGCCGATAACAAAACCATAACGGGCATAGAAGCGGCATGCGGCCGCATTGACATCCTGCGTTTCCAGCATCAGGCCGGCAAGCTTGTGCTGCTGCGCCCACTCCACGCCCCGGTCCATAAGCCGGGTCCCGATTCCCTGCTGCCTCCGGCTGCCGGCTACGCCGATCTCTTCGACCATCGCATATCCGTTCCAGTTGGTACGCAGCCTGATCCGCCCGGAACAATCAGCACCGTCATAATATAAAAATACGGCCTTACCGTCTTCTTCAATATATGCTGCATCAAGCTCCTCATCTGCATAACGCTTCATATAAGGTTCTGCCAGCGTCTCTTCTGTATACGTCCATTCACCGCTTTCATACCTTAGAAGAATCCGTCCTGTAACGGGAAATTCTTCGTTCGGCTTGTTGTAGTCCTCCATGGTTGCATGCGTCATTTTAACAATCAACTTCTCAGCGCCCCGTTCCCTTTAATGTATCTATATTATATTCCTCCCGGGTTGCCGGTCTCCTGCTTCCTTCTCAATGTCCTTCTTTGATATGATTCATGATTCCTTTTTTCTTGAGCCAGCCGATGAGCATGGCATCAATAAGACCGGTGAAGCATTTCCTTAATTTTGCCATCAGTATCGTCTCCTCTTTGCTAATTCATTCTCTATGCCCTAGCTTAAAGAACAGGCAGCCTGCCGCCATCGTCAAAAGGGGCGGAGCCTGACTGCCCTTTCGGGCAGCCCGCCGGGCGCGCAAAAAGAGGCCCCGCCATGCGGAACCCCCTCCCTTATTGCCTGCTTTATTTCTTTTGTCCTCCCTGGTAGACGGTTTCATCCTGACGTATCTCCCGGCCCTGAGCCCTGGCCTGCACGAGCAGCTCGGCTCCGTCATCCAGCGGCTTGTATCCGATCAGCTCCTCCAGGTAAGCGATATCATAATAGTTATCGCTGTTGGCGGACGTGCCGTACAGGTTCAGATACTGCATTTCTTCCTTCGCCTCAATGCAGCAGATAACCAGCTGAAGCATATCCCGTTCGGAAATCCAGATATGGCCCGCACGCTCCGAATGAGGCCGGTCATCCCCCGGAAAGTTGCCGATGCGGATGTTGAAGGAGGAAATCTTGCCCTGATCGGCATATAGCCGGCCGAGCAGCTCAATATAGCATTTGCTCAGGCCATAGAAGCTGTCCGGACGGTAAGGGTCAGACGGGTCAACCTGCTCGTCCGTCTTATAGAACCCGGTCGCATGATTGGAGCTGGCGAAGATGATCCGTTTTACGCCGCTCTGCACTGCAGCCTCAAACAGCTTGTAAGCTCCGGCCACATTCCCCCGCAGTACCTTGCCGAGGAAATCCTCCTCATCCTTGATCCAGGCAAAATGGAGCACCGTATCAACATTCTGCGTCAGCTCCGCCATTCGCGCATCGTCAGCAATATCCATCTGAACGATCCCCTGTTCAGCATTCTCTTCAATATCAGCTCCAATAACGTCATACCGGCCGTCTTCCCTGAGTCCCTGATAAATAGTATAGCCTATCCTGCCCGATGCCCCTGTAACAAGCAGTTTTCGTTTCACGGTGAACCAGCTCCCTTCCTGCCGTTCCTGGATAGTTGCGCTGTTAGTTATTACCCGCAGGAACGGAAAATTATACAAATCAACGGGTTCTCAAGTATGCAGGAGCCCGCGTTCAAGCGCCGTTGCCACCGTTGATCCGGTACAAAAAAGCCATACTCTATCCTATCGTGTCCGGCAGACGGCGTACTGTACAAAAGGGCTGCCCTTTCGGGCATAACCGGCCTGAGTATTCTTCCCGCGTCAAAACGGGTACAAAAGAATATTCATTACTTTCGCGGCAATCCGGGAAGTATAATAATGATAATCTTCACAAAAGAAAGGGAACTGCCAAGTGCTAACTTACCTGCTTCTATTCCTTCTCGGACTTGCTGCCGGCATTTCCGGCTCGCTGGTCGGGCTTGGCGGCGGATTTATCGTCGTGCCTGCATTAGCCTTTATGTATCCGGATATGCCAACAGCCCATTTGGCCGGGACTTCAATGGCCATGCTGCTGTTCAATTCCATTTCCAGCACTTACGTATACGCCAGGCAAAAAAGAATTGATTATCAGGCAGCGCTCTGGTTCGCGGCCGCCTCCATTCCGGGTTCGGTAATCGGTGCACTGTTCTCTGAACAGGTGGAGGGCAGAGCCTTTTTTGTCAGCTTCGGCATTTTTCTGATTCTGATTGCGCTGCTGCTTCTGTTCAAGCCCAAAAAGCCCCTGACCCTGCCGTTTCAGCCAACGGTCAAGCGGAGCTTTACGGATGCCGGAGGCAGCCGGTTTGAGTATGCTTATCATATGCCTACCGGCGTTATAATCAGCTTTTTTGTCGGGTTCCTGGCCAGCCTGTTTGGCGTAGGTGGCGGCAGCCTGATGGTGCCGACAATGACGCTGCTGCTCGGCTTCTCCACGCATATTGCCGTCGCCACCTCGATGCTGCAGATCTTTCTGTCGGCGATCGTCAGCACCTCTACACATGCCTATCTGCACAATATCGAGTGGATTATGGTGCTGTGCCTGGCACCCGGCGCCATTATCGGCGGCCAGCTCGGCGCCCGGCTTGCCAAACGCCTGCCGGCCAAGCTGCTGCTGAGGCTGCTGTCGGTCTTCCTGATTATTGTAGCTGCCCGGCTCATAATGAAATAATATTCGGCCCCCGGCTTACCAAGGCAGACGGTCCTCCATGTAGAAGAAACCTCCGGTTGGCCCATCCGCCGGCAGAGTGGCGTAACGGACGGCTGTCTTGGCGCCTTCCTCCGGCGTCAGCTCGGCCTTGTCCCCGCCCATCCGGGTTTTTACCAGTCCGGGATGCACCGTGTTGATTTTCAGCGGGGTATCCTTGTATTTATTGGCCCAGTACACTGTGAGCATGTTGAGCGCAGCTTTGGAGGCAGCGTAAGCAGGCGTAGCGATCCGCTGGGCCAGCTCATTGCTCAGCTGGAACTGGATAGAGCCCAGGGCGCTGCTCTGGTTCACGATTCTGCCTGCTTCACTTTTTAGCAGCAGCGGCAGCAGAGCCTCGGTAATGTGGTACGGTGCAAACGTATTGACCGTAAAGGTGGTCTCAAAGGCATTCTCCGCTCCGGCCGTTTCCGCCCAGATTCCCGCATTGTTCACCAGCACATCCAGCTTGCCGTACTGTTCTCCGATCTGCTTGGCAAGTGCAGCAATATGTGCACTGTCCGTCACTTCCAGCTCTACGCCCACCGCATCAATGCCCTGCTCCCTGAGCTGAGCGGCCGCTTCCTCGGCCGCAGCGCTGGTGCGCGCAGACAGAAGCACCGTTATTCCCTGCTGTCCCAGCTGTCTGGCCACCTCATACCCGATTCCCTTGCTTGCTCCTGTAATCAGTGCGATTGTTTTATTCATTATAATTTCCTCCTTGTTATTGTGTATGAAGCTGATAGCAGCTTGAATTTGGGCGTGAAGAATGAACTTTGGCATTTTAACTTTAACGGGTGAGTAAATCCGGCGTTTTAACGTTGTGGACCGTCTTCAGGTGGTTAAGATAAGCCTCCGAGCTTGCAGCTATTTCTTCATCCGTAACATGATTGGCATTGTGCAGCGAAAACGGCGGAAGATACAGTGCACCTACATAATTGGCCAGCGCCTCGACCGGTTTGGCAATATCCCGTATCGTGAACAGATTATAGCCCCCGGGCTGATATGAAGCCGCAGTACCCACCGTTGATATGGCGATGCCGATTTCCTTGCCCTTCAGATGCTCGCCCCCGGGTCCAAAAGCCCAGCCGTATTCCAGTACTTCATCGAACCATTGCTTCAGGATCGGCGGCGTGCTGTACCAGTACAGCGGATACTGGAAAATAAGCCGGTCATGCCGGTCAAGCAGCGCCTGTTCAGCGGGAATATCGATTGTACGGTCAGGGTAGGCTTCACTGAGCACATGCACTGTAATGTCCATCTGCTGCTTCAGCATTTCGGTCCAGGCTTTGCTGATCCGCGAGCGGTTCAAATCGGGATGTCCTGCAATGATCAATGTCTTCATTAATAACACTCTCCTTGGATATGGGATTCGAATTATGGGAATGATCATTCTAGTATAATTAAAAAAATTTCACCTTACTCTTCCTCCAGTTTCAGAAGCTCTACCGATAACCGCGCAATTTCCTGCAGCTGTTCCTTTGGAACGGAGGTTCTTGCCAGCACACGGAGCCCCACCAGTCCGTTATGCAAATAACGGGCCAGCTCCTCTACACTGAATCGGGTGGTGAACTCCCCTTCAAGCTGTCCCCGTTCTACGATTTCCCGCAGCAGCTGCTCTGTCCTCAGGAACCCCGCCCGGGATTTATCATCCGCTTCAGCATCCCTGACGGCCAGCTCGGTAGCCGCATTGACCAGCATACATCCGGGCGGCATATCCTGCTCTCCGCAGATCATATAACCGAGCACAAAGGCAAGCGCCTCTGCTGCTGTTCCCGCCTGCTGCACCCCGGCAGCCAGACTGCGGTTAACCCTCTCGCCGAAACGGTCAATGCTCCGCAGGAAGAGACTATGTTTATCGGTAAAGGTGTCATACAGGCTTTTGCGGTGAATCCCCATATGCTCGACCAGTTCACTGATGGATGTCTTCTCATACCCCTGCAGCCAGAACAGCTCCATCGCCTTATCCAGAACGGCTTGTTCATCAAACTCCTTATTCCTGGCCATGGTTTGCCCTCCTTACCTGCCCTCCTGTTGATCAGCCGGCCGCCAGCTCCGCTGCAGGCTTCACCTCACTCAGCCATCTGACAGCTTCGTCTAAGCCGCTGAAGCTTCTCTGCTGATAAGGGAGCTGGCCCTGTACGCTTACGGCGCGGTTCACACTTAATTTGGCAACAATGCTGCTGGGCTCGATCATCGCGAGGTATCGCAGGCCGCTTTTATAAACATGCTCTACATAAAAATCCGCCATCCATGCTTTATCCTCTTCCTTAATCACTGAGCCCTGCCGGATATCCATCAGTACCTTGCCGCTCTGCTTCTGTCTGAGCAGCTCCGCACCCTGCATTAATACGGCTTGAAGGCCCTCCCCGTGAGAGAATCCGTTCCATTCAATCCTTACATTCTGCAGTTGCTCATCCCATGCCACCAGACCATTTACCGATTCAAATACCTTCATCTCAGCCACCCCTTCCATTTTTGAGAACGATCATTCTAAAAAAGTGCTATGTATGTCGTGTTCCCTTGCTATGGACCTATCTTAGCATAACGAGAACGAATGGTAAAGAATTATTTTTACTGATCGTTCTCAATATTTAAAAGCACCTCTCAGGTACTTACCTTTATGTCTGCTCCGTTTCTTGAATTTTCTTAAACAAATGGTCATCCGGCTGTTCCTGCCCTTTCGCTGCTGCCGCAGCTTTCACCGGACCTGTTCCGCTCAAATACTTGGCCAGCAGTTCCTCCACCTGTGCCAGTGTCACCGGCTTGGCAGCATCTGAAAGCTCGTAACCGATCATGCCGTTAGGCTCAAAGGTTGCCGTCTTCACATCGCTGATCCTGGAAATACCCTCCTCCCGCAAACTCATCTCCAGCGCCTCAATTGTAAGTCTCAGCCTCTTCAGATTTTGCATCTGCACCCGGCCGTCCTGAATGACAATAACCGCCTGCCCCTTGACCAGCCTCTGAAAAGGACTCCAGCGCAGCTGCAGCCACTCCACCCCGATCAGCATGGCAATAAATACAGCTGCAGCTGTCATCGTAATCAGAATATGATGGTCTGCGATCGGCTCCACAATAATCGTTCCGATGGAAATCATGGCGATCGTCGTCGGAATGGTCATCTGTGAGATGGATTTTCTGCCCGCCAGCCTGAGCAGCAGCATGCCGAAGATAATCAGCACCAGAGCCTTCCAGGCCTCCTTCCAGATTTCATTCATATCCATATCTCCTTTGGCAATACGGGTTACCGCATAGATATGGGTATCTTTTACTCCTCCGGACGCAATTATGCATGGTTGATTACAGCAGATGGAACACTTCTTTTCCCTCCAGAAAATCCTTGCACAACGTTCCGCATACCTTTATCGCGTGCTCCTTAATCCAGCCGTTGCTCCCGGGATCACGTACGAACAGCGCATAGCTGATGAAGATATCCATTAATATGTCTGATGAACTCAATTACCGGCTCCGCAATCGGATAGGAGAGAATTACTGGCTGTGCATGCTTAATCATGACCGCTTCCCCCAGGTTATATAATAAGGTATGATTTTCTCTTCTTTTATTCCATAATAATACATAACAAGGCAGTAAAGTTTGCTATATTCGTAAAATACAACTAGAAGGATGGAGGAATGATCATGGCAGCAGAACGTTTTCAAATCAGGGTATCTGACGAATTACTTGCTGATTTGGAATACAGGCTTAAAGCCGTACGCTGGCCGGTTCCCATTGAGGGCTCAGGCTGGGAAAACGGTACAGATTCCGTTTATCTGCAATCTCTTATAGCGTATTGGCGGGACCATTTCGACTGGCGGGCACAGGAAGCCAAGCTGAACCGCTTCGCACATTACCGCAGTAACATTGACGGAACGAATATCCATTTTATCCACGAGCGCGGTAAAGGGCCCAATCCTCTGCCTATCGTTTTGACGCATGGATGGCCGGACAGCTTTTTCCGCTATCATAAAATTATTCCCATGCTCACCGATCCAGCCAGCTACGGCGGCAATGCTGAGGATTCTTTTGATGTTATTGTGCCTTCACTGCCGGGCTTTGGTTTCTCGGGCTATCCCGAGCGCGCTGGCATCAACAATTCGCACATTGCCGCTCTCTGGGCGAAGCTGATGACAGAAGAGCTGGGCTACGGGGCATTCGCGGCTGCCGGCGGAGATATCGGCTCAGGCGTTACAAGATATCTGGCTGACAGCCGTCCTGAGCTTCTGGTTGGAATCCATCTGACCGATATCGGTATTATCCGCAGCCTGTTGAATCCGGGTGCCGGGACAGAGCTGACTGCCGATGAACGGCAGTATCAGCAGAACGCCCGGGACTGGATTGCCCGTGAGGGAGCGTACATGTCCATTCAGTCCACCAAGCCCCGCACGCTTGCTTACGGACTTTCCGATTCGCCGGCAGGTCTGGCAGGCTGGCTGATCGAGAAATTCCATGCCTGGAGCGACTGCAATGGTGATCTCCGGAAGAGCTTCAGCGAGGATGAGCTGCTCACAAACATCATGATCTATTGGGTGACTAATACGATAGGCTCGGCTACGCAGATCTATCACGAAAACTCCAGCTCTTTACCGCCGCTGGGCCGGATCGAGGTGCCGACTGGATTGGCCCTGTTCCCGGCCGATATTCTGCTCCCGCCCAAGGAATGGGCGCAGCGCAATTTGAACATTACCCGCTGGACTGAGATGCCGCGCGGCGGGCATTTTACTGCTTGGGAGGCACCCGGGCCGCTCGCCGAAGACATCCGCGCCTTTTTCAGCCCGCTAAGGCAGGGTGCGCAGCAATAAATGGAGCGGACTTTTTTTACAGAGAAGCTAGGCAGTTTACCTGCCCGTCCTGAAGATAAGGCTCATTCCTGAATTAGCCTTGACTCTCAAGCCCCTATCAGAGATAATTACAATTTGACCCAAAAAATCAATCTGCCGGCAGAGGCGCATTGAAACAGAGAAGGGGCGATTGTCATCAGCTGGTTAAGTGATCTTTATAAATTACAGAAACGGGAGCAGAAGAAGGACATCGAGCCCGCTCTGGTCAATGCCATTTTCCGGATGTATGACCGGTTTCCGAGGATCGGCCTGAGGGAACGGACCGGGCAGCAGGATATGTCGCTGGATATCGCGGAGGCCTATATGAGCGGACGCAATGCGATGATCGAGGCCGGGGTCGGCATCGGCAAATCTTTTGCCTATCTTATACCCGGTCTGCTGATTAACCATATCTCGCAGCAGCCGGTCATAATCGCCACCTCCTCCATCCAGCTCTCCGAACAGATCCATAAGGATCTGCGGGTGATCGGAAGCCGGCTCGGATTTACCACGGTACGTTCCGTTGTCGGGAAAGGGATGGGGCAATATGCCTGCCGCTACAGGGCCGGGGGTCTGTCCAAACCCGATGATGCGGATTCCCCTCTGCCGAAGCTGGTAGAGCAGATTCTAAACTATGAAATAGATGAGCGGGCGGATATTCAGGGCGGCATCAGCGATGCTGTATGGTCTGAAGTATGCGTGAATGACTGCAAATTTGAACAATGCCGCTACAAAAGCACCTGCACCTTCTATGAGATGAGAGCCAAAATTAACGCCAGAGTCGGCGATATGGACTTCATCATCGTTAACCAGGACCTGCTGATCCGCGATCTGATCAAGAAAAAGGAAGGCACAAAAGGGCTCATCACCGAACGGCCTGCCCTGATCATCATCGACGAGGCGCATAACCTGGAAGCCAAGGTCCGGGATGCAAGGACGCTCGAATTTACCTTCCGGGGAGCCTGCCGTGTGCTGGATGACGCGCTGCAGATTCTTTTTAAGCAATGCGGGGATAAGAGCCTGCTGACGCAAGTAAAATTTATCAAAGGCTGCCTGAGCAGCATTTTCAAACAGGTTGAAACGGATTTGCTGCATACCGCCAAACAGGATACGGACCGGGTAAAAGTATCACAGATCCAGGGGGTTCCGTTTAGCCGGGCAGTGCAGGTGCTGAAGGAATTCAGTCTAAGCCTTTCGGTGTTAACTTCACGGCATGAGCGGGAGATCGATAATGCGTTTGAAGCGGTAAACGGGCTTATTGCTCTTATGAATGTCCTGTCCGGCGCAGAGGATAACTACCTGATCTGGGCCAGCAAAAACAAGCGCGAAGCCACCGTCAGCATCTGCCCCAAAAACATCAGCCAGTTCCTCAAACACACCTTATTTAATGGTAAAACCTCCGTTATATTGACATCAGCAACCATGTGCCAGGGCGGCGATACGCTGGAGGAGCAATACGCTTATCTGACCCAATCCCTTGGCTACCGTGGAGATTATATGGAGCGCCAGCCCTCCCCTTTTGATTACGACAGCCACTCAATGATGTACATTTCGGGCAGTGTTCCTTACTACAACCACGAGAACCGCAAAGAGTATCTTGAAGCCGCGTACAAGGAAATGCTCCGGCTATGCAATGTAACAGAGGGGCGGACACTGGTGCTGTTTTCGGCCAAAGAGGATATGAAGTACGTGCATGAGAAGCTGCGTTCGGAGAAGCTGAACTGGGCGCTGCATATGCAGAAGGAAGGCTCCTCCCAGGATGAGACAATCGCTAACTTCCGGGCCAGCAAAGGCGTGCTGCTCAGCACCGGCGTCTTCTGGGAAGGGATCAATATCGAGGGCTCCGACCTGTCACAGGTGATCGTGTTCCGCCTGCCCTTCCCTGTTCCGGCTGATCCCGTCTACGAATACAAGGCATCCAAGGCCCATAATCCGTTAAAAGAGGTCTTCGTGCCGGACATGCTGCTCCGCCTGAGACAGGGTACGGGACGGCTGATCCGCAGTGAAACCGATCTGGGCGTGCTCAGCATCCTTGACTCCCGCCTGTCCGCTGCCGCGCGGAAGGACTACCGTTCCAAAGTACTTGATGCTTTGCCTTTCAAGACAGTGACCGAGGATTTCCAGGTGCTGGAGCGGTTTGTGAGGGCGAAGGGCATAAAGCGCAGTATGCAAAAGAGGACAAGCCCGGCGGATTAGCGCCGGGCTTGCTGCATTATCCCTTAACCAGCTTCGCACGTACCCGGTTAGAGAAATATTCAATGATAAGAATAAAGACAACCAGTCCGATGAGGATCGAGCCGACCTGATCCCACTTATAGCTGCGCATGGCGAAGATAAGCGGTGCCCCGATGCCTCCGGCGCTGACCATCCCCAGAATCGAAGCCTCACGCATATTCATGTCGAAGCGGTAGATCATCACCGACATGAATACGGACAGGAGCTGCGGGACGATGCCGAAGCGGATTTTCTCAAAGGTAGTACATCCCACAGAGGTCATCGACTCCAGGACACGCGTATCCAGCTCCTCGATTGCATCGACATACAGCTTGGCCAGCATTCCTATGGAGGTTAATCCGACAGTCAGCACCCCGGCGAACGCCCCCGGCCCGGTAACCCGGATGAACATGAGTCCGTACACAAGCGCCGGCACGGTACGGATGACGATCAGCACAAGTCTGGTCACCCAGGATACGGGCTTTGGCACAATGTTGGAGGCTGCGAGAAAGGCCAGCGGTACAGCCAGTACTGCACCCACAATGGTCCCGAGAAAAGCAATGGCCACCGTCTGAAGCAGCAGATACAGCACGCTTTGCTTCGATACGTTGAATAACAGCTCCGTATCCGGGTGAGTAAGCCCGTACACGATATTTTTGGCAATCTTCAGACCGCTTTGTTCGATTTGATTCAAGTTAACCGCCGTCAGGGACCACACGAACAGTACAGCGACGATGGCTGCGATTGTCCACAGATACCGCTGATTGCGGGGAGCAGCTGCCAGCTGCTTCTCAATGGTATTCATTCCTGCAACTCTCCTTAAATTAGCTTCTTACGGAAATGCTCACTAATGCTCTCTATCAGGGTTACCGTTACAATCAGCACCAGAATAATCATTCCGACTGCGGGATAATCGCGCCAGCCGATGCCTTCATTCAGAATCAGCCCAATGCCGCCGGCTCCGACAAAGCCCAGAATGGCCGCATACCGCACATTTCCTTCAAAGCAATACAGGGAGGTGGAGATGTAACCGGGGAGCACCTGCGGCATTACAGCAAACCGGAAGGCCTGCAGCCGGGTCATCCCGAGTGACTCCATCGCCTCAAAAGGTCCCATATCTACATTCTCAATCTGCTCGTACAGCAGCTTGCCGACGTAAGAAATGGTAAACAGCATGATCGCGACCGTTCCCGCCATGGTCCCCAGGCCGAACACAAAGGTAGCGATTAACGCGGATACCAGTGTCGGCAGTGTGCGGAGCAGGCTGAGCACCACCTTGCTGATGAAGGTAATCACCTTCGACTGGATGATATTGGAGGAGGCAGCCACCGCAACGGGCAGCGCAATCCCTGCGCCGATGATGGAGCCGAGGAGCGACATTTTGATGGTGTCCAGCAGCGGCGTCCAGATTTCAGACAGGCTGCTCCAGTCCGGCGGAATCATCGCCAGTACGATCGTAAAGAACTGATGAATCCGCGTAAACAGCAATTTGAAGCTGAAGCCTGTAAAATCTGCAGACAATACCGTACATACAACCAGAATGAGCAATATCAGCGGTGTACGCGACCGTTTCTGCAGTACGGTTGTCCCGGAGGGGAGCACGATTTTCTTCGGGGGAAACAGTTTATCGTACATAGGCCGGCTGCTCCTCTATCGCTGCTTTCTCCGCTTCCCATTTTCCGCCGTAAATATCCTGCAGAATCTCTTGGGTCACCTGTGAGGTTATGCCGTCAAAAACAACCTCACCCTTGCGGATGCCGATGATCCGGTCTGCGTATTCAAGGGCAATCTCCACATGGTGTATATTCATGATCACGGAGATGTTCATCTCCTTATTGATCCTTTTGAAGTCATCCATCACAACACGCGCCGTAACCGGATCAAGCGAGGCAATCGGCTCATCCGCGAGAATAATGTCCGGATTCTGGGCGAGGGTACGCGCCAGGGCAACACGCTGCTGCTGACCGCCGGACAGCTGATCCACCCGGACGAAGGCTTTGTCCAGAATACCGACCTTGTCCAGCGCCTCCAGTGCTTTGATCTTATGCTCCCTCCGGAAAATTCCCGTTACCTTCCGCCAGATTGGAAGCCCGGGAACGAAGGATACCAGGACATTGTTAATTACTGTTGTGCGGGTTACGAGATTAAACGACTGAAAAATCATGCCGATCCGGCGGCGAAATTGACGGATATGCTGTCCTCTGAGACCCGCTACATCCACCTTATCAACGATGATTGTGCCGCTTGTAATGTCATGTATACGATTAATGCAGCGGATTAAAGTCGATTTGCCGGCACCTGACAGGCCGATAACCGCTACAAATTCTCCCTGCTCGAATGTCAGATTAACATGATTAAGGGCTGTAGTGCCGTTCGTATAGGTTTTGGTTACATCGACAAATTGAATCATGGGGCACTCAATCCTTTAATGAATTTTTGGAAAGCAACAAAAATGAGAGCATCATGAAATCATGATGTTCTCATTCAGGTGTTCACGCCTATGGTGAAGCTGTTATTTCATGCTCCGGATCAGTTCCTGGGCCTGACGCTCACCGTCGTAATCAGAAGACTGGGCAGCCTTGTAACCTTCATGAGAGTAGATCGCGATTACTTCCTTACCCTCAGGGGTTTCGGCAATTTCCATGAACGATTCCTCCAGCGCTTTTTTCAGCTCGTCATTCATGATCGGCGAGTTCTTGCTTACGCTGACGGTGTCATTGTAAATCGGCTGCGTTACACCGATCACGTTCGTCTGATCCCAGATCGAACCAGTGCCGCCGTACTCGCTGGTCCACTTTTCTTCGTTGTCACGGCGGGCATCTGCAAATGCGACAACAATATCAGCCTGTCCGGCAGCCAGGCGGGCAAAGGAGCTTCCGTAAGAATCGGACTGTGTTACCTTAGCCAGATCAGTCAGACTCTTGCCGTATTTCTCCTGCAGCCACAGTGTCGGGTAGATGTAGCCTGCGGATGATGAAGTAGACATTACAGCCCAGGTAGCACTGTTCAGGTCTTCCCAGGTCAGTTCTTCACCCTTGTTCACTTTTGCAGCCAGCTCTTGTCCCTTTGCGGAAGGACCTGCGATGAGCAGTGAGCGGTAATAGGATGCCTGCTCCGTATCAAGACCCGTAGTCGGCTTGTTGTCGTTCCAGTCCTTCGGATTGTCGGAATCGTTGGACAGCGCTTTGCGTGTTGCCGTCAGAATCACTTCTGCACCGTCATCGTACAGCGTATATGTACCGCCCGGAATTAATCCGACATCTGTTGTTCCTGCGCTGAGCGCCTCGCCTACCGCTTCGTACGTAGTGCCTACATCAATCTGCACATCGCCCACTGTAAAGCCTTTTGTATCCAGCTGTTTCTTCAGCAGCTCTTTTAGCGGCTCGGTAGCTGTTATAATCTGATCCGGATCTTTGGAAGGGACAAAGCTTACTTTCAAAACATCAATGGCTGTGCCCGCAGCCGGCTGCTCTGTTGCCGCAGCACTATTGGCTGCTGCCGAGTTGTTAACATTTCCGTTATTAGCCGCATTGTTATTTGCGCTGCATCCTGCCAGCAGTCCGATTGCCAGTACCCCTGCAAACAAGTGCTTCATTCTTTTCTTCACTTAGAGAACCTCCGCTTTTTCTCGTCTTGGAATAAGACTGTATTTTTTGAATGCTTAACTACTATATAATTCAATTGTTAAATAGCTGACATAGAAATGTAATCGCCAGGATAAAACTCACAGGGACTAGTAAATCCGTAAAATCATGTGATAGAATAGTCCAATCTTTTGAGAAAAGCGGTAAAGGAGCGTAATGATGTCTTCTGAGCAATGTGAAGTGGTGCTTATGGAAACCAGTGACCTGCACGGATTTATACTGGCAGGCAGCTATGCCACCCGCAGCGGAGTCCCGTACGGGCTGGCACGTACAGCAAGTATCATCAAGGAGATCCGCCGTACATATCCGCATACGCTGCTGATCGATAACGGGGATTGTCTGCAGGGTACTCCTCTAACGTACTACCATGCCAAGGTGAACAGCCTGCTGCCGAATCCGGTGATTGCCTGCCTGAATGAGCTGCGTTATGATGCTGCCGTTCCGGGCAATCACGAGTTTAATTATGGTCTGTCTTATCTGCGGAATGCCGTGGAAGCTTCAGACTTTCCGTGGTTATCGGCCAATATCGTGGACGCAGCCACCGGACAGCCCGCGTTCGGTATGCCTTATCGTATATACGAGATGGAGAATGGTGTGCGGATTGGTGTTCTGGGACTGACCACCTCCTATATCCCGGCCTGGGAGCAGCCGCAGCATATTACTGGTCTGCTGTTCGAAGATCCGGTGAGCACTGCGCAGAAGTGGGTGTCTGTCATGCGAACTGTGGTAAAAGCAGATGTAATCGTGGTGTCTTACCACGGGGGCTTTGAGCGTGATCCCGAAACCGGACTGCCGACTGAGCCGTTAACCGGGGAGAACGTTGGATATGCTCTCTGCGAGCAGGTGGAGGGTATTGACGTATTGCTCACAGGACACCAGCACCGTGCCATAGAGAACTGCAGCATCCACGGTGTCTGTGTGGTTCAGCCCGGAAATGAGGGCAGATATTTAGGCAAAATCACGCTGCTGCTGGAGCGGCATCCGGAGGGCTGGAGTGTGGCCCGCAGCAAGTCCGAGTTAATCTCCGCTGCGGAGTATGAGCCTGATCAGACTATTCAACAGCTTGTGGGCGAAATCGAGGAGCTGACCCAAACCTGGCTTGATCAGCCGTTCGGCTTTGTGGACGGGGATATGACCGTTCGCTCCCACGCCGCTGCCCGGCTGAAAGAGCATCCGCTGATTGAGTTTATTCACCGTGTACAGATGGACAGCTCCGGTGCAGAGCTATCAGCTGCGGCCCTGTTTGATAATGTGTCTCCCGGCTTTGGTGAAGTCATAACGATGCGCGAAATTGTTTCAAACTATATTTATCCCAACACCTTAAAAGTGCTCCGCGTCCCGGTGGCTGATATTAGAGCTGCACTCGAACAATCAGCTGAATATTTCACATTAAACGCAGAGGGCTATATCACCGTAAACCCGGCTTTCCTGTCGCCCAAGCCGCAGCATTTCAACTATGACATGTGGGAAGGGATAGAATATGAGCTCGACATCTCCAAGCCAGCCGGCCAGCGGGTGACGATGCTGCAGCGGAACGGCCAGCCGCTTGATGCAGACAAGGAATATGACGTCGTTATGAACAACTACCGGGCAGCCGGAGGCGGCAATTTTGCGATGTTCCAAGACAAGCCTGTCGTTAAGGACATCCCGACCGATATGGTTGAGCTGATTGCCGATTATATTAGCACACGGGGCCGGATTAGAGCCGGGGTTAATCATAACTGGCGGGTTGTGGGCGGATTAACGGAGTAACTGCAGGAGCAGACGATATTACGATCATAAAAAGCCGTTCCAAACACACATTAAGTGTTTAGAACGGCTCTTTCCTGGACTCTAACCAGATTATTGCTGAATTTAAAGACTTTACCCATGTCAAATCATTATCTCTTAAATAAATTTATATATATTAAATTTACATAACTACAATTCATACAGAAAGGTGTCGATATAGTATACAGACATTTATATTTTGCACAAAGTTGAGGAGTGGGTAAATGAGAGACAGATGGGGAAATGTAAGGGGAAGAATGAAGCTTACCATCCGGATGAAGTTGCTGGCCGGGTTTCTGGTCGTAGGAGCACTGCTTGCCTTCGTAAGCATATTTGCCTTATCCGAGATTCAGGGTATGTCCACAAATGCAGAGGAAATTGACCAAAGACAGATGCCCAGTGTCAGCCTGCTGGGGATGATGAACGGTGATGTCTCGGACATAGAACGCCTGGCTCTTGGCATTATTGTCGAGACAGATGCTAATGAGATTGCAAAAATGAATGAGGCCTTAGAGCAGCTTCAGGTCAAAATTGAAGGGGAACGCAAAGAGCTGATTTCACTTCTTGAGGGCAACACTGAAGCGTTGGCATTATATGATACCTTCAGCAAGAACTATGATGCCTACCTGGCTAAAATGCCTGCGTTTATTGAACGCGGTGTGGCTAACGATTTCGACGGAGCCAGCAAGCTGCATTCGGAGTCATATCCATTATGGTTTACTGCCAACGATACCATCGCCCAGCTGATCACACTAGTCAATGAGTTATCGAAGCAGGCGACTAATGAATCATTGGAATCCGCAGAACAAGCTTTTAATATTATATTGGCAGTAACGGTTATCTCTCTGCTGCTTGCTGTAATTATAGCCTTCTTCATCGCAAGCATCATCTCTAAGCCCATCCAGAGGCTGAATGCATCGGCAATACTGATCGCAAACGGGGATTTGACCGGTGAAACCATTACACTTAAAAATAAGGATGAGCTCGGCACACTCGCAGCCTCCTTCAATACCATGACCGGCAACCTGCGTGCAATGATAGAGTCCGTTTCCACGACTTCCGAACAGGTAGCCGCTTCCTCGGAAGAGCTGCTGGCGAGTGCAGAGCAGAATACCAAAGCATCCGAGCAAATCTCTGAAACCGTCGAGCTGCTGGCGGCCGGTACAACGGAGCAGGTGAACATAGTGAAACGCTCCTCCCAGGCGATGAACGAGATGTCTCTTGGTTCTGAACAAATTGCCCAGCTGGCCCAAAGCGTATCTGTCTCTGCTGTAGATGCAGCTAACCAATCGGCGGAGGGCAACCGGATTGTCCGTCAGGCTGTAGAACAAATGGGATCTATCCGTACATCCATAGCATCACTGACAGAGCTGGTAACCGGGCTGGGAGAACGGTCCGCAGAGATTGGCAGTATCACCGGAGTAATTAATAATATTGCCCGTCAGACCAATCTGCTTGCCTTGAATGCGGCCATCGAAGCTGCACGTGCGGGTGAGCATGGCCGGGGATTCGCTGTTGTGGCCGGAGAAGTACGTAAGCTGGCTGAAGAATCCTCATTGTCTGCACAGAAAATTACCGATCTCGTGCAACTCATTCAAAGTGACACGGACCAGGCTGTAGAGGCCGTAAAAGTGAACAGCAGTGAAACAGAAGCAGGAATCGAGATGGTAACTGCAGCGGGTCAGGCCTTCGAGCAGATCTCAGAAGTAGTAAATAAAGTCGCTGGTGAAATTCAAGAAGTATCCGCCGGCTCGGAAGAAATGTCAGCTTCTACGGATGAATCGGTCCGGTATATGAGTGAGATTTCCATGATTGCTGAGGAATCATCAAGCGGAGTACACAATGTATCTGCTGCAGCAGAAGAACAGCTGGCCTCCATGGAAGAGATTGCCGCATCAGCAGGCGCATTGTCCAAGATGGCAGAAGAGCTGCAGGAGCAGATCAATAAATTCAAAGTGTAGCTAGAATTATAGATGGACTGTTTAATTAAGCCGGGGATCTCTCCCCGGCTTTTGTTATGCCTGATGCAGTAAGATTCAGTCATGAACCGCCGAGATCCCGGCAGGTAAGTAGTAAGTGAATAAGAGTTATGCTATTGTAAACATCTCCAGGAAAAACAAAAAGCATCCCTTTAAGGGATGCTTTATTGGTGCTTGGCGGCGTCCTACTCTCCCGGGACCCTTCGGTCCAAGTACCATCGGCGCTGGAAGGCTTAACGGTCGTGTTCGGGATGGGTACGCGTGGAACCCTTCCGCTATCGCCACCAAACGGGTTTTTTCCAGTCGCATCACTCCCTGAAATCCTTCAGGAAAATAACCAACCTTCAAAAACATTCGCTGCTACAAAAGATCATTCCTCAGAAAGGACATGCAGCTTAAGGTTTTTCAGGAACTTGATTCCTGAAAACTGAATCCGAAACGAATCTGCGATTTACTATTGGATAAGCCCTCGAC
>NZ_FNDX01000020.1 GCF_900099765.1 Paenibacillus typhae | reverse complement strand
AAACAAACTCAATGCCCTCCATTTTGGAGATAAGCAGCGAGTAGATCATGGCAGGAATGTTTAGCTCCTGCGGCCGACCACGGTGGTTCTTTTTCCGAAGGACGTGCAGGACCGGAGCCAGATCTAAGTGTTCAAAGATTTGGCAGTATTTATTTTCTGGGCGCATCAGGAGCAATTCCTCAAAGGAAAATAGCTCTTCTTGTCGAATTGAATAGATAGGGATTACCTCTTTTCTTTCTCGGGTGTCGGTTTGGTCGCCTATAACTTCGAGAATTTGGGGAGGTACTCCTTTTTCTATGCTCAAAAAATCCAAGCGCAGCAAGGGTTTTGGATTATGAAATTGTCTCCTCTTTACACTTAAATCGCCTGATTTTGGTCTGAGCGGGCACTTAGTTGTATTCGTTACACTTAAATTTCCTGAAAAAGTCCGTTTCACGCTAAACGGCCCATTATAGTTGTATGGAATACATTTAAAGTATGGATAGGTACAGGGGCGCTGGGTTTAGTTGTATGGACTACACTTAAAGTGTGCTCAGGGACGGCAGCGCCGGGTTTAGTTGTATAAACAGCAGTAAGCTACAATACCCGGTCATCCTCAACATAAGCTTGATCCGGCCTAAATCACGTACTCTGGGGTCTCTCCAGTTCACAAAACCAGCAAAACTTACAATGGCCGCGACTCCACAGCCACACTACTTCGCCGCCACTCCACTACTCGACTACTCACTTCCGTACTACTCACTTCCTACTAATCTCTCACTCCACCAGCGCCGTCATTCCGGCAATAACCGTCCCAAGACTGCCGCCCGCCACATCCAGCCCCTCCAGGCTCACGCCTTGCTCGACCGCTGACTTATACAGCAGCGAGGCTGCCGCACCGTCCCAGGCGAGCGCCCCGGCCAGCCGGTTATCCCTGACGTAAATTCGTGTGTACACGCCGTCTACTTCGCCCGCCGCTGACAGGTCACACTGCCGCTCATCCGTGTTCCCGACCGAGAACAGCGAGCTGCCAAAAGCGTTAAACAGCGTCACCGGAACCGGCCGGCGGTAATCGGCCGGTTCTGCCGCAGCCATATTCATTCCGGCCACTTTGCCCTGCTCAATCGCTCCGCCCCACAGCCCTTCAACCAGCCCATCCAGCTCGGCAATATCGCCGGCGGCATAGATATGGGGAGCACTCGTCTCCAGATGTCGGTTCACCAGCACGCCGGACCGGACATGTATCCCGGTCTCCCGCACAAGCTCCGTATTCGGCACGATGCCGATAGAGTACACCACATGTTCGCAGGGAACTTCCGTTCCATCGTCCAGCGTTACGCCGGAGACTGCTACATCACCGTTAATCGCAGTAACTCCAGCGTGCAGCTTAACCTCCACACCGGCCTGCTCCATAATCCGGCGCAGCCGCTCTGACGAAGCCTCATCGAGCTGACGGGCCATCAGGCGCGGGGCGGCTTCAACAATCGTCACCGGATAACCGGCCTCATGCAGCGCCCAGGCTGTCTCCAGCCCCTGCACCCCGCCGCCGATGACTACGGTGCGCTGCCCGGCAGTCAGCTCTTCTTTTAAACGATCGGCATCACCCAGATCCCGGATCGTGTGGACGTTCTGCAGTCCGGCACCGCCTACGGCCAGCGCCCGGTTACGCGCACCCATGCACAGCAGCATCTTATGGTAGGTTACCCGGCGTCCGTCTGCCGTCTCTACCTCCTGCTCCTCCGGATGAATCGAAGCAATCCGGCTGGCAGTATGCAGAGTGATCCGGTTATCGCGGTACCACTTCTCCTTCTTGATCAGCACCTTGTCACTATGCAGGTCGCTGAACAAGCCCTTGGTCAGCTTGATCCGGTTATAGGGCAGGTGGCTCTCCTCCCCAAAAATCGAAATCTCCGACTCCGCATCCTGGTCGCGGATCGCCTTTGCGGCATGAACCGCCGCTACACCGCTGCCGACAATGACATAATGTTTATTCATCTCCGTCCGCCCCCTTAGATTGCGCTCAGCAGCAGGTCAGAGACGAATTCGGCGGCGTTTCTGATCTTCTGTGTCTTCTCAGCTTCTTTCGGGGAAAAGCGGACGCGGATCGGGAATTCCACATGCGTCATTCCGGTGGACTTGATTACGTCGGAAGTGCTCTGGACGGTCATATTGGTTCCGTTCAGGTAATCCTGGATAACCTCAATCGCTTCACCGCTCCAGCCGTAGGAGCCGAAAGCCGCAGCCAGCTTGCCTTCCAGATTCATCAGCTGCAGCTCCTTAAGCAGCGGCTCCAGATTGCCGATCATATCGGCGTAACGGGTCGAGCTGCCGATGAAGACAGCGTCCGCCGCCTCGATGCTGTCCAGAATAGCAGCCATCTCGCTTTTATCCGCATCCCATACCGTTGCTTCGATCCCGTTCTCCTGCAGCGTAGCCTGCAGAATGCCGGCCATTTTCTTCGTATTGTTTTTGATGGTCGTGTACACGATAGCCGCTTTCTTGCCCTGGGTCGTCTCCCGGCTAAGCTCGGCATACAGATCAATGTACTTGCGGACGTCCTCGCGGATCAGGAACCCGTGCGAAGGGGCGATCATCTCAATCTCCAGATCCTTGACGGCTTCCATCAGCGTTCTTACATATCTTCTGTGCGGATGGATAATGGCGCTGTAGTAACCTTTGAAATCCTCCGTGATATCAAACCCGGCCTCATCGCTGAACAGCTTCTCCACTGCAACATGGGTGCTGAAAATGTCACACGGGTATAATATTTTATCCTCTATACAATAAGTAATCATCGTTTCAGCGGTATGCAGATAAGGGGTCTCCTTGAACAGCAGCGTTTTGCCGCCGATATCCAGCGTATCCCCGTCCCGAACCACCAGATAATTACGGCTGTGCAGCTTGTACATTTCCTGAATTTCCGGCACCGCAATCTCTGTGCATACAATAGTAGCGTTAGTCGCCCGCATAGCCAGCGCAGCCAGCCCGCCGGAGTGATCCGGCTCGGTGTGATTAATTACGATGTACGCAATGTCCAGCGGATCAATCAGCTCTGCCATCCGGTTCGCATATTCACGGCCAAACTCCATATCCACAGTATCAATAACAGTCGGCTTGCCGGTTTTCAGCAAATAGGAATTGTAAGTCGTGCCCTTCGCCAGAATCAGCCGGTGGAACGGCACCTCGCGGTTGTCGATTTTTCCTACCCAATACGTATCCTTGGCAATCTTAATATCCGAAATGTTCATCTCTCTTCGCCCTCCAATGGATCTTGTTTGTCTATCAGCACCCTCATTCTATAACGGGCACCGGGGTCAAAAGGAGGACTCTAATCAAATTTTGAAAAGTTTAAAAAAGCGGAGGTTACACATTTGAATATACACGGTTTGCGGGGGAGCGTTGTGTCTTGAGTCACGCTGGATTATATTGATTGAGGAAGCATTTTCGTTAAAAGCATACAAAGGGACATACCCGGTCAAGCCATTTCATAGCTTACGGATATGCCCCTTTTTTGTTATTTTGCCACTGGAAGCTCGATCTTCAGCTCTAGTCCCTTGATGAACTGCTTCTCCTCCACCGTCTCCGCGAAGTCATCCTCTACTATAAAAGGCTTTAACAGCAGATAGGAGGTGGTTCCGGATGTTGTTGCATATCTCGCGTCGAAGCTGAGTGCGTTGGCAGAATACTGGCCGTCCCCGTTCAGAGCCGGAAGCTGGCGCCCCTGATCGTCATAAACGGCAAGCCGGATCTTGTTCAACCGTTTTTCTTCCTTCTCTGTCAATGTATCTGCGTTGAACAAGGCTATGGAATAATGAACTCGGGTCGTTAAAGGAGTACTCTGCAGTTCTGCCACTGTAACGGATAGCTCGTCATTAGCGGACAGAGCATCAGGCTGCACATTGATGATGTCTTCGGTTGTTTTTTTGAACGGAATATCCAGCTTGAATTCGTGGTCGATTCCTTCCAGAGATAGCAAGGCTTCAGCCGTAAAGGTATCAGGAACAGTGCTGCTGCCGGATGCTTCAAACACCTCTTCAAAGATCAGCATATCCGGATGGGCTTCACCGGCGCCTGTAAAATAACCGCCCTGCAAAATAGAGCCGGGATCACCCTGCTGTTTGCCGTCTACCGTGAGCGTCAGATTGCTGATAGCATCGCTGAGCTTCACCTTCTTTTTACCGGTATCAAATTCGCCGTTCTTCAGATTCGGAGCCTCTACCTTCAGCAGAAATGCTGCCCGGCTGCCGTCAAAGACAGTTTCGGTGACCTCAAGCTTCACATCCCTGTATGACACCTCACTGTTCACACTGGAGGCCAGTCCGAGTTCGCCGGCGTTCCGCAGGCCAATGTCCCCTTCAATCGAGCTGAATAAGCTTCCGATAAGCGGTATGCTTTTGATCGAATCGGCCATAGCCGGGGATACAAAGCCTGAGGCAAACAGGCCTGCACCGAGAACGAAGGCTGCTGCTGTGGCAGAGCTCAACCGGCGGAGCTTCGACTGCGGTTTCCTTCTGCGTCCGGCCGGCTGCTCCGGCAGTGAAGCATAAGTCTCATCCAGACGGGCACGGACAAGCGGAGAGATGGGCATACCCGCAGCTGCATTTCCCTCCTTCAATCCTTGGAATTCCTGATCCAGGTTAAACTTATCCATAGTTTATCGTCCCTTCTTGGTTAATTGTAAAAACCTTCAGCAATGCTTCTCTCGCTCTCGCAAGCCGCATTTTTACCGCACTTTCTGAAATTTCAAGCACACTGGCGATCTGCCGCAGCGGCAGATCTTCAAAATAATGCAGGATGACCACAATCCTCATCTTCTCTTCAAGGCGTTCAACAGCCTCTCTCAGATCAACCTTGTCATATTCGTCCGAAGGGGAAGCCGACTCCGGAACCTCAGCGTACACAACCGTACGGGAACGGCGCGACAGGATGGAGTTACATTCGTTCATCAGAATCCGGAACATCCAGGTTTTGACGAACTGAGGCTCACGCAGGGAATGTATTGATTTGTAAGCCTTCAAAATCGTTTCCTGCAGCGCATCTGCTACATCTTCTTCCTTGCCCAGCATCGATTTGGCCATATAGTACAAGGAATTCTCCAGCTGCTTAACCAGGCTGATAAAAGCTTCACGGTCGCCCGCTTTGGCCTGAACCGTAAGATTGGCTAAATCCAATGTCATACACTCCTTTCTTCTTGTTGGTGTTTATTCTTTATAGATTGAACCGGTAAATCTCCGATTTGGGATTAGCCGTGACTCCAGAGAATGTTTGGACTTCCGGCCGCTGTTGTCTACAGATTTCTTGATTTATAAGTTTTAATGGTTGAAATCCGCAGACAAAGGCGGTCGCTACCGCTCCTACAGTTCCAAAATTCCCCTCCGCCACTTTTCCCTTAATTAAGTTTTTAAGTTCAATCTATAAATTAGACCCGCACGAGGGTCATATGGTCACAAAGAAATAAAATTCATATACATCATCGTACGCCTGGTTGTGTTCCGTCCTATGGCTGCCATTTGAAGGTCACCGCCGAACTCGCTTTTAAAGTAAAGGTAAAGGCACGCTCTCCCCACTGCACGCTGAACGCACGGTCCTCATCCGCCGGATTGAGCGCAATCAGGACAATGGAGCCGTCGGGATTACGGTAGGCGACATTCTCGATCCCGCCGGCCTGCGTCGAGCCGATGCGAACCGCTCCGGGATCAGTGAACCGGCTGGCATGTCCCAGCGCATAATATTCCACATTCCGTGAATAGCCTGACTCCCCTTGACCGTCTACGGTTACAACACCGCGGCAATTCGTACAGCCTCCGTTCGCCGGTCCGCCGTCAGGATTGAGAGCCAGATTCCACAGCAGTACTGCCTTCGCCCAGTTACGCGGCCCGCCGATGATCAGCTTGGACATCAGCCAGGTCAGGTTATCGCCGAAATCCTCACTCCACGCGCCTCCGCTGCACTCCGTTACATAGATCTCTTTTTCGGGATGGGCTTCGTGCACCTTGCCCATCACTTCCGGTGAACCCGCATAACAGTGATAAGCTGTGCCGTCAGTGTAGGCGTTCGCTTTTGCATCACTAAGTACGGTCTGCGTATAGCTCTCCGCGATGTCCCAGTTATGATCGAACGCCACAATTTTGGACATAATGCCTTGCTTGCTGAACTCCGGCCCCAGGAAATTTCCGATAAAATAAGCCTGCTCTTCCGCTCCCATACTCATGCTGGGATAATCCGCTGTCGTGTATTCCGGCTCGTTCTGTACAGTCAGTGCATAGATAGGGATACCCAGCTTCTCATAATCCTTAATATATCGTGCCAAATACTGCGCATAGGCAGAGTACACACGCGGTTCGGCATAGTTTAAATACCATCCGTTATGAATCTGCTCCCCGTATTTCATCCAGGGCGGCGCGGTCCAGGGCGTTCCCATAACCTTCACCGTTTCGTTCGCGTCAACAATACGCCGCAGCAGCTCCGTCACATCCTTGTCTTTGGCGGCGGAGAACTGCTCCAGCCCGTAATCCTCCCCGGATTCTGTGTCATCATAAGTGTAGCTCGCCGGGTTCCCGTCTGCATCGACCGAGAAATCGGAAGCGCCAACGGAGTGGCGGACAAAGCTCAGGCGTATCCCTTCGGGCGAGAACAAATCCTTAACCAGTGCCTCGCGCTGAACCTCAGACATTTGCTTATTAATCAGAAAAGCGGAAGACCCCGTAACGGAGGCCCCAAAACCGTCCATTGTCTGATATTCCTGGTCCGGATTCACCGTAATAACGGGTTGTCCGGCAGCTGAGTGTACCTTCTCACCATCCGTGTCTGCCGAATCCCGGAAAAAGAACGGCTCCTGCGGAGCAAGCAGACTGGACTGATCTCCCGTTGTCACCCAGGCATTCACTTCTATCTGAGACAGCCCGGTCTGTTCAGGTTTGTAATTGTACAGTATCACTGCGGTCAAGGCCGTTAGTGCGGCGGCGGCTGCAGCCACCGCTAATAACAGTTTGCGTCTGCGCATATCGGGACCTCCTTAATATGACAAGTAGAAACGGCTTCGCCGTCCTTAAAAAGGCGGCAACCGTTTCTGCGGGAAATATCAGACCTGTATAGATCTGCAAGTTTATACTTTCTGATATTTTTAAAAAAAGAAGCCGGAGGTTTCATCCCCCGGCCCGATCCATGAATCTGCATCATTGTCCGTTACACAGCTGTGCTACCCGTCACACACTTGGCCAGCTATGCTTTTTCTTGCCCGGAAATTTCTGCTTCATCCTTTGATCTTGTATTCCATTGCATTGCTCTTATTTGATCGTCAAGCTGGTCTTCAAACGGATATCGTCCGAGGCGCTGCCGACATAAACCGGTATATTGCCGGAAGGCATGACCCACTTGTCCGTTTTTTCATCCCAATAAGACAGTGCTTTGGCATCCAGCTCGATCTGGACGCGCTGCTGCTTGCCGGGCTTCAGTTCAACCTTGGAAAAGCCGGCCAATTGCTTCGGTGCGGTCTCAACCTGGGTTGGCAGCTGGCCTACATACACCTGAACTACCTCGGCACCAGTAACTTTACCGGTATTCCGGAGATTCAGGGACACCGTCATCTTGCTGTTAGCGCCTTTGCCGCTTACATTCGCATGAACATTGCGGTAGTCGAAGGTTGTATAGGACAAGCCGTGGCCAAAAGCAAATGCCGGCTTGATACCGGAATCCTCGTAACCGCGGTAACCCACCATAACGCCTTCACTGTACTCGCCCTTGCCGTTCACTCCCGGGAATTGTGCAGCAGACGATACCGGCGTGCTGTCTTCGTTGACCGGGAACGTAACCGGCAGCTTGCCGGACGGATTCACATCTCCGAACAGTACCCGGGCAATAGCGTCACCCTGCTCCTGCCCGGTGAACCAGGCCTGGACGATCGACTTGACCTTGTTCTTCCATCCGTCCATCTCAACCGCCCTACCGCTCATGGATACCACGATCGTATTCGGGTTAGCCGCAGCCACCTCGGAGATCAGACGGTCCTGGTTATTGGGCAGATCCAGATCCGAACGGTCGTAGTAGCCTTCACTTTCATAGGTGCGGACAACAACTACGGCAACATCGGATTTTTGGGCCAGATTAACGGCTTCCTGCATTTTGCTGTCTACTGCACCAGCCGGCGGCTCCCAGCCGAGCCGGACGGTACCGCCGAAGTCGGTGGAGGCACCTTCCTTGTAGTATGTTTTGTATTCAATTTTGATCTCATGACGTTCACCCTTGGTCAGGGTTACAGCAGCCTTTTCTGTCTTCAGTTTGGTTCCGTCGCTGTCGATCAGCAGCTTGCCGTCCAGATACAGCTTGCCTGTGCCGACACTGGTCAGGCTTAGATTGTACTCACCTGTCATTGGAGCAGTCAAGTAACCGTTCCAGCGTGCGGACATCATGCTGTTCAGATTGCCCGGTGTCTGCGGCAGCTTGGAGGACTGTCCGTTCAGTCCTTCAAAGTTATAAAAACCAAGATTCAGGTTGACCTGGCCGTCTGTCCGGGTAAGCGAAGGCTCGCCTTCCATTTTGTTGTTAGGCCAGTATTCCCCGCTAAGGCCTCTGCCTTCCCCGTCTCCTGCAGGAGTCAGGACCGACGATGGAATCGCGGAAGGGCCGTTGACAATATCACCGGTCCCTACCGGATCAGTACCCGGTGCATAGCTGACTTTAACGCCGCTTCCGGCGCGGTCGCGGATGGCATCCAGCGGAGTGACCGTATACGTAGGATTAACAAGGGAGCTTCCCCCGACCGTAGTGTAGTTATCGGCATCCGGGCCGATGACTGCAATCGACTTCAGCTTGTCCTCATTCAGCGGGAGCGCCTTGCCTTTGTTCTGGAGCAGCACCAGGCTGTCCTCGGCAATATCAAGCGCCGCCTTGCCGTGCTCCTCTGCCGGAATCTGGACATTGACCGGCTTGCTGTCAAACAGGCCTTTGTCGAACATCTGGTTCAGAATTCTTCCGGCCATAAGGTCAAGCTGAGCTTCGCTGACCTCTCCGTTCTGAACGGCTGTCAGCAGCTGATTCCCCCACTTGCCGTACGGCTCACCCGGTGTTTCGAGATCAAGCCCGGCGAATGCCGATTTGGTTGTGCTGAGATTGGCACCGTAGTCGCTCATGACAAAGCCATCGAAGTTCAGCTTGTCTCTCAGGACATCGGTCAGCGCATATTCGCTTTCACAGGCTGGAGTGCCGTTGATTTTATTGAACGAGCACATTACGGAAGACAGGCCTGCATCCTTGATTGCCGCTGCAAACGGTCTGGAGTAGATCTCCATAATCGCCCGTTCGCTGGCTACGGAATCCACGGTGAAACGGTCTGTCTCCTGATTGTTAAGCAGGTAATGCTTGGCTGTCGCCATGACCGGATGGCTCTGCACAGCATTCACATAAGCCACGCCCAGCTTGGACTGCAGCAGCGGGTCCTCCCCGAGAGACTCAAAGTTACGCGAGCCCCATGGCAGCCGGGCGATGTCGAGCCCCGGTCCGAGCAGCACGTTATGCGTTGTATTGAACGCTTCTTCTCCGACCAGATCGCCGTAAAGAGCTGCTGCTTCAGTATCCCAGGTTGCAGCAAGCGCGATTGGCGCCGGGAAAGCGGTAGATTTCTTGTTCTGTATATCAGGGTTGGCAATACGTACCCCTGTCGGCCCGTCGGCCATCGTCAATGCGGGAATGCCAAGCCGCTCCAGCGAATCGTTATAAAAGCCATAATAATTGTTCACATTACCTGTGACAAAATTGACTTTTTCCTCTGTAGTCATTTCCTTCAGCAGCAGCTCCGTACGCTCTTTGGGAGAATGCGTAGCGTCCAGCCATGGTCTGGCAGAATCCGCTCCGGCCATCTGCAGAGGTGCAAGTACGGATATACTGATTGCTGCGGCGGCAACCACCGCGTGTAGTTTAAGCGATACTTTCATATTCTGTGTTCCCTCCTGGATGTCTCTGTCTAATGACCCGTCCTCACATTCCAGTCTGTCCAGCTGCCGGACAGTCCTTGTTGATCGGCAATCCGAGTTATGCACTCCCCTCCTTCGTCCTGTAATTCTGGAATATGTATAGGCTTCATGCTGGGATGTGCCTATGTCTTTCGTGAGCACAGGCAGCTTTTGAATTGCCGGGTATAACAGTAGCGCAGTTTTTTGTGTCTTGCATCCGTTATTTTCTGGTAACGGGAAACCGGCTGTACCCTGTTTTACTGAAATTTTCCTGAAAATTAGCTGAATAACGCTGAAAACCAGGACTATATTCCCTTGCAGGTTCGTAACTTTATTGTAACCTTTTTGTAACTTTTGAGGCAAATGGATCATGAAAATAGGTCCGCTTAAAATAACCAATACAGGGTTATTTAGGGTAGACCGTATTTAATTACCTCATTATTATCCAGGTATTTACACACGATACATGCCGGAGCTCCCTCTGAGTCCACGCTGAAACCATATTTGTATTCATAATGAAGTTATGGTGAGGCGATGCCGGGTCCATCAAACATGATCTGTCCGAATCGGCAGACAGCCTATGCTTCCGTTGCCAGCTTTTCTGCGTAAGGCTTCAGGCAGCCGCTATTGCTCCTCCAGTTCACAAATCCCCCTCCACTGCGCTTCCCGACCCTGGTAATCAAACTAAGTGGAAAAATGCCATCTATTTCTCCGTTAAACTGTGCTGCTGGGAATCTAATTGGAAAAACGATACTTAATTTCAGCGAAAATAGCTCCAGAACAATAAATCGTCCGAAATAAATGCTCTTTTTCCACCTAATCGTCACAGAAGCCGGGGATCACCGAATTTAAGTAGCAAAAATCCAACTAAGCCTCAAAGGCTCTTTCCCTCACCCAGTGAAATCTTGTATTATGCCGCTCGCAAGCCTCCCGCCCGGATAAAACAACGCAAAAAAACGGCGTTCCTCTACGGAACAGCCGTTTCTTACATTCGTTTCTTACATTTTTAGAATGTAGTTAAACCGTTTCGAAACATTCCAGATTCTCCTCCACAAACTCCCGGAATGTCCTCGGCGCCCGCCCTGTCAGCTGCTGAAACTCCCCGCTTACCCGCTGAGCCGTACCCATCCTGGTCATAAAATACAGGGCTACCGTCACATTCACATAGGCTTTATCCAGTCCCCGCTCTTTAATGTAGTACCTTCTATATTTCAGGAACCCAGGCTTGGCATATGTGATCTGCCGTTCTGTTGCCTCACTCAGGATCTGCGCCACCTGATAATAGTCGAGCGACTCCGGTCCAGTTAGCGTGTGGGCGGTATTGGCATATTTCACAGGATCGCCAAGCAGCACAGCGGCAGCCAGCCCGAGATCCGCCGCATCAATAAAGCTGGTTTTGCTGTTGCCCGCCGGTATATAAATCTGATTCAGCCCGCGGATTTCGGCAGCGTGAATGCCCGATATATTTTGCATGAAAAACCCCGGACGGATATGCGCATAAGGAATTCCTGCAGCTTCTATGTATTTTTCAATTTTATAGTGGGGCGGAATGGTGTTCTTCTCGATCCCCATCAGCGAGAGAAAAGCGACAAGCCGGATACCGTGAGCCTTCAACGCATCAATAAAAGGATACAAATCCTCCGGTTTCCCCAAATGCGGCGGGCGCATCAGAAATACCCGGTCCACCCCTCCAAGCGCAGTAGCAAAGGTAGATGCATCTGTAAAATCAAGCTTCACACACGCTGACCGGCCGTGAAACCGTTGCTCCAGTCTCTGCACATTTGTCCCGGCTGCCACAGCCTGCTCTCCCCTGTTCAAAAGCTCATCCACTACATAGCTGCCCACATTGCCTGAAGCACCTGTAACTAATATTTTCATGACCGTCCATTCTCCCTGCTGATGATTTCCGTCGCCTGCTGCATAAGCTCAATAAATCTGGCGAATTCGGCGCTGCCCATCTGCTCCTCCAGCAGCTCCATACTGCGGTAATATTCCTTTGCGGTGGACTCTACGAGCTCCCGCCCCACCGCTGTCAGAGAGACGGTATAGCTCCTTCCGTCTGTGGCGGATGCAGCTTTATGCAGATACTGCTGGCGGACCAGAGAGTTGATCATAACGGTAACAGACGGCTTGGATATCCTGAAAAAGCTGCTGATCATCAGCGGCGTAACCGGCTCCTCCTGCTTCTCCACAAAGATAAGCACGCCCATCTCGCTGGACCTGACGGGAATATCCTTCTTCACATTCATCTGCTGCCGGCAAAATAAACCGATAATCTCCGCGCTTCTTGCCGCACTCCCTTTCACATGCCCACCTCATTTAGTTAGTCTGGTTAACTACATTCTCACATAGCAGCTCCCTGCTGTCAATTTGATATAAAAAACCTCTCCGGCACCGGAAAATTCCCGGGCACAAGAGAGGTTGCCGTTTCTATAATTCAGCCTATGCTTCTACCAGGGCAGCGTCTCCCCGGCGTAATCAATCAGAGACAGCCCTTCCCCGGCATAGCCGGGATCAAGCCGCTGCTCCACAAGCTTCAAGATACTTCCGGCGGACTCGTCCGGTGTCAGCTTGCCCCCTGTATCCAGCTTGCCCTGCATATAAGTCTGAACATGGCCGGGATGAATGACCATCACCTTGCCGCCCTTGGGTGCAATCTGGTTGTGAATCAGATGGGACTGCATATTGAGCGCCGCCTTGGACATGCAATAGGCATACCAGGCGTTCCGCCAGCAGCTGCCGATGCTGCCTGCCTCGGAAGAGATATTGACGATGAGCTTATGTTCACTTCGCAAAAGCGGCTGAATCAGCCCGTTCGACATTCTCAGCGCCCCCAGCGCATTCACGCGGAACACCTGATCCATCTCCTCAAAATCCAGCTCGTCCTCAATCGTCGCCTGCATGTCACCCAATATAGCCCCGTTATTGATCAGAATATCCAGCCGGTCAGTGACCGCAGCCACGGCTTCCAGCGCTCTGCTGACACTGTCCGCAGCGCTGATATCAAGCGGAACACGCTTCATACGTCCCTCACTTCCCTCCTCCAGCTGCTCCAATTCACTCCCGGCTCCGGCGTTTCCGGCCCCTGCATATTGTCCGGCAAATACATAATAGCCTTGTCCCAGCAGTCCCTTAACCAGGCTGAGCCCGACTCCCCGGTCTGCTCCTGTAACGAATGCCCATTGTGGCATCAGCTTCTCCCCCTTATCGAGCTTCATCCATTCCATTGTAGAGGATTGAAGCGGAGGCAGATATAATCTAATGGCCGTTGTTTATGGCATAATGACAGATCATACTCATCTAAAATGAACATGCTTTTGATTTGGTTGTATGATGGGTGGTTGTACTTTGTACAATAGATTCATCCTTTGGATGCCGGAAAAGTCATTCTATTGCATTTTGTACAATTGATTTCCGGAAAATAGAGCGAATGCTCCAAAAATCAAAAAATCTGCTGTACAAAATACAGCAGATTCTATCTTCAGACCGATTTAATCATGATCCGTTGTACAAAGTGCAACAGAATGTCTCCTCACCTTATACTTGAGATGGCCGCAGCAGCATCTGCCCTCATACCTGCTATAACCGCGGCAATGAGTGCCTGCTCACTTCCCCGCCGGCTCATAAATCAGGCAGCGCAAGGCCTGATTCGGATATCGGAGCTCTGCCGTATAGCTGCTTCCGTCTTCCAGCAGCAGCTTCACGGCGACCATCCCGCGCTTGTTATTATTCTCTGTACCGGTCAGGCTGGCCTTGACGATGGTGCGCTTCTCTCCCTGCTTGTTCATCACAATCTGGGTAGCCTTGTGAATCCAGCTGGCATCCTTCGCTATACGGTTGGCAGCTGCGTCATCAATGGGTGTTCTTTTCAGCGCCCCATTGATGACCGTTGTATCCAGCATATCGCCGGTCTTGGCGTCGATAATCACATGGTACTCCTGAAATTCTTTCTCCTGCCCGCGCAGGGTAGCGGCTTTGTATGGAGCAGAATGAACGGTCCAGGCCGGCTGCTTGTCCGCTCCAAGCTCAGCCAGAAGGGCCTTTGTCTTCAGCTTGGAAACATCTGCATCGAACAGCTTGTTGACACTTTCTGCAGCCAGCCGCTTCGCCTCAGCCTCGCTGATGTCCTGTGCCAGGGGCGGGACAGTTACATTGTGCCGGGCGGCGATATAATTCAGCCGGTAGGACCAGTCGATCAGCTGCAGCAGCTCTTCGTCGGTCATTGTCCGCTCCGGGTAAGTGTACGTGTGCGTCTCTATATCCACATACACCTCCGCCTGTCCGGCCTTAAGCGGCAGCGGCTGCTCCGGGCGAAGCCCTTCATACACATATTGATCTTCCAGCACCAGTCTGCGGTTTATTTCTGCTTCGGTTATTTCCCTGCCCGAGATACCGGGTTCAAGTCCGGGCTTATTGATGTAATCATAAATCTGCTTAATCTGCGCTTCGCTCATATCTTTTAGCAGATCGGCTGTTACCGTAGATACCGGGGCCGGAGCCTCAAACTTTAATACAGGAATGGCGCTGCCGCCCGCAGCCGGCTGAGCCTTGGCCTGAACGGCCGGACCGTTCCCTGCAATGACCCGAGAATTTACAATGCCCGGGACGACAAAGGCACTTAGCGTGAGCACGCCCCCTGAGAATAAAACAACAGCTCCGGCATACCATTTCTTTTTGTTCAATTTCATTACCTCCATCGGGATCTGAGTTGTTAAATCTGTCTTTAGCTTAATCCCGGGATGTTATAGAGTAGGAGGCCGAGTTGTTAGGAAGTTGTAAAATAAGCCGGATGACTGTCCCTTGTCCAGGCACAGATTCCAGCTCGACCCGGGCCTGATGCGCTTCGGCAATCTGCCGGCATAAGGACAAGCCGAGACCGGCGTTGCCATACAGGCGCGAACGCGCGGGGTCTGCCCGGTAGAATGGCTCGAAGGCGCGTTGGCTCTGCTCCGCCGTCATTCCGCTGCCGCTGTCGCGCACCTCCAGCACAGCTTCTCCCTTCTGCTCATAAGCCAGCAGTCGTATTGGACTGCCCGGCTGGGAGGCGTGAACCGCATTCTCGATCAGGTTCACCAGAAAGGATGCCAGCAGATCGGCGTCCCCCCGCACGGCAGGAATGGAGCTGTCTATCTCCAGCGGAATGCCGCGCTCTTGTAACTTATGCTCCTCTGTCTGACTCACCGTCTCAAACAGATCAGCCACCTCTACCTCGGAAAGTAACAGAGGCTGGTGCCGGAGAACAGACAAATCCAGCAGCTTAAAGGCCAGATTCTTCAGCCGGACCGTTTCGCTCCAGATGTAACGGCCGGCCTGAATCTGCTCTTCCTGGCCGATGTTGGCCGAGGTAAGAAACTCCGCAAAGCCCTGCATGCTGGTCAGCGGCGTGCGCAGCTCATGGGCCAGATTATCGACCATCCGCTGCTTCTCCTCCGCCATATCGGAGAGCTCGGTCATCCGCTGCTCCACTGCAGCAGCCATCCGGTTGAAGTGAACCGCGAGCTCCCCGAATTCATCCCTGCTGTGCAGCTCCACCCGGTTCGGATAATCGCCTTCGGCGATCGTGCGGGCGCTCTCTGACAGCTGCTTCAGCGGCTTCGTCAGACTGCGGATCAGCAGATAGAGCAGCAGCGCCAGCACCGGCCCGGCAATCCAGTTGATCATCACGAAGAACCGGTTCAGCTCCTGCTGCTGGGCATACAGCCCGCTGATGTCGCGGCTATAGATCAGCTCCAGATCCTGATACGGAGCAGGCAGCGGCATCGACAATTTTATGGTCTGCTCGGCAGTCTGCTCCTCTTGCCCGTCAACCTTCCCGCCGCCGGGGCTTGGATAAATCAATCTGCCGTTCTCGCGCAGCTCAAGGCCGATTCCCTGGCTGCGGTAATAATCCCCGTACGACTGCGCTACACTGGCAAGCAGGACAGGTGTAAGGGTGTTGCCCCGCGCGCGGATCGAATCGAGATTTTCAAATATATTGTTTGCGATTAACGTCTGCTCGCTCGCCGCCCGTCTGGTTTCGCTGTCCATATTCAGCTGCCAGCTTTTTTTCATCACCATAATGACACTTACATCAAGGGCAATAATAAAGAGAGCAAGCACGGCGAGCAGAATCTTATGCCAGAACCGCATGCTAGACCTGAACCTCCAGGCGGTAGCCCAGCTTGAATACGGTTTTGATCCGCTCTTCCCAGCCCAGTTTTTTGCGCAGCTGACGGATATGGACATCTACAGTGCGGGTATCGCCGGCAAAATCATAGCCCCAGGCCAGCTCCAGCAGCTTTTCCCTGGAAAGGGCAATATTACGGTTGCGGATCAGCACTTCGAGCAGCTCAAATTCCCTGGCAGTCAGATCGACCGCCTGCTGGTCCACACGGACCTGCCGCTCCGCGAACCGCACCTCCACCCCATCGCAGACAAACGCCGGCACTGCCTGTTCATTCCCGCGCAGCACGACATTAATGCGGGCCAGCAGCTCCAGCATTTCAAACGGCTTGATGATATAATCCTCCGCGCCCAGCTCGAACCCTTTGATCCGGTCAGCCAGCGCATGTTTGGCCGTAATCAGAATTACCGGGATCTGCAAATGGGCAATACGCTGCATCACTGCAAACCCGTCCAGTCCCGGAAGCATCACATCGAGCAGAATCAGATCCGCCCGCTCCTGCTCCAGCATGTCCGCCGCTTCCAGACCGTTATAAGCCTTGGCATACGTGTGTCCGACCAGTTTAAGGTTCATTGTAATCAGGTCACTGATCGGCTGTTCATCTTCAACTACTAATATATGGGCCATCTAGTAAAGTTCCTCCTGAACAAATCGTTAAGCAACAATGTCTTGTTGAGTCTAGCATAACAGACAATTTTTTGTAAAAAGATAATATATGAACTAAAATCAAGTTATACTAATGAAACGCGTTTTCTTTTAAAATCTCAATGATCTCATACGGGGGCGAATAGCCATTAATAAACAGGATCAGGTCATGCTGCAGTTCCGGGACTTATTTAACAAGATGGCCTGGATTAATAAATTGAAGATGGAAGAGAATCTTAAAGGCTGTAAGCCGTCCGAGGTTCACTGCATTGAATATATCGAAAAAAATGCGGAGTCCAATGTGACCAAGCTCGCCGAATCTCTCTATATGACCAAGGGTGCGATCAGCAAATTAACCAAAAAGCTTACCGACAAAGGCCTTATCGAAAGCTACCGGAAACCGGACAACAAGAAGGAGGTCTATTTCAGGCTGACTGAGCAGGGCAGAACCATATTTGATATTCACGAGGAGCTGCACAACGAGTTCCGCGAGCGGGATCAAGCCGTATTTGAGCAGGTAACCGGGGAGCAATATGACAGTATGCTCAGCTTCATCAATACGTACAGCCTGCATCTGGATGCGGAAATCAAGAAACAAGGTCTGGATATCAATAAGTCAGACAGCTTTGAGTGATAACTAGCTAAACCAACAGCAGCTCATTTCTATAAAAGCAGCCCAATTCGATAGAGAACGGGCTGTTTTTTATTCTCCGTTTTTTGTTGACAAGGAAACTATATCAGTTTATTGTTTTGTTGACAAGGAAACTAAATTGCTTTTAAGGAGATTAACATGGCAAAAGAGAACGTACAGACGACAGCATTACCCAAAGAAATCCTCATGGCAGCCTGGGCCATTGCCCTTGGAGCGATCGCCCCGATGCTTGACTCCACGATGGTGAACATCGCTATAGATCAGCTAACCAGGGATTTCAATACAACCCTCCATATCATTCAATGGGCGATTACTGGCTATGTTCTGGCACTCGCGGTTGCAGTCCCCGTATCCGGCTGGCTGATGAATCAATTTAACGGTAAAAGAGTATTTACCGGGGCCGTTATCGCCTTCGGTATTATTTCTGCGCTGGTCGGCATTAGCTGGGACATCTCCAGCTTCATCTGCTTCCGTCTGCTGCAGGGCTTTAGCGCCGGAGTCATTACCACCCTGATATTCACCCTTCTGGTCAAAACCGCTGGTCAGGACAATCTCGGCCGGGTCATGGCGATCGTCAGCACCCCGATGATCTTTGGGCCCATCCTGGGACCGATTATCGGCGGGTTTATCGTGCAAGGGGCATCCTGGCACTGGATTTTCTTCATCAACGTGTTCGTTGTTGTGATTGCAGTACCCCTGATGATAAAAAAAATCCCTGACTTCGAGCCCTTCAACAAAGAAAGTAAGCTCGATCTGTTCGGGATCATTGTCCTGTCTTCTATGAGTGCAGCCCTGATCTACGGCATTACAAAAGCAGCCGATCATGCCTCCTTCAACAACAGCAAAACCATACTTTGGACCGGCATCGGCCTTGCTTTGGCTGTTATCTATCTGGCATATAACCGGCTTAGAAAAAATCAGACGGTCCTGCCGCTGAATTTATTTGCCCACACAAGCTTCACGGCCTCCAGCATCGGCTTGTTCCTCGCCAACATTGGCATCATGGGCCCCATGCTGATCCTACCCTTGTTCTTTCAGAACTTCCGTCATTTCACGGCGATTGAAACAGCAATTGCACTTATTCCGCAGGGTGTCGGGATGCTTATTACCCGGCCTTACCTTGGCAAAATGATCGATCAAATCGGTGCCAAATACGTGGTGCTCGTCAGCCTGGCTCTCTCCCTGATCGGATCGATCCCGCTTATCTTCATTACCGGTCATACAAGCATGATCTGGATTTCCATCGTTTTGTTTCTCCGCGGGGCCAGCATCGGGGGCATCAGCCTTCCATTAACAAGTGAGGCCTATACAGGGCTGGGCAGCAGGCAGCTTCCGGAAGCCGGTGTAGGAATTAATATTATCGAAAATCTTGGCGCAAGCTTCGGCTCTGCCGTCACCGCCACCGTTGTCGCCACAGTCATCCAAGGCCTGCAGCCAACGGTAGCTAACGGGCTAAAGGCTTACCATGCCGGGTTCCTGGTATCCGCCGTTGTGCTTGCGTTTATATTGATTCCGGGCTTGTTTTTAACGGATAAGAGAAGGGCTTAAAGGATGCCCTTTTCCCCCCTCTCCCCTTTTAATTTGAATCTGCCGGAAGATTCCGGTTGGTAACTTGGAATTTTCCGGGGGTTAATCCCGTAAATTGCTTGAACTGCCGGCAGAAATGCTCCACATTATGATACCCGCAATGGAAAGCGACTTCAGCGATGCTAAGGGTGTTGTGGAGCAGATACTCTTTTGCCAGACGGATTCTGCTGTTAATAACATCTTCTATACATGAGATGCCAAAGGTCTTTTTATATATACTCTGTAAATAACCCGCGCTGAGCTGCAGAGATTGGGCCATTTTTGAAACCGTCCAATGCTCCCCCGGATTCGTCTGAATAGCGGTGCGGAGCTTTAACAGGTTGTAATATTGGGCCCGGAACCCCTCATGATGATAAGACTCCAGCAGTTTATTAAAAAGCGTGCGCAATAAGCAATCGACAGATGATTCCTTATAATCCCTGTTGAAGTTATGTTCAACGATCAAGAGTTCAAACAGCTTGCTGCAGTACTCCGGATCATCAAGTGCAAACGGGACACCAAACGGCAGTGTCGCTTTTGAAATATAAGTCTCATCAGAAGAAAAACGAAGCCAGTCATTAACGTATTGCCCCCCGCAAGCCCGGTAATAAATCTTCTGGTGAGCCTCATAGAGAACGGCACAGTGTGCAGGGTATTCCTTCAGGTGCCCGTTAACCCAGAATTGGGCAGGTGTCTTGGTAATAACCAGCAGCCAGCACGGATGGCCCTGGGGAATATCGAATACGAAATTGCTCTCATGCGTTGCATCTGTCTCAATGTAATAAATCTGGTTCATCCGGCCCTCTCCCTCCGCTCCTGCCTGCTATTTAACCTCTCGGTATTCTATATAATAGATTCCGCCCCCGGCAAAAACAACCGCTAACGAAGCAAATCTGGCCACACCTAATAATAGATCAATAACCAGTGAGGATAGGTCATTGTCCGCAGGAAAATGAACCTTTATCATAAACCCATAGTTGTGTAAGCGTTAACAAAAAGGTAAAGCCTGTTTTGTTGAACGCGCAAAATAGACATAAGGGGTGGATTGGATGCCTGGTCCCAAATATAGTACGGGAAGCAGATCAGTAAGCAAATTTCTTTATATCCTGCCATTTATGATTTTACTGGCCGTTTTTGCCTATTATCCGCTGTACGGATGGGTATATGCCTTTTTCGACTATATGCCGCCCATTCCTTTGTCCGAGTCGCCTTTTGTCGGCTTTAAATGGTTTCACTCGCTGGTAGAAAATCAAGTCAAAATTGATCAGCTGCTGCAGGTGGTCAAGAACACGTTCGGTATAAGCGGACTCGGTATCCTGTTCTCCTGGCTCCCCATGATCTTTGCCATCTTCCTGACTGAAATCAAGGCGGTCCGCTTCCGGAAATTTATCCAGACCGTTACCACCCTTCCCAACTTCATCAGCTGGGTATTGGTCTACTCTTTAGCCTTTACGATGTTTTCGAGCGAAGGCATTGTGAACGGCTTTTTACATCAGATCGGGCTTGCGGATTCGCCTATACTCTTCCTGCAGAGCTCGGAGCATGTCTGGATCACCCAATGGGTCTGGGTCACCTGGAAAACACTGGGCTGGTCAGCCATCCTGTACATTGCCGCCATTATGGGGATTGATGAATCCCTCTACGAAGCCGCCTATGTAGACGGAGCAACGAGAATGCAGGTGATCAGGCATGTGGTGCTGCCGAGCATGCTGCCAACCTATTTCGTGCTGCTTATGCTCCAGATCGCAAGCTTCCTTAACAATGGCCTTGAGCAATATTTTGTGTTCCAGAATGCGTTTAACAAGGAGAGTATTCAGGTTCTGGACCTCTACGTGTACAACCTGGCCATGGGAGGCGGAAGCTACTCCGTTTCGGTTGCCATCAGCATGCTTAAGAGCCTGATCAGCGTAGTGCTTCTCTTTTCCGTAAACGGACTTTCAAAACTACTGAGAGGAGAGGGCATCGTATGAGCGGCATGGGAACGGAAACGGCAGCAAAGAGCAGCCGTCGCTTGTCCAAAAAGAATAGAATGCAGGTCAGCACAGCCGACAAACTGATCTCCATTACCATCTATGTGCTGTTCTCTCTTTTTACCTTCGTTTGTATCTATCCCTTTTATTCCATCATCATCAATACAATCAGCGCAAACGATCTTAGCGCCAAAGGGGAGGTCATCTTCCTTCCGAAGCAAATTCATTTTCAAAACTACATTGATGTGTTCAAGATTCCCGGCCTATGGAATGCCTTTGTCATTTCATTAGGCAGAACGGTAATCGGAACCCTGTTGACAGTGGGGGCTTCTGCATTTCTGGGCTTCATGTTCTCCCAAGACGACATGTGGGGCAGAAAGTTCTGGTACCGCTTCACCATTATCACCATGTTCTTCAATGCCGGTATTATTCCCTGGTATTTGACCATGCGGTCTCTGCATCTCACCAACAGTTTTCTGGCATACATTCTGCCTTCCATCGTTGCCCCCTTCTTCATCATTCTGGTAAAAACCTTTGTGGAATCCACGCCGAAGGAATTGCAGCAGGCAGCCAGTATTGACGGAGCCGGAACGATGACAATCTTTTTCAAAATTATTCTGCCGATCAGCAAGCCTATTCTGGCGACCGTTGCGATCTTCTCGGCAGTGAACCAGTGGAACTCCTTTCAGGATACGCTGCTGCTGGTTACGGACAACAAGCTGTACAGCCTGCAGTTTATCCTCTACAACTACATTAATCAGGCCAGCTCACTGTCCACCATGGTTAACCTGCAGAATGCCGGCTCAACAGCAATGGCGAGCCTCGCAACCAAGCAGACCACTACGTCGATCCGCATGACGGTGACGATCATCGTTGTAGCGCCCATTCTTCTGGTCTATCCGTTTTTCCAGCGGTTTTTTGTGAAGGGAATTATAATCGGGGCTGTGAAAGGCTAAGGCCAGCCGGGGCACCGTTATAATACAAGCTTACTACTTCAGGGGGGTTGTATATGAGTAAAAAGAATAAACTGCACAGCAAGACTGTATTTGCGCTCGCAGCCTGTATGCTTCTGGGAACAACAGCTTTGAGCGGATGCGGCGGGAATTCAGGCAATTCTGGGGCAGCAAACGCAACCGATTCTGCGAATCAGGCAAACCAGTCTGCAGACCCGGGGAACGGCCCCGATCATAGCAAACCGCTTACGATCACAGTCTTTAACAATGCGGCCAATTATCAGGGAGAGCAGACGGGCTGGTACGGCAAGCTGATTAAGGACAAATTTAATATCACTCTCAATATTCTCTCTCCCCAGGTCGCAGGGGATCAGCTCTACAAAACAAGATCGGCAGCCGGGGATCTCGGTGATCTGTTGATTATTGACAACAGTCAGCTGGAGGAGCTGATTCCTGCCGGACTTATCATGGATATTACGGATAAGGTCAAGAATACGGAGTACCTGTCCAAATATGTAGACCAGCATTTCCAGCCTTTTAATGCGGCCTTTGACAAGGTGAATCCGGACGGTAAAATCTACGGCCTGCCGACCTTTGTGGCCGATACCTCGCCGACCACCTTCTCGGAGGAGATCCCTTATTCCAGCCCGCTCATGCCCTGGGATTATTATAAGGGGATCGGGTCGCCCAAGCTGAACAATCTGACTGACCTTTTGGATGCGCTGCAGCTTATGCACGAGAAATATCCGGCTACGACTGACGGAAAACCTATTTCGCCTATTACGCTATGGAAGGATTGGGATAACGGGAGCATGGAAAACGTCCGCTGGCTGAGCAACTGGTACGGCTATGAGCAGCCGGACGGAACCTCAACCATACAGCTGAATGCCAAGGGCGACATCGTTCCGCTCATTGATGATAACAGCATGTATAAGAAAATCCTCCAGTTTTATTTTGATGCCAACCAGAGAGGGCTTGTCGATCCGGATTCACCAACCCAGGACTGGAACAAGGTGTCCGAGAAATTGACCAATAAACAGGTGCTCCTGTTATGGTATTCATGGCAGAGAGGGTTCTATAACACGCCGCAAAGAGGCGCGCAGGGTGACGGAAATGTAGCTATTCCGATCGGCGACACCCATATTATTCAGAACAGTGATGCTTATTTCGGCAACGGACGCGTCTTTGCCATCGGCTCCAAAGCCAAAGATCCGGACCGTATTATGGAATTCATGGACTGGATGTCTTCCCCGGAAGGGCTGCGCTATTACACCAACGGTATGGAAGGCTTCAATTATGAAAAAACCGCGGACGGTAAATTTAAGCTGACTGAAGTCGGCCAGACCGCCTTTCAGGATAATACCCCAGTTCCCGACGAGTACGGCGGCGGCGGCTATCAGGATGGACAAAGCAAAATTAACAGCATGATTATCGGTGATTTTGCAGTGGATCCCGATACCGGCGAATTCTACAACAAGGACTACTGGAACGCAACAATAGAGGCTAATAAAACTACGCTTACTACTGAGTGGCAGAGCATGTTCAAGGCTACCAACCCGACTGATTATTATCAGAAAAATAATATGATTGATATTGTCCCTAATATCAATACGAGCCTCGGCACCGACTCTTCCGACATCAAGAATAAACGGAGCCAGATTTCCGATTATGTAAAGGATACCTCCTGGAAAATGATTTTCGCCAAAAATCAGGCGGAATTCGACCAGCTGTGGACCAAGCTGAAATCGGATGTGAACGGTCTCGGCTGGACGGATGTGTTTGCTGCAGATACAGTGAAGGCCGAAAAAATCGTGAAATTGCGCGCAGAGGCAATGGCCAATAAATAAGCAGTAAACAAAGCAGGGCAGTGACTCTCCCGTTAACGGGAAATCACTGCCCTGTCTTCTTGCTTCATTAAAAGAGACGTTTAGCCAGCTGGTACAATCCGCTTTTCCAGACAGGCCAATCGTGATCGCCCTGCTCCTCCACCCAGATATGCGGTACAGCATGCTGCGACAGGTATTCGTGTGTCCTGTCGCTGACATGCTTCAGCGAATCCAGATTCCCGCACGATATCCATAGGAGGTGCAGCTGCTCCGCAGTCCGCTTAGGCTCCGGAACCAGTATTTCAGGCTCCCTGGTGTTCGGCGCCGGAGAGAATGCCCCGATCCAGGCGAACCTGTCAAGATTGCCGAGTCCGATATTCAAAGCCTGCCCGCCGCCCATGGATAATCCGGCAATGGCCCGGTGCAGCCGGTCCGTCAGGACCGGATAATTCGCTTCAATATAAGGGATAAGGTCCCCGAACAATTCCGTCTCGAAGGTTTCGAATGCCCGGATCTTCTCGGCATCAAAAATATCCCCCTCCGCCCGGTCATCCCACATTGCTCTTCCATTGGGAAAAACGACGATCATCGGCCTAAGCATCCCGTCAGCATACAGATTATCAAGAATGATCTGAGGCATACCATGCGTGTACCACTCATTCTCATCTCCGCCGATTCCGTGCAGCAGATAAAGCACACTGTATTCCTGATCAGCTGAATATCCGGGAGGCGTATACACTCTGGCTTGCCGGTTACGGCCTACCGTACCGGAAGGGTATTCAATCATCTTCATTATTCCCCGGGCAATAGCTTCCCGCTCGCTGTCAAATCCAGCCGGCGCCTCTGACACTTCAAAATCCTGGCTATTTCTGTTCATTGCTGCTCTCTCCTTTATTCAGCATAAGTTATTCCAGGGCAATCGAAGCCAGGCTGGCACTTCCATTACCGGTAAATGTGAAATACAGGGCCTGCTGCCCGTCAGGAATGCGGATATCCGAGGCGTATTCTGTCCAAATGTTGGTGAAGCCTACGGGTATTTGACCAAGGGACGGTCCATCCCACGCTGTCTTCACTTCAAAGAAGCCCTGGCAATAGCCCCGCACCTTGATCCGCACCCTTTGAATGCCACGGCAATCAAAATACTTAAACCCGGCCGTAGCCGAATCCGTCATGTTGGCAATATAACCGGTCTCCTCATCGCCGTCCCGCCCATCCTGCGTGATTTTCGGGAAACGGCTGTCCATCCATGCTCCTGAACGGCCAAAGCCGCCGGTATACATTTCTTCAGCCTTACAGAATAAGTGGCATGCCAAATATGCCGGATATTCCCCTCTGCCTTCAAACGGCCCCCGGTTAGGACCACTGGATGTTATTTCAACCTGGGGAATCGTTCCGTCTTCGAGGAAATGGATGGGCTCAAGACAGCCTTGCCGGGAAAACGCAGTTCCATTGGTATGCCGGTGGTAAAAAATATACCAGGCTCCATCAACTTCTACGATGCTGCCGTGGTTATTACCGCCGTAATACATCGGTTTGGCAGCCGGCTTGTATTTACCGATATGAAGATCGCAGTTGCTTACGATTACTCCCTGGTACTCGAAGTTCTTCGTAGGATGTTTGCTCGTCGCATAACACAGCTCATGCATGACAACCGAGGAATAGATGAGATAATAGGTGTCTCCTCTCTTCCGGATGGAAGGCGCCTCGAAGAACGCATGTCCTTCAAAGCCGCTTCCGGTACTGTAGGGCTCACTCGGTGCGACAAATACAGGCTCTTCCCGGATGGTAAGCATATCGGGTCCTATTACAGTAGCCATGGCCCCGCTTCTAGACTTATCTCCCGGTGCGCAAAACCCGGTATATAAATAGGTCAGTTCCCCTTCTGTAAGTACACCCGGATCGAACTGGGGCTCATCGCCCTCCCGTTCTCCGAGACGTGTCCCGTCGGCATATTTCACATGACCGTAGAAGCTGAATGTGCCGCAGGGCGTATCGCATACAGCCACCGAAACGATGGGAAGCTTATCAAGCACGTAGTATAGGTAATACCGCCCGTCAGGTCCCACCGTAACATCGGGGGCATACAGGCACATGCTTCCCTCCGGATTGAGCGGGTCATCCGTGGAATGATAGATTACCCCTTCATACCTCCAGTCGGACAGATCCTCCGCCGGTGCAGACCAGCTGACATAATCATTCAAGCAAAACACATGTCCGTTAAACCGGTCATGCGAGCCGTAAATATAAACCCGGCCGTCAAATACATAAGGCTCACCGTCAGGGATGTATTCCCATGAAGGAAGGTACGGATTCATTCCTTGTTTTTTTGCCAACGTCATTTCACCCTTTTTAATAGAAGATATTAATAGACAATTCGATTATAGGTACGCGGGAGGATTGAAGTCCATGACCTAAACCAACCTATCATTGACCTATCCTCATATTCTTATAGTCAAAGAAAAAGCCGCCGAAACATCCGGCAGCCTGAACAGTAAAGGTATAAGCGGCTTCCCTGTCGTCAGCCCTTTACACCGCCGACCATCATGCCCTTGACGAAATATTTCTGCAGGAACGGATAGACCATAATGATCGGCACCGAAGCGACGATCGTCATCGTGGCCCGGATCGACAATGGCGTAACCGCACCCTGCTGCGAACCGTTCGCTCCGTTGATCATGCCGTCCATGCTGGAGGTACCCGCGGTGGCCGTGGAATTTTGCAGAATCTTCTGCAGCTCGTACTGCAGTGTACTCAGGTTGATCTTCGACGAATTGTACAGGAACACGTCAAACCATGAATTCCACTGATAGACCCCGGAGAATAAAGCTACGGTAGCCAGTACAGGCATGGTTAGCGGAAGCACGATACTGATAAAGGTTTTGAAATCGCCGGCTCCGTCGATTTTCCCGGATTCGAGAATGCTCTCCGGCAAATTTTCTATAAAGGAGCGGATAATGATCAGATTAAATACACCGATAAGGCCCGGCAGGATGTAGACCCAGAAGCTGCCGACGAGATTCATATCGCGCATCAGAAGGTAGTTTGGAATCAATCCGCCGTTAAAGTACATTGTCAGAATAAAGGCAATTGTAATGAATTTGCGCAGCACATAATCCTGCCGGCTGATTGTGTACGCCACCATGGCTGAACCCAGTACCGTAACAACTGTACCAATCACTGTGCGCAGTATAGAAATCAGGGTGGCATGGAAAATGGTTGCTTCTTTAAATACATACTGATAATTATCCAGGGTTAAAGCGCGCGGGAACAGGTATATCCCGCCCTTGATCGAATCCTGCGCATCATTTAAAGAAACAGCAAGTATATTAATGAACGGATAGAGTGTAACGATCATCAGCAGAATCATAAAGATAAAGTTGCAAATCTCGAATACTCTATCGCCCCTGGATGTCCGAATCCGGTTTCTTTTCTCCACTTCGATTCCCTCCTTCTTCGTCTAGAACAGCCTGGACTCGCCAGCGCGTTTGGCAACGGAATTCGCCACGAACAGCAGAATAAAGCTGACGATCGTCTTAAACATGCCGGCTGCGATGGAAAGAGAGAAGTTGCTTTGGGCAATCCCGTATTTCAGCACGAAAATATCGATATTCTCCGAATAGTCTACATTCATGCCGTTCCCCAGCAAATATTGCGGTTCAAATCCCGATTCCAGCAGATAGCCGATGTTCATTATAAGCAATACGACGACAACACTTTTAATGCCCGGCAGCGTGATGTAGAACATCCGCTTGAACCGTCCTGCACCATCCATTTCTGCGGCTTCATACTGCGACGGATCGATGGTGGTCATGGCCGCCAGATACACAATCGTATTCCAGCCGATATCCTTCCAGACCGAGCTTGCCCCGAAGATTCCCCAGAAAAAATGCGGAATTCCGAGAAACAAAAATTCCTGCCCCTTGTCAATGAACCCTGCCCAGATCAGCAGCTGATTGATAATACCGTCCGGGGACAAGGTGGTTTGAATAATGCTTGCCGCCACCACCCAGGAAATAAAGTGGGGTAAATAGCTGACCGTCTGTACGATGCGCTTAAAGGCAACCTGACGGATTTCATTCAATAATAATGCCAGCACTATGGCGGTCAAAAAACCCAGAATAAGATTAATCGAGCTCATGGCGAGCGTATTTCGAAGCACCCGGAGGAACCGTTCATCACCAAACAAAAATTTGAAGTGCGAAAAGCCGATCCATTTCTGATCCCAGAAGCCGAGCGCCGGCCGGTAATCCTGGAAAGCGATTGTCCAGCCCCACAGCGGCAGGTATTTAAATATAAACAGCCAGATCAAAAAAGGAACCGACATAAATACCAGTACCCGCTGCTTCACCAGTTTGGTCAGAAACAGCCGAAGACCTGCAGGCTTCTGGTCAGTCTTTATTTCAGGTGTTGCCAGTATCGTTTTTGTATTCATCTCATTATCTCCTCCAGCCCCTGTGCGGATTACCGAGGAAAAAGGGCAGCCATAGCCATACCAACGCTCCGGCCGCCCTTCATCTCATTTACTTGCTTTATTTGCCCATATCCACTTTCTTCTTCACTTGCTCGGTTGTCCATTTTTCATAGCCGGCTGTGTCCAGCTTGCCCCATTCCTTCTGGAAATCGCTCCAGATGGAATCGAATTTATCCGGGGAGGACAGGACCAGCTTCGGATAATATTTTTTGGTCAGCTCATCTTTATTGGTCTCCCACATCAATTCCGGTGAATTCTGCTCCTTCACGAAGCCCCATGCCGGATACCACGGACGATCAATAGGCTTGGCGAACATTTGGGTATAGGTCTGAGCGTCATATTTGCCCAGGATCTCTTTATCCTTATCGGTAAGGCTCATCTGGAATACTTCCGGCTGATAACCTACGCCTCTGGCATTGCCGTCAGAGAGCGTCGAGTTGTTGCCATAGCTTGGCCAGTTCCAGCTGTAATACTTAAAGCCGAATTTCTCGTTAAAGGCCTCATCAATTTTGTTGATCTGCTCCTGAGTCCGGTAGTAGCGGCCTTCTTCATTGACTTCATAGGTTTCGCCTTTGATCCCCCATGTGATAAGGATCTGATTTTCTTCCTTCAGCATGTTGTCAAAATACTGGATGATCCGCTCCGGATTTTTGGCGCTGACGGTAATACCGACCCCGCGGTTGGTAACCAGGCCGCCAGGACCGTCAACATAAGCATCGGCTATACTTTCGTCAAAGGTAACCGGCAGCGGGAAGTAGTTGTAGCCGTCAAGCGACGGGTCCTTCCGGGCCGCATCCTTCAGAACATTCAGCGCGGTCTGCACCTGCCAGCGGTAATCGAAGAACCCGAGCACCTTATGGGAGGTCAGCTTGGCAATATATTGATCGTAGTTATCGACGAAGGACGCTTTGTCAAACATCCCCTTCGAATTAAGCGTATTTAGAGCCTGCAGCCATTGCTTGGCTCCGTCTGATCCGGAGTAGGTTGTAGCCTCGAGTGTAGCCGGGTCCACCATCACGTTACCGTCATTCGGATATCCCAGCAGATGCATCGGCGGGTTGGCGGTGGCAAAAAATCTCCAGTCATGGGTAAGCGACACCATGCCGGTCAGTCCTTCATCCTTATGCTTCGCCGCATAATTCTCAATCAGTTCCATGTACTGGTCCAGCGTCTTGATCTTTGGATATCCTGCTTCTTCCAGCACCCGGCGCTGTACCCAGAATGCGGCTGTCGGCTCGGGGTCCGGTACAAAATCGCCGACCTGGGCGGACATCGGCAGGAAATACAATTTGCCGTCTGCGGAACGCATCTGGTCAAGGTCGTCGCCGTACACGCGCTTGATGTTCGGTCCGTACTTCTCGATCAGATCGTCGAGCGGAATAAACGCGCCTGCGTTCAATACCTCTTCAATAGCCGCGTCGGGAATCAGTACATCCGGATATTCGTTAGCGGCAATCATGGTTCCGATTTTGGTATTCAGGTCACCGACGAGAAACTCCAGCTTGAAGTTGGTGCCTGTCTGATCCTCCAGCATTTTGCCGATCGTCGTCTCGTTGGTGTTGCCATCCTTCGAGCCGGCAACGCCGTTAAAGATCGTATAAGTAACCTTATCCATCTTGACTTCCTCAGTGCCGGCATTCGCACTGTTCGTTGAATCGGGTTTGCTGTTTGTTTCCGCACCGGCATTGTTCGCGTTATTGCCGGAACAGGCTGTTGCCAAAGATGACAGCAGTAGCATTGCAAGACTAAGACGAAGCATTTTTAGTGTTTTCAAAGTCTTTCCCCCTCGTTATCAATTCCTTGCTTCTCTATTATAAAAGCGATTACATTTCCTGATTACCCTCAAGAATATAGACAGTACTGTAGAAATTATTGTTCCTTTCCGCCTGGATCGGGTAACCGGGGAATACGCAGTTCGATCTCTGTTCCCTGCCCGGGAGCGCTGTATATCAAAAAATGGAACCCTGCACCGTAGATCAATTTGGCGCGGTAGATTACATTTTGAATCCCGATCCGTTCGCCCATGATTTCATTGGTTTCAAGGTAACTGTACAGCTTGCCGATTTGCCTCTCGTTCATCCCCGTCCCGTTATCCCTGATTTTAAAAATCAGATTCCGGTCTTTCATAGTGATGGCAATATGAATTTGTCCGCCCTGTTTTAACGGCTCAAGGCCGTGAATGCTGGCATTCTCCACAAAAGGCAGAAACAGCATCTTCGGCAGCTTGCAGGCATAGGCCTCCGGCTGTACATCAAGCGAATAGTCAATGCGGTCCTCGAAACGGTATTTCTGGATATCGAGGAAGCAGATGATAAATTCCAGCTCTTCCCGGACTGTAATCATATCTTTGTTCCAGGTGAGCGAGCTGCGGAAAATCTTCGCCATGCTGTGAATCATGGCCGCTGTTTCGTTCTCGTCCTTCAGAAGACTGCGCATGCGGATTGTCTCCAGCGCATTGAACAGAAAATGCGGATTGATCTGGCTTTGCAGCGCATTAAGCTGCGCCTTGCTGCGCTCCAGCTCCAGTGATTTCTTCTGGATCTCGGCTATGTATACATCATCTATCAGGGATTTGATCTGCAGAATCATCCGGTTGAAGCCCAGACTGAGCTGGCCGATCTCATCCCGGAAGTCAGTAACCGGAATCACCTCGAAATTTTGGCTGCGCACCTTCTTCATTTGTTTCAGGATTTTGACAATGCGGACATTGAAGGACCGGGTGATAATGACAATAACGAGGGTAGGGAGAATCATCATCAGACAGGCGGATATAAGAATGAAGTCACGGGATTTCCTCACCTCCCGGATCACTTCGTTCTCGTCCACCGTTCCGACGATACTCCAGCCTTCCAGATAGCTTACTCCGCTGTACCGGCTTGTGAATTTGATCCGGTCGCTGGAGCGGATCGTACTGAAGGCTGTCTTGTCTGACTTCTTCCAGTCGATGGAGGAATCAGTGGTATACTCGATGTCTCCTGAGGGATTCAGCAGATAGACAGCCCCCTGCATATTCAGATTATTAAAGATTTCGCCGATGTCGATGGTCTTGAAATCGATTTTGACGACCTTCTCCTTGTTCAGCCTTCCAGAGTAGTAATCCATCTTCCGGATCAGCGAGAATTCTTGAAACCGGCCGCTCTCGCTTTCGGTCCGGGTAAAGATCGGATGGGAGGTGTCATTGGCCAAAGCCTGCCTGTACCAAGGCTCCTCTCTCAATTCATCCGACAGGTAGCCGATATTTCCCGAGTGTAATAAGGTATCATTATCTACATAAATCGTCACATTCTGCAATGAGAAGGATAGCGGGGTATAGTTGTTCAGCATGCGCCGTAAATACGAGTCGTAAACCTCCAGATAATCGGCCGCATTCGCAAAGTCCCGGTCCAGAATTTCATTCGTGCTTAAATCGGCATAAAAAAAGGAAGACAATCCTACCGCATTATCAACCTGCTCACGGAAATCGTTGTTGATCTGCTCGATAGTCCGGTCGATATCACGAATCCGCTGATTTCGTACATTCTCTGTAATCGTATTGTAGAACAGCAGATTTGTAAGCACGATTGGAATAAACACGCACAGGAAATAGATCAACAGCATTTTGTTGCGCATCTTTATATGATTGAGCAGCCTGTCCACTTTCTTCCCCTCCTCCTCCTCACTCGGCTTACCGGCTGATAATGCGGTTCCGGTACTCGGTCGGTGTCATTTGCTCCAGCTTTTCAAACTGGGTAACAAAATAATCAGCGTTGCTGAATCCGATCTTCTGGGCAATTTCATAGATCCGCAAATCGCTTTGCCGGAGCAGGCGCTTGGCTTCCGTTATGCGTAGCTGCTGCAGATATTCATTGAAATAGCTTCCGTAGGTTTTCTTGAAAAGCTGGCCCAGATAGGCAGAATTCATATAAAACCGGGCAGCGATCTCCTTTAACGTAATGGATTCATGGTAATGCTGATCGACGTAGCATTTGATCTTCTGGATACCGCCCTTGCACTGGTTCTGGCTGAGCTGCCCCAGAAGTCCGGCCGCTTCATGGGCAAATAGCGTAAAGATGCGCGTAATTTCACCCAGCGTGATGTTCCGGTCATACCAGCCTACCGCCGCCTCCAGATAAATCAGTTCCTTTTCGTCACCCTCCAGGGTCTGGATCGATTTCAGGATGCCCAGCACACATTGGGTAACTGCCGCCTTCATCGCCTCCGGCGAGAAGCTTTTTTCCTGCATGAATTGGAACAGATGGTTTATTTGTTCAGCCAGCATCTCCGGATCGTTCTCTTCTACCGCATCAATCAGCTTACGGTACATTTCATCCTCCAAATGCCGGTAATTCAGCGTTCTGCCCGAAATATCCTCATACGCAATGACAGACTGCACCGGCATGAGATATTTGTGCTGCTGGACTTCCTTGGCTCCGAGATAGGAGTGCTTTATATCTTTTAATGAAGGAACACCAGGCCCGGCGTAAATACGGAACGGACAGGAAAAGGCTGTGCGGATCAGACCGGCAAGCTCCGTTAGAAACGCGCTGACATCCCCGCCGAAGGAACGGGCATACAGATCAGGCACGAGCAGGCCGTACGTCTGGTGATGCTCATACAGTACAGGCTCAAACACCGTTCCCGAGGCTGTATGTACAGCCTCGCGGATGGCCTTGCGCAGCGTATCCTTGGCCGGCAGTACATGACCGTTCCAGGGGAGGACATCATTCCACTCAAGCAGGGCGTAGGTGAATGTCAGCACAGCTTCACCTTCCCATGGAGTCTTCCAGGCAGGATCGTCCAGCACATCCTCCTCTCCCCGGATCAGCGCTTCAACCAGGCTCTGGTCCAGCCCAACCCGGGTACGGGCCTTGTGCCGTTCCTTTTCCTCCAGCCGCTCCTTAAGCTTGCCGAGCGTCTTCTCGAAGTCCTCCTGGTCAATCGGCTTGAGCACATAATCAAAAGCACCGTAGCGCAGGGCCTGCCGGGCATACTCGAACTCATTATATCCGCTGACAATAATAAACTCTGTATCCAGCTTTTCAAGCACAGCGGCACGAATCAGGCCAATCCCGTCGATAACCGGCATCCGGATGTCCGTAACCACCAGATCGGGTTTGTGCTCGCGGATCATAGCCAGCGCATCCTCCCCGTTGTCGGCCTCTCCGGTCACCACATAACCGCTGCGCTCCCAGTCAATCATTTTGATCAATCCCTTGCGCACAAACAATTCATCGTCAACAATAAGCGCAGTAAACATGGCCAGCACCTCTCTTCGGGTATAGTGGAGTTGTCTTTCTTTTATGCTAACCTCAAGCATGCTTCCATGACCAGAGTCTTTATCAAAAAGAGGGTAATATCTATACTTTTCAGGGAAAGGACTATAATTTGTACGGGTTGACTAGAGCTTTATTGTAAAAGTAAAAAAGCGCCGATCCTCCGTACAGAGAACCGGCGCAATACCGCGACAGCTGCAGCCTTACAATTTCCCCCTATAATCCTGAGGGGTCATTCCGAATTGTTCCTTGAACACTTTTATGAAATATTGGCTGTTGGCGTAGCCGAGCTGCTCCGAGATTTCGTAGATTTTCATATCGGAATTACGCAGATTCTCTACGGCCTGCTCCATCTTCATATTAAGAATATATTCGCTGATGCTGACTCCGCTCACCTGCTTGAACAGTTTGGATACGTATGCAGGATGGAGCGAGACGGAGTCCGCTACGAATTGCTGGCTTGCTTCCGCCAGATTGGCCGCAATACAGCTCTGTATCTCTTTGATGATGTCCATCCGGTTATTTCGGGTGTCGCGTTCGAGCTTGACCTGCAGCGTATCCACCAATGTCTCCCCCCAGCTGATCAGTTGGGATATTGAACGGAAGAGCGTTTTATCCAGGAGCTCCCGTCCAACCAGATCGGATAACAGGGTATGATTCTTATGGGCAATGTAATGAAAAGAGCCCAGGATCATGCTGCGGATTTCTTCAATATATTCTTCATTATAAGCAGGCAGGCTGTTGCTGAACTCTTTCATCTGCTGCAGTCTTTCTTTGTAGCCCTGCCACTGGCCGGTCTCCAGCAAATGCATCAGTGTCGGAGAAGCATACAGATCCTTAAGCGGCTGTACAGGTGAGCCCTTATGCTTATCCGTCAGGGAGATGAAATAGCCCTTGTCATTGCCCACCTGCTGTCTGAGCGCAGACAGGGAATCCTCATACATGGAGCGTATATGCAGTGGAAATTCCCCAGGGTACGACAGTATTACTGAAATGCCGCCATTCAGATATTCGTTCACACTGCTGTGCAGCTGGTGGGTGTTATGGGTCAGCTGCTTTAATATGATTTCCGGGTCCACAGTATCCCCTTCAATGCTCTTAACGAGAAACACCAGATTCTCATAGGCATCCCGGCAGTGCCATACCTTAAACCCCTCGCCCAGCAGCTCAAGGGCTATATTCGTAACCGCATATTCAAAGAGTAGCTGGCTTTCCAGCCCGAAATTCGTGAAATGCTCCTCCAGACGGATCAGGAACAGGAAAACACGGTCCTGCATCTGAAAGTTCAGCTGATATCCGTCCAGCTTATCCTTTAGCCGCTCCTGCGGGTAGGTTTTGCCTTGAATCAGTTCAAGCAGGAGCTTGTCCTTCAGCGCCGGAAGATGCTCCTTGAAGGCAAGCAGCGCCTGTTGATAGGAGGCGGTTCTGTCAAGCTCTGTCTGAATCGTCCTGATCGTGCTCTCCAGTGCAGCGCGCAGCTTCTGATGATCCAGCGGCTTGACCAGATACTCGACTACCCCGTGTTGAAGGGCTTCCCGGGCATATTCAAACTCTGCATAACCGGTAAGAAGGATACACTTTATCCTCCTGTGGGTGCGCTTCACCTGTTTTACCAGTTCAAGCCCGTTCATCCCCGGCATCGCAATGTCTGTAATGACAATATCCACCGGGACCTGCTCAATCAGCAGCAGGGCTTGGGCTCCAGAATAGGCTTTATATACTTTATCAATTCCGAATTCCTGCCAGGGAAAAGCAAGCTCCAGATCATCTACTACATATTGTTCATCATCTACCAGCAGTATTTGCAGAATAGGCTTCTTCCTCCTTTTCGATTCGTATCCGGTAACAGGTTCCTTGAGACGGGGCGGAATCCAGGGATAACCCGGAATGCTTGCCGAAGTACAGCCTCAGCCGCTGATTCACATTCCTCAGCCCGGTCCCAAGCTGCTCATTACTGATCATGTTCTCATCAATATGACGGCGGATCGCACCCAGCTTGTCCTCGTTCATTCCGGTTCCGTTATCCTTCACTGTGATCAGAAGGTATGAATCCTCCTCTTTCGCTGTAATGGAGATAACTCCAGGCCTTAAGCTCGGTTCAATTCCATGCTTAATGCAATTCTCCACCAGCGGCTGGAGAATCATCCTCGGCAGGCGGTATCTGCCCGCCTCTGCCGTAACGTCAATCTCGAAGATAATCTCTTTTTTGCGGAGATGCACCATATGAAGGTAATGCTCCACAAAATCCAATTCATCCTGAAGGGTGGAATCCAGCTGTTCAATTTTGTTAATATACCGGCAGTACGAGCCTAAATGAAGCGTCATAGCAGTCACAGCCTGATAGTCCTCAATGCTGGCCTTGCTCTGGATGAAATTCAAACAGTTATATAGAAAATGCGGATTGATCTGTGCCTGATACTGCTTCAGCTTCGCTTCCTTGACTTCAATCTCTCCCAGCAAGACCTGTTCAATCAGTTTCTGGGTGTTCTCTGCCATGCGGTTGAACGAATTGCCCAGCACCCTGAACTCATTAACCTGCAGATCAACGGCACGGCTCGAGAAGTCTCCCCTGTCAAACCTGTCAATGGCCTTGCGCAGCGTAATAACGGGCTTCTGTACCTGTCTGCGGAGCAGCAGCGTGTAGAACATAATGCCCACCAGCACAACCAGTACAGCGAAGAGAAACAGCCTGTTGTTGCGGTTAATCGGTTCAATGTACTGGCGTTTGGGATAGGCATCAATGAAATACAAATCCAGCATGTCCGACTTCATGTAGTTAATCAGGTACTCTGCATGTTTCTCATTAACGGAGATGGTACCGCTCTCCCCGTTGATCCGGGGGAGCATGTACTGCAACAGCTCTTCCGGAAATTCTGCCCCGGTCTGAATAAAAACCTTCTGTGAGGCATCATACAGAATCGGCGTGCCGGATACATATTGCCCCATCATCTTCACAAGATTCTCCAGAGAAATCCGCACTTCAATCAGCAGCGAGCTGATATGACTGCGCATAACATTGGAGTAATACCCTTTACCGTCCTTATCCATGTGCAGAATCCAGCGGTTGAGACCCTGCTGCGGGGGCATAAAGGAACTAAAGGAGAAGGACGAATCCGAGGATACCGTCTCTTTCTCATCCTCATAATACAGAATAACAGTATTCTTCCAGGTAGTGGAGGCTGCGTTCAAGGCCAGCTTATCAATGATAGTCAGCTTCATCTCATACTTGGCATACTGATCCCCGAACTTCAGAATATACGGATATCCACGCACAGACTGGTCCTGTGACAAAATAATGGTATTTGTCAGCACCTGTTCAAACTGCGTGGATAGCTGGGAGGTCATAAATTCAACCTCGTACATTTTATTTTTTCTCAGCTCACTCTGGATGTCCTTAACGTTCAGTCTGTATATGATCCAAAAAGCCCCCACAATAATCAGGAGCATCAGCATCAGGACTAAAGACAACCACTGAAAGATGGATAGGCGATATTTCACATTGGCTCCTCCGAATGAAAGGACGGCCTTAGGGGCCGCCCTTCTCTCCTTTTTCTGGTACTACTGAATGGATTGATACCACTCATTGACCTCTTCGGTCACTTTGTCGCCGCCTGTAGTTTTCCATTTCTCTACAAAGGTATCGAATTCGTCCACCGGCGCTTTGTCATAAATAATTTTGTTCAGCACTTCTTTCTCCAGCTTCTCAAGCATATCCCCGCGGGATAGCTGGGTTTCTGTAGGCGTACCTGTGAACATCTCAGGCATTACGCTGTCCTTCTGGTCGATGATAATCTTGGCCGCTTTGATCTGTTCAGGAATCCGCTCGGACAGATTCTTCTCATATTGATTGGACGGCTCTGCCCCGCCTGCCAGCTTGGCCAGCGTATTCATCATCAGATTCGGAATAATCGCTCCGTCATAAGTCAGGGTATAACGGATTGCATCGACCCAGCCGCCCGGAATCTTATCACTGTCCTGCTCTTTGAGAACGGTTCCGTCCGGAGCGATATCATAGTCGTAGCCCTTGGCGAAGCCGTCTACGAATGTTGTGCTCTCCGGATTGGCCCAGTTGTCAAACAGATAATTCTGATAGACGAAGAAGGCGTCTTTATGCTCCATATCCTTGTTGATCAGAACAGCACCGGAGGCGATCTTCGTGCCGTGTCTGCCCACCTTGCCGTCCGGGCCTGCCGGAAGCGGATAAGCCTTATACTCGGCATCCGGAACGTTCTTCTGGAGATCCGGAAGAGGCCAGCCTGTCATCCAGTAAGGACCGACAATAATTCCCGATTTGCCTGCTGTGAACGCTTCTGTCGCTTTGTTCTCGTCATACAGACCCGATTCGGAGGAAATATATCCTTCCTTCATCCATTTCTGCATTGTCGCCAGCCCCTGCTTCATCTCAGGCTGCACAGAACCGTAGGCCAGCGTATTATCCGCCGTCTTGTTCCACTGGTTAGGCATTGCGCCGAACATACCAAAGATCCATCCGGCTTCAGACATCCATGTATTCAGGTTATTTTTGAAGCCTACAGCGAGTCCCGTGGTATCCTTCTTGCCATTGCCGTCAGGGTCCTGATTCGTGAAGGCATCAAGCACGGTCTCCAGCTCAGCGAGATTGGTCGGCGCCTTGAGATTCAGCTTCTTCAGCCAGTCTTCTCTAATGTACATCACCGGGTCATTATTGTAGGCGTTTTCGAGAATCGGGATGCCCATACGTTTGCCATCTCTCATGTAAGGGTTCCATACGCTCGGCTCTTCCGCCATCGCCTGCTTATATACATCGGAGGCATATTTGTCGAATAGCTCGCCGGCATCCGTGAATTGGCCGCTATCAATCAGATCGGAAATGAGGGAAGGACTGCCCCGGAAAGAGATGATATCCGGCATTTTTTCCCCTGAAGTGAGCATCAGCCGCAGCTTGGTTTCATAGGCATTATTCTGGTCGCTTACGGTCCAGAGATACTTAATATCAATACCCAGCGTATCCTTGGCCCATTTGGTATGCACGTTATTCTCGATATTCTCGCCATTCTTAAATTTCAGGCTGCTTGCAATCGGAAATACAGTTGTAATAGTAACAGGTGTTGTATATTTACCATTCTCGAAGGGAGCTGAATACATCGAGTCTTCACCAGCTGCCGGCTTGTCTTCTCCGCCTGCATTCTCCTTGTCAGCATTGCCGCCGCAGCCTGTCAGCAGGCCGGCCAGCATGGCTGTGGATAACACGGCCATAGCAGAGAATTTCATTTTCTTTATCATTAATCTTGCACCCCTTTAAATAAAATTTAAGCATATTAAGTTCCTGAGTCAATCTTTTTTCAGCGCGTGCATCACCCCCTTCATAGGAAGGGCAGCTATTCTTTAACCGCCCCGAGGACAATTCCCTTTACAAAGAATCGCTGCAGGAATGGATAGACGATGAGAATCGGCGCCATTCCGATGAAGATCTGGGCCGCTTTGACCGTTCTTTGCGAGATGTTCTCAAGATCTTCTGGACGTACTGTCACCTTGCTGAAGTCCTGCTGGACAATGACCGACTGCAGGAAGGTAGCGAGCGGATAGTTGCGGTGATCTGTCATATAGAGCAGACCGTCGAACCAGGAGTTCCAGTGACCGACGATCGTAAACAGCGACAGCGTGGCAATCGCCGGCATGGATACCGGGAGATATACACTGAACAGTGTTCTGAAATGACCGGCACCGTCTATAAAGGCTGCCTCCTCCATCTCTTTGGGGACCGCCCTGAAGAAGTTGAGGAGCAGGATGATGTTCCAAACCGAGACGGCACCCGGAAGAATCAGAACCCATATCGAATTCATCAAATGCAGCTTCTGAATCAGAATGTACATCGGAACCAGTCCGCCGCTGAACAGCATCGTGAATACCAGAAGCCAGATATACATATTCCGGCGTCTGAACCGGGCGTTCTCTTTGGACAGCGCATAGGCTGCAAGAATGACTACCCCCATGCTAAACGCAGTTCCCAGCACTGTACGCTGCAGCGTCACCCAGATGGAACGGGTGAAATTCTCATTGGCTACGGTCTTGGTATAGGCGTCCAGTGTGAAATCTACCGGCCACAGGCCTACCAGATTGGCGTTGGCTGCCGACTTCCCGCTGAACGATACAGCAAGGACATGAATGAGCGGAATCACGCACAATGCTGAGATAGCAATCATGAAGATATAGTTGAACACGGTAAAAATACGGTACGATTTTGTTTTATGATACATGCCACGTTGGCCTCCATTCTAGAAAATACGGTAGTTAGCAAATTTGTAGGAGATGCGGTAAGCCGATACAATCAGCACAAAGCTGACAACGGATTTGAACAGTCCGACCGCTGTAGAGAAGCTGAACTTACCGTCCACAATGCCAAGTCTGTAGACAAATGTATCGATAATATCGCCTTTGTCGAATACAAGTGCGTTATAGAGGTTGAAGATCTGGTCAAATCCTCCATTAAGAACGTTTCCAAGAGCCAGCGTTCCAACCACGATGGTAATCGGCAGCATGGCCGGCATCGTAATGGCAAGTGTCTGCTGCCAGCGCCCTGCTCCATCCACTTCAGCGGCTTCATAGAGAGCCGGATTAATTCCCGCCAGAGAAGCCAGGAAGACGATGGTGTTGAAGCCGAACTCTTTCCACACATCACTTACAACCACAACAAATCTGAACCAGTTCCCGTCACCCAGGAAAAAGATCGGCTGGATTCCAAACACACTTACCAGTACCTGATTGATCAAGCCCCCGTCTCTCGCCAGCAGGTCTGACAGGATACCGCCCAGGATAACCCATGACAGAAAGTGAGGCATATAGACGATGGTTTGGACCGTTTTCTTAAACGCCATTTTTCTGATCTCATTCAACAGCAGCGCGAACAAGAAGGGAACGATCAGCCCGGCGATCATCTTGAGTCCGGCAATAATCAGCGTGTTCCAGATAATCTGAACGTTCTCCGGGATACTGAACAGGTATTCAAAATGCTCCAGACCCACCCATTTAGACCCGCTGAATCCTAATCCCGGCTTATAATTTTTGAAGGCAATCGCCAGGCCCGTCATCGGAATATAGGCGAATATCAAGGTTAAGATCAAAGCCGGCAGAACCATCAGATCAAGACTGATCGTGGATCTCCACTTGGATCTCTTGCGGGGCTTCCCCGCATTTATATCCAGTTTTTCGCCTTTTACGCTGGCGGGCGTAACCAAGTTTTTCATGCTTCTGCTCCCCTTTGCTGGTCAACGTTGTATCCGTTTACTTTGTTTATAGATTAATCATAACTAGTGGAGCATGGCAGATACATGATAAATACAGAACATAGATAACAATTTGATAACTACGGGTATACGTCCCGTAACGGAGAGCAGCGGTTCCCCAATGTCGGAGAACCGCTGCCTTATGAATGCATATTCTTTGCCGATAGATTTACTGATACATGCTATACACCTGTTCACTATAACGGCGGCCGATCTGTTTCAACTGAACAAGCCAATACATCTTCCGCACAATTTTGATAAAAGAGTGCACTCCCTGCAGCCTAGCCCGCGAGCTTCTGCGTCAGCTCACGTTCTTCGATAATCCATTTTCAGCACATGAAACGACTTGGGCCCCAATTCATACATCAACGGGTTGGCGGTCTCAAGCGGAGCGCAATGAGGGGCAATGTTACGCGGTGTCTGAATGGAGTTCACTTCTTCTTCCTGTCCCTGCATAACATACACCTCCCCGCGTCCGGTCAAGGTCATCTCCGTCTTCAGCTCCACCTGAACTGTACGCTCCAACGTATTAACCAGCTTCACATAGATCACCTGCTCCGCTTCGTTATACGACACCGTGAACGGGATCTCTTCCTTCTCATTTACGGTCTGCAGCAGCTTCGTCCCCATAAGCGTACTGTACATTTGCTGCACATAATAACTTGGCGTTCCGTAGCTGCTCTCCCCGTCGAACCAGATCATGTCCGGAGACCACTGGGCGTAGCCCAGTCTGGCAAACAATGGGGCATAGGAGGCAAGCACCACTATATCGGCATTCCGCTCGATTCCGGTCAGGAATGCGGCTTCAGCGAGTGCTGCCCCCCAGCTGTTAAAGTGCGGCGCGTTCATCCCATTACCATAGTGACCCGCATATTCCCCGGCAAACACCCTGATATCTCTGGGATAGTGATCGTAAAAATGAACATTACTGCACAGCCATTCGGGCTTCACATAATAATGCTCATCAACGGCATATACGAAATTCGGGTTGTCCTCGGTCCGTTTGCGGTAATATTCCCACGCCTGGCTATAATGTACAGAGCTGATATCCGGACCGGCGGAACCAATGAGCTGTACGGAAGGGTATTGTGCATGAATCGCCTGCTCGAACAGCTCGTATCTTGTGAAGAAATCTGCGTGCTCGCACTCCCACTGTTCATTGCCAATCCCGATCATCTCCAATCCGAACGGCTCAGGGTGGCCCATCTCCATGCGGAGCCGGCCCCATTCCGAATCCGCCGTCCCATTGGCAAATTCCAGCAGATCCAGTGCATCCTGAATATATTCCTGAAAAGCAGCTTCATCTACACCCACATGCTCTGTTGACTGGAACTGGCAGGCCAGCCCGACATTCAGCACCGGAATCGGCCGCGCACCCAAATATTCGCATAAGAGAAAGTACTCATAAAAGCCTATTCCCAGGCTCTGATTATAGTGGCTGTACTCGCTGGTGTACTGATTCTCCTCATTATTCCCGTGCATGGCCCAGCGGCTGCTGTTATTCTTGCGCTGCTCAGCGGCGCCCACACTCCGTTTCCACTGGTACCGGTTCTCCAGGGAATATCCTTCTACAATACACCCTCCCGGAAACCGCAGAAAACCGGGTTTCATCTCCTCCAGTAATTCGACCAGATCCCGGCGGAATAAACCCAGCACAGCATCTGAGGGAAGCATGGATATGAAATCAAAGTACACCGTTCCTGGAGCATCCAGCCTGATGACGAATTCTCCATAAGAGACAGGCTCACTGCAGCTGAGCTGCGCCGTATAGCGTGTCCATTCTCCGCTTACCGCCGGGGCAATGGCAGCCTGTGCCATAACCTTGTTGTTCTTTTCCACAGAGATTTCAATTCCGCCTGCATATCCCTCTGTTCTTGCATAGAAAGACACCTGATACTGGACTCCCGGCTTCAGTGAGACTCCATCGTAGGCCTTATTTGTAAAAGCGTTCCCGGCTTCTGCGGCAGTAAACTCCAGGTAATGGGGGTTGATCTCATTCTGGGGATGCACCGTTTGAATCTGCAGCCTTGCACCGCCTGCCCGTGCGGGATAAGCGCTCCAGCCATAAAGGCCGTCATAGGTTTCGCTGAAGTTACCCTTATCGCCTCTCGCTTCCATGAACTCGAAGGACCGGTTCTCTATCATTTCGGCATGCAGCCCGCCGTCCAGACCGTAATTTATATCCTCAAAGAAGAGCCCGATCATCCCCTTTGAAATCGGTGCACCGGGCTTGTCTGTAATTTGTATTTTCATATATAGGAACCTCGCTTATGGATTAGTACGTTGACGGTTACAAATAAGAAATGATCTCAGGGGTAATGCTGCTGTCGTAGCGGTCAGAGATGCCGAAGTCCATCTGTTTATAGGTCCATGCTGCCCTGCCGATCTTGTATTGTTCAAAAATATCATGGACATCCCTGTACCAGTTCACCACGCTTTGAGCCGGGGCTTGTTCGATAACGCCGTATTCTCCGCAGTACAAATACACATTACGCTCTGCAGCGACATCAATGGCATTCCGGATCAGGCTGGTCATATAGGCTGGACCCATCCCACTGATGCCTTCCGCATGAAGCCCCGAGCCGAAAGCCCCAATGGCCGCGGAAGTGCTGCGGTATGTCTCCAGGTCGCCCGGATACTCCATACGGCTCTTTGGCATCTGTTCCACCCAGGCTGCACGCTGGTGCGTGAACAGGAACGGCTCATAGAAATGGAAAGTGTACACGATATTCTCGTCATACGGCTGATCGAGCAGCCCGAGGGTATGTACGCTGTTCCACTGGATGCCGCCGACAACGATTTTGGTCTCCGGCGCATACTTGCGGATCTCGGCAACCGTCCTGCGGGCCAGCGCATTCCAGCGACTGCTGTCCTTCTCCACAATTTCATTTAACAATTCAAAGGCTACGGTGTCCTTATAGCTTGCGTAACGGCTAGAGATTGCCTTCCATAAATGAAGGAACCGGAGCTGGAGCGCCGGATCATCAAACAGGGAATTAGCGGCCACGCTGTCGAAGGAGAACCCGGGGGTCTTATGCAGATCAATAATAAGGTTCAGTCCGTTATCGGCGCACCAGCGGATGCAATTATCGATATGCTTGAATCCCGCGTAAGCCTCTGTGTCCCCCGGCTCTTCAATAACTTCATAATCTACCGGCAGCCGGACATGGTCCAGGCCCCAGGAAGCAATCATCTCGATATCCTTCTCCGTAATGAAGGAGTCATAATGTGCCTGCTGATACGGACACTGGGACAGCCAGCCTCCCAGGTTAATCCCTCTTGAATAACCGATCCATTCTTTCATCACTATCATCCTCTCCGGCTTCCGCCTGCATCATATGTTGCTCCTGCTACCTGCATTAAGCATAGATAACCCCGGCCGGCAGTACAATTACACATCGTGCGCAAGTACTAACCTATTGTGCAATCATTATTTACAAGACCGCCTGCTTGCTTTTACAATAGACCTATCTGCTGACCGGAGGTTCCCATGAACATATACAATATCGGCTACAATCACAGCCATGACGCGGACTTTATCATCAACAGGCCCCAAGGCTCCGGCGACTATATGCTGCTGCTGCTGAAGACACCGGCTATCTTCACTTTTGACGGAGAAAACCGGATTACCGGGCCTGACTCCTTCATCCTGTACAGCGAGCATACCCCCCAGTTCTACCGGGCTTACGGGTCACAGTTCACCAATGACTGGTTTCATTTCCAGCTGGACAAGCCAGGCGATGAAGCGCTGCTGGACAGGCTGGCTATTCCCAAAAACACAGTAATGCCGATTGGTGATTTAAATGAGCTGTCCATTATCATTAACAATTTGTGCTATGAAGCTTACTCCTCCAACCCGCATAAAGACGAGACCATAGAATTATATTTACAATTATTCTTCATTAAGCTGAGCAACCGGATCCATTCCGCCGGACGGGAAGTCGGCACTACGCATTACAACAAGATGTCGATTATACGCACCAAAATTTATAACCAGCCCTTCCTGAACTGGACGATCGACGGACTGTCCCACGAGCTGACCATGAGCAGGTCGTGTTTCCAGCACTTGTATAAGGGCTTCTTCGGTGTAAGCCCGATGGCCGATGTCATTGCCAGCCGGATAGAACATGCGAAGTACCTGCTCGCCACTACAGATATTTCCGTCAAGAAGATTGCCGAGATGTGCGGCTATGCAAGCGAAATCCACTTCATGCGGCAGTTCAAGCAGCAGCTCAGGTTAACCCCCTCCCAGTACAGGGCAGACAGAACAAAGCCAGACCGCTTGTAAGCGGTCTGGCTTTTAAAATTAAATCTGATAAATAAATATTAATTATTCCGCACCCGCTCAACCCGTTCAATAAGCTCCTGAATCACTTCATCCGGTGAGCGCTCGTTCATCCAGGTCTGGCCGAACATCTGAAAAACCTTTATCATCGGGAAGTCCTCCCAGAAGCCGACAAACTCCTCGTTAAGATATACCTTGTCTGTGACATGCTCATTCATTTCATTCAGGCACTCTTCCAATACGGCTTTTGCGGCGGGGTCACTGACCCATTCGCTGAGAAGGCTGAATTTGTGGAACGTGATTTCTTCTTTACCAAAGTCACAGTGCAATCTACCCGTGATCCGGATGTCCTTGGACGAGCTGCCCAGCAGAATCTGAAAATATCCTGTATCTGCGGCCCAGCGGTTGTACTTGGTATTGAAGTATGAAAAATCTCTCTCCTCCAGCTCAAAGACAATCGTCTGCTCCTCGCCCGGATCAAGCTCAACCTTGGCAAAGGCCTTCAGCTCCTTCTCCGGCCGGGTCCACTTGCACTCTTCATCGTGTACGTACAGCTGGACGACTTCTTTCCCTCTGCGCTTGCCTGTATTGGTGAGCTGAAAAGATACTTTGACGCAAGTTTCGTGCTGCACCACTTCCAGGTCCGTATAGGCAAATGACGTGTAGGACAGGCCGTGTCCGAACGGGAATTGCGGCGCCAGCTCCTTACGGTCGTAGTAGCGATACCCCACGAACAGGCCTTCGCGGTAATACAGCTTGCCGTTCTCTCCGCGGATTCGCATATGCGAAGGATTATCCGCCAGCTTCACCGGGAAGGTCTCCGACAGCTTGCCTGAAGGATTGGTGTAACCGAACAATACCTCTGCTATGGATCTGCCCATGCCTTGACCCGACAGCCAGGAATGAATGACGGCAGGAACATGCTGCACCCATGGACGCATGACCAGCGCCGAGCCGCTGCTGGTTATCACAATACATTTTGGCTGAACAGCGGCAACCGCCTGAATCAGCTTGACCTGGTGCTCGGGAAGCTCGATGCCCTTCAAATCATGCATTTCCGATTCGGCATATTCCGGCTGGCCTACAAACAGTACAGCCACATCGGCGTTCTTCGCCAGCATTACACTTTCCTTAATAAGCTCTTCATTCACAGAATCATCTTCCGGGTATCCGGCTGTATAGCTCACCGTAGCCAGACAACCTGCCAGCTCTTTGATTTCATCCAACGGGATATCGACTCTGGTAGGGGTTACCTTGGCACTGCCGGCTCCCTGAATTCTCGGCTTCTTCGCAAAACGTCCAATTACCGCAATCGACGAAGCCGTTTCCGGCCGCAGCGGGAGAATCGCATTATCGTTCTTCAGCAGCACAATGCTTTCGGCCGCTGCTTTACGGGCCAGCATGTGATAATCCGCATTCCCCTCTTTTTCCGCAGCTTTGTTTCCGGTAACCCGCTCAACCAGCTTCAGGATACGGCTCACACTCTTGTCCAGCTGCTCTTCGGATAGCTTCCCGTCCTGAACCGCCTCTACTATGGCTTTGGCATTGTAGTGGGCAGGGCCCGGCATTTCAAGGTCCAGTCCGGCCTTTAGACCGCGTACCCGGTCATTAACGGCTGTCCAGTCGGACAGGACCACGCCGTCGTAGCCCCACTCTTCTCTGAGAATATCGTTTAACAAATGCTCATTCTCGCTGGTATAACTTCCATTCAGCAGGTTATAGGAGCACATGACCGTCCATGGATCGGATTTCTTAATGATCCGTTCAAAGGCGCTCAGGTAAATTTCACGCAGCGTCCGCTCATCGATTTCCGAGCTGGTCACCATTTTTTCGAACTCCTGGTTGTTGCCTGCAAAGTGCTTGACCGAGGCTCCCACGCCTTCACTTTGGATACCGTTAATGAAGGCTGCGCCAAGCTCGCCCGTCAGACAGGGATCTTCTGAATAGTATTCAAAATTTCTTCCGCCAAGCGGTGTTCTTTTCATATTGACACCCGGACCGAGCAGCAGCTCTACCTCCATCGCCTTGGACTCCTGTCCAAGCGCCACGCCTACCTCATGCAGCAGCGCTGTATTCCAGGAAGAGCCGATCGCAGACCCTGTCGGGTAACAGGTCGCCGGTACATTCTCCGTGGTGATTCCCATCTCTTCATTACTGTTCGTCTTGCGGATCCCGTTGGTCCCGTCATACATATGAACTGGCGGAATATTCAGCCGCTCGATCCCTTTGGTCATCCACATATTCAGTCCCGCAACAAGCGAGGCTTTTTCGGTAAGGGTCAATGCCTTCAACAATTCATCAGGTGATTTATTCATGCTGCTCCATCCTTTATTATTAGATTAATGTTCCTGTTCCTTTTTCAGCTCCTGGGCATCATACAGCTTGAAGAACGGAAACCAGACCGCAAACACAATCAGCAGAACCACAGCCAGCAGAATGAGTCCGTTAAATCCGCTCATCAGATAGGTAGACAGCCCGATCGGGGTGTACCACAGCTGGAAGATTTGGCTCGGAATCCGGACCAGCCCCATATCGAGGACGATATACACGAGAATCGGTGTGACCAGTCCGTTAATCCACATCGGCACCATAAGCAGCGGATTGAACGCAATCGGTGCCCCGTACACAACCGGCTCGTTAATATTGAACAAGGACGGGAGGATGGTCGCTTTGCCGACAGACTTCAATTTTTTGGACCGGGCCAGCAGGAACCAGACCACTAAAGGCAGCGTAGCGCCCATCCCGCCGATACCCAGCCAGCCGGAGAAAAAGGTTTCGAATGTATTGATGTTGACCGGATCCTGACCGGCTGCGACGAGGGCTGCATTCTGTTCAATGGCAGGAATCCAGATGGCGTACCAGATCGGAGTCATCACCCATGGGCTTACACCGAAGGAATACAGCACCACGCCGATAAAGTTGAACAATACAAAGCCGGTCAGACTTTGACCCATGGCATTGATAGGCTCGAACACATTGACAATCAGTGCAAAAATATCGAAATGAAGCGGATAGACCAGAACCCAGCCTGTAGTTAAAATAAGAGCAATCGGGACGAGAAAATCAAACCAGTCCATAATGAACTCCGGAAGGGAGGAGCCCTTTTTGAAGAATGAAAATTTGTTGCACAGATTCATGACAAGAGCAACAAACACACCAACCAGGAGTGCCGTAATCATCCCCGAAGGCCCAAACCGTTCCAGAATGAACTGGATGGTTCCGTCATCATTTAGGGTCGGGTTAAGCAGCATCACGAAAAGGGAGACCCCACTCATTCCCGCCAGCAGCGCTCTCTTTTTTCCATGACGGTATACGGCGTTAAAAAAGCAATAAACAACCCCAATAGCCCGAAGCTAAAGGTCGTAATGGGTGTAAGATCCGGCATCCCCGGAATGAAATCCTTCAAGATTGAAATGAGTGTGATAATCGAGCCGATAAAAATCATCGGAATCGCCACCATAATGGCTTCCTGAATGGATGCCACCCAGAGATTATTTGTAAACGCCTCCAGTCTAGGTGCAAACGATTCTGTCATCCACTTCATGAAACGCTTCATCTAAATTCCCCCTGTCTTTCTCTTAACTGCTACAACCCTAGTATAGAGATTATTGATACCGTTTTCTTGTTGTAACTTGCCGCATCCGGGTTCGTATTTTGCCTACTTCCTGCCTCCTGTACTAGCTTGTCTGCTTCGATCCAAAATAAACAACAAAAAACACCCCTTCATCAGAAAAGGGATGTTTGCTCAGTGTATTTTCAATTAAAACTGCCTTTCGAGCTGGAGCAGCAGCACCCCATGAGGCGGGAGTACAATTTCTTTGCGCCAGCTTTCCTTCTGTACAAGCTCTGTCCGGATGACCGGACCACTTCTGCTGTTTAAATACTGAATTTCCTCCTGTGTTAAAAAATCAGGCGCGCCTATAGTCATCCACTCATCGAATACCGACCCATGCTCCCGGTCCAGCTGATAGCTGGTGCATTTATAGCTTCCTGCCAGCTGGTTTAGCGTCAATTCAAAGACTTTGCTGCCTTTTTCCTCAAATACGTCATATCGGGTGGAGCCGGACAGCTCTGACCAGTCTCCGCTCGCAAACAGCTGATCCACATGGACGTAGTGATAGAACAGAAACTGCAGGCTTCCGTCGCTTTTCCGGGTAAAGACATAACCATCTCCCTGCATCAGCAGCTCGTCACCCAGCTTCTGCATCAGCTCAAACGCATAATACCCGGGCTTCTTCAGCCCGTCGCGGTTGATCAGGCCAAAGCCTCCATAGAACGGGGAAGCCGGAACGACGCTTTCTTCAAAAACATCGGTAAAGGACCAGTAGGCCATCGCCGCCACATCTCCGAGCGTATTCATGGTCTGGTAGATGACAAACGAGGCCATAAACATCGTATCATGCAGCAGATTCCGGTCATACAGCGAAAAATTCCACTCGGTAATATGAAGCTCAACGTCACTGTACGAGGCCGACTTCATCTTTTGCCGCACACGGTCAATGCTTTCCTTAAAAAATGCCGGGGGCATGATCCGGGTCAAACGGCCCTCTTCCGTTTTTAGCTTGGGGTACTCCGAATAAATATGGAACGAAAAGAAATCGAGCGGCACTTCCCGCGAGCTGCAGTAAGCTAAAAAGTCCTCAGCCCAGGTATCGTTCCAGATCGAGCCGTATCCCATAGCGGGCCCACCTGTCCTCAGCTCCGGCAGCACCGATTTAATCGCATGAACGGTGGATTCGTAAAAAGCGAAGTATTCTTCTTTGCTGCCTGCCCAGCAGACCCCTGCCAGATCCGGCTCGTTCCACACTTCAAAATACCACTGCTTCACCTCATCCGCCCCGTAACGGTTCAGACAATGCCGGATGAAGGCCCGGACCAGCGCTTCCCACTTGGCGGGATCTGCCGGCGGACTGATATTGCCTCTCCACCAGAACAGCGTTTCCTTGGACCTCGCCAGCTGTCCCGGCATAAAGCTCAGTTCAACGAATGGCCGGACTCCCTGCTCCAGAAGGAAATCATACAGCTTGTCCACATAAGACCAGTTATAGACCGGTGTGCCGTCCTCATTTTCACTGTATACCATCATCTCATCATTAAAAATGCCGTGAAACCGGATATACCGGAACGGGATGCTCCCCTTCAAGGCAGATAGCTGCTTCCGCCAATCCTCGCGCAGTCCTTCTACGGCTCTTCCGGCCGTCGTGGTGATATTCCAGTGCTTTTTGTAGCTAGCCGTTGTCTGGTCTGCACGAACCTCAATCCGTTCAGGGGCAGCTGCAAGCACAGCCGACAGCGAAACGCCGGACTGGTCGGCATCCGTGCTAACATCCAGATAGCGGTACAGTGACCCTATGGCATTCATCGTGTCCATCTCATAATAGTCCCCGCTTGAGGATTCCTCATATGTTTTAGGCTTGCGGTTCAGGTTCAGCCGGTGCGGTTCCGGTGTGAGCGAGGCCTCCCGGTAGGAGCCCGGCGTGCAGCCGTATTTTTCCTTAAAATACTTGTTGAACAGCTTCACGTTGGCAAATCCGCAATCCAGGGCTATTTCAGAGATGGTCTTATCGCTTTCTGCCAGCTGAAGCTGGGCCTTTTCCAGGCGGATAAGCGTCAAATACTTTTGAAAGGGAATCCCGATTTTGTCCGTGAAGAAGTGGGAAAAATAATGCAGGCTTAAATGCTCGGAGTCCGCCATATCCTGCAGCGTAATCTTTTCATTATAATGGCGGTCGATGTATGTGAGGACACTGTTCAGTCTTTTATAATCGTTGTCCCTGCTTCCTTCTGCCACCGCCGGATTCGTACCGTCTGCAAAATATCGCAGCAGGCATCCGCATAACAGCTGTAATCGGCCTATCGTGTAGCTGTGATAACCCGGAGATTTCTTGTTAATCTCCCAGACCATTTGCGCAAGATTATGCTTGATGCTGTGCAGACTCGACGGGTCCTGCCCGGAATGACCGGCAGAGTTGCAGGAGATGAACGCATTATTATGCAGCAGCTCCGGGCCGAACTGCAGGGTTAACAACACATTATCCTGATGGGTCCGCTCAATCTTATGAACCGACATGCTGTTGATCACGAGAATATCATCTTCCTGGAGCGTATATTGCTTCTGGTCCAGATACATGTTGATCGAGCCGTGGAGAACATACAGGATCTCAACTTCCTTATGCCAGTGGAAATCAATATGCTGTACGGAATTCACGAAGAGCTTCATCGGCAGATCGTCCTGATGCTGAATAAATTCGTATAAATAGCGAATCGTCTGCTCCTCCCTTCATACCGCTTATTATAGACATATCGATTTTAAGTTATCAATATGAAGACCACCACTCTAACACTTGCAAGGCGCGAAGCGTATTCCAGCGGCTCTCCCCGCCTGACGGGTCCTCCATATGAAAAGGAATATCGTCCGGCCGGGGACTGTCCAATGGCCAGCGGCCATTTGCAGCCTGCTTCGCAAGGATTAATTCGATGGCCTCCGACATCCGTTCATCGGGCTGTGCACCGGCTACACGAAAATACTCCAGTCCGCGCAGGATATCATAGTGATAGGACGGCGGATAAAACATACATGTAAAGCGGGGATCGATCACACCGCCAGAGGAAAGCGACCGGAATAGCCCCCGCTCCAGCAGATATTCTTCTCCCCGCTTGCGGGCGGTGGTCACTTCGGGATCAGCGCCCGCCGCCTTCTCATATTCCAGCAGTCCCTCCAGTACACAGATCGTGCTGTGAAAAGAGGACCTTGTGCTGGGAGGCGCTTCACAATTCCATCCTCCATCCGGCAGCTGCCCGTCCAGAAGATATTGAACCAGCCGCTCACTTGTCTCCCCATAATAAGAGCCCGCCGCCAGAATCCTCCCGTTGATGCACGCCTCGACTTCCCCTTCAAAAAACGCCCGGTTCTCATGATACTCCCAAATTAAATTGTCCCGTACCAGCGCAATGGCCCTGCCGGCCTCCGCACTTTTGGGCTCCAAGCCCATATCCTTTAATAAAACCAATGCAAACAATGTATTCTGCAGCGGCCAAGCATCCTCATCCGCCCACCAATGCCCCTCTCCCGATTGCCTCAAAAGGACCTGCTGCCCCCAGCCCTCCACTGCAACCTGCGAGCGTACCGCAGCAACCTTATCTTCCGGTTCATGCAGCAAATCGCGCATCACCTGCCAGCGGACCGCAGGGTCTGAATCCAGCAGCCATTCTATTACCGGGCCTGTAAGCAGATTCTGCTTCCAATCGCGTTTCTTGAAGTCGGTCATGAGAATTCCTCCAATCGGATGTGGGATTCTATTGGAAAAAGTAATATATATTTCAGTATAAATTATTTGGAACAATATGTAATGCTGCCTGTCCTCCAGTGGCCGTAGACAAACGGAAAAGCCGGGATTATGAACAAGACTGACATCGCCCTGCCTTCCCGGCTTTCCTCTAAACGGTTATTTATTTAATACATCCAGCAGCAGCGACTGCATCCGCAGCTGTCAATCGTGCTACTGTATTCGGGTCCTTGTAGACAACGCCGGTAACGGATGACCCTAGATCAGCCTTTGGAATAGAAGCCTCTCCTCCCTCTATTGCAGCCGCGGCTATGCCTTGAATACCCGGAGCCGCAAGCTGAAGAACCAAAACCCCCGCTACCACTCTGGAAATCCAAGTTGTATTCCGGTTAGCTTTCCTCATTAACAAGCCTCCTTCATATCTTCGATTAAATGAAGCGCTTACAAATAACTCTCTGCTTGTGTGCGTTAATTGCTGTACCCATGAGGGAAGGAGCGCCGTGGCGCTCCGCGTTACCATATAGACTTCATTTCCCAAATTTCTAAAGACTTGACCAAGGAATCAGCATCTCCCCATAGTCTAAGCCCCAAAGCATCCTTGCGGCCCGGGTATGCCCGGGTTGTCAGGCTCTTAAGTCCGTTGACATAGGCTTCGACCATGGAGCGGTCCAGATAGAGATGCAGCTTCAGATTCTCGCCGCATAGCTCCAGCTTGCCGCCCTGAATCCCGCGGCATCTTTCTTCCGGATGCTGTGATGTTTTCGTCCGGTCGGCCAAAAGCATGGATTCCTTCCAGTCATAATACAGCAGCGTCTCTTCCTCTCCATCCGGTGTACAGCGGACCTTGATTCCAAGCTGTGCAGCACTGCCCCGCTCCATTTCCAGCTGAATCTCCAGCATATCGCCTTGAATAGCCCTCAGCTGGTCATTTGCTTCTGTTAATGACTTGTCACGAAGCGATAATCGCTTCTCGCCCCGCAATGACTGCAGTTCCTGAATCGGCTCGATTCCAAGCCGGCCATCCTCCCTCAAATACACGCTTACCGGCAAACCGCCGTTATGGGCCCAGCCTGACTGGTATTCCAGCACAGATGTCCGGTCACCCTGCGCAATCGTAAAGACGATATTTCTGCCTGTCACCGGATCGGTCATTCCGCTCGGACCGGTAAAATGGAAATCACCGACATCCAGTAATTGAGGTTCCTCCTGGTCCGGTATGAAACTCAGATTGTGCTTGTCCATCTGACCGATCCAGTAAAACACTTCAACATCGGCGCCGGCTCCCACAGGGCTGACCAACAGGAGATGCTTACTTACACCGTGCTTGTCACTGCCCAGAGGAAGAAATACAGGGAGCTCCCAGATCGGTCCAAGATAAGGAAACTTCTGAATGTCCGCTTCAAAAAATGATCCTTTGTACGTCCAGTTCAGCATGTCGTCTGACGCAAAAGCCAGCGCGGCTCCCCCGCTGCCTTCCACTCCCGACCCGACCAGTGCATACCAGCCGTCCTCATCCTTCCACACGAACGGGTCACGGAAATCTCCAAATGCCCCCATCCCCTGCTGCTGTACAATGAGCGGCTCGGGATGTTTGATCCACCTGACCAGATCAGGGTCCTTATCTTCGGAATAAGTGCTTCTGGCCAGCGCCACGCTCTGATTCGGTGACGCACTGTCATTGCCGGCCGTAAAGAACAGGACAGGCAGGCCGTCGGCATCATAAGTCGCGCTTCCTGACCAGATTCCGTCGGGTGCGAGTTGATCCTTCTCAGGTGCCAGGGCTATAGGAAGATCACGCCAATACACCAGATCCTTGCTTACCCAATGCCCCCAATGAATATGGTGGAAATACGGCCCTTGCGGATTATGCTGATAGAACAAATGATATTGCCCGTCAAAATAGATTGGCGCATGAGGCTCGTTCATCCAATGGGCCGGCGGGCTGACATGATATTGAGGTCTGTGCCGGTCCGCAAGCAGTGGCGTCCTGTCCAGCTTGATGTCGTCATACTCCACTTGCGGCCGGACGCCTCCATGTGCGGCGAGCACCTCCTGATAAGAAGAGGCGACTTCCTCGTTACTCAGAGCGTGGCTATACATCTTCAGCTCATCCATGAGTCCGCTGAACATGTGCAGGCTGAACACGTCTGCAAGCTTGCTGCTGTGATTGTTCCTGCCGATGAGCAGGTCAGTATCTGCCGCTACTGCCAGCCTTGAACCGGCAGGTACGACCGCCGAAGCAATCTCGCTGCCGTTCAAGTACAGTTTAAGCTCACCTTCATTCCCATTGAACACGGCATTTACGTAAGACCACTCATTCTTGGGCAGCTCACAGCCGTCCGGCGACCAGATTTCCTTCCATTCTCCTCCCTCAAGCCCGATTTGGAAGGACCAGGAGCCGTGACGGAACATGCCAAGCAGATACCCCTGCTTAGCATCCTTATTGTGCCGGTTCACAATGGCAGCCAGCTTGCCCTCGTGCCCCCACTCATAGGTTCGCGGGGCCACCCATACCCCGATGCTGAGAGCCGGCAGAAATTCCGGCTCCCCATTGCGCTCTTCCTCATGGGCAGAATGGGCAATATAGGTTGAGTAACCATCGAAGAGGAGACTTGTTCCTGCCACTCCCTGCCTCCATGGCGGAGTACAAGGGTCGGTAAATTCCGCATTATTAAACACATAATGGACATTATCCACCGTCTTAGTGACGCTCTCCAGCGCACCTGCTCCGGTTCCTTCATCAAAAGCCCAATACATCGTTATTCCGCGGTCTCCCGCTGAGCTGCTCATGCCTCATTCCTCCCGCCCGGTATTCCGATAGACTCCAGTGTATGGATCTGAAGCGAATTCAGAACAACCTGTCCTGACTTCGCACTTACCCCGATACTCTCGATCGGAGCTTCAGGGAAAATCTGATCGGTCAGCACAACCAGTCCATTATCCGCATACACTTCAACCGCATTGCGGTCCAGCCAGATCTGCAGCCTGAGCTGTCCATTCACCGCAGCCAGGCTCGCACCATGCCGGCCGGCAAACGCCGGATGAAAATCAGTCACACCGGAATGGGAGCGGTCGGTGAACAGCCGCTTGTCAGCAGGGTCGTAACCGATAAGGATCTCGTCCTGTCCGGCGGATTTCAGATGAATATAAACTGCGTCCCCGGACCGGACATCCAGCTCTGCTTCAATCTCCAGCAGATTATAATTTGTCTGCTGTATAAAAGGAGTCTTAGGCGTAACCGTGACATCCTTCCAGCTCAAGGAATCTTTGCGCAGCTGCCCGATTTCCCGGACAGGCATTTGGGTCAGCACGACACTCCCGTCCTTGCTGGTCAGCGACAAGGCGCGGGGCAATGTCATTGCACCTCTCCAGGAACCGGTAGGGGTCTCGTTGGCATATTTCCAGTTGCTCATCCACCCGATGAGGACGCGGCGGCCGTCTTGCTCCGGAATATCCGACCAGGTAACACCTGCATAGTTGTCTCTGCCATAATCAAGCCACAGGATATGATCGGCCGGGTTGTCATTAATAAACGTCTTTCCGTCAAACTCGCCAATGAAGTATTGCGTGCGCGAACCTTCGGGACAATCAGGATTGTCCCCGATGCTTATAATAAGCACCCATTTCGAACGCCCCGCATCATCCACCGGCAGCTGAAACAGATCAGGGCATTCCCATACGCCATCATGGGAGCCTTCTCCCTTGCCGAATTCTCCGGTCAGCGACCATTCGCGCAAATTTTCAGAGGCATAGAACCGGGCATGGTCTCCTGCAACAATCGCCATAATCCACCGCCCGCTTTGCTGATGCCAGAACACCTTAGGGTCCCGGAAGTCTATCAGGTCATCCTCGGAGAGCACTGGATTACCATCGTACTTCTGCCAGGTATGACCTTTATCGCTGCTGTAAGCCAGACTCTGCCGCTGACGCGGCTGTCCCGACTCCGGATGGGTATCGGCATGCGTAAAAATTGCCACAAGCCCATGGGAATCTTCGAATAAACCGCTGCTGTTATTCCAGTCCACTACACAGCAGCCCGAGAAAATCGCACCATGCTCATCCGGGAATAGCGCAACAGGCGCGTGCTCCCAGTGAACCAGGTCTTCACTTACTGCATGGCCCCAGTGCATCGGTCCCCATTTATTACTGTAAGGATGATATTGATAGAATAGATGATAGCTTCCCTCATAGTAGACTAATCCGTTGGGATCATTCGCCCAGTTGTCAGGAGGTGAAAAGTGAAACCCCGGTCTGAACCGGTCGTCATTGTCCGGTTTGGCGGACTCCATCAGGCGGTTAATCTCATCTGTCGTAGGCATGGACCCAAGAGCCCCCTTTCGTGTTGTAACCAGCGCTCCGCCGGCATTAGCGAAGCTCAGCATGCTGGTGATTTGCCGGGTGGTCAGCTCCTGCAGAGAACTCCCGTTATCGAGGATCTTATATAACAGGCAGCCCAGAAAAGCGTCTCCTGCTCCTGTCGTATCAACGGCCTTGACCTTAACCCCCGGCACATATCCATCCTGATCAGCCAGACGGTAATAGCAGCCTTTTTCCGCTAAAGTGACGACAATGAGTGCAATATCATATTGCTGCTGGAGCGCAAGTGAACCTTTTACAATATCGTTTGTGCCCGTAATAAAAGCCAGCTCTTCTTCCGAAATCTTCAGGATATCGGCATAGTTCAAACCCCAAAGAATATGCTGTCTGGCTTCTTCCGTGCTCTCCCATAATGCAAACCGGATATTCGGATCAAACGACAGCAGTACACCTGCTTCTTTAGCCTTAAGTACTGCCGTCCGGGTTGCCGTACGTGCAGGTTCATGCGTCATAGACAGTGAGCCGTAATGCAGCGTCTTGCAGCTGTCAATCCGCTCAAGAGGGAGGTCCTTTGCATGTAAGAAGGTATCCGCTCCCGGCTTCCGGAAGAAGCTGAAGGACCGGTCTCCCTGTTCATCCAGATGAACAAAGGCCAAGGTTGTACTTGCTTCGTCCGTAACCGAAACTCCTGTTACATCCACACCATTATTTAGTAGTGTATTGTGCAGTAAAGAACCAAATTGATCCTCTCCAACCTTGCTGACTAGTGCCGATCTTGCGCCCAGGCGGGACAATGCAGCGGCCACGTTAGCCGGAGCGCCTCCCGGATTGCATTCATACTGCTCGTTCCCCGCGGCTGAACGGCCTGCCGGAGTAAAATCTATCAATACTTCACCGATAGCGATCACATCAAGCACAGTTTCTCCCCACCTAACCCTCTATTTATTTATTGTTCAAAGTTGCGTTATAACGGTCCAGTCCGGTCTGATAGATTTCCATCAATTCATTCAGACCCATCTTTTCCAGCGTCTTGATATAGCTGTCCCATTCCTCATCTGCGCCGCCGTCCACAATGAATTTTCCTCTTTGTGTATTTACATATTTGATCAGCTCCGGCTCAATCCTGTTGATCGTGTCCAGCTCCTCCGGCTCAAAGAAGATACTTGGATAGTTTTCTTTTTCCATATACGGATTGTAGTATTTCTCCAGGTCCGCAGCGCGCTGCTGGGCACGTGGTTCCATATCTACCACTTTCCCAAAGTCATCGAAAGTAATGATGCCAGGTGCGCCAGATCCCGGAGCAACCTTTTGACGGAATTCACCTGCAGAGGCTCCCTCAGGAAGCGGCAGATTCACGAGCTTACCGTTTTCGTCCTTCTTGTATACGACATCCAGCGGACCCCAGTGGATTTGAGCGGCCATGTAAGGCTCATACTGCTGGTCGATCCAGCGCATGGTGATTTCCGGATTGCTGTTCGCTTTGGTAATGACAAACGACCCGCGTCCCGGCCCGCCGCCATTGGCGCGTCCGATCGTCTGCTCCCCGTCCGCGCCTTTGAGCGGAGACAGCAGCACATAATCCTTGGCACGCTCGGTACCGACAACCTCTTCTACTTCCCACCAGACATAAGAGCCCAGCGTCTCATCTGTCGTTTTGCCTTTGGCCAGATACTGTGCTGCATCCTGGGTGAAGGATTCCGGATCGATCAGCCCCTGCTTATACCATTTTTCATGAAAATAATTCAGGGCTTCCTTATATTCAGGCTGAGTCGCCGTAAAAATAACCTTGCCGTCCCGGACGACACGGTGCTCCAGATTATCCGGAAGTCCAAAGGCGCCGAAGAGTCCGGCAATATCCATACACCACTGCATGTGCATGAAGCTGAGCGGGATTTCATCCTGCTTGCCGTTGCCGTTCGGGTCCTGTGTCTTGAAGGCCAGCAGCGCTTCCGTATATTCATCCAGTGTTTCCGGTACCTTCAGGCCCAGCTTATCCAGCCAGCTTTTATTGATGACGTGAAAGAAAGGGTTCGTTCCCAGGTTATTCTCTTCCCAGGACGGCAGCCCGTAGATGTGCCCGTCTGGTGCAGTAATAGATGATTTGATATCAGGACGGCGCTCCAGAAGCGCTTTCAAATTAGGAGCATATTGCTCAATTAAATCCTCCAGCGGAATCAGGGTTCCGTCTTCACCGTAATTGATCAGCTCATAATCGGTAAATCCGGCCGCATAAAAGGCATCCGGCAAATCACCGCTCGCCAGCAGCAGGTTTTTCTTCTCTGTATAGTCGGTATCCGGAATGTTCTCCCAGTTAATCTTTACATTAGTATCCTTCTCCAGCCGTTTGAAGATTTCCATCTCCGCGAATTCCGGCGCCAGGGCCGCCTTCGGGGCTACCATTCTTAAGGACACCGCTTCGTTTACAATCGGAAGACCGGTTGCATTAAAGTTCGCTTCCTGATCCGGATTCTCCGCCTGATTCTTGGACCCGTTCCCGTTACCCGAACACCCGCTCAGCGCAAACGCTCCGGCCAGCACCACAATTCCCGCATTTTTGAATAAAGACTTCATTATCCATAACCTCCCTTTTGTTCATCGACCCGTCACACGCTTGTGTTGCTCTGCTATTTCGGCCTGAATACGGCGGTGCATCCCCCCTCTCAAGTGCCGGATATGAGTGTCAGCCCTTAATCGAGCCGATCATTACGCCTTTGACAAAATACTTCTGCAGGAACGGATACAAAATCAGCAGCGGCAGGCTGGATACCATGATGACCCCGTATTTAATCAGCTCGGTTACGCGCATCTTGGCAGCATAGGATTCCACATCGATCATCATCCCTGAATTGACCTGATTCTGGACCAGGATATTGCGCAGCACCAATTGCAGCGGATACTTGCTCTCATCATTCAGGTAGATCAAGGCATCGAAGAACCCGTTCCAGAAGCCCACCACATGATACAGCACCATTACCGCCAGAATGGACTTGGACAAGGGGAGCACCATGCTCCAGAAAAATCTGGTATTCGAGCATCCGTCAATCGAAGCCGCCTCCCACATCTCATCCGGTATGGAGGACTGAAAAAAGGTTCTGACAATGATGACGTTGAATACACCGCCTGCCCCGGGAATGACCAGTGCCCACATCGTGTTCAGCATGTTCAAATCTTTTATCAGCAGATAGGTGGGGATCAGTCCGCCGCTGAAGAACATAGTAACCAGCAAAAACCACATAATCACCGACTTCCCGGCCAGATCCTTACGGGCCAGCGGATAAGCTGCAAATACCGTAACGGCAACTCCTATGAGAGTTCCCAGTGTCGCATATAGAATAGAATTCCCATATCCGATCCAGATGGAGGAGTCACTGAATATCCGCTCATAGCCGTCCAGCGTGAAGCCTTTGGGAAACAGCCAAACCTCACCGGAGTAAATATAATTGGGATCGCTAAATGAGGCAGCCAGCACAAAGTACAAAGGGTATAACACGAGCAGCATAATGAGGGTCAGCAAAATATAGTTGATGATGTCAAACCATACATCCCCTCTGCTCTTTCGCTTCAATAATTGGTTCATGATTATTTCCTCCTTACCACAGGCTGGTTTCTGTCATCTTTTTGGCGATCCGGTTTACGGTGACAATCAGGATGATATTAATCAGGGAGTTGAACAGGCCGACTGCCGTAGAAAAGCTGTACTGGGCCTTTTGAATCCCCATTTCATACACATAGGTCGGGATAATATTAGAGGTGGCATAGTTTAGATCACTCTGCATCAGAAACGCTTTTTCAAAACCGATGCTCATAATATTGCCCAGTGCGAGAATCAGCAGAATAACGATCGTCGGCAGAATGCTAGGAATATCCACGTACCATACACGTTTCCATTTGCTCGCCCCGTCCATAATAGCCGCTTCATGCAGCTCGGGATTAACTCCCGCAAGCGCAGCAAGGTAGATAATTGTGGCGAAGCCTGTCTCCTGCCAGATCCCTGAGAGAATATAGAGCGGACGGAACCAGCCCTCATCAGCCATAAAGAGGATGGGCTGCCCGCCAAACGCGGTAATCAGGTGGTTAACAAGGCCGCTGTTGGGCGATAAAAACACATTAAGCATCCCGACAAGCACAACGGTCGAAATAAAGTGCGGCGCATAAATCACGGTCTGGACAAATTTCTTATAGGACTTGCCCAGCATCTGATTGAGCATGATCGCGATGATGATGGGTGCCGGGAAGCCGAACAACAGCGAAAGGAAACTGAGGGAGAGCGTATTACCGATAATGGTCCAGAAATTATAAGCATTGAAGAAATCTTTAAAGTGCTGGAAGCCTACCCATTCACTCCCCCAGATCCCCTGGCTCGGCGAGAAGTCCTTAAACGCAATTTGCACCCCGTACATCGGATAGTATTTGAATACGAGATACAGAATAATGATCGGCAGCAAAAACAGGTACAGCTCATAGTCTCGCTTGAACTGGCTCCATCTTTTGCGGCCCGGTTTGATCATGGAAGGATCGGCCGTACTGATTCTTGAATTCACGCTTATACTCCCTTTCAATGTAAAATAAACAGTCGTTTTGAAACGTTTCCAATTTAGGTTAAAAAATATATTCCCGTACTTGAAACGTTTCCAATTCAGAAAAGAAAAACGCCAGTAGGTGCATCCATACGGATTAGCTGATGTTTCTCTGATCTGGAGGAGATCATGTAGTCTCGCCTTGCCTGAACACAACTGGTATACGGTACACCTGCTTATCCAGCGGGATGCCTTCGATCTTGTCATACAGCAGTCTGATCGTCATGCGCGCCATCTCTTCCACCGGCTGCCTGACGGTAGACAGAATAGGATGAAAATACGGGTTGTCCTGGATACCGTCATAACCGATGACCTTCACATCCTCAGGAACCCGGATCCCCTGCTTGCTGGCCTGATCGATATAACAGGCGGCAAGCATATCGGTAATGGCAAAAATACCATCTGCATCCCCGTGGTTATGCAGGAATTCGTTAATAAAGCCCTGGTTGTCCACGATGGGGTCCGGCTTCTCGTAGATTACATAATCAACGCCCAAAGCCTGTGCCTCATGGATGAAGCCCTCTCTGCGGTTCATCGTCTCACTGAACACCGAGGTGACACTCCCCATAAAAGCCGGCTTCCTGGCCCCTGCCTTTACAAGCTCTCTTAAAGCAAGGCGCCCTCCCTCATAATTATCCGAAGTGACGCAGGTAATCTTCTTGTTAAAGTGCCGGTCAATGCTTACAATCGGGATGTCATTGCTCACATTATTCTCGATATCGTTGTAAGTTATGCCAACAATTCCAGCCACCTTGTTCTGGCGCAGCATATCGAGATAATACAGTTCCTTTTCGGGCTTGCCGCCGCTGTTGCACAGCATCAGCTTATAGCCTTCCCGGTCCAGCTCATCCTCAATGTAATAGGCCAGCTCAGAAAAGAAGGGATTCCAGATACTCGGCAGCAATAAGGCGACCATCTTGGACTTCTGCATTTTAAAATTCCGGGCCACTTCATTCGGGAAATAATTCAGCTCCTGTATGGCTGCTTCTACCTTTTGGCGTGTCTTGGGTTTAACGGCGCCAGAGTTGTTAATGACTCTGGACACGGTACCTACAGCAACGCCGGCTAAGTTGGCTACATCTTTAATGCTAGTCATTGAACACCTCCGACTCTCTTCTGAAAATTATAATAGCACCAAAGTGGAAACGTTTCAATAGTTAATTTGGAAACGTTTCAAATTTGATGAGAAGTGAGGTAAGCTTATTCAGGCGAAGTTTTCAGATGAAGGGGTTCCTGGAGGTATTCGATCTCTTTTTTACTCGATCAACAATATAGGCATTCGCACTTACCGTTCACAAATGCACACATACATTAGTGTAGAACGTTTCAAAGGAGGGATTGGAATGAGCGAATGTGCAGGTTATCCTCCAGTAGGCTTCACGTCCACTACAGTCATTCTTGTTCTTTACATTCTCCTGGTCATTGTTTTGAAAACATTTTAAGTTCATAAAAAAGTCACGCTCCCCAGTGAGTGTGACTTTTTCTTATAGTATGCAGAAAATTACGTTGGGACAAGCTTAGAATTATCACGGTGAAAGTGGTTGATAGAACAACAAAAAAACCTTGATTTCTCAAGGTTTTCACTGTAGTGCCGAGGACGGGGGTCGAACCCGTACGGTACTCACGTACCGCAGGATTTTAAGTCCTGTGCGTCTGCCTATTCCGCCACCCCGGCATATGATGTGCGCTCTAACGCGACAAGAAATATCATATCATGTATCCGGTGATCACGCAATCCATATTGCCAAAATTTTTATTTAGATTAGACTGGGGCTACTTTAGCTTAACTGCACGGGTCTTGTCCTATACAGTACCCTTAATTATCACACAGTGAAGTTGTTACTTTAGCACACCGAAAGAGTAAAGTTACCTATAATTCCCCGCCAACAGCATCAACCGTGCAAATTCAAAGGCATTTATGTCTTTGATTCCCGCCATCAGCGCATTATTGTCCAATTCAAAGGCATTTGTGCCTTTGATTTACGCCTTCAGCGCTCAATTGACCAATTCAAAGGCATTTGTGCCTTTGATTCTCACCTTCAGCGCCCAATTGCCCAATTCAAAGGCATTTGTGCCTTTGATTCTAGCCCATCGCGGCCAAAGCCGTCTCCAATACCCAAACAAGCCAAAATCAGGGGCATCCCTGCCCCTGATCCCTGCTCATTGCCGCCCAATAAAGGGCGGAACCTCCTGCGCCATTCATCGGCAATCTGCCGCTTCTACAGCAGCAGGTTACCTGCTAGTGACGTTCCCGCTCGCCGCTCCGGTTACGCATGCCGGCCAGACCCAGCAGACCGATCAGACCGAGCCAGCCCCAGTTGGAGCCTCTGTCGTTGTCTGTATTGGCGGTTGTGCTGGTGGCGCGGTATCTGCCGGTCTGGGTATTGTTGGACAGCGGGGAGACGGTGCTGTTGTCATTGCCCCGTACCGCGTTGTTCACCATGTTCCCGCCTCTTCGCATTGTACCGGTGGCGTTGTTCATCATTTTGTCGCCGCTCTGCTCGACTCTGTTCATCAGCGTATCGCCGTTGCGGTTCATCGTGTTGCCGGTCTGATTCATCATTCGGCTGTCCGTTCCGTTCAGCATATGAGTACCAGTACCATTCGTTTCACGGATGCGCTCGGTTCTCATACCGTTTGCTCCGGTATCCGGAATGGATGACCCCATGCCCCCGCCGGTGCCAGCAGCATTAGCCGCATAACCCGATCCCAGCAGACTCATGGATAGCAGTGTAGTGCAGGCAAGGCTTGTGACCAGCTTGTTCAAGAGAAATGCCCCCTTTGAGGAAATTGTATTTCGCTGATAATTTCCCCATGTGGCTCATCATCTATACAGGTGGTCCTTATTCCCTGACGAGGTTCACAGTCCGGCTGGCAGCATCGTAGGTGACCTGTGCGCCCAGTGCTTCAGCAACCGCCCGCACCGGTGCATAGGTTATGCCGTTTTCCAGAAGACCTCTGGTAATTTCAACTCCGTTCAGTGTGACTGAAATGGCCTGATCCGTTCCGCCGGTTGTCCCGTTAATCAGGGCCAGTGCATCCTTGACCTGCTGCACCGTCGGCTGCCTTCCCGCCCGCAGCTGCTCTGTGGTCAGCCCGAAGGACATCTCAAGATGGGAATAATCCTTAAAGGAGGTCCAGTCCCCGCCCCAGGCAAAACCCAGTTTTTTGGCTTCCTGTGCCACCTGCTGCCAGTCAGCCAGCTTGTCATTGTTGCCGTCACGGGATGTATCCCAGGAGACCGTTTTACCGTCCGGCAGGAGCAGGGCAAAATCAATGGCCAGACCATAGTTGTGATAACTGGAGCCGCCTCTGGCATTCGTTACAATGTTTCCCGGCTTGGTGCGGCCTTGCGCATACAGTGTATTTTGTTCAGCTATAGTCCGCATGCCCTGGGTGATGACGATCGGGATGCCCTTGGCGTAGCTGCGCTGGATCAGAGCACTGGCACCTGCCAGCAGAACCGGATGAAGCTTGCCCAGCCATCCTGCCGATTTACTTTTCACCTGATCTAAAGTCAGCATTTTCCTCACCCCCCTGGTATAGTAGATGCCCTCTCTGCCTGCTTTGCTTGTACGGTTTGCCTAAAGGGTGTGCACCCATTCCGTAAGAAACCGCTCACTAAATGACAAAAAGACCCCGGCCGGCAGGGTCGTTCTCGGACCAAAAGCTTTTGGATGTTTTCCCGCCTAAACGGCCACACTATCCGAAATGAACTCCATTTCCGAAAGGCGGATTAGCCCATGGACATTCACAGTGACAGCTATAAGATTGCCGCGCTTAGCGACCGCAAGGACGCCGTTGAGGTAATCCGGCAGGCCGAGGAGGCTATTGCCCGTATGACGGGCAACACAGCCGTTACCCTGATCGCCTATGAGAAAACTGACGGCCCAGCCATAAATTAGAAATCAGGCGATGTAAGCCTCAGCGATGTCATCTACACGAACCCATTTCCATTCCTCTGCCCACTGCAGCTTAATCTCACGCGAGTGGGTATGAATGGAGGTGACAAAACCGCTCAGCTGCCTGCCCTCACCCTCACCATGTAATACCAGTGTTATACGGATATGACTCCGGAGCGATTGTGCCAGCGTACTCTCAATCCCTTCCAGTCTCCGCAGATTAGCAGCGGGTTCATCTCGGTGCAGTGCATCCTCTTCGTTACTGTGAACAAAACCTCCCTGCAGGCCCTCCTCCAGCTGTTTGCCCATCGCCGTTCCTCCTTATGTTGTAGTAATTACTCGCGCTTCATAAATACGAACATACGTTTGTATTATTATAGCTGCAGATCCGGTTTTTAATCAAGCACAAAAAATAACAACAGCCGAATCTCCATTCATAGGTACATGCTGCAAGCCGCAAGCAAAAGGCGCGCACAGCTATGCTGTACAGCGCCTTTAATGAAATTCATCATCCGCATAAAAAATTTCTTTATTCTGTGCTTGTATTCGTTTGTGCTCCGGTATCCACGGCACCTGCTTCTGTACCAACTACGGTTCCGGGAACGGTCCCCAGTTCCGTCTCGGCTGCGCTGTCCTCATCCAGCAAGCCTACGGCGACTCTGGCCTGATTCACTTTAGAGATCCCGTACAGCATGGCTACATCCGCCTGCTGGTTCATGGCGTTGAACTCGTCTGCTGTAACCTCCGGGGAAGCCGCACTCTGCGAAGCCTGCTCCTTGATGGAATAGGCACTCTTGAACGCAATGGCTGCATCTCTCAGCAGAGTCTCAATATTGTCCGGCAGACTTTTGGAAATCTTCACATCATTGACCTGGTCAGCAATATCAGAGGCTGTATCCTGAAAGGAATCAAGCGCCTCTTCAAGCTCCTTGTCCGTGGCAGCTCCTGTCGAATAAGAGGTCAGTGCCACATTGAAATTTTCCAGCGAGGTTTTGCCCATCTCGTCAAACTTCGTCATTTCATTGTAGAAGTTCTGTACAGTCTCCTGAACCTCCTCCTCTGAAGCTGGCGCAGAGCTGTTATTGCTGCAGGCACTAAGGATCATTCCCATTAAAAGTACGGTTATCAGTAATGCTTTTTTCATCGTCTCAAATCCCTCCACTTAACAGAATAATGGCGGGTTTTGTAAAGCGCAAATGAAATAAATGTAAAAATAGCTCAAAAGCTCTAAATTTCAAATTTAAAGCGTCTTCATCGCAAAAAAGATCTCCAAAAATTTGGAGATCTTCTGCAAACATGCCCGGCTAAGCAAGCACATAAGCTGTGGCGGGAATAACGGCCCGGGGCTGGCTGTGGCTCTCCCACATCAGAATAGCCTTGGCATCTCCCTGGTTCTCATAATACTCTACCTTCAGCTCATGCAGCTTGCCTTGAATCAGCTGTACAGTTCCTGTACGCTCTGTGCCGCTCTGCTTGATCCAGCTGTCGATGACGAGAACCCCGTCAACCCACACCCGTATGCCGTCATCCGAGTAGGTGTAGAGATTATAGGTTTCGCTGAAATCGGGCTTCAGTTTACCGGTCCAGCGTACCGCGAAGAAGTCGGCATTGATTAACGGATCAGGGCTCGTTTGTCTCCATGAAAAGTTAATGGCCGAATCTGTCCGGACCAGTGCGGGAGCTCCGCTCAGCGTGATGTTATTGAAATACTCGCCTCTGATTCCAGGAGGATAGGTTTGCTCCCCTTCAGCAGCCAAGGCTTTATACTCGTCCCTGGTGATCACAAAGCTGTCATTCATAAAGGATTTGATCACTGACTCTGTATTCTGCTCATACAGCAGCTTGGCCCACGTCAGCTGGTAGGACCATTTGTTCTGCGATTTCGCCAGCTCTGCCGGTGAAGGCAGCTTCCCGTTCTCACCGATGGCAATAAGCTTGCCGCGTCCTAGGTCCCACAAGCCGTCATGATGACTGGCTTTATAATCCCCATCATAAATGTCCAGGGCCAGCACATCCACCCTGCCGGCGCCGGGATAGTATTTGGCAGGCTCCTCACTCCACTGGTTTTTGGCATTGGGGCTCCACACCCACAGCAGATTGTGCAGGCCGTGGTAGACCGTATAACGCTCGAACATCAGGCTCCACAGCTCCACGAAGCGGGCCTTCTGTCCCCACCAGAACCAGCCGCCGTTCATCTCATGGTAAGGTCTCCAGAGAACGGGAACCCCTGCATCGTTCAGTTTTTTCAGATAGACGGCTGTCTTGTCGAGGTCCGCCAGCAGCGCTGTATACTGAGGGGTACCAGGCGTGATATATTTTGCAAAATCCGCCTCGCTAAGGTTCATCGAGACATTTGACCAGGCCGGGGCTGTCCCAGGCAGACTGGCGTGGTAGCTCATGGTGACAATGCCGCCGGCCTTATGCCAGCGGATGGCACTGTCTGTCACCCACTGACGCTGATTCGCTATCAGCGCTTCAGTCTGGTTGCCGATTGCTCCCATCTCGTAGCCGTGTAGCCCGGCATATTGGCCGCTCGTATCTTTAAGCTTGTTGCTGAACTCATCCGCACTTTCCAGATAATCGTGTATTCCGCTGATCAAGCCTTTGCCTTGAAGGGTATACAGCCTGTTCAGCAGCTTCAGCGCCGGTGCTGCCAGCTTCTCATCGGCAGGAGCCCGCAGCAGGGTGCGGAAGGCAGACTGCCATGCTGCATCGTTAACCAGCCGGGATGCCGAATCGAGCAGATCCCGGAGTATGCGCTGTTCCATCTGTTCCACCATCCTTTTTTGTACCATTGTATGGGGACAACCGGTGCAGGGAAGCGGCGGATGGCGGGTAAACCGATAATCATTTTAATTTTTAAATATAGTCACTTCAACTTTTCATGCAACTACCTGTATGTATACTAAAAACTTGCTTGCTGCTTACTTGCGGGAATAACGAAGGGGCAGCAGATCAAGAATATCGGCTTTGTCCAGCCCCTCTTCCCCTGGAAGAATCACCTTGCAGTCTCTCGCGTAATCGGCAATCAGCTCCCGGCACATCCCGCAGGGCGATACCACCCTGATCTCCCTGTCTTCACTATCCGGGTCGGGATGCCTTACTGCAACAATGGTATCAAATTCCTTGTAGCCCTCCGAAATGGCCTTGCCGATCACCATTGCCTCTGCGCAGACTGTTACACGGGACAGACTGGCCTCCAGATGCACCGCCGTAAAAATCTCGCCCGTCCTGGTGCGCAGCGCCGCACTGACATGATGCCTCTCCCATTCGTAGCGTTTGGTTATAATCTCTTGTGCGGCAGCAACCAGCGTTTCATCTTCGATTGAAATACTATATTTCATCCGGCTCTCCTCCTGATCATTCCGGACATCATCCGGTTTACCGATCTCTTTTTCTTAATTTAGTATACTAAAATCTGCTAATTATAAGCTATACTGAATAGACTCAGGCAACAAGATTTCAGCATAATCAGGAGGAGTACGTGAACAAACAGAAATTTATCCCAAGTCTTATTATTGTTGTCCTGCTGGCTCTGGCAGCTTACTGGTTCGAGGAGAACGGCCAGTCCGTCACGACGCCTCCCACCGGCGATTCCGAGGTTGTACAGCTGGTTTTCCCCTCTGACCGTTACCCTGAAACCGCGGAGCATATCCAGGAAGCGATCAGAAACGGTGAGTCAGCGATATGTACGATCAACCGCGGGGATGCCGAGGAGAACCGCAAGGAATCCCTTAAGGGGGTACCGACCAAAAAAGGCTACGACCGCGATGAGTGGCCGATGGCAATGTGCACAGAGGGCGGTGCCGGAGCAGACATCGAATATATAACTCCCGCCGATAACCGCGGTGCAGGCAGCTGGGTAGGCAATCAGCTGGAAGGCTATGCCGACGGAACCCGGGTAGAGTTTATGTTCAAGTAAGCAGCTGCAACAGCAGCAGCAGCTCCGCACGGGCTTTCGCTTGGCGCGGAGCTGCATATGCCGGAACTATTTTTAGAATATACAGGCTTTTGTAATAATAACCAGCAAAATGAACAGAACCAGAATCGCATTGGTCGAGGTCATCCAAGGATTTACTACCGGCACTACCGGAGGCCCCTGATTTACTCCGCCAACATTGTTTTCGCAACCGCAACCGTATTCTGCACCCATTTTTTATTCCTCCCCTGAAATGTTTAATGCCTACAGCACAGAGTATGTAGCAGGCATACCTGCAGTTTGGGCCAAACGGCAAACAGTTCTCTTCGCCTAACGAAGCTAATGAATCTTCGCTATGCAGTCGATATACATTAGGAGTGCCGGTCATACCCCAATTTTAATGAAACAGGAGGTGCAAAATGGACATTGCCGCCTTATCCACTGCCATGAGCCAGGTGTCACTGCAGCAGGCTGCCGGACTTCAAGTCCTGAACCTGGCCAAGAATTCAGCTGAAATCATGGCGCAGAATATGACCCAGATGCTCCAGCAGAGCCCGCATCCGAATCTTGGAAAAACACTTGATATTCAGGTTTAATTGATTTATTCTTAAATACATAAGAACGCCAGTTCCGGTCTGATGCCGGTAAACCCTAGCCCTCCGGGCTTTTCTTTTACCCATAAATACGAACATACGATCTTATTTAGAGGTGATATTATGAAATCCTACTACCAAATGACCGCCCTTGAGAGCTGGACTGAGGATTTGTATCAGCGTCTGCAGGTGCGTAAGCCGGCGGATATCTCCATCCCGTACATAGCTGAACGGCTGAACATCTGGGTCCATTACCTGGATGTGCGCAGCAAGAGCGTCGAGGCCTCCGCGGGCATGTACACGATGTTCCTGGACAACCGGCTTCCGCCGGAGCTGCAGCGCCTCGAATTTCTTCACGAGCTCTGCCATCTGCTCCGCCATGCCGGCAACCGCATTCTGATGCCCGGACATTTCACACAGGCGCAGCAGGATGAATCCGAGCGTTTTATTCTCTATGCAGCCATGCCCTATTCCATGATCTCTGCCGGACCGTTGCCTGAGCAGCGCGAGGATGCCGTCTACTACTTAGCTTCGACGTTCCAGGTGCCTGAGGAGCTGGCTCTGCAGCGGATCGACCAGATTCAGCGGCGGATATTTCAGGGGCAGCTGATGGCGGTGATGGACCGGAGCGAGGAGAGAAAATTCATCCAGCGGCATATCCGTTAACCAAGTAGAAACGGCTTCGCCGTTCTTAAAAAGGCGGCAACCGTTTCTGCGGGAAATATCAGACCTGTATAGATCTGCAAGTTTATACTTTCTGATATTTCAAAAAAATGACCCCGCCGGCGTCCGGCAGGGTCCAAATCTATGAATAAGGGGGGTATGTCATTACTATACATCCCTTAACTTAATTCCTTATTAAATTCTGCTGAAGCCAGGATGAAATTTATTTTTTCTGTGCAAGCGAGGGTACATTAACAAACCGGTTATGCTGCAGTACCGGCACGGCATAGCTGATATCCACCTGGCAGCAGTAGGTCACATCTGCCTCGTATCCCCGTTCCCGCAGTTCACGGCTGCTGGCAGACTCCCAGATCAGCTCCCTGATCCGTTGTCCGGAAGATCTCAGCGCACCGATGCAAACCTCCGCTTCCGGAGACTTGCTTCCGGATAACTTGGAGAGAATCAGACCAGCCCCCAGATAATCTTCAATGCCGGGACGCAGATTGTTTTCAGAACCGATCACATCCAGCCATTTCTCACCGCACGGCACTACGGTAACCGGTGCCCCCAGCTCAAGCTTCAGCCTGTTCGCAGTGTCGGCAACTGCTGAAGCATTCAGGAGGCAGCCGACCAGCAATGCAGGCACCTGTGCCGCAAGCCATATGCAGGCCGCACCGTTCGTGGAGCACAGAACAAAGTCACGCTCGTAATCAGCCGAGCTGAACGACAGCGGCGACAAGGAATGCCCTCCTGCTCTGAGCGCTTCGGCTCTGCCGCGGATAATTTCTGCTCCGAGCCCCTTGGCATAAGCTTTGGCCTGCTCATTGACTGGCGAAGGATACGGATAGATGACAGCCTTGTGCTGAACTGCCGTTACTACGGTAGAGGAGAAGCTTAATACATCGACCATAACGACGATGTCCCCACGTTCTGCTGCAGCCCTCGCCCCTCTTTGACCCCAATCCAGTTTAATGTCATAGGGCGACTGATCATAAAACACAGGTTTCCCCCCTCTCTTCAGGATTCATCTCATATGAACCTTCAAAGAGGGAGTTACCCATAGAAGGCAGTCTGCGAACCGCCAAATAACCGTTTCACTTCATTTTTTTTTGGAAATATCCTGCAGATCCCGCTTCAGCTTCCAAAGAAATAGCCCTGCCGGAAGTCCGGCAGAGCATTTTTTATTAAGTCAATTATACCCAGAAAGCCTTAGTGATGATAACCAGCAGGATGAACAATACCAGAATAGCAGCAGTTGAAGTAAAAGGACTGCCGTATCCGCAGTTCGCTCCGCCAACCGGACCTACATTTTCACCGTAACAACCCATTTCCAATTCCTCCTTCATGATTGAGAGTACACCATAGCATATGTGATTTGCCCGCTGCTGACTGGGTGAAACGGCAATGACTTTTCGCCCGGCTGCTTTTATTTGGAGATATCAATAAACCCTTCGCCGAACACATCGCGCACATCATGGATCGTGACAAAGGCATTTTTGTCCTCGGCCCGGACGATTTTTTTGAGCATGGAGACTTCCTGCTTGCTGATGGCGATGTAGAGCACGTTTTTGTCCTCGCCGGTGTAGTAGCCGTAGCCCCGCAGCACCGTCACTCCGCGGTCCATAAGCTCTGTAACCTTTGCAGCAATTCGGTCGTGCTCAGCCGATATGATCGTTACTGCCTTTTTGGGGTTTACCCCCTCAATGATGAACTCCATTGCCTTGGTTCCAATAAAGAGAATAACGAACGTGAACATTACCTTCTCGAGCCCGATGACAAAGACGGACAGACCGGCAACGATCAGATCAAAGAACAGCAGTGCATAGCTGATATTCCAGTCCCAGTATTTATTGGCCAGCCGGGCCAGAATCGTCGTCCCTGCCGTTGTACCGCCAACCCGGATAATGAGTCCGATCCCGCCACCGGCAAGCAGACCGGCAAAGACCGCATTAATCACCGGCTCACTGGAATCAATCCGCCAGCTCTCGGTCAGATACAGGAACAGGGAGTTAAAGGCCACAGCAATAATGGTGTAGATGATTGTTTTATTATCCAGCAGCTTATAGCCGATAATCAGCAATATTCCGTTGAGCGTAAAGCCGACCAGCGCCGGCGACCATTTCAGCAGATAAAAGAGAATGATCGATACCCCGGTTACTCCCCCTTCACCAAAATCATTAGGGATAATAAATACATTGACTGCCAGCGCAAACAAAAACGCTCCAACCAGCAGCATGAACAGCTCGTAACCTCTTTTTTTCACACAAAACGCCTCCAATACCATACAAAGTCTACAAAATAACCCGGCAAACAAGCCACAAAAAAAAGCGATTAAAGGAGGTCATTCATCCTTTAATCGCTTCGGGTAAGCTCTTTTGATACTTCTGATCATAACAAGCAATCTATGGAATGTAAATACGCCACGGGTATTATTAGCCGATGGACACTCCGGAATACGTTACCGGCCCGGTAACACTCGCCGTATTCAGGAGAATGTTCAGGCTGTTATTGGCCACTCCCAGAGAGTAGGCATGGTAGCCTGCAGGTACGCTTCTATCCAGAAAAGACATGGCAATAGGCTGAATAGCCAGCAGTGCCAGTCCGCTTGATCCCACATTATATATGGGCTGGCCGTCCCGGTACAGGGTGAATACTACATTCGGAACACCCAAGGTAGTCTGAAAGCCAATGCTGGCATTTAAAAGAACCGATCCGCCGGTAACCGTTGAGAGTCCAAACTCTGCCAGAATCAGATTCGCTCCCGGTGCAAGGATCGGGATGGATATCGTCTGGCTGCCGGTTGAAGCTGTACTGCTGCCCACATCAATAATTGTTGCCATAGTAAACTAACACATCCTCTCATCTATTCTACTTTCAGGATATGAGAGGAGCAGCGGGTAAGCTTGGACGGATGAACAGCAGCGTTGTCCTATTTAAGGTATAGCCAGCTCAACCGGAGGGAAGCCCAATTCTTCCTTCTGCTATGCAAAGGATAACCTGGCCCCGATAAAGTAGCCAATAGAAACAAACAAAATGGACCAGATTAAGGCACCGGCCGTGGTGATCAGCAGGTACTTCCGGAACGACATCGCGCTGATGCCGGAAATGTAGCTGCAGACATGCCTTAATCCGGGAATAAAGTAGGCAATGAACACCGTCCAGTGGCCAAACTTCTGAAACCATCCTTTAACACTGGCAAAACGTCTGGGGGTAAGGCCCACCCATTTGCCGAATTTCTCGACAACCGGCTGGCCTACTCTCCGCCCGATGGTATAGCTGATTAGCGTGCCTGTTATAGCTCCCATGAAACAAACCACTACTGCAACGGAAAAATTGAGCACCATCACCGAGCACAGATAGCCTACGAACAGCATCAGCAGCTCGTCCGGAACAGGTATGCCGAGAATTCCCAGTGCCATGAGCAGGAAAACTGCCAAATATCCGTATTGCGTAATCATCTCTATGACCCAGGGCATGAACTCACTTCCTGTTAACGTATTTTTTAAGTGACGGAAACGGAATATGACTGATCATCATTACGGATAACAGCCCCATCATCATGATGACCCATCCCGGTTTCATATATTCAACAAATAATGAGAGCATGGACAGAATCACGCCTGCGGCTGTAATCGGCATACCGGTGAAGCCCGTGGACGGGGCTGATATATTGAATCTGGCCAGACGCAGCGCACCGCAGATTAAAAAGCCGACCGCAGCCGCCGGTCCCAGCCAGTGTACATTTTCCAGCTTGTATAACAGGATCAAAAATGTGGGTGCCAGTCCGAATGAGATAATATCCGCCAGCGAATCCAGCTGCTTACCGAACTCGCTGGTACAGCCCAGCACTCTGGCCAGCATCCCGTCCAGCACATCGCAGAATGCGGCCAGCAGAATCATTAATAACGCCAGCTCATAGCGCTCATTAATCGTGTACAGCAGGGACAAGGATCCCAGTCCCAGATTACCCAGCGTGCACATTGAAGGCAGCCAATTCCATTTCAAAACAGTTCACTCCTTTTCCGGCCTCAATGCCGCATGTCTGCTCAGCCTTCAAAGTACACACTGAAACAGACGCCATTTCCGATGTTTTTCACTGCATACCGGCAGCCGTGCATATCCAGAATCCGTTTGGCAATGGACAGCCCCAGTCCGGTTCCGCCTGTCAGCCGGCTGCGGGAGGGCTCGGCCCGGTAGAACCGTTCCCAGATCTGCTGCAGCTGATCCTCCGGTACAGGTTCGCCCTGATTATGAATGCTGAAGACACAGGCCTGCCCCTGGCCATCTATCCTGACGGTCACCGTGCTTCCTTCGTCTGCATGCCGGATGGCATTGGTCATGAAATTAAGCACCACCTGTTCGATCCAGTTGCTGTCGGCATACACCGGCGGTTCGTTCACCGGAATAACAACCACCTTCAGCCCTTTGCCGTCCAGCAGATGGATCAGCTTGTCAGCTACCTTTTCTGTCAGCTCACTCAGCATAAAAGAGCTCTTCTGCAGCTTGATGGTGCCAGACTCCAGCCTGGCCAAATCCAGCATATCCTTCACCAGGAACTCCATTTTGTCGGCTTCCTCAATAATGACCTTAATGTAGTGATCCTGCTTGCCGGCACTCACACCATCCTCCAGACCCTCAGCGAAGCCCTTTATAATACTTAGCGGAGTCTTCAGCTCATGCGAGGCATTGGCAAAAAAGTCTCGCTGCATGATCTCCATCCGCCGTTTGTGCTCCATCTCCTCCACCAGCTGCCGGTTAGCCTCACGCAGCTCGCGCAGCGCCGAATCCAGACTTACAGACAACGTGAACATGCTGTTTGACAGGCTGCCCAGCTCGTCCTTTTGCCGGATCGAGTTATCACCTGTAAAGTCCAGTGAGACCATCCGTTTGGCGATATTGTTCAGCTTGATCAGCGGCCTGGTGACCATCTTGGAGAAGAACAGCGAGAGAATCAGAATCAGCATAAGCCCGCCCAGCCCCAGATATAAAAAGAACCAGCGCAGCGCTTCATTCGAATCCTTGACATCCTGCAGGGAGGTAACCGTGAACAGCAGCTCGACCTCTCCGCCGGCCTGCCGGACAGGCAGAATAATGACAGAATTGCGGATACCGCTCCAGGGGGCGCTCCACTCCTGCTTCTGCATTTCCAGCTGCTCCAAATTCGCCTTTTGTTCAGACGTCAGCGGGAACCACTCCTCCAGCGCCTCCAGCAGAATCCCCTGACGCGGATTCCATAGCTTGAGATCCGGCAGTACAATTTCTGTAACGGTTCCGGACAGCCGTGTCATCCCCTCCTCATGCATTCCTATCGTTCTGCCGCCGGCGGTTATGCTTACAGGATAGATCAGGTCCTGAGTACTGCTGCTGTCCTCTTCAAAAAGCTCGCCCTCAAGCGTCAGCGAATCCTCTTCCTTGATATCCGCTGCCCTCAGTGCGTCCCCGTATTCGCTCATGAACATCGACAGGGAAACAACCAGCTCTCTACCGTCCTTCATCCGCAGCTTCATATGATACGGGTCGTCCGAATTCATCTTGCCGTCCAGCTTCACAATCGCCAGCTGTGTCTTGTTGCGCAGCATAAAACGGACCAGCTCCTGAGACAGCCGGCTGCCGGTCCATTGCTCACTGATGTAGCTGGCACCAAAGCCTTTAAGATGCTTTTCGACCCGGCCCTCCTTCTGATGCTGGTAGAAGCCGTCAAAGAACAGCAGCTGGCCCAGAATGACCATCCCATAAAAGCAGAGAAAAAAGATCACGGTCATCACAAACAGCTTAAAGGTGATTCCCTGCCTTCTCATGGCTCTTCCTCGAACATATAGCCGGTCCCGACCACCGTACGGATACAGCGTGACTCTGCGCCCAGCTTGCTTCGCAGCTTCTTGATATGGCTGTCAACGACCCGGGAATCCCCGTCAAATTCAATGCCCCAGACCCGGCTCAGAATGGTATCACGGGAGACGGCAATGCCTTTATTGCGGATCAGCAGCCATAACAGCTCATATTCCTTGGGGGCAAGCTCCACCTCTGCACCTCCGATTTCCAGCCGGTGGGCAGAGGTGTTAAAGACAGCAGCACCGAATTTGAGGCTGCTTGAATCCGGCAGGTGACCGCCCTCCACCCGCTTCATCAGCGCATTGGCCCGCGCAACCAGCACCTTGGGGCTGAACGGCTTCGTCACATAATCGTCCGCTCCCGCTTCAAAGCCGTATATTTTATCGTCATCTGCAGACTTTGCCGTCAGCAGAATAATGGGAATCGCTGATTGCCGGCGGATCTCCCGGCACACCTCGAACCCGTTCAGCCTGGGCATCATAATATCCAGGATGATCAGATCCGGCAGCTGGGAGCTGAACCAGAGCAGCGCATCCTGCCCGTTGTCCGCTTCGCATACTTCCCAGCCGTTTTGTATGAAATAGTCTGACACCAGCTCGCGGATCCGAATTTCATCCTCGACGAGCAGCAGCTTCTTCTTCAATCCAGTCCCCGCCTTCAAACATGTTATTGGTACTAGCATAACTGGATGTTATGTCCTTTATGTGCCCTTATATATCCCGAAGGAACAGCTCAATCTGTTTCATGCCCATTCCTTGCACATCTACATTAATATCGTCATCCCCTAGCAGCAAAAGTAGAGGAGACTAGAAGTTGCGCAGGTCCTTTTCCGCTTCAGCGGTGAAATTCCGGCTGACAAAAATCCAGTGTGCCCTGGACATTATTTTCCCGGGATGATCAATAGTAGGCGGACAGCCCAAAAAGCCACCTCCCAGAAGATGGCCTCTAAAGCTATCCGGTTATTTAGCTAATATATTCTTCAGCATAATCAGTCTCTTGAAGCCTTCTGTCCCGGCCCAGCCGCCCGCACTCGCCAAAATCACGTTATGGAACAACTTCATCGCAATAGAGTAGGTCATCGTTCCAAGCACGATCTCTATCGCCACAAACCGGAGGATATCCCCTTTGGTAATGATATAAACTCTGAACTCCTGGTTACGCAGCACCGGTCCACCACCCCAATAGTGTTTTATGTACCCATATGCTTACGTCTGGTTGTCTAATGCCTACAATCAGGGATTCAGCGGAGACAGCTGCACATCTGTTTTGTCGGCGATCAGAGTATAAAACTCGGGAAAGCTCGGATCGGCTGCGTTACGGATCTCTTCAAAGGTACGGATATATAGCCCGCTCGCTGCAACTGCTGTAAGAATATCGCCCACAGTCCACGCCCTCGTTAGAACACTGGATAATTCTGAACGCTCTGATTCCGGGAGCAGCCTGGCAAAGGCCACCTCACCTTCCCGGACCGTATCGTCAAAATAGTTGCCTGTCGGCTGCCGGAGCGTCTCTGTGGTCTTCCACGCCCTGGCAAACGGATGAAAATCCGTTAACAGCAGCCGTCCAGCCGCACCCAGCCTGCGATTCACAAGCGTGAACAAAGGCTTAAGGTCAGTAAAATAATGCAAAACCCCAAACTCCATCAGCACATAATCGAATTGCCCAAGCGATTCTTCATCCGGAATATGCAGGACATCCGAGCAGATATAATTCAGCTGCACACCCGCGCAAGCCGCAACCTCAGTGGCATACCGGCGGTTCTCCGCCGAAATATCGACTACCGTTACCTCTGCGCCAAGCAGGGCCAGGGGGATCGCTTTTCTGCCGTGGGAGCCCAGCAGGTTAAGGATTTTTGCGCCGGATGGATCACCTGTGTATTTCAGCCAGTAACGCAGCGGATGCCGGGGGTCCTTCTTCAATTCTTCGGCAAGCGCCTCAGGTGACCCGTGATGCTGCACCCAAGCCTGATAAGCCTTCGTTTCCCAAGCCGCCTTGTTGGCACGTGCCAGTTGTTCCTGCATACATTCAGCCCCCTTGATATATATGGAATTTATTCCAGGGCTATCAGTTTACTACAAAGGCCGGAGGTTAGATAGCGGTAAATGGAAGATTGATCCTTCTGGAGTTTGTGCGAAACAAAATGTGACCAAATGCCGTTCGTAATGGTGTTACAGGTATAAAGGAGGTCATTGCATTATGCAGCGATCCATGATCCGGCCGGGAAATCATGTGATAAAGAGTTACGAGGCTTATTCAGATATGCTATTCAGGATTGCTATGGTCCATTTGGGCAGACGCCAGGATGCCGAGGAGGCCGTTCAGGATACATTCATCAAGCTGATGGAAAAAGCGCCGGATTTCAATGATGCCGAGCACCAGAAAGCCTGGCTGATCCGCGTACTTACCAACACCTGCAAAACGATGCTGGGCAGAGGCTGGCGCAAACGTGAAGTTAAGCTGGACGGCGCCGAGGCGCTGGCGGCAGACGGTCCGATGGATCTTGCGCTGCTGCAGCTGGTGCTCGCCTTGCCCGTGAAGCTCAAGGCAGTGATCCATCTCTACTACTACGAAGATTATTCTGTACAGGAAATCAGCCGAATTCTGCAGATCAGTGACTCTGCTGTGAAAATGCGGCTTCAGCGGGGACGACAGCTGTTAAAACTGGAGCTGGAAGGAGCGGAACCAGAGTGAAAGAAGAACAATTTCGACAACAATACAAGAAAGCGGTGGATACTATGAAACCAAGTGAACATATGAAAAACGGATTGATCAGCAGGCTGGAACAGCAGCAGCAGGAGCGTAAACGCCCGCGCAAAACAATGTATATCGCAGCAAGCCTCGTAATCGCCGCCGGAATTGGCCTTGCAGGTCCAACTATCTGGCAGCAGATTAACAGCCCGGCAGCACCGGCACAGGTAGCCCAGGTTGACCCGGGAACGGGTATCACCATACCTAAGGTTGAACTGCCTGATCCGGATTCCGAGGTTAAGGCGAGCATGCTCGCCTTGGTTGTCTATGAGGGCAATGTGTATACACAGTCCGCTACCCGCATTGATGCTGCAGACGCTGCCGCCCTGCTCGGCGACAAGCTGGGGACCACTACAGGCGGTATTAACGAATGGAGCAGCAAAGACGCCTACACTGAGCTCGCTTCCAACATTGGCGTGACAGACATCTATACGGTAAAAGGTTACGACTCCGGGTTCCTGATCATGTCCTACTCGGAAATCGACGGACAGATATTTGCCGATCTATATGAGCATACAAATGGCATTACCGTTAACAGCGGCGCCGACCTGATCGGCAAGCTGAACCTCGAAGGCCGGATCGCCTCGGCCCAGTGGGAGAGCTTCGACAGCTGGAACAACGGCCAGCAGCAGTATGCACCGCTTGCAGGCGGTGAGGTGCTGGATAACTTCGTGACGGCGCTTCAGGCCGCGAAACCGCTCGCAGCTGAGCCGCTGATGGATCAGGGCATCTACGAGAGCGAAGACCGCAAGATTATCTATCTGGAGCTGGAAGATAAAGCACAGGTACAGCTGGTGCTCTTCGGCCAGGGGCTGGTGCGCTACGGCAATGCACCGGTGTTCTTTGAAGTTGAATCCGGCGCATTCCAGGCGCTGTGGGACAGCATGACTCCATAAGGATGGCGGCGCCCCGCGGCAACGGGCCGTCCCTGACATTAATAAAGCAGCCCTGCCTTGTAGGCGGGCTGCTTTGCTGTGTAAAATATTATTTTCAACTACAACATATTAATAATGTAGATAACGATGAAGACGACAGCCAGAAAGTAGGAGAATAACGCAAGCTTGCGCTGTCTGTTCCAGTCCCGAACCCCGGCTGCGGTAAATAACACAGCCATGAGTACCGTCATGATTTGATCCGTTTCATGGAATAGCATTAAGCCAATGTACGCGGTAATTGTTACTGCCCATAACACGGTGAACCAACGCGGATTGTTGCTCCAGACCTTTTTTAGCATACGATGCCCCGATTCTCTATTGGAAATGATATTGAATTCAGTGTAAGCTTTTTAACATTAAATAATTCTCCAGCTTCACGCCCTTGCGTTCCACAACCTGCTGCCGGACCACCTTATAGCCTGCTTGTTCAAAAAAAGGCTTCGCCGTTATACTCGCTTCCGTACGGATCTCAGTCAAACCCAGCCCGCGTGCCTCCGTCTCCAGTGTATTCACCAGTGCCTTAGCAATCCCCTGCCGCTGATAATCCTTATGTACAAACAGCCTGTCCAAATACCCTTCAAGCGTCATATCTGCAAACCCGGTGATTACGCCATTATTCTCAACAACCAGGGTGATGTTACGGCTCAAAGCGTCCTTCCATGTGCTAAGCCGCTGACTTTCATCCTCATACGACGCCCAGGCGTTGAGCTGTTCCTGCGAGTAATCCTGTTTATTTACCGAATGTACCGTGTCGTAGAAAAGAGTGACAATCTGGGAGATGTCCTGCTCAGTGAAGGTTCTAATTATCACGGGATGGACTCCTTATCATGAAACATAATGGCTAAACTCAGCGTATCCAATTAGAAATACGTACTGTGGGGTGGATATAATGGATCAGACACAGACAGCTTGTAAAGCTTGCGGAAGAACCGAATTCGTCAAAGGCCGGTTAAATAATGGATATGCCCGGGTCATGCCGATTAATAAGGCTTTTTCTTTTGGCTCAGGAGTGATCTACACCTTCTGCAAAAGATGCGGGGAAATCGCCTCAATGAAAATTGAGAATCCTGAGAAGTTTTGAGCCCGGTCACGGGCTTTTTTAATATCGTAGGTAGAGTAATACATAAAGTCCAATGGGGTATTATGGATTCTATTGTACTATCAGTCCAATTAGGCCTGGGTTTTAACTTAATATGCCCTGCCCGCCTCTGCTGCAATAAACTCGGCTGGAATGAAAATCATCAGGTAGAGTGCTACTGAAGCGAATATAATGTTACGGATGGACAGTTTTTTTCCCTCATGGATCTTTTTAAACAAGGCAAAACAGTTATAAAGGAACAGCACACAGGACAGCGGAAGTATAAGAAACAGCCAAAAGTACAATGCATCTCCCCCCTTGTTCAGAATTATCCATGGTTTCCGGATTTGTATCGCGAGTACAACCAATCTATTATAAGTCCAAATATTAGCCAGGAGAAAAAATGAATCCCGTACAAAACGAACAAGAACGCCCTCTCACTATTCATCGAGTAATGCAAATCCGTCAGCTGCGGATTGAACCACAAAAGCAGAGGACTTGTCAGGAACAGCAGCAGGTTCTTATCATCGGCCCCGGATAGGTTATAAAAACAAACGAATAAAGATAGTACCGGCAGCCAAAAGCTCAGTTTCTTCAAGGTTACCTTCATAAATCGCCTCCTTGTTTACAAAAGTACATTAGGATGTGTACACTTCCATAGGAACTTTCATACAAATTAAAATACCATTTCGCCTAATCTCTGAATTGTCCCACCTCATAATTTAAGATGAGAAGGTGGTTTCTAATGATACGCGGAGAATATTATATTAAACCAATCGAATCAGGGTATAGCCGTCCTCACTTAATCCGTTGTGAAGATGGTCAAACCTACGTGGTTAAACTCAGCTCCAACCCTCAAGGCATCATGGTTCTGGTTAATGAATTGATTAGCTACAGATTAGCCTTATTGCTTGATCTTCCTGTACCACAAGGAGCGGTCATACTTCTGGATGAGGAAATTATTACACGAAATCCCGAACTTCAAAGAGGGTATGCACAAGCAGGTCCGCATTTCGGAAGCCTCTACATCGAGAATGCTGTCAATGTAACTCCTGACTCTGATTTTTCCAAGGCAGATAATATTGATAAAGCAGCTGATATCATTCTATTTGATTACTGGGTGAACAATAATGACCGGCATATATTTAATGAGGCAAATACCAACCTGTTGATATCCAACTCTCTGATACCGCATTTATGGATGATAGACCAGGCTAACATCTTGAAAGGGCCTTATTGGAATGAACGCTCTATTTCAGCCCATCAACCTTACATTTCTACTTATTGGGGCGAATTGTACCAGAAATTTGTTCCTTCTTTGGATAGCAAATCTCCCTTTGAAGCTGCATTACAGAAATTTGAGTCACTCAGTTATGCTGCCCTTAAGCAAGTAGTATCAGGTGTACCCGGTGAGTGGAGGTTCCTTGACAGTCAAGGCCGTGCAGTTGTTTCATATCTGGACTCGAGATTAGCCCTATTACGTAAGGCGATAGAAGCAGTCCGCATTCATTTTCCCGTATGGAGTAAGGATTATAATGAAAAGAAGGTTTAACGGATGGATAACTTCACAGCGATTACGGTTTATCCCGGAGTTCAGCTGCCAGGCGTAAATTATCAGGTTTCTTTTGATAATCCCACATCCCTCCCCCTTATCGGAGCCGGTGCGCAAGGTGCTGTTTTTCTATTGGATTCCGGCAGATGCGTTAAAATCTATGCGTCTCCCGATGATGCCAAGTTGGAGTTCATTGTGCTTAAGCATGTGCAATCTTCTAAATTCTTCCAAAAATTATTTGATTCCGGAGTTAACTATAACGTAATAGAGTATATACAGGGACAGGGGTTAGATGAATACTTTCTTCATAATCCGTGCATTGATGATGCCATGGCCGAAAAAATAATTGATTTGCTAGAGGAAATGACGCGCTTAGGCCTGCAACGGATCGATGCGGCATTGAGACATATTCTGTTAACCCCTTCACAAACCCTTGTTGCCATTGATCTTGTACACTCATTCGCATTTCACTCTCCTAAGCCTAAAATACTATTTGATGAACTCAATAACCTGAACCTGTTATCCCGTTTCAGGGAGTTCGTTAGACTTCAAAGACCCGAGCTTTATGAGACCTGGTTAATATAAGATCCTTCTACCGCACAATCACCATCTGTTTATCCATTATAATTCCAATTCTCCTTTATACTAACCACCAATAACCCCAAACAAAGCAAAAACCCCTTGCTACGCAAGGGGTTTAGTGAAGTGGGCCCTACAGGACTCGAACCTGTGACCAATCGGTTATGAGCCGACCGCTCTAACCAACTGAGCTAAGGGCCCGGACTAGGTATCCGAATGTACAATGGCTGTAAAAGAATAATTGGTTGCGGGGGCAGGATTTGAACCTGCGGCCTTCGGGTTATGAGCCCGACGAGCTACCGGGCTGCTCCACCCCGCGTCAGTAAACTTATTCAAACAGCGACAATAGTTAATATACATTAAATAAGGCCCTAAAGTCAAGGATGAAATTGTTAATTGCTTACGGTAAAAAACGGACCCCATAACGCCCCTTCCGCGACCGGTAAATTTCTACAAAGCGCGGGTCATGATAGCCGTAGATCCAGCCGTCCTGCTCCAGCCTTTTGGCCAGACAGCCCGCCTGAAATCTCGTCCGGAACAGCTTGGCAAAATAAATCCAGTTCATGATGGATGTCTCCTTTGAAGTCGGTTATTCAGCGCTGCAGTAATAGCATACCCCATCATGACAGATAAATATGCGGGACTTACAGCTCTCATAACCGGAAAGCTGCAGGTCCCGCACGTAAAACATTTTAAATAAGCTTACACTCCGAACGACGCCGGATCTTTTCGCCACGATTGCAGCAGCGCTACATCGCTCTCAGCGATCTTGCCCTGGCTCAGGGCTACATCAATCAGGGTTGTGTAGTTGGACAGGCTCTGCAGCGGCACACCGGCTGCTGCGAATGCTTCAGTAGCGCGGTCCAGCTCATAGCTGAAGATCGCGAGAACAGCCAACACCTCACCGCCTGCCTCTTCCACAGCCTGTGCTGCTTTGATTGAGCTGCCGCCGGTGGAGATCAGGTCCTCGATAACGATAACCTTCTGGCCCGGAGAGATACTGCCTTCGATCTGGTTCTGCTTGCCGTGGCCTTTGGCCTTATCGCGGATATAAGCCATAGGCAGATTCAGCTTGTCGGACACCCAGGCGGCATGCGGGATACCGGCGGTTGCTGTGCCTGCAATAACCTGCGCTTCCGGATAGCTGGCTTTAATCAGCGCTGCAAAGCCGCCTGCAATATAGTTACGCACTTCCGGGAAAGACATCGTAAGGCGGTTATCGCAATAGATCGGCGACTTAATGCCGGAGGTCCAGGTAAAAGGGTCCTGCGGGCGCAGGGCAACCGCTCCGATCTCCAGCAGATAGGCTGCAACATTCTGACTTGTATTAGACAATGTACTCATGCTTGTGTCATCTCCTCAATAATGGATAGTGCGGCTGCGCGCGGATCGGCGGCTGCGGTAATCGGGCGTCCTATGACCAGGAAGTGACTGCCCTGGCGGATGGCTTGTCCAGGGGTCATTACACGGGACTGGTCGTCCAGGGACGAGCCTGCCGGACGGATACCCGGGGTTACTGTGACAAATTCCGGACCGCAGGCTGCAGCGATCGCTGCCGACTCCTGCGGAGAAGCAACTACGCCATGCAGCCCAGCTTCCGTAGCCAGCTTGGCATAACGTACCACAGTATCTTCTACCTTCCCGGCAATGCCGATTTCTTCGTTCATCACTTCCTGGCTCGTGCTTGTAAGCTGCGTAACCGCAATGATCAGCGGAATATGCAGCGAAGGGTTCAGGCTGACCGCCTTGGCGGCTCCCTCCAGCGCTGCGGCCATCATCGTCTTGCCTCCGGAGGCATGGACGTTGAACATGTCTACACCAAGCCTTGTGATGCTCTCGGCACCGCCACGGACGGTATTTGGGATGTCGTGCATTTTCACATCCAGAAAGACGTTGTAGCCGCGTTCCTTGAGCTCTCTGATAAAATCAGGCCCCGCTGCATAGAACAGCTGCATGCCGACCTTCAGGTAACACGGGATGCCTTCCAGCTTATCAATCAGGACCCGCGCGGAGTCCGCATCCGGGTAGTCTAGCGGAATCATCAGCCTGCCGGCCATCTCATCCCGTTTTGCAATCTGACCAATTGTCTCATGCTCTGTCTGCTCTGTGGTTTGCTGTTCCATAGGTCGTTCTCCAGCTCCTTCATTCATCATCTGCTTGCCCGGGCACAGTTGAACGGTCTGCGCTAACGCAAACCGTCCCCTGAATGGAACCGCCCGCAGGCAGTTCCTGGTATTCATATCTTATTGTCCGACAAAAGCGGGCATCGACTGTGACGAGAAGTTGATCGTCTGCAGCATCTTCAGCAGCGCCGCTACGGTATCGAGCGAGGTCATACATACCACGCCGTTCTCAACCGCTTCGCGGCGGATGCGGAAGCCGTCACGCTCAGGTGTTTTACCCTTGGTCAGGGTGTTGAACACGAAGTTCGCTTGACCGCTGCGGATCAGGTCGAGGATCGTAGGCTCGCCTTCATCCAGCTTGTTGACGTTCATCACGTTCAGGCCGGACTGCTCCAGCGCCTGCGCTGTGCCGCCTGTAGCGATGATTTTGTAGCCCATTGCATGGAAGCCCTTCATCAGCTCAACCGCTTCGGCTTTGTCTTTATCCGCTACCGTTACGATGATCGCGCCGGTTGCCGGAATTTTCATGCCTGCACCAATCAGACCTTTGTACAGCGCCTTGGCATAAAGCTTGTCGCGGCCCATTACCTCGCCGGTAGACTTCATTTCAGGTCCCAGGGTCGGCTCTACTCTGCGCAGCTTGGCAAAAGAGAACACCGGCACTTTAACCGATACGTAGTCGCTCTCCGGCCAGAGGCCTTCTGTGTAACCCTCTTCCTTCAGCTTGCTGCCGAGGATGATTTTGGTCGCCAGATTCGCCATTGGAATGCCGGTTACCTTGCTCAGGAACGGAACCGTACGCGAGGAGCGCGGATTCACTTCGATGACATACACTTCGTTCTGGTAGATAACGAACTGGATGTTCACCAGACCGATCGTTTTCAGCTCTTTGGCGATTTTGATCGTGATATCGGCGATCTTCTGCTTCAGGCCTTCGTCCAGGTACTGCGGAGGATATACGGCGATGGAGTCGCCGGAGTGGACGCCTGCGCGCTCCACATGCTCCATGATGCCCGGGATGACTACGGTTTCGCCGTCGCAGATTGCGTCAACCTCAACCTCTTTGCCAAGCATGTAACGGTCGATCAGGACCGGATGCTCCGGATTGATCTTAACCGCTTCAACCATGTAGTTCATCAGCTCAGTATCGTTATATACGATTTCCATCGCACGTCCGCCCAGCACGTAGGAAGGACGCACCAGCACCGGATAGCCGAGGGACTGCGCTGTTTCTACAGCCTGGCTTGCATCGGTTACGGTTTTGCCTTTCGGCTGTGCAATATCCAGACGGGCCAGCAGCGCTTCAAACCGCTTGCGGTCCTCGGCTTCGTCGATGCTCGACAGGCTGGTTCCGAGGATATTCACGCCGGCAGCGGCCAGCGGAGCAGCAAGGTTGATGGCTGTCTGACCGCCGAACTGTACGATAACCCCGATCGGATTTTCCTGTGCGATGACGTTCATTACATCTTCAAAGAACAGCGGCTCAAAATACAACCGGTCCGAAGTATTGAAATCCGTAGACACCGTCTCCGGGTTGTTGTTGATAATAACGGCCTCATAGCCGGCATTCTGAATCGCCCACACTGCGTGTACAGTGGAGTAGTCGAACTCGATACCCTGGCCGATACGGATCGGTCCGGAGCCGAGCACTACAACCTTTTGCTTATCGGAATGCGTAACTTCGTTTTCTGTTTCATATGTCGAGTAGTAGTAAGGCGTCGAAGCTTCGAACTCAGCGGCGCAGGTATCTACCATTTTGAAGACAGGTGTCAGGCCTTGGGCCAGGCGCAGGGCGCGGACATCCGCTTCCTTCGTCTGTGCACCGCCAGGACGGCCTTCGGCGCGGATCTCGGCGATAGCCCGGTCAGTGAAGCCTTTGCGTTTTGCCTGATATAGTGTTTCAGCACTCAGTGTTTCTTCACTGCGCAGCACATCCTCGAACTGTACCAGTCCTTCGATCTTGGACAGGAACCACCAGTCAACCTTGGTGATGTCCTGGATTTCCTGCAGCTGATAGCCGCGGCGGTAGGCTTCGGCGATCAGGAACAGCCGCTCGTCATCTGCCTTAGCCAGGCGGGTACGCAGGACGCTGTCTTCGAGCAGCTCGGCACCCGGTAAGCGGAAGCGGTGAACTCCGATTTCCAGGGAACGCACGGCCTTGTGGATCGACTCTTCAAAGGTACGGCCGATCGCCATTACTTCGCCGGTCGCTTTCATCTGCGTGCCCAGCTTGCGGTTCGCCGAGGTGAACTTGTCGAACGGCCAGCGCGGGATTTTGCTCACAATATAGTCCAGTGTCGGCTCGAAGCAGGCATACGTCTGTCCGGTAACCGGGTTAACGATTTCGTCAAGCGTGTAGCCGAGGGCGATTTTGGCTGCCATCTTAGCGATTGGATAACCGGTTGCCTTGGAGGCAAGCGCCGAGGAGCGGCTGACACGCGGATTCACTTCGATTACATAATATTGATAGCTCTGCGGATCAAGCGCGAACTGTACGTTACAGCCGCCTTCGATATTCAGCGCACGGATGATCTTCAGTGAAGCGCTGCGCAGCATCTGGTATTCGCGGTCGGAGAGCGTCTGGCTCGGTGCCACAACGATACTGTCGCCAGTATGTACACCTACAGGGTCAAAGTTCTCCATGTTGCAGACCACGATACAGTTGTCGTTCGCGTCACGCATAACCTCATATTCGACTTCCTTCATGCCGGCGATGCTCTTCTCGACCAGACACTGGCCGATCGGGCTATAGCGGATACCCGCTTTTACCGTTTCACGCAGTTCTTCCGCGTTGTCGCAGATCCCGCCGCCTGTTCCGCCGAGCGTATAAGCCGGACGTACGATCAGCGGGAAGCCGATTTCTTCAGCGAAGCTCATCGCTTCATCTACAGTAGTAATAATGATACTTTCCGGAACAGGCTGATCCAGCTCGCGCATCAGTTCGCGGAACAAGTCGCGGTCTTCTGCCTTCTCGATCGAGTGCAGCTGAGTACCGAGCAGCTTCACATTCTCCGCTTCCAGTACGCCGGCACGCGCCAGCTCAACAGCCATATTCAGACCGGTCTGGCCGCCCAGAGTCGGCAGCAGTCCGTCGGGACGCTCCTGGCGGATAATGCCTGTTACGAAATCAAGGGTGATTGGCTCAATGTATACTTTATCAGCCATGTTGGTATCAGTCATGATGGTGGCCGGGTTGCTGTTGATCAGTACAACCTCCACGCCTTCTTCTTTCAGAGCCTGGCAGGCCTGTGTGCCTGCATAGTCGAACTCGGCGGCCTGACCGATGACGATCGGACCGGAGCCGATGACGAGGATTTTTTTAAGTTTATCGTTCTTAGGCATGATTATAGAGCTCCTTTCACGGCTTCAAGCTTCGGTGTTGTTGGTTTAGGTGCCGTGATTCTGGCATTGGCGGCAAGCTGTGCCTGGCGTGAGCCGGCAGGCGTCTTCGCTTTGTGATCGGCAATCATCTGCAGGAAACGGTCGAACAGATAGCTGCTGTCATGCGGTCCCGGCGCTGCTTCCGGATGGTACTGCACCGAAAATGCAGGGTACCGGCTATGCTTCAGGCCTTCAATGGTCTTGTCATTATTGTTGATGTGCGTCACTTCAAGCTCGGTGCTCTGCACAGATTCTTCATTAACAGTGTAGCCGTGGTTCTGCGAGGTGATGAAGCAGCGTCCGCTTTCCAGCTCCTTAACCGGGTGGTTACCGCCGCGGTGGCCGAACTTCAGCTTCTCGGTGTCAGCACCGCAAGCCAGTGCGAACAATTGGTGACCCAGGCAGATGCCGAAGATCGGGTATTCGCCAAGCAGCTCGGAGATGGTGTTCACGGCATAAGGCACATCCTTAGGGTCCCCAGGGCCGTTGGACAGCTGGATTCCGTCAGGGTTTAGGCGGCGGATTTCGTCCGCTGTTACATCGTGAGGCACAACCACTACGTCACAGCCGCGGTTGTTCAGCTCGCGCAGGATACCGGTCTTCGCGCCGTAATCAACCAGCACAATGCGTTCCTTCGTTCCAGGGCTGCTGTAGCTTGTAGTGGTAGAGGTGCGGGCAACCTGGTTGCGCAGCTCTTCAATGGTTGTGTCGCCCATCATTTCCATCAGCTCTTCCACACGCTTGTTAGAAGTAGTCAGGATGGCTTTCATCGTTCCGTAGTGGCGGATAATGCGGGTCAGCATCCGGGTGTCGATCTCGCTGATCCCTGGAATGCCATATTCCTTCAGCAGGTCATCCACACTGTATTCAGCGCGCCAGTTGCTCGGCACATCTTCATGGCGGCGTACAACAAAGCCGTGTACAAAAGGACGCACGGATTCAAAATCATCACGGGTAATGCCGTAGTTCCCGATCAGCGGATAAGTCATCGTTACGATCTGTCCGCAGTAGGAAGGGTCCGACAGCACCTCCTGATAACCTGTAATCCCTGTGTTAAAAACAACCTCGCCTGTCATTTCGCCCTCAGCGCCAAATGCGGTCCCTGTAAACAGCGTTCCGTCCTGAAGCAGCAATCTTGCCTGCATTTCCTTCCACTCCTTCTTGTTTCTGTAGTCTGATTCTATTGTCTCTATCCTGATCCAGTCAGGATCGTTAGTTAGCCTTCGTCCAGACGGCCTTGCCGTCTACCCAGGTTGCTACCGGCCAGCCTTTCAGCTTCCATCCGGTGAACGGTGTATTGCGTCCCTTAGTGGCAAAAGTGGCCGGGTCAACCACCTGCTCTTCATTCAGGTCAATCAGTGTCAAGTCAGCCGCCGCTCCTACAGCCAGGCTGCCTGTGTTCAGCCGGAACACGCGGGCCGGATCAGCGGTCATCCGCTGTACCAGCAAGGACAGATCCCATTTGCCTGTCGCTACAAAAGCGGTATACAGCAGAGGGAAGGCTGTCTCGAAGCCGACGATGCCAAACGGTGCAAGCTGCATGCCCTTGGCTTTTTCTTCCTCGCTGTGCGGCGCATGGTCAGTTACGATGATGTCAATCGTTCCGTCCAGCAGCCCCTCGATGCAGGCTTCCACATCGCGGCGGGAGCGCAGCGGCGGGTTCATTTTCCAGTTGGCGTCCATTCCCGGGATATCTTCTTCGGAGAGCAGCAGATGGTGCGGACACACCTCTGCGGTTACTTTAATGCCGATTTGCTTTGCCTGGCGGATCAGCCGTACCGACTGCTCCGTGCTGACGTGGCAGACATGGTAGTGTACGCCTGTTGCTTCAGCGAGCAGAATGTCGCGTCCGACATGAATGGCTTCCGACTCGTTCGGAATGCCCTTCAGGCCATGCTTGGTGGCAAAAGTACCTTCGTTCACCGCACAGCCTTCGACCAGCGAATCATCCTCGCAGTGAGCAATGACCGGCATATCCAGGCTTGCTGCCAGCTTCATGGCATCCTTCATCATTTGAGCGGTCTGTACACCTACACCGTCGTCGGTAAAGCCGATCGCTCCGGCTTCCTTCAGGGCGGCAAAGTCTGTCAGCTCGCGGCCAAGCTCATTTTTGGTGATTGCCGCATAAGGCAGCACTTTGACGAGTCCGGCTTCACGCGCCTTTTCTTTTACCAGCTCGACGATTTCAGGAGTATCTGTCACTGGGCGGGTGTTCGGCATGCAGGCGATGGTGGTGAATCCGCCTTTGGCTGCCGACCGTGCGCCGGTTTCAATCGTTTCTTTATGCTCAAAGCCCGGCTCGCGCAGATGCACGTGCATATCGATCAGGCCCGGTACCAGCAGCTTGCCTTCCGCGTCTACAATCTCACCGGATTCTTCCGCCGGAAGCTCACTTTCAACCGCTGTGATGATCCCGTCCTGAACTACGATATGCTTAACTTCCAGTTCGCCGTCTTTGTTCAATACACTGGCATTTCTAATGATCACGGTTAATTCTCCTTTTGCCTGCAAGCCGCAGCTCCAGACTCTGTTTGTATTATATAATAAAAATTCATCTTTGTGTATATTTATTAATCCATTTATGTCAGGTTTTTTTAGAGTCTGTCTCTTCTATTGAAGAGCACGTTCCATGACTGCCATTCTTACCGGAACACCGTTAGCCATCTGCGGGAAAATCCGCGACTGGCTGCTCTCCACCACCGCATCGTCAATCTCTACATTGCGGTTGACCGGCGCCGGATGCATGATGATCGTGTTCTTATCCAGCTTGGCCGCCCGTTCTTCTGTCAGTCCGTACTGCTTGCGGTACTCTTCGGCTGACTGCAGGATGCCGGTTGCGTGACGCTCCAGCTGCACTCTCAGCATCATAACCACGTCCGCCTTCAGCGCTTCTTCCATACTTACGTATGGGGCATACTGTGCCAGCTCAGGCGCCTTCATGCTGTCCGGGGCGCAGAACTGCACGCTTGCTCCCATCTTCGTCAACCCCCAGAGGTTCGAGCGGGCCACCCGGCTATGCATAATGTCCCCGATAATCGACACTTTCAGGCCCTTCAGCTCGCCAAAATTTTTGGTCATCGTATACATGTCCAGCAGCGCCTGGGTCGGATGCTCGTTGTTTCCGTCTCCGGCGTTGATCAGCGGGATGGACACCTTCTCCGCCAGCTGCTGCAGCACGCCTGCAGGCTTCAAACGCACAACTCCGGCGTCGATCCCCATCGATTCCAGTGTGCGCACTGTATCGTAGATCGACTCGCCTTTTTCTACACTGGAAGCTGCCGCCGTAAAATTCAGAACCTGCACCCCAAGGCGTTTCTCGGCCATTTCGAAGGAAAAGCGGGTCCGCGTGCTATTTTCAAAAAACATGTTAGCCACAAACTGCGATCTCAGCACCGGTGTCAGCTTCTCCTTCTGGTTGTCCCAGTAAGCCGTTCTGTTCAAAAGCTGCAGAATCTCTGTCCGGTCCAGCTCTTTAATCCCCAGCAGACTGCGTTCCTTCACCTTGGTTGCTGTCATCATTGTTATCGTTCCTCCCGGTTAGAAATAATGTAAACCTCATCTTTGCCGTCGTATTCCTTAAGTGAAACTTCGATCTCTTCATGCCTGGAGGTAGGCACGTTCTTGCCGATGTAGTCCGGCCGGATCGGCAGCTCGCGGTGCCCGCGGTCGGCCAGTACAGCCAGCTGGATCATCCGCGGCCGTCCGCAGTCCATCAGGGCATCCATCGCCGCACGAATCGTCCGTCCGGTGTAGAGCACATCGTCGAACAAAATCACCTTCTTGTCGCGGATGCCGCCGCTGCCTGCCGGCAGGTTCAGTATGCTCTCTGCCGCCGCCTGATCCATTGCCTCCCGGTTATCTCCGCCTTCGCGGTCATCCCGGTAATGCGTGATGTCAAGCTCGCCCCAGGCGATTTCCACGCCCTCAATCTCTTTGATCCGCTCTGCAATCCGTTGGGCCAGATACACCCCGCGGGTGCGGATGCCGACCAGCAGACAATTCTCAATCCCTTTGTTCTTCTCCAAAATCTCATGTGCAATGCGCGACAGCGCCCGGCGGATCGCCGTTTCATCCATAATTACATTTTTTTCGGTAGCCATTTATCCAGTCCATCCTTTCGCTTGTACGCCCGTCCAAGTTCCCGGAAATCAAAAAACTCCTTGCCCGAAGCAGGCAAGGAGTGAAATCCGCAGATTAAAAAGATGGATGTCCGCGCGCATAAAGAGGCCATCCGTACTCATACGGATCCCATCCATTTGTCGCGAACCTCGATTCACGTTACCTTGCCAGCCTCACGGGACTGAATTAAAGGCGCATATTCAACTAAAAGAATTATGACAGAAGTTTGTCTTCATGTCAAACCGGGAAAGTTTTACAGGTGATGGGAGCGAACAGGTAAAGGAGGGTGACGCTATTGAGTGAGGTATGCTGATAGCCTATACTGCTTGGGTACCGGGCGCTGCTACAGGGTTTTTGGACTTCCGGCCGCTGCCCTTCTGCAGATTTCTTCAATTGTACCGCTGCTCGCGGTTGAAATCCAAACCCTGCCTTTGCTTACAAAGCGAGCTCTCCTGCGGAAAGCTTTTAGGCCGACACTGCGCTCCTCCAGTCTAAGCGCAGAATTTTGCCTAAGTAGAAAATCGCCCACTAATTTATTGATATCCCCCACTAGGTGAACACTAATTGGAAAAAAGACACTTAATTTCGCCCAATCACCCTCCTAAGGGAGAATCAGCCCAATTTAGGTGGCGTTTTTCCAACTAATGGCCCTAATTATCCGAAAACACCGGATTTAAGTGGCGAAAATCCAATTAGGTTGGTTGAGAAAATACTACAAAAGACTAAACACAAAAGGTAAGAACCATCAGCGGCAAAAACGCCGGCTTATTTAAAAGGGCTGATGAGGATCAAAGCCGAGACGATCAGAGGGATACCATATACCACAGCGTAGCCGATGTAACGAATTAGAGCAGGTAAGCTCTGCAGATCCACCCGCTGCGGCGGGCCGCCGGCCTCAATCCGCTCAGACTGCTTGGAATCTGTATGCTTCACTCCTATCACTCCTCAGGCTTACTTTGCACAAGCTCACTCTATACTTACCCAATCAGCGAACCATATGCTTGCTCCCCTTACCGCTTGGCGCCGTTAATCAGTCTTTCGCACAGGATGCCGCACAATCGTCTTCAGCTTCGCTATATCCGATTTGCGCGGGTCGGACAGATAAATTTCATGATGCTTCCGGATGTCTGACAAGTCACACAGCAGGCCCTCCTCTGCTATATAGTTGTTCATTTTCTCAACGGTCGCCGGTTCTTCATTATAGCTGCCGATATGCATACACTGGACACACAGCCCCTCCGTAAAGGTTACGAGCCGGGCTTTGGCAACATCGATCTGCGGTTTTGCGGGCAACTGTCTCCACAGCAGCAGCATATACCTGCGAATCCACGAACTCAGGCTGACGGATCATCGCGGTCCAGCAGAACTTGTCCTTTCGGGTGTAATCCACTCCGTGAATACCCTCCTGCCACCACTGGCCCTCCAGCGGAGGCACGACGTACTCGAAGTAGCCTTCGGGAGCAGGTCCGCTTTTGGGAGCCATTTTGATCGTATAAGACAGCGCATAAAGAATTTCTACAGCCCGCAGGTATTCGCCCCCCCGGCTCATTCGGGTCACCCTGTCCGTCCACCTGGATAAAGGTCATTTCAGGCACATCAACCACACCAGGCACTGTCTTGGGCTGGTAAAGTTCTTTGTATGCTTTTTTATAATCCATCTTGTCCATAGGTACACCTCTTTGTATAGGCTTATGCTATCATTCTACCCGATTGAAATAGACACCTGTATGTCATATTACAGCCAGCCGGCAAAAGATAACCCGCTCTATAACAGCTCCCCCGCTACAGCACCATTTTTACTATGCCCACCCGCTCTGTTATGATAAATCCGGAGGCGACTTGAGGATGAACATGGAGCTAATAACAATTGCAGAGTGGAACGATGAGCTATGGAGGTCCGTGGAGCCGGTGTACCGGGAGGCTTTTCCCAGCGGGGCCAAGCCGGAAAAGATCCTGCACAGTATGCTGGACCTCGGAATCGGTTATCTGCACGCAGGATTGCTAAACGGACAGACAGCCGGGATGGCTGTTACAGGTATTCTCGACGGGAAAGAGGGCCGGCGGCTCATCATTGATTATCTGGCAGTCAGCCGGGAGCTGCGCGGGCAGGGAGCCGGCACGGTGCTGCTGAACTCAGTCGTGGAATGGGCACAGAAGGAACATAACGTGCAGGGAGTCATTATTGAGGCCGAATCCGGCACGTCGGAGGAGCATACAGAGCGGATTCATTTCTGGGAAAAGAACGGCTTCATCCTTACCCCTTACGTGCATCAGTATATCTGGGTTCCCGAGCCGTATCAGGCCATGCTGAAGCCGCTCGCAGCGGGAGTTGCAGCAACGGATAACGGGGAGTCCCTGTTCAAGTACATCAATGCTTTTCATAAAAAGGCGTACCGCCCGCCTGCAAAATAACGAAACCTACTGTAATCATCCTGCTCAACACTCTCCCGGTACGCTTATATTACTATCAACTCTTACCCCGCATCTGCCAAAAAAAGCCGCCGCAGTCTGTTAAGACCGCGGCGGCTTTATCATTAAAATTCGAATTCAACGTCGGAAAGACGTCTTTGAATTTCGGAGATTACACGTTTTTCTTCTTCCTCGCCTTTGGCTACAAAGGTTACGGAGAAGCGGACAAACGGGCCGGCATCATCCCAAGGCACAGTGGAGATCAGCTTTTCGCGGATCAGGAACTGGGAGAAGTCTTCGCCGGATTCGAAGCGGCGTCCGCCTTTGACACCCTTAGGTGCAGCTACATACAGGAAGAACGAGCCCTTCGGTTTCTCGGCTTTGAAGCCCAGGCTGTTCAGCGCGTCCACCAGCATGTTGTGGCGGCGGGAGTACTTGGCGGCAATCGCTTCGGTAATCTGCGGGTTAGCCAGACCGTAAGCGGCAGCCTTCTGGATCGCGATGAACTGACCGGAGTCGTTGTTGTCCTTAACGTCGCTGAAGGCTTTTACGATCAGCGGGTTACCGGCAACAAAGCCGATTCTCCAGCCGGTCATGTTATAGGACTTGGACAGGGAGTGCAGCTCAACGCCGACATCCTTCGCGCCAGGTACGGACAGGAAGCTCAGCGGCTTCACGCCGTCGTAAGTCAAGGCTGCATAAGGAGCATCGTGGACAACTACCACATTGTATTTTTTAGCCCAGACTACAACCTCAGCGAAGAACTCAGGAGTTGCACTTGCGCCTGTAGGGTTGTTCGGATAGTTCAGGTAGAGCAGCTTCGCTTTATGGGCGATGTCCTCCGGAATGGAGTTCAGGTCAGGCAGGAAGTTATTTTCCTTCTTAAGTTCTACAGTGTATACTTGTCCGCCCAGATATTTGGTGTGTGTACCTAATACAGGATAACCAGGGATCGTCATGATCGTGATGTCGCCCGGATTAATGAAGGCGGATGGCAGCATGGCCAGGGCCGGCTTGGAACCGATGGAGTGAACCACTTCCGTCACAGGGTCGATGCCTTCAACCTGGAATACTTCCTTCAGGTAAGCAGCGGCTGCCGCTTTGAATTCAGGAATCCCGTTATCCGCATAACCGCGGTTTTCTTCCTTCGCAGCTTCGATAGCCAGCTTGGCGATAATGCCTTCGTCGGCCATTTCGTCAGGCTCGCCTACGCCCATGTCGATCAGCTCGATATCAGGAAAATCCTGCTTCGCCGATGCTTTGGCGCGTTTGATTTTTTCAAATTTATAAATGTTGGTATCCTTGCCGTAGTTAGCGCCGCCGATGCGGTCAGCAAAATTCGTCTGAATAAAAGTGCTCTGATATTGTTCGATACTCATATTCTTGTTCTCATCTCCTGGCATTATTTATAACTATGCAATCCATGCAGGACGATTTTACATCCCATAATCTAAATATGAGGCAAAACCGCCTGCAAAACCATGGATTTATCATCACTTCATTTGTACTTATCTGCTCCGCAGCTGGAACAGCAAATCTTCCATATCCGCAGGGATCGGCCGGCTGAATTCCATATATTCCCCGTTCGAAGGATGCACAAAGCCGAGTATAGCAGCATGCAGTGCCTGCCCGTTCATGGTGATGCCCTTGCTGCGCCCGTACACCGGATCTCCGACCAGCGGATGGCCGATGAACTTCATATGCACACGGATCTGGTGGGTACGTCCTGTCTCCAGCTGCAGCTCCAGCAGGGTGCAATCCCCCAAGCGCTCCAGCACGGTAAAATGGGTCACCGACCGCTTGCTGTTCTTCTCGGTTACGGTGTACAGCTTGCGGTCATGGGGGTCGCGGCCGATCGGCGCATCGACTGTTCCCTTATCATGGGATACGTTACCGTGTACAACCGCAATATAACGCCGGGTTACGCTATGCTCCTTCAGCTGGGCTGCGAGCGAGGCGTGGCTGGCATCATTTTTGGCGGCCATAATCAGGCCGGAGGTGTCTTTGTCAATGCGGTGCACAATGCCCGGGCGGATCTCGCCGTTAATACCGGACAAGTCCTTGCAGTGATACATCAGCGCATTGACCAAGGTACCTGACGGATGCCCTGCAGCCGGATGCACAACCATGCCGCGCGGCTTGTTGATCACAATAACATCGCTGTCTTCATAAGCCACATCAAGCGGAATATCCTCGGGTACCAGATCCGTTACTTCCGGTTCCGGTACAGTTACAGCGACAACATCGCCTGCAGACAGCTTATAATTCGCTTTTACAGGAGCTCCGTTCACCGTAACATGCCCGTTTGAAATCAATAGCTGTACCTGCGAACGGGAAATCTCCTCTTCCCAGGCTTCGGTGATGTATTTATCAATCCGTTCCTTGGCGTTTTCTAATGCAACCGTCCATGCAGTGACATCCTTGTCCTCCTCTGAGGCTCCCTCAGCCACCAATTCGCCAAAGTCCTTGTTCAAATCATTCATTCCCTTCTTTTACTTCCTTTGCTTCCTTAACTTCGGTGATTTCTTCTCCGCCCTTTACATCACGCAGCGTGTCCAGAATAATCAGCGCCACCCCGATTACAATACAGGAGTCGGCCACGTTGAAGATCGGGAAGGTGTAGCTGCCGAAATTGAACATGAGAAAGTCTACAACCTCTCCGTTCAGCAGACGATCCAAAAAGTTGCCGACCGCTCCGCCGAGTACCAGAGCCAGCGCTGTAGGCAGCAGCTTGCGGGTCTTCCGGGCTTTGTTCAGGTACCAGATGATACCGATCACAACCACGGTTGTAATCAGAATGAAGAACCACTGCTGTCCCTGAAGGATGCCGAAAGCGGCTCCACGATTGCGGTGTGAGGTAATAATGAAGAAATCATTAATAACCGGAATCTGCTCTCCGAGCTCCAGCCGGGTAGCAATCACATATTTGGTACCCTGGTCAATCAAAAATACAATTAGCGCAATCAGAAAGTACACCACAGAAGTTGTCACTCCGTTCTTATTTTTCCCGCGAATGCGGTACGAATACTGAATAAAGACTTGTATATTGTAGCACAGGCCTCAAGAACCCGTCTATTCATGGCTTGGGCAAAAAGCCTCAGGCTAAAAACATTTTCCAGCGGTAAAACCATGCCTCTCCGGCCAAGCTATCCTTGAAGGAACTGTTTCGATAAAAGCACCTGAGAGGAGCATCGTCCATGAGTCACCTGACATCAGAGCAGCTGGCCCGCCTGCATCAAGCACTGCTTCAGCAGCAGGAGGACATACGCCACCGTCTGCACAATAATGAGCACTACGGCCTGCAGGAATCGCTGCGCGATAATACCGGCGAGCTGTCCGTTATCGACAATCATCCCGGGGATGCGGCAACAGAGCTGTACCACCGCTCGATGGATATCTCCCTCGTAGAGCGCGATGAGCATGAGCTGAAGGAGATCGATGATGCCCTGACCGCAATGGAAGAAGGCAGCTACGGCAGCTGTGCCGTCTGCGGCGGGGATATCCCGTATGAACGTTTGTCCGTTGTCCCCTCAACAAGGTACTGCAAAGAGCATAATCCGCGCCAGTTCTCGCCTTTTACAAGGCCTGCAGAGGAAGAGTTTCTGTCTCCGCCGTTCGGGCGGACAAGCCTGGACGAACGCGAAGAACAGAACGGGTTCGACGGGGAGGATGCCTGGCAGATTGTTGAAAGCTGGGGCAGCTCGAATTCCCCGGCCATGGCCGAAGACAATGAAATCCGCTCCTATAATGATATGGAGATTGAGGCGGACGAAACCGAGGGCTTCGTGGAGCCGTGGGAAAACTTTGTCGCAACCGACATTGCCGGCAATCATCTTACCATCATCAAAGGTAACAGTTACCGCCATTACATGGATAGCGAGGAAGGCGATTATCTGCTTGACCCGAATGAAAAAAGATCACGGGAGTAGCTGCGGCTGCTCCTTTTTTTCTATATTAAAATGCACGCTAAAACGTCTTCAGCTCCAGCTGATGCTGTACGATCCGCACTATGTCGGCGATATAGTCCCCGATGATCGGCAGATTGAGCGCACCCAGCACCTGCAGCACATAAATGATTGTCGCCGCAAAAAAGGTAAACCCGAGCGCAATCCCCACGCCGCGTGCCGTTCCTGAAAGAATGTTCAGCCAGATCAGGCGAAAAGGGCTATGCAAAAGCTCGGTATACTCGGCAATCCGCGCCTTCTCCATCTGCTGCGCCAGTCCGGTAGTCAGCCGGTAGACGGCGTTCAGCTTTTCCTCCTGGCTAATCGGCTGATCCTGTCCCTGTAGCTGTACTTCTCCTATATGCTCCCGTCCCGTCTCCTGCCAGTTTTGCCCGGAAGGCCCGCCGCCATCTCCGGATGTCCTGACCGTGATTCTCCCGCCTTGTACTTTCTGCCCGTTTTCCTCGTGCCTGTCCGCCACCGTTATCAGCTCCTTCACCCAGCATTACTGCATTAGCTAGAGTAAAGGGCTGAATAAATTCAGCCCCTCCTCATCAAACCGTACGTGAGGTTTTCCCTCATACGGCTTTCCGATGTTCGTCATTCATGGGCATGCAGCATTCTGGCCTTGGCCCATGACCTAGTTTCCCCTGTCGAGTTCTTGAGTGTTTTCTTGCGTGTCGTTAGCCGCTTTGGGCATTCACGGACTCGTACCTCTTGGTGAAACATGAACAAAGCAGGGCTCCTTCCCTCCCTAAGGTTATGTTGTCCTTAGGTTCCTTGGTACTATGAGCCCCTCGGACTCCCTTCCCACAGACGATTCACTTCGTCTTCTGGACTTATAGAAC
>NZ_FNDX01000034.1:24459-61769 GCF_900099765.1 Paenibacillus typhae | reverse complement strand
GTAGTACGTGTCCGGCGCAAGTCCGGTTACGCTCGTGCCAGTGATATTCGTCCAAGCACCTGTTGCGCCTTTCTTGTATTCCATGGTGGTTGCCACATTAGCAAGCGTACCGTCATTCACACCTATTGCCATTTCGTCCGTCGCTGTCACACCTGTGGGGGCTGCCGGACGGCTTGGCACTTGCAGCGATTGCGCCGTGCTATCACTCGTTGTCGTGCCGTTCCCTTTCTTCACAATGCTCAGCGTCGTGCCCAGCCAGCTGCTGTCGATCGCCAGCTTGCCGCTGCCGTCTGCCGTCACTGTCGTACCGTTCACGGTGTACGTACCGCTGGCCGTCAGGCCGACTAACTCTTCGTTGACATAATCAACCGTTGCGCTCGGCTCACTTTCTGGTATTGACGGGCTGGAACTACCATTCATATTGAATAAGTTCGTATAAGTAGTATAACTTGTTGTAGTTGGATTAACTGTTGTGATCAGACCTAGGCCTTCTTCATATCCCGATACCAAGAAAAAAGAAGGTAGGTTATATGTGTTGTAATCCCACCAGTCGTCATTCCAACTTTGAAGCACTCCCGGCCCAGAGTCAACTGGCTGATCAGTCCGAGCAATAAAGGTTCCGTCATTAAGGTAATAGTCAAAATAATAATATACTGTGCCTGTCCAGTTGGTGGGATTGCCATTATAGCCATTCTCATAGGCGTTGTTGATAGCATTCGTAGAGGCATCATCAGTTTTACCTATAATGAAACCTTCTTCTCCAGCGTTGCGGTATACTACAAAACCACCATTATTAATACTGCCATTGCTTATAGTAAATGATTTTTGCAGAACACCTGAACTGCTGTAGATTCTTGCAGCTGTACCGCCTGTGCTATAGCTATAAGCACCGAACAAGATGTTACCATCGCTAAGCGACTGCATGCTTATACTCGTATTAGCAAAGGAACCCAGATCCTGAGCAGCTCCAAGAGCAACTCCGGCACTGCTAAACTGACGCAGCCACAATTTATTAGAGGGACTTCCTTCATTGTACGTAACTAAATAAGTATTATCATTGCCTGCTGCTACATAAGAATTAATAGCATTAGCACTAACAAGCAAGGTCTCGCTGCTGACAGCTGCTCCCGCAGTAGTGAACACACGCGTAGCCAAACTTATATTATCATTGCGCTGAAAGGAGAAGGCAATATTACCTCCCGTCAACTGTGTAATGGAGATTGAACGGGTAAGAGATGTGCCTGTGGAAGTGTTAATTTGAGTCTGATTGACCACCTTTTGTCCCAATTCATTGACAATGATGAAATATGCTCCGTTTCTAGATTCGGTTACAGTTCCAGTAAACGTATTGCTGCTGCTAGAATCACTTCTATTGTAGGTAATTAACACGTTACCATCATTTAACGCTAGCATATGAACCTCGATGCTCTTGTATCGGGTATCCATTAAGCCGCTTAGCTCAGTCGAGCTAATAAGCGTACCATCCTGATCGAATACACGCAGCTGATGTTTGTAGCCGGTTGAAGAGGAGTAATTTGCCATCAGCAATGCTGTTTTCCCCTCTGGCAAACCTTGTGCATCTACCAAATTATAGCCTGAAGGTATAATAGCCGTAGTATCTTGAATTGAAAAGTTCGATGTCACTGCAAACGTCGGTATGCTAGGCACAGGTGCTGCTGCCGCCGGCTCAATCATTGCTGAAAATAATCCTAAAATCAATGCAAAAATTAATATGATATTGCTCATTTTCCTCATGAACCTGACCTCCCAATTCCTTCAATAAGTTTCGTCTGTAGCTCTTCCTCCGTTGATGCTGATGTACTGTAGATTTTGTAGGCAGTATTGACTGTCAAGTTGCTTAAGATGCCCACGACCTGCACTCCTCCGTCCCTGATAGCTGGACCAACCCCGTCATAATTGCGAAGAGCATAGTCACTACTATTAGGGACAGCGACATCTCTTTTGGAATAACCTTTTTTATGCGGTTGCATTGGCTCATCTCCTTATTTTTGTGATTTGCTGCAGCCCGATATCGAAGCCGTGCCAATATAAAAATTATAATGAAGGCCACTGACACATTTCTGACAAAAAGCACTTTGTCCAAAACATTAAGCGGTTGGTTTAAGCCAGATTATTCACCAACTTTTCTGAGACATAAATCCCTATTCCCGGGCAAAAATCTCTATTAATAGTACAATTCCCCCTATTCTATGTCATTCCTTTATTTCCAAACGTCAAAATACGATAATTTTCGCACAAAATACGCATGAAAAATAGCCTTTTATACCCATCTAACATATTTAAAGTACAAAAATAGAGACAATACGCATCTCCTTGTGGAAAAGATAGTTACCACACTAACTCAAACCAAAAGGAGAAACCATTATGTCCCATACCGCTATCGTACCTGAACCCACGGCTATCCGCAACCATTTATTGCAATATCGCAGGCCCTTATATTTGCTAAACCTGTGTTAGCCCATGTATAGATCTATATGACGCCGGCAACTTCCAAAGGACACCTATAGCCTAAATTCGGCTGCGGGTATTGATCATGGCCAGCGCATAAGCGAGTTCTACCGGATGCTCCGTTACCATCCGTCCGAGATCAGCGTGCTCACAGATGCGGGCGGCAAAGCATTCACGAATCAGCGTTTCCGGAGCAGAGCCTTCAGGCTGATATTCCAGATAATCAAAGAAGGCGCTGAACTCCTTTTGCCTGTTAAGTAAAAAATAATAGATATGCTGCATGGCAGGGGAAAGCTTGCGGAAAGCCTCCACTTCATCCATAAAAAGCTCCCGTGCCTTAATTGCATCATTTAGCGGATTATTAAGCTCTTCCGTCTGCAGCTTATCATCTTTAAGTAGAGCGTGGTAAGGACGCATCGGAAACAGCAAAGGCGACCAGTACAGCGTATCCAGACAGACATTCCCGGAAATTCCAGCTGCTTGTACCGCATCGTGAATATATTTTAAATCATGATGAATGAGGTTATGACCGCATATATAACGCGCACCTTGCAAAAAGTGGATAAAATCCGCAACCGAAGAAGAGTGATAGACCGCACCGCCAGTCCGGATAGAGCCAATGTCCAGAATTCTCCCCGTACCCTCCTGGATTTCGGTATCAACAAAAGCGATATTATTCATGCCTGGTCCCCTAATTATTCCTTCATAGCCGTGGTCTCCTTGAAGTACAGTCTTCGCCGCTCCCCATGAAAAAAAGCGGTAGTCATCGCCTGAAGGCAGCTCCTATATGCTGTCCCGTCGAATGACACCGCTTTGTTGCTTACCCCATTACTAACCGGATCAAAGTTTTGATCACGGCTCCTATATTAATGCCCCATCCCGCCACCGCCGCCCCGGAAGCCGCCTCCGCCTCCGCCTCCGCGTGACAGGGTGATTTCAGTGATCTGCTCGCCGTTAACCGAGACCGTGCCGCCGTTTAATTCAGCTGTCCCATCCGCATCAAAAGCGGAAGTGGCTTCTACATCAATAATCCCGCCATTAATATATAAATTACCGTTTGAGTCAAAAGCATCCGTATCACCGCTGCCCATGGTTACTTTAATCGTACCGCCGTTGACTTCAATCGAGGCATTATCGTTCACTTTTGGCGTGGCGTTGATCCCGTCATCCGTTGCATACACTGTGATCTGGCCGTCATTCACAATGATAGTATTGCCCTCGATACCTTCCACAGAAGTCTCAATATTAATACTGCCTCCATCAATCTGCACAAGGTTGTTGGCCGTAATCCCGTCATCAGCAGCCTTGATATTCAAAGTGCCGCCTTCGATATAGATATTTCCGAGGGTGGTTTCCTCTTCATTTTCGCTGTGCAGCGCATCCTTACCCGTATCAATCGTAACCGTTCCGTCGTTGATCAGGATGGCATCGTTCGCTTCCAGTGCATCCGCAGAGGAATCAATCGTATACACGCCTCCGGTGATTTTGAGATCATCCTTGGAAGAGATACCGTTGCCTTGAGCCGATACTATATCCAGGCTTCCGGTTCCGTTCAGGGTCACATCGGCTCTGGAGAAAATCACCGCATCAAGATGGGTCTCCCCATCCGCCACATAGCTTCCGGTAACCTCCATATGGTTCTCACTGTCAGTGGAGGTAACGAACACTTTATCCGCCGCCTTTACATAAATGGCAGGTGAATCCGTATTGGTTATGCTAACACCGTCCAGGACGATTTGGACCTTCGCTTCTTCAGCAGCCTCTACGGTTACCGTAACATTGTCCACATCACCGCTTAAGACATATACGCCTTCCTCACTCAGGGTCACATCCTGATTGCTTACCAGAGTCATCTGGGTTGCAGCTGTGAGATCCGCTGTCTGTTCCAGATCGCGGTCACTGAATAAGGCCGTTGTGTCGGTAGAAGTAGCGACAGTGGCAGTGGCAGCGGCCGCTTCCGTTGCTGAGGTTGTCCCGGATGACGCGGTAGAGCCTGCCGCCTGCGTATCCGCTGCTTGTGTACTTGTAACAACTGCTGCGCTGCTGTTCTGCGCATTCGAGCATCCCACGATGGATAAACTCAGTAACGCGGCAAACGTTATGGCTTTTATGCTGATAAGGCTGTTGTTTTTCATAATTGAACACTCCTTGTATAATCAGTTGCAATCGTCACTTTTATTATTCAAAAAGCACTATTGCCTCCTGGCTTATACAAAGCATAATACACATACCTTTAACCAAACTTAAACGGGCAAAAAAAGAGGGACGCCGGATAGCATCCCCTGTTCCCTTTATACTGTAGGCTGAATTTTTTTGGTAGGCTGCGGGCCGGGGCCATTTTTAGCCCAGTAAATAACGTAGTAAATAGCGCTGGTATAGCTGGTGGTCGCTGCATAGTTAACGTTCTGGTAGGAGCTCTCATTAGTCCATACTTTATATCCCGGAGAAGTAAAATTCCAGCGCATCGGGCTGTTTCCCGCCGGCTTATGCGTCCAGTCGCTGCCCGAAGTATCGCCTTTCATAAAATGATAGTCATTGCTCCCTTTACGGACCGCAACCACCCGCTGATAATACGCCAGAGAAGCCGGCTTCGTCGTTGTCTTGTATCCCCAATAGCCTAGAGCATCCAGGTCACTGACCGTCAAATCCGCTATTTCAGATACACCCATGCTTATGGAAAAGCTTTTCCCGGAATGATAGCCGGGATCTTTAAACACTTGGTTGCCTATGGCATACCCGTAGCAATTATAGTATCTGTAACTGTCCGACCAGGCCCCGATTACTGTACTGTCCTGCAGCGAATAGCTGGCCAGGGCAGCAAAGCTTCTTGCAGAAACGCCGGGTTCACCGGAGATTTTCAATATATTCTCGGCCAGCTCCGCCAGCTTCGTATAATTATACGGGATATGCTCTGCCGTTGTAATCCCGCGCTCAATATCCGTTACAACATCTTTTACCGCATTACGCGTGTATTCATCCTTTTCCAGGCCTTCAGGCAGCTGGAGCCCGTTCTCAAGCAGAGTATCCAGCAGATCATCGCCGCTTAACTGTGTCAGCTTCTCCAATGCAACCGGGCTGGTGCTATCTGCGCTCGCTGCAGGTGCCGGTATTGCAATCGTATGTAACAGAAAGAATGCCATCACCAAAGAAAACGCTCTTACAACTTTCTTCAACGTGTTCCCTCCCACACTGTATTCTCAGCAGAACCGTGCCTAACCCTCCGCCTGAATCTGTTAACACGGCTCACCTCCCTAAGTATACACGGAATAGAAATAGATGTGATAGTTTTCAGTTATTATCTATATTTGAATACATTTGTAAAAAAGATACTGTTATCATTGGCTCCTATGAAGCTGGAAGAGGATTCATGTTTAACAGAATCGACTCTATCTCTGACGCAGGCATCGGCTTATAAAAGAAATAACCCTGAATCTCATCACACCTGTTCTTGTCAAAAAAGGCGAATTGCTCCCCGGTCTCAACACCCTCGGCAATGACATGCAGCTTCAGGTTTTTGGCCAGCTGGATAATCGTCTTGGCTATCGCCTCATCGTCGTTGCCATTTGAAATGCCGCGCACAAACTGCATATCAATTTTGATCCGGTCTACAGGCAAAGTCTTTAACCTGCTTAAAGAAGAATACCCGGAACCAAAATCATCAATGGAGAGGCTGACGCCCAGCTCCTTAAGCGCATGAAGCACCTCTACAATGTAATCATCTCCGTCAGCAGCAGCACTTTCAGTGACCTCCAGTTCCAGGCACTCCGGCTCCAGGCCAGTCTCACTGAGGGTTCGTTCAACGATGCTGAGCAGGCTCCGGTCCTGAAACTGGACCATCGACAGGTTCACTGCCATGCGTATCCCCTGCACCCCTAGCGCCTGCCACTCCTTCATCTGTCGGCATGCGGTCTCAAGCACCCACTGGCCGATGGGAAGAATCAGCCCGGTCTGCTCAGCCAAGGGTATAAAGGCAGCCGGGGAAATCATGCCCAGCTCCGGGTTATTCCAGCGGACCAGCGCTTCCAGCCCCACAATTTCTTTGGTCTGCACACTCACCTGCGGCTGGTAGTAAAGAACAAGCTCATTCCGCTCCAGCGCCCGGTACAGGCTGTTCGTAAGCAGTGTTTTCTCCAATACCTGCTGCTTCATGGCGGATGAACATAGGGCGTACTGATTTTTTCCTTTTTCTTTGGCAGCGTACATCGCCAGATCGGCATTCCGGATCAGCTCTTCTGTGCTTTCACCATCTCCGGGGTAGACCGCAATCCCTGCGCTGGCCGTAATAAAAAACTCCTGGCCTTTGACAGTCACGGGCCGCGCAATCGCTTGAATAATGCTTTCAGCAATAGCCCTGATGTCTTCAACCCGCTCGATTCCGGCCAACTTGATCAGAAATTCATCGCCGCCAAAACGGGACACCATATCCTGTTCACGCAAACAACCGGCTATTCTGCCAGTCACCTCTTTCAGCATCTCATCTCCGCCGAGATGTCCTATCGTGTCATTCACATTTTTAAAGGAATCCAGATCAATAAAAAGCACACCAATAGGCTTGCCGGTCTCCCCGGCGGACCGGATACTCTCTTCCAGCTTATTCTTGAACAGCGTATGGTTCGCAGACCCCGTCAGAGCATCATAATACGCCATGTAGCTGATTTCCCGCTCCGCTTCCACCTTTACCAGCGCATCTGACAGTAAATTAGCAAGTATCCGCAGCAGCTCCTGATGATTCTGCCCAAAGGCCGTTGCTGCCTTGACGGAGCCAAAGAACAAGAGGCCGAGAATCTTCCCTTTATTTCTTACAGGAACGGAGATCAGCGATTTCAGCTTATAAGAGCTGAATATCTCATGCTCTGCACCGGCCTCCTGCGGCAGCATGTCTACGTCCATTATTTGTACAAGGTCCGTCTGCAGGCTGCTATTCAACCACCAGGGGAGGCCCCCGCCGTTCAGCCGGGGAACGAGATCAACCGCCGGTTCAACCCCTTCCCTGCACCACTCATAGGATTTCGGATGCTCCGTTAAGTGAATATAAAAAGTCCGGTCTACCTGAAAATGCTCTCCGCACAGCTCTAAAAGCTCATTAATTTTATTATCCAGATCGGATTCCGAGACCTTCACGAACTCGCCCGAGATCCGGGCAACCAGCTTCTGAAACCTGATTTGGGCTTCATTGTCCTCAAGACGCTGGATATAGACCCGGTTAACAAAATAGGCAAGCCAAAGCGTGATGCCCAGAATACCAATTCTGGCCAGATAATCTGAACCATCTACCTGGACCATCGCTTCCGGCATCCTCACCCAAATATAGATTTGCGTAAGCAGCATGGGTACCCCTATCCAAAGGATCATTAGGCGCTTATTGAACAGAACCGACAGCATCACAACAATGAACGGAGCCGACCATGCGGTAACACTGGCCGTTTCAATATAGCTGAGGGCAATCAGAAGGATGGAGGCCAGCATTATACTAATGAAAACGTATTCCTTAACATCCGCTCTAACCGGTACATGTTTAATAATCGTCAATACTAAGCCTGTGACAAAGAAGAACAGACTAAATAACAGGATAGAGCCGAACCCCGGGGCCTGCTTATTGAAAAAGTACTGCGTAGCAAAATTTAGCATTCCGCCGATAACATAGACAAAGGACATGATTTTAATAAATCTGTCCATGTTAACATCACTTAAAATTTTGCCGGGCTCCGTTTTTCCCTTTTTCCCCAGTCCCATGAGTCCATACCGCTTGATTGCATAGAACATAGCTGTTGTCGGCAGCAGCACAATGACAGGCGCCAGCTGGGGCACCTTGACAGATGCGTATGAATTCATAATGACATCTGTTGCAGTACCCGCTATCATGGCCAGGCTATAGGACAGCATAAAGAGATAGCCCTGCTTTTTCTTAACCGGGTCCTTCGACCTTCTTGCCCAGTTCCAGAGCAGCAGCAGACCCGCAGTGGTAAAGCAAATATAGTACAGGTTAAAATAAACATCTCCCCAGCCGTTGGCAGAAATATTGACCCAGCCTGTTGCCGTATAGATTAGCCGATACTGCTCCCTTGCAGAATCACTATAGCCAAAAGCAAAAACGTTCACCACGGCCGGAAGATACAGAAGCACATAAATCCACTTGTTCCTCAGCACTGCCGTTCTTTCTGTCAGAATCAGAAAAAAATGCAGCAGGATGCTATACACAGTACCGTAGCCGAGTGAAGCCAGTCTGCGCCAAAGAATAGCCGTCTCATAATCCGGTGCAGAATTGGTGATTGAGAAACAAAAGGACCAGATGGAGAGGGACAGACAGGCTAGACAATAGAGCCGGTTTAGCTTGCTGCCTGTATTAAGGGACAGAATATACATCCCCAGAATGAAATATATGGCGAAGCCGATAAATAATATTAATGAAAAAATATAGGATAACGTCATGACGGGCCCCTCCATGATTTCCGGTAGATTCTGTGTATCTGAGAGAAACCATACATTGATACTATATACCTATATTTCGGCAGAAATGTGAAGTTCTATTAGCAGTATTTTCATACAAAAGACCCCTCCAGCCAAGGAAGGGTCTTAACAACGGTACTTCCTATGATCTACTGCAGCACGTTCACAAAAACGCACCAAAATAAAACTCCACCGCCTCCCGAGAGTACCCGTCCTCCCCCTGCCACTCCGCCATGGAGTTGTAATCCGCGCTCCCGCCTCTGCGTTTCCGGGGTGTATCCCCAGGAATCAGTATTCCGGCATAGCCCCAAATCTCCATCAGCACATCCCGTTCATTCTTACTGGAGGGAACCACGTCCTTCCACTGCTTCTCCAGCATCCGCGCACTGTCATGATCAGCACAATCCTGAATCGCTTCAAGCATTCCGGTGAGTATGGCAACGTCCTCAGCAGTACAGTCCAAAGGGGCTTCCTTACTGAATAATTCAAGATCCAGCCAGCAATATAAAAGCCAGTTCAGGCGAATCCCGCCCCACTTGACCCGTTCGAAATTCAGTACGTTCAGATCCTCGTTGTTATAGTCCATGTCCGACATTAATCCATGAACATTGCAATCCCCGCAGCTGCTGTAATTCGGCCGCACCACACTCCGCTGCTCATAGGTATGCTCAGGCAGACGGGAAGTCAGCGCCCAGCTGGAGAGGGCACTGCGCAGATGGACTTTTTTCGTAGAGAGACTATGCAGAAAAGCAGCAGCTACCCGCTCCCTCGTAATCGCCTGATGCAGCTCATGCAGCCGTAAGATGATCTCATCGTGAGTAATGGTTACAGGGTCGAACATCAGCCCTTGGGTCTGGGCATACTCAAATTCCTCACCGGCAAAAGCACCCGGAGTGCCCCTCCAGCCGGTTGAAGTCCAGAAGGTGTTCATTAGAATCTTTTTCGCTTTCTTGTCCATGTTGTCACTCCTTGGGCTTGGCTTCATTGGCAATAAAAGCTTAGTTCTATAGTATAATAGACCGCCAGGGTAGCGGTCTACTTATTAACGCTGATTAACGAGCTTAACCGCTCCAGAAGGTCGCCGCCGCCTGTTACAGAGATGGAGCCGATTTTGTCGCAGATCTTCTCGAGGAATTCCAGCTCCTTCAGCCGGAACAGCGTCTGATTCTCGTCCATCAGCTTCGCTGTATTGAGCAGGCTGCGCGTCGAGGCTGTCTCTTCCCGGCGGGTCAGCAGGTTGGCCTGCGCCTTTTTCTCTGCGAGCAGAACGGTGTTCAGAATGTCCTTCATTTCTCCCGGCAAAATGACATCCTTCACGCCTGCCCCAAGGAAGCGTACCCCGAACGCATCTTCCTTCTCCTGAATGCGGGACAGGATGAAGGAGGCCACGTCCTCCTTCTGCTTCAGAAGCTCATCCAATTTCAGCGTTCCGACATATTCCCGGAGCAGCAGCTGAAGCTGGATGTGAATCTGCTCGTCATAAGCCTTCAGCTCCAGAACGCGCTGCGGATTCACAATCTTGTACTGGCACACGAAGTTCAGGCGCAGCGTAACCTTATCCTCCGTCATGATCTCCTGGCCGATCAGATCCATCTGCTGCTGTCTCAGATCGACCGTCTTCGTCAGTACCGAGACTGGCCCCTTCCAGAAATAATACTTACCGGGAGCGAGCTCCCGCTGGAGGGAATGGTCATAGAACAAGAATCCCAGCTCATGGCTGGCGATTTCGCAGCATTGCACATACGGAGTAAGCTTCGCTATAATCGAACGGTCGATTCCGGCCGGAAGCTCCGGCTGCCGGATGTCCGTATGCACGAAGGTGTGCTTTTTCAGGAGGTTCCAATAGGCATACACCCCCGGCTTCAGCACCTGAGCAAATTGACCATCCTCATAGTGTACAACAATCTCATGATCCTGCACCCGTACAACATCCAGCTCGCGCAGGAGTTCTTCATCCTGCAAAAACAGCTGCAGGTCTTTGCTCTCAACGCTAAACGGTTTGGTAATATTCAATACCGCTACCGTATGCTGTGACCAGGAGAAGTACCGGTAGGTTCCCGGAAGCAGCCGCTTCACATAGCTTCCCTTATGAAAGAGCAGACCGCGCTGGTCCGCTTGAATCGTGATTGGTTTTAACATATTTCTAACCCCCTTCATGTGTTGACCCATGGATGACAGAACCCCGCTGCGGTCTAGGCGGAATCACGTTTGAGACAGGCGGCCTGCCGGGAGGTTCGGAAGGACATTTTGATTTAAAAGCTAACCCCTGCTTCAGTCAGCCTTCGTATCCTTCTGTCCTTGCCAAAGCCTCCCCTGCTGCCGCACTATCGGTATCCACGGATTACAAAGCCTTTCCGCAGTGCGCTATAGTAGCCGCCTGAGATTCTGCCCCTTGGTGTCTTAATTCTCAATACGCTTCAATTTGTGGCTCGATGGAAATCGAGTACTATACCAATAATCGCTCCCAAGGCGATTGGGGAATCGAACCCCAAGTGGGATTCCTACCGAAACGAACGGTACAGGATACCGTAACATACATGCCGGCACTGCGGGATCATCTTGAGATCCCCGCCTCGTTACGCCCGCCCGGATAAGAACCAATGTATGATGAACGCGCTCGGCGTTATCAACCTGCTAAGAGGTGCAGCTGTAAAGCTGCTTCTTACAAGTTCTATCTTCGCTGAAATCCGGCGGAACGAACATGGCGAAAGTATTACGACGGGAGAAGAAATTTCCAGAGGGGGGTTTTAGGTATAGAAAAAAGCTCAAGGGCAGGTGTGGGACGGCGCTTGAGCTTTTAGAGTGAGGATTTTGTTTATGTCTTGAAAAAAATAGAGGACGGACCTGATGGACCTCGGTTACCCGTCTCCATTTATCTGATCCCCATTTTATCCATTGCTTTGTAATAACAAGGTTATTCTAATAAGCCTGAATACCAAACTTCAACAATTTCTTAGGCAAGATGTCATCCAAATTTTGAATATCAGAATCCTCAAGCTCAATTAGTTTAAACCCGTATTTACTGTATATATCCAACTTAACCTTTTTACGCTCCGTATATCTTTCATCATTTTCCAATCCCCAGTATTCAATATATACCTTACCAATTGGAAGATAAAAATCGCAATATAGCTCTTCCTCTACAGGTAGCTTTCTTTCATAAGCATGTACAATCTCAGACATATACAGCCAATTATCTATTAACATTTCAGCTCGGGAACGCACATAATGCCCATCTGTAGTACGGTATTTAGCTTCAAACTTCTCACGGAACCCAACATTAGACTTTAATGTTTTAACTTCTGCATCTTTGCTTGTTACAGCACTTTCTTCATTACTTTCAATTATGTTTCCTTGAACAGATTGAATGGTTTCAATAAGTCGTTTGTTAGTCAAAATGCTGACGTTCCAGGATACAGAAGGAATACCTGTTTGAGCATGTTCAAATTGTTTTCCACCCAAGCTTTCACCCAAACGCGTTACTGTCCAACCTTTAACTGATTTCTGAATCATACCCAGCTCTGATAATATTGGATTCATGCGAAATTTAGAAATTTAAAAATGCTGACTTAACGCTGTAGCATTAATTAATTTGTTTTCTTCTAAAGTGGCAGTCAGCTCGTTTTTTATGTTTTCTTCCCAAGCGATATAAGTCCCATGTTGTGGGTGAGTCTTTAGAATCCCCCCTATTTCTTTACCTTTATCAGTTAACACCCAGTTATCATTATCCCGATCAATAAATCCTTTTTCCTGTAATGTTCCAAATAAATCTTTAGCTTGTAGCTTTAACTCTTTGGCCAGTGCAGAGGTTGATAAATATTTCTGTGGCTGTGACATCTACTTAGAACACCCTCGCTCTCTATAAAATTATTTAGCCTATGATATAAACAAATCACTGCATTCGTTGTTTGAAAAGATTACATCGCCTTTGTCTTTCGGCAGCTTGGATAATTACTGCATCCCCAGAAAGCGGTGCCCTCTTTACTCTTGCGATGGACCATTGGTGCTCCACATGCGCAGGTTACGACTTTAATTGGGGTACCACTAGCTTTTTTAGGCTTTACTTTGCCTTTAGCAGGCTGCCATTTCCCCCAAGCCCGGAGCTTATTTTCGATCAGCGCCCCATGCCAATAATCAACCTTAAATTGCTCCGCCTCTCGTTTAGCTTCTGCTGTAAGATCGGAGGTAGTTATAAGCAGCGATAAGATGCAATCATGATTTCTTTTAGCACCTACTAATTCGCGAACCGTCATAACTTTTACTTTGTTATGCTCAGCGTAACACTTGGCTTGCACCGCCGTTTTCTCACCACGCTTATCAACAATAACTAAGTCTACGCCCCCATCCTTGCCGCCTACCCCCACTTCCCTTACGGTATAGCCTTGATCCCGGAAATATAAAGACAGCAGTCTTTCAAACTCAGCACCGTTAATTTGATCTAAAGGTGCCTTTAAGAGCAATTCATCCGGTCTGCATGTTGTAGAAGATCGGTTAAACACCGTAGTAGTGCTGTTCTTAACAGCGGTTTTCCGCTTGGCCGAACTACGACGTTTTGTCTTCTTGCTACCTTGCAGCAGCCCAGACAAGATGGATAAGACGATGATGACTGCTATAAATCCAATTGTTGATGCCATAAAAAACTCCTCTGATTAATTAGTATAATTGCTGCTCCCAGTTCCTGTTTCCTTGAAATACCAAGTTTGTTTATACCCCCTTCTTTTAGCCGCATACTCCTATCAAAATAGTAGCAGACAACGCAAAAAGAGGCGGCTCTCCCTAGTCTAGAGTACGCCTCTGAAGGTTCGCTCATGATCATGCCTTTAACTTGTTATATGTTTCTTAAATAAGCATATTATGGTGTCTGTAAATAGTCAAACTAAATAAGACTCACTACTACATTAGGTTTTTTGTACCTTGTATAAATCCATTAGATTACAGAACTTCCTGTACTTCGACTGCTGAGTTTTCTCCCTATCTATCTTGATCTCATTTATACCATCATTTAAGTACCTCAACTGCTCATCTACGTTCAACCCATAACAAAGCGCAGTCCCGATGCATTAGAATAACGCCGATATCAAATATTCAGAGGGCGGTAATGTTTGTTTAAACTCAAACATTCCCGCCCTCCACCGTTGAGTGCTTATATATTCCTTACCTCCACAACCCGACCCAAATCCACATACTCCTCATGATCCAGCTTCACCTGCACTCTGCCCTTACGGCGCTTCTCCCGCCATTCCCGCAGTGCCTCCTCTGTTTCCAGACGGAGCTCGGCAAGCTCCAGGGCCCGGTCCAGGATGTACTTACTGGTGTAGAGCACCGTATAAATCCCTTGTCCGCCAAGCGCAATAGGAGCGGCCAACTGCTTCCATTCCTCAACCGTAAAGCGCACATACAGTTCCTCCTCCGTACCCGGCCGACAAGGGACTTCCGTAATCTCCTTACGCCGCAGCACCTTCCAATCCGCTACCCTTCCTACCCAGTGGATGCCTGTTTTTGCAGGATCAATGAACTTTTTGCGGGATTGGCACATCGCTACGTATTCGATCTGAGTAAGGCTCTTCTGACTGGCAAGATTCTTTAACGGCATATGGTAAAAAGCTTTCCGAACCGCCACCCCCACCTGCTCCGGTCCCCGAACCGAACCGACCAGCACATTTTTGCCCGCAAGCTGATCCGCATAATACTCTCTCGTGCCGCGTGGACGTGTGGACCGCTCATAAGCTTTTTCCGGACTATCCCGGATAATCTCATCCAGGAATTGCTCGACCAGGCTGGTGGCATTCGGCAGAAACGGCAGGGCGCCAATGTTCAGAAGCTCAATGCTTTTATAGAAACGGTGGTCCTTGAACCGCTCCTCGTCAGGATAGGGAAACAACACATACGCTCCGAACATGCTACGCTCGTATTCCCCGGAGCCTTTCTCCTGATACACAATCGCATCCCGATAACGGTGCATCGTGTTGATGTCGTCCTCTTCCGGCCCAGGCTGCCCATATTTCCCTTGGTATGGAGTACCTTCATACGCAGGATTCAGGCGATATTTAGCATCAAAAACATACTTATACTCCTTGATCTGTCCAGCATCCTTCTTCTTCAGGGTTAGCACATTGTCCGGGCGCTGACTCAGCGTCGGCGTCTTGTCCGTCCCAGGAATCGCATTATAGTACAGGATGAATTGCTCCCCGTTCACCGGGTTCTCATAGACCATCTTTGCGCTCTGCGAGCGGTCCAGCGTCACAAAAATCCCGTTCCGGTTCACCTTAATAATATCCTGCTTCACCAGCTTGTACTTCTGCCCCAGCAGCTGATTGAGCTTCAGGAAACACCAATATTCATAGAGCTGAGCGACATCCTTCATGGATAGGCGGAACAGGTCACTTTGGATAGACAGACCTTTGAGCAGCATAAGATAACAGCGATAGACCTCACGGTACCCGGGCGCCATCTGCAGCACCAGCGTAACCGACATCTGCTTCAGCACCCCAGCCTCACGCAAAAAATCCATCTTAAGCACCCGCTCAATTTGCGTAAGCATCGAATCCAGCCTTTTGATAAGCAGGGGATCTGCGGTCCGGCTTTTGGTCTTCCAGCGGGCTTTGAGCTCCTTCAGCTTGCCATGAATACGTTCCAGCATCCAGCGGATGAACCGGTTCTCGTTCGTATCATAGGCGAGGCGCTTCCGCGTCTCCATTAGATGTGTGGCAGCGTAGCTCCGATTGCCGATGGTGATGAACCCACGGTTCATGTCTTCTCTTAACCGTTCCGGATGCTTCGCGAGCTCGCGGATGTTCTCTCTTCCGGCCCTTTTGACCCGATTGGCATCCACCAGACGGCGGTCCTGGAGCAGCGCATAGTTAGGATTTTTGTTGATCCGCTCAACGGCATCGAGAAGCTGCCTAAAGATATATTGCAGGATCGTAAAAAACTCCGTCAGGCTCTGATGCTGCGTCTCCCGCAGGCCTGTTAGCTGGTAGGTCCGGCGCAGAAAGTCGAAGGCCAGATTATAAATCTGTGCATTCACCTCATTCAGAATGTTCTGGTAATCCAGCTTGTAATCCATCTTCGACGGAAAAATCTCCATCTCCACCCGCAGCAGCGGCTGCCCCTCACTCCGAATCTCCCACTCCGTCAGACCAACCTCATTGCCAAAGTTAAGCACACCCGCGAGAAGCGATCCACCCAGAGGCTTAACCGCCTGCCGCAGCAGTACATTATCATGGTAAAAAGAAAGCTTCACCCCCGACTTGCTCTCAATCACCAGCTCATACGACTGAGTCTCATAAAAGCATGGAAAGACCGCCTCCCTCGGCTGCCAATCCACCAGTTCGTAAGTCTCCGGCGAAAAAACCTTGATCTGCACATCCCCAAGCCGCTCAGAGCACACAAGCCCAAGCTGCGCGTTCACCCACTCCTGGTCGGAAGAACGATGAAGCTGCAATGCCTCCACCGTAGGATGAAAGGGCCTTCCTGACACATATAGCGTAAAAAGCTCCGTCTCAATACGGAGCAATTCCACCGCCTGATTAAGAGAGCCAGAATGAGGTGAATCCATCTTCCTCCAGCCTCCTCAGCATATAAGCCAATTTACGCGCACTTTGCGGATGCTTGACCCCAGGCGGATTCTGACCGGCAGCCCATCTCATATAGAGCGGAGAGGCATCCTCCGTTAGATCCTGCACATTTACCGCTATGCCAGCGCCGCTACCTATCGCGACCTTCATCAGGTTGAGCAGAACCCGGCGCACGGAGGAATGGCTTCCTTGAATGCGCGGCAGAATCTTTTGCAGCAGCTGCCAGTCGAACGCTTCTTCTTCGTCCATCAGGCCATAACGGTCGTTATAAATCATATAAAAGCAAATCGCATCCCGTACCCGGAAGCCCACATGAGCATGAATATCCTCAAGCAGCGTATTAATCTTTACCAGTCTCTCCGTCGTCCGGACAACAAGCTCCTTGTGAGTATCATAGGCATCTAACAGCTGCAAATAATCCGAGCGGACAAACAGATGATGCTAGTCCAAATATACTAAGATCAGTAAGTGAATCAATCCTTTAAGCGTAACTACAACTTGAGGTTTACTAAACAATCCTACATTTTAGTTGAGCAGTGCAGATGTGTTCCACCCGGCCTCGAAATATAAACTTCAGCCAGTATTCCAAGTTGCAATAAAAATTAATCATTTAAGAAAAAAATTGATAATATCTTTCTATCAACTGTGAGGTTGTGGAAGGATTCCAACGATATAAAGCCGAAATAAAACGTATAGCGTAAGCGCGAATTTCGATATTATCACTCTTTACTGATTTACTCACTCGCAAAAAAATCCTAAGTATTAAAAAAGGAGTTCCAAAAGAATGTCAGAAAAATTAGCGATGACCTTTCAATTGAATACTATTGATCATCTGGGAGTAAAGCTCTATAGCTCATTTCCTCCAGTGATCGCCGAATTAGTGTCAAATGCATATGATGCCGATGCAAAAAAAGTAGAAGTTATTATTGATTATCAAAATAAAGAAGTAATTGTGTCGGATGATGGCCATGGTATGACTCGAAACGATTTAAACACAAATTTTCTTGTCATCGGAAGGAACCGAAGGATTGATACCAGTAATGGTTATTCCAGAATTTTGAAAAGAAAAGTTACTGGGAGAAAGGGACTTGGCAAACTCGCCGTCTTTGGAATAGCGGAGACGATAATTATTTCCTCTACATGTGAAAACTATAAAAATACTTTCAAAATGAACTATGATGATATTAAAGACAATAGTGATAAGCAAGTGTACTATCCCGAACCAATTGATGATAATATCCCTGTTAAAGAGGGTAATGGTACAGTTATCACAATCAAAAATTTGAAAGTAGATGCAATAACGGATATTGCCACTTTGTCAGAAAGTTTATCCAGTAAATTCAAATTTTTTGATGCAGACTTTCAAGTCACAATTACAAATAGTAATGATTCCCAGAGCACACTTGTTACAAATGAACTTTATTATAATAGAATCCAAAAGGAATTTGAGTGGCATTTTCCAAAAGACTTTGAGAGTGAGATAAAGGACTCCATTTATTTGAACTGGCTAATGGAGAAAGGTGTAAATGGCCATATTATAACTCAAAAAACCCCACTCCAACAGAAGCATAAAGGCTTTATTATATATTCACGCAAAAAATTAGTTCAAGAAAACACCTTCTTCAACGAACGTTCTAATGATAATTTCCATTCCTATGTAACTGGAAATTTCACTATCGATTTCATTGAAGATCTAAATGAGGACTATATTTCCACTGACCGAAGATCATTGTTATGGGATCAACACAAAGACCTTAAATTGCTTAAGGACAACCTTGATAAGCTTATAAATAAAATAAATAATGAATGGAGAAAATCGCGGAAAGAAAAGAAGGAAACCGCTATTGAAGAATTAATTCCAAAGGATTTTTATAATGATGTTAATCCGCCCGAAAGAAAGATACTTCAAAACTTCCAAAATCAATTAGCCAATAATATTGAAACTGAAGATGAAGCATTAAAAGTGGTTGAAATTATGAACTCTCTAAAGAACCAATTCCACTTTGAGTACTTTAAAACCTATGTCTCTGAACTCAATGACGCAGAGATTACCGTTGAAAACATGAGTAAAATCAGTAACGATTGGGAAAAAATCGAACTTCACGAAATGTCGAAAATAGCTGTGGGTAGAATTGAAACAATTAATAGGTTCGAAAAATTTATAAAGGAAAATGCATCTGAAACAAAATACATCCAGCCCTTTTTAGAAAAGTTCCCTTGGATATTGGACCCAAGAATGACCACATTCGATAGGGAAGTCACCTACAGCAAAATACTAAAGGAGGTATTTCCCGATGACGAGCTTGAAGAAAGTAATAGAAGAATCGACTTTGTCTGTTCCAATGTCAACGGCACTGTTCATATTATTGAACTAAAGAGACCTAATATAAAACTTTCACTTAAGGAACTGCACCAAGCTGTAGATTATTCCCGGTTTTTAAGTGAAAAGAGAACAGAAATCAGTGATATTAAAACTTTCCTAGTATCTGATAATATTACTATGGCTCCCACAGATAAGAAACTCTATGATTCCTTGCACCAGACAGGAACATTAATTATCAGAACTTACTCAGATATGCTAGAACAAGCAAAAAGCTATCACAAACAATTCATTGATATGTTAGATGAAATCAAAAAAACTAAAGAGGGTCTTTAGACCCCTTTAGTTCTTGGTTTTATTTTTCTAACATCTGCTTAATCTTTTCAGCTATACACTCTGCCATTAATGGCGGAACTGCATTTCCGATCTGAGTGAAGATGGCTGTTCTTGGGCCTTCGAAGAAAAAATTATCAGGAAATGATTGTATTCTAGCTGCTTCACGAACTGATAGGGAGCGTAATTGATTGACATCTGGATGAATGTAATAATGGCCATCTTTTGCTATATGTGCAACCATTGTGTGCGAATAATTAAGATCACTTGCTACGACCTTAAATCGATCCAAAAAGGCCGTAATATTGCTATGAGTCCTGTCTTTTTCAGGAACATCTGTATACTTCAAACGCTTTTTCTCTTTATCCCATTGACCAATAGCAAGTCTGTAAATTTCTCTGTCATGATCGTTATGGGGACGGCTAATATGCTGAACCAAAATATCATCATCTGATCTGATGGCGTGTTTCCTAAGGTATTCAGAGGGGGATGCAGAATACATAAAATCCTTAGTTTCTCCAGGTTGAAGAGTTGGCATATCTTTAAGGATATCTGAGACCAAGTAGTTGTGATCATAATAATTAAATTCAGGATAGAAGAGATCAGTGCCCTTTACCCACCCAATTAAAATCACACGTCGTCTTTTTTGTAAGACTCCAAACTTACTTGCATCAAGTATTCTTGCCTCAATGTTATAACCGGCATCATCCATAAATCTTTGGACATCATCAAATAACTTTCCTTTTCCAGCGGTCAATATGCCAGGTACATTTTCAAAAACAAACAATTTAGGTTTATACTTTTCTAAAAACTTAACATACTGCCGATATAAATAATTTCGAGGATCGTGTTCTTTGTTATAAGGATCACGCGCTCGGCCAACTAACGAATAAGCTTGGCACGGTGGCCCACCAATTAAAACATCGACAGACGATGTGCCTTGATTATTAAGGCTTTCATCAATAGTTTGAAATATTTCTCCAATACTTTCATCAGAAATTTCTCTATTAAGTACTGATTTTAGAACCCTAGGATCGACTTCACCATATAATTCTTCTTTTGTAATTAGATTTTTAAGGTATCTATGATATACGTCTAATCTGCCGTTCTCTTTAAGATAATGATACACCGCACGGGTTTTAAGAGTCTGTGCAGCATACGCATCCATCTCAATATGAGCCACAGGTTCAAAACCCTGACGTATAAAACCTTCTGATAAACCTCCGGCACCGGCAAATAAATCAATAAAATTCATAGACAATCTCCTAAAATCAATATTATAACTCATTATACCAGGTTAAGATAGAAAGATAAATACTAAGAAGTGACCCGCTGATCGTCTAAGAAGTAACCAACTTCATCCAAGTCACTTAATATTTTTTCAGCATGTATTGCTTGTTTAATTGAGGGAGTAATTCCTTGTCTTACTATTTTCCCCAAACTGAAAGCTAAGCTTCTTTGCCAAGGAAGCAAATTATTGGTCTCTTTACTCCAAGCGGCTATGTCAAACCATGTTTGCGAATTTATTCCCTTAATTTTGTCGATCAGTCTTAACTGTTCGCTATCATCATCATTTTCTCTGTCTTGCTCAAATTCAACTAATTCTTCAAAGAGTTCATCTGGTAGTTCTATTTCGCATTTTTCAAAGCTCTTCCAACATTCTGCCTTCTTACACCACTCGGTTACATTCCCATTTCCAGGTGCATTAATGATATGGCGATGAGCAAAGCCAGAAACATGTATAATGGCCTTTTCTAATGTAGGTGATATGTCTTGCTCCTTCCAAATCTTATGAATGTCTATCTTTTTTTGAGTCGCATGGGCTAACCAAGCTAATGTATAAGTAACAATGTTAGCCCTGTATCCTCCATACTTTTGTCCTTGAACTAACTTCTCCGTTCTACGAAATAGAATTGCCTTGGCTACAAGTCTCTCAAAATAGTTTTGATCTGGAAGGGGAGAAGTTTTCTGCTCGTTATTTATAACTGTAAATTCATTAAAGTTTTTCTGTGCACCTCTGCTCACAATGTGTGGTAGCTGATTCCACGTGTTTTCATATTTAGCTAAATCAGTTTTGGTAAACAATTGGTGCTTAGGATGAGTAAGATCAAATTGTTTCTTTTGTGCTGGCGTAGAGGCCCTACCTTTTTCATCCATGTACTGACCTCTTGCTCTCTCATAAAACCATCTAGTTTGTCTCTGGACTCCACTTGTTGCAGGAGCCCAAATTGTCCTAGATAGTTCTTCAACTTTCCTATGAAAGGGATCATTGGCAGAGAAATCGGCTGTTTGAATTTTATTTTGGTTATTTGCATATTCCGAAATACGAGGAACAATCTCATCAATTTTACTTGAGTTCAAAATTACCGTCAGCTTTACTTGTACAAATAAATTATTCATATCAGCCTTATCTTTTCTATACGCATGATAAATGGAGGCAGTGGTCTGACCCCCATTGACAATCTGAAGATCCTTTACAGCTTTTATAGCCTTAGTACCATTATCCAAAGCTATTAATTCGATGTTCTCAGCTACAGCAGAAAGGCCATTATTATATGCTAAAAACATATGAGGCTCATATCGAATGGTGGAACGTATTCCTTTATTAACATTGCCTCTTGCTTGCAAGAAGGACCTTACATTACGCTCCAGAAGCCTTGGGCCATATTGTCCGTAAATACTCACAAGAACTTGACCAGGAAATATAGCAAGATATGTCATATAGTCTGAATTTTCTTCTACAGGCATAGGCAAACAAGGAATTGCCTGACCATGCTCAGTAAAATCAATCTCGATTGCTTCTCGTTTCTGTCCAGAACTCCAAGACCGGTATAATCTTTCAATATCCCACACATGTACTTTAATTGGGATACCATTCACAGAGACCTCATTTGCAACCTCAGACTTTGCAAGTCCATCTGTCATATATACAATTTTCAGTTCCGTTAGTATCTCTTTTGTCTCAAATAATTGCATTGCTAAATCAAATACAGGTGATGCTTCCTCAAGGGAAGTGTGTAAACCTCCTAATGCTCTTTTAAAAAAACCAATGCACCTTTTAATTGCAGCATCTAGATCACTTTTTCGCACGGATTCAGGAGGGCACGATGCAGAGTAGTTCGCCACAAAGAGCACGATCTGATCTAGCTCCTCGGAGAAGCTATAACCATTAATCTGCATACCTCTTCCACGGTAAGAGAAGACATCACTATCTTCAATTTCTTCAAAATCAGTTAAATAGTCCATGAATAATCTTGTAAACTGATCCTCACGAAAATTCTCTTCGCCTTCCATTTCTGATAAGCTAATAATCTCTTGTTGAAAGTCTTGTGCAAACTCTAATATATTCTTAGCCATTTGAATCTACATCCCCAATCATATTCAACACAGCATTTTCTGCCACTAGGTATTGTTTGCATTGAGAAATCATTATGGAGTATTTAACATCACCAACCCCTTCAATCAGGTCGTTTTCAATGATTCTCGGGAAACCTTGACTCACCTTAAAAAGGTTATATTCCCTTATGCTATAGGTTGGATTCTCATAACGTTCAGAGTGAACATCCAAATAGCCTGCTTCAAACAATTTATCCTCAAATAACTCTGAAACCAGAGGGGATGTTTTTATTTGCTCCTTAACGATACGTACAATTTGATTTAGGGAGCATCCTTGACCTGACTGATTATCCAATGAAAAATGACATAAATACAATTCTCCTGACTGACTATTATCTAATTGCCTTTCACTCGAAATATATACTTTTTGGTGCTGTTTGCTTATTGAAGTTTTCACTTCTAACGAACATTCCTCAAATATGAAGTCGTGAACAGTTTTCTCCGGTCCTTTCCACGCATTTATAACAATTTTACTGTTAACGCCAACTTCAAGTAAACGATTTAGAAAAAAAAGTTCACCAAAAAGCCCTCTTTGGGCTTCTTCTCCCAGTCCCTCAAAGTGAAACCTTTCCAAAAACTTTTGCCACTTTAAAAGTCTCAGTATAATAATTTCTACTAAATGTTCAGTATCCAGTGGTTCCAAATGCTCCAAAATATTTTTTATTAATGAAACAAACAAATCATGAAACTGTGTTTTCTTTACAATTAGAAACAATGATAAGTAGTTTTCCTCTTCATCTCCCAAATACCGTATGCTTGCCTCAAACCCATTGGTTTGAGGCAAGGGTCCTAAATTTCGCAATACTTTATACGGAGCCTCGAGTACGAATAATCGTTTTCTAGTTTCAATCTCAACGCCTAAAAATAATTTATTATTCCATTGAGGTATAATGAGCCTCTTAATTATACCCTTTCTTATATCTTCCTCTTCGATAGATTCTTCGATCTGCTGCCAAATAGACTCAATATCATTCTTCATCGTCGCCATATATATTTCTCCAATAGGTGGTGTCAACAAGGTACTCAACCTGAACTGATTTATAGCTCTTTGGGAAACTAATTGAATATCCTATTACGGGTGTTTCACAATCAGGCAACGGTGGAAGCAACGGATAAAGCAATAACAATCCTCTTTGTTTGGATCTGACTGCTCTAATATATGGGCCACTCGGCACCTTTGGTACTTCTTTACCTCTTCTTTTGGGATTATTCCTCCATGCTGAAATGGTTGCTTCTAAAGCCGATGCTATTTCCGCTTCATCTAGATCATATTTGTATTCATCAACTGGACTGAGTAGTCTACCCTTAGATAACATCCACTTCTTTGGATCTTCCTTACTGTCGTCTTTTCTATTTATAAGACCTACGTTTCGACCTGCTATATTTTTCTCCATTCCTCTTCCACTGGATATTAACACAACAGTCCATTCCTTAAGTTCATCTTCAAGAAGTAGCTTCCTGATATATTTGCATAATGTTGTTGGATCTGCTTTTCGAGACAATGGATGCGTCCCGAATCCTTCAAGTAATTCAATTATTTTTTCACCATTGATCTCCTTCCATCTCCAAGAGCCGCCTTCGACTTGTTCCGGTATTCCTAATTGGTAAAGCCAACTGTTTACGATCGCATAGTTTTTTTCAAAAATTTCTTTATTCTTGTGGAATACGACTGTTTCACTTATCCCTCCTGAAAAAGAGACTGCCATTTTTGTACCATGTTTTAATTTATTTGAGGAAGTGATTTGCAAACCATCAGGATGTGTGCGAACCCTAAGCCCGTAATCCATAGGGGTGCCGCCAGTAGCCGCCATATAGTCAAACTCCTTGCGGAGCTCCTCATTAGCCATTGCTATATGTTTGTACCAACTTATAAGCTCTTCACTAGTATACAGACGACATAAATCCAAATATCCAGGTCTATATCCGAACCATCTTCCCATCTGCATAAGGGTATCATACATTTTAGAAGCGCGAAGATAATAGCTTACGCTTAAACCCTCCAAAGTAATACCACGAGATAGTTTATCTCCACCAATAGCTATAACACTCATACCATTGGGGTGGTCCCTATAATCCAAGACATCCTTTGCTGAACCGTTTATGGCTTTAACTTGAATTTTTGCCGCGGCCTCATAAAGATGGTCTTCAACCTGTTCCCACCGCAAGCTTATTATTTGGGGATCATCAACCATACTCTGGATGTCGTCAGTAACGCCAATAAAATCATTTTCCCAGATTCGTTTTAATTCATCAAATATTTGGTTTGAAGAATTTCCGGAACCAAATTCCAACAGATTCTGGAGTCTCGTAACTTCTTCCAGAACAAGATCCTTTATTAAACCCTGTACTGCTGTAAACCGTGTGATATGAATAAGCATCGATTTATGATCAGTAATTTGCCCTCTGGCCATACGTGCTGCACATGAAACAACAAATACTTTAATTGCTTTCTTAAGAGTAGGGGGGAGCGACTTTACATGATAGTCTTTTTTATGCCGATCTGGGATGTAAGGTTCGTAATCACTTACTTCATTTACAATAGGTAGCCCTAGGTGTTCGTCTAACCCGAGTTCTCCATCGTCATCCAGTCCAAATACTTGTACCGGACCAACGTAATTTGTCGGAGCTGGTAGATTAATGATAAAACTGCGGGGGAATAGATCTTCCCCGTATTTATTTACATTCCCACTATCATCCGGTGGATATATAAAAATATTGGCAAATGGAGTTGCAGTGTAACCTACATAAGAACTTTTTTGGAAGGTTTTTAAAAGTTGCCTAATTAATCGGTTTATTGTCGTGGGATCAGTATCCTCCAATATATTTCCGTTTTCATCCCTTTTTGCTTGTTTTCCATCTACAGAGGCATTGTCAGCTTCGTCATCAATTAGTAATAATGGAATGTTGTCCCTAACGATCTCTCCACTTTCAGGGTCAACCCTTCCATCACTTTGAATCCAGCGCAAGAGATTTTGAAGTACTGAGGCATTTTTCTTTACCACTAAAATTACCGGATCTCCACCCAACATAAATCCCACATTTCGGGCAATCTGGGTCCGGTAATCTCCATCCTCAGCACTGCTGGTTAATGAATGGATAACCAAGTCACCATGTTCAATTAGCTTGCCGACACCGACTTTTCTATTTGAATTGCTATATTGCCTGCTTAACCGTGTATCATAGCCAAGAAAATCCTCATCTAGTCTTAGTTGCGTTTGGCTCCGCAAATCGTTATGCATTCCAGCCATTACAATAATGAGTTTATACCCAGCATCAGCTGCCTTACATATTAGCCCAGTATAGTTAAGCGTTTTTCCAGACTGAACGTAACCTACAACCATACCTCTTCTATCCCACTCCCCCTGTCTTTTGGGATCTTCTAAGCTACCTAAAATATTATCCGTGAGCCCGTGAAGTTTAGAGATGACTATTGAAGGGTATGATTTCACATCCTCCAAATAATTTCTATATCGATTCCAAAAACCCCATTGTATCTCACTTTTTTTATCAGGTAACCAAACAACATGATCACGATCATCTCTCAGTTGGGTTTCATTCGCAACATACACATTATTAATACTTAATAAGTCTCGATACAATCTGTCTTCATCAATAATCTGCCCTGGGTATAGTGCATGTAACATAGCCAGTACAGGTTGTATGGTGTTTTTAATGATATCTGACGTAACTATATCGTACTGCCTTAGATTTACCATAACGTGACTTTTGGCAATGTCCAATAAATTCATTTATTTTCCTCCTCAAATTCCTCGCAACGAGCAATAACGTATTCTTTATATAGATCAAAAGGTTCCATTGCTATCAACCTTTTTTTAATATCACTTATCATCAACCCTTGATTTAGTAAAGCCTTAAGGCTGTTTTCTAATACCGCATTTAACTCTTTAGGAGGCTCGTCTTCAAAAGGACCTTTTATATTATCGGATTGTTCTGAATAGTTAAGTAAGATCATAGGAATAGGAATTGTTTCCTCTAGCATTTTTAATAATGTTTCTAACGTCTGGTTACCTTTAATGGAATTATTACATTCACGAACAAGTGGATGTTCGCGATTTATCTTATATGATATTTTTCCATGTTTTGCACTCTGCTGCCATAAATAAATAAATTCTGCTCCACTTGTGCGCGAGACTATCTTTCCGCGGTGCCTGTAAATATTTGATGCTCTATCTCGAGTTAATTTTGCTATCCTTTTTAGGTCTTGCCTAATATTCTGCGGCGGTCGCGCTTTAGATTTTTTAACATCTATTGACCACTCTTGATCAAGGTTATTCGGTATATCTATCTGGATACGAGCAAGTTTATAATGCTCTTCCTTTTGAAAGCCGAGTCCTAACCAGTCACCTGCGACTAACATTCGTTTGTTGCGATAAACGTAAAATCCTTGATGAGCATTCCATCCTTTTGTACCTGCGCCATACGCATGTTCTTCTTGGGACATTTTTGAATGATGGGGCAGTACATATGGTCTTACCTCTATTCGTTTTCCATTTATAAATAATGGCTCCACAGTTAGCAACTCCGTCGCCTTCAGATCAATAAGGAAAGGATTCCACGGCGACACCAGCTTGTCATTAAACCAAATTTTCAATGGATTCGGGCCTTCTAAAAATCTATGAAAAACCATTGCTAAGTGCTTCTTTACTATTGACGCTTTCTCTAAAAAAAGACCATGAGCCCGATCATCATCAACTTTCACTTCCTCGTCTACGACTCTGTCGAGTTTATCCCAAACAACAAGAGTACCTTGATCTAATCCCTCAAGAGCTTCCTTCTCCAGATTGTTAGAACCCTGTTTCAACAAACGCCATTGTCTGCAGTCCGAAACATAATCCAAATCCCAGCAACGGACGACTAAGTTTTCTCCTTTCAACTTAGTCCCAACAGTTAGCTGTTTACACTGTGAAAACGTTGCTGTTTTTAAACCAAGTCCAAATCTCCCCAAGTCATTAGCTGGTCTTAATAAGAGTGGATTTTTGGAGCCTAATGTCATCGCTTTTATTAGTTCTTTTTGTGTCATCCCAATCCCATCGTCTTTAATTGCGATCCATGAAGCAGCACCATTCCAAAAAAAATTAACCCAAACATTTTTTGCCTTTGCCGTAATACTATTATCAATCAAATCTGCAATTGCAGTCGATAATTCGTAGCCGAATGACCTTATCGAATGAATAAGAGAGTCCGCCTTAGGCTCAGCAATATCATATTCGTCGTATGTAACGTTCTCGTACAAGGCCATCACCCCATTCGTTATACTTTTCTAGGTATTTCGACATATTCATACCGGTATCCTCCCTTAATTATGGAAAATTCTGATATTCCGCATCTTCCATCCTAACGCTATCATGTTCAAAAAATAAATGTCGATTCCATCTAAAACAGGCTTTAGTTTCACGAGAACATGGCACCTCATCATGTTTTTCTATTCAATCTTTTATATTTGCTCTGCACAAAATAATGATAGTCCAATTTTCAATATAATTCCATGAAATTCCTCCAAATTAAATAGAAAAGGACTCCTGTTAAACAGAGTCCCTTAATAAAAGATACAGCGAATTATGGTTTGAACTAATTTATAGAAGCAGCCTGATTAATTTCCTCTTGAAAATTATTTAAGTCAAATTCCAATGTTTTTGCATTATTCTCAATAGAATCATTTTGTAAATTGTCTTTCAAACTGAAGTTTCCCTGAGACTGTCCTACCACGTAATAGCCAAAATCGTTCTTATCTGGCCTATCTCCTTTATCGGCGCTGAGAAAAACAATAACTTCTTCATCCATTTCAAATTTTGGGATGTAGTCTTCATCGAGGACAAGGATCATATCATCTGTTTCTCCACCATCTACCCGTACTTCTACGGTTTCTCCAGCTTCTCCCTTAAAGACCGTTTGAACTTGGATTGTTGTATCGGTAACCGGGAACCCTTCAAAGTTTTTCTGCACTTCTTGAGAGAGAACTCTACCTTTTACAATCGCATCTGCCTCATTAACAAGCTGGTTCTTGTCTAAGTGAATAAACTGAACTTCAGAATACACAACAGTTTTAACGGTTGTAGGAAAATTAGTCATGGTTTCATTCGACAGACTTGCTTCAGTATTACTATTTGTACATGCCGATAGAAACAGGAACAGCATGCTACCAAGAATAATATAAGACGATTTCACTTTTAATCATCCCCTTCTTCGTCTCTGTTAAAGACATTAACGTTGTTCACAGTAAAAATGGTAATTAAATTAAAAGGCAGCCTTGAGAGGCTGCCTTTTCAAGTCTGAGTTTAAATATTGCTTTCCACACCTTCTGGAAGGAATATTCTTGGAACATTATTGGTTCTATTGTACTCTTCTATGCGATTAATTTCTTCTTGAAAATCATTGAAATTTGCCATCATTACTTGTGATACTGCAACCCCAAAAAAAAGGCCCCGCATCCGCGGAGCCTCTCATCAATCTATTTCTAATGCCCAGTCCCATGATTAAATAACGTAACCCCGCCCGCAGGGCTTGTCTTTGCAGCGGAATCAGCGCTAGCTGAGGCTCCGATGGCAACTGCACTAAGTAACAACAGCGTCGTCAGCAACAAGGATATCTTCTTCGTCATAAAAAAACTCCCTCTCTAAGATATTTTTTATAATCCTTTGATACATCTCTTGCTGTGAATCTGATGCCCTGTTTCGGATAAGCTCGTAGAAGGCGACAGACTTTCTAAATCCCACCTCATCTTCTAGTTTACTACATATTTGTAAAATATCGAGTATTCTATTTAAGGCATCGGTCATATTATTTCTTCTATATAAATAGGTAGCGAGTAAGTACTTGTAATCCACATAGCTTCGTACATCTTCTCTCTTCTCTTTGCTGCTGATCTCCTCGATCTGATCCTCGAATAGCTCAAGCACCCAGTCGATAGAGTAGTTGTATTTGATTGCCGACTCCAAGACGGTTAACAGTCCGTTCAGGACTTCCTTCTTCGTTAACGTCTGCAGAAAGCGGACATACTCCTGCAGCACTCTGCTGTTCCCCTCAAGCAACTCAATGACATAACCGTTGGCCACAGCCATTTCCTTGAAAAAAGCCGCTTCCGCATATCCCTCTTCATCCAGATGCTTAATCCAGCCCAAATCCTTATATTGATTAATGCATCTTCTTGCTTCTGCGTATTGTCCCGTCTTCTGGTGCCCCACCCCCTTCATTAACAGGCTATATCCGAAATAGTAGGCAATGCTTCGGTTTAGGTGCGGCATTGGGGACATCCCGATGATAGTATGCGAGGTCTCGTAGGTGATAGCAATTACTTCGAATAGCTTATCTGACACCTCAATTACGGCTGGCCAGTTTTCACATGAAAATGATAGTTTTATCATGTCTACAAGTGAATCGGCAGCGATACCATCGAGTTCAAGCAACGTATACACTTCCTCTCAAAACCATTTATACCAATACTAACCCTTTATTTTCCATGGGTCAATATTCCATTTCTGCAGTTTGCTAGATTGTCAATATTACTGCAGAGGTTTAGAGGAAGTTCCGTGTTCGTTACTCTTGGAATCCACTCATCAGCTCGTAGAAATACTTAGGCTCCTGAGTCTTATACAGGTTATACCAGGCTTCTAAGGTCTGGTCGGAGAATACATCCAGGGCCCGCAGGACATGAACAGTAAACTCCAGGGGAGCTATTCCAGAGGCAGTAATCAGGTTACCATCCGTTACAGCAGGCTGCAGTTTATAGTGCTGTTCGCCTGTGTATGCCGGGCAGACCATTTTGAGATACTCCAGATCGTTGCTTGTATGAGCGCGTGTATCCAGCAGGCCTGTCCGGGCCAGCCCCATTGTAGCTCCGCAAATCGCCGCAACCCCTATATTGTCCTCCAGACATCTCCCGGCAGCCCGCAGGATAGGCTCGTGGATGGAATCTGTCCATGTCTCTCCACCCGGCAGAATCAGCAAATCTCCGCTGCTAGGACTGCATTCCTCCAGTGTGATGTCAGGCATTAGGGTTAATCCGCCCATTGTAGTTATAGGTGTCTTGTTTATCCCTACGGTGACTAGTTTAGACGGGGCTTGCCCCTTCTTATAGTATCTTCCCGAGTTCAGCTCGGCAGTCAGGTACCCGATTTCCCAGTCCGCCATGGTGTCACACACATACAGATATACAGTATGATTCATTGATAAATCCCCCTTTTCGTGATTACCTCCATAATAAAACAGCTCCACTGACATCCGCTGTCAGTGAAGCTGTTACTGCTGATAATATTCCATTAACTCCGCTGCAGTAGCAACAAGCTTGTCCTTTAAGCTCTGCGGCTCCATTACTTGAATGGACTTCCCATAGGGCAGAAGAAATGAAGGAACATACCTGTGAACGTTCTCCTCCTCAAGGGTAAAGATCGCCTGATTCGCTGTCCGCTCCTTCAGATGATGCCCGAGAAACCAGTGCAGACACAGGTCGTCCAGCGCATCCGCCGTGCCTTCTATCCTTACAGCCATCCATTCTTCCTTGCCTGCTGCATCAGGCAGCAGATTATGCAGGAAACTTTCACGGGCCGAAAAACCCTCCGAGCGCTCAAAGCTCTCCGCCGTACGCTCAATCGTCAGAATCCGGTCGGCCCGGAAGCTGCGGAGCTCTTTTTTCAAGTGGCAAAAGGCAACTGTGTACCATCTGTTATTCCAGTAGACTATCCCATACGGGTCGATCCTCCTGTTCTTGGCATGCTCCTCACGGCCTGTACGATAAGCAATTTCTACAGAGCATTCATTGGCTACCGCCCATTCTAAATCCGCGAGCACTGGCTGGACAGAAGCAGGCACCATATGGTTTATAACCTCAACACCGGCTAAATGGCGGCTAAGCACCTGCTTCTGCTCCTGATTGGAATACATTTTCAGCTTTGTTGCGGCATTGTCCAATACGTCACTCATAGGATATCCGGCCTCTTTTGCAAAAAGAGCAGCATGAAGGAGCGCCTTCTTCTCTTCCATATCAAACAGCAGCGGTGCTCTGATCACATTACTGAGAAGGCTATATCCGCCGTTATGTCCCGAGTCGGAGATAACCGGCACTCCGCTGGCACATAATGCATCGATATACCGGTACACGGTCCGTATATTGATTTCCAGCTTATCGGCGAGCTGCTTCGCCGTTATTTTCGCGCCGGAGTTCAGCATCCATAGGATGGCCAACATATTATCTTGTTTTGACATTACATAAGCCCTCATTTTCATAAAATCTGCTAGAATCAGTTTAACTCACAACGCCCTCCGCCGCAGCTTATAAAAAAATAAAGACGCCAAGGAGGCTTCCCCAGCGTCTTCGTAACACTCTATTAATTCTTACCGCCGTACCCCTGATAGGTAGCGTAAACGGCATTTGCATATTGATCGGCCAGAATAGGACGGCCATAGGAATCGGTAGCCCCCGGATACCAGTTGTCCCCTCCGTTATAGTGCAGCAATCCGTTATAGATGCTTCCGAACCTGGCGATTTTTTCATCCAGAATCAATGCGCCCATGCATACCTGATCCTGTTCATCGCTGTGATTATAGCTGCGGCCGAATTTGGCGCTGAATTGCGATAGATAGGCATTACGTGTGTTAGGCTCTACCTGCATCAAGCCGTCGCCGGCTGACGGGCTGCCCGGCAGACCTGCTCCAAAGCTGCTTTCCTTCTTGATAACTGCACTTAGCAACAGGGCAAAATCTCCGCCTTTACCGAATTTATTGTCTACATTCATTACATAGGTCCAGATTTGACTTGGAACCTCGGAAGGCTTGGTTACAGAGGTCTGCGGTGAACCGATATAAATCTTAACCGAGCTCATCTTGTCATTGACATTGTCGCCAACCCAAGAGGAATTAGCAGTATAGGTCCATTTGGTTCCTCCAAAGCTATCGTTCTCAAACACTTCAACCGTCCAGCCGCTAGGCACCTTGAGCGATGACATCCAGTCATTCGGTATACCTGCAGCGTTCAGCTGAGAGAGTACATAGTTGCCCGTTCCGAGCGTTACCGCCTTGCCGCCATAATTGATATCAGCATAAAAGGTGGCGCCGTTTGTTGCCGGAGGTGGCGTTGGTGTCGGAGTTGGTGTTGTTGTTCCTCCTCCGCTTTTCCATAAGGCAGGAACATTAGACGGCTCCCAGCCGACCAGGGAAGTATGGGCCTGAAGGCAGGTATACGTACTTCCGCTGTAGGTTACTGTATCATTTACTGCATATGCAGTATTTGGAGCCCATGCTCCTCTAGCGGCAGCGTTTGCAGGCGTTAAGCTTGTGAAGTACAGGGATAGGAATACTGCTACAACTACCAGAAGCGATAAGGCTCTAGCGGGAACTTTTTTCAAAAGTTGAAGCCTCCTTTATTTAGTTTACCGGTTTCGGCCATAAGCCGATCCACAGGACTATTGTATTGTCGTTTGTGAAAATCATTCCATAAGCAAAATAAAATAGCTCCACTGACATCGCCGTCAGCGGAGCTACCCAAGCTGGTATTCCATAAATGGAATACCTTTTATATCAGAGCCTCACAACACCCTCCGCCGCAGCTCATAGAAATACTGAACGGCCGGATGCTTCAGCTCCATCTTCTCAGCCATACTCAAGATCCGCTTTTTGCCGACCCGCCTGTCCAGCAGAGCCAGGATGTTCAGCATCATGTCGCTGCTCTCCATACTCTCCTCTATCGGAGTGACCAGAAACTTGTTAGCCACCACGATAAAATTCGACTTCGTTAATGCCGTCTGCGCGGACAAAAGCGCCTTGGCATGCTCTGTGCTCTTTCGGCTTCTGGCCATTACGATCAGGCGGTCCTCCGGCACGGGCCCCTTGTTTGCTTGTCTGACCGCTTCAATGTCCTCACTTGTGACTGGAATCCGGATAGCCGGATCATTTTTGATGTCCAGCTCCGTCTGATACCATCTGATCGGGCTGCTTTTATCGCTCATGCTGAGCACGTTCTTTTTATCGACCGAGATGTAACAGATCCCTGATTTATCAGGCAGATAACGGTAGCCCGGCGCGCGGTACTCCACCCTTTCATTTAACGCAGGACTCAGAAAGCCCTCCAGCTGCTGCTTCAATTTACTCCAGGACATGTAATCCCTCCCTATACCAAACAGAGGACAGGCTTGCTGGCTCCGGGTTGTCCCCCTCTCCATTCCGCCTATCCTCCACTTAGCAGCTTAATATCTATACGTTATCCGCCTCTTCAGGCTCCTTACTTGCAAAAGCATCAAGCAGCGCACGCACTTCACTCGTTGACTTAGTGTTCATTAAGGTATTTCTTAATTCACCGGCCCCGCGGAAGCCGCGGACATAGATTTTGAAGAACCGCTGAAGCGGGCTGAATGAACGCGGCGCTTGTCCTGAATACTGATCATAGAGGTCCAGATGCAGCCGCAGCAGATCCAGCAGCTCCTCACTGGTGTGCTCCTTCGGCTCCTGCTCAAACGCGTACGGATTCTGAAAAATCCCCCGCCCGATCATAATCCCGTCCACCCCATACTCCTCAGCAAGCTTCAGGCCGGTCTGCCGGTCCGGGATATCCCCGTTAATGGTCAGCAGGGTATTGGGTGCAATCTCATCCCGAAGCTTTTTGATCTCCGGGATCAGCTCCCAGTGGGCAGCGACCTTGCTCATTTCCTCACGCGTGCGCAGATGAATCGACAGATTCACAATATCCTGCTGCAAAATGTGAGTTAACCAGCCGCGCCATTCGTCGATCTCGGTGAACCCCAGTCTTGTTTTCACGCTGACCGGCAGTCCCCCGGCCTTGGCCGCCTGAATGATCTCCGCTGCGAGCTCGGGACGGCAGATCAGGCCGCTGCCCTTCCCGTTCTCCGCTACATTCGCTACAGGACAGCCCATGTTGATGTCGATGCCTTTGAAGCCTTCCTCGGCCATTCCGATGCTCATCTGGCGGAAGTACTCCGGCTTATCCCCCCAGATATGCGCGACCATCGGCTGTTCATCCTCTGTAAACGTCAACCGCCCGCGCACCGCATGATGGCCCTCCGGGTGACAATAGCTCTCTGTATTCGCAAACTCGGTAAAGAACACATCCGGTCTGCCCGCCTTACTTACGACATGACGAAAGACCACATCCGTCACATCCTCCATCGGCGCCAGTATAAAAAAGGGACGCGGCAAATCGCGCCAAAAGTTAGTTGTCATATCAGTAACCTCTCTATAGACATCAGGATCGCTCTTATCCTGCGTATGTTATGGTGCTGCCCAAGTAGAAACGGCTGCGCCGTCCTAAACAGGACGGTATCCGTTTCTGCGAGAAAGATAAGGGTAAAGGATAGCGTGAAATATATACTTTCTTATCTTTTCAAAAAGAAATAGACCGCCCTGTCCAAAGGAAACGGTCTATCGCATGCTTTATTATAACATGGCAAGAGGAAAATTCAATCCACGGACCTATATCAGCGAGATGAAACAGAGAAAGGCCAGTTCTCCATTTTCACTTGGAGAACCGGCCTTTACGTGTCTTACCTTTATTATTCGTTAATCAAACTGGACTTTTGCAACAGCCGTTGCATCATCGTCGCCACTTCTGCTCTTGTAATATAAGCTTTTGGAGCTAGACTATTAGCACTTCTGCCCGCGATGATCCCTGCGCTGATGCTGTCCGCTACTCCGTTTAATGACCAATTCGCAACATTGCCGGCATCAGAGAATTCACCGAGAACATGACTCGCGCTTTGTTCAGCAATCTTTTCTGATAATCCCGTGAGTTTCATCGCTTTCGACACAATCAGCATAGCCTGTTCACGGGTAATCTTATCGTTCGGACGGAAGCTTCCATCCTCATAGCCGGTAATTAGCCCGTATTTATAAGCTGTCTGAATTGCACTGCTGTACCAATCGGCCTGCTTCACATCTGTAAAGCTACCCCCGGAGGTCTCCAGTCGAAGGCCTAAGCCCCGAACGATAATCGCTGCAAACTCTGCCCGGGTAATGTCTCGATCCGGACTGAATAGCTCATCGCCCGTTCCGGTTACAACCATACGCGAGCCCATGTTGTTGACAGCGTCCTTCGCCCAATGCTTTTCTATATCCTTGAACTCCAGCGGATGCCATACAATTGTGTAGGTACTGTTGGTCAAGCTGTTAATTTCGGCATAATATTTACCTTCGATCATGACAATCTTCGTTGGGACATGGCGTACGGTTCCGTCTGCTTCCACAACTACCCCCGTCGTTATCCGATTCGGATCTACTCCTTCCGGAATAGCCACTGTGCGCTTAACATAGATGTTAAAATTCGAAATTTCCTCCGTACGTTCCCCGTAACCTGCGGTCACCCTGAAATTGAGCGGAGGAACGACCAGCGAGAAGCCCCCTTGATTCGCTGCTGCTTCAACGACGCGAACGGTTGCCGCCTGTGGTTCAGCAATCTCGATCTTCACCTTGATGTCCTGCAGATTAAGATTAGTACCGAACTGTTTGGATAATGCGTCGATATTGACTTGCCCCGCAGGCAGAGTATAGGTGGCTTTTTCTGTGCGGATCTCGACAACGGCCTGCTGATTTTCCATATTCTTAACCATGCGCCCGTTCAGTTCGCCAATCAGAACCTGGCTCTTCGTTGATACCGGGATCGTGATGACCGCGCCGGTTCCTTCCTCATCCAGACGCTTCTGAAGCTTCCCTTCATCGACTATGATTGTGGTGACTTGCTGACCATTCACTTCAGCCGTTGCGGCCGTTCCTGCGTTCTCTACCTTCCCGTTCACAAGCACGACAACCTCTGTACTTGCAGGTTGTTGCGAAGCCGGCATAGCCGGCTGATTTGGTGTACTGCCGCCGTCATCATTATTGATCGGCTCCCGTGGTGTTACAGCATTGGAAGGAGCAGATGATTCACTTTCCCCTACAGCATTTCTTGCCTTCACCGTAAACGAATAGGTGGTTCCATTTTTCAATCCACTAACGGTAATCGGACTGGAATTACCTGTCCCGACCAGATTCTTGTTAGCATCGTAAACCTCATACCCGATGACACTGCTTCCTCCATTGTTTGACGGTACATTAAAGGTAATCGTCGCACTGCCGTTTCCTGCAACAGCAATGAGATTTGTTGGCGCCGCAGGAGTGGTGGCAGGCGTTGCATTGACTTCGTTCGATTGCACATTTAATCCGCCTGTATTACCTGCCTTCACCAGAAAATAATAGGCTGTACCATTATTCAGGTTTTGCACTTGATATGTCGCTTCGGTTACAGTTGCCAGCGCAGTATCAATGAACACACCAGGTATTTCGGACATATAAACGTTATAGTAAGTTGCACCTGTTACTGTATCCCAACTTAAGACAACCATACGATTTCCTGCAGTTGCTGTAAGGTTAGGAGCGGTCCGCGGTGTGGTGTCGCTGATCGTCACGGTCAACGTTGGGTTCGTTCCGGCGCTCATCTCTACCGTGAAGACTTGTGCTCTCGTTCCCAGCGTAGCCAGGTATTCTTTCTTCAGCGTCAGCACATGACTTGTGCTGTCGTAGCTGTAGTTTGTGCTGCCGATGCTTGTCCCGCCCAGCGTTACATCACTCAGCGTGTTGCCTCTCGGCGTGATCATCGCGGTAACATCTGCATAACCGGACGCCTGCGCGTACTTGTCGAACACCGCTGTTGTTGGCGTCACTGTGCTGTTCTGCGGTGTGGTGTCGCTGATCGTCACGGTCAACGTCGGGTTCGTTCCGGCGCTCATCTCTACCGTGAAGACCTGCGCTCCCGTTCCCAGCGTAGCCAGGTA
>NZ_FNDX01000034.1:0-22404 GCF_900099765.1 Paenibacillus typhae | reverse complement strand
TGCGCGTACTTGTCGAACACCGCTATTGTTGGCGTCACTGTGCTGTTCTGTGGTGCAGGAGCATTAATTGTTACCGTGATTTGTTTCGTAGCTGTTGCCACACCGTCGCTTACCTGAACAGTGAAGGCTTCACTTCCGAAATAACCGGTTGCCGGTGTGTAAGTAATGGTGCCGCCAGGTGCAATCTGGGTACTACCTGATGAAGCGATAGCACCGGTAAAAAGCAATTGCCCTCCATGATCCGGTGCAGCACTCTGCGACCAGGTCAAGGTTTGATTGCTATCGGTATCGGATACACTCAACAATCCAGTAATATCGGTTGCCGGTGCGTTTTGATTAACGGTCAACGTAATTGTGGAACCTGTAAAGGCAGGCGCAGTATTAGCAGATGCTACAGAGAAACTATAATAAGTATTTGAGCTGTTCTCTATTAAGTAGTTATCGTTATAATCGCGAATAGCTCCTCTGCTCCAACGTACTGCAACTGTCCCGCTCAGTGTAGCATCCGGGTTAATCGTCAATGTATTGGTACCCCATCCTGTTATCCTTGGATCATTTACGGGGATCGCTTCGATCTGTGAATTGCTAGTAGTGTTATAGAGATAGATTATTCCGCTGCCTCCGATTACTCTTTCACTGAACTTTAATTGAATATCTTCCTCCGGCAAAAAGTCAGATGAGAGGTTGGCCGGGTTGGACCCGTTTAAATCTATAGTCGGAGAAGCACCATCATAATAAAGGAGGCTCCCCATAGTACCGGTTATAGTAACCGCCCCATAAGAAGAAAGGTTATTTGTATTCAGATTGTACTGGTAGATTTGCTTGTTTACATTCTCCCAGATCCATACCGTATCATTCCCCAGATCAAGGGCAAGCTGGGTGGGTGCATTCGAAATATTGGATGCAAGGATTTGATGATTCGATCCATCCGCATTGAATACTCCCAATTTGTCGTCCACACCGGCGACCGTACCCGAACTATCATACGTCGTATAAAAGATTCGGTCTCCAATCGGATCATACGCAAATCCGCCCATGCTACCTGTTATGGTTAAAGCAGCCAACGAAGTAATGGCATTTGTCGTCAAATCTAAAGCCAATATTTTCTTGTCCACGTTGTCCCAAATAAGAGCCCGGTTACGGAAAGTATCCAGTATCATACGGTTCGGAGCTTTGGAGATACTGGATGCCAATATTTGATGGTTTGAACCATCCAGGTTAAACACACCGATCTTATCATCAGGTCCGGCACTTGAGCCGGAACTATCAATTGTCGTGTAATATATTTTTTGGTTTACGTAGTCATATACCATGGACCCAATTGTACCGGTTATCGAAATGTTAGCCAAAGGTGTGATAGAATGACTGGTCAGACCGTAAGAATAAATAATCTTATCCACATTGTCCCAAACCAAAATCCGATCATTCGGCATATCCAGCAGGGCCCTGTTCGGTGCTTTGGCAAAGGCAGAAGCCAGTATATTATGATTTGTACCGTCCGTATTAAAGACAGCAAGCTTATCATCCGATCCTGCAACCGAACCGCTACTGTCAACGGTGGTGTAATACATTACAGGACTGCTTAGCTTATAAGGATAATACACCCCTTTTTTAAAGGGCGATAGAGCTTCAACGGAGCCAGTAGTATATTCCAGCTCCCAATCTAAACCGATTACACCCAGCTCATCGGTGGATGCTGCAATGTCAGCACCAGTTACCAAGCCGAGCTTCTTAACGAAATCTTGTGACTTTGAATCTTCAGCCACATTACACCCGTACAATAAAATATCGCCGTCTTCTGTTAGCGATGCTCCTATTTGCTCCAACTGATCGTTGTAATTCTGGATATTGTCATTGTTCAGTGAAACCGATCCTAAATTGATTTGCCCTTTCGTACCATGGCTGAGCAAATGAATCGCATCAATGTCACTCTTGCCGGACAGAATGTCAGCCATTTGCTGCAGTCCATCCTTAGCGGAATCCAGCGTATACACTTCGATTCCAGGCTTCACTCCATTTAACAGAATTGTATCTTCCGTCAGATTATTCATTACAAAGACGACCTCGTGCCTTTCCGGAGATGCCTGGGCCGTGTTCACGAATGAATTCATAAGAATGATGATAAGCGCCATAGAAACAATGAATAATTTCTGCAGCTGATTTTCGACAAAATGCTTTGGTTTACGCTTCAAATGGACCCCTCCAATAGCTGTTTACACCAGAATACTACTAAATTTCGACAATTGTTATATATATCCTTCAAATTTTCGGAAAAATTGTGATGACTAAAATATATAAAGATAGCACGACAAATTACTGCTTCGCAGCCTGTACTTTTGCACTAAAAAACCCTTCCATTCAAGGAAGGGACAAGCGCTGATACATCTAGTTTTTAGCAATCCGCATTAATAAACAGCTATCGGACCGTAAGGCCCTTCCAGAATGTCTATTTTCGTATCAAAAATAGCGGTCAGGATCTCCGGCTTCATAATCTCTGCTACGGTTCCAAAGGCGGCAATTTGTCCATCCTTCATCGCACAGATCCGGTCTGAATATTTGGCGGCGAAATTAATATCATGCATCACCGTCAGAATGGTTCTTCCAAATTCATTGGCAGCCTGCCGCAGATGCTCCATCATCTGAACCGAGCGGGCAATATCCAGATTGTTCAGCGGTTCATCAAGCAGGACATATTCCGTCTCCTGGCACAAAACCATAGCAACGTAGGCTCTTTGCCTCTGGCCGCCCGACAGCTCATCCAGATACCGGTTTTCCAGATCCGTCAGATCCAGAAAGTCGATATATTTTGAGATAATAGCCTCATCTTCCTTCGTTAATCTGCCCTTTGAATAAGGAAAACGTCCAAATCCCGCCAGCTGTCTGACAGTGAGCCTGGTTACAAAGTGGTTTTCCTGCCGCAGGATCGTGATAATCTTGGCCAAGTCCTTCGATTTCGATTCAGAAACATCCATATTAGCCACACTAATCTGACCCTCATCCAGCTCCAGCAGCCTGCCGATCATCATAAGTGTCGTAGACTTCCCCGCACCATTGGGTCCAATTAGAGAAGTAAAGCCTGCCTTTGGAATTTCAATATTGAGCGGTCCTATGGTGACCTGATCCGTATACAGCTTTCTGGCATTATTTATCTTTATCATAGCGACCTCTTTCTAAGAATCACAACCAGGAAGGTTATTCCGCCAAACAGTTCAATAATAACGGATACTACAGCGCGTGAATCAAATACATGATACATTAAAAAATAAGCAGTCGTCAGAATGAAGAAGCCTATAGCAAGCGCCATGGCAAAAAGATACCGGTGATCATACGTCTGCGCCGCCTGATAGCTCAACGTTGCTACTAAAAAACCATAGAACGTAAGGGGCCCCACTAGTGACGTTGAAATAGATATCAGAACGGAAACCAGGATGAGCGTATAAATGATGCTGGACTGATAGTTCACCCCAAATGTTGTAGCGACATCTTTGCCAAGCGACAAGACATTCAGCTTCTTGGAATACAACATAAATAACGCTGCGATAACGACAACTACGGGAATGACAATTGGAAAATAAGCAGCATCCGCATTATTGACTGAGCCAAACAACCGGGACTGCAGCAGATCGAACTCAGACGGCGCAAGCAGCCTTCTCATAAAGGAGGATACCGAATTCAGCCCGGCTCCAATGATGATTCCAACCAGCAGCATCAGCTGCAGATTGCCGTATTTTCCGGATAACAGCCAGCCATACAGGATCAGGCTCATCAGGACCATAACCGTAACCTGAAATAAATAGGACCCAATACCGCTAAAGTTAACCAGCGCACCCGCCCCAAAGAAGAACATGGTACTTGTATGAATGGTCGAGTACAGCGATTCAAAGCCTAACAGGGACGGCGTTATAATCCGGTTATTCGTAATGGATTGAAAAGCCACGGTGGATAAGCTATGGCACACCGCCGCAATAATCATTGCAACTAGTGCGACCACCCTTCTCGTAACAACCGGTATAAAGGATGGCGAATCTATCCGAACCGGGTTGTTATACATTAACAGTCCGTATGAGGAAAGTGCACCCAAAGCAATCAGCGTGATTAGGATGATCCAATAACGTTTCTCCTCTTTCCGGGAGCGGAAGGCGCTGGCTGATCTCTTGTCATGATGGAGGCCACTACCGATTCCCGCATTTTCAATTCTCCGGTATTCCAATGCGTTCATCTTGACCTCCTTGGTCTTCTTTGTCTCAATAAAAGAGTAATGAATACGGCCGCTCCCACTGTACCCAGGATTAAGGAGACCGGCACTTCAAACGGCATAATAATGACGCGGGAAATGATGTCGCAAAGCGTTATGGCACCCATCCCGATCACACAGACCCAGGGCAGATTGCTCCTGAGATCATCGCCTCTGTACATGGAGACAATATTGGGGACAATCAATCCGAGAAAAGGCAGGTTTCCAATAACAGCGGCAACCACTCCAACCGCAACCGTAATAAGACCATTCGCAAGCAGGAGCAGCCTGTTATAATTCAATCCAAGGCTTGTGGCTACATCCTCCCCCAGCCCGGCTAACGTCAATCTGTTCGCACACATAAAGATAAGAATGCTGACAATAACGATGATCCACAAATATTCATATCTTCCCGCTTGAACTGCTGCAAAAGAACCTACGAACCAGCTCTCAATAATTTGCGACATTTGAAAATGGAGCCCCAGGAAGGTCGAAAGCGCGGAAACAACGGCTCCAAGCATCAGGCCAATGATCGGGACAATTAAAGAGGAACGCAGCCTGACTCTTCTCAAGAATAAAAAGAAGATCATCGTCCCTATAAAGGAAAAAAGGATGGCCCCCGTCATTCTGGTAAACAGAGTAGGTGCCGGAATGAATAAATAGACAGCCAGCAGTCCGAGGCCTGCCCATTCTGTAGTTCCTGTTGTAGTAGGCTCAACAAACCGGTTCTGTGTAATCAGCTGCATAACGAGTCCCGTCATCGCCATCGCAGCCCCGGTAAGCATTAAGGCAATCGTTCTTGGAACACGGGTGATGAAGAACATCTCCATCCCATCCGCTTGTCCGCGTATATCATATACTCCGGTGAACAGCGAGATGATTCCCAAAAGGATAACAACGATAACAGCCAGTATAAAAGGTATGGTCCATATTCTATTGTAATTATAGAACTGGGGTTGAGAGTGGCTCTCAACCCCGGAAGTTATATGTTTTGACACTAATCCGTACCCCTTTACATTACTTAGCAAATGCTTCTGCAATGTTATTAAATACTTCTATAAAGGTCTGCAACGATTCATTCGTATAAGTGTCATTCGGTGCATACACGATGTTGCCTGCAGTAACTGCAGCAGTGTTCTGAAGAGCAGGAGCATTATCAATTACGTCCTGTGCAGGAACCTTCTCTTCTGTAGAATTGATGGCAGCATCGCGATCCAGTACCAGCAGCCAATCAGGATTGCTCTGTGCAATAGCTTCAACGGAAATTTCATCACCCTGATGATCTGTGGAGGATTCTGCAACCTCTAACGCCGCAGTCCATCCAAAAATATCATAAAGCGGTCCCCAGACACGTCCGGAGTGAGGAGCTGAGAAACCGATATCTCCGCCGGATACGATAATGCTCATCACCTTATCTGTTCCGTTATAAGCAGACTTGGCTTTTTCAATGGCTTGATCCAAATCAGCTGTCAACTGCTTGGCCTCATCATTCTTATCAAAAATCTGTCCCAGAGTAGTCGTAGCCTGTTTCAGTCCGTTCACCAGATTTTCTCCAGGAGCACCGGCTTCTTCGGAGACATCAAAGGTAAGATCAATAACAGCCGCATTCGGTACCAGCTTCTTGATATCTTCATAAAAGTTCGAGAATCTTTGACCAACAATGACAAGCTCAGGCTCAACAGCAGCTATAATTTCAAGCTTGGGTTCACCATGGTTCCCGATATCCTGGACATTCTCATCCGCTACATAGGGTGAATCCGCAGGCATTACCCCTTTAGGAACAGCCGCTAATTCAATCCCCCAGCTCGCCAGCGTTTCAAATGTTCTATTATCCAGAGCAACAACATTCTTAGGATTTACAGGGACCGTAACCGTGCCATGGACATCAGTGATTTCAACGGTAGTAGCTTCTGGAGTATTAGTAGCCTCAGTAGCTGCGTTCGCGTTCGCATTACCATCAGTTCCAGCTGTATTATTTGGGCTTGAGCAAGCCGCCAGCATCACAACCAAAACCGCCATAATTACAGATAAGTTTAACTTCTTCATTGCTTATACCCCTCTCCCTGTATGTATACTTTGTAGATAATCTAATCATTTATCCTCTGAAGAATAATGATAATGATTATCAATTTCACTTAGGACAGTATAACAGCATGAGAGAAATATAATCAACCCCTATATAAAACAAACATAATCAAACTTTACATAATCCCCCTGACAACAGATGTGCTATTGTAATCCCATACATTTGTATGAGGGAGTGAATTAACGTTGAATGAACATTTGAGTATCGCGATGGATGCATTAAATAACTATCCGATAGCCTGCAAATCATTAGCGTTTATAGCCCAAAGCGGAAATACGATCTATAAGGTCACTGACCCGGACAACAACAGTTACAGCCTTCGAATGCATCTATCTAAAGGGGATGCCCTTGAAGGCTTTTGGAGTAAGCCGGAAGTGATCCGCTCTGAAATGGTCTGGCTTCAAGCCTTGGCCCTGGAAACAGATTTAACCGTGCCGGCGCCTTTTAAGAATAACCACGGGGATTTCATTTCGAATGTGAACGATGTTAATTGTACTTTACTAAGATGGGTGGACGGTGAGCAGAAGCCTTTTATTCCTACAGTAGAGGACGCGGCAGCTATAGGGGAAATGACCGGCAAACTACATAGACAAGCCTCGAATTGGAGCATCCCAAGTGTATTCGAACGCCCTTCCTTTGACAGCTCCCGTATATTGCAATCCTTGGACAAGCTTGGGGAGCGATCTGATGCAGGTATGCTTAACGCCGATGATACAGCGCTTCTTCAGCAAGCCGGTCAACGAGTCATTGCAATGATGAACACTATTGAAAGAATCGCCGGCAATTGGGGAATGATTCATGCGGATTTAATTCCAAGTAACCTTGTGTTTCATGGAAAAGGAGTGCGGCCGATCGACTTTGGCGCTTGCGGGTTTGGTTACTATTTGGTTGACCTTGGCTGGACATTTTCCTATATCCATCCTGCATTTAGAGACCAGCTGCTTCAGTCGTATGCGCGGTATTATCCGTTGCCGGATAGCTATATTGAGTTGTTGGAGGGCTTTTTTATTGCAGCGCAGCTTGAAACCATGAATTTCTGGCTGGGTCTGCCTGACTGGCAGGAATGGCTGCCAGAGCATATTGGTAAATTAGCGGGCAGAGAGATTAATGCGTATATGAACGGTCAATCGTTCCTCTTTAGCGGCAGACCTTACTGGGAATAAGCTGCAGAATAGTTCCTGAAGGAGTTGCAGAGCGGGTGAATCCGTTTCAGCTTATGGCCATCACATATATTTGGCATGGGTTCTGTTCACCCCATAGGGTCGGAAACACCTCCAGCTCCTTAAAACCAAGGCTTAAAAGAATATTGCTCACCCGCTGCATATTCCTTGGCCGCCGCGAATAATTCCCGACCAACGCCATGACGATGAAATTCTTTCAGAACACCCATTACGGCAAGCTCTACTGTATCTTTACCTGTTTCTTTCAGACACAGAAATCCCAGGGCTTGCCGGCCTTCCTTTGCCACAAAAAACGGCTGATGTACACTCTCTAGAATATAATCCTCCCTTGCTTCCGGAATCCCAAACCAGTCCGGCAGGGCCTCAAGTATTTCACGGGCTATAACCTCTTTATTACTAGTATCAAAAATCTGAGCGACCCTCTTCTTCTCCAAGCTAATTCACCCCTATGTAAAATTATAAGTTCCAAGCCACGATCCGCGGCTATTTTCCCGGCTTCTTCCCTAGTTTGCGTACCGCAAAATCCCTTGTATCCTCGTAGCTGTCATGCACGCATTCTTCCAAAATCTCTTTGGGGAGCATTTTCCTCTTGGACATAATTTTAATGAGCTTATAACGGCAATAGGAACACAGCGTTTGTCTATACATGTAGGTAAATAAGGAGGAATTCATTTTAAGCAACCGGTTATCTATTAACTTCTCAGCGTCTACAAAGACACCGTGCCATTCCCCGTCTTCGTACGTTACTGGCAGGCTCTGAATACCTTCGAGCAGAATCGTTTCATCCTCTGACTTAAAGCAATAGCATAGAAGACTAAGCGCATTTGCGAGCTCTTTCTTTTGCTTAATAAGATTTATCGCATAGCCGTGAATCCGGTCTGACGGTAAATGCTGCAGCATCTCAAAAGCGACGTCGCGTATGGCTCCATGATCACTTTCGGTAAGCTCGAAAATAAACTGCTCGTCCAGCGGAAAACGTACCTTTCTAAACGTCCACAGCAGTTCCGGCTTTATTTCCAGATCGGTTTCCTGAACAGCGTATTCCGCTAATCTAAGCAGCTCATCTTCTGTAGCGATTCTTGAAAAACGTAGTGCCAGCCCCCGGCTGCGGAACCTGTTCTGCTTCTCTTTTGCTGCTTCAAAAAGTTTCTCAAGTGTAGGCGCCTCAACACTTTGTTCATTCTGCATCGTAGTGTGTATTACGGAGTTTAGAAAGGCTTTTACATAATCAGATTTAGCCGCATTACTCTGCAAAAATGTATCGACACGCTTAGCCCCGAACTTATTCTTTGCGTGTGAATAGAACCAATCCATATCCGCAGCTTCACCATTATTGAACGCACACTTTCCTAACTGTATAACAATGCTCTTAAACGCAGAAAATCCATCCAGAGAGGTTAGCCATACACACAGCCATTCCAGGTTCTCCTGTACTGCAGGATTGTTACGGCGGGAGAGTGATCCGAGCAGTGCATTATATTGTTCATATAACGCTTCTCTGGCTTTAGTGCTGCCATCTGCTGCAAACAGATATAGAAGCTCGCACAACTGATCAAATAGCCCTGTATCCAGATTGTTTTGCATCAACTTCCGGATGATTGCCTCTTCGAAATAGCTTTTATCCTCATAAAGACAAATAGCCTGATATAAAAAGCTTCCACGTCCGCCTTCGCATTGCATATCATAGCAGGTATTCCGAAGACAGCACCAAAGAACAATATCCCTGTGCTTTTCACGGTTATTGCTCTCTTTTAACATGAGATATGAACTGCCCAGTCCCCGTTTAAAGGCCTCTTTAAATTGAGTTTTGGTCCATTTCCTTCCCATCAATCGCTGCCCCCCGGCGGCTGCTCCTCCAGCAAAATAATAGCTTCTCCCCGTTCCTGTCTAATCTGAATATTCTCTCTGCCCCAGGAGCACATCACGTCAATGATCCGATTGGCTGTAACTCCATATTCCGTCAGGCTATATTCGACTTTAGGCGGCATCTGCTGATAGACAAACCGTTTTACCAGCCCGTCCCTTTCGAGTTCACGAAGCTGCTGGATCAGCACCTTTTGCGAAATACCGGTAATACTGTGCTGTAATTCGCTTGTTCTCTTAGTGCCGGACATCAGCAAGCATATAATCAACGCTTTCCATTTGCCGCCGATAATCTCCAGAGTTGCCTCTATGCCCAGATGATATTGCTTCATAACATAACACCCCGTCCATGCTGATCTATCAAGCCAGTTAAAAGATTTATTATCGCATTCCGTGTCTGGTCGAGTCCAGTACACACTTTGAGGTAACCATCTTACTTTATTGTGTGTATTTTCATTTGCCACAGTCTGCAACATAATGTTGGTATCAACTATACGGGTTTAAAGGAGATTTCATAATGAAGACATTGGTGATTCTGGCACATCCTAATCTGGAGCATTCAAGAGTAAACCTGAGATGGAAAGAAGAGCTGCTGCAATATCCAAACGATGTTACCCTTCATGAGCTTTACAAAGAGTATCCTGACTGGAGCATTGATGTTCCAGCCGAGCAACAACGATTAGAAGCACATGACCATATTGTCTTTCAGTTCCCGCTATATTGGTACAGCTATCCGCCTTTATTGAAGAAGTGGTTTGATGATGTCTTTACCTACGGATGGGCTTACGGATCAAAAGGAGACCGGCTAAAAGGGAAAAAGCTGGGCCTCGCCATGTCCATCGGGGATAAGCAGGAAAATTATCTGCCTGAGGGCTCCGTTTCTTTTACCGTAGATCAGGTTACGACGCCTTTCAAAGCCAGTACAAAACATGTAGGCGCAGTGGCGTTACCTTATTTTGCAGTCTTCGGGGCCTCCTTTCAGGCCAGCGATGAGAAGATCGATCAAAGTGCAAGGGATTATATCAGCTATATTAATAAGTATAGTGGAGATTGACTCATCGGGAGATTATACAAGCTCAAGCCTATATAATCTCCCCTATCCAAACATCCCCGACTTTAACGCTATAAACAGTATCCTCACCGTAATTTAATGTTAAAGTATCGCACTTATAGGCTTTGTTTTTAATCACTTCAACACCTTTTGCAGTCTTAAACCCTAAAGGAATATCCTCCTTTAGTTCAGAAAGCCAGTACTTATTTGAATCTATAGCAAGCAGCCATTTAAATTGCTCGAGACCCGCTATACTTCCATACCACTCTGAAGGGAATGCTTTGACTTCGTTGCTTGTATCAAATGTGTTATCGTAATAATTTATGTATTCGCGAAAAGCGATAACTATTTGCGATTGGATGAAGTTCGGATTATAGAGCCAAATTTTCAGATAAAAGGGTTCATTTAAACGTTTGATCTGGAGAAACCAGGATTGATAAATTTCTATCATCGCCTCAAGAATCAGCCGGGAAAACCACATTGGCGGATTGCGTCTGGTTAGCCTGTAAAACGGGTCAATCCATATCTTTACATAGTTTCTATTGTTAAAACTTAACTGTTCAAGATCCAGATCGATATGGCGCTGCTTCCATTGTTCAATCTGCTTTATTTTACGCTTCCAGCCGCGGATTTTCTTTTTGTTAGAGAATGGGTTTGCCATATTGTTATCCTTCCTTCAATTATTCCTCCCGTTCCAAACTTTGCACAAATTACTCATGCTCCCTGTTCATGATTCATATAGAATAGCTCTTGTAAGCAACGAAAGGAGCTCATCCACTATGATATTAAATGTACAGGACGTATCCATACGTTACCATAAAGCCAATAAAAATGCGGTGACCAAAGCATCCTTTTCTATCGAAGACAACAGTATCGTATCCATTGTGGGGCATAACGGGGCAGGAAAAAGCACCTTGATTCAAGCCATTATGCAAAACTTAAACTATGAAGGCACCATTACATATGGTTTTGATAAAAAGGAGCTCTACAAATACATCCGGGTGCAGACCCAGACGTCCACGTTCGAAAAAAACGCCAAAGTGAAGGCTGCTCAGCAGTACATTGCCGATCACAAACACAAACAGGTAATGCGCCGGAAGAACGATCACCTTATTTTGAAATAGGCAAAATAACGCTAAAGCAACGGAGTAAATAAAAAATAGCATTTTGGTGCTGGCGTGCATGTGAGTTCCGGGTATTTTATGCTGCATTAGATGGCTCCTGCTCTTCTATCTGTGCTTTCTTCATTATTTTACATAGTCTGCTTTTAAAATACTGTATATTTCTAAATCGATAATTCCTTTACCCGCCCATAGTGCGGCTTGCCTCAATGTTCCTTCCTTGATGAAGCCATTCTTTAACAATACCTTCTTTGAAGCCTCATTTAAAGGCATCACTTCTGCCTGAATTCTATTGATGCTACCAGCCTTAAACAAATAATCGAGCAGAATGCCCACTGCTTCAGTAGCAATCCCTTTTCCCCAATGCAATTCGGACAAAAAGTATCCAATCGTCACTCCGTTCACCTTTTGATTAAAGTCGAAAGCTTCGATAATACCCAGTAGCCGGTCAGGTTCAGCCTGTGCAAAGATCCCCCACTTGACCTTTGACCTTTTATTGTAGTCTCTCTCAAAATGGCCAATCATATTGTTAACCGTATCTTTATTGTGTTTGGGTATAATACCACAGTATTCAAATACTTTGTCATTGTTATAGATTTCAAAAACCTCTTCAAGATGATGATTTTCAATTTTCTTCAATAGGAAACGATCTGATTTCAGGCCGGGAAGCTGCCCAAAAACGGCTTCAATGTTCATTCCGCCACCACCCCATATTATTCTGTTAAAAACAGTTCATTTTCTCTATTTCTATTGTAACTCCTGCATCAGAGCTTACGCTGCCTGCATATTGCTGAAATGTAATGAGAAATTGCTTTTTCCCTTATTACATCAAAAAAACGGGAGCATACGCGCTCCCGCAATGAATCACATAGCCTCTGGTCTAGAGTGCCATTCCTATTGTGCTTAGTTCCTCGTGCTTTCGATTCGTCTAATGTTCTCAGTGTCCCGGGCTGGAGATGAACCGAAGAAGCGGGAGTACTCGCGATTGAACTGTGAGGGACTTTGGTAGCCAACATGATATGCGGCACTGGCTACTGGATAGCCCTCAAATGCAATTAGGTTCCTGGCCTCCAAAAGCCTTAATTGCTTTTGAAATTGAATAGGGCTTAAACCCGTTGCCCTTTTAAACTGACGGTGAAAGGTATTGATAGCCATCCCGGCTTTTGATGCCAGCTCGCCAATGTCTATTGGCCTCATAAAATTAATGCGAACCCAATTTACAATTTGGGGAATTTTAGATAGATTACTTTCCTGCAGACCAAATTGCCTCAGATACCATCCTTGCGGTCCCGTCAGAACACGATAAAGAATCTCGCGCTCATAGGCTGGTGCAAGGGCTGGAATATCTCTCGGTGTTTTCAATAATCGCAATAAGCGCAGCCATGCCTCCATAAATTCTATATCCATCTCACAGGCTGCGAAATGCCCGGAAGCAGTCGGTAACAGATTCTCAGGAATATCTCTTAATAAACGCTGAAGAACATTCTGATTCAGCTTGAGACCCAGTGACATGTAAGGACGGCCATATCGGTCAGGATGTACACTCGCCGTTGCAGGAACATGCATCGGTAACACGTAATAGGATGGCCCCTCCAGGTCAGTGCTGCGCTCCCCGATTGAAAGAATCTTGGTTCCTTGAACCGTAAAACCAATCATCGGCTCGTAGAGCGCTGCGAGTTGATGAGAGGGAATGTCTCCCTTAATCATACTCAGCCCCGGTACTCCGGTTTCAATCTGCCGGGTGCCTGCGTCTTTCATCAGATCCATTATTTCATTAAGGATGTTATTCATGCACTTAGTTTATCACACGACTTCTCCCCCCTCAACACAGCTACTAAAAACCCCGGTATTTTTGTGCTACTCACATGTGAAAGAATTAAGAGGAATTCGGAACAAAAAAATAATCGTGGTGTTATTAGGCAATCAAAAGGCAGTATCGGGTCTATTTTATCGCAACAGATATGACTACAATTAAAACCAGATCGAACATAAAACAAGGAGGATCTTATGAAAATTGCGATTGTAACAGGTGGAAGTAACGGTATTGGAAAAGCTACGGCACTTGAGCTTGGCAAACGCGGTATTAGCGTCATTCTCACATACAATTCCTATAAGGACCGGGCAGATGCTGTCGTGAAGGAAATTGAGCAGAATGAAGGCGTCCGGGCATTCGCACTGAAGCTGGATCTGACTCAACTATCAACATTCGAAGGCTTTATTCTGGAAGTGGCAAAGAACCTTCAGGACATTTGGAACAGAACGACCTTTGATTACCTAGTTAATAATGGCGGTGTCGGCGGACCCATGCTGTTCTCTGAGATGAGTGAAGAATACTTCGACAGGATTCTTAATACGAACTTCAAAGGACCGATGTTTTTAACACAGCAGCTTGTCGGGTTCATGGAGGATGCTGGAGCAATTGTAAACACCACGAGCTCATCGAAAAACCAATCATTTCCGGGATACTCTGTCTACGGCTCATTAAAAGCAGCCTTCTCAACGTGGACCCGCTACATTGCCAAAGAGCTTGCCCCCCGTCAAATCCGGGTCAATGCCGTTTCGCCCGGTCCTACACACAGCAATTTTGGTGACGGAGTATTCGATAAGCATCCTGAATTCATTAAGCCGCTGGCTGAGCAATCTGCATTTGGCAGAATCGGGCAGCCCGAAGATATGGCGAAGGTCATTGTGAGCTTATTGTCCGATGACTTCGGCTGGGTTACAGCCCAGGACATTGAAGTGTCTGGCGGACATTTGCTTTAAGACAGCTGTGTTCCCCGGTTAAACACGATGCGAAAGTCCATTAATGCGCAGGTTGCTGTTTAGCCAGCATAAAAAGAGGTGTCCCACCGTCATTATAAATGACTTATGGGACGCCCCTTTTTATGAGATTTTTTTACTTATTATACAGTCTGTAGAGGAATACCGCAGCTTCTGCTCTGGTTGTGTTTCCAGCCGGATTGAGTTTGTTACCGCTGCCTTCGATCAACCCGTCCTTAACTATTGCAGCTACGCTGTTCACCGCATAGGAAGCAACTTCGGACTTGTCAGAGAATCTATCCAGATCCGCAGCCTCACCCTGAGTATTCAGCTTCTTCTGAAGTTTCAAGGCTCTTTCGGTCAACACCATCATATCCTGTCTTGTGATCTTAAGAGTGCTGCCGAATCTGTCATTATCCAGGCCATTCGTAATACCAAGCGCTTTGGCAATTGCAATTTCATTATAGTAATAGGCGCTCTCCTGTACATCACTGAAATTTCCGCTTACTTTTGCAGTCAAGCCAAGTGTTCTGACAAGGGAGTACAGGAAATCCGCTCTTGTGATATCGGCTGACGGATTGAAGACTTGCCCCTCCGTCTTGAGAATATCCTTTGACGCAAGTACTTCGGCCGCGTTCTTGGCCCATCCTGCCTTTCCGAGATCAGTAAATGTTTTGTATACGTAAGCTACTGCGTAGCTGCTGAAATGAGTTGTTGTGAAGGTGATCATACCGGTCTCGGAAGCATAACGTCCGCTCGGTACGGTTACAACCTCTCCGCTTCCGTCAATGTACCAGACAACAATCATTTCGGGATTCTTCAACTCATCCGCAGTCGGCTTGTAAGGCACGGATACGGTTACAGGTGCGCTCGGATTGCTCCAGACTGTTTCTTTTCCGTCCACCTTAAGACTTAGCTGTATGATCGGTCTATCGCCGAGAGCCGCCTTCACTTCCGCCGGGAGCTTGGACTTATCGCTCTTTCCAATCTCCAGCGCTACTTCCTTGCTGCTGCTTTCGGTTGTGCCTGTCAGCATGTTACCCGTTATGACTACCTTACCCAACTCTGTGGAAATCGTGAGTTTGCCATCTTTTGCTCCGCTTGTCAGTGCTGCAGTTGGCAAGCCTACCGAGTATGCATTCACTCCCTGCGCCACAGGTATATCCAGGGTAACATTTTTCTCCATAAACTCCTTTGCTTTTTCCAGCTCCAGCGCCTTAACAAATGCAGTTCCATCCTTCACGGTCGTCTGCATGGTTACTTTTTGATCCTGAACAACCGGTGCTGCAGGTGAAGGCGTTGCAGATGCTGCAGGTGCAGGTGCTGCGGGTCCAGGCGTTGCTGGTGCAGGAGTTGCTGGTGTTGGCGTTGCAGATGGTGTTCCGGAGCCGGGTGTAGGCGTTGCCTCTGTTCTGCCGTGTGCTACTTTTATGGTGTACGTCTTAACCGTGCCGTCTGCAGCTGTTACCTCTACCTTTATATCCGCTTTTGTACCAGGGGTCAGCGTTATGGCTCCGGAAGCTGTACCGCTGGCAACAACTGTGCCGTTCACTCTAATGGATGACCTGCTGTCTGCTGCTGCAGCTGTAACGGTTATACTGCTGGCATCCTGCAGGGAAACCTCATACTCTGTGGTCGCTGCGTTGAAAGCCGGCTGGAGTGTTCCCGCACTCAGTGTCAAGGCGCTGAGGTCCGCATTCACACTATTAGGGATATAGACTCCAAGATCGCCAAGGTCAATGGCATTGCTCCGGATGGTCTCGTATTCGCCTGCAAAGTAACCATCCAGATACGAATGTCCAAGTATGAATCTGTCCGGATTCATGGCGCCATAGTAGCCGGCATTAGCATTGCTCTGAGCGTCGAACAGGACATAGCTTCCCTGCCATCCTGAACCGGATACGCCCCAGCTGATGATGTGATCGATATATGGGGCGAACTTGGTAAAGGTTTTGTAGAGCAGCGCGTACTCATAACCAAGGGCGTCCGACTGTCTGACATTGAGCACTGCGGGAGCGGTCGCGCCTCCTCCGGGAGCATCGGTTGGAACCTTTAGGTCAAGCTCTGAATAGGTAATACCGGACAGCAGGCCCCGGTCAACGAGAGAGGCATAGAGAGCCATCGCATATTGGTTATCGCTTGCAAGGGTCTTGCCAACCGCATCGTGTCCCTGGATACCGATGTCTTCGATAAGGGGTCTTCCGTCATACAGCGGATCTGAGAGCCAGGCGGTATTTAATTCGAGAACCATGTTATATACCGTCCTCGCCTTGCTGCGGGTCGCAAGTCCGTAATCGTTGTAGGTCAGCTTCGGAGGATTGTCGGTGATATAAGTGTCAATGCTGCCGTCTTTGTCGTGTCCGTCGAGCTTCATGTACTCCGGAAGGTTAGCGTAATTTGCCTTGTAAGCCGCAGCCATCTTGGCGTTGGGGGCTGCGATGTGCGCGTTTTTAAAGAGAAGATAAATATAATGCTCGGTGATGTCGCCGCCAATCTGATCATCCGACATGGCAGCAAGCCAGTTGGTGTGTTTAAGGCTCGTTCTCCAGCTGTTCGCATCCTCCGGGATGAGTTCGCTGTGGCGGCTTTCGTGAACCTCTTCGTTGAGTACATCCCATGAATTGAAGGGAATTACTCCACGGGATTCGCTTGAACCGTACTTCGTATCTGTGGTCAGGAAGTGCCGCATCACATACATCGTGTGATTAAACTGCACTCTTCTTGCCATTTCTTTGTCTACCTTAACCGTAGATGTAACGCCGTTGCCAAGCCCGTAGAAATTGGCCGAGCCATTGTATCCGGAGGACAGGTTCGCCGGAATAATCTGAGTCATCCATCCAGGAGCCTGGTTATACCATGCCAGAACATGGCCGTGAGACTTATACTGTCCGGGAGCTCCGGAATCCCTGATCGCCTGATAAGCGCTGGTCGGGAAGCTGTATTCAGCTAAGCCAGGAGCAGTAGTTGCGCCGTTCAGGGCCTCTCCGGTAACGCTTTTCAGCCATTCGGGGCCACGGGGATGCGTTCCATCGGCCTTTAGATTGTTGCCGTCGACAAAGATTTCATAGTGATTGGCTCTGGTTCCTGTTACGGCCCCCGTTCCGATCGAGCCGACCATGAACAGGCCATCCTCCTTATTGTAGAGACTCTTTAGGGGCGCTACGTCACTCTGGTGTTCCTTGTTGACTACGTTCGGAAGCGCAATGCCGTTAGGATCCGGTGCGGTAATCTGGATGTTGGCGACAAGCAGCATACCGGTTTCTGCAGCACGGGCATTTTCGCCATGCAGCTCAAGAATAAAGTTCGAGGAGACGCCTGTTGAGGCGGTAATGCTATGATGAGCCTTCAACCAGGATTCACCGTTGTAGCTGCCAACCCAGTCAGGATTCAGGTTGTTGTACTGGTAATCCCTGAGGTAGCTATCGAGGTTAGTGTTAGTATTTCTGATTCTCCACCTCATATATTTGCCCTGCGCGCTCTTGGGATAGTAGACATCGAATTCAATCGTTGACCCCTCTGGGACATTTACGGCTGGAGACAACGGGGATTCAATACTTATGCCGCCGAACGTGCTTTTCCCGTTATGGGCATAATTAATCTGGAGCACTTCAGCTTTGCCTTGGGAATCTGCAAAAGGATACGGAATCATTTTGAATGTGCCACCGGCAAAATCAGCGGGAACACGATTATCAAGCGGCGTTCTTGCCATCCAGTTATTAGTGGGCGCAGTAACCTTTACTGGAACTTTACCAGGACCCGGATCAAGACGGAAATAGGGATCGGAACCGTCTGATTTAATATTTTTATTAAAAATCACTATGGCTTCTTTAAGAACGGCGATAGCTTCGTCAGCGGGAGTATTCGCATTGCGCGCGAGCTCAAGAGCATCATTAAGAGCTTTGAGTTCGCTAACATGCACCCATGGAAAAGCCCGGTTCACATCAGAACCATAGACGGCTCCATAGACAGACTGACTGACTTGAAGCGGGAATTCCTGATTGCCGGTTTTTAAAGCTTCAGCCTCAGCAATGAGGTCATTCAGCTCGGCTGTCGGTTCGTCCCCGGCCGCGGCAGCCGGGACGGGAGTATACGTGAATACGGAGAACAACATGATGACAATGAGGAGGCGGGAGATGCTGATTACACATTTTCGACTGTTCATCTTTTGTTTGACTCCTTTTCTTAAGGAAACCTCTAAAGTCTCGTATTAGAGTCCCCCCAATTGATAGGTTGTTTTGGGTATTCGTATTCGTATTTGCTAAAATTTACTCCTTGGCTACGTCAAGTCTGACTTAACGAATAATCCCCCCCTCTCTGAACATATAAGACAGACAAACCTTGAAAACGCATTCACAAAAGCAGATGGGCAGAAGGGCTAGATTATCTGCAGCCATGACATTTGAATGCAGCCCGGCTGCTGTAACAGCTCTCATAATAACAACAGGAGGGGAAAGTCTAAATACGGGTAATGCACGAATCATTTTAATATAATACGAAAAAAGATCACTTCTCATCGAATCTTAAATGAGCATAAAAAAAGAAGACATGCAGGTTTCCTGGTGTCTTCTGTTCATTTAGGACAAGGTTTACTGAATGGCTTATCTTTATTCATAACTATCATATGGAAATCGTTATAATGATTATCTGTTATTCAGGTAATCATCCGCTATCCTCCTGCATATATCCTTCGAATCATAATCAGTATCTATTAAATATTTAATAAATATATCTTCAACTTCCGTACTGTCTATTGATGCCAAATAACGAAAAGCATCCTCAATCAGCACCTTCCAATTTACATCGTTAATGATTTTCTTAGACAGCCCGAACGCTTTTTCAGGCTCTTGCAACTGAAGCTTCTTGAAAATCATCTCCAGCTCAAACTCTGCATCATCATCCCGCCTATCCATTATTTCAATGATTCTTTCATCTGAAATATCTCCCGCCATATCAGAAAATGCAATTGACAAATAATCAGGATAAATCCTCTTACCGAAATCAATACTTTTGGGAGGCGCAGTATGTACCCAAACGTTCTGACAATCCTTTAGCAGCTCCTCAACCTCTTCAACCTCAAGCTTTGATTTTTGCGATTCAGATACCCTTTTAAGATATTTATGAATTCTCCCGGGTTTACTAAATAAGCTTAAATCATATATTTCACCGCCAGCATAAATCTTATCCGGCCTTTTGTCCTGATCGAACCCGAATCCTGTAACTTTTATTATTGTTAAACAGTCGATACTTTTATTTTCTATATAAGCTGCAGTTGCTCTATGGTGTCCGTCCAATAATGTACTCATAAACCCCTCATAATAATAAGCAAGTCCTGTCATAGTTGTACCATTCTTCATCTGATTCAAGTAATAATTAACCCTGTCTTCATTTAAACAATTAACACTCTGAGAAGGAAGTATGAATTTGGGAGTGCCCGAGCTAACATGATACTTATAATATACATCCGCGGTTGCTTTATAAAGCTTCTTTAATTCGGCTAAATTCCAAAAAAAATTTCCGTCACCATCAGTTGGAATCATTTCTATACGTGTAAGCAAATAATATCCGTCTTCTAAAATGGAAAGCATAGGTTTAACATTTTCAAAAGCATAGGTTATATCATTACTTGGTTCTTGTGAAAATTTAATTGTATCAATTAAGCCTGAATCAACGTTCTCTTTGCCTAACCCGATACTTAAAATCTTAGCGCATGTAGGACAGTACAACTCTTCTCCGTAGTTATTTATCAGTGGTTTATTATCTAGCAACAAAAATCCGTATATCTCACCACATTTATCCGTTCCATACTTAGTGGACAATTTCGCCATCCCTTTATTTATCCTAAATAGAAGGGCATCATTCCCCCATCTATTATGACTACCAGGAATTATATCCTCGAATTCAACCGGCTCCGAAAAATTCAAAAGCTTCACTCTATCCCCCCCTACAGACTTGCCATACTTATATTGTAAGTTATACACCTTATTGCTGCCATTCTACATCTACTATTGTATTCATGAGAAGCCCAGTATATATTAGGCAAATGAACAGACGACTGTTCAATCACCTTTTCCAGTTGGGAGGACACTACATTGAGTTATCGTATACAATTCACCATTACGGACGATGAACACGCAGACTTGAAAGAGCAGGCAATCGCAGCGGGTTATCCGAATGTTCATGAATTTTGTAAATCAAGGGCATTAAACGGAAAAACACGTATGCAGATCTTTTCAAGATAATGAAAAAGAAGATTGAGGATTTAAAGCCTGATGATAAAATCAACGCACAGCTAAATCCGGGGGAATTCTATCTTCGTGATCTTGTGCCGACACCCCCTGCCTTACTTGGACGCTGGTTGTATGAAGCCGTTTATGATGGAAGAATCCCCCGCGTTCAGCACCTCGGAAATGACGGGACCAATCCTGAAAAATATAGAATTATGGAGGAAAACCTATTCTTGACCCTACATATGTAAAAGCACACGGTTAGCGATGCTCAAGCTGACTTATTAGCATATTCATCTTGTTCGGTTTATAAGAAAAGCCGATTGATCGAAACATTTCGGCTTTCTTGCGAACCTATTCAATGAAGATGTGTACTGTCCGATATTGATAATAGAGACAATCATTTAACTGTGATCCACTACCGAGTGGCCTATGGCATCCAACTCCGGCTCCCTTATGAAGACAAAAAAATACCCTCTCAATCAAGAGAGCAATTCCACACGAATACATAATTGAATGTTCCAAGCTAGGGGTAGTCAAGGAAGCGAATATGACAGGGATCAATCACGTTATTTATTTAAAATTTTAATAATTACTTTTTAAGGAGAAATTCATGAAGAAAAAATTTAAAGTGAAGTCGATATCGCTTCTGTCTACAGCTGCTTTGCTTGGTGCCCTGGTACCACATACATCTGCAGCGGAGTCTTTGACCGATATCTCAAACAGCTATGCCAAAGATGCCATTATTGAGTTAGTCGAAAAAGGAATTATTAACGGTACTGGCGACGGCAAATTCAATCCGACAAGTAATATTAAACGACAGGACTTTGCTATTATACTGGCGAAGGCTCTCAATTTGGACCTTAGCACCCCTCCACAATCCTCTACTTTCACAGACGTCCCGGTAAACAGTTATGCCTTTTCTGCCGTAGAAGCCGCAGTTAAAGCAGGCCTTTTTAAAGGTATGGGTAATGGAACATTTGGTGCCAATCAAAGCCTCACCCGTGAACAAATGGCTGTAATCTTTGTGAATGCATTAGGTGTTAACAGTACCGGAAAAGGACAGAATTTAAAATTTTCAGATGCTAATTCAATTGCCAGCTGGGCTAAAGATGCAGTTGGTGCTGCCGTTGAATTGGGCCTTATGAATGGAAATCCCGATGGCACCTTCAACCCGGTTAATAATGCTAGCCGTCAGGATGTAGCTATTGTCGCTTCTAAGTTTTTAACCGAAAAGACTAAGATTGATGAACAAAAGTCTGTGACACCGACGCCGACAACTACACCAACACCAACACCAACGCCGACACCTATATCTACACCAACAACGACGGCATCGACACCAATACCTACATCTACACCTATACCAACACCAACATCAACGCCAACACCTATTTCTACACCAACAACAACGCCGGCACCCACTCCTACCCCGACACCACAAAATACAGCAGATCTAGAAGCAGCAACTAAGGTGAAGGACCAAATCGCTGCCTTGCCTGCAAAAGCAGAACTTACTCTAGCTGACAAAACAGCTGTCGTTAAAGCACGTACGGATTTGGAGGCTTTAACACCTGCCCAGAAAACGCTGGTAGGAGATATTGCTAGATTGACAGATGCGGAGGCCGCTATTGCTGAGCTGGAAGCTCAAGCTGCTCTTGACCTGGCTGCAGCAACTAAGGTGAAGGACCAAATCGCTGCCTTGCCTGCAAAAGCAGAAGTCACTCTAGCCAAAAAAACAGCTGTAATTAAAGCACGTACGGATTTGGAGGCTTTAACACCTGCCCAGAAAACGCTGGTAGGTGATATTGCTAGGTTGACAGATGCGGAGGCCGCTATTGCTGAGCTGGAAGCTCAAGCTGCTCTTGACCTGGCTGCAGCAAC
>NZ_FNDX01000009.1 GCF_900099765.1 Paenibacillus typhae | reverse complement strand
AGCGAATGGCTGCGAAGACGCCTGCGAATGTACATCTGGAAGCAATGGAAGAAGCCCAAAACAAAGGTGCAAAACCTACACAAGCTAGGGATACCGGAGTGGCAGGCCTACCAGTGGGGGAATTCCCGACTTGGCTATTGGCGTATCGCCGGAAGCCCTGTACTGTCTCGTTCCATAACTAACGAAAAGCTCGCACTGGCGGAATATTATGACTTCCCAGCACAGTACGAGCAATTACGTAAATTGCACTAATGCGATTGAACCGCCGTATACCGAACGGTACGTACGGTGGTGTGAGAGGTCGGCTACTCAGTCAATGGGTAGCCTCCTACTCGATTGTTACAAATTATGGATGATATTGTGAAAATACTGAAACCTTTGCCGACACAAGATCGTCTATCATGGGAGAATATGAGACTATCACAATTTGCATGCGATGAATGACCAGGGAGGAACCTAGCAGTGAGCACTTCATCATTACCCCAGCGCTCAAGCGCCCGCAAGAAAAAGCCCGCCAGGAAGAAGCGTAAGAAAGTGAGCTTTCTCCGCAAATTTACCAGAGCGTTTATGTTCTGTTTATTGCTGCTGACCATTGGCATGGGCTGGCTGTATTTTGCACCCTCTGCCAGCAATTTTCGTTACTTGATAGCAGATACGTTAATAACAACACAGCATCGTTATATGGCAAAGTATATTATCGGTAAAGATGAACTAAAGAACAGAGTAGCGGAGTATAATCAGCGCTTTGTTAACATGGGAGATGAGGTGGATACCCATACCATTGCCACTCCCCCACCCAAAGATAACGATGAAGCCCCGGCAGAGAAGCCGCTGGTGGAAATTGAAAAAGTCAGCGGAACCGGCTATGCGGGTTATGTAATGACAGTGAATGATCCTACCAAAGTCCGGCTGGGTATTCCAAACAAAGCAGGCTCCGGTGAAAAGGTGTCCAGTATGGTAACGCGCACCGGCGCTATTGCCGGAGTTAACGGTGGAGGCTTCGCCGACCCGAACTGGAAGGGTAACGGATTTAAGCCGATTGGGCTCGTGATCTCCCAGGGCAAGCTTTTTTATAACGGGCTTGGGGGCAAGACCTCTACACAAATTGTCGGATTAGATAAACAGGGGAAAATGATAGCCGGCAACTATTCGCTGGAAGAGCTAAGCAAGCTTGGGGTTCAGGAGGCCGTTTCTTTTCAGCCGCGGATTATCGTGAACGGCAAAGGGCTGATCAAAAATGCAGCCGAAGGCTGGGGCATCGCCCCGAGAACGGCTATGGGCCAGCGTGCTGACGGTGCGCTGCTGTTTGTTGTCATTGACGGCAGACAGCCGGGCTACAGCATCGGGGCCAACCTGTATGATGTCCAGCAGATTATGCTCAAGCATGGGGCTGTAATTGCCGCCAATCTGGATGGAGGTTCATCTACCGTTCTGGTCAAAGATAATGAAATTGTCAACAAACCTTCCTCGCAATATGGCGAACGTTATTTGCCGACGGCTTTTCTGGTATTCGAGCATCCGGAGCAGGTGCAGATCGATAATATCTGGGAAGGTCTTGATCCGTCCCGGATCGATGCCGCCAAGAAGCGGACCCAGTAGACACCGGACGGGAATTAAAGGTATGCTACTTGTTATACACCAGATTCGCACAGGCATCAGCCTTAGGTAAGAGGGGGAACAGGTTTGACATTGCAGCAGCTCCGCTATGCTATTGAGATTGCCAACAGCGGCTCGATGAACGAAGCGGCCAAACGGCTTTTTGTGTCGCAGCCCAGTCTCTCCAATGCGATCAAGGAACTGGAGAACGAGCTGGGCATTATTATTTTTGAACGGACCAACCGGGGAATCAGTGTATCAGCCGAAGGCGTTGAGTTTCTTGGCTATGCCAGGCAGATCATCGAGCAGACCGAGTTCATGGAGAACCGGTACACCGGCAAGAAGCGCAGTCCGGTTTATTTTTCCGTATCCACCCAGCATTACGCCTTTGTTGTAGATGCTTTTGTGCGTTTGATGAAGGAGCGGGAGCTTGCAGAATATAATTTCAGCCTGCGGGAGACACAGACCTTTGAAATTATTGAGGATGTGCGGACATTGCGCAGCGATCTTGGCATTCTGTACATCAATGAGAGCAATTATAAGGTGATGAACAAGCTGTTCAGTGACGGAAACCTCAAATTTACGCCGCTGTTCAATACCAATCCGCATGTGTATGTGCGGGCGGGGCACACTTTGGCTTCCAAAGAGTCTATTATACTCGAAGACATTTTGCCGTATCCGTACATTACGTTTGAGCAGGGAGATAACAATTCACTGCATTTCTCGGAAGAAATGCTTAGCTTCACCCAGATTGAGAAAAATATCAAAGTAACGGACAGGGCCACTTTGTCTAATCTGCTGCTTGGGAGCAACGCTTACACGATCGGGACAGGCATCATGGCCTCTGATCTGAACGGCAACGGGGTGGTGACCATTCCCTATGAGAGTAATGAAGTGTTTACTGTCGGCTGGATTGCCCATAAAGACCGTAAGCCGAGTGAAATTATGTCCGCTTATATTGATCTGCTGAACGATCTGGTTGCCAGCAGCTATTTTGACATGAATCAGTTTTTACTATAACAGCAGGAGGGTCGTATGATCAGTCCAATTACGGGTTCCGCCAGAACTGCCCCTCCCTTTCGCTATGATATCGTGGGCAGCTTTCTGCGCAGTGAGGGCATCAAGACAGCGCGCAGCTTATTCGAACAGGGGGAGATAACCGCTGCACAGCTTCAGGAGATTGAGGACAGAGAAATTGCTGAACTGCTGAAGCAGGAAAAGGCACTGGGTCTCAAGGCTGTTACTGACGGTGAATTCCGCCGTTCGTGGTGGCATCTTGATTTTTTTCTGGGAATAACAGGCACACACAAAATCATTCTAAATCAAGGCCATAGTTCGGCCAAGGAAAATGCGCAACGGGCTGAAAGCTTTAAGATTACCGGAAAAATATCATTCGGCGATCACCCGATGCTGGCCCATTTCACCAGACTGCAGCAAATGGCCGGGGATACGATGGTCAAAATGACAATACCTGCCCCGTCCCTGTTCCACTTCGTACAGGATTACAATGGAAACGAGATTTATCCTGACCGGGATCAGCTGTTCCACGATATTATTGCAGTATACCGTGCGGCTATCCGGGCTTTTTATGATGCAGGCTGCCGCTATCTGCAGATGGATGATACGACGTGGGGAACGCTGTCGAGCGGCAGACACCGGGCGCATCTGCGGAGCAGAGGTATTGATCCGGATCAATTAGCCAGGGACTACGTGTCGCTGATCAACGAGAGTATCGCAGACAAGCCTGAGGATATGACGATCGCGCTGCATGTATGCCGCGGCAATCTGCGTTCAACGTGGTTCGCAGCAGGCGGCTATGAGCCGGTTGCGGAGACGCTGTTCGGCGGGGCGCAGGTGGATGCCTTTTTCCTGGAATACGATAACGAGCGTTCCGGTGACTTCGCTCCGCTGCGGTTCATCAAAGACCAGTTCGTGGTGCTGGGACTTGTCACAACCAAGCATGGCGGGCTGGAGAATAAGGAGCAGCTGAAGCTGCGGATTGCCGAAGCGGCGGAATATGTGGATATTAACAAGCTTTGTCTAAGTCCGCAATGCGGATTTGCATCTTCCGAGGAAGGGAATATTCTTACGGAGGAAGAGCAGTGGGACAAAATCCGGCTCGTTATTGAGACCGCGAATGAGGTATGGGTGTAGGACCACTATAGCAAGTTAGGACAGGGAAAAGAATAGGGATGTTCCGGTCTGCCTGAGCGGCTGCGGGACATCCCTGTTTTGTTATTTTGCCGGTACCGGGCTAAGTTTGCTGTTGTTGGAAGCTCAACTGAGCGGAATAGCTGCACTCAGTACACTTAAAAAGCCCTTAAGCCTGCGATTGCAGCGTTTAACTGTAGTTTGTACAACTATTTGTGCCCGAAATAACCAGAATGAGCATATTGCTGATTTTTAGTTGCACAGAATACACTTATACGTGTAATCCGGGGGAAAACCGGCATTATAGTTGTATAAAGTGCAGTTATCCTACCAGTTATCGGAACCACTCACTAACTACTGCCCAGAAGCAGCCGCATCTGCATTAAATCCCCTGTTAGTCACATAGTTGTCAATACTCCAGACCCTGAGGCGGGATTCCCGCGCCTTCGTTTCGATCTCCCTGAAGTCATCTACATACCTGGTATCCGGCGGGAAAACAGCCACTCTGGCCAGCCCCTGCTCCAGCAGCAGCTCGTTAACCATCTGATCATCCACATAAGCATATGCCAACAGCCTGCCATACTGATCTCTTTCTGATTCGTCAAATTCAAGATGAACTCTCTGTCCTGCTAGAAGCTCCTCTGTATAGTCACGCGCTTCCAGAGCATAGGGCTCTGGCTCGTCTCCAATCTCCGGTGTGTCAATCAGCAGCAGGCGTACTTTCTCGGTATCTCCTTCATCGGTGCGGATTCGGAAGGTGTCCCCGTCGATGACAGAGGTGACTTCGGCTTCCATTGTTTTGGAGGTATATATGAATGTGCCAGCCACTTGGAAATCCCTTAATATGAAAAAATTCTGTATGGAAGTAGCCTTCTCAACAAGTGAAGTTCCAGGTGCGGTAACAACCATTAAAACGAAACTCACGGCTCCTGTCAGTAGTGAGATTTTGTTAACATGCTTGCGGGATTTCCTGGCGGAAGCACTCCTGCGGCCGGCAAAGGACGGTTTGATTAAGCTGACGACCCAGACGATGATTGCCAGTATAGTAAATAATAGAAATAAAACTGCCGTAAAAGATTCATTTGATAACATCCGTTAAGGTTCCTCCATAAATAATAATGTTGCCAGTGTAGCAGAAAATAGCACCATTGAATACCTGTACATAGCCATCAGCAAAAGTAAGCTTTAAACACAAATTAAACATCATTTACATATTTGCCCAAATGAATTATGGTTACGGCAGGAGGGATGTTATGGATCCATATGCTGAGCGGCAGGTTGAGCGCAGGGCCAGACCGGGAAAAAAAAGAAATATGTTCATTGTGCTTGTGATTTTGTTGGGAGTGCTTGCATTACTTAATCCGGCTACTGAGGATTTCGCGGAGTATGCCGCTGATGATCTGCAGGAAATACTGGGCCCGTCACTGCCAGGTGGCCTTAATCAAGCTGTGGTCCGGCCGTTGGTACAGAGCCTTGCGGAAAGGGATAGTTACATAATTTTTTCAGTCTTCAGTCTGCCAAACATTCAGGACAGCAGCACCTTTATTGGAGATATCACAGCGAAGAAGCGTTACTTAGGCGTATTCAAAATCTTTTTCATTGAGTTGTAGTTTGAAATGCAGCCTGAAATTTAAGCTTGAAATAGCACCGCAAATCATGTTTAAATAGGTGTAATTGGATAAGAAAAGCGATGATGAGAAGAGTAGTTAAGCAAACGTTGTTCCCAGAGAGCTCCAGCCCGGTGAAATGGAGCAGCAATGTGCCTGACGAATAAAGTCTCTGAGCTGCATACGGAATTGGGTAGAATGATCGCTCAAGGATGGTATGACGGGAGCTCCCGTTACAGAGCTAGGGTATAAGCGTGATGGCCGTACCCGAAGAGGCGGGCCTGGCAACATGTCCGCGAACAGAGGTGGTACCACGGTGCTTATGACAGCTCCCGTCCTCAAGATGACAATCTTGAGGACGGGAGCTTTTTTGTTTTTTTTATTACAAAACAGAGGGAGATTATTAACATGCATTGGGCACAAAAAATCGCAAATGACTTGATCAGCAACCATCCGGACCGCCAGACCTTTGTATGCGCATCTGGCATCAGCCCGTCGGGCTCGGTTCATATCGGCAATTTCCGCGAGATTGTCACCACTTATTTCGTCACTCAGGCGCTGCAGAGAGCCGGTAAGGATGTCCGTTTTATTTTTTCGTGGGATGATTTCGACCGTTTCCGTAAAGTTCCGGCGCAGCTGGATTCCTCCTATGAGCAGTATATCGGCTTGCCTTATACCAAGGTCCCATGTCCCTGCGGCGCCCATACTTCCTATGCGGAGCACTTTGAACAGGAATTTGAACAGGCGCTATCGGCCTTTGGCATCACACCTGAATTCATCTACCAGAGCCGTGAATATCAGTCTGGCAGGTATAACCAGGCTATACTTCACGCCCTGCGCAGCAGAGAGGAAATCTACGACATTCTGATGATGTTCAAAACGGGCAAAGCTACTGCGGAGGAACGGGCAGCCTTCTATCCGATTCAGGTCTATTGTGAGCGTTGCGGAAAAGATACGACCAGCGTACATGCTTTTGACGAGGAATCAGAGGACATTATCTATAGCTGCAAATGCGGCTGTTATAACACGCTGCACGTTCCGCAGGCAGCAAATATTAAGCTGCACTGGAAAATAGACTGGCCGATGCGCTGGGGGATGGAGGAGGTCGTGTTCGAGCCCGGCGGCCGTGACCATTCTTCCGAGACGGGGAGCTACAATGTTGGCAAGGTCATTGCGGAGAAAATATTCGGAAACCAGCCGCCGTATTACGTTCCTTATGAGTTCATCAGCATCAAGGGCAGCCAAGCCAAAATGTCCAGCTCGTCCGGCCGGGGCTATACACCGGATGATCTGCTGAAGGTATACGGGCCAGAGCCGATCCTCTTCATGTTCGCCAAATATCAGCCGGATGCAGCCTTCAGCATCGGCCTGGATGAGGATGTCCTGCGCAACTACACGGAATTCGAGCGGTTCCGCAAAGCTTATGCCGCCAGGCAGCTGGAGAATGAGGACATCCGGGCGGCTCTTGAGCTGGCCCTGCGAAATCCCGCAGACTCGGAACTACCGGGCTTCAGCCAGATTGCGGCCCTGCTGCCGCTGATCAACTGGGATAGCGGTCTGCTGCAAAGACTGCTTAACCAGGATGGCGTGCAAGCCGTTGAAGAGGAATTATTCCGGCAAACCGCAGAACGGGCGGAGCACTGGATCAGACATTATGCCCCGCACAAGCTGGTAACAGTGAATAGCAGCCCGGACCGGGTACTGTACCAATCACTGGAGGCTGCTGAACAAGAGCGGGTCATAGCATTCTGCGGCTTGCTCCGTACCGGATTTTCCAGTGAAACTGAGTTCATGCAGCAGGTGTATGCTATTTGTCACGATGCTGACAAAAAGACGATGAGAAGCAATCAGAAGCGGCTGTTTATTATCCTTTATCAGCTGATTCTGCAGCAGCCGGAGGGTCCAAGGGTTCCTGTACTTGTTCAGGCGCTGGGCAAAGAGCGCGTGCTGGCGCTGCTGGACTTCTAAACGAAGCTCCGGTGCTCTTTACGGGATCGTCCCAAGAGAGGTATAATATAACGGACTGTTTATAACTTATGTTGGAAAGTGAGTCGAACACTATGGGCCGTAAATGGAATAATATTAAAGAGAAGAAAGCATCCAAGGATGCCAATACAAGTAAGGTCTACGCCAAATTCGGCGTTGAGATTTATGTAGCAGCGAAGAAAGGCGAACCGGATCCGGAATCGAACCGTGCACTGAAGGTCGTTCTGGAACGCGCCAAAACCTATAATGTACCGAAGGCCATTATCGACCGTGCTCTGGAAAAAGCCAAAGGCAGCGGCGACGAAAACTATGTGGAGCTGCGGTATGAAGGCTTTGGTCCGAACGGCTCGATGATCATTATTGATGCATTGACCAATAACGTGAACCGTACGGCTCCGCTTGTCCGTTCCGCCTTCAGCAAAAACGGCGGGAACATGGGTGTCAGCGGATCAGTAACGTATATGTTTGATCCGACCGCCGTTATCGGTGTAGAAGGCAAATCCGCTGAAGAAGTTATGGAGCTGCTGATTGAAGCCGACGTTGACGTGCGCGATGTACTGGAAGAGGACGAGGCGGTCATCGTATACGCTGAGCCAGACCAGTTCCATGCCGTACAGGAGACGCTGCGCGGTGCCGGTATTACGGATTTCACCGTAGCTGAGCTTACTATGCTTCCACAGAATTATGTGGAGATTCCGGAGGATGCCGAGGCCCAATTCGAGAAGCTGATCGATGCTCTTGAAGAACTCGATGATGTACAGCAGGTCTATCACAACGTTGATTCCGAATAATCCGGGCTGTTCATTGCCACAATAAGGTGAAATGACAAGTAACCTTAAGGAGGCAGTGCAGTGACGAACCATAGCAAACCGGATAAAAACCTGATGAACACTGTGGATGAGCTGGATCATGCGGCTGTTACCAGCCAGCAGGCACAGCAGATGGAGCAGAAGAAGCTCGACATCCGCAAGGAGTCCCTTAGCGATGACAAGACAACTTATAAGAAGAATGAACAGAATTCTTATAAGTAATGACTGCATCCATACGGATTTAAGGGAGCGGCAGGAGATGATCCTGCTGCTCTTTTTTATTTTACAGGGGAGGGATAGAAGCAATATGGCGGAATTCCGGGTGCTTAGTGTTGTACATATCATGCTGGTCCAGAGCGGTCAGGTGCTGCTGCTTAGACGCTGCAATACAGGGCATATGGACGGTTATTACGGTTTTCCGGGCGGTAAGCTGGACGGCGGGGAAACGCTGCATATGGCGGCAATCCGTGAAGCGCGGGAGGAAACCGGGGTCCGGATTAATCCGGCACATTTGCATATGCTGGGGACAATGCATATTAAGACAGCGGACGCGGAACGGATTGATTTTTTCTTCCGGGCCGAGGAGTGGTCGGGTGAAGTGAGCAATATGGAGCCGGACAAATGTGATGAGCTGGGCTGGTTTGACCTGAACAAGCTCCCGGATAATACCCTGCCATTCATGACAAAAGCACTGGATGCCTTTGGACGCGGGGAATGGTTCATGGAATCCGGCTGGGATTAAGTGTACACAAGCCTTCCAGATTTAAAGGTTTAATATACTCATTGTTTACATAGCAGGAGGCCGGAGATGGATCATATTAGTACTGGAATGATCATAGTTTTAGTGGTTTGCGGCTTTCTGGCCGGATTTATTGATTCTGTAGTGGGCGGCGGTGGACTGATCTCGATTCCGGCACTGCTGTCGGCGGGCATACCGCTGCATCTGCTGCTAGGAACGAACAAGCTGGCTGGCACGATGTGCTCTTTTACCAGTACAGCTTCCTTTATCAGGTCCGGTAAAATCAATTTTCAGCTCATCAGGCTGCTAATACCTTTCTCGATCGCCGGGGCGGTCGCTGGCTCCTTCACTGTCCGGCAGGTGCTTTCGGAGTTTCTGAAGCCGCTGGTCATCGTAATGCTGGTAGTGATTACAGTCTATACGCTTTTGAAAAAATCGTGGGGCGATGTATCCACCTTCTCCGGCGGCAGCAAAAAAACACGCCTGACCGGCATGCTGGTTGCCCTGATCATCGGGTTTTATGACGGTTTTTTCGGCCCGGGTACGGGATCGTTCCTGATCTTTGCCTTTCTGATGCTGGGCTTTGAGTTCGTGACGGCAGCCGGCAATGCCAAGGTGCTGAACTTTGCCAGCAACATCTCCAGTCTGCTTACGTTCGTGGCGCTGGGCTCGGTCAGCTACTCTTACGGCCTGGTGCTTGGAGTCCCGATGGTTATCGGCGCGATACTCGGCTCCAAGGTTGCGATCCGCAAGGGAGCAGGGTATATCCGACCGTTGTTCATTGCGGTAACGGTGATCTTGATCGGTAAACAGATATGGGATACAATGCACTAAACAGATCGGGACAGAGGTGGAAATATGGACATAAGGTTCATACCGAAGGAACAGGCATGGCAGCTAAGACATGAGGTCATGTGGCCGGAGCGTGAGCTGGATTATGTGAAGCTGGCCGATGACGATGCCGGGGAGCATTACGGGCTGTTCGAGGGTGAGCGGCTGATCTCCGCAGTTTCTTTATTCATTGAAGGTGATGAAGCGCAGTTTCGCAAGTTCGCTACTCTTGAATCCGAGCAGGGCAAAGGCTATGGCAGCAGGCTGCTGCAGCATGTGATGAAGGAGGCAGAGCAGCGGGGAGCCCGGAGAATCTTTTGCAATGCACGCAGCAATAAAGCCCCTTTCTATCAGAAGTTTGGACTGGCTGCAACGGGGCAGTCGTTCACTAAAGGCGGCAAAGACTATATTATTATGGAACGGTTCTTCGGACCAGCCGAAGCCGGAGCTGTAGACAGAAACGGAGCGGAGCAGACAAATGACTGATAAATTATATTATGAATCAGCTTTTATCCGGGAGTGGGAAACCAGGGTGAGCCGGATTGAGGAAAAAGCAGACGGGCTGTATCTTGTCCTGGAAAAGACAGCCTTCTATCCGCATGGAGGCGGGCAGCCGTGCGATACCGGCACCATCGGCGGTATTCCGGTGCTGGATGTCATTCTTGAGGAAGGCGAAGTGTTCCACAAAGTGGAGAGCCTGCCCGGAGGGGCTGAAGTCAGCTGCAAGCTGGACTGGGAGCGGAGATTCGACCACATGCAGCAGCACAGCGGGCAGCATTTGTTGTCGGCGGTATTCCGTGAGCTGTGCGGGGCGATGACGCTAAGCTTTCACCTTGGAACCGATTATGCAACCATCGATGTTGAGCTGACAGAGCTGTCACCGGCCAGAATGCTGGAAGTGGAGGCCGAGGTTAACCGGCAGATATATCTGAACAGCAGCATCAGCAGCTATTTCGTGAGCGGGGAAGAGCTGGCCCGCCTGCCGCTGGTGAAGCAGCCTACAGTGACTGAGAATATCCGGATTGTTGAAATTGAAGGAATTGAATATAACGCCTGCGGAGGTACTCATGTCCCGTCGACCGGGACCATCGGCATGATCAAGCTGCTGAGAGCGGACAAGCAGAAGGGCAACATCCGGGTGATGTTCAAATGCGGCGGCCGCGCACTGGCCGAGTTCAATGACAATGTGCGTATTCTGGGCGCCTTGTCCGTCAAATTCAATACCGGCAAGGACGAGATTATGGACCGGATTGAAAAAATGGAGCAGGAGCAAAAGCAGCTTCAGGCCGAGCTTACAGCGCTTAAAGAGCTGAATGACGGTTATGCAGCGGGTGAACTGCTGGCGGCGCAGGAGCCTGGCAGCCGGATTATCGCGCAGACCTATGAACAGAAATCGCTCAAGGATCTGCAGAGCCTTGCTGCCAAGCTGACTGCCTTGACCGATCTGCCGGTGCTGCTGCTGTCAGCAGCCGAGAATAAGCTGGTGTTCGCACAGAGCGGAAAAGCCGGGCTGTCCTGCGGTGCGTTCTTTAAGGAGCACCTCGGCGGCTTCGGGGGCAAAGGCGGCGGCAGCGACAAGCTGGCCCAGGCTGGCTTCACAGACTGGGAGCAGGCCCTGGCATTTTATGAATTTGTAAAACAGCAGTAATATACAAAACCTGCCTTAGGAAGGGATGGCCTGAATGGCTTATCCATTTTCCATGGCAGGTTTTTTAGTTGTATTAGGGTTGTTTTACCAGCCCATACGGCTGCACAGCGAGGTAATATGGGCAAGATGATGCTTGCCGTGCCAGGCGTAGATGCCGATATTTCTGCCTAATGAAACTACACCGGATTCCGGATGGATAAAGGTCTTTTCCAGATCGGCAGGAGTCAGCTCACGCAGAACGGTAACCCAGCGCTGATGCAGGTTTTCAATGAGTAAAAGGGATGGCTCAACCGGCAAGGCATAATCCGGAAGCTCTGCCCATTTTGCCTCCTCATAAGGCTTGATTACCGGCTTGTCTTCCGTTAGAGCCAGCTTAAACCGTACATAAGCATTCATATGACTATCTGCAACATGATGAATCACCTGCCGTACCGACCATCCGCCTGGACGATACGGAGTATCCAGCTGCTCCTCATTCAACTCTTTTACAGCCTCCCGCAATAGTCCCGGTAATTCTTCAATTTCCCTGATCCACGCGGTAGTAACACCAGCGGTAATCTCACCGGCATACTCAAACGGGCCAATCGGGTATCTCAAATCATTCTCCATAGTCAAAATCCCCCCAGTTAAGGATTATTTAATAACTTCCCCATTATAATCACTTCAAAGGATATGAGAAAGGGGAACAAAGCGTGTTTCTGAACATTCTGAAAAAGGATCTGCGCCGCAAAAAAACGATGAATATCGTACTGCTCGTGCTGATCACACTGGCAACAGCCCTGGTGGCGAGCGGAACAAACCTGATGTACACCACCTCATCGGCCATCGGGTATTTTATCGACAAGAGCAAGGTGGCGGACCACAGTGTCACCATTCCCGATACAGCGGAGAACAGGCAAAAGATTAAAGACTGGACCCGAAATCAGGCTATCGTCGGTGAGGTATACTCCGAGCAGCAGATCAGTGTAACCAGCCGGCAGATTAAGCTTCCGGCCGGCCGGAACGGCTTTTCAAGCAATCTGGTGCTTACACTGGCGACGGTGCCTGACAAGGTGAATTTGATTTTCAGTCAGGACGATCAGCAGTTCAAGCTGGATGCAGGCGAGATCGGGATACCGGTAAGCATCAGAAATGCTACCGGCATGGAGCTTGGCGACAGCATCACTATGAATTTTGACGGTATCACCAAAAGCTTTAAAGTAACAGAATTTTTCAAAGACGCCTTTTTGGGAGCTGACCTGATGGGGCTGAAACGGCTGATCCTTTCAGAGCAGGATTTTGCTGACATTCAGAGCGCATTACCTGAGGAAGCAATCTCAGTGCAGTATAGTTTTATGGCAGCTAAAGGAGTGGAGTCTTCAGCGGTAGCGGCAGCTTTTGCCAAGGAGGATCTGCAGGCGAATTTTCAGGTCGACAAGGGGCTTGTAAAGACCTCCTTCCTGACTGATCAGATTATTTCCGCCATGCTGTTTGTAATCAGCCTGTTTCTGATTTTTATAGCTTTTATGACACTGAGATTTACCATTGTGTCTACGCTGCAGGATGAATACCGGGAGATCGGCGTGATGAAGGCCATCGGCTTCAAGAACGGATCGATCAAGGGACTATACCTGGCCAAATATTCAGGCCTTGCTGTTATGGGGGGAGCTGTCGGGCTGATTGCCAGCTTTCCGCTAAGTGCCCTGATGTCCCGCAAAACGGCAGAATATATTATCCTGCCCGGCGGCATAGCCAATATTATCATTTCCATTATGAGTGCAATAGCAATTGTTCTGCTGACCCTGCTGTTCTGTGTCCTGTGCATGCGCAAAATTAATAAAGCTTCTGCGATCGACGCGATCAGACAGGGCCATACCGGCGAAAGGTTCAAGCCTTCACGCAGGTTCCATCTTCACCGCAGCAAGCGGCTGCATCCGATGCTGTTTCTGGCAATGAGCGATGTTGTGAGCCGTCTGAAAAGCTATACCACCCTGATTATCACCTTTATTCTTAGCGCAGCTATCATCATTATCCCTATCAATCTGACCAATACGATTCTCACACCGAAATTCATAAGCTATCTGGGAACAACGGAAGCGGATTTCTATACGAAAGCCGTCGTGGCTGATATACCGCTGAATGAGATCCGCGAGGAGCTGTCGAAGGTAGAGCAGCAGTTTAAGGATCAGAAGTTCGATGTTCAGCTTTCTTTGGAGTACACGGCATTGACAAAGTATATATCCGATAACGGCGAGAGCAACAGAAGTATCTCCGGAACGAAAAACGAGCCTGCGGCCAATCTTGAGTATCTGCAGGGAACGGCTCCTGAGCTGGCTAATGAAATAGCGATTACCAGCATTATGTCGGAGGTCTATCACAAAAGTCTTGGTGATTATATTGTATTTGAAATAGACGGCCGGCAGCATTCCTTCCTGATCACCGGTATTTTTCAGGCCATATCGAATGAAGGCTATATGGTCCGGCTGGCCGGGGAATTTTACCCGCAAATAACAACGTCTTATATGATCACCGGCATGATTAATGCACCGGATCAGGACAAGGCTGCAATAACAGCAGAGATGAAGCGGTTATTCAGCCAATATGAAATCAAGACTGCTGATGAAATGCTGAAGGAGGTCATCGGCGGCTTTATCGGTCAGCTGAAAAGTGTGATCAGCCTGCTTACGGTCATTGTGTGCCTGATTATCTTTTTTATTACAAGCCTGTTTGTACGGCTGCTTATCAGCAAGGAGATCCAGGGCATTGCCGTTATGAAAAGCCTTGGTTTTACAGACGGGCTGATCCGGCTGTGGCAGGTGCTGCGGATTATGATTCTGCTGACAGGCTCGCTGACTATAGGCGTGCTGGGAGCCAATATTCTCGGTGAACGGCTGTTCGGCTTCGTCTTCCGGATGTTCGGGCTTACCGAGCTTCACTTTCAGATTATGCCGCTGCAGGTTTACGTGCTGTACCCGCTGGTGATTCTGACCGTAGTGGTAACGGCGGTATATACCAGCTGCGGACAAATCAAACACATCCACGTCTGGAATATGAATAAAGAATAATCAGGAGGAATGAAGCGATGACTACCATACTTGAAGTTACCAATCTGTGCAAAACCTATATCGTGAACAAAAGCCAGCATAATGTGCTGCGGAATATTAATTTCACCCTGCATGAGGGAGAGTTTGTGTCGGTCATGGGACCTTCCGGCTCCGGCAAATCTACCCTGCTCTATACGGTCAGCGGGATGGACCGCCTGACGGCGGGAGAGGTGCTGTTTAACCGGAAGCAGCTGTCTCAGCTGTCGCAGAATGAGATCGCAGAGGTACGGCTGCATGAGATGGGTTTTATTTTTCAGCAAATGTATATGCTCGGCAACCTGTCGGTCTATGATAATATCATATTATCGGGCTATCAGGCGATTAAGGGCAAAGGAGATAACCGCAGCCGGAGTGACATCAACGAACATGCCGACAAGCTGATGCGGAAGCTCGGGATCATCGAAATTGCTGGACATGATATTGCCGAGGTGTCGGGCGGACAGCTGCAGCGGGCCTGCATCTGCCGGGCGTTGATCAACGCACCCCGGATGCTGTTTGCCGATGAGCCGACCGGAGCACTGAACTCCAAAGCCGCCAAGGAAGTGATGGAGGAGCTGTGTCGGATCAACCGGGAAGGTACGACGATCATGATCGTCACCCATGATGTGAAGGTAGCCGCGCAGACTGATAAGGTTCTCTATATGGTGGACGGCAACATCCAGGGCGAGCTGAAGCTTGGCAAATTCGCTGAGGCGGAGGGCGTCAGAGAACGGGAGCGCCGGCTGAATGAGTGGCTGATGGGGCAGGGATGGTAGGCAGGGGAATAGCTTTATAGATTGAACTTCATAAAGTACCCAAGATAGAATTACTGCTAGTTCAAGCTATAAAGTGGCTAAATGTCGCCTACCCTGCCATAGAGAGATAGAGAGATACAGGAGGGATGGTATTGGCTGATATTTTGGTCATTGAGGATAATCTGGAGCTGTCTGCGGTTATACGGGATTTTCTGGAGGCGGAGGGCTACTCTGTAGCATCTGCTTCCAGCGCGGAAGAGGGACTGGAGCTTTTGGACAGCCAGGCGGTAAAGCTGCTGCTGCTCGATATTATGCTGCCCGGGATCGACGGCTTTGCCGTGTGCAGACTGGCCAGGGAAAAATACAATCTGCCGATTCTGATCATGAGTGCCCGGCACGGGGATGACAACAAGATCATCGGGCTGGAGCTGGGGGCTGACGATTATCTGGAAAAGCCGTTTACCATTCAGCTGCTGATCGCCAAAGTAAAGGCACATATGCGCCGGAGCTATGAGATGAATGACAACAGGCAGCTGCTGACAGACGGCGACCTGCTGGTCAACCGCTCCTCCATGCAGGTGTTTCTGGCAGAAGCTCCGGTGTCCATGACAATGAAGGAATATGAGCTGCTGGTGCTGCTCCTGAATAACCGGGGCAAGGCGCTGCGCAAGGAGTGGCTGTTCGGGCAGGTGTGGGGAGCGGACAGCTTCAGCGAGCCGTCTACATTAACCGTACATATTAACAAGCTGCGGGAAAAGATTGAGCTTAATCCGAAGCAGCCGAAACGGATTGTAACGGTGTGGGGAGTGGGCTACAAGTATGAAGCGGTTTGACCGGCTGATTCTCTGCACGATAAGTATCGGTATCGTGGTGATTGCCTTGTTTACCGCTTATGGCTTCAAGCTGGCTGGAGACTCAGGAGACAAAGCATACCGGATTGAGGTCAACCGTATTACCCGGGAGGTAAGTGACGGGCGTGAGCCCGGTGAACTTAAGCTGGACGGATATACTTATGTGCGAAATGCTGCATGGCTGGAATGGGAAGCAGAGCCGGAGGCCGTGCGCGGATTTTTTGACGGCACGGGTGTGCAGAACAATGCCGAGTATACCGTTAAGCCTATATACCGTGGAGTTGAGCCGGCAGGTTATTTGAGGCTGGAGTATTCATCCGGTGCAAGCCGTTCACCGCTGCTTCTGCTGACGGTCATACTGCTTGGTACAGCACTTGCTGCCATATGTGGCCTGCTAATTTACATCCGCAAGCAGATTATCAGGCCGTTCCATACGATCGAGGAGCTTCCTTATGCATTATCCAAGGGCAATCTGACCCAGGATATGAAGGAGAGCAAAAGCAGGTTTTTTGGCAAATTTGTCTGGGGGCTAAACCTGCTGCGCGAGACGCTGGACCGCCAGAAGCAGACCAATCTGCGGCTGGAAAAAGACCGCCAGACCCTGATCGCCTCCCTGTCGCATGAGCTCAAAACACCAGTCGCAGCGATTAAGCTGTACTCCAGTGCGCTGGCGGAAGGGCTCTATGACAACGAAGACAAACGCAGGGCATCCGCCAGCCTGATCGGCCAAAAGGCCGGACAAATAGAGCAGATGATCAGCAGCATCATCGCTGCATCCGTGTCCTCCCTCCAGGAGACAGAGGTGCACGTAGCGGAATTTTACCTGAAAGACTGGATCAGACGGGTGACGGATCATTACAAGGAGCGCCTTGAACTGCTCAGAATCCGTTTCGATGTAGCTATACCTGACGACAAGCTGCTGCTTGGGGACCCGGATAAGCTGCTTGAGGTGATGGACAACCTGCTGGAGAACGCGATCAAATACGGGGACGGCACGCTAATAAGAATCAGCTTCCGGGAAGAGGATTACCGTCAGCTGATCCTCATCGAGAACACCGGCGCTCCCGTTCCGGCTTCCGAGCTGCCGCATATCTTCGCCAGCTTCTGGCGCGGCTCGAACAGCGCCGGCAAGCAGGGCAACGGGCTGGGCCTGTTCATCTGCCGCCAGCTGATGCGCAAGATGGACGGAGATATTTACGGTGAGGCATCTGCAGAAGGGATGCGGTTTGTGCTGGTGTTGCGGTACTGAAATGATAATAGAGAGTATGCGAAGAGCCTTGGAGTTTATAGGGCTCTTTTTTATGATGTGTCTAATACAATTTAATTTATATAATTCCTGTGTCACAAAAAAGGTGGCTGCCTCGTTCTATATGCAAACTACAGAAGGAGTAGATTGCATGAAAACATTGACATGTGTTGTTATCGGTGCCGGGTATGCGGGGATTCATGCTGTGAAGGAAATCCGGAAATGGTTCAAGGATCAAGCAGGGAAGTATCCGCTGCGGCTTGTCATGATTGATAAAAATGATTTCCATCTGCGTAAAGTATTAATGTTTAGACCGGCCGTTTCGAATGAAGATATACGAGTTCCACTGACTAAGCTGTTTCCGGACGGTGTTGAATTGGTGCAGGGCATCGTATCCAACATTAATGCACAAGAAAAGAAGCTGCTGTATGTGAATCCTTCGGGAGTGGAGCATGGAATGAGCTATGATGTGCTCATTGTAGCAGCGGGCAGTGTGATCCGGCAGCCTGATCCCGGACATGGCGGGATTCCGCTCACTTCACTGGAAAATGCTCAGAAAATCCGCAGCAAATGGCTAACTAATCTGGAACAGGCTGCTGCTGAAAATGAACCAAGTGAACGCGACCGGTTGCTGCAAATTGTCGTTGCGGGAGCTGGAATTAGCGGCATTGAGACTGCGGCAGAGCTGGCTTACTACGCCCGCAAGGATGCTGAGCGGCTGGGACTTGACCCCAAAGCCGTAACAATTGACCTGTACAATGCACACGAGCGTCTCTTTTTGGACGGTCCAGCCAAAGTAGGGTTGAGACTGGAACATCTCCTCCGGGACATCGGTATAAATACTCTGCATAATAAACGTGTAATCAAAGAAGAAGATGGGGTATTATGGTTATCAAGCGGTGAGTGCCGGCCTGCAGGTTTATGCATCTGGACACTCGGGCTGCAGCCTAATCCGATGCTGTCAGCGATCGGCCTGCCAGTAACCTCGGAAGGATACGTACAGGTAGACTTCAGCTATAGAGTAGCAGATATGCCGGGTGTATACAGTATCGGTGACTGCGCCAGAATCATAGACCCGGTCAACGGCCTTGTAGACGGCAGGACTTGTAAGGAAGCAATTCCCCAAGCGGCCCGGCTTGCCAAAATCATCCTGGCAGATCTCGAGGGGCAACAGGCGCCGGTCCATGAAAGCTATATGAATTTGTTCTGCATCGGACTAGGTCCCGGTAAAGGATTAACCTGGGTGAATAAGTGGGGACTCGATTTTGTGATCACAGGGAAATTGAGCTGGAAAATCAAAAAATATACTTGGGATACAGCGAGTATGCTGACGACTTAACAGGTATGAGTTCAAAAAAACGGGGGCGGTGGAGATAGAGGAATTATACCGTCAGTACAAAAAATTAATGCTTACGCTGGCTTATCAAATGACGGGTACATGGTCCGATGCGGAAGATGCCGTTCAGGACGTTTTTCTCAAAGTATACAATGTGAACCCGGCTGGCCTGACCGAAGAGCCAAAGGCGTATTTGTGTAAAATGGTCGTAAACCGCTGCCGGGACCTGTATAAATCGGCCCGCAGGCGAAGGGAATATTATGCCGGTGAGTGGCTTCCCGAACCCATCCCTACTGCGGAGTCGGATCCGCTCCATTTCATAGTCCGTGATGAGCTGCTGTCCTATGCAGTCCTGGTAATGCTGGAGAAGCTGTCACCGGCAGAGCGTGCGGTATTCGTATTGCGCGAGGCTCTCGGCATCGAATACGGTGGAATCGCCGAGATCATTGGTAAAAGTGAGATAAACTGCCGGAAGCTATTTAGCCGCGCAAAGATGAAAATAGGCACAGGTGCAGGAGAGCCGGATGTCGTCGAGAGTGACAAAGAGTTGTGGGTTCGCCGGTTCCTGGCCGCACTTGAGCGGGATAATACAGAGCAGGTCATCTCCATGCTGGCTGATGATGTCATTCTTATTTCCGATGGGGGAGGGAAGGTATTCGCCGCCGTCCGCCCGATCTCACAGCCCGATTCCGTGTCCAAATTTCTATTTGGTTCTTTCCATAAATTGTACCAGCAAGAGGGAGTACAGATCGAGATTAGCAAGATCAACGGCCAGACCGGGGTCATCTTCCGTGTGGGAGAGCATGTCGATTCCGTTGCATTATTTCATAGTACCGGACACGTAATCCGCAACATTTATCTTATCCACAATCCCGATAAACTCAGACATTTTGAACATTCCTGAGTTCTAACGTGAAAGGATTGGACCGCGGCAAATATTGAATAACTATGTGGGTTGTCAGGTATAGCAAGCTTTTCGAGGGGGAGAGGGTATGGTAACTGCAGTAAATAATCTAACGGAAGACAAGAAGGCTGAGTTAATAGATAAATACGGCCTATCTGTTAAGCATGATCCTCCAAAAGACAACCTGTTTCAAGGTGACTTTGGCTTTTCTATCAATTATCCGACACTATTAATGTTAGCTATTGTTGTGTTAGCGGCAGTATTTTTATTGTATATCTTCTTCAAGAAAAGAAAGGTATAAAGAGGAGCACTCAGAGATATAACACGGAAATCCCGCTAATTAGAGTTATTCCCTCCAGTTTGGGTAATATTGGATATACCTGAATGAAGTGGAGGCGGGAAAAATGAGAACTTTTGGACGAGGCGTGCTGTATTCCATAATTGTCATAGCGGTCCTACTTCTTATTTCGTTTATAATCGGTGATACTGTAACCCTTCCCTGGTATATTTTTATTCCATTGTTTGTTCTGGTTTGGGCGCTGGCCGTCTATCAGGAAGGCCGTAACCGTTCCAGGCAGGGATAGATAATGCGTTTCACAGGATTGATCAAGCACGGCAAACCGCCCATAATGAGAAGGGATGGTTTGCCGTGTATTTTGTATGAGGTACATACAGGTGTATATAAAGAAAACGAACTATACTTTTGGAGGTGTACTGTCAGCAAAAATGACCAAGAATATTACAATCGGGCTGCTTGCCCATGTCGATGCCGGAAAGACGACCTTCGCCGAGCAGCTGCTCTACCATACAGAAGCGATCCGCAGCAGGGGCAGAGTGGACCATAAGGATACTTTTCTGGACACCCATGAGATTGAAAAAGCGCGCGGCATCACCGTATTCGCTGATCAGGCGGAATTCAGCTACGGTGATTCACGTTACTTTTTGCTGGACACTCCCGGCCACGTCGATTTTTCTCCGGAGATGGAGCGGGTACTCCAGATTCTCGATTATGCCGTTGTGATTGTCAGCGCAGTTGAAGGTGTGGAGGGTCATACGGAGACGGTATGGCAGCTGCTGCGTTCACATGGGGTTCCGACCATCTTTTTTATCAATAAAATAGACCGGACCGGTGCCGATCCGCAGCGTGTGCTAAATGAGATCCGCCAGCTGCTCAGCGAAGATGCCTTGATGCTGCCGGAGCTTGATGCTGGCGCTGTGAATGAGGAGCTGTGCTCTTTTCTGGCGGAACGGGATGAGGGGCTGTTTGAGGCTTATCTCGATGGAAGCCTGGACGAGCCGGCCTGGAAGGAGGCGCTGGTTAAGCTGGTACGGCAGGGCAAAATCTTTCCTTGCATGGCAGGCTCCGCTCTGCTGGACGAAGGGATCGGCAGCTTCCTCCGTAATCTGGATGCGCTTGCGGTCACGGAATATGATTACCGTCTGCCTTTTGCCGGAAGAGTATACAAGGTCCGCTACGATGACAAGGGCACAAGAATCACTTATATTAAAGCGCTGCAAGGTGTACTTAAGGTACGGGAAGAGTTAACCTGCGGTCCTGCCGGAAAGCGGATCTCTGAACGGATTACCGGTATCCGGCGGATTAACGGGTCGAAGACGGCAGCGGCCGAATGGGCTGCGGCGGGTGAATTGTTTGCCGTTACCGGCGTAACGGCTGCCGGCCCGGGGGAAGGCGTCGGAGAGCTGGAAGATACCATAGAAAGCGGACTCGTTCCTGCGCTAAAATCCAAAGTCTGCTTCGAACCTCCGGTTCACCTGAAAGAGGTGCTGCAGGCGTTTCAGCAGCTTGGTGCAGAAGATCCTTCGCTGAATGTAAGCTGGGATGAAATACTTCAGGAGCTGCAAATTCAGGTCATGGGCCAGATCCAGCTGGAGGTGCTGGAGCAGGTGCTCCGGGAACGGTTCCGAATTCAGGTAACTTTTGGTGATCCGGAGATTCTGTATATGGAGACGATAAATAGCATGGTTTACGGCTGTGGACATTTTGAACCGCTCGGCCATTATGCCGAGGTCCATCTGAAGCTTGAACCGGGTGAACGCGGAAGCGGCGTTACGGTACATAACAAGTGTCATCCTGATCATCTGGCTATCGGCTATCAGAATCAGATTGTTCAGGTGCTGCTGGAAAAAGGGCATCACGGCCTGCTGACCGGCTCGCCGCTGACCGATGTTCAGATTACGCTCCTGAGCGGCAGGGCGCATAACAAGCATACCTCCGGCGGAGATTTCCGGGAAGCCGCGCTGCGTGCCTTGCGTCAGGGGCTGGAGCAGGCGGAGAATGTGCTGCTGGAGCCGTTTTATGATTTCAAAATCAGAATCCATGCCGATCATGTAGGCAAGGTGATGTCCGATATTCAGCAGGCCAGCGGCAGCTTTACCGCACCTGAAATGAATGGTGAAACGGCTGTGTTGACCGGAACGGTGCCGGTTGCCACATTCATGAATTATCCGGTCAGGATGGCATCCATGACCCAAGGCAAAGGGGCTCTGTCCCTGCGGGCCGGCGGGTACCAAGTCTGCCATCAGGCGGGACAGATCATCGGCATGAAGCAATACGATAAGAATGCCGATCCGGCTTATCAGTCGGCTTCGATCTTTTGTGCAAAAGGACAGGCCTATGCGGTTCCTTGGGATGAGGCGGCCGGGCATATGCATGTTAAGCCGGATCTCTGAGACATTTAGCGGATAAACTGTGTAGGACATCTGTCCTTTAAGGAGCGGGGGAGATAGCTTTTAATGAATAGAAGCAAAGGCCTTAAATTTCGAGGAGGATAACAAATGACCACAGTGATAGACAAGATTGCCTGGATTCATCTTGTAGACGGGAAGGTGCTCGGCGCTCGTTCTCACGGTAAAGACACCTATTATTTCCCCGGAGGCAAACGGGAAGCGGGCGAGACGGACAACGAAACGCTGATACGCGAGATTGAAGAGGAATTGACGGTACAGATTATTCCGGAGAGTATCCGGCATTTTGGCACATTTGAAGCTGAAGCACATGGTAAAGAACCCGGTGTGCAGGTGCGGATGACCTGCCTGACTGCAGAATATAACGGTACGCTTGCACCGGCTGCAGAAATTGCTGAACTGGCCTGGCTTACGTTTGCAGACAGGGAGCGGGTGTCGGCGGTCAGCAGGCTGATTTTTGACCGGCTGCATGAGATGAAGCTGTTATCTTAATTGAGTTAATGTTTATTAAAGGCCCGTTTCAGCCTCTTATAATGAGGATTGAACCGGGCTTTTTGGTGCAAAGCTAAGGGGAAATTGTAATTTAGGACATATGTCCTTCACGGATTACGCCGGATGTCATTTAATTAAGGCAGAGAACACATAGAGGAGAGAAGACATGAAGGGGATTATTTTTGCTTTTATAGGCGGGGCCTGCATTACGCTGCAGGGGGTCGCAAACGCACGGATCAGCCAGGACATCGGCACTTGGCAGGCAGCAACTATCACACAATTAACCGGTTTTATTATGGCTTTGGCGATTCTGCTGTTCGTACGCGACGGGAAGAAGCAAGGCTTTAAAAAAGTAAATCCGCTGTACTTGACCGGTGGCGCACTGGCGGCGTTCATTATTTTCAGTGAGGTAACCGCTATTCAGCATGTGGGAGTTACTTTGACTATATCCGCACTCCTGATCGCCCAGCTGTTCATGACCTTTATGATTGACAGTAACGGCTGGTTCGGAGTAGTGAAGCAAAAAATGCGCCTGCCGCAGTTCATCGGAATCGGAATGATGATTGCCGGCGTGCTGATTCTAAAACTTTAATGCAAAGAAGGGGATAATTTTTATGATAATCGGCATTATATTGGCATTGGTGGCAGGAGCGCTTGTAGGCCTGCAGAATATTTTTAACAGTAAAGTCAACGAGCATACAGGCTCTTGGTCGACCACCACGCTCGTACTCGGGATGGGCTTTATCGCTTCACTTATTATGGGGCTGATTACTCAGGGGACCGGGATGTTTACACTACAGCATATGCAGCCGTGGTACTGGTTCAGCGGAGTGATCGGCGTCGGCGTAGTTATCTGTCTGGTGCAGGCAACGAAGCTGCTTGGAGCGACCTTTGCGATTGCAATCGTGCTGACCTCGCAATTAGGATTCGCGCTACTGTGGGATTCCCTTGGCTGGATGGGGCTGGAAAAGGTTCCCTTTAACCTGAATCAGCTGCTCGGTGTGCTAGTCATCGTCGGCGGTATTCTCGTCTTTAAACTGGGCGGAAGAGGGGAAAAAGGCGGGCAGGAAACGGCTGCGGCGGATAAGAAGCGCCAGACTGCGCTGGGCACAAAATAACGGATAGGCCGGAGCTTCCTGGGAGGGGAGCTTCGGTCTTTTTTGTTGGTGTTTGGTTGGCTGACTGTAGAGTGAGGGTGAGTGGACAAGGCAGTTGAGTTGGCAAGAAGGAGGGCTGGTGTGATCGGAGTATAAGGGGGATCTTTTTGTCTTAGGCGGAAGTTGCCTGGGGGAGTAAAGTAACGGGAAAAATCCCATTATTATAGCCAAAAGTTGACTGGAATGATCGAAATAGAGGGAGAAATCCCCTTATCTCGACCAAAAGTAGGCGGGGATGACCATAATAGAGGGGAAAATCCCTCTACGACCCGCCGTATCTCCACGCCCTCCGGCCCCGGTTTGGCACCGCTCCGACCATGCTCCGACCATGCTCCGACCATGCTCCAGCCTAGCTCCGGCCCTGCTGTGGCCTTACTCCGGCCCAGCATCAGCCCAGCATCAGCCCAGCATCAGCCCAGCATCAGCCCAGCATCATCCCAGCATCAGCCCAGCATCATCCCAGCATCAGCCCAGCATCATCCCAGCATCAGCCCAGCACCGACCTTGCTCCGGCAGGCAGCCGCCAACCCGGCCTACACCTGGCCGACCCGGCCCACTGATGGCGCCTTGCTGCCCAGCAGCGCGCTGCGCCACTTCTCATACACCGCCCAGGCGCTGCCGTTGTCGAGCAGATGCTTGCAGGTGTACACGCCTTCCTCCAGCGAGCCGGCTTTGCCGGCCAGATGCAGCCGGGCCCCGCCGTTCAGCAGCGTCTGGTTGTAAAATGCCATATGCCCGCGGCCCTGCAGCACCGCTTCTGCGTTCTGCAGCTGAAGCTCCGGTGTCCAGTCCAGCTCCGGCACTTCCGTCTCCAGTCCCAGTGACTCGGGGTCGATAATATCAAGCTGGGCCTGGCCGTCAGCTATGGTATACACACGATTTGGCCGGTCGATGTACAGATCCTCGGATCCTTCAACACCCTGCACAACCAGACCTTTCCGGTAGCCAAGCTTAATGATCAGCCTGGAAATCCGGTCGAACACGGTATTATGATAGATGCCGAATACAATGTAGGGGGAGCAGGAGTAGTCGATCAGTTTCTCGGCGGTATTTAGAATCGTCCGCATCCCGATATCCTCTCTTAACGGACGTAATGCACCGAGCGGCGGACACCACAGATCCGCCTGAGCGAACAGCACACCGCTACCTGCAGCAGCTGTAACAACGTCAGCCTGTGTTAGACCGCCAACACGGACGCCAGATGCCTCAATAATATCCTGCAGTGTTATGCCCCATTTTGGCGGAAGCGGTGCTGCACCATGCAGCGTTACAGGAACACCTGCCGCAGACAGCAGGAAAGCGGTCGGGAAGGTAGCGATGAAGGAATTCTTCCGTCCGTCATAAGGGCCGGCACAGTCCAGCCCCTGCTGCATCGGCTCCCGGAGGGCATATTTGCGGCATACCGCAACAAACGCCTCAAGCTCCTCAATGCTCTCCAGCTTAATCCGCTCGGCAATCAGGAAGGCGCCGATCTGCACGGGGGATGCAGTCTGGCAGAGAATCGCCTCAGCTGCTGCCAGCGCTTCCTCATAACTCAAATCACGGGCGCCGCGCTTGCCTCTGGCCACTTCTTTTAATTGATTGATCATATCGGATTCTCCTTAAGTTTGATCCTGGAGCAGCTGGTAGACCTTAACGATGGAAGTGGCTACATCCACCATCCGTTTGCGTTCATTCATCGCCTGCTTGCGCAAGAGGTCATAGGCTTCGGATTCACTGATGTTTTTAGCCTTGGACAGAATGCCCTTGGCCATGTCGATCCATTTACGTTCCTCGATACGCGCGAGCAGCTGCTCCTTCTCCTTGTGCCATTGCTGGCGCTCAAAGCACTGTCTGGAGCTGAAATGAAGAATCCAGTGAATCTCCTGCTCATGCATGTAAGGGGAGAGGATTCCGTCCACAATTACATTGTCGCCGCAGGCAGTGACAGACAGATCCGCAGTTGCTGAAGTGCACCACCAGAGAACCGGTGCGGTTTTGTGCTTGAGCAGCTTTTGTCTCCAGAGCTCAATTTCGGTGACCGGCATACATAAAAGGGTAGCATCGGCATCCCGGATGAAGTGAGAAGCCTGCTCCTCACCGGTTGCCGTCCAGGTCACATATCCGCAAGCTTCAAGTATACGCCCGGGATTATGCTCGGAGCGCGCCTCTGTGTCGTTCTCTGTTCTGCCGTTCTGAATCAAGAGCAGGGAATGCATAGCCAGACGCTCCTTTATAGGATCTTTCAAGATCTTATTCATTAGAAATAAGGCACTGTCACTTTTAAAAGATATGTAATATTATATAACACGATTAAGGTTGTTTTGTCGATGAATTAAATTATTTAAAATTTATATGTCATAATTGTTGACGTTTTGGGATCGGCTGTAGTATAGTCGATTTAACAAATTCATCAAATCTACGGATACAACGATGTATCCGGTCGAAGCGGCAACGGCGCCTGCTATCACTTTTATCGCAACGGAAATGTTATGTTTCTGTGCGGAGTGTAGCGGGCTATTTCTGTTGATTTCTGGTGTGGATATAGAGAGGAGAGAGACATATGTCAGATGTACGCAAAAAACTGGTATTGGTCGGAAACGGGATGGCGGGGGTTAGAGCCATTGAGCATTTGCTCAAGCTGGCACCGGATGCTTATGAAATTACGATTTTTGGTTCTGAGCCTCACCCCAACTACAACCGGATCATGCTGTCATCTGTCCTGGCGGGCGGAGTGGATATGAACGACATCATCATCAATGACCTGGAATGGTACCGCAGTAACGGTATCAGGCTCTACACCGGACATACTGTAACTTCTATTGATACGGTGAACCGGAAAGTTCGCACCGATAAAGGAGTAGAAGCCGGCTACGACGAGCTGATTCTGGCAACCGGGTCCAATCCGTTTATGCTTCCGCTGCCCGGTGCAGATAAAGAGGGCGTAATTGCCTTCCGCGACATCAAGGACACGCAGATTATGCAGGAAACAGCCAAGACGCACCGCAAAGCGCTGGTTATCGGAGGAGGTCTGCTGGGTCTGGAGGCGGCCAGGGGGCTGCTGCATCTGGGAATGGAGGTCTCGGTTGTCCATATCAACGAATATTTAATGGAACGCCAGCTGGATGAGGCAGCTGCAGTCATGCTGCAGAAGGAGCTGGAAGCGCAAGGAATGAAGTTCCTGCTGAAGAAACAATCCGAAGCGATTCTCGGCAAAAAAAGAGTCAAAGGCCTGCTGTTCGCAGACGGCGAGGTCGCTGAAACGGATCTGATCGTTATGGCTGTCGGCATCAAGCCGAATGTGGAGCTGGCCCGCGGAAGCGGCATACAGGTGAACCGCGGAATTATCGTCAATGATTATATGGAAACGAACATTCCCGGCATCTATGCTGTAGGAGAATGTGCCGAGCACCGGGGAATTGCCTACGGGCTGGTCGCTCCACTGTATGAGCAGGGGGCAGTTCTCGCCAAAAGACTGGGCGGAGCACACACCGAAGGCTATGCCGGTTCCGTTACTTCAACCAAGCTTAAGGTATCTGGGGTCGATGTATTCTCGGCAGGCCAGTTCATAGAGCAGCCCGGCTCCAGATCGCTCAGGTATCAGGACGAGATCGAAGGAGTCTATAAAAAGCTGGTGATACAGGAAGATAAGCTGATCGGTGCGGTTTTGTTCGGAGATACCAGTGACGGCGCCCCGCTGTTCTCACTCATGAAGAACGGCGAGAATATCAAAGGCAAGGAAAAAGAGCTGCTGCTCGGCATATCAGCTGATGCATTGGGATCACAGAAAGGAAATAACCGCCTGGAAGCGATGGCAGAGGATGAGATTATCTGCGGCTGTAACGGGGTCTCCAAAGGAACCATTGCCGAGGCGATCCAGTCGGGCGGCTGCACCAGCGTGGGCGATATTAAAGCCTGCACCAAAGCTTCCGCCTCCTGCGGCGGCTGTAAGCCGATGGTGGAGGGGTTGCTTCAGCTGTACGCCGGAGATAAGGCCGTTAAGGTAAAAGAAGGCATCTGCGGCTGCACTACACTGGGACGTGATGAGATTGTAGCTGAAATTAAACGGATGAAGCTGATGACCGTTAAGGAAGTCATGCATGTGCTGGACTGGAACAACGAAGAAGGCTGCACCAAATGCCGTCCTTCCCTGAACTATTACCTGGGTATGCTCTGGCCGGAGGAGTATGTGGATGAAAAAGAATCCCGGTTTACGAACGAACGTTACCATGCCAATATTCAGAAGGACGGAACCTATTCCGTTGTCCCGCGCATTTACGGCGGAATCACCACGCCCGCGGATCTGATTAAAATCGCCGAGGTCGCCGTCAAGTTCGATGTGCCAATGGTCAAGTTCACCGGCGGCCAGAGACTCGATCTGCTTGGTGTCAAAAAGGAGGATCTCCCGAAGATGTGGGAGGAGCTGGATATGCCCTCCGGCCATGCCTACGGCAAAACGCTGCGAACGGTTAAGACCTGTGTCGGCTCGACCTTCTGCCGTTTTGGTACACAGGATGCGATCGGAATGGGAATCCGGCTGGAAAAAGCTTTTGAGCGGCTGAACACACCCTCCAAGGTAAAGCTGGCTGTATCAGGCTGCCCTCGTAATTGTGCTGAAGCAACGATTAAAGATTTTGGCGTTGTGGCTATTGATGGAGGCTGGGAGCTGCATATCGGCGGCAACGGCGGGGTGCATGTCCGTGCAACCGATCTGCTCTGTGTGGTGAAAACCGATGATGAGGTACTGGAGTGGGCAAGTGCTTTCCTGCAATACTACAGGGAAAATGCCGTCTGGAATGAGCGGACCTCCACCTGGGTAGAGCGGGTTGGTCTGGAGAGTATCAAGCAGGCCTTGGAGAACCGAGAAGAACGGCTGGCCCTGAAGGAGCGAATTGAAGCAACACTTGCTCTTACAACGGACCCTTGGAAGCAGATCGTCAATGAGCCGGAGCTGCGCAAAAACTTCAACCCGATCACAGAACCTGAAACGGTATAAGGAGGTCTTATCCATGACAATGACCAAAGTGCTGGTAGGCAATGTAAAGGATATCGACATTAAAGGCTCACGCAAACTGCAAATGGCGGGCACTGAAATCGCAATATTTCGTCTAACAAGCGGTGAAGTGCTAGCTGTTGAAAATAAATGCCCCCATAAAGGCGGGGCCTTATCGGAAGGTATGGTGTGCGGTTCCAAGGTGCACTGTCCGCTTCATGATTCCCGGATTGATCTGCACAGCGGAAATGTGCTTGCTCCGGATACCGGACATGTGAAGACCTATGAAGTGGAAGTGGACCCGGCCAGCGGACAGATTTATCTGACGATCTGATTCTGATTACATTATACAGGGGGAACCGTTATGGATTATGTGAAACCGAATGAAGTGCTGTCTTCCATGATTGAAGCCGGAAAAACAAAAGCGGAGCTGTCTATCCTGCAGCTGATTGTGCGGGGCGGACTCGGCGGGGCAATCCTTGCCTGTGCGACAACGCTTGCTTATACGGCAGCAGCGCAGACCAAGCTTCCGATGATCGGTGCGCTTTTATTCCCGGTGGGCTTTGTGATGATTATCCTGCTCGGCTTCGAGCTGGTTACCGGCAGCTTCGCCTTGATCCCTCTGGCGGTTCTGGAGAAAAAGACGAGTACAGCACGGATGCTGAACAATTTCTTTTGGGTTATTATCGGACATCTGATCGGCTGTGCAGTGTATGCCGCACTGTATGGGCTGACGATCACCAAAATGGGCACGGATATGTCAAATCCGATGATCCAGACGCTGATAACCACAAGTGAAGCCAAGACCACCGCTTATAAAAGCATGGGGGCAGACGGCATGGGGCTGGCTTTCATCAAGGCGATTCTCTGTAACTGGATGGTAACCCTCGGGGCCGTGCTGGCGATGACCTCCAAATCCACCGCCGGCAAAATTACCGCGATGTGGCTGCCGATTCTGACCTTTTTTGCCCAGGGCTTTGAGCATACGGTAGTCAATATGTTCGTCATCCCGGCCGGCATGATGCTCGGGGCAAACGTCAGCTTCGCTGACTGGTGGATCTGGAACGGTATCCCTGTGCTGCTCGGCAATCTGGTTGGCGGTGTGCTGTTCACCGGACTGCTCATTTATCTCGCCCAGAACGGTTTCCGGTCAGGCCGTTCCGCAACTACGGTTGCAATGCCGTCCGGTCATGGCGAAGGCGCCATTGCCAAGACAGCAACACTGGAGAAAAGCCTATGAAGCAAGGGAGCATATCGATTGTCGGAGCAGGTCCGGGAGATCCGGAGTTGATTACAGTTAAGGCTATGCGCCGCATCCAGGCGGCGGATGTTATTCTCTATGACCGGCTGGTAAATGAGGAGCTGCTGGAGTATGCACCGGAGAAGGCGCTGCGCATCTATTGCGGCAAAGCACCGGGCCAGCATTCCATGTCGCAGGAATCCATCGAGCGGCTGATGATCATGCACGCGACCGCTGGAAGCAGGGTGGTCCGGCTGAAGGGCGGAGATCCTTTTGTCTTTGGCAGAGGCAGTGAGGAGCTGCTTGCTGCCGCAGATGCCGGGATTCCCTTTGAGGTCATTCCGGGGATCACCTCTGCAGTCGGTACAGCGGCTTCGGCCGGAATCCCGCTGACTCACCGCGGGGTAGCTGCCTCCTTCGCTGTAGTCACCGGCAGCCGCTGTAATGACGCAGCTGAGCCAGTCCGCTGGGATTCCCTGGCTCACAGTGTCGATACCTTGGCCATATACATGGGAATGAGTCACCTGGGGGAGATTACGGAGCAGCTGATCAGGCATGGAAAAGACCCGCAGACTCCGGTGGCCTTGATTGAAAAAGGCACGACGGCGCAAGAACGGACCGTTACAGGAACGCTCGCGAACATCGTAAAGCTTGCAGCAGTGATGAAGATCAGCAACCCGGCGATGATTATCATTGGTGAAGTGGTTAATATAAGAGAGCAGGTGCTTAGTCTTCAGCATAAAGCACGTTTCCGCACGGGCTAACTTTTAGATAGAGTGAGTGCTGTCACACAGGAAGATGACTCTTCGGGACTATAATTGTTTTTAAGGCATGTATATGTTTTCGGGTTTGTTTTGAAAGATAAGAAAGTATATGTGTCACGCCATAGTTTATCCTTATCTTTCTCGCAGAAACGGATACCGTCCTTATAAGGACGGCATAGCCGTTTCAACTTGTGATATACTTTATATACAATTTTCGCAGCACCAAGGAGGTAAACACAAATGCAGGTTCAACTGGATGCACTTACTACTGAGCGGCTGCAGGCAAGCCTGGCCGGACAGCCCGGCGCTTTTAAGCTGTTTTATGACACCGAGGATTGCGGCTGTAACGGTGTTCTCGTTGTGCAGATCGTAGACGGGCCGAACGCCACTGATATTGTTTATAAGCAGGCGCCGTTCAGCTTTATCGTTGACCGCCAGCAGGAATCGTTATTCGATCAGGTTATGCGGATTCAGGCGGAGGAGAACTATCCTTCTTATAAGGTGACCAGTGATTCCACGCTGTACGGCAGCAATGTCAGAATACGGGATAAGCGTCAGCAAGCGGTACAATAAATGAACGCGAAAACAGCAGTCCTCAAATGAAGAGGAGCTGCTGTTTTTTTTGGTTGCATGAATTTTTCTTTTATATCGCTATGCCCTACCTTTATTCTGCGCATCAGTCGGTTAGTATCTTTCATTGCAGCTAAACTATACAGCGGATTCCGGCAAAATTGAACCGTCTTACCATTGTTGTATATACTAGAGTTACTTTTAAGGAGAAGAGGATCGCAGATGAAGTTTATCGGACTCGATATCGGGACTACCTCCATTACGGGGCTCGTATATTCGCTGGAGCATAAAATGGTACTCTGCAGTATTACAGAAGAATGCGACACAACTGTTACCGGAGCCCACCAGGAATGGGAAAAACTTCAGGACCCTGAAGTGATCTGTGAAACTATCGGCCGTATGCTGGAGGAGCTGCTTCAGACGGAGGAGGATGTTATAGGAATCGGCCTGACTGGCCAGATGCACGGCATCGTCTATATAGATGACCATGGACAGCATGTCAGTCCGCTGTATACATGGCAGGATGGCAGAGCAGCGTTACCTTGTGGCGACGGGATTACCTATGCTGAAAAACTTGGAATGCTGACAGGCTACTCTATTCCTCCCGGATACGGGTTAGCGACCCATTACTATAATCTGCAGCAGAAGCTGGTTCCGGCCGGGGCCTCCAGCTTCTGCACCATTGCCGATTATGTTGCCCTCCGCCTGACTGGCGGCATAATGCCTGTCGTCGATGCTACTCAGGCTGCAGCGATCGGGGGCTACAGCTTTACACTGGAAGACTTTGATTATGCTGCAATTGGACGGGCAGGGATCGCGGCGGAAATCCTGCCCAAAGTAGTACCCTCCGGAACGCTAGTTGGACATACTCAAGGCGGGTTGCCGGTTTACTGCTCGCTCGGGGATAATCAGGCCAGCTTCCTTGGAAGTGTTCCGTCTCCTGAGCAATCCGTGCTGATTAACATCGGTACCGGAAGTCAGCTGTCCGCGTTGTTACCGGACGGTGTATACAATATAGAAGGAATGGAGACGCGGCCTTTTCCCGGCGGCGGCAGACTGGCTGTCGGGGCGGCGCTCAGCGGAGGGAAAGCGTATGCGCTGCTGGAGCAATTTTACCGGGATGTGATCAGCAGTTATACCGGGGAGGAACCGGGGGAAATGTATAGCTTCATGGAGCGGCTGCTGCATAGCGCAGAACCTTCAGTACAGGATCTTACGGTAAGCCCCCGGTTTCTAGGGACCCGGGCTCGCCCAGAGCTGCGCGGCAGCATCAACCGGATTTCGCTGGCCAACTTCACACCGGCTAATCTTACGCACGGTTTTCTTCAGGGGATGGTGGAAGAGCTTTATACTTTTTATGAGGCACTGATCCGCGTAAAGGCAAATCCGTACACATTCATCATCGGTTCAGGCAATGCGCTGCGGCTTAATCCTGTTTTGTGCAAGAAGGTAGGTAAAGCCTTCGGGTTGCCGTTTGCATTCAGTTTATCCATTGAGGAAGCTGCTGTAGGGGCGGCATTAAGTGCTGCAGCAGGGGGCGGGCTCATAGCCGGCTTCCGGGAAGCCGGTCAATACATCGGGGTGGATCAGCCGGAATGACCTCTTCGCAGTCCCTGCTACGGTTATTCAATAGCGATATATATTTCAATTTGTGTATGGGCCGGATCATGGTTCCTTACAGCTGTTAAGTTTGCAAACAGCATGCAGCTTAATTGCATTCGTACGGGGCAGAAGGCTATAATAGCTACTATATCTTTTCCAACCCGCACCAGAAAGTAGGATTACTATGAAAGCCGTAATGTTGTTCCTTTGGGGAATTGTCCTGTTTATTTTCACCTGCGCCGCTGATTCAAGCTTTTGGAGTAAAGGGGTAATGCCCTATTTTCACTTGACCCCGAACCCGGATTTTCATAACCTGCTCCAGATGGACATAAGGTATACTCAACTCTTCATCACCCGCAAAATCGGCCACTTTATTGGCTTTGCAGTCTTTGGAATGCTGCTGTTCCGGATTAACTGCAGTTACATAAAAAGCATCGTCTGGTCTATTGCGTTCGCTGTGTCCACAGAAATTTTCCAGCTTTATTTCGGGCGGGACGGGAGAATCTACGACATGGTGAATGACTCTGCGGGGATCGTCGCCGGTATCATTCTTATAGCAGTGGTTAAAAGGTGGTCCGGAGCTGCCGGGCTACAGGCAAGACGCAGGTAATCATTTGTGTGAAAAGAACGACGTTCATTCTAAGAAACAGAATGGGCGTCGTTTTCTTTTAACCAGATTGGCGTTGTCTCCATAGGGGACTCAGCAGGCAGCCGGTGAAAATCAGCAGATTAGCAGCAATGGTGATCAGGAACACAGTACGCGGGCCTGACAGCTCTGAGATCCAGCCGGAAGCTATGATCGCAAACGGCATACCCAGCTTGAAGATGGAACCGGTAATCCCGCTTACCCGGCCAATCAGATGATAAGGTGTCGTCTCCTGGCGGAACGTCCAGATGCTGACTGTGCTTACGGTCTCGAAGCAGCCATACAAGAACAGGCCTCCGGCGAGCAGATATGCTGAATGTGACATATAAAACAGAATCCCTGTCAGTCCTGTTAATAAGCATGACAGCGTAATTAATCTCCCAACCGGAAACAGACTCCGTAATTTAACAATCAGCAGGCTCCCGGCCAGTCCGCCGAGCCCGGCAGCCGAGAACACAATCCCGAGTTCAAGGCTGCTCAGCATAAGCTCATCCTTAGCAAAGAAAATAATAGTCGTATCCACCATGCCCGATGTACTGTTCAGAAAGACCACGGCAATGCTCATAGACAGCAGCAGGCGATTGCTGCGCAGCTCGGCCCAGCCTGCCTGCAGCTCTTTCCAGAAGCCCTCTTTGCTGCCGGCTGCAGGCCTTACAGGCTCATTGGTTCTGATAAAGCTTAAGGTTACGAACGCCAGACTGAAGGCAACAGCTGTAAGCAGCAGGGCTTCATGCATCTTAGGCAGCATGAGCAGCAGTCCGCTCAATACCGGACCGGCAATGCTGATAAAGGTGGTGACGAAAGTATAGGATGCATTCGCGGGTGTTAACATCGACAGAGGAAGAGAATGCTTGACCATAGCTACCCTGGCATTGGAATAAGCATAGCCGAAGGTCATTAGCATAAAGCCGGCCACATAGAACATTGGAGCAGAATGGTACCCGTGCTCAATCGCCAGATAAAGTGCAGCCAGAATGACAATCTGCAGTAGAATAGCTGTTAAAGACCATCGTTTCTTATGCACCCTGTCCACAATTACACCGATGAACATAGCCAGCAGCAGGTTCGGCAGAAACTCAATCCCGCGCATCGCGGACATGACTACAGAGGATTCCGTGAAATCATAGAGTATAAGGGGGAGCGCAAGCTCGTAAATTTTGTTTCCCAACGCCATAACGGCTCCGGCGCCAAGCAGAACCATAAAGGCCGGGCTGCGCCAGACTGAAGGGACTGCCGGTTCTGACTGTATTGTTGCTTTGATCATTTGAATCACACACTCCTCTTTACTAACGGGTTGCCTCAAATTATACTTTTATAAAAGTAGAACAAAAATAGAAAGATCATTTTCATCCTTTCGCCTTTTAGAGGAGGAGTAGAAGTGGACATAGAGGAATATTATCTGCAGCTAAAAAGTCATTACACTTCACAAGCTGACGGCGAGTGGTTTCCGGTCACCATAAATGAACTTGCATTAGTCTTTGACTGCACCCGCCGTAATGCGCAATTTTTGATTCAAAAGCTGAAAGAGCAGCATTTCATCGGCTGGAAATCCGGACTGGGCAGGGGCAATTCATCCCAGCTGGCCCTGCTGCGCAATAAAGATGAATTAACTCTCGCCAGGGCACAGAGCTTGTGTCTAAATGGACAGCTGAGTGAAGCCTTTGCATGTATACAGGCAAGTGAGCGGGAATCGGTTCAGGCTGAATTTCATACATGGCTGGGAAACCGGTTCGGTGTGCAGAAGGAGCGGAGTGAGCAGGATATTCTGCGCTATCCGTTTTACAGGCCTGTCCCGGATCTGGACCCGATGAAGGTAGTCCGGCGTACAGAAGCGCATCTGATCAGCCAGCTGTTTGACACCTTGACACAATATGATCGGTTCAGTAAAAAGCTAAAGCCCGGGCTGGCTCATCACTGGGAGCATGACGGGACATTCAGACGCTGGACCTTTTATCTGCGCAAAGGTGTGCTGTTTCATCACGGGAAGCAGCTGAAGGCTGAGGATGTAAAGTATACCTTTGACAGGATCAGGGAGTGGAACGGAGAAGACTGGCTGATTAATAGTGTACAGGCTATTGAAGTTACCAGTACATACAGTGTTTGCTTTGAGCTGAAGGAAAGCAATGCGCTTTTTACACATTTTATGGCTACTGAACGTTTCTCAATTGTACCGGATGATCTTGAGCAGCTCGATGCCAGACATAACTATGCCCGGCAGCCTGTAGGCACCGGACCATTTTGTATGCGGAGCAATACAGAGTCGATGCTGATCATGGACGCTAATGAGCATTACTTTGCAGGACGTCCGTTTTTAGATGTCATTGAAATGTGGGTCTGGCCTGATTATGAGGAGGAGCTGCGGCATACACAGCCTTTGGGACAACCACAGCTGCTGTATTTTGAAGCGATGGATAAGGGAGTTTCCAAGCAAAAATTGAATCAGATGGAATCAGGCAGCACAGTGCTTACCTTCAACCTCTCTAAGCCAGGAATTCTGCAGGATTATAGTCTGCGAAATGCTATACACCTGGCTCTTAGCCGTGAGCAAATGATCCGGGAGCTGAAAGGAAGAAGAAATAAGCCCTCATCAGGTTTTTATCCCGGTTATTATGAGGCTGACTATGGAAGAAATGCATCTATAGAAGCAGCAAGAAATAGCTTAGAGCAATCCTCTTATAACGGAGAAGTGCTGCAGCTCTATACCTATGAATATTTCAGCAATGAGGAGGATGCCCGCTGGATTATGGCAGCATGCAGCCAAATTGGAGTGCAAATCGAACTGACCATCCTGCCAATCCGGGAGTTATCCCGGGCGGAGGTGATCTTGCAGGCGGATATGATCTATGCCGGAGAAGTGCTGGGGGATCAGTCCATCATCACTTTAATAGAAATGTACCGCTCGAAACACGGGTATATCCGCAATCATCTGCGATCTCCGCTCAGGGCTAAAATAGATGCCATACTCGCTGATGCTTTGACTGAAACCAGCGGGGATAAGCACCTAACGATGCTCAGAGCAGTTGAGGAGGAGCTGAAGCGGCAGCTGAATGTACTGTTTGTATACCACAGTGTTCAGGAGGTAGGCTACGATGGCTCTCTTCACGGTATCGCTCTTAATGCCTGGGGGAAGATCAACTATAAGGACGTCTGGGTAAAATAAAAGGAGGGCCCGCTTAACGCGGGCTCTCCTTTCAACTAACAATACGTCTTATTTAGGGGAAATGGTAAACCGGAAGAAGTACGGCCGGTTAGCAGGCAGCAAATATTCCTTGTGAATCGGTGCTCCCCAGCTGTCATCGCCGCCGACCCCCATCTGCTTGTAGTTCACACGCAGTACGGTTTTGTCTGAGACAGGCAGCTTATATACGTGATCGCTTGCTTCAAGCTCATCCGGGGTCCATGGCATTGCATTCAGCTCGAACAGGGATGGAGCTTCAATCTTAAATCCATGGCCGTCTGCACCGCTTGTAAGAGAAGCGAATCGGACATCGGTCTTGTTGCCTGATTCCTGCGGACGCAGGTAAGGGGTGAACTGGTCACTGACCTTGCCGCTGTAGCTGCCGACGGCTGCGCTGGTATTGCGGTCCCAATGATTCTCATGCGGGCCGCGGCCGTACCAGGAGATGGTATCAAGTCCGCTGTCCAGCACAAACATCATGCCGAATTCCGGAAGCTCAGGCAGGCTGCTGCTGCCCGGATTCAGCTCCTGGCTGATCTCAACGGAGCCGTTACTGAGGACTTCATATTTCACACGCAGGATGGAATCCGGGCCAGTGAACAATACATAGTCTGCCGAGATGATGCAGCGGTTGTCCTGAGCCTCAAAGCTGAAGCGGATCAGGCTTTGGCTGCTTGAAGCCTCTTTCCATACAGCGCTGCGTTTGTCGAGGCCGTTACCCAGGTCGTTATCGGTCACCGCTCTCCAGAAATTGGTTCTGGCCGGCTGCAGGAGCTGTTCTTTACCATTCGCCACATAAGAGTAAAGCTCACCGCTTGTTGTATTAAACGAGACGGAGAACGCCTCCCCGGAAACAGTAACAGTATCTTCCTTCTCGGTCACCTGAAGCGATCCGCTGCCAACGGCAGGGCGGCTTGCGGCAATCCATGGCACCAGAACGAACTGCTCCCACGCAATAACATGACCGGCTTCTGACCATTCTGTAGCTTCAGGCTGGGTGAAGGAGAGGGTCAGTACAGCTTCCTTATCGTTCAGCAGATCGCCGGCTTCAAAAGGTATGGCGACTTCAACGGTTTCACCCGGTGCTGCAGTTACCTGCAGAGAGCCTTCCTGTACAGTTTCACCGTTCAGGGACACATTCCACTGCAGCTGATATTCGCTCAGGTTGGTGAACAGGTAGTTGTTCTTGATCTGGAAGCTGCCTTTTTGCAGATCAAGGGCAGTCAGCTTGATGTACTGATAGCATTTTTTAACCTCAAGCAATTTCGGAGTTACCGCACGGTCAGCGAACAAGAGGCCGTTTCCGCTAAAGTTGCCGTCATGCGGCGTTTCGCCGAAGTCACCGCCGTAGGCCAGATACTCGATACCATCTGCAGTTTTGGTCCGGATCGCCTGATCCACCCAGTCCCAGATAAATCCGCCCTGGATGATGTCATATTGATCGAACAGCTCTGTGTAGAGATGCAGCCCGCCGCAGGAATTACCCATTGCATGGCTGTATTCACAGAGAATGTAAGGCTTTTTCGGATTGTTTTTGGCATAGTGCTCAACTTCATTTGGTCTGATATACATGGTGGATTCGATGTCACTGGCAGCCTCAGAAGGTCTGTAGTGGAAAATCCCTTCATAATGCACCGGACGGGTCGGATCCGCTTCTCTCAGATAGTCATGCATGGCAATAAAGTTGTCGCCGCCGAAGGATTCATTGCCCAGCGACCAGATGATGACCGACGGATGGTTCTTATCGCGCTGCATCATGGAATTACAGCGGTCGATAACGTTGGCCCGCCACTCCGGTCTGCTTGCCGGAACGTTCGTCTCAACGAGCTCTTCCTGCCCGTATTGCCAGGAGCCATGGGTCTCCAGATTGGTCTCATCGATGACGTACAAGCCATATTCATCACACAGCTCATACCAGATGGACTGGTTCGGGTAGTGGGAGGTGCGTACGGCATTGATATTATGCGACTTCATCAGCTGAACGTCACGGATCATATCCGCTTTGGAGAGGGCGCGTCCGGTGTCGCAGGAGAATTCATGCCGGTTGGTTCCTTTCATGACAATGCGTTTGCCGTTGATTTTCATCAGGCCGTCTTTAATTTCGAAGGTGCGGAAGCCCACTCGGGTGCTGATAAATTCCTGTACCTGCTGCTGGTCGTCAATAACGCTGATCACTGCCGTGTACAGGTATGGCTTCTCGGCGCTCCATTTTTCCGGATTTGCGATATGCCGGCTCAGCTGAATCTCCTGCACATCTGTTCCGTTAAAAGTAACAGCGGCGGACAGCGGCTGATCCCACAGCGCCTGCTTTTGCGCATCATAGAGCTGTACTTCAACTGAATAAGGATTCATTCCGCTGTTAAAATAATTCTCCAGCTGGAGCTTGACCTTCAGTTCGGCATCCGTATAGGCTTCGTCAAGCTCTGTTACTACAGAGAAGTCAGTAAGATGAACCTGCGGAGTAGTATACAAATAGACGTCGCGGAAGATTCCGCTCAGACGCCAGAAATCCTGATCCTCCAGCCAGCTAGCATCACACCAGCGGTAGACCTCTACAGCCAGCTTGTTCTCGCCTTCCCGCAGATATGCGGTAATATCATATTCCGATGGCGTAAAGGTGTCCTCTCCGTATCCGACCAGCTCACCGTTCACCCATACATAAAAGGCCGCTTCGACCCCCTGGAAGCTGATGAATACCGGCTGTCCTGCCCAGCCTTCAGGCACAGTAAAGGTGCGTGTATAAGAGCCGACCGGATTGTATTTGGTAGGTGCAAACGGCGGCTTCAAGTCAGGCTCAGAAACGGCCCACGGGTAACGGACATTGGTATATTGAGGGTAGTCATAGCCCTGGAGCTGCCAATGCGAAGGCACCGGAATCTCGGCCCAGCTGCTGTTATCGTAATCCAAGGTATAGAAATCCTTAATCCGCTGCTCCGGAGTCTCTGCAAAAGCAAACTTCCAGCTGCCGTTAAGGGAATGATAGTTAGGTGATGCTGCAAACTCGCCTTGAAGTGCCTGCTCTACAGTTGTATAGGAGATCATAGAGGCATGAGCCGGCAGGCGGTTCAGCTGAAAGATTTCGGGATTGTTATTCCATTCGGGATAACCGTTGGATGGTGGTTGGTAGTCTAGCTTCTTGCGCACATTAACATCTCCTTGTATTGTTATATTCATATTATAGAACGCCAAAAGGCTATAGGATATAAAAGGATATTAGTATCTTATAATAAAATATGAAACAGGTGGACAATTATGGAGAGCATGATGGTATTCTGCGCGGTGGATGATACGATTCAGCTGCCGCTGTACGCTACGACGATCGGATACTGGGAGCATCAGGAAGAAACCGCCCGTCCTGCCGGATTTCCCGATTACCAGCTGCATCAGGTGCTGAGCGGCAAAGGTGAGCTGACAGTCGGAGAGAAGCGGTATGTGGTCGGACCCGGAGAGATATTCTTCACTTTCCCCGATATTCCTCATTCCTACACACCAATCAGCCGGGAATGGGAGCTGGCGTGGATATCTTTTAACGGGAGAGAGGCGGGAGGTATGCTTTCTTATGCAGGTATCCGTGAGACAGGAGTCCGGAGATTAAGGGATATTGAGCTGTTGGTTCCGTTTCAGGAGCTGCTTAAGCTGCCGGATGCCAATGATCTGGACAACAATCTGGAGCGTTCCAAACTGCTGTATGCGATGCTGCTCGACCTGAAGCGGAATCTCCCGCCTGCCAGCGAGGAGGATGAGCTGGTGCGGATCAAGCCGGTGCTGGAGCATATTGAGCTTCATCTGCACAGGGCGCTGCCCTTGAAGGAGCTGGCAGAGGTGATTTCCGTTTCGCCGCAATACCTGTGCCGGCTGTTTCAGCGGACGGTTCATGACCGGCCGGTGACCTATATCAACAAGCAGCGCATTAACCGCAGCAAGCAGCTGATGTTCCAGCATCGGGAGAAAAAGCTGTATGAGATTGCCCAGCTGACCGGGTTCGAGAATGCGAGTTACTTCTGCGCAGTATTCAAGCGTTTGACCGGGATGCAGCCGGAGCAGTTCAAACAGCTGCACGGGCTGGATACATGATAGCAGGGAAAAGGCACGTTCCGCATAGTCCGGGGTGGACAGCAGAGCGTGCCTAAGCATATTAGAGAAACTGAAGCAGGCCAAATATTGTGGAAAATGCTCCGATCCAGATGCCTACAGCCCCCCTGAATGTCATAAGACTGATATAACTGCTGCTGGGCTCGGAATCTCCTTTTACCTTCCAGGCCTCACTCATTTTCCAGGCATAGTCAGGGTGCTTGCGGATATATAAGCCAAATACGATCGATCCAATGCCAAAGATAAGCAATATTATTCCAAGGGCCATACCATCAGCTCCTTTCAACGGTTATATGGATAAATTATACACTACGATGCAACAAAAAGACTTGCTTTAAATACCTGTTCCGGTTATCGTAGACATAAAGAGTCTGCAATAGCTTTTTAAAATCGTGGACATAATAACTCCGGGAAGGGTGTTTAATATGAATACTAAAGTAGATGTGATTATTATCGGCGGGGGTCCGGCGGGTCTAAATGCGGCATTAGTTCTGGGACGGGCCCGGAAATCCGTTATTGTCATTGACGATCTGCAGCCAAGGAATATTGTTACCCGTGAGACACACGGCTTCCTTACAAGGGATGGAGTAAGTCCAAGAGAGTTCCGCAAGGCGGCGCATGAAGAACTGGAGGCTTATCCATCAGTGAGCCGTGTCAGTGATACCGCTGCAGCGGTTACGAAGAACGAGGATGATTTTGAAATTACGACGGTCTCAGGCGCGATGTATTCTAGTAAGAAACTGCTTTTTGCTGTTGGGAAAAAAGATCTTCCGCTGTCCGTTGACGGACTCGCTGAGGTCTATGGCACAAGCGCCTTTGTCTGCCCATATTGTGACGGCTGGGAGCTCCGGGACAAAAAGCTTATCCTTATTGTGGATGGAACCCACGCACTGCATCTGGCTAAAGTAATCTCCGGCTGGACGAAAGATTACAGCATTTGTACCAACGGGCCGGCGGAATTGACGGATGAAGATCGAGGGGAGCTGACGCGGCATGGGGTGCTGGTGCATGAACCAGCAATAAGAACAATAGAATCAAAGGCGGGAATGGTGCAGCAGGTGGTTTTGGAGGATGGAACCCGGCTTCCGTGTGAGGGGATTTTCTTCGCTCCCAAGCTGACAAGTGGCTCGGATCTCCCGCTGGCTTTGGGCTGCGAAATGACCGAGACGGGCAGCATCCTCACAGATGAATACGGCAAAACAAACATTTCCGGGGTTTTCTCTGCCGGTGATGCCGCTTCTGAAAAGTATCAGGCCATTGCCGCAGCTGCTTCCGGCGCACTGACTGCTATTATGATTAACGGTGAGCTGAACGGGGAGGCCTGGGAAGCGAATGTGACCGTGGAATAGTGCAGTATGGAAGTCTAAATCTACTGTTGGTTAGTATATGGCCGCTTATATATTCTGCCGGTAAAATGGATTTATCTGCAGAACAATCCTGTAATGCTGGAGGGAAATCAATGCGGGCGGCAACTGGAATCATAAATACCGCAAGGTTGAAGCTAAGACCATTTACGATGGAAGATGCCCCGGGTATGCATGCTAACTGGATCAATGACAAAGATATCCAAGAAAATTACGGCGAACCTGTTTATAGTAGTATAGCTTCAGTAGAGGAGTTACTGTACAAATGGGTGTTGTCCTATAAAAAAAGTGACTTTTACCGCTGGGCAATCATTCTTAAAGATCATGAGGATTGTATTGGACAAATTGCCTTCTGTCAGGTTGACATGGATCATCGTCTTGCAGAAATTGAATATTGTATCGGACGATCCTATCAGAATAATGGGTATGCCACTGAGGCTTTAACAGCAGTAATACAGTATACCTTTACCCATACTTCACTGCACCGGCTGCAGGCATATCACCGCGGGAAGAATGCGGTATCTGGAAAGGTGATGCAGAAAGCTCACATGCAGTATGAAGGTACACATAAAGAAAGTTACTATTATAACGATACTGGAGAATACGATGATAAGCATTACTACGGAATCGTAAAAGGAGCTATATGATTGTCAAAAAAAAAAGAGCAGCCCCCGGCTGCTCTTTGACTTATTCACCGTAGATTAACCACCTAACCAGCAGGTTATCAGCGGTTAACAGAGCAGGCCATTCCTTGTCTGGAGCAAATTTGAACAGTATATGAGGATACTGTACTATTTAATGTAATTATTAATAGAGTAGACCGGGCAGCCTCACTGCCGATATTGCTGTGTAAAGGAGCAGGTAATGCTATGGATTATTCAATGGAACCTATTATTGAGGAAATGAAGCAGGAAATAGACAAGTGGATCGCATTTATCAACGATAAAGACGCTGAGAAAATTGTAAAACGCACTACGCTGCAGGTCGGCATTCACGGGTACGCGCTCCTTAAATATGAGGGTGGCAGAGTGGATGTGACGGATTACCCGCTGGATTTATCTGTGCCGGGCAAAAGCAGGCTGAGTACCGGCGGCGGGCTTACAGAGGAGCAGGTGCGGGAGCAGATTGTGCCTGAGCTTGCCCGTCATATGCAGCATAGATTAAGTTCACTCCCTCAGGCCGTGCTGGATTACCGGTTTGATTTTGAAGGGAACTTCCAAGTCGTCAACGGCGGCACTGTTAAAGTGCCCATTCTCAAATATGTGGACGAAGCGAAGAAGCAGCAGCTGCTGGACCGGATCGGCTCTTATATCTCCAGCAAGCTCGAAGCCGGCAAATATCCTACCAAACCGTTAGAAACGTTTTTTTTAGCCCGGCATCTGCTGGATGAAGAATTGTTTCCCGTCTTGGATTCCGGCAGAATCATTGGACTGTATGAGCGGATACAAGTGCTGAATAAGGGAAGCAAACATCTTGCAGAGCACCGCAATACACTGACCGTGGCTCTAAGGAATTGGGTTGAGGAGCAGTGGCTGCCCCGATACTTTGAGAATACAGGCAGCGAATGGGAGAAGGAATATACGAGGAAGAGCGGTGCAGTGCTGGAGCAGAGCGGGAGCGGGCAAGAAGCTGTAGAGCTGGTGATCTATGGCGCAGTAAGCATCCTCAGATATGAGCCTTCCTACAGCAGAAGTACCGGTCTCACCTTCCTGAATTGCGTGACCGCACTCGGCAGCACCCGGGCTGACCGGCTAATCCGGGAGGGCAGCGGAGCCTTGGCTGAGGATGTTACCCGACTGAAGACTGAGCTGGTGGAAGGTATAGCTAATGATGTGTTTGCTGAGGTAAGTATCCATATGAAGCAGGAGTCAGGGGAGAGCTACGGTCAGGCGCTCCGGTTCCTCATAACGCTGCTTAAACAGGGTTTTCCAAAAAGCTATCAGATTAAGCTGAAATCCGCAGTTAAAAGCTGGTTGCCGGTCAAGGGACTGGCCAAGTCGGGCACGCACCGTTTTTTTGCGAATGCGCTTGAGTACCCTGAGGTCCACCCGTTGCTGGAAGAGTACGCAAGGGCTGCCATGGAAACCTTCGAATGGTATACAGATACGGAAGGGGAGAAGTGCTGCATGCCGGGCAGCTACGCGGTCTTTGGCCTTGGTCTCTCGGACCGCACATATTTCCCGGTGGTCAGAGAATACATGGAAAAGGTAGACGTTGAACATCAGTCGGTCCAGAATGGGTTCACAGCGGCATTGTATGGGCATTACGGCATTAACACGGAGACTCTTCCAGTACTCGTGACGTGTATGCTGTATAGTACGGATTCATTAAAGCTAAAGCTGATGAAAGAGCTGGAGGATGAAAAGCTGCTCAGACTGCTGCTCTCTCAGGTCCGCGGCCTCCAGTACTACCAGTCGGAACATCTTGTGTACCTCATTTGGGGCGGTAAGGACAAGCTGAAGAAGCTTGCTGACAAGGCTGAAGGGGATAAGAAGCAGGTTTTTGAAGAGCTGATGCAAGCCTGCAGACGCGGCTAACTAAAGACCCTTCAGATTGTGAAGCATCCTGGTGAGCATTTCTGTCATCAGATTTATTTCTTGCTCGCTGAAGCTGTTAAGCAGCTGCCGGATGAATTCGGTCCGTTCCTTGTTAAAGTTTACAATATGGCTCCGGCCTTCCTCGGTCAGCCGCACAAAAGTCACCCGCTGATCTTCCGGGTTGCGTCTTCTGGTCACCATGCCTTCGGCCTCAAGCTGCTTCAAGTGGCGGGTAATTGCAGCACTGTCGATGTGAATGGCCTTTTGCAGGTTACTCTGGGTCACCTCATCCGCGAGATATAGCTGATATAGAAGATCGTACCTCGAAGAGCCGATGCCGGTACAGCGCTCGAACTTCGGGCTGAGCTCATTGCCCATTTTTTTGAGCAGGTACAATACAGCCTCTTGTTCCATTGAACAATTCATGATGTTCCCTCCTTGATGTGATGTTAAAAGAAGACGGAGCTGTTCTCCGTCTTCTGCAATAGTTATTCATGTAAGCAGATTATGTTTACCTTAAGCCCAAACCGTTGTTTGGTCAACTGGCAGACGGTAAGAATTGAAGCCTTCACTGGCAGCCTTACCGATGGTAAGCAGCATCACCGGCAGATAGCGCTGCTTGTCCAATCCGAAGGCTTCAGCGATCTGGTCCTTCTCATAGCCGCCGATCGGATTCGTGTCGTACCCGTGCGAACGCGCCACCAGCATCAGCTGCATGGACACCAGTCCGGCATCGAGCAGAATAATATCGCGCATATCTTGATCGCTAATTTGTGAATACAGCGGCTTAAAGGCATTCAGCTGATAATCTTTCACTTCTTGCGGCATATAGCCGAGCTCCACAGCTTTGCCATAAATTTCTTCTGCGTAATCGAAATTGTTCATGTCGCCAAAGACTGCAATGACAGCAGAGGCCTGCAGAACTTTGTCCTTATTGAAACGCGAGAGGGGAGCGAGCTTTTGCTTGCCTTCTTCACTGTCAATTACCAGGAAGCGCCATGGCTGCATATTGATAGACGAGGGAGCCGTACTGGCTTCCTTCAGAATTTCTGTCATTTCTTCTCTGCTGATTTTCACAGAGGGATCATAGGTTTTGATGGACCGGCGTCCATATACGATCTCATTAAAATCATTGGTTTGCTGGAATTCTTTCATGCTGGTTCTCTCCTTGAATTTTGTATTTTTATTTGATCCATCAATAATTGAGGGGTCAACTATTTATATATTCAATATATTTCAGATTCGCTGCGAATGCAATAGGAATGATATTACATCTGCGCTATCGAATGGTCTGTTCATATCTTTTGCTTGTTCAGTCCGGTTAAACCAAGCGTTTGCTTCAGCTGATCCAGATCCACTGAGAAGTCCGCAAATCCCGAAAAACGGTCCTGTACCGTTTCGTCAGCCTGCCCGTACATCATATAGTAATCAAGTTTGTTGTGGTTGCTGATCATCCAGTAAGTAGGCACTACATGCCGTCTATGAAAAATTTCGACAACAACGGTTCCCTTCATGCAAAAAGCAAGATTGGACAAGCCTGCACCATGCGGCGAAACAATCGCTTCGGCGGAAGCAAACAGCTGAATTTGCTGGGCTACGGTCCAATCCTCCATACGTACAGGAACGAAGCCGTATGACTCCAGACAATGGATTACTTCGTTCTCATTGATGATCCGGCGGGAAGAGACTTTACTCCGGGAGATAAAAATACGGCCCGGAGAATGGAGCGTGGTGTCTCGTCCCGGCAGCATAAACTTTCGCAGGGTAGAAGTGGCCCAAGGCGGGTAATGGGAGTTCATCAACAGCGAAGGCGCTACCAGCAGTTCGGCCTGAATTTGCCGGTCATCTCCAGTGCAAATTACGGACGATTCTGCTATTCCAAACATAGTTAAAGTCTGCTCTACGAAAGTCCCATAAGGATTCGGGTTCATAATGAGGTTTTGAAAAGGGATGTTTAGTATTCTAAGCATACCCAGACGCGGCAGCACATCATATAACCAATGAAAATAATTAGGACTCCCGCAAAAGGTCAATGCAGCAGCCGTCCCCTGAAGGTCGTAATGCTCCCGGGCTTTCTGGCAGTGCAAAGCCGGGTGTTCCTCCGCTGTCAGCATTCTGTTAAGGTGTCCATCGTATTCCGGAGAAAGGTCGTAGATCAGTTTATCTTCCGATGTCAGGATTGAACCAGAGGGCCCCCAGACGCGCCCATTTGGAATGTAAGCAATATATCCGCCTTCGGGTTGAAGGGTATAGGATTTCAAGTACGGGTGAACTTCCGTTTTAACCGTTTTGGGGGCTTCATATACAGCGGTTTCGCCAAAATCAAAAGAACCAAGCCTGATCTCGTCTCCGGAGGAAGACGAAGCATGACATTCCCATACGTCTTGGTAAAACCCGGATGCACATCGATTTGTGCCTGCCGGGTTAGCCTTTCCGCTCATTTCTTCCATTATTCATCCCGCCATCTCCCTGTTATCTTGAAGTTATTTTATGCGGTCCGGGCTTAACGGGGACGAACACGGAAAAAATAGGCGGCACTCAGTTAACCCGGCTTATTCTGCGTAGATAAACTGTTCCACTATCCCCGCAGTCACATCAAGCTCAGGACTCGAGTTGTCAATGACCGTTACTTTACCTTCCGGCAGCGGCCAGGCGATTGTTCGGGGGCTGAAGGCGGAGCGGAACTGCTCCCAGTTCCGGAACTTCCAGTCGTCGAGCGGAGAGTTACGGCCGGCAATCCGCTCACGAAACAGCTCTTCGTCCTTCAAGGTGACCAGCACCACCTTCACTTCAACCTCCTGCAAGGTCATGCCGATCCGCTGCAGCTCAGCCTCAATCCATTCCGGATCGGCAGCCTCCTTGGTGAAGGGTCCAACGACATAAAGATCGGCAGAGAGTCCGATGTTATCGAGTGCGGCATCCATAGTAATCCGGTAACCCAAATTGCGGCAGAGCTTTTTATATTCGTCCGAATCCCGGTCATCCGGGTCAAGTCCGTGCATGGTCATTATTGCCGTGGCGGCAGGGCGTAACAGGATATCCATATCCAGTACCGCCGCCTTACGGCGGGAAGCCACGGCTTTGGCCAAGGTTGTTTTGCCGGCGCCGCCAGGACCGAGAAAAAAGACAAGCTTGTTCATCATCAATTCTCCTTTATAGTTGTCATAAGTGTACAGTAAGCGGATTCTGGCCTTTTACCAGTATAGTTCATTGCCCGGTTATCTTGTATAATTACAAAAGTAAATCGTTCAAGATGGAGGCAATGGGCAAATGAAGATTAGACAGATAGAAAAAACGGACAACCGTTTCATTGAACAAATCATCAGAGAATGTCTGATCGAATTTGGCGGCAACCGTGAAGGCCTCGCCTGGGCTGATGACAGCATGCATGATCTCTACAGCTATTACAACTCTGCTGATAACCGGGCATACTGGATTGTTGAGGAGAATGGTCAGGTGCTGGGCGGCTGCGGAATTGCACCTTTTGCAGAGTCGGATGAGGTTTGTGAGCTGCAAAAGATGTATCTTGCCAGCGCCACCAGAGGAACCGGTATTGCGGCTGAGCTGCTGAAGACTGCGCTGGATTTTGCCGCTCTGCATTATAAGCAATGTTATCTGGAAACCTTGCAGACGATGGGGGCAGCGAACAGGTTTTATCAGAAGCACGGCTTCACTATGCTCGCAGAGCCGCTGGCCGGATCTGAGCATTTCGCCTGTGATGCCTGGTATATAAAAGCGCTTGAAAAGCATAATTAGCTAGAGGGAGGCGTTGAGCGTGCAATTTCCGGTTGTCAATGACAAGCTTGCTGCCCAAATCCGGCAATCCGAAATAGATTTCCTCGCTTCCAGAATAGAGTCCATTGCGGAACGGGATGGAAATCCGGAGGGTGTTGAGATCAGAAGCTTTGGGAAAGCGACTGCTTTTTACATAAGGACTATGCCCTGGAGCCTATTTAATTCGGTAAAAGGGTTAACAGCTGCTGAAGAGGATCAGATAGGAGAATGGGTCCGGTTCTATCGTGAACGGGATCGGGACTTCCAGGTTGATGTTGATCCGTATCATTGCAGTCCCAGACTGCTCGCAGCGTTAAGAGCTAACGGTCTGGGCCAGACAGCATTTCATTCTGTGTTATACGGTTTGCCTCTACCAGAACCGCCAACCCCGCCGTCCAATATTGAAATTATTGAAATCCGGGAACAGACTCACTTTGACGCTTATGCTGAAATACATTGTCTCGGCTCAGGCATGCCGCTGTCTGCCAAGCCTCATTTTATTAACAATAACATCGGATTGCTTAACAGGAGTGGATGGAAGCTGTTCCTGGCACTTCTTGATAATGTACCTGCCGGGGTAGCGGCAATGCATATCGGCGGTAACGTTGCTTCATGCGCGCTGGCAGCGACTGCACCTGATTTCCGCAACCGCGGCATACAGACTGCACTGCTTCGGCACAGATTAAACGCCGCCCATGAAGCAGGCTGCAGGTTAGTTGCTGCACAAGCCGCTTTTGGATCGGTTAGCCAGAACAATATGGAGCGGACAGGCTTCCGGATCGCCTGGACACGCTCGATCTGGAGTCTAATCTAATATACAAGCATGAATAGGAGCTGCCTATGAGAAAACCGGTCATCGCCGTAGATATGGATGATACTATCTGTCATCTGGTCAAACGGGCTATTTACCATAACAATAATGATTTCCCGACACATCTCCTCCGCTATGAGGATATGATCGACTGGAATACAGACCATTTACGCCACCCCGACAGTACACAGGAGCTCTTTTTCGGGAGGCCCGGGCTGTATGAGGAGCTGGAGCTGTTCGACGAGCATGTGGTGGAGGAAATGGAAAAGCTGCACAACGCCTATGATGTCATAATCGTTACTGCGGCTTCACCAAAGTCCGTTACTGAAAAATGGAACTGGCTGCAGAAGCATATGCCGTTCATTCCGGCCGAAAATTTCTTTACGGCCAAGCGGAAGCATCTGATTAATTTTGATCTGCTGATCGACGACGGGCCGCATAATCTGCTCCCTGCTGTTCAGGAAGGCAAAAAAGTGCTGTGCATCCCGCATCCGTGGAATCTAAGAGCAAGGGAGGAGTATGCGTTTCCGCTGATGACGTCCTGGAAGGGGGCGAAGGAGCGGATTGATGAGCTGCTGCTGATGGAGCGTTAATCCGCTGACCCAAAAAACCTAAGGAACTCCTCCGTCTGACTGCCTTTATCCAACGGACATTCAGGCATAGAGGAGTTTTTTGCATTCAGAGATTAATAGACTGGCAAGCTGTCAGCCACTTGAAGATCAGGTTCTTGTCTCTGGTAAAAGCGGCTGAAGCTGCCCCCGTAATCCCGCATTTAGCTTAGCCTGCCGCTCTCGGTAATTCTGCCGTCCTCCATAAACCAAATTTCGTCATATTGCTCAAGCAGCTCATCATTCAAATTGTGCGTAATCGTGATTAGCGTGAGATCCGGCAGGGCTAGCAGGCTGCTCTCAATCTCATAGGCAGTCTGCCTGTCAACTGCAGATGTTCCTTCATCCAGAATCAGGATCGGCTTGCTGCGGATCAGTGCCCGGGCCACAGCAACCCGCTGGCGCTGGCCGCCTGAGAGCCGGGAACCATTTTCGCCGACTGCAGTGGATAGTCCGTCCGGCAGCTGCCGGACGTAGGAATACAGGCTGCTGCTGCGGAGTGCCGCTTCCAGCACCGATTTCGGAAACGGTTCATCCAGACAGATATTGTGTTTAATGTCTGAGTCGAATAGAAATACATTCTGATGAATCATTGATGTTAAAAGAAGCATGGATTCGCTGTCTAGCGCTGATTGCTCGGTACCGTCCAAAGAGACAGAACCGTCATAATCTTCGTAATACCCGCTGAGCAGCTTAACGAGCGTTGATTTGCCACAGCCGCTTGGTCCGATTAAGGCGATTTTTTGTCCTTTGTGCAGCCTGAAATTTATATCCTTGAGGACGGGTTGACCCTGGTGATAGCTAAAGCTGAGCCGGCGCACTTCTAAAGAATGTTCAAACACTGGTTTAGGCTGTTCTGATTCCGAAGGCTGTCCTGCTTCGCCAGCGAGCTGTTCAATGCGCTCAAGTATCGGTTTCATGCTTCTGATCTTGGGAACATTCTGCATGATAACGAGTACAGGACCGACCAGTCCGCCGCTTAGCTGGACCAGTGCAACCAGGCTGCCTGCGGAAATGTGACCGGTGATGATCAGGTAGGCGGCAACAAAGATGACGGTAAGCTGACTTAATATAGCCAATGCCTCGGATATGCTTTCATTAGCAGCAAATAACCGGTCCGCAGCAAAGCTGACAATGGCGGCATTTTGATTGGCCTGCTGAAATCCCTGTTCACTCTGCTTTTTAAGGCCAAAGGATCTGATCACTTCATATCCGGCCAGCAGATCTTTAATTTGTGCAGTGAACCGGGACATCTCGGAAGATACGGCATTGAGCCTGCTCTGCAGCAGCTTTCCGAACAGCGAAGGGATCGTGAACATCAGAATCATGCCGATCGCGAGAATAAGTGTAATAAGCGGGCTTAACGAGAGGAGAACAATAAGGGAGGCTATAAAAATAACAGCGTTTTGAAAGGTATGCAGGAGAGGCTGAAGGACATTTTCGATAACCAGCTTGATGTCATTGGTCAGTGCTGACAGATAGTCTGCGGTATTGGCCGCTTTGAAGTCAGCTGTTTTTTTGTAGAGCACACCTCGGAATATCCGTTCCCTGATCGACACAGTAACATTACGGACAAGAGCCTTACTGCATAGAGAATGGATGAAGCCGGTCAGGCAAAGCATCAGCACATAGATAATGGACACCAGCAGAATACGCTGGAAAAGCTGCAAATCTCCCTGGAGAGCGGCATCAATTACTTTTTGCAGAACAAGAGCAATCAGTACACCGGCGGCAGCGGCAATCATACTGAACAGCAGGGTTACAGCCAGAAGCACCTTGTTGCGGTTCAAAGCGTGTTTCATCTCTAAATCAGCTCCATGATTAGATTTCGGTATAATTTGTAAGATGAAGATAACATATAAATTATAATAAAGTCAAATATATTAGATTATCATCGAATTTATATGTATAAAAAAACTCCCCGCATTATGGTTACGGGAAGTCATTCATCCATTATAAAAGAAACTGTTGAAGATCTTCGATCAGCGCCTGCATGTTTTCTGTATGGAGATGATAATATACTCTGCCGTTGTTTTTCTCGACCCGGACCATTCCGCAGGCAAGCAGAACGTTCATATGATGAGACATCGTTGCTGCTGTCAGCCCCAGCTGGTCGGCAATCTCCAGATTGTATTTGGGACTTACCTTAAGTGAGGCAAGAATTTGTAATTTACTGTTATCGGCCAGCGCCTTCATCCTTAGCAGCAAAAGCTCCCTGGAATCAGAATACTGCTTGCTGGCAATCGGCAGCATATCTACGTATAACCCGTAATAAAGCTTGCCGGATAATACCATCTGGCCGAGCGGCAGGATGAGGGTAGGATAAACCTCCGGATTCTCATGATCTAACATGTCCACAAACTTAATAAACTGCTCATCCTGTTGCCGTTGAATGGACTGAACGTATGCAGGTATCAGCTTGTTGATCTGCTTCTCATTCTCTCGGCGGGCTTTTTCAAAAGCGGGCAGATTCATTTTTACAATTTCTATAAGGGAAAGGAGGTGTTCACGCGGCTGGTGCAGTAGCGTCATCAGCTTCCACTTTGTAGCTTCCTTCAGCGGACTGCCATTAAGAAAGCGGATCATTTCCTCCAAAGACTGAATGGACGACAGCTCAAGTTCACGGGGAGAATGACTTTGCATCGCTTGCATTTCGTTAATTGTCTTCAGGATTTTATCCTGAACGGCCGTCTCAGCTATGCCTTCCAGTGAAGTAAGCCAATCCGGATTTTCACTAAGCAATACCTGCAGAAGCAAGAAGAAGTCTGTTGTATCATCATTAAAAAAGAATACGGCGGTATCATCCGTTTTCCTGTGTCTGGCGAAGCTGCCGATGTATTTTTCCATGATTTTTAGGTGCTTGTTGTAAAAAGCTTCCCCATCCAGGCCAAATTGTTCAAGGTCTTCGACCATTATTTTCCGGTAAGACGGCTGATAGCTTACATATAATAATCCCATCGTTTCAAAAACCGGGTCGAGCTGTTCATGAATATGCAGTTTCATAGCGCCTCCGTCAATTCAGTGGTTTGGTACTCATCTAATTAATTATATTGTGGTGTAATTGGATTGGCAAGGTAGCGGGTCTGACACTGACACTGATACGGAGAAACGTCAAAAGAAAATAAAGTTCTGGATTGAAAAATAAAGTGTTAGACTAGGAAAATAAAGGTTTAGACTTCCAATGCTGCATTAAGATAACGGGCAGGTTAGTTTAATAACTTCGCGAATAATCTAAGTAAGGATTATTAGTTAAATTCGTAAATATGTTATTATTGAAATCCCTCAAGAGTCTAATAAACGATTTGAAAGTAGTGATTTAGTGAAACTAACTGCACTTGAATTCAAAATAGATCAGAGTCACATATTTTTGTCTAATGAACACAGTACTTTTATGACTGAATTTTTCATTGAAACAGCAGACCTCACTTTTCCGACTAGGAATTACAATGGTCTTCCAATTACAACTTTGAGATTTATGTTGAAAGAATTGAGGTTACTAATTTCAAAAAGTAATACAATATCGGAACGTCATGTATATTTTTATCCTGATACAAATAACTTCATAACATTTGAATTAGTTGACAATGAAGTTTTATCAATAAAATTAATTCAAAGGAATGTTAAGAATCACAAAAACATAATTCATTCAATATTTTCAAAGGAAGGAAAACTAATATCCAAGAATATTTATTGCAGGTTCAATGAAGTATTTACAAGTGTATATAAGTTATCTGAAACACTTGTTTTGGATTTGAAGGATCGTGAAGAAGTAGGGGGAGATTTATTTGTCTTGGAGGAACAACTGAGACTTTCTAAGACTTTATTTAATAAATTAACTAAGAACTAGAATCAATTTTGAGAGCAACTCAAGAAGTCGGGGGACTTAATATAACACCACATTTACGCTTCGAACCATTCGGCCCTCGGATCGAATCTAACATCATTACGCTAAGGGGAAACTATAGTTCAACCAGAACAGGGAGCAGGCTACCGCAGCGTTGCTCCCTGTTCCATTGAAGTAACAAAAGTTGAATAATATTTAGGATGACTGGATCGTTACATTGGATATTACTGGGGGGAGATGGGACAAGATCTAATAGAGGAAGTATTATCTCTATTGGATTTAGACCAATCGGACTACAAACTAATAGGCGGATACAATAACTGTTAAGATTTTGTAAGATTGTGTTGTTCGTGAACTGAAATCATTAGCTGAATCGGAATGGTTGGATTTCCTTCTTTCGAGGGGAGTTATCTCGGAGACAGCGATTATCATTGGTACGCTTATGATTTAGCGATTGTAATTTACCACACTACACAAGCAATAATAAAGAACGAAAGAAACGATTTCATAAGACGTTATATGAAGAATTTATGGAGGGATATGTTCGGGGGAACCCAGATACGAACTTCACTCAGGATATTGATTACTTTATTCAACTCAGACACCTATATTCTTTTACGTATCACTCCATCTATGCTGATAAGAGCCAATTAACGGAACAACAGCTAGAATACCTGAAGGAGATGGAGCTATCACTGATTAATGATGAGCCATATTTAAATTTTACGTTCAACTAACGGGCAGGATAGCGTGGCGGCCAATCAACAAATTAGTTGCTTACTCTCTATAGTTGGAAGGAAAGTCCTTTTCTGTCGCGAATTCATAAGACATGCCAAAGTTACGAATTTCGTAAAAAAATCGCGGTAGAACATTGGAACGAGCATTTTAATTATCTATATCTTCATGGAAAGGTGATTACGCATGAACCAAAGACCGTCTGAAGAAGAATACGCCGGGGACGTCAGCGAGTATATCCGGTTGGTACCGGAAGGCAGCATCATCGACATATTGCTCGCCCAAGAAAAGCAAATGACCGAGCTGCTGGCATCGTTGACCGAAAGCCAGAGCGCGTATCGGTATGAGGAAGGAAAATGGACGCTGAAAGAAGTCGTGGGCCACATCACAGACAGTGAACGCGTCATGACATACCGCCTGCTCCGATTTGCAAGAGGGGATCAGACACCTCTGTCCAGTTTCGACCAGGAATTGTTCATTCCTCCTTTCGGGAGCTGGACAACTGCGCAATTGGCCGAAGACTACCGGGCGGTACGGCAATCGACGATCACACTGCTGCGAGGGTTGCCGACGGAAGCTTGGTCTCGCAAGGGCACAGCCAACAACGTAAGAATTACTGCGCGCGCCCTCGCTTACGGCATCGCAGGACACGAACTTCATCACATGGGGGTCATCCGAGATCGTTACCTGAGTTAGTCGTCCTTACTTTATAGGACCCTTCCACCCAGTTCATAGACTGATATGAAGAGAGGACAAGACGGGTTGAAAAAACAGCGGCGTTTGGTTGCCGACTGGAGTTTTATCTGAAAATGAATGAATAGTAAATAATAATCTCTTACAAAACGTTAACCCAATGAAATCACCAAAGCAGCTGATCACGTCGATCGGTTGCTTTTGTTCATCTAAGGGCAGGATAGTTGAATGATTTCGCGAATAACTTAAGTCATGACGAATGTACGAAGTTCGCAAAAAAGACGTTAGCCGAAAGATGCTCTTAGTTTAGGAGGAGTCTATATGATATTAGAAAAAGTTATAAACAGAATTTCAATACAAAGTGAATATAAGGATTTAGTTGATAAGTATACAAATACTATACTTGCCGAATTTAAAGGTAAGATTCATAGCATTTATATGTGCGGCTCGATTCCAAAAGGAACTGCTAAACCTTTTAAGTCAGATGCAGACTTTACTATTGTATGTGTAAATCCGAAAGATATTGAATACGAAAGATTGTCAACTATTAAAGACAGGCTTTTGGAAGAATATCCAGTAGTAACTAAAATTGATACGATAATTTGCTCGATTGACGATGTATTAAGTAAACCGAATGAGTGGGGTTTTTGAGTAAAGATCATTTGTGTTTGCATATATGGTCTTGACGTTGGTGAAGAAGTACCACCGATAATTATTTCTCCAGCGTTCATTTTAGACTTGAATACCGAGACCAAGGAGGAAGTAGATCGTATACATAATTTACTTTCTAATGCTAGTGATAACACATTGAAAACTAGATATATTAAAGGTTACTCTAAGAGATTAATTCGTGCATTATACTCTTTGATTTTAGAGGATACGGGTGTATGGCAAGATGATATTTATAAGATGAAGAATGACATATTAAACTATTGTGAGATTGACTCCGCTTTAGTTGATTATCTGTATGCTTGTTACTTGGATAGTAATGTACTTGTTGAAGAGTTTTTGGGGATTGCAGATGAAGTATATAGCTATTTTGAGAACGCCTTAAATACTATGGCTGCTTCCAGAACTTCCTTCGGATAATTGTATTTTCCCTCGAACAGAAAGCTGATTGACAGACTCTTTGAGTGAGCGATATACTTACATAACTTAAACGTATAAGTTAAGTTATAATCCCTTTTAAAGGAGTGTACCGCATGGATTTAGCATCCTTTTATCATGAGCCCAAGGGGCCTTTCTCGTACGCCTACGATACTGAAACACTGCATATCCGCATCAAGACCAAAAAAGACGACTTGAAGTCAGTCACTGTACTGGCGATGGACCCGTTCAACTGGAAGCCGGTATCCAAAGATTCGCATGTCTATGCATTTGCCGTTGATATGATGCAGCGGGTTGAGATGAAAAAGGAATATGTTACCCGTTATCATGACTGCTGGTTTGCCGAGCTTACCGGGTTTAACTGGAGAAGAATTAAATATGCTTTTGTGCTGGATGACGGCAAGGAGTGCTGCTTCGCAGGCTGCCAGCGTTTTACGACGCTTGAGCGGGACTGGACTCCGCCTAAGGATTATACGAACTATTATAATTATCCGTACATTTTGGAGGAGGACCTGTATGCAGCGCCGGAATGGGTTCCCGATACTGTGTGGTATCAGATTTTTCCCGACCGGTTCAACCGAAGTGCCGCTGCTGCTCCTTCTGAAGAAATTCTGGAATGGGGCAGTGACCAGCTTGACGGCAACGGTAAAAAGTTTGGCGGTAATCTGCAGGGAATCAGCGAAAAGCTTGACTATATCCGCGATCTCGGCTGCACGGGAATCTATTTTACCCCCCTGTTTGATTCACCGAGCTCCCACAAGTATGATACAAGAGACTATTTCAAGATTGATCCGAGCTTCGGCGACAATGAAACGTTCGGTAGAATGGTGGAGGAAGCGCACAAGCGGGGCATTCGCGTGATGCTGGATGCGGTATTCAATCACTGCGGGTATGAGCATCCGTTCTGGCAGGATGTACTGAAGCATGGCCGACGTTCGCCATTTTATGACTATTTTTATATACTGGATGGAGATAAGGAGATTGTTCCGGACACGGAGCTGGCCGCCAGGGAAGGCTATTATTTCGGAGAGCACCTGAATTACCGCACCTTTGCCTATACAGAGATGATGCCGAAATGGAATACCGGAAATCCGGCTGCGCGTGAGTATCTGATCAGTGCAGCCGTCTACTGGACGGAGCGTTATCACATTGACGGCTGGAGGCTCGATGTGGCTAATGAGGTATCCCATGATTTCTGGCGGGAATTCCGCAAAAGAATCAAGGCTATCCGCAGTGATATCTATATCCTCGGGGAAAACTGGCTGTATTCCAATCCGTGGCTGCAGGGCGACCAGTTCGATGCGGTGATGAATTATGAATTCACCTGGCCGGTTACCCGTTTCTTCGGGACAAATGTCCCGGCGGAAGAACAGTATACTGCCGAGGATTTCCAGTATGCCATCAACCAGCTGCTCGTCAGCTATCCCAAGCATGTAGCCCGCAATATGTTCAATCCGCTGGACAGCCATGACACGGCGCGGATTCTGCATTTTTGCGGAGACAACACGGAGCTGGTCAAGCTGACTTATGTTTTTCAGCTGACGTACGGCGGTTCTCCGAGTATTTACTATGGCGGGGAAGTCGGGCTTAGCGGTGACGAGCATCATAACCGGCAGTGTATGCCCTGGAACCCGGAGGAGCAAAATCAGGATCTGTATGATACCGTACGCAGACTGATCGGACTACGGCGGCAGAACCCGCTTTTCAAAGAGATTGATTTGGAATGGCTGTCTGCCGGGGAAAGCGAAGAAACAGTGGTTTATAAAAAATCCGCCGGCGGCGCTACCCTGTACGTGCTGCTTCACAACTCGGCCGATGCTGCTGTTGTTAAGCTGCCATATGAGCTGCAAAACCGCAGGTTAACAGATTTGTATAACGGCCTGGAGCTGGCAACCGCTTCGGAAATCCGTATGGAGCCATATTCCTTCCTGCTGCTGGCAGACGGGGAGTAGGCAAGTTGAATATCAGTTGGAGGCAGATGCTATGACAGTCGATATTGTACCAGAGCTTTTGGAGCAAATGAAGATAAGGGTCAGCCGTGAGGACAACCGTGCCGTCTCTTTTACCAATAAAGAAGCTGCCTATTATTACACGCAATCCCATCTGAATGATCATCCCGAGCATGCTTATTTTGAGGGGATGAATGTGGCAAAAAACCGGATTTTCGGCGGATACACTTTATATGCAGACGGGCGGCTGCTCGATAATGAACGGGCTGAAGTTACAGTTAGTCCCTATTCAATGGTCCGCGCCCATGGCAGATTGACAGAGGAGCTGTGGCTGTTCGATTACCGGAATGTACTGGAGGTCATTGTTACAGGGGCAAGAACTGAGATAGGCATCTCCTTAAAGGGAGAAGCGCTGGAATATCTGAAGCTTGACGGGAAAACGGCATTGTTCAAAGCGATGGAGGGGGATTGGATCGTTGCCCTGCGTCCCGGAAAAGATCAGCCGGTTAGTGAAAAGGGCGGTGTCTTTCTGACAACGGCTGCGGCGGGAGGCTTTTTCATCGCTTGTGCCCGGACGGCTGAAGAAGCAGTCAAGCTGATAGAGGATACAGAGCGGCAGGCTGACGCATTAAAAGGAGAGCGTGTCCGGCGTTTGGCGGCATTTTTGCAGAATAATGTTTACCTGCGCAGCAGCAATGAGGAGCTGACTCTAGCACTGAACTGGATCAGTCTGACGATGGATCAGCTGGTGACCAGACAGCAGGGCGAGGGGATTTATGCCGGACTTCCGTGGTTCAACGAGTATTGGGGGCGTGACCAGTTTATAGCAATGCCAGGTGCAGTGCTGGTCAGCGGCCAGTTCGAAACGGCGAGGCAGATTCTTCTGTCTTTTGCGGAATATCAGAACAGGGATGCGGCTTCCAAATATTATGGGCGGGTCCCGAACATTCTGGCTCCTGAAAACATCGATTACCACACTACAGACGGCACACCGCGGTTTATCATCCAATTGCAGGATTATGTAAAATATTCCGGAGACACTGCGCTTATTGAACAGCTGTATCCGGCCGTGTGCAGCAGTATCGAGGGCTCGCTCCGGCATTGGGTGGACGATAAGGGCTATCTTACCCATGATGACAATGAGACATGGATGGATGCGCGGGATGCTGAGCTGAAATCATACTCTCCGCGTGATACCCGGGCCAATGATATTCAGGCGTTGTGGTACGGCCAGCTGCGGGCAGGGGTTTATTTTGCCGATTATATGCAGGATCAGGAGAAAGCGGAGCAGTGGGGACGTGTGGCTGACAGGCTGCAAAAGAATTTTGCTGCCGATTTCCGTGATCCGGCGTATCCGTATCTGGCTGACCGTCTGGATAAGGATGGCGTGCCGGAATTCTCGCTGCGCCCGAATCAGCTGTTTGCCTTTGACCTGTTCGATGACCGGGAATTCAAGGATACGGCTGTCCGCACGGCATGGGAGGAGCTGGTTTATCCTTGGGGCACGGCCTCACTGGACCGGCGTCACCCGTTCTTTCATCCGTTCCATCTGACGGAGCAGTATCATAAGGACGAAGCCTATCATAACGGTACCTTATGGACCTGGCTGAACGGCATTGCCATGCAGCGGATGATCGAAGCCGGTCAGGAGGAGACGGCCTATGAGCTGTTCAGCAATATGAACCGGCAGGCTCTGGAGCTTGGTGTAGTTGGCGGACTCAGCGAAAATCAGGATGCTTATCCGCAGGAGGGAGCAAGCCGCGCGAAGCTGACCGGCGCTTACCTGCAGGCCTGGTCAAACTCGGAGCAGCTGCGGGTATGGTATCAATATTTCCTGGGAATCCGCCCGGATCTGATTCTTGGGAAGGTTACGCTTGCCCCGCGGATGCCGCAGGAGCTGACCGATGTGCAGGTTCGGGTGAAGGCGGGGGAAGGTGCCATAGAGGCGGATTTTGCTGCCGCTGGCAGTGAGCAGCTGTACGTTTATCGTTTTGCAGGAGTAGAGCTGGCCGCCGTCGTCGATATCGTGCCGTTTGAGCCAGTGCAAATACCGGTGGCTGACGGCACTGAGCTGCGGATTAAGATTGCCGGGGAGAAGCTGATGGCCGAGCTGCTGGACGGGAACGGGCAGCTGGCAGGACAATGGGCAGCGGATGTGTCTGCTGACAGAGCCGCGCGGCAGCTTCAAAGCGGCCGGATCTTTGATGGAATACAGTTTGCGGAGCCGCTGGCTTTATCGGAACATCTCGTAATGGAGCGGCGGACAGTTGCGGCGGACGGAAAGACAGCCGCGTTGGAGAGAGAGACAGCTGCGTTGGATGGAAAGTCAGAGGAGTAAATATATTTGTGGGCAGGGTAAGTGATGGAGGCGCTGGAAGCGCTCAATAATGTTGAGCCGGTATGCCTGCTTGGAGACATAGAGGGAAATATCCCTTTATATTGGCTTGCCTGGGGTGAAAATGCTGATATAAAGGGATTTTTCCCATTAATGAGGTCCAGCTTGGGGTGAAAAGGTTGAAATAGTGGGATTTATCCCATTAAAGAGGCTCAGTTTGGGGTGAAAGTGCTGGAATAGTGGGATATTTCCCATTAAAGTGGCTCAGTATGGGGTGACCGAGCTTGAATAAGGGGATATTTCCCATTAATGAGGCCTAGTTTGGGGTGAAAGGGCTGGAATAGTGGGATTTTTCCCATTAAAGTGGCTCAGTATGGGGTGACCGAGCTTGAATAAGGGGATTTTTCCCATTAAAAAGGCCCAGTTTGGGGTGGAAAGGCTGAATCAAAGGGATTTATCCCTTTGATTCCAGCCCGGCTACCAGCCCATAGGCTCACCTACCGCTAAGTGGGCTCCCGCAACGCAGAAATGGGGTCTATGCACATCTAATAACACGTGTTATACTTTTGCCGAGGTGCTGATATGAGCAAAAAAAGAGTGACCAGCCACGATGTAGCCAAGCTGGCGGGCGTATCCCGCAGCCTTGTGTCCGCTGTGCTGAATGATACACCGGGGATCGGGGTAAGCGCCCAGACCCGGGAGGCGGTGCTGAACGCGATTGCAGAGCTGAACTATCATGTGGATGCCCAGGCACGCAGCATGAAGACCGGCCGCAGCATGACGCTGGCTGCATTCGGAGACACCGGACATCCGCTGTTTATGCGGCTGCTTGAAGGGATGCAGCGGGAATGCGAAGCACGCGGATACCACATTCTGCTCTGCTCACCGGGGGAACGAAGGCCGGGTGAAGCCAGGAGTGCGCTGCTGGACCTGTATCACCAGCGCAAGATAGACGGGATTGTAACGTTGGACAATACCAGCTACCGCAGTGCAGACTGGGCATCTAAAGTGCATGACGCCGGTGTTCCCTACGTTTCCGTCGAAGGATACGCAGAGACAGAAGGAGTCTACTCTGTGCTGGCAGACTATAGAGGCAGTGTTCTTACAGCACTGGATTATCTCTGCAGGGAGGAAGCAGCGTGTCAGTCGGGGCCGGTCTATGCGGAGGTACATCACGGGACAGACGGAAGACGGATCAACTGGTCCGAGAAAAACCGCCGCAATGCCTATAAAGATTGGTGCAGCAGCCATGGCTATCATCCGCAGATCCGGCGGATGGATGAATTAGAGGGCGCCCAAGGCTGGATCAGCTGGCTGACCGGGCTTCAGGCGCAGTCCGGCAACACATTGCCGCCGGTGCTGGTAAACTGGTCAAGTACAATTCCCGACCTCTACCGTGCTGCACGTCAGCTCAATCTAATCATAGGTGATACGCTGAAGGTTATGGCTGCGGATAATACTATCCAGGGTGACCGCCTGAGTGTTCCCCGGCTTAGCTGCGTTGAAATTCCGTATGTACGTATGGGAGAAGAGGCAGTTCGCTGCATCCTGAAGCAGCTGGAACAAGGGTCCGCTGGTGAGCCAGGCAAACTGTGGCTGCCGGCAGTGTTGAGACCTGGAGAGAGTGCATAAAGTTTGCTTTACTGAGCAAGAGAAACAGTGCTGATCAGGCTTGATAGGTTTATTAGGCTTACGAAAATCGTTATCCAAAAAGCGGACCCGGCCATCAGCCGGACCGCACTGGAAATGGCATAGCCCATAGTGGATTGCCTTTTCTTTTTAGCATATAACACGTGTTATATAAAGGAGGATGAAAGCGTTGTTTTGGACAGATGAGAAGCTTGATGCACGAATCGCCGAATTGGAGCGCTACCGGTACCGGGAGGCTATTGTCTTAACAGAATGGCTTGGACTTGAAGACGTTGAGGGAGCAAATGGCGTATACCCGCCGGAATTGAAGAAGGGCGATTCGTACCAGGTTGGTGATTACTGGACGGGAAGGGACATGTATCTCTGGCTGCACAGGATGGTAGAGGTACCGGCACATTGGCAGAACAAACGTATCGTCGGCTTGTTCGATTTCGGCCGTACGGGCGGCGGAAATAACAGCGGCTTCGAGTCTCTGCTGTTTCTGAACGGGAAGCCGTACCAGGGGGTGGACTCCAATCACCAGGAGGTTTTTCTGGAGCCGGAGACGGCCGGTACGGCAGTCAGCTTCACCTTCCGGCTATGGTCGGGCCTTGAAGGCGGCGGGCTGCCGGTGCCGCAGGAGCACCGGATCAAACGGGCGGAGCTCGCATGGCTTGATGAGGCAGCCGACAATCTGTATTACACCGGCCGGGCGATGCTGGCCGTATACCGGTCGCTGGGCGGCAGTGATCCGCTGAAGCAGGAGCTGCAGACCTTGCTGGACCGGGCCTTCCGCCTGCTGGACTGGTCAAGGCCGGGCAGCGAAGCTTTTTATGCTTCAGTCAGGGAAGCGGATGAGCAGCTGGCAGCGCGGCTTAAGGAGATGGAACAGAAGCATCCGGTAACGGTAACGGCTATAGGGCATACCCATATTGACGTTGCCTGGCTGTGGCGGCTGACGCATACCCGGGAGAAGGCGGCGCGCTCTTTTTCCACTGTGCTGAGATTAATGAAGCAATATCCGGAATATATTTTTCTGCAGACACAGCCTCAGCTGTACGATTACATCAAGCAGGATTACCCTGAGCTGTATGCGGAAATTTCCAGACGGGTCAGTGAAGGCCGCTGGGAAGCCGGCGGAGCGATGTGGCTGGAGGCAGACTGTAACCTGACGAGCGGCGAATCGCTGGTGCGTCAGATTTTGTACGGGACCACATTTTTCCGGGAAGAGTTCGGTGTGGAATGTAAGTATCTATGGCTGCCGGATGTGTTTGGCTACAGCTGGGCGCTGCCGCAGATTTTGCGCAAATCCGGTATAGATACGTTTATGACAACTAAGATCAGCTGGAGCCAGTATAACCGCATGCCGCATGATACGTTCCACTGGCGGGGGATGGACGGCAGCGAGGTGCTCGCCCACTTTATTACAACACCGGAAGGCCCGGAATCCAGCGCCTGGTATTATACCTACAACGGCTTAATGGAACCGTTTGCTGTTCAGGGCATTTGGGACTCCTACCGGGACAAAAACCTGAACCGCGAGCTGCTGCTGGCCTACGGATACGGGGACGGCGGCGGCGGGGTTAACCGGGAGCATCTGGAGATGCGGCGCCGGCTCGATGCCATACCGGGGGTGCCTAATGTGAAGCCGGGCCGGGCGGATGATTATTTTGAGCGTCTGAACGAGACCCTCCGCAGCACGGACCAGTATGTCCATACGTGGGATGGTGAACTATACCTTGAGTACCATAGAGGAACATATACCAGCCAGGCTTACAATAAAAAAATGAACCGCCGCCTGGAGCTGCTGTACCGTGAAGCGGAATGGCTTCAGGTGCTGCTGGCTGCCGAGTCGGGCAGCTTTGTGAGGTATCCAAAGCAGGAATTAGATGAGGGCTGGAAAATCATCCTGCGCAACCAGTTCCATGATATTATCCCGGGCTCCTCCATCCGTGAGGTCTACGAGGATTCGCGCGCCGAGTATGCGGAAGCAGAGGAAATTGGTAATCAGGCGGCCCGGGCAGCTGCAGAGGCCTTAACAGGTTTCTCCGATCAGGATACAGACAAAAAAGTGTATACGGTATTTAACGGGGCTTCCTTTGATCATACAGGACTGCTTACCGTGACTGCCGAAGATTCGGAGCACAGACAATGGCGGGATGAAAACGGTTCACTGCTGAACGCTCAGCAGCTGGGCAACGAATGGCTGATTGAAACGCCGGAGATTCCGATGCTGGCAACAGCAGTCATTAGTGCACATTTTACTGACCATGTTGAACCAGAAGCTCAAACGGACTCTTTTGTATGGGAAAACTCCATTCTGGCTACGCCCCATTATATTATGGAATGGAACGCCTCAGGCCAGCTATGCCGTCTGTATGACCGTGATGCTGACCGTGAGGTGCTCGCTCCGGGTGAATGCGGAAATGTGCTGCAGGTGTTCGAGGATAAGCCGAAGCAGTACGATGCCTGGGACATTGATCTGTACTATCAGGAGAAAAAACGGGAAATCACCGGACTTGTCTCCATCAAACTGGTTGAGTCAGGCCCGCTGGCAGCAGTGTTACAGTTTTCCTGGAAGTACATGGACTCCACGGTTATCCAGAAGGTGAAGGTGTATGCCGGAAGCCGCAGGATCGACTTTGAGACGTTGGTTGACTGGCATGAGCAGCATCAGCTGCTTAAGGTTGCTTTTCCGGTAAACGTCCGTTCGACAGAGGCCACTTATGATATCCAGTATGGTAATGTGAAGCGCCCGACCCACTGGAATACAAGCTGGGACTATGCGCGTTTTGAGAGTGTGGGGCATCAATGGGCGGATCTGTCGGAGCGGGGTTATGGAGTAAGCCTGCTTAATGACTGCAAGTACGGGTATGACATCAAGGATCATGTGATGCGCCTGTCGCTGATCAAGTCAGCAACCGCACCGGACTGGCAGGCCGACCAGGGTGAACACCGGTTCACGTACAGTCTGCTTCCGCATGAGGGGGACTGGGCAGAGGGCCGTACTGCAGAGGAAGCGTGGATGCTTAATAATCCTTTGCGGGCTGAACAGGGAAGATTCAACGGAGCAACAGGCAAATCGCTGTTCCGTACGGACGCTGCAGGAGTCGCCATCGATGCCGTCAAATGGTCTGAGCAGGGTGACAGCTGTGTGATCCGGCTGCATGAATTCTTCGGCGGCCGCCGGAAAGTCAAGCTTGGCAGCGGATATGCCGTCCATTCCTGGCAGCTGTGCGATCTCATGGAACGCCCTCAGGGAGGGGTTACCAGCGGCGGCGAAATTGAGCTTGAATTCAAGCCTTATGAAATTCATACCCTGCTTATCAAATTCTTTGAATAGCTCTGCGAACTCATTACCCGGGAGGAATGAACATGCCGCTGATCAGAAGAGTGAACCGGCTGCAGAAAGAGCTGCAGCTGCGCTGGATTAAGGAAAGCCGTGACATTGGAGAATGGTCCCTGCAAAGGGCGTTTTATGCGGATGAAGGAGAGTACCGGTATGATGCTGAAAAGGAGACCGCCGCTCCCGGCCGGCTGCAGAGCCAGGTTAGAGAGACGCTGTTTCTGGAAGCGGCAGTCCAAATACCGGAGGATTGGGCGGACGAAAAAGCCGGTATTATATTCAAGGCAGGGGGAGAGGGACTGCTGTCCATTAACGGATCGCCTTATCACGGACTCGACAAGAACAGAAGCTTTGTCCCTCTGTCCAAGGAGCTTACGGCAAGCGGTGAGCTGAAGCTGTGCGTAGAGCTGTACCATGTGCCTCTGATTCCTGACGATCCTTTAAACGGCCAGAAGGATAATGATGCCCCGCCGGTGCATTTTCAGGAAGCCCGCCTGGTGACTGTAAACCCGGCTGCAGAAAGCCTGTATTTCACAGTGACCGTATGTCTGGATACCCTGAACCGGCTGGCGGAGCGAACGGTTGAACGTCTTCAGCTTGAGCAAGCGCTTGAGGATGCCATTCTGTTTATCGGGGACTCTGCGGAGGCGGACGAGAAAATCTTCCGGCAGGCAGAGGAGCAGCTGCTGAACAAACTTCAGGCCGCCGCGGGCAGCCGGAATCCGGGGGACGCCGGAACGATGCATATGGTCGGCCAGTCTCATATCGATCTCGCCTGGCTGTGGCCGCTGAAGGAGACCGTCCGTAAAACCAGCCGTACCTTCTCAACCGTTATCACGCTTATGGAGCATTATGATGATTACCTGTATTCGCAAAGCCAGCCGCAGCTGTACGCTTATGTAAAAATGCATTTTCCTGACTTGTATGAGCGTATCAAAAAGCGTGTAGCAGACGGACGCTGGGAGCTTGTCGGCGGAATGTGGGTGGAGCCGGATTTGAACATCCCTTCCGGGGAATCGCTGGTCCGGCAGCTGCTGTACGGCCGGGCCTTCTATGAGCGGGAATTCGGCAAAACCTCCCGGGTGGAGTGGCTGCCTGACACGTTCGGTTATTGCGCTTCCCTTCCCCAGCTGCTGAAGAAATCCGGGGTGGACTATTTCATGACCACCAAAATGAACTGGAACGACACGAACGCTTTTCCGTACGATTTGTTCTACTGGGAGGGCATTGACGGAACCCAAATTCTGTCCTTCCTGAATCATGGCCTTAACGAGAACACACTCCCGGGAGATGTGGGTGAGCACTGGGACAGCTATAAACAGAAAAAAGCCCATCCGGAGCAGATGCTGCTCTACGGATACGGGGACGGCGGGGGCGGCGTGACCCGGGAGATGCTGGAGGTCATTGGCCGTTCTGCGGCATTGCCCGGTCTTCCGGTGAGCCGGTTCAGCACGGCCCATGATTTCTTTGACGGCGTCCGCGATGCTGCTCCGAAGCTTCCGGTCTGGTCGGGCGACATGTACCTGGAGCTGCACAGGGGAACCTACACGACACACGGTAGCAACAAGCGCTGGAACCGCAAGGCTGAGGCACTGTACCGTGAAGCCGAAATCTGGAACTCCTTGTCCTATCTGTCCGGTGCGGCGACACTTGAGGAATGTGCGGAGCTGCAGCAGGGCGGACTCCAGGAAGGCTGGGAGCTCATGCTGCTGAACCAGTTCCATGATATTATTCCCGGCACTTCGATCCCCGAGGTGTATGTTAAATCGGCTGAGCATTATGAGAAAATATTCAGCTGCGGGAAAGAAGCGCTTAGCAGTGGGCTTGAGGCACTGGCTGCAGCTGCAGATACCCGGGGAACAGGAACTCCGCTGATTCTGTTTAACAGCCTTTCCTGGAACCGCAGCGATGCTGCCATACTGACCGGAGGAGCCGAGCTGCTGAACAAAGACCCGTATGACGCCGGCGGAAACCCGCTGCCATTCGATCTGCTGCAATCAAAGGACAGTTACCAGATGATTTTTTGTCCGGGGGAGGTGCCTTCGCTGGGCTATACTACGGTTTGGCTGCGGGATAAGACGGATGAAGAGGCGGAGACACTTACGTGCGGGACTGTAGAAGCTGCCGCCGGACTGAAGATTGCCAGATCTGCTGCAAATCTGCAAAGCTGGGAAACAGGGAATTACAGCTTACAATTTGACAACTCCGGGCGGATTGTCTCTTGGCTGGATAAAGCGGCCGGCCGGGAGCTGATTACGCCTGGCGCTGTAGCTAATCATCTGCAGCTGTTCCATGACCGCCCGACGGTCTGGGATGCCTGGGATATTGATCCTCATTTTGCGGAGCAACCGGCGGCGGAAGCCGTTCTGCTCTCCAGTGAGGTCCTGCTACAAGGAAAGACCAGGGACATCCTGAAATTTTCCTGGCAGCTGAACGATTCGCTGATCGAACAGCGTCTTATACTGCACCATCAATCCCGCCGCGTTGATTTTGAAACCCGGGTGGACTGGCATGAGGAGCACAAGCTGTTAAAAGCAGCTTTTCCGGTAGATATCCACTCCGCCAAGGCGGTCTATGAAATCCCGTTCGGCAGCATTGAACGGCCGACCCATACCAACACGAGCTGGGAGCAGGCCCAATTTGAGGTCTGCGGACACCGCTGGGCGGATTTGTCGGAAGGCGGCTACGGAGTAAGCCTGCTGAACGACTGCAAATACGGCTATGATATCAAGGGCAGTGTCATGCGTCTGTCGTTGCTGCGCTCCCCGCGCTGGCCGGACATCACCGCTGATATCGGGGTGCATGAGTTCACGTATTCCCTGTATCCGCATGAGGGCGGCTGGAGAGAAGGGGGTGTGGTCCGGCAAGGCTTCGAGCTCAATCAGCCGCTGACATTGTTCGCCACAACAGCACATGAGGGCGTACGCCCTTCTACTGTTTCATTACTGGAGGTGCAGAGCCGGTACGGTATTGTCGATGCAATCAAAATAGCCGAGGACTCAGGCGGAGCGGTAATCCGGCTGTATGAATCCGGCGGCGGCAGGGAGCGAATGGGGCTGGCCTTCTCCGGCGGACCAGAGGGACAGAAGCAGGCAAGCGGGGAAGCTCCGGCTGACGGTGCGGGGGGCAGTCCGGTCAGGGTCACCGAGACAAATCTGATGGAACAGCCGGTGGAGAACCCGCAGCTGCCGGTAAATAACGGAACGGTAACCCGCACGCTTTCACCCTATGAAGTGGTTACACTGAAAGCAGTAATTCACTGATAGCTTATCTAGTAAGCAGCTTCTCCCCTTGGGAGGAGCTGCTTTTTGTTGTGGCGGCACAAGCGGATAGATATTTCCACCCGGATCGTAGATGCATGGGATACGTTAATTTGTGAGCGCTTGCTACAATAACACTGTAAGCTAGAGGAACAGGTTCCAGCGATGATCGATCCTAAACAAAGGGGAGTGCATGCAAGTGTCAAGAAAACGTTCACTGATGAGATCTCTGACTGCGGTTTTTGTCCTAACCGGGATACTGGCCGGCTGCGGCGGCAATAACAATGCCGGAAGCGGCGATGCAACAACACCGCCGTCAGGTTCGGCGGCTACAACGGCACCTGCGGCTACAGCCGCTGAAGTGCAGAAGGTGAATTTCTCGATCGTTTCGGCCAGACCGGGAGATGAAGCCTTTTATAAGGAACAAATGGACATTTTTATGAAAGCGAATCCAGAGGTCAAGGTGACGGTCATTGCTAATCCGACGGAGCAGTATAACAATGCGCTGCAGCTTTCCTTTGCCGCTAACGAAGGCCCCGATATCTTCTTCATTGAAGGCGGCCAGCCGCAGGCGAGAACGGTATACGACAATAAATGGGTGGAGCCGCTGGACAGCTATATCGATGATGCTTTTGTGGCCCGCTTCCCGGAAGGGGCCTTCAGCAGAACCAGTCAGACCCGGGTGAACGGGGAGGTTATCGGAATTCCGGTCCGCGACCCGCGCTTCGACAAGGTAAGACCGCTGTATTACAACAAGACCATACTGGAGCAGTACGGTTACAGCGAGCCGCCTAAGACGCATAGCGAATTCGTCGAAGCAGCGACCAAGATCACAAAAGAAGGCAAAGGCCAGGTATATGGCTTCGCCATGATGGGTAAAGCGCCGGCGGTGTTCGGACTTAGTGTTTCAGGCCTCGGCTCAGGACTTGAAGGCGGTGTAATCGGGTACGAGGGGAACACGATCATCAACCTGAAAACCGGTCAGTTCTCGTCGAAGTCAGCAACACCCGTCGTGGAAATCCTGCGTCAGCTGAACGCGCAGAAGATCGTGGCACCGGGCTGGGAGAACTGGGATACCGCGCAGATGCACCAGCAGTTCGCAGCCGGACGCGTAGCGATGTTCATCGGGGCGGCATGGCAGGCGGAGGAAATCCGCAAGCTGAATGAGGGTATGGATATGGGTATTGCGGCTGCACCTGTACCCGATGCCGGACGGAACGGATACCGCGATACGCCGACGATTGCCGAGCCGCGGTATGCGATGAGCTCACAGTCGAAGTCGAAGGAAGCCGCATGGAAGGTACTGGACTTCCTCGGATCAGTGGAGTTTGAACGGGCGAATTACGAGTATGCCAAAGAGCTGGTGCTGATGCCTGCGGCGATGGAAGGCATTGCGATGTCCGCAGACATGGAGCAGATTGTGAAGGTAATGGATGAGACAATCCGGATGGCCCCGGCTGTAAATACGAATAATCAGAACTATGACCAGTTCTCGAAGAGCATCAGCGATGCCATGCCGAAGCCGAAGATTCAGGAGGTATTCCTTAAGGCAGTGGTTAGCAACGAGGATCCGGTGCCGCTGGCCGAAGATTATGATGCGAAAGCCAACAAGGTTATCGATGAGCAGATCAAGATTGCGAACGACGGCGGCATTGAATTTAGCAGAGATGACCTGAAATATCCGGATTGGAACCCGATGGAGAATTACATCATTGAGTAATCGTTGACCCTTAAGCCCTAGAAACCATACAGAAACAGACAGGAGTGAATTCACGATGGGTTACGGCACACCGCAGCAGAGTATTCCTGCCTACGCCGGCAAGGCTCCGCTCTCCAAAAGAGCGGAGCTGTTCAAACAGATCAAGAAGCACCGCTACCATTACCTGTTCGTGCTGCCGATGCTGGTGTTCTTTGCTGCTTTTACCTTGTGGCCGATGATTGCAAGCTGGTATTATTCGTTCTTTAACTGGGACGGCATCGGCTGGCCTACGGACTTTGCCGGACTCGGCAATTTCAGGGAGGTCGCATCCGATCCGGGCTTCTGGAATGCTTTTATGAACACGTTCCTGTTCGCCCTGACGCATGTGCTGATCCAGATGCCGCTGGCGCTGATCGTTGCAGTCATTCTTAACAACCAGTTTCTTGCGGGGAGAAATGTATACAGGCTGCTGCTGTTTGTGCCGGTTATCTCAACAACAGCGGTTATTGGTGTCATCTTCTCGATTCTGCTGAACCCGCTGGGCGGCGCAATTAATGAAATGCTGCTGGGTATAGGGCTGATCAATGAGCCGATCAATTTCCTCGGATCCACCTCACTAGCGCTGCCGACATTGCTTGCTGTTTCTGTCTGGAAAAGCTTCGGCACTCCCATGATCTACTGGCTCGCCGGGCTGCAGACGATTCCTGGTGAGCTATATGAGGCAGCCAAAATCGACGGGGCAAGCAAGGTGCAGAGCTTTTTCCGGATTACCGTTCCGATGCTGGCGCCGATAGGCCTTGTAATAACACTGCTCACTTTTATCAACAACCTTGATCCGTTTGACCTGGTCCGTACGATGACTGAAGGCGGGCCGGTAAAAGCGACCGATGTGGTGCAGACATATATTTTCCGTTATGCGTTCGAGCCCGAAAGCGGGTCTTCCCGGTACGGCTTCGCTTCTGCAGCAGGCATCCTGTTCAGTCTGGCCGTGCTTGTTGTTGTTATCATTCAGGCGCTGACCGGAAAAGTTGCTCGCAGATCCGGCACGAAAGGAGCCTAAGCCATGTACCGCCTAAACCGATTTCTGAGACAGCTGCCGGCCCAGGTCCTGCTGCTTGCCTTCACCCTAATCTGGAGTTATCCGTTTATTTGGATCATCTCTTCATCCTTCAAATCGCAAAGTGAAATGTTCCTGGGCGGCATTAACGTCATCCCCAAGGATCCGACGCTTGACAATTTTGTACGGGCGTGGGATCTGGCTAACTTTTACCAATACTTCTTCAATTCGGTTATCGTAACCGCTTCGGTTGTCCTGCTCGTGCTTATCATTACCTCAATGGCGGGTTATGCGCTGGGAAGAGGCAGCATGCCCGGTAAAAAGCTGATCATGACCATGCTGGTCATCTCGATGTTCCTGCCCAAAGGCTTCACGATTCTTCCGCTGTTCGAGCTGATCGTCGGACTGGGCTTCAACAATACGCTGATGGGGGTTATCCTGGCTGAGTCTGGTCCGTCAAAAATCGTCTCTATCCTGCTGTTTATCGGCTATTTTGCCTCGCTGCCCAAAGAGATGGAGGAGTCCGCAACAATTGACGGGGCCGGTTATTTCCGGATGTTCTTCAGCATTATGCTTCCGCTGTCCAAGCCGATTCTGGGCACGGTAACGATTTTCAGCTTTATCGGGGCATGGAATGCGTTTTTTGTTCCGCTGACGTTCACTTTAAGCAAGCCGTCGCTGCGGACGCTGGGTGTGGGGATGTACAACTTCTTTGGTACGAACAGTGTGGACTGGACCGGGCTGGCGGCGGGGGCGGTTATGTCGGTGGTGCCGATTATCATCGTATTCCTCTTCCTGCAGCGTTATTTCATCGAAGGTCTGGCCGGTTCCATCAAAGGCTAATCAGGCAGGAGGTGTAAGCATGGGCCAGTCAAAATCCGTCCGGACGGAGGTTCTCGTTGTTGGAGGCGGAACAGCAGGCTGTATGGCAGCCATTGCGGCCGCTGAGGAAGGCGCGAAGGTCATCCTGATCGAAAATGATACTGCACTCGGCGGAGTTGCTACCCGAGGCGGTATCCACCGGTACTATTACGGTTCTCCCGGAGGGCTGCAGGAGGAGATTGACCGCCGGACCGCGGAGGCAGCTGCAATATTCGGAGGCAAAACCAAGGGGTTTCATCCAGACGCCAAGCGGGTGGTGCTTGCCGCCCTCTGCCGGGAAAAGGGAATTGAGGTTTACCTGAATTCAGTTGTGTATGAGGTTATTAAAGAGGCGGAGAATGTAGCCGGTGTGCGGGTTTTGACTCCGGACGGGCAATTGGAAATTCATGCACAGGTTACCATCGACAGCACCGGAAATGCCCATCTCGTCCGTATGGCAGGCGGCAGGCTGAGATATGGCCGCGGGCTGGACGGTGTGTATCACAATTATTCCTTCATTCCGCGCAGAGTGCTGGACGGGGAGATCGGGTATGACAATCTGGATGCCGGATGGGTAGATCCTTATGATCCCTGGGATGTGTCGCGGGCTTTTATCCGCGGCCGTGAATGGGTCCGGGAAGGGTATGCACAGGGGGCGCATTATTTTGCGGTCTCATCTATGCTTGGGGTCCGGGAAGGCGGGCTGATTGAGGGAGACGCTACAATAACCCTGGAGGATTATATTGAAGACCGGCCTTCGCCGGAGGTGATCTGCCGCAGCTATTCCCATTTGGATAATCACGGCTTTGATACAGGGAATGAAAGTGAATTCAGCCAGCTGTGGATTGCAGTCATGGGCTTGTTCGTCAAAGGTCTGTGGTGCGATATTCCATACGGGGCGCTTTTGCCTGCCGGCATCGGAAATCTGCTGGTGGCCGGGCGCGCCCTGTCTGTAGACCGGGATGTTGGAATGGGTGTGCGGATGCAAAAGGATATGCACAAGGTCGGCGAGGCAGCAGGTGTTGCCGCTGCAATGAGTATCCGTTATGGGTTTTCACCGCGTGAGCTGGACCGCTCCGGGCTGCAGAAGCGGCTCGTGGAACGGGGAGTGCTGGAGACTGAGGAGCTGCAGCGGACTCATGGGCGGAACCTGCGCTTTAAGCGCGGTGGGCTGGCAGGTGTAGAGCTGAGGAGGGAGAACGCCGCTTCGCATGCCGAACAGCTTGCCTATTATTTCGGGACGGACGAGCGGTGGAAGGCAGTCTGGCTGCTGGGCAGTTCAGCTGAAGCTGCACAGGACCGTCAGGTCGCCGTTTTGCTGGAAAGCAAGCTATATGAAGGCACACCGGAGGCAAGGTTCTGTGCTGCGATCACACTGGCTATGCTGGGAAGAGAAGAAGCCATTCCATACCTGCTGGAACGCATTACCGCTAAGGATATGAATAAGCTCAGCAATCATCCCAAATGCGTACCGTTCTGGATTGCCTCATTTGTTCTGCTGCGTATGCTGAAAAGCACAGCTGGCGTGAGTCAGGCGGCGGCTGCATTTAAAGAGCAGCCGGGCGCGGTTCACAGCACCTATTTGCTGGATTACTTGTCGGCGGTTTGTCCGATGCTGAGCGCCGGGGAACGTGCTGAGGCTGCCGGTGCAGTTGAGGCGTGGCTATCATCCAGTGAACTTGGAATGGATTACCAGATGCACGGGGACCGGCCGGAGTCGCTCGGCTGGAGCCTTGAACTCAGAGCGGCAGCGCTGCTGGCAAAATTGACCGGGGAGCAAGGGTGGGGCATTGGAGGTGCGGCTGGTGCTGCGGCCGATCCGCGGGGGTATGTCCGCAATGCGGTTGCCCGGCTTCTTCCCTGGAGCGAGACGGGTATGCCGGTTAAGGAAGGGGCTGTCCCACTGCTTGGTGAGTTTGATATAGCGGTGATTGGTGCTGGAACCGCAGAGGTTATCGGTGCGGCAGCGTTGGGCCGTCAAGGCAGGAAGGTGGTGCTGATTGCTGACGGAAGTGCTTTGATGACTGAGGTTACGAGGTCTAGAGTGACCTATTTTAAAGGGCTTGACGAGTCTGCTGGCGGAGTCGCATACGAGTTGATTGATCTGCTGCGACAAGAAGGAGCGTGGAACGGAGAGCAGCTGGAGCCTGTATTGGTGCAGCTGGCGGCAGACCGTCTTTTGCAGAATGCCGGGGTAAGCGTTCTGTATGAGGCGCGTTGTCTGGAGGAGAAGAAGGCAGTAGGGCGGAGTCTTATTGAAGTTGCTTATAAGAACGGCAAAGGGCTGGTTGCCGCCGGCAGAATTATTGGGCAGGCTGATCGGGCGGGAGTTAAAGGGCAGGCCGTTCCAGGTACACTGACTGCGGTTTTGATAAGCTCCGGGTCCTTTGGTGAAACGGCAGAATGTAGCTGGATGGAATGGAACCATGGCGGAAAGAGGCTGTCTTTACGGCTCCGTCCCGGTTATTATCCGGAGGAGGCTTATCTGGATGTCCGCTGGCCCCTGGAATTTGCGGAGTTAGCAGGTACAGGTGAGCTGCTTATGCTGCCTGCGGTTGAGAAACTTCGGAACCTTGGAGTAATATCTGATGGTGCTGCGCTCGCCTATATTGCGGATGAACCGTGGCCGGAGGGGCTGTCGGATAGGTTGGAAGCAGCTGGCGGGGAAAAGGCTGAGCGCTTATGGATTACCCTGCAAATTGCGGCAGGTCTTAATGCTGCTGCGCCTGAAAGGCTAGATTGGCAGAAGTAGCAGGCTTTATGTTCATAGAATGTCTATTCCAATATAAAGGAGCGATTATTCATGAGTATTCTATCTTCTTTGCCATTAATGCGTGTAGCTGAAATCAAGGTGGAGGGCACACCATTACCAGATGTAACGTTCAGTTCTCTGGCAGCACTGGTGCCTGACGGTACACGTCATCTCATTATCGAAGTCAGTGCTGCTCAGACATACACCGAGCGCAGATTCTGCGAGGTCATTCTGAATGGGGATACTGCTGCTCACTATAACCGCAGAGAGTTTGCGGCCACAGGTTCTGCGGTTACCACAACCAGTACAACGAATACGAATGTAGCGCAAGGCGTGGATATTCCCCCATCAGCAGCAGGATACGGGGGCGGGTATCTGCTGTTTCCTTTTGCCTTCCGTACAGACAATCTGAAACTGTGGCAGAGTATGGGCTCTTCTCTGGAGACCAGACTGCAGCGTCATGCCGGAGCCTGGGAGAATACGGAAGCAATTGACTCTATCACTCTGCGTCCATGGCAAAATGTACCCGGCGGGGTTAACCAGTGGGCTGCGGGCTCAATTATCACCCTGTATGCAGTCAATGAAACGCTTCTGGCGGCAGACCGGCTGCCGGATACGCAGACCCGGAAATTCACCTTTGGTACTCTGCCGACTGATGCCAACCATCTGGTCCTGCTGATGTATCTGCGGTCCAGCCATAATCTGTCTACGCGTCAAGGTGACCGGGTCTATCAGGAGCTTAACAACGATACCACCGCCGCCAACTATCCGCTACATCGTTTCGGGGGAGAAGGGATCGCGGATGTTAAAGTCATTGACGAATTTTATAACGAGAAACGCGTTGGCTGGTCAACAGCAGCAGCAGCTCCGGCGGATTCCTTCGGCAATCTGGTGGTCATGTATCCGGAATACCGCAGCACGGATTTTCATAAGCCGTGGATGAGCCAGCATGCGGCATATGAGGATATCTTTTATCCGGTAAGTCAGGAGAACGGCCGCAGAAGAAATACAGCAGCATTAACCCGGCTGCATTATTTCCCCGGAATGGGCGGGGAATATTATCTGCCGGGTTCCATCATCAGCGCCTATAAAGCAGAGGCTCCGGCAGCCCGGCACGTTGTCTCTGCTTCCGGTGAAGCCTCGGTCACACTTCAGGTTCCTGCGGGAGCTGTCGGCCTGCGTGCGGTCGTTGTGGCGAGAACCAACTCCGCAGAAAAGGAAGACAGACTCCTGGTTGAGCTGAATGGTGATAGCTCGGCTGCCAGTTATGCGATCCGCCGGGCTTCCGCTTATGGAGAAACTCCAAATCAGGGCGAAAATGAGACGGCTCTGCTGACAGATAATGAGCTCGGTGTCATTACGGGTGCAGGTGCAGAGGCCGGGCAGTACGGCTTCGGAACACTTTCCGTTATCCGGCATGCCGAGACGGACCGCCACAAGCATATTCTGTCGATCGCCGGCACATGCGGCAGCAGACTGTCATTATACGGCGGACGCTGGAAGAGTACCGCAGCCGTAACATCTGTGACCTTCAAGCCGAAGGACGGAACGCTGTTCGCGGCCGGCTCTGTTTTCGAACTGATTGTTGCGGCTGATGCGCTCTAGTCGAATATAGGGGCGAGCAGCAACTAAATGAAAGGCAAAAATGCCCTTGATTCAGCCAAGTGTGACTGTCGCGCTCATATGAAAGGCAAAAATGCCCTTGATTCAGCCAAGTGTGACTGTCGCGCTCATATGAAGGGCAAAAATGCCCTTGATTCAGCCAAATGTGACTGTCGCGCTCAAATGAAGGGCAAAAATGCCCTTGATTCAGCCAAATCTGGCGTACGCGGTCAAACAGCCAGCAACATCAAACAGGAGTACTCCCGAACACATAGCGGGAGTACTCCTGTTTACATGCGCCACTAGACTTTGCCCTTATGGAAGCCTTCCTCCTCCCGGTATTGGCTGGGGGTCTTGCCGACCAGCCTGCGGAAGATCCGGGCGAAGTATTTGTAATCGGGTATGCCGACCTGCTCGGCGATTTCACCAACCTGCTTATCCGTTTCACGCAGGAGCTGTTTGGATTTCTCGATCCGGTAGCGGGTTACGTAATCGGAGAAGTTGATACCGGTCTGCGCTTTAAACAAATGGCTGAAGTAGTTCGGGCTAATGGCTGTATAATCGCTGATATCCGCTACACTGACGGGCTCCCGGTAATGCCTGGCGACGTAATCCAGTGCCTTCTGGATTTCACTGCGCTGCACAGGCTGGTCGAAGGACAGCTGGCTTGCGCTCTGCTTCCACAAGAACAAGCGCAGCAAAAATTCTTCAGCGTCAAAAATGGTTTCGATGCCGCTGAGCTCAGAGTAAAAACGGCTGCGGGAATCAGCATCCGCCGTAGTCCAGCGCATGGCCAGCTCCTCCATCCAGCGCAGCAGCTCAGCAGGCAGGAACTGCATCCGGGTAACCGGACGTATGTATTCGTCATGCACCAGACGCTGAAGCTGTGACGGATCACTCCAGCCGGCAAGCCGTTCTGCAGGGTCAGGAAGTTCAGGCATAGCGGGGCTATAGGCACGGGCTGCAGCAGCTTGTTCTTTACCCTGCGAAAGCTCCTCTCCTGAAGCTACCCCGGCACCGTAAACATGCAGCCCGCCGTGCCCGTGATAGAACAAGTCAGCTGTCAACTCCTCTAACTCGGTGAAGGCTGATCCGAACGATGCCTGCCAGGCGTGCGGACCTGCATCCATGCGGTATTCAGAGCTTATGCGCACAGAAACAGTGAACGGCAAATATTTTCTCGCATGATGCAAAATATTTTCATAGAACAGCAGATGCTCCGTCTGATCTACGCAAGCTTCAGGCAGCTGAATCCACAGCCCGATGCTTTGCTGGTCCCAGTCAAACACATTGCATAGCAGATTCCTGTCGGCCAGCTCCTCAATGATCCGCATCATCACGTACTTGAACAGGGAGAGGTCCTTGGGATGAAATGTCCGGGACAACGCACTATAACGGTCGATGCTGACCATCCCCATTACAAAAGCCGCCTCCGGCCGGTGCCAGTTCACGAAATCACAGGTACTGTTTAGCTTGGAGAGGGACTGCACGGCGCCGGAGCGGATATCGAGGATAAGCTGTTTGCGCAGCAGAGGCTGGCTGTCCTGCAGATGCTTGCGTTCCTCAATGGACAGCAGCATCTTTTCCCGGTCGGCTTCAATTTCATTGCGTGCCTGGTCGAGAATCTCAATCAGCTCCTGATATCCCGAGGTCACCTTCAGCAAATAACCTAAAGCCCCGAGCATAACCGCCTTGCGGGCAAATTCAAATTCCTGAAAGCTCGATAAAATAATCACTTTAACCCGCGGCATCAGCCGTTTCAGCTCCTCCGTCAGCTCCAGTCCGTTCATCCGGGGCATTACGACATCTGTAATAACAATGTCAGGACTGAGCTGTCTGCACAGCTCCAGCGCTTCTTCACCATCCTCGGCTTCGCCTACGATCTCAAACCCATGCTCCTCCAGCGGAAAGGCATAGCGGAATCTCTCGCGGATCAGCGCCTCGTCATCCACAACGATACAGCGGATTTTGTCCAGTACAACCTGATTAATGCCCATCTGCCTGTCCTCCTCTCAAGGCCGTGAAAGAAATGATGATTTTGGTCCCCAGCCCTTCGGTACTTTCAATTTTCAGGCCGTAAGCCTCTCCGAACTGCAGCTGCAGCCGCTCATGAACATTCCTAAGCCCCATTGATGAATAACGGGGAAGCTCTTCAGCAGCATGAATATCAGTATCAGAAGGCTCCAATAGTCCGGCAAGACGTCCGGGTGCAATACCGGTGCCGTTGTCTTCAACGTAGAGCTGTACAATTTTGGATTTATACAAACTGCCGCCTACTGTGATCTGCCCGTCTCCGCGCCGTTTTTCCTTAATTCCGTGAAAAATGGCATTTTCCACAATCGGCTGCAGGGTCAGCTTCAAAATCTGGCAATCAAGGATTTCCTCGTCCACCTCAAAGGTTACATCAAACTTGTTCTGGTAGCGGATCTGTTGCAGATACACGTAATGCTTCAGTCCCTGCAGCTCATTGCCCAGTGAGGTCAGCGCTTCTCCTTTGCCCATCGAATAATTCAGCAGATTGACGAGCGCATGCAGCACCTTGGCGATTTCGTCCGTCCGCTTCAGGTCCACCAGGGCATTGATGGAATTGAGCGTATTATAGAGAAAATGCGGGTTAATCTGGGCCTGAAGCGCGCGGAATTCGTATTGCTTTTTCATCTTTTCAATCCTCAGCTTATCGTCGATCAGCTCGCCGATGTGATCCAGCATGACGTTAAAGGAGTCCGCCAGCGTACGGAACTCATCCTTACGCTTCAGCTGAACCCGCAGCCCCAGATTGCCTTTTTGGATACGGCGCATCTGCAGAATCAGGCCGGAGATCGGTCCGTCGATGTAACGGGCAAGGAAGAAGGAGATTATCAGCGACAGCAGGATAAAAAAGAGCACCAGATAGATAGCATAAGCCCGCAGCTGAGTGACCGGAGCGAGAATGTCCTGCTTGTCAACAAAGCTGACCAGCCGCCAATTCTGGGAGTTAGGGCTGCCGAACAGAGCCACAAATTCTTCATCCGCTGTATACAAGGGGAAGACGCCGTCGGCTGCCTGCTGAAGATAGCTTTTGATCTGGGGAAAAAGACCGCTGTATTCGTCCTGTCGTACTTTCACTGAGCTGAGGATCGGCTGGATTTCCGGGTTGAACAGCAGGGTGGAGGTGGTAGGAGAGGGATTCATGCCCGCAATCAGCTCGTTCAGGGCCAGCAGGTCGATGTCGGCAGCGAGAATGCCCTGAATGTCCATTCCTCTGTAAACGGTTACGGCAATCGTCAGCACAAGCCCTTTATTCTCCGACTGGTAAGGCCCGGCCGTCTGCAGTGAGGTCCAGGAGGTCCGGGCAGCAGCAAACAGCTTATCCATAAGTGGCTCCGGCAGTACAGTGGTTTGTGCGGTTTCATAGATCGAGTAGTCCGGAGCAATGAAATACATGCCTCTGGAAAAAGGGTACACGGAATATTGGTACATGCGGAGCACATTGGTAACGCCTTCCCTCGACTGGTCGGTTTCCGACAGCTTTCCGGCCAGCTGGCCGAGTGGGGCTTTTATATCCGACAATATCCGCTCCAGCTGTTCCGACTGCCGGTCCGAATAGGATTCCATCTGGCTCATCTGTTTTTCGGTCAGCAGATCGGTAATATACCGGTAGGCGATCAGGCTGATGGACAGCGCAACCGTCAGCATGCAGGCGAGAATGATGATGAACATTTTAAAGCGGATTTTGTGCATAAAAAGCAGCAGCTTCCTCATAGCCGGCAATCCTCCGCATTTTTGACCTGTAAGACCAGTTTAACGACCCTTTTTCGCCACTGTCAATGCATGAGGCAAAGCGGGTAGATTTATCCACCCTGATCGTAGCTGTGTAGGATACGCGACGGACTTAGATTAATTATGGCATGCATAAGTTCTTGTTCATGGTATCATCGGAATATCAAGCAATACGATTATGTAAGATTTCACTATGCAAAGAGGAGAGATTACGATGAAGCTGCTCAATTATGTGCAAGACGGCGGTTACCGGCTCGGTATACATACGGATTCGGGGGTTGTGAACGTTGCCGGTGCTGCGGCAGCGAGCAGTCAGGCGGAATTGGCGGGCTTAAATATCCACCAGGCTGTTTCAGGCGGAGCTGCAGTTCTCGATAAGCTGCTTAGCCTTGCCGGTTTCGTTACCGGTAACCCGGACAACAGCCATTTGCTGCTTGATGAATCCGGACTCATCTTTGGACCGGCAGTGACTAATCCTGGTAAAATCCTCTGTGTCGGCCTCAACTACCGCAAGCATGCGGAAGAGACGGGATCAGCGATCCCGCAGACCCCGATTCTGTTCAGCAAATTTAACAATGCATTGGCCGGGCATCTGGAGGATGTTCCTTTACCTGCGGTATCACAGCAAGTAGACTATGAGGCTGAGCTGGCAATTGTCATCGGCCGTACAGCAAGCAACGTGAGCAAGGAAGATGCGCTTGATTACGTCTTCGGCTATTGCTGCGCGAACGACTTGTCTGCCCGCGATCTGCAGTTTAAGACCCAGCAGTGGCTGCTCGGCAAAACCTGTGACAAGTTTGCCCCTGTGGGGCCCTATCTGGTCACTGCAGGTGAAGTACGGGAGCCGAACAATCTCCGGATATCGTGCAGTGTGAACGGTGTGGTACGGCAATCATCCAACACGTCGGATATGATCTTCCACTGCGATGAAATCATCAGCTACGCCTCACAGCATATGACACTGGAGCCGGGAGACATCATTCTCACTGGCACACCGGAGGGTGTAGTTCTCGGGTATCCGCCGGAGAAGCAGGTATATCTGCAGGCTGGTGATGTTGTAACGATTGAGATTGAAAAGCTTGGCAGTTTGACCAATATGATGACGGCATATTAATTATTTACCAAGCTAAACCTTGATCTCTGCACTTCAGCAGAGGTTGCGGTAAAGGGAAGTTTTGTTTTGCATGGAGGAAAGTGCCGGAGGGGAATATTGGAGCTGGAGGGACGTTAGCGTCCGCCTGAAAGTCTTCCTCAGGAACAAATGGCGATGCCACCCCGGTAAAATGGGGGGCATCGCCACTAGCTGTCTACTCCTCGGAATGCGCGGCTTCGTCCTTAACTTCCTCGCGGAAGCCTTTGATGCTTTCTTTGCGTCGTTCGTTCTTTGCCTCGATTTGTTCACGTTCTTTGCTGCTGATTTCAGAAGAAAACTCGTTTAAATAGTCTTCGGCTTCATTCAGGTTTTGCATGGTGTGCTGAATACTTTGCTGTAAATGTTCCACATTGTCTGCACGGTTATCCGGCTTTGCCATCTGTATTTCGCCTCCTGTGATTAACGCGCCGTAAGGTCGCTAACCTGTAGGTTGATCGTTGCCGGACGATTTTATGCATCTTTTTTCCATATGATCTAACACTTTCTGCTTAATAAACATCCCGCGCATACCGCTTGGATAAGGACATTTCTTTTACATAATGATTCGCTTCATCCGCTGTCATGCCGCCGTGCTGCCGGATAACCATTTTCAGCGCGGCATCTACCTCTTTGGCCATTTGCCGGGCATCTCCGCATACGTAGAAGTGCGCGCCTTCCTCAAGCCAGGCCCAGAGCTCGGCTCCATGCTCAAGGATGCGGTGCTGTACATAAACTTTGTCAGCCTGATCACGGGAAAAGGCCGTATCCAGCCGGTGCAGGAAACCTTCCTGTTGAAGATCCTCAAGCTCTTCGCGGAAATAAAAATCACTTTCCTCCCGCTGTTCACCGAAGATCAGCCAATTTCTTCCCTTGGCCCCGGATGCTTTGCGCTCCTGCAGGAAGCCACGGAACGGTGCAATGCCAGTACCCGGACCGACCATAATCATCCGGGCATCGGGATTAGCCGGCGGGCGGAAATGGGCATTCTTTTGAATGAAAATGGGGATGTCCGTATCCTCTGTAGCAAGGTCTGCAAGAAAGGTGGAGCATACTCCTTTGCGGGGGCTGCCGTTGTTCTCGTAGCGGACGGTGGAAACGGTAATATGAACCTCGTCCGGACTGGCTTTCGGGCTGGAAGAAATCGAATAGAGACGGGGCTGCAAAGGCTTAAGCTGCTCCACAAGCTCCTGTGCGCTGAGCGAAACCGGAACTTCCTGCAGCACATCGATCAGCTGACGGCCCCACAGCCATTGCTTGAGCTCCGCCGGGTTCTCATTCTCTAGCAGCAGGCTTAACCGGGCATCCTGAGAGCGGTCACGGATGAACCGGAGCATATCCGGTGTCACCCGGGCAATCTCGAAATGACGGAGCAGCGCTTCGGCCACCGGCAGTTGTCCCTGGCCTTTGACCAGCACCGGGGTAGAGGGCTCAATGCCCAGTGTATTCAGCAGCTTGCCGGCCAGATCAGGACAATTGGCAGGCCACACGCCCAGAGCATCGCCGGCCTCGAACTGGATTCCGGCAGCGGAAAGGTCGAAGGCATAGTGGAGGGTTTCTTTTTCAGATCCGGCCTTGTTTAGGTGCTGCTTGAACAGCAGCCTGGACGGTACAGGGTGGTTCCGGTGATATCCGCGCGGTTCCGGGCTTGAGACAACCTGGGCGGATACGGCAACCGGAGTGGACGACGTATCACTTGCTGCGGCAGGTACACCGGGCTTCGGGCTATCTGTAAATCCGCTCAATAGTTCAGAAATATCATGCGTCCATGCATCCACCTGCTCCTGAAAGTCTGTATCGCAATGGGCACAGTCAAGCAGCCGCTGCGCGCCAAGCTCGGTTAGACGGGTGTCCAGATTCCGCCCGAAGCCGCAAAAAAGATCGTAATTGGAATCTCCGAAAGCGAGTACGGCATAACGCAGATCCTGAAGGTGCGGGGCATTCTCAGCCCGAAGGGACTGGAAGAAGCTTTCGCCATTGTCCGGAGGATCTCCGGCTCCGAAGGTACTGGCGACGAACAGGGCAAACCGGTTCTTGGTCAGATCGCTCACGGAGTATTGGTTCATATTTACGAGCCGTACATCATAACCGGCCTGCTGTAACTTCCTGGCGCAGTCAATGGCTGCACCTTCCGCATTTCCCGTCTGGGAAGCCCAAAGAATAGTTACCGGAAGCTTGACCGCAGCAGCGGTACTCTCCGTCAGCGGGGCAGGCTTCGAAGGGGCTGAGTCTGTTAGCATTTCTGTTCTTGCGTATTCGTCCGCCCCGGGAAGCGGGGCGCGGGAGAACATGCCCGCCAGCAGGCCGTCTACATAGAAGCGGGTTGGCGCTTCAAAAGGTGCGCTGGACGGCAGAACCGGAATATTGGAAGTGGTCCGGCCAGCCTCGGTGCGCAGGCTGGTGAGGAAGCCGGACAGATATGCCTGTTCGCGGCTATCCAGATTCAGGGCTGCGGGTGCTTCAATCCCTAGCAGTCCTGCGAGTGTGTCGATCTGCTTCATCGTTACGGCCTCCTCAGGGTGGACGGTCTCAGTGCTTGCTGGCTGTGAAGCCAGACTCTGGTCTTTGGCCGGCGTATGCAGTTCCCCGCCAGGCTGAACCGCGGACTTGACCAGAGACACCGAACAGAATTTCAACTCGGGCTGCAAGGACATAGGGTCGACGGCATCATTAGTAACGTCATTGACTGCCAGCTGTACCCCAAAGACATCATTCCAGTGAAAAGGGGCAAAGCAGTTGCCGGGGCGCACGCGGTCTGAAAGAACCGCGGGAAGAATGGCCAGCCCGCGCCGCGAGCGGAGCTCCACCGCCTCCCGGTCTTTAATTCCCAGGGATTCAGCATCTTCCGGGTGGATTTCCACAAAGGGGCCCGGATTCAATTTATTGAGCTTCTGGACTTTGCCTGTTTTAGTCAGCGTATGCCATTGATGCTGCAGGCGGCCGGAATTCAGTACAAAGGGATAGTCGCTGTCCGGCAGCTCTGCAGGCGGCATATACGGACGTGCCCAGAATACAGCCTTTCCGCTTTCTGTCGGGAACACGAGATCCGGAGAACTGTGATCTGAATGGACAAGCTGTCCTGTGCCGCTTTGACGGTTCAGATACCGGATGGGATTCCGGTCGTTCGGCTGATCCGGCGCACTCGGCCACTGCACTGGCGTTTCCCGCAGCCGTTCGTAAGTTGCCCCTCGCAGGTCGTATCCTGTTTTCGGATTCCAGGCCTGCTGGATTTCCGCGTAGACCTCGGCTGAAGATGAGTAGGAAAAAGCCTCAGCATAACCCATCTCAGCGGCTACCCGGGCGATGAGCTGCCAGTCCGGCATGGCTTCTCCAGGCGGCTTCACGGCCTGCTGCATCAGGGTCAGGTTGCGCTCCGAATTAATCATCACGCCTTCACCTTCAGCCCATAGGGCTCCGGGCAGCATAATATCCGCACACCGGTTGGTCTCGGTATCCAGGAAGCTATCCTGGGTAATGACCAGCTCCGCTGCTTCCAGGGCCGCAATGACCTTCTTACGGTTCGGAACGGTAGCCACTGGATTGGTGCAGATAATCCAGCAGGCTTTGATCTTGCCTGTAATCATACTTTCGAACATGGAGATGGTACCGCCGCTGACATCTGTCCGAAGAGTGCCTTGGGGAATTTCCCACAGCTTCTCTATGAAGCTGCGGTCAGGTTCAGACACCAGAGAACGCTGTCCGGGCAAGCCCGGCCCCATGTAGCCCATCTCCCGGCCGCCCATGGCATTGGGCTGTCCGGTGAGGGAGAAGGGACCGCTCCCCGGACGGCAGATCGTTCCTGTAGCCAGATGCAGATTGCAGATAGCATTGGTGTGCCAGGTGCCGTGGATGCTCTGGTTGAGACCCATGGTCCAGCAGGACATCCACTCCGGCGCCTCACCAATCCACTCAGCTGCCTTACGGATAACCGCTTCCGGGATGCCGGTGATTTCGGAGACTTTATCCGGCGGATAATCTTCCAGGAATTCCTCCATACTCTCAAAGCCCAAGGTGAACCGGGAGATAAAGGCCGGGTCTGTATGGCCGTTCTTAACCAGCAGATGCAGCAGTCCGTTGAGCAGGGCCAGATCCGTTCCGGGTCGGATCTGCATGAACAGGTCGGCTTTCTCGGCCGTTGCCGTCCGCCGGGGGTCAACAACAATCAGCTTCGCGCCGTTCTTCACCCGGTCCATCATCCGCAGGAACAGAATGGGATGACAATCGGCCATATTGGCGCCGATAACGAAGAATAAATCGGTCTGATCCATATCCTGATAGGAACCCGGAGGGCCATCCGCTCCTAGGGAGAGCTTGTAGCCGTTCCCGGCACCAGCCATACACAGACGTGAATTGGACTCAATATTCGGCGTCCGGATGAAGCCTTTGGCCAGCTTGTTAATCAGATACTGGGCCTCCAGCGACATTTGCCCCGATACATAGACGGAGAGTGCATCCGGGCCGTGTTCCTCCAGAATGCTGCGCAGCCGCTTCGCGGTCTCGGAGATGGCTGCGCTGATTTCCATTTTTACAGGTTCAGCCCCCCGGGAGGGGCGGATGCAGGCATACTCGATCCGGCCGGATTCTGTAATCGCAGCTGCAGCGGTGCTGCCTTTGGTGCACAACCGGCCGAAATTGGCCGGATGCTCCTTATCCCCGGTGATTTTAACTACGCGGTTATCGGTTACTTCGAGTATGATCCCGCAGCCAACCCCGCAGTAAGGACAGACGCTTTTAACTTTGCCAGTTGTCATGTGAGTTCACCGCCCCGAAGTTTTTGTACGAGCTGATTAGAAATTAACCCCGGATTCTGCCTTCGCCCAGGATTTTCTCCAGGATCTTGTTACAGCGTAGAAGATAAGCGTAGTGAGGAGCACAATGGAACCAACCACGAGAAATCCGGTAACTTGTGAGCCTGTGGACTGCTTCAACGGGCCCAGAACGTAAGTCGGCAGCAGATATCCGCCAAGACCTCCTGCAGCACCGACAATGCCGGTAATGACTCCGATCTCACTGGAGAAGCGCTGAGGGATGAGCTGAAAGACCGAGCCATTCCCCATTCCGAGGCAGGCCATCATCACGCTGGTATAGAGCAGCATTACCAGGAATGAACCCGGCATTGAGGCAATAGCAAACGCACATACCGAGATTACACTGTACAAAACAAGCAGCAGGCGCATGCCGCCAATCCGGTCCGCAATCCATCCGCCTAAAGGCCGGAAGAAGCTGCCCGCGACGACTGTAATGGTGACCAGGTATCCTACCTGGATTTTGGTCAGCCCTCCCGGGTGTGCGCCGTCGCCGTATACATCATAGAAGAAAATGCTCGCATAGTTGGCGAATCCGACAAACCCGCCGAAGGTAATGGCGTAGAACATCGAGAACCACCAGGTATCCGCATGTCTGAAGACGCTGAGGTAATCTTTGAGCGGTTTGGGCGCAGGGGCATTTGGTGCATCTTTAGCCAATACAGCAAAAACAATCATTACGATCCCCAAAGGAATCAGCGCGAATCCGAACACACTGTGCCATCCGTAAGCCTGGGCGATTTGCGGTCCGAAAAAGGTGGCCAGCGCGGTTCCGCTATTTCCTGCACCGGCAATACCCATCGCCAGCCCCTGATATTGCGGAGGGTACCAGCGGCTTGCAAGGGACAGCGATACGGCAAAGCTCGCACCTGCGAAACCTAGCAGGAATCCGATCATATGAATCTGCAGCAGGCTGCTTCCGCCAAGCCAGCCCCACAGGAGGGGGATAATGGTGAGAAACATCCCGGTCAGGCCCGCTTTTTTGCTCCCGATGCGGTCTGCCAGGATCCCCATGGGAATCCGGAAGATCGAACCGCCGAGGATAGGGATGGCGACCATGGCTGCTTTTTGGGTATCTGACAATCCGAAGTCCTTGGTAATATAGAGCGATAGCGCTCCGCACAGTACCCAAATCATAAAACTTACGTCAAAGTACAAAAAAGCTGATAACAGACTCGGGGCATGCCCCGCCTTGCGAAAACTTTTTGCTTCCATTGCTGACATCCTCCTTTTAATAAACCCCAAGTAAGTAAATTGACAAAAAAGGGCCGACTGACAGAACCCGCATACCTGCGGATTGTGTTAATCGGCCCCGTTGCCAATTGCAGCCACGTCATCGTAGCTGACTTTATAAACTAATGTAAGAATGCCGGTACAACAAGCCGTCCAGCCACAACATTGTGGGGAGAACCCGCTGTTTCCTTCGTTGACACAATGTTGTGTCGTTGAAATCTTATATTGTCAATATAAATAGTCACACTGATAATGTCAATAATGATGACATATAAATTTTGAATAATTCATATTTACGCTTTTTTTAAAGCGGTTTTAGAGTATTTGCGTTAGGTTATATTACATATTAAGATGCAAATTGTCGTCGATCTCTTTTTTTCAACGTCTGCCCGTTTCACTAACTCAGTGGAAATCTTCTTCTAATGGGTAATTATCCGAACTGCACGAGGAGTTCAATCGACGGGGAGACGTTTCTTCCGAGCGGAATTGCGAATGACTGTACGAAACGATATTTGACATTGCTATCTAGCTGGGGTGCGCGCCGTTTTGCTCGAAGATGGGAACCCCCGCATGTACGATTCTTCCACCGGATCAAGACACGGCACCGCCGAATGACGGGACTCCGGAGTTGGAATCGCTACATTTGGCGTGGTGGTGAATTTGTCCTCCTAGTTATTTTTGCGTTAGCTGTTTTCTATTTAAGTAGAAGCAATCCGCCCCGATTCTCAATTGGATTGAGAATGACACATCTCCGACAAACCCTGTCGGCATACCCGTTATGCATATACATTTCAACAATTCCCAAAAAGATCATAACCTGCAGACAAAACCCGGCATTTAAGCATCAGGTGCGGCATAGTCTAGAGTATTCTCAGCGAGTAAATTATTTTAGGAAATCATGAGGCACAGGATTCCGCTATGGCTTAAGCCTGCCGCAAGGACGGAGGCCGCTGAACAATGGAAGCATTGCTCAACAAATTATCTGAACAGCAAGAACTGACTGAGGAAGAAATCGTCTGGTTTCTAGGGCATCTGACCCCTGAGCTACGGCAACAACTCTATAGCCGGGCGTCAAAGGTCCGTAAGCAGCATTATGGTGTAAGCGTTTACTCTCGCGGGCTGATTGAATTTTCCAGCTTCTGCAGGCGGGACTGCCTGTACTGCGGACTGCGCCGTTCCAATTCCAGTGCAGAGCGTTACCGGCTCACGGAGGACGAGATTATCGAATGTGCGGCGGAGGGCTATGAGCTGGGCTACCGGTCGTTCGTGCTGCAGAGCGGGGAGGACATCCATTATTCTGAGCAGGTAATGACCACTATTGTCCGGAAGCTGAAGCTGCGTTTTCCGGATGCTGCTGTCACCCTGTCGGTCGGGGAACGGAGTGAAGCCTTTTACCGTGCACTGTATAATGCCGGAGCTGACCGTTATCTGCTGCGTCATGAAACTGCATCGTGCGTGCTTTATGACTCTCTGCATCCTGGAATGTCTTATGATCACCGCATGGACTGCCTGCGCATCCTCCGGGAGATCGGCTATCAGGTGGGGGCGGGCTTCATGGTCGGGCTTCCCGGCCAGACACAACGGCACCTTGCCGAAGATCTGTTGTTTCTAAAAGAATTCCAGCCCGAGATGATCGGCATCGGCCCGTTTATCCCGCACAGCTCTACACCGCTTAAACATGCGGCCGGCGGGACGGTGGAAGACACACTGGTAATGATTGCAATGGCGAGACTTATGGTGCCGGATGCTCTAATGCCTGCAACTACTGCTATGGGCACGCTGGACCCGTCCGGCCGCGAAAAAGCGCTCCAGGCAGGTGCAAATGTCGTCATGCCCATTCTCTCGCCGCTGCAGATCCGCAGCAAATATGCCCTGTATGAGCAAAAAATCTGCATGGGCGATGAACCGGAGCATTGCCGCAGCTGTCTTGAAATGCGGATTGCCGTCACCGGCTACCGGATGGAGTTCAGCCGGGGGGATCACTGCAGATTTAACGTTCAACTATAAAACAGTAAGTGAATAATTTCACTATTAAGGAGGAAATCCGTTGTCTACCTTGACCAAGAAAAATGCACTCGGCTTCTTTGAGATCCGCCTGGAGTCCATCGGGGGGCTTGGCGCCAATCTGGCCGGCAAAATGCTGGCCGAGACAGGAGCGCTGGAGCTGGGCTTTAATGCCGCCAATTTCTCGTCATACGGTTCCGAGAAAAAGGGCTCTCCTGTTAAAACCTTTGTCCGTTTCTGTGATCCGGAGATTGAGATCAGGGATCACAGCCCGATTGAGCAGCCGCATCTGATCGCTGTTTTTCATGAAGCATTGTACAAAATCGTGAATGTCGCCAGCGGGCTGCAGCCCGACGGGGTGATTCTGGTCAACACGACCCGCGGCTTTGATGAAGTCCGTTCCAGTCTTAATGTGGAGTCTGGTACAGTCGCACTGATCGATGCGATGGGCATTGCCGTGGAGGAGAAGACCAAGATTAACACAGCCATGCTCGGGGCCATGTTCCGTATCTGTGATTTTCTTGATCCTGAAGCGATGCGCACCGTTATCCGCCGGACCTTTGAGAAAAAGTACCCGCAGCTCGTGGAGCCCAACCTTCGCACCTTCGACCGGGGCTTCAATGAGGTAAGGTTCATGACCTATGACGTGCCGGAGGGCTCTCAGATCAAGCCCTTTAAGCGGGTGCAATCGCTGCTTGGATATCAAACACAGCTGCCCGGCGGCGTAATTATGGCACAGGGCAACAGTATTCTGAAGGATTTGGGCGGCTCACGGGCCGGACTTCTGCCGGAGTTCCATGCTGAGAAATGTATCAGCTGCGCGGCCTGCGATAATGTCTGTCCGGATTACTGCTTCGTGTGGGAAGCGGAAGCCGATAAACGCGGGCGGATGCAACAAGTACTGAGGGGCATCGATTACCAGTACTGCAAGGGCTGCCTGAAATGTATCGAGGCTTGCCCGACCGATGCGCTGAGCAGCCTTCGCGAGGAGCCGGGATATGCCGAGCAGCACCGTGTTGCCCAAGTGTTTTCTTAATTGAAGAGGGAGGAACCGAACAATGGCTGTTAGTGAAAATCAATTATCTGAAGCGGTGCCGGCTGAGCAGGTCACCTGCTTCGAATCAGGCAATGAAATGGCGGCAACCGCTGCTGCGCAAATTAACTATCATATGATGGGCTATTTTCCGATTACCCCCTCGACTGAGGTTGCCCAATATCTCGACCAGATGAAAGCACGCGGCCAGCATGATATTCAGCTCGTTGCCGCAGACGGTGAGCATGGCTCCGCGGGAATCTGCTATGGGGCCGCGATGGCGGGTGCTCGGGTAATTAACGCCACCAGCTCACAAGGCTTCCTGTATATGCTGGAGCAGCTGCCCACCCAGTCGGGGACGCGGTTTCCGATGGTACTGAATCTCGTAACCCGGGCAGTAAGCGGCCCCCTGGATATCCGCGGCGACCATTCCGACCTCTACTACGGCCTGAACACCGGCTGGGTTATCCTGACGGCAAGCACGCCGCAGGCGGTTTATGACATGAACATTATGGCGCTGCGAATCGCCGAGCACTCAGAGGTACGGCTGCCGGTTATTGTGGCATATGACGGATTTTTCACCTCGCATCAGAAGCGTAAGGTGAAATATTTTAAGGATAATAGCGTCGTTCAGGGCTTTGTCGGACCGAACCCGAATCACAGCTATCCGAATGTGTCTGATCCGTCCCGTCCGGTAACGATCGGGGCTCACATGGGCGGCGATGATCTGCTGAACAACCATTATCAGCTGTCTGAAGCCCTGGAGAAAGCGGGCGAGGTGTACAGCGAGGTTGCCAGAGACTATGCGCTGTTGTCCGGCCGGGAATACAAGGTGCTCGACCTGTACCGGATGGAGGATGCTGAATACGCTGTATTCCTGCTGAATTCCGCCGGAGAGACGGCCAAAGATACCGTGGATCAGCTGCGTGCCCAAGGCATTAAGGCCGGGCTGATCCGGCCAAACATCATCCGCCCGTTCCCGGCAGAACAGCTGCGCGCTGCACTTAAGAACGTCAAAGCGCTGCTTGTGGGTGAACGTGCCGATTCCTACGGCGCCCAAGGCGGCAATCTCACCCATGAAATCCGTTCGGCGCTGCAGGTTGATCCTGATAACAGGACGATTGTCCTCTCCCGTATCTTTGGGCTGGGCGGCAAGGATTTTTATGCCGACGATGCGGCAGCTTTTTTCCGGCTGGCAATCGATGCGGCCGAAAAAGGCTATGCAGAGAAGCCTTTTGACTACTACGGCTACTATCCGGGCGAGGAAAAGGATGCTCTCACCCCCGTAATGGAGCCGCTTCACGGCAATGCCTATAAGACCGGGCTGATACAAGTTACACAGAGTGAAGAAACCGGACTGCTCAAGGTGAAGCTGCCGCCGCTCCGGCAATTGACCGTGAAGCCGCACCGGCTCGCTCCCGGACATGGTGCGTGTCCCGGCTGTGGGGCGCTGTCTGCGCTGGAGCTCTTTTTTAAAGGAATCGAAGGGGATATGGTTGTGCTCTTCCAGACCGGCTGCGCTTATGTGGTTACTGCAAGCTACCCTTATTCTTCGCATAAGCAGACCTTCGTGCACAATCTGTTCCAGAACGGGGCAGCTACGCTGGCCGGCATGGTGGATGCGTTCTATGAACTGAAGCGGCGCGGAGAGATTAAGGTTGCGGATGATGTCACCTTTGTCATGGTCTCCGGGGACGGCGGCATGGATATCGGGATGGGGGCCACCGTTGGTGCGGCTCTGCGCAATCATAAAATGATCATTCTGGAATATGACAACGAAGGTTATATGAATACCGGATCGCAGCTGTCATACAGTACACCGGTGGGTCACATGACCAGCACTTCAGGAGTCGGCGTAGCGCAAAAAGGCAAGAAGGGCCATCACAAGGATACCGCCCAAATTCTCGCTGCCTGCAACATTCCATATGTGTTCACCGGAGCGGAGAGCAATCCCCAGGACCTGCTGCAAAAAGCGGCCAAAGCACAGTGGTACGCCAACAACGTCGGAACCGCATACGGAAAAATACTGTGCGCCTGTCCGCTCAACTGGAAAACGCCGGATGATCAGGGCAATGAGCTGGTGAAGGCGGCGGTGGATTCCTGCTTTTTCCCGCTGTATGAAATTGAACAGGGCATCACCCGCATTACTTATAATCCTGAGGATAAAGGAAAACGCATTCCTGCCGTCGACTGGCTGAAGCGTATGGGCAAAACAAAACATCTGGTGAAGGACGCGGAGCTGCTGCGGGATTTTGAAAATGAAATTGAACGCCGCTGGAGCCGCCTGAAGCTTAGACATGAGCATGAGCTGCTCTAAATCGGGATGGAAGGGAGCCGTCTGAGTGGAACAACATCAACCTTGCAGCAACAGCACCATTGCCGAAGCCGACCGGAAGCTGGAGCAGATTAAGCTGGCTATCGACCAGTATAAGCAGATGAAGGGTGCATTAATTCCTATATTGCATGAGGTTCAGGATGTGTACGGGTTTTTGCCTGAGCCTGTGCTTCAGGTGGTGTCGGCAGAGCTTGATTTACCCATGAGCGAAATCTACGGGGTTGCGTCATTCTATCATTTCTTTTCACTTACTCCAAAGGGGGAGCATGTGATCCATGTCTGCATGGGGACCGCCTGTTACATTAAGGGGGCTCAAGGCATACTGGACCGGCTCAGCACAGAGCTGAAGGTTCCGGTTCAGGGTACGACAGAGGACAATAAATTCACCCTGGAAGCGACGCGCTGTCTCGGAGCCTGCGGGCTGGCGCCTGTACTGACTATCGGGGAAAAGGTGCATGGACGCCTGACGCCGAACGCCGTGCCTAAAATGCTTAAGGAATATAACTAGTTCCGGCAGTACACGCAAATTGTTAACGGGAGGTATCGGCATGAAGCTGTTAACGGATCTTGATGCCATCCGCACGCTTACCCAGGGACGGCTGGATAACCGGAGGATTAGCGGGGCATCAGGAGAATCAATTTCGTTCAGATCAGTGATGGTGTGCGGCGGCACAGGCTGCACATCATCGGATTCGAATAAAATAATCGCTGCACTGGAGCAGGAAGTCGCCGGCCGCGGCATTCAGACTCAGGTGGAGATCGTCCGCACCGGCTGTTTTGGGCTGTGTGAGCTGGGCCCGGTTGTGATCGTCTATCCTGAGGGGATTTTTTACAGCCGGGTGGAGGTCAAGGATATTCCGGCGCTAGTCGAACAGCATTTGGTCAACGGCAAGCCGTATGACAAAAAGATTTATGAGAAGACCCGCCAGGGCGATGAGCTGCTCAATTTTGAAGAAACGGATTTCTATAAAAAACAGGTACGGATCGCACTGCACAACTGCGGTGTGATCGACCCTGAAGTGATAGATGAGTATATTGCCAGTGACGGGTACCGGGCGCTTGCCCAAGTGCTTACAACGATGAGCGCCGAGCAGGTCATTGACACCGTAAAAAGATCCGGCCTTCGCGGCCGGGGGGGCGGCGGCTTCCTGACCGGACTAAAGTGGGAGTTCGCAGCCCAGCAGAACAAACCGCAAAAATATGTCATCTGTAATGCAGATGAGGGCGATCCGGGGGCGTTCATGGACCGTTCGATCCTTGAAGGCAATCCGCATTCTGTTATTGAAGCAATGGCGATAGCCGGATATGCCATAGGTGCCAACCAGGGATTTATCTATGTGCGGGCAGAGTATCCAATTGCTGTCCAGCGGTTCTCGAAAGCGCTGGATCAGGCCAGGGAATACGGCTTGCTGGGCGATGATATTTTCGGAACGGGATTTGCTTTTAACATAGAGGTTCGTCTGGGTGCAGGTGCGTTTGTCTGCGGTGAAGAAACCGCGCTGATCCACTCGATTGAAGGACACCGGGGGATGCCGACGCCGAAGCCGCCGTTCCCGGCTGTTGAAGGGCTGTGGGGCCAGCCGACCATTATCAACAATGTGGAGACGCTCGCCAACATCGGCCAGATTATTCTGAATGGGGCAGAGTGGTACGCCGCAATCGGCACCGAAAAGTCAAAGGGTACCAAAGTGTTCGCGCTTGGCGGCAAGGTGGTGAACACCGGTCTGGTAGAGGTCCCAATGGGTATTACGCTGCGTGAGGTTATTTTTGAGATCGGCGGCGGTATCCCCGGAGGCAAAAAATTCAAGGCTGTCCAGACCGGCGGACCGTCCGGCGGCTGTCTGACTGAGGAGCATCTGGACTGTACGATTGATTTCGATACGCTGACCAGCCTTGGCTCGATGATGGGCTCGGGCGGGATGATCATTATGGATGAAGATACGTGCATGGTCGATGTGGCGCGTTTTTATCTGGATTTCACCAGGGATGAATCATGCGGCAAATGTACCCCGTGCCGGATTGGAACGAAGCGGCTGCTGGAGATGCTGGATAAAGTCACTTCCGGCAAAGGCACACTTGAGGATCTTGAACATATGGAGCAGCTGTCCCTGCAGATCAAGAATGCATCCCTGTGTGCACTCGGGCAGACGGCTCCGAACCCGGTGCTGTCGACTTTAAAATACTTCCGCGAGGAATATCTCGCTCACATAACGGACAGCAAATGCCCGGCCGGCGTATGTAAAGCGCTTATATCCTATGAAATTGATGCGGAGCTGTGCAAAGGCTGCAGCCTCTGTGCGCGCAAATGCCCAAGTGATGCCATTTCCGGCAAGGTGAAGGAGCCATATGTGATTGATAAGGCAGCCTGCATCAAGTGCGGCGTCTGCTACGATGTATGCAAGTTCAAGGCGGTAGCGATAGTCTGACGATAGGAGTGATCAGCTTGAACACGGTCAAAATCATGATCGACGGGGTGGAGACGGAAATCGTCAAAGGCACCACGGTGCTTGAAGCCGCCCGGGATCAAGGTATAAATATCCCTTCCCTTTGTTATCTGCAGGGAGTTAATCATTCCTCCAGCTGCCGTGTCTGTGTGGTCGAGGTCGGACCGCGGCTTATCGCCTCCTGTACGCTGATCGCCGAGGACGGCATGAAGATCCAGACGAATACGAAAAAGGTCCGCGATGCCCGGAGGACATCGGCCCAGCTGCTGCTCTCCGATCATGACCGGGAATGCCTCAGCTGTTCACGCGGCGGCAATTGCGAGCTGCAGAGTGTATCGAATTCGCTTAACATCCGTGAAGTGACTTATACCGGTGAGCATTCCAGCCGGGAAAAGGATTATTCGTCCCCGGCAATTGTACGGGATGCCTCCAAATGCATCCTCTGCGGCCGCTGTGTCGGCGCTTGCGGAACGGTTCAGACCGTTGGTGCGATCGGTTTCGCCAAGCGGGGCTTTGACACCGTTATCTCTACAGCCTTTGGACGTCCACTGGCAGAGTCAACCTGTGTCAACTGCGGCCAGTGTATTATGGCCTGTCCGGTCGGCGCCCTGACCGAGCATGAGAATATCCGCGATGTATGGGATGCCATCGCTGACCCGGACCAGTATGTCGTAGTGCAGACGGCCCCGGCTGTAAGAGTGGCCCTTGGTGAAGAGTTCGGCCTGCCTGTCGGTACCCGTACAACCGGTAAAATGGCTGCCGCGCTGCGCCGGCTCGGCTTCAATAAAGTGTTCGACACCGTCTTCGGGGCGGATCTGACCATAATGGAGGAAGGCACCGAGCTGCTCTCCCGGCTGTCCAGCGGACAGAACCTGCCGTTGATGACCTCCTGCTGTCCTGGCTGGGTGAAGTTCATGGAGCATAACTTTCCAGATATGCTCGATAACCTGTCCACCTGCAAGTCGCCGCATGAGATGGAAGGGGCGATGGTTAAATCCTATTTTGCCGGCAAGCTTGGCATAGATCCGCAAAAGATTACCGTGGTGTCCATCATGCCCTGCACGGCCAAGAAGTTTGAAGGCGCACGTGAGGAGCTGTCCAATAAAGATATGCAGGATGTGGACTGGGTGCTCACGACCCGCGAGCTGGCCGCGATGATTAAGGAAGCGGGGATTGATTTTGTTAATCTGAAGGACGAGGAATTCGATAATCCGCTCGGCGTAGGCTCCGGAGCCGGTACGATCTTCGGCGCGACAGGCGGTGTGTCCGAAGCGGCTCTGCGCACTGTCTTTGAGCTGGTCTCAGGACAGCCGCTCGATACGATTGAGTATACCGCTGTGCGCGGGATGGATGGCATTAAAGAGAACACGGTCGAGCTGCCCGACGGCCGCACGATCCGGACAGCTGTTGTCCACGGGCTCGGCAATGCCCGCAGGTTAATGGAAGCTATGCAGCGCGGGGAGAAAAGCTATGACTTCATGGAAGTCATGGCCTGCGCCGGGGGCTGTATTACAGGCGGAGGACAGCCGATTCTAAACGCTGCTGACAGCAGCCGGCTGGATGTCAAAGCACTGCGCGCCAAGGCGATTTATTCCGAGGATGAAGCCCAGACCGTCCGCAAATCCCATCACAATCCGTTCATCAAGCAGCTCTACGCCGAGTTCCTCGGCGAGCCGAACAGCCATCTGGCCCATGAGCTGCTGCACACGCATTATACGGCGCGGACGAAATACTGAGTATTAAGATGATTAAGGAGGATGGCACATTTGCGCAAGGATTGGGAACCGGCGGACTTCATCGACGACGCGGAGATTACAGCCAGCCTGCAGGAAGCCAGGCGGATGGCCGGGAACAGGAGCATAGTCCAGTCTATTTTAGATAAAGCGAGAGGCTGCAAGGGGTTAAGCCACCGGGAAGCGGCAGTGCTGCTGGAGGTCAGGGATGAAGACATCCTCCAGGACATTTACAAGTCAGCGAAAGTCATTAAGGAGAAAATCTACGGCAACCGCATCGTCCTGTTCGCGCCACTGTATATCAGCAACTACTGTGTCAATAACTGCGAATATTGCGGCTATAAGCACTCAAATCAGGATTTTGTACGGCGGAAGCTGGGCAAAGAAGAGCTGGCGGATGAAGTCCGGGTGCTGCAGGAGCTGGGTCACAAACGGCTGGTGATCGAAGCGGGAGAAGACCCTACTCATTGTGATATTGATTATGTGGTTGATGCTATCAAAACGGTTTATTCCGTCAAGGTGGATAACGGCAGCATCCGCCGGGTCAATATCAACATTGCCGCAACTTCAGTCGAGGATTACCGGAAGCTGCGGGATGCGGAGATCGGGACATATATACTTTTCCAGGAGACCTATCACAGGCCGACTTATGCCGGGCTGCATCCGAACGGGCCCAAGCACGACTATGACTGGCATACTACCGCGATGGACCGGGCACAGCTCGGCGGAATCGATGACGTTGGTGTCGGTGTATTGTACGGATTATATGACTACAAATACGATACAGTGGCCATGCTGATGCATGCCGAGCATCTGGAGGAGCGGTTCGGTGTGGGCCCGCATACTGTCTCCGTCCCGCGGCTGCGGGAAGCGGCAAATGTAAGTCTGAAAACGTATCCATACCTGGTGAAGGATGATGAATTCAAGCAGCTGGTTGCCGTCCTGCGGCTGGCGGTGCCCTATGCGGGCATGATTTTGTCCACGCGGGAGGAGCCGGCATTCCGGGATGAGGTCATCCGCCTCGGTATTTCCCAGGTCAGCGCCGGATCAAGCACCGGGGTCGGCGGGTATATGGAAGCGAAGCAGGGCACAGCAGGGTTTTCAAAAGAAAAACCGCAATTCGAGGTGGGCGACCACCGTTCTCCGGAAGAGATTATCCGCGGGCTGTGCCGGGACGGCTATGTTCCCAGCTATTGCACAGCCTGTTACCGGGAAGGGCGTACCGGCGACCGGTTTATGCGGCTGGCCAAATCGGGGCAGATCCATAACGTATGCCAGCCGAATTCGCTTTTGACCTTCAAGGAGTATCTGCTGGATTATGCGGATGTTGAAACCCGGGCTCTGGGTGAAGAAATCATCCGTAAAGGGCTTGAAGACATTCCCAAGGAAGCTGCACGCAAAATTACCAGGGAACGGCTGCAGCGGCTGGAGAACGGGGAACGGGATCTGCGCTTTTAATAGACCCATAAGGAGAGATTGGCCATGCAAACTACACCGCAGCCGGGCAAGATGCACATCGCAGTCTTCGGCCTGCGCAACTCCGGGAAGTCCAGTCTGATCAATGCGCTGACCGGCATCCCTTATCAGGTGGTCGGCGATCAGCCGGGCACAACGACTGAACCGGTGTTTCAGGCTTATGAGCTGCCCAAAATCGGCTCCGTCATCATAATTGATACGGCTGGCATAGATGAAGATGAAGAGACAGGAGCTTTCCGGGTCCAGAAGACTCGCGAGGTTATGGATCTGACCGATCTCAGCCTCCTGATTTTCTCCGGGGAGGAGGATGATTACAAGCTGGAGAAGGAGTGGTACCAGGAGCTTGCCAAGCGCCACATTCCGGTCATTGGCGTAATTGCCAAGGTGGATGATCATTATGTGGATCTCGACCAGTTGAAAAGCGAGCTGAACATCCCCTTCGTCAAAGTCAGCTCCCGCAGAAACATCAACTTTGGCAGTCTGCGCCATGCGATCCGTGAATTTGCCCCTGCCGAATTTGAGCGTCCGACCATTCTTGGCGATCTGGTCCATCCGGGGGAAGTCGTCGTAATGGTCATGCCGGATACGATTCCGGCACCCAAATACAGGCTGGTGGCTTCCCAGCAGCAGATTTTGCGGGATTTGCTCGATCATCATGTGATGGCTCTGTCCGTTACAGAGGTGGAGCTGCCTACGCTGCTGATGAATCTGAAGGGTATGCCCGATCTGGTCATTACAGACTCTCAGGTGTACGACAGTGTGAACGAGATTCTTCCGGCCAATGTTCCGCTGACTACCTTCGCAATCCTGATGGCCCGGTTTAAGGGGGATCTGACCACCTTTGTAAAGGGCGCAGAAGCGATTTCCACACTGAAGCCGGGCGACAAGGTACTGTTGTCCGAAGCGTGCATCCATCATCCGCATAACGGTGAAATCGACCGCGACCTGGTAAAAAAGAAGCTGCAGGAAACAGCCGGCAGCGGTCTTGAGATCGAGTCCAGTGTCGGGCCTGACTTTCCGGCAGACTTGTCAACGTATAAGCTGGTCGTGCACTGCGGTGGCTGTATATTTAACCGCAAGCAGCTGATGACAAGACTGGCGGATTCCGGTGCCCAGGGTGTGCCGATCACGAATTACGGCATTGCCTTTGCATACTTCAAAGGCATCCTGCCGCGTGTGCTGGAGATTATGCAAGTGAAATCATAAGGGGAGATTTTTGTGGAGACAGGCGGCGGATTCCGCCTTGAAAGGGATGCGCTTGGAACAGTGGAGGTACCGTCGTCTGCCTATTACGGTATTCATACGGCCCGGGCGATGGAAAACTTTGCGGTGGGCGGCCGCAGGGTCAATCCTCATCTGATCAAGGCAATGATAACAGTGAAAAAAGCGGCAGCACTGGCCCACCTGAAGCTGAACAGCTATCCGCCAGGGATCGCGATGGCGATTGTTCAGGCTTGTGACGAGATTCACGCTGGAGGCTACGAAGACCAGTTCCCTGTGTCTGCACTACAGGGCGGGGCCGGTACGTCAACCAATATGAACATCAATGAAGTATTGGCGAACCGGGCGACCCAGCTGCTGGGCGGAACACGGGGCGATTATACCGTGGTCCACCCGCTGGACCATGTGAATTGCTGCCAGTCCACCAATGATGTCTACCCGACAGCGCTGCGGATCGCCGCGATTGGTCTGGTCCGCAGGCTAAGTGATGCTTTTGCGTCCCTGCAGGAATCGCTGCAGGGGAAGGAGCTGGAGTTCGCAGATGTGCTGAAGCTGGGCCGCACGGAGCTGATGGACGCTGTTCCGATGACTGCCGGCCAGGGCTTTGGAGCATATGCCAAAGCGATCCAGCGTGACCGCTGGCGCCTGTACAAGGCTGAGGAACGGCTCAGGGAGATGCATATCGGAGGGACGGCTATCGGCACCGGCATCAATGCGCCGCTCCGGTATACCTTTTATATCACCGGACTGCTGCAGGAGCTGACCGGTTACGGGCTGGCCCGCAGTGAATATCCGATGGACCCTACGCAGAATATGGATGTATTTGTTGAAGTATCCGGGCTGCTGAAGGCAGCGGCAGTGAATCTGCTCAAAATCTCAGGCGATTTGCGCCTGCTGGCGAGCGGGCCCGCAGGCGGCTTCGGTGAGCTGGAGCTGCCTGCGGTGCAGGCCGGATCTTCCATTATGCCCGGAAAGGTCAATCCGGTGATGGCGGAAATGCTTGGTACAGCCGCCATGCGGGTGATTGCCAACGATTCAGCGGTTACACTGGCTGCCGGCAGCGGGCAGCTGGAGCTGAACGCCTTCATGCCCCTTATAGCGGATGCCCTGCTGGATTCCCTTGAGCTGCTGGAACAGGCAGTCCATTTGTTCAACGAGCGCTGTGTGAAAGGAATCAGGGTCTGCGCACAGCGCTGCAGGGAACTGCTGGAGCGTTCCACGGGACTCGCCGCCGCTTTTGTCGGGCCTATCGGTTATGAGCGCAGTGCAGAGGTTGCCATTCAGGCCAGGGCGGAAGGGAAGTCTATCCGGCAGGTGCTGCTGGATAGGGGGCTGCTCACTGCCGAACAGATTGACGGAATCTTGCATCCCGAACAGCTCACTGCGCCCGGTGTGCCCGGAAAAAGGAGTGAATAAAGTGAGCCTGAACGAATCTCCGCGGGCAAGCCGCCTGCATATTGCCGTATTCGGCAGGCGCAACGCCGGCAAATCCAGCCTCATCAACGCACTGGCCAGACAGGAGGTCTCCGTGGTATCGCCGGTTCAGGGGACAACAACGGATCCGGTCTATAAATCAATGGAGCTGCTTCCGGTTGGACCGGTGGTGCTGATTGATACCGCAGGGCTGGATGATGAAGGCGAGCTTGGCGGGCAGCGGAAGAAGAAAACGATGGAAGTACTATACAAAACCGATGTGGCTCTGCTTGTAATAGACGCACTTGAAGGCGTTACAGCGTATGACGAGCAGATTGCCGGCTTGCTCAAGGAACGGAATATCCCTGTCATCGGGGTATTAAATAAAACGGATTTGCTGCCGGTGGAAAATGCAGACCGGGCTGCTGCTGTGCAGGCTGATACGTGCCGTGAGCTGTTCGGATTCCGGTTCATGCCTGTATCTGCTGCTGCGCAGAAGGGAATTAATCATCTCAGACAGACTCTCTCTGCTGCAGTGCCTGCGGAGGAGGATAAATTCCGGATCATCGGCGATCTGCTAGCACCGGGAGATTTGGTTGTACTGGTTACGCCAATCGATAAGGCGGCACCTAAAGGAAGACTGATCCTTCCCCAGCAGCAGACCATCCGGGATATTCTGGAGAGCGATGCGGTTGCCGTTGTGACAAAGGAACATGAGCTGAAGCTGACACTGGAGAGTCTCGGGCGTAAGCCGCGTCTGGTTGTAACCGACTCCCAGGTATTCCTGAAGGCAGCCGCTGATACGCCGCCGGATGTTCCGTTAACCTCTTTTTCTATTTTGTTTGCCCGCCATAAGGGCGATCTGGAGGAGCTGGTCCGGGGAGCAAGGGCGATTGACCGGCTGCGGGACGGTGACAAGGTGCTGATTGCCGAGCCCTGTACCCACCATACCCAAGCGGATGATATCGGCAGCGTCAAGCTGCCCCGCTGGATTAGGCAGGCTACCGGCCGGACGCTGGAGTTCCATCATGCGAATGGAATGAGCTTTCCTGACAATGTGCAGGACTATGCACTCATTGTCCATTGCGGCGGCTGCATGATCAACCGCCGGCAGATGCTCTGGCGGATGGAGCAGCCGGCAGCCAGCGGGGTACCGATTGTGAATTATGGGGTAGCCATTGCCCATGTCCAGGGGATACTGGAACGGGCGATCTCCCCGTTTCCGCTTGCCCGGCTTGCCTGGCAGGAGGCGTGCGCTGCGGACAGAAAACGTACCGTTGAATCGTGACCGCTACCCGCCGCTCATTATCTAAACAGTAAGACCAGCCTCCAATCCGGGGCTGGTCTTGTTTGTTGAAGCAAGGTGGGGGTAATCAACAACAAAAGTGCCCTTGAATTCGGCTTAAAGCAGCTGGATGGACGAAATGAGAGGCAAAAATGCAGTTGGTATCACCAATTCAGGCCACTAGCATAGCCCATCAGAGTTGCAGCCGTTTACCTCATTTGACCCCAGCATCATCCAGCCGGATCTCAGCCACCTCACCGGTGCTGTTCACGCACCAGAATTCCAGCGTCAGGTTCTGTTCACGATCGATATAGCCAACAATATCAGCACCCTGCTCACCCGATTTGTAATATTTTTTGCCGTAGAGCGACATGACCTTTTCTTTGGAATCACCAATATGTATGCCTTTGGCTGTTGTGAGCGGGTTTTCTTGGCCGGAGATGATCAGCCGCATAATGGTCCCCTGTTCTGGACCTGAGATAATGGAAGCCGTCCGTAATCCGCCATCCCATTCATAGTAGTCGTACATAGTATTATCCTGCTTATTCAGCGTTTGCTGGTATTTGCCGGTGAATGATCTGCTGCCGATATTTTCCCCGATTTTCACGCCTCCTACCGACTCTGCGGAGAGATCGGTAGATCGTGCCCATAACTGCGGCCGGATCAAGAAGCAGCCTGCTACTATAACTGCGATTAATCCGATTACGCTGCTCCACACGATTTTCCTCATACGCTTATTCCTCCATTTGCGGGAATGTAAACCATTCGAATAGCTTAATGAGTCAATGTCAGCTTATCATAAATAGAAATGATGAAAAAGATACCAGAAATCAATCGTTTTTCACGTGAACGGCGTCTTACTTGTAGATACGCAATATAGGGGCCCCTATATAAAAGCTGTATTCCAAAAAGAGAGGGGGACTGAAATATGATGGAGCACACAATGAAAGAGGTCCGATCGGCGGATTTAGCATATTTGGATGAAGAGACTTTTTTCAAACGGCTGTATGTCGAGCACCGCAAATTGTATGCTATCGCCTTCAGCTATATGCGAAATGAAGCGGATGCCCTGGAAGTAGTGCAGGAGGTGTCCTGCCGGGCATGGATCAAGCGCAAAAAGCTGAAAGACGGACAGGCCTTCACACCGTGGCTGATCCGAATCACCATCAATTGCTGCATGGATGAGCTAAGGCGCACAAAGCGGGTCTTCCCGGCCGAAAAGCCCGCAGAGGAAGCGGCTCAGGAGATGCAGAGTAACGAGCGTATTGATCTGGAGCGGGCGATACACCGGCTGAAGCCGAAATACCGGCATGTCATTGTTCTGAAATATTACCAGGACATGACAGTGCCGCAAATGGCGGAAGTGCTGAAGAAGCCGGAAGGTACGGTCAAAACCTGGCTCCGTGACGGGCTGAAGCAGTTGCGTTCCTATATTCAGAAATAAGGGAGGCGAAACGATGAAAGAATTAGAAGAGCAGCTGCTGCACAGAAATGCAGAGGAAGTGAAACAGCAGACGGAGGCTATGCCGGAAATGAAAATTGTTCAGGCAATGCAGAGCGGCATCCATAAAGGAAGGCAGCAATCCCGTAAGAAAATGGCGGTGTCAGGCCTGAAAGCTGCTATTGCTGTCTCCGTTGCCGTCCTGCTGATGTTTGTTTTTTTTAATACTCGTGAAAAAGCTGTGGAATACACGGTCCTCACTCCAGGTCCGGCTAATACCGGGACCCTTTCATATCCGTTCGATGCTTCGCTGATCAGAGACAAGACCCTGCTGAATGCGCTGAATCAGAATCTCCTCCGGCCAATAAACAAAGGTGCCGAAAAAGATGGCTTTAAGGTGGAAATCAAGAACGCTGTGAGTGACGGACGGCAGGTATATATTATATACAGCGTGCAGAATAACACAGATCAGACGGTGGTCCATGCTGATTTTGGACTGGATTTCGGATCGTTTGAAGCGGCAAATATAGGCGCCAAATTGGATATGCTGGGAACGAACAGCCAGATCGAGGCTGGACAGACCCTGTATTTTGTCTATTCCAATACTCTTACACCTGACATGGATTATCCGGAAGAGGTAAAATATGGTGTCGTCCTGACTCAAATCTCTGATGAAGCCCTAAGCTCCAGCAGCAATAAATACCGTACAAGTATCGAGGTATCTTTTAGACTGGATTCGGAGATGCTCAAGGACCGTAACCGGATCTGGACTGCCAGTCAGGAGCTGATTGTAGCCGGTCAAAAGCTTCAAGTGAACAAGGTACTGTTTACACCACTAAGCACTTATGTCGATTTGGAAGCGGATGAGCATAATACGATGCAGGTTAATGGACTCATAAATCCTGTGCTTATCGGCAAGAGCGGAGACAGGATCATAAAATCCTACTATCCAACGGTTATCACGGCCGACAATTCAAAGCTTTGGGAGGATCAGTCTCACTTTACACTTGTATACACCAGTAAAGATTACCTGGATCTGGACACCTTGGTGCTCAAAACCTTTGGCGCTGCAGCCGTTAATAAGGATCAGATGAAAATCGTTGTTGATCTGAAAAAACGGAAGATCATTGAAGCTCCAGACGGCTTTTCAATAAAAAATCAGGGTGAACCGGCAAAGCCGGGTGTGGTTACTTTCCTTAATAAGAGAGAAAACATAGACACACAGGGCAGCTTCAATATGCGTCTGGCAGGAAATTATACAGCTGCTGACGGTAAAGTGTATACAAGGCCGGAAGGGGAAGAGGTCTTTACTCAATCGTTGTCACGCGGAGCCGTTGAATTCGAAGAGGAATATGATTACAACTTCGGGTTGCAGGCTATCGGTTATCCGCAGCCGCTGACTGTAGAGATAGAGCGCTACTGGCATCCGGTATTGGATACGCAGTCAGTGGAACTTCTACGTGTACAAAAGTAAACTTGATCAAAAAGCAAACCAAAAACAAGCCGATCCTGTTCATTACAGAATCGGCTTGTATCACTTTAACTGAACTGTCATGCCGGTTGGCTTAACGGAAGTTGCTGAACCAGCTCCAGTCAAAGCCTGAAGACTGGTCCTGAGAAGCACTGCCGGATGAAGCTGGTGAAGTAGTATCGGATGATTTGTCAGAAGAAGTGTCTGCTGACGTCTGTGGTGCAGTGTCTTTTGTAGGCTGTGGTTTTGCAGTACCGGCCGTTGAATCAGACCCCGCTTTGCTGGTGTCTTGTCCATTTGCCGGCAGCACACGACGGGCAGAAGTGTAATGCTCATCCCACCAGCCGCTGTTCAGATCAGTAACCGTTACGCCGCCTTCCCCGTAGGTATGCAGGATTTTACCGTCGCCGATATAAACTGCGACGTGGTGAATAGGGGAATAGAAGAACACAAGATCACCCGGCTGCAGCTGGTCTCTAGAAATGGATGTACCGTCCGTTGACTGCTGCTTGGACGAACGGGAAAGCGTTATTCCATGCTGCCCGAAGATGTACTGGGTGAAAGAGGAGCAGTCAAAGCTGCTGGTATTCCCGGCCTCAGCCCCGTATTCATAACGGACTCCTTTATATTTCATGCCAGTGGCAATGATCTTGTCAGCAAGACTGGAATTTACAGTAGCACTTACAGTGCTGTCAGCAGTTGCGGCATAGGCTTTATTATTGGTATCAATGAAGCCTGTTACGGCAGTCAGCAGGGCGGTACCCAGGCTTACCCCAATGACCATGCTGCGAAAACGTTTTGTACGGTTAGTTGTATTAGCTGTATTCATAAGTTACCTCCTCAGTTGTTGTCTGGTAAGCTTCTGAACCCACTCTAACACATCTAAAAATAACAGCATTTACCTCCCTATGCGATTTGTCTGCGCCCGCAAGGGTTTAGAGGCTTTTATGAAGAAATGATGACAAAATTTTAAACAAATTGTTCTTGACAAATGTTATAGCAATTCAATCTTTATGCAAATCACGCTGATTGCCTTCACGGAACTTACGGGGAGATATGCCGATTACTCTCGTAAACAGGATAGAGAAATAGTTGGCGTTGTCGTAACCCACCATTTTGGCAATTTCCCAGATCTTTTTTTCCGTGATGGCCATCAGGCGCATCGCTTCACCCATCCGCCGCTGGATTAAATAGTTGATCGGTGAAATGCCGAAATTATTTTTGTACAAATGAACCAGGTAATAGGAGTCAATGTGATAAAGCTGTGCCAGATCGGCAAGCGTCAGCTTGCGCCGGTAATTCGTATCCAGATAAGCTTTAATCTGATTGGCGAGCGAAGCTTTTTCTTCCTTGGAAGTCCTGTTCTGCAAAAGAATCATCCGTTCAAGCAGCAGCAGAATCGCTTCTAATAAATGCTGTGAGATCCGTTCATAGCCTCTGCCCCGCAGTGAAAATTCATTGACCAGCGCCTGTATCAGCATGGCCAGCTCACTTGTGTAATGGTTGGAACGGATAACCGGCTCCCATCCGGGAGGAACCACCCAATCGCGCTGCTGATCAACAGGTGAAAGAAAACGGAAATTAAAAAAGCAGGTAGAAAGCGGCCGATCTGGATCGGACTGTTCCTGATGCAGTGTACCCCGGTTATAGACAAGCACGTCGCCTTTTTGGGCCGTATAGGCTTTACCGTCGATAACATACGAGCCCACTCCGTCTTCAATATAAATGACCTCATGCATATCCTCATGCTTGTGAAGCGCAAACTTCCATTCCGGGTTGGCACTCATTTTGCCGGCATAAATCAATTCGCCGTTAAATGCCCCGTTGTTCATATCCATCAGCAAATCATCATTATCATCCATTCCTTATCCTGCTTTCGTTCATTTATTCTAATGACAAGATATATCATCTTTTTGAGAAAAACAACAATAACCTTTATTGTTCCATTTCCGGTTCATTTGTACAATGAAGCTCAGTAGAAGGGCAGAGCTCAAGTGAATGGATGTGACGATATGCAGACATCTGGTCCAGGTAGTCTTCGAATGGTTTGGGAGAAGCAGGGGTATGTCAGGATACCTAAGGCGGTTCCGTTATTCTATGTGCTGAGGTATGTAGACTGGCGCCAGTCCGTGACCCGGGTTCCGGCAGAGCTCCTCAGCCACCATCAGTCTGTATGGGATATCCGCTCTATGTCTGCCGTTTACGCCGCCGCCGCTGAAATTCTTGACACTCCTGCAGTCTGGGCAGTGATTAATGAGCCGGAATGTGCTGTAATAAAAGGATTTCTGGCGGTTAACAGGAACGGAAGCAGCTTAACGGCTGTGGAGGAAGGCGGGCAATATTTTACACTGGAAGCCCAAATGGCTGACCTGATTATGACAGATCCGCAGCGCATGAGCATCACCGGCTTTTCCGGGTGCGACTGGCTTACTCTCGATTATTCCCCGGCGCAGCCTAACAATGCTGAACTGCTTGGCCAAAGGCAGAAGGAATTCTGCAATGACCAGATTGCCCCGGTAAATCTGACTTTATTGGGGCAGAAGATGATGGGCCTTGCAGGGTGGTGACCGGACATTTCCGGGAGAAACAATGAATGTAACTGCGGGCTGATTTGTAGCCGCTGAAAGCGGAACCAAATGAGGCCGAGCCTTAGTTGGAAGCGCCCAGCAATATATATAACATTTTTGCGTGAGGATTGGATGATTTGAATCTGAACAGCAGCCGGGGGGAACTATGAAAAAAGTTAATGAACGCGGCCTTGTATTTTCTTTTACCTTTATGGCCTTTCTGCTGGGAACTACGGAGTATATTATTGTCGGACTGCTGTCGGAAATCGCTGCTTCCCTGCAGATTACCCTTGCATTAGCGGGAAGTCTTGTCTCCGGTTTTGCGATAGCTTATGCGCTTGGGACACCGGTATTAATGACATTGGTCAGCAGACTGCCCAAAAAGCAGACTATTCTGGGTACAATTGCCCTGATTGTGGCGTTTAACCTGTTCAGTGCCGTGTCAGGCACATACGGATTGATGTTATTTACGAGGATTGCAACAGCAGTCTTGTGCGGGCTGGCTATTTCGCTGTCGCTCTCAGCGGTCAGTGAGGTTGTTGCTCCGGCCAGGCAGGGGAAATCTGTCTCTTACATTCTGGGCGGGTTTGGGATCGCGAATGTGCTGGGCGTGCCGATCGGCACTTTTGTAGGGCAGCATTTCGAGTGGCAGGCAGCCTTTGTCCTGACAGCTGTGATGGGAGCCGCAGCCTTTGTGCTTAACCTGATTGTTATTCCATCTAACCTGACTAACACCAAAGCTTCCTTGAAGGATCAGCTCAGCCTGCTCGCAGACCGTCGTATGATATTGGCTTTTCTGATACCGGTATTCGGGACGGGGGCTGTATTCAGCATCTACACTTATATTAGACCGCTAATGGATTCGGTAATGAATATCCCTGCCGCTTCGGTCAGCTGGGTGCTGCTCGCCTATGGCCTGGCCACCATCTTCAGCACCTGGCTGGGCGGGATTGTCGCATCCGGCAATGCGCTGGGCAGACTAAGAGTGGTATTTCTGGTCCAGGCAGCAATCTATGTTCTCTTTTTCTTCGCAGCGCCTGTCCCTGTTCTGGGGCTTATCTTTCTGATTTTGAGCGCCTGTGTATCCAATATACTGAACGTAACAGCCCAGCTATATCTGATCGAACTGGCGGTTGAGCATTCGCCGGGCTCCAGGGATTTCGCCGCTTCGCTGAATCCGGTCGCTGCCAACACCGGTATCGCCGGCGGATCGGCCCTTGGCGGCCTGGTTGTGGGAACGGGCGGACTGGGCGCTTTGTCGTGGACTGCAGCAGGTATTGCGGTGGCTGCGTTCGCGGTTACGGCAATCAGCTACAGGCTTAAGCAGAAATCTGTATCGCGTAAAGCGCAGGCTGCAGCTGCCTGATTGTGAAAGATGGTGATTTCCAGATCAAATCTATTTATGAATCCGGCAAAAGTGACGATACATAAATAGACACAGATCATACACATTTAGGAGAGAGCCATGGATAACCTTACCGCATTAGTATTGGCAGCACCACTGTTCAAACAGATTCATGCACAGGATATTATGATTGGTGTTACAGACAGAGAGATTTTTCATTACTACGCACCAAGCAAGGCACTGGATTTCGGCCTGACCAAAGGAAGTCCCGTTCCGCCGGATGACCCGTCACTCGGGAACGCGCTGGCCGGACGTGCCACGACGAACCGCCTGCCTGCAGAGCTTTACGGAGCGACTGTCATCTCCTCGGCTGTACCGGTATATGGGCCGGAAGGCGAGATCATCGGAGCATTTGCGATTGCGTACACACTGGAAAATGAAGATAAGATGGAGCAGCTGACAGAGAGCATTAACAGAATCAGCGGCCAGCTGGTCGACATGGTCCAGAATGTGGCAGCCCAGTCTGAGGAGCTGTCGGCAACGACAGCGCAGATTCTGGATAATTCACGGCAGACCGTAGAGGAATCCAAGCAGGTGAATAAGGTCGCCGGCTTCATCCGGGAAATCTCCGAGCAGACCAATCTGCTGGGATTGAATGCTGCCATTGAAGCCGCCCGGGTCGGCGAGCAGGGGGCAGGCTTTGGCGTAGTGGCTACCGAAGTACGCAAGCTGTCCGTCAACACCAGAGAAGCGACCAAAACGATTGAGGATTCACTGGCCCTGGTGCAGCGCTCGATCCGTCAAATGGAGCAGGAGATTGAAGCTATCGCCGCTTCCTCCGCTGCGCAGGCTGAACTCGTTACGCAGTTTAGCGATGTTATAGAACGATTGAACGAAACCAGCGGTGAAATGACCAGATTTATTTCCTCTATTATTCAATAACAGAATAAGATTAAGGGATACCAAGGGGCCGGATAAAGGCTGGCAGGAGGTATCCCTTTTTTGTGTGCGGCCCCCATCTTAATGTAATCTTAATGCAGGGGGCGAAGTTGTAATACTACGCTGATTTTGCACATGCTATACTAGCTAACAGCAACTACATGCCGGAAAGGGAATCGATATGGCACATCACCGGAACAGCGCTGTTCCATTCCAAGAGCAGGGTTTAGACAGCTCTCAGGGGAAAAAACGCGGCACGCTCAAAATCTTTTTCGGATACGCGGAAGGGGTCGGCAAGACATGTGCCATGCTGAATGCTGCGCATGATGAACAAAGAGACGGGAAGGACGTAGTTGCGGGATACATTGAAACGCACCAGCGTCCGGAGACGGAAGCGATGATCGAGGGGCTGGAGGTGCTGCCAAGGCTTGCGTTTCCTTCCCGGGAATTTGATCTGGATAAAGCCCTGCACAGGCGGCCTGACCTGATCCTGGTGGATGAGCTGGCCCACCATAACGGTGCTGACTGCCGGCACAAGAAGCGGTATCAGGATATTGAGGAGCTGCTGCGTGCAGGAATCAATGTATATACAACAGTTAATGTACAGCACCTGGAAAGTCTGCATGACATTGTCGCAGCCATCACCGGCCTGAGCGTACACGAGCGGATTCCCGACAGTGTGTTTGAAGGGGCCGATCAGATTGAGCTGGTTGATATTCCCCCGGATGATCTGCTGGACCGTCTGAACAAAGGGAAGCTAGTCACAGACGGGCAGGAGCAGCACGAAAGCCTTTCGCAGGTCTTTGTCAAAAGCAAGCTGATTGCCCTGCGGGAAATCGCCCTGCGTTATACCGCGGATCAGCTGGGGCGGATTACGCGGCGATCCGGTGACAGGGCTGCTGAGGAGGCCTATCATACGGCAGACCATATTCTGGTCTGTATCTCCTCTGCTGCTTCCAGCAAAAAAGTGATCCGTACAGCCGCGAGAATGGCCGAGGCGTTCCGGGGGGCTTTTACAGCATTATACGTGGAGACGCCTAGAAGCAAAGAGCTGACTCACAAGAGCAAGGCTGAGCTCCGGGAAAACCTGCGGCTGGCCGAACAGCTGGGTGCCCAGCCGGCGACTGTCTACGGCGACGATATACCCGGACAAATTGCCGAATACGCCGTCTCCAGCCGGGTAACCAAGATCGTCATTGGCCGCCCGCGAAGCAGCAAAAAAAGATGGATAGCCAAAACCAATATCGTGGATAAACTGACAGAGCTGGCACCGAATATTGATGTTCATATTATTCCGGATACCCAGCCGGCACGTTATAACAAGTTTCCTTCCCATTTGAAGCCCAAGGGCTTCTCTACGGAAGATGCGCTGAAGTCCCTTATCATATTGATAGCATGTACTCTGATCGGCCTTTGGTTCCGGCATCTCGGTTTTCGTGAAGCCAATATTATCACTGTGTATATTCTGGGAGTTCTGCTGAATGCCATAGCAACAAGCGGAAGGCTGTACAGCGCGGCGAATTCCATCCTGAGCGTGCTCGTCTTCAATTATCTGTTTACAGAACCTTACTACTCGCTGATTACAGCGGACACGGGTTATCCGGTAACGTTTCTGGTTATGCTGACAGCTTCCTTCATCAGCAGTACGCTGACGATGCGGATTAAAGAGCAGGCCCGCCAGTCTGCTCAAAAGGCCTACCGGACAGAAGTTCTGCTGGAAACCAGCCGCAAATTACAGCAGGCAGAAGGCTCGGAGGCGATTATAAAGGAAACGGCTGTTCAAATGGTCAAGCTGGTGGACCGGACTGTGATTTTTTATCCGGCCGGTCCGGAGGGGCTTAAAGATCCGCTGATCTACTCCAAGCCTGAGGCCGCAGTAGCAGCATCAGAGTATACCGGAGTGAATGAATGGGCTGTCGCCGACTGGGTGTACAAAAATAACAAGCGGGCCGGAACAACTACGGATACCTTCTCTGCAGCCAGCTGCCTGTATCACGCAGTCCGTGCAGGGGATACGGTGTTCGCGGTCGCCGGTATCGTGATGGACCGGGAAGAGCCGCTCGGCATCTTTGAGAAAAGCCTGATGATTGCCATGCTCGGCGAATGTGCCCTTGCACTGGAGAAGGAGCTGCTCAGCAGCAGGCAAAAGGAAATCTCAATCCAGATCAGGCAGGAGCAGCTGCGTGCGAATCTGCTTCGCGGGATTTCTCATGATCTGCGGACACCGCTCACCAGCATCTCCGGAAATGCCGGTATCCTGCTGGCCAACCCGGGTGTTCTCAGTGAAGCTCAGAAGATCGGACTCTATACCGATATCTACGATGATTCGATGTGGCTGATCAATCTTGTAGAGAATCTGCTGTCCATTACAAGGATCGATAACGGCAGCCTGAATCTGTATTTTCAGGCCGAGCTGCTGGAAGAAGTTATCGCTGAAGCACTGCTGCATGTAAACCGCAGCAGCGCAGAGCATATTATCCGGACAAAGCTGGAGGATGAGCTTCTTATGGCCCGGATGGATTCGCGGCTGATTATGCAGGTGCTGATCAACCTGGTGGACAATGCGATCAAGTATACACAAGCGGGCTCCACCATTACAGTATCGGCGAAACGGGAGCGGGATTTGGTACGGGTCACTGTATCCGACAACGGCCCAGGCATACCGGAGGAGGCCAAGACCAAGCTGTTCGATATGTTCTATACAGCCGATAATCTGCGCGGTGACGGACGCCGGGGCTTGGGTCTCGGATTATCCTTATGTAAATCCATTGTGCATGCCCATGGAGGGACGATTGAGGTTACGGACAATATTCCGCAGGGGGCTGTTTTCAGCTTTACCCTGCAGGCTGAGGAGGTGAACGTTCATGAATAAACCTTTGATTCTTGTCGTTGAGGATGACAAGCCAATCCGCAAGCTGATTACCACAACACTGGAAACACAGGGCTACAAATACCATACGGCGGAAACCGGGGAGGCCTCTATCCTTGAGGCTGTTTCGAATCAGCCTGATCTGATGATTCTGGATCTTGGACTACCGGATATGGACGGTGTGGACATTATCCGCAAAGTGCGGTCATGGTCCAACCTGCCGATCATCGTGGTGAGCGCCCGCAGCGAGGACAGAGACAAGATCGATGCGCTGGATGCCGGGGCCGATGATTATCTGACCAAGCCGTTTAGTGTCGAGGAGCTGCTGGCCAGACTGCGGGTCAGCCTGCGCCGGATCCGCTATGACAGCGAGAAGCTGCAGAAGGATGCGTCCGTTTTTACCAACGGCAGCCTGAAGATTGATTACGCCGCCGGCTGCGTATGGATGGGCCAGGAAGAAATTCATCTGACCCCGATTGAATACAAGCTGCTCTGCCTGCTCGCCAAGAATGCAGGGAAGGTCCTGACACATAATTATATTTTGCGAGAAATCTGGGGCAGTCTGACCTACGATGTACCGGCGCTGCGTGTGTTTATGGCAACCCTGCGCAAAAAGATCGAAAAGCCGCAGTCGGCACAGTCCAAAATTATCCAGACTCATATCGGAGTAGGGTACAGGATGCTGCAGAGCGGTGAGGACATCAAATCGGGCTGAGAATATAACCAACTTAATCATTCCAACTGATGATGGGCAACAAGGCCATACTCCTATGAGTATGGTTTTTTTTGTTATTGTCCGGGACAGGCGGGGCAGACTAATGGGAGAATTCCGTTTCATTTTTAATGGAATCTATATTTTCCGGCGGTTACTTTAATCCAGAACTAACGGCGGGAGTAGTACGCTGGAAGCATGAAGATTACTTCACGATACTAACACAAAAGGGGAGCTAATAATGATGAATGATGTATTGCAAACAACGGGTGTAGCCGCGATGATCCTGGTGCTGCTTTTTTCTGCCGAACGGTTGTTCAAGCTGCGTGATCTGCGGAAGCTGGCTGAAGCAGAGGACGATGAGGCTGTCCGGAAAGCCGAGGAAGCGGTCCAGGCCCTCTCCTCAGGTAAATCTTAATGCCATGCATTCCGTTAAAACTCGAGCCCGTCAACCTGATCAGGGGACTGTCTTTAAGGCTGGCGGGCTTTTATTTTCAATTAGCATCATTGGCTGGAGAGCCTAATTATCTGTCATCATAAGTGCTTTTATCCTATTACTGATTATTGAAAAACAGATACAAAATCTACAAAACCAACTGCGACCGGGCTGTAGTTAACACTCAAGCCGAAAATTGATCCGTATGCTGGTGTGAATCCCCCGTTAACCCGGTAGCCCCGGTCATACCTGTAGCTCCTGTAATACCAATTGCTTCGCCTAAATAGGATCTGATTAAATAGAATATTAGAATATTCAGTATTCTTTAATTTGAATGGGTTTAAAAGCATTCCTTATGAGAACTGCTCATTATGTACCATGACTTGAAAGACAGTTATACCTGAGAGTATCTAATTGCTTGATGTAAATTACTCATACGTACACCTGTTTTTAATTCACACTAATGTGTATAATAAACAAGACTATACTAATGACAGGAGCTGACAGGATAATGTAGGATTTCTTGCGCTTATATAAATCAATAAAACAGCTTTCCGCAGGGCCGCCTTGGCTTTGCGTGTTTTATGCTTTATGTGCAAGAAGGTTCTGCATCCTTTCACTCAGAATAATAGCCTGATCCGCCCCTTATGCAGGGGGCCGGGTTTGCTGTATTTATTTGAGCTGCGGAGGCCTGCCTTCTTGCAGCTCATTTTATTTGTACAGGGGGTTACTTGTATGTCATTAATCAATGTGTCGAATCTTACATTTGCCTATGACGGCAGCTACGATAATATATTTGAGAAAGCAAGCTTTCAGCTGGATACGGACTGGAAGCTGGGCTTTACAGGGAGGAACGGCCGGGGCAAGACAACCTTTCTGAATCTCCTGCTGGGCAAATATGAATACAGCGGGACCATTTCGGCAAAGGTTGGCTTCGAATATTTCCCGTTCACGGCTCAGCATCCGGAATATTTGACCATGGATGTCCTGGAGGAGGTTTGTCCAGGTGCGGAGCAGTGGCAGTTTGTACGTGAATTGTCCCTGCTGAAGGTTGAAGCGGATGATGTGCTCTACCGGCCGTTTGATTCGTTGTCTAGCGGAGAACAGACAAAGGTGATGCTAGCAGCCTTATTTTTGAAGGAAGACCGCTTTCTGCTGATCGACGAGCCTACCAATCATCTCGACATGGAGGCCAGGCAGCTGGTCAGCGAATATCTTAACACTAAAAAGGGCTTCATTCTCGTCTCCCATGACCGTGCGTTTCTCGATAATTGTGTCGATCATATCCTGTCGATCAATAAAACCGGCATCGATATTCAAAAGGGCAGCTTTTCCGAATGGTGGGAAAATAAACAGAGGCAGGATGCCTATGAGCTCGCGGAGAACGATAGGCTGAAAGCAGACATCCGGCGGTTGTCAGACGCTGCCAAGCGTACAGGGGGCTGGTCGGATGAAGTGGAAAAATCGAAAAACGGTACTCGCAACTCCGGCTCCAAGCTTGACAAGGGTTATGTCGGACATAAGGCTGCGAAGATGATGAAGCGCTCCAAATCCATTGAGCAGCGGCAGCATAGTGCGATAGAAGACAAATCGAAGCTGCTGAAGAATATCGAGAGCTCAGACAGCCTGAAAATCACTGCTCTTCCATATCACAAAAACCAGCTAGCCGAATTTGATCATATCTCTATCAAGTACGGGGAAAGGACCGTGTGCAGTGACGTCAGCTTCGTTATCGGACAGGGGGAGCGGATCGCCATCTCCGGTAAAAACGGTTCCGGCAAGTCCAGTCTGCTCAAGCTGCTGACCGGTGAGGATATCAGCTATACTGGAACACTGCGGACCGGAAGCCAGCTGAAAATATCCTATGTATCGCAGGACACTTCATTTCTGCAAGGCAGCTTAACGGAATACGCCCGGGCGCATGAGGTGGATGAAAGCCTGTTTAAGGCGATTCTGCGCAAGCTTGATTTTTCCAGGGTGCAGTTTGAAAAGGATATGGCGTCCTTCAGCGGAGGGCAGAAGAAAAAGGTGCTGATTGCCCGGAGCCTCAGCGAGCAGGCCCATTTGTATATCTGGGATGAGCCGCTGAACTACATTGATATCCTTTCCCGTATGCAGATTGAGGAGCTGCTGATTGATTCCGCGCCGACGCTGCTGTTTGTAGAGCACGACCGGGAGTTTTGCCGGAATATTGCCACCAAGACAGTCTTGCTTTAAGAGATAGAAAGCAGGTATACCAGCTGGCATAAGAATATCGTCCATCACAATCCGTTTATCCTCAATTGTCAGTCCGCCGGATATCCTGTAGACTTCTACTGGACAATCACCGGGAAGGCATCCCTGTGATTCAATTTCGCAGTAGGGAAGGATTCGTATATGATCTATAATCCGGATAATCAGCTTCCAGCTAAACTGACCATTACCATGTGGGACTTCTCCTGGTATACCATGACTCTGCCCGGGGAGCCCTATCATGATCTGGCTGCGCGGTTCGCGGAAGCGGTAGAGCGCGGCTACAATACGATCCGCATCTGCGCCATGCCGTTCCTGCTGTTTACCGCTGACGGCCCGAGGCCCGGTCCGCTGAAATTCGGCAGCCTGGGCAAAGTCGGCCAGCGGACCAGATGGTACAATTGCATCGGCGGTGCCGAGCTCGACGGACATGCCCATCTGCTGGAGCTGTTCAGACAGGCTGAGGCACATAACTGTTACATCATGCTGTCCTCCTGGGAATATCAGCAGAGCCCGAGCTTTCTGGCCCATCCGCAGCTGCGCGACGAGCTGGCAGCCATTGCGCCTGAGGACCGGTTCATGGCGCTTGCCAAATCGATGAGCCAGCTGATCCGTTATGTAAAAGAAGCCGGCTACGGCAAGCAGATTGTCTACGCGGAGCTGCACAACGAAGTGGAATTCGGTCAGCTGACAGCCGTTGGGGCAGCCCAGGGGGTGGCGTTCGAGAATGTGCCAGCCAACCTCAGAATTATGCAGCCGTATATTGAAGAAGCGGTTGCCTATCTGCGCGAACAGCATCCGGATACGCTGATGACGGCAAGCTATACCGTGAATGAAGAGTATCCGAAAGCCTACGTCGCCCGCAATATGCAGGTAGGCCACTATCACCTGTATATCAAAGGTGTGCTGAATGAGCTGATGCGTAATGCCGGAATTGATGATGATAAGGTACCTTTTCCGGGAGAATTCGTTCAGTCTCTGCTCAGGGAGGATGCACCGCCTTTTGAAGAATGGAACCTGCCTCCGGGCCAGGAATGGCGGATGGAAGGGAATCCGGTGGGCATGCGGCTGATCTACCTGCACGACTGGGCGGACCCGGACAAGTGGGATTTGTTCCTGTATGACAGATACGGGGCGCATAAGATCGCGATGCTCCAGAAGGCCGACAAGTCCTTTGATGAAATTCATGAATGGGCAGACCAGGCTGGATTACCTATTGTTATCGGGGAAGGCTATGTCGGCTACACGCCGCTTCTGGCCGGCTTCGAGGAAGGGCCTGTAGGTAAATTCATCGCTGAATACGCGATCCGCAAAGGAATGGCACTAGGCTTCTGGGGCATGACGCTGTGCTCCAACTGCGCGCCGCATCATCCGTTCTGGGACGATATTGCCTGGCAGCAAAAGTGGAACCGGTTTATACTGGAAAGTTAATATAACGGCATTCAAGTAAAAGGGCGGCTGCGCATGTTCTGTAAAAGAAGAACATATGCAGCCGCCCTTATCATTTCTGAAAAGCGGATATGCGTCTTATGAAGTATAATCGCGGCCAAGACCCAGTTCAGTCAACAGCTGTCTATAGGCGATCGAGGTCCGGTCTGCAGGAATATGCGCCTCGGCGGTCAAATCCAGCGGCAGATCCTCCGGTGTCTGGGCTTCAACCATCTCCCGGTCCTCCGAAAACACCTGAAGATTGAATTTGATCGTGTCTTCCACCGGTACAGATTTGTCAAAATTCCGTGAGATCGGACAGAAGAGCCGGGTATAACGGGCAGATACAGGAGAAGCGCAGTTTAAGATCATCAGCTTGCCGTCCTCCGGAAAATGAACCGTGAGCGATGCCGCAAAAGGGGCGAATACCCGGAAAGCCCGCAGCCACATGAAGCCTTCCGGCGCCGGATTCTCCTGGCCTTTACCGTAGTTGCTGACCGTGCTCCAGTAATCGGCGAACAGCTCGTTGCCTTCCCGTCTGACTTTGTACTGCGGGACCTCCGTGTTTTCGGGGTCGGCAAATGAATCAGCATGAACGTAGGCAAAATGGGAAACATCGAGAAAGCCTTCCATCTGGCGCCCGGAAGAGCCGGCAATATCGAAGCTGGGCGGCAAAATATTAATAAAGTCCGGATCATCCCAGCCGCTGAATTCCGGAAGCTGCTCTTCCGTTCCTGCCAGCGAGGTCCAGATTAACCCGTAGCGCTCCACGGCCGGATACATGATGAGCTTCAGCTTCGGAGAGATTTTCGCATTTGGGTGTGCCGGAACGGAGGTGCAGGCACCTTCGCAGTTATAACGGAAGCCGTGATACGGGCAGACGATTTCTTCATTTTCGACCCATCCGAGACTGAGCGGGGCCCCGCGGTGGAAGCAAAGATCCCGGGCGATCACAACCTTGCCGTGACTGCGGTAGCAGACCAGCTTAACATCCAGCAGCTTGACGGATACCGGTTTATCTTTGATTTCTTCAGCAATGGCAACCGGATACCAGTACTGGGACAGAACCTGCCAGTCACCCGGTGTAAAAGTACAGTCACGGGGAAGCTGCATCTGAGATTCGGCAAGCGCATTGGTTTTTGTCATGGTAGGTTCTCTCCTTTTGGTTGTAGGTTTTGGAAATGCAATAAACCCCAGGTTAAAGAGGCGCAGAGGGAAGAAGGGCAGTATTTAAAAGTTCAAAATACAAGCCGCAACAGCTCATGCATCCTCTTGTAGCCTGGGGCAATTTACGGTTGCCTGGTCGAGACGCCCACTCCAATTAATGGGCTTATACAAGAATGACAATGTTATTTAATGTGACATTTATCATATAAATAATACTAAATCATCGGACTTGTATTTGTCAATGTTAAATTTAGTGACACGAACTCATTTGTTTTTGATGCAGCCTGTAAACTTATCGCAATTTAACAGCTGGAGAGTAAACAGTAAATATTCTTTATAAAAAAGACTCGCGCTTTCGCCAGCTGAGCTTTCTGATATATACTGGAAAAGAAATATACAAGATTATCCATTCCCTTGCCAGAGAGCAAGGAGTATACAGCCCTTGAAGGAGGTACATTACTACATGCTGCAAGCACCTGAAATTGTGATCGAAGAGTACGAACCCAGCAGGCACGCCAAATCTATCGCTGAAATGTGGAACAGAAGTTATGAAAGCTGGGGAGGAGATAATTCGTATCAGACGGAACAGAGTGTAATTGAGGAGCATCAGAACGGAACCCACCTCAAGCTGTTTCTTGCCGTTGCCGCCGGTGAGGTTATCGGATACTGCAGCTTTTCCCATTACAAGGAAGACACCGGGGCCTTATATATCCCGCTGCTGAATGTACGGCCCGATTACCATGGCCGCAAGGTCGGCAAGATGCTCATCCTCCGCGCACTGGAGGAAACGATTAAACGGGGCTGGCCCCGTCTGGATCTGTATACCTGGCCGGGTAATACCAAGGCTGTGCCGGCTTATAAGAAAAGCGGTTTTTTCTGGGAAAAACGCGATGATACCACGCATCTGATGAACTTTATCCCGTCTGTTCTGCAGACCGCTGCGGTGAAGCCGTTCTTTGAACAGCTGGACTGGTATAGAGACAGTGTGCGGGAAATATCTGTTTCGCCGGATGGCCGTAAGGAGAACGGGTTTGATTATTTTACATATGCCTGGGAAAAAGACGGGCTTAAGCTGAAAATGGAATATGAACGCACGGGACGCGGGTTACGGCTGATTGAAACGGTTGATTATCTGATTCAGGCCTCCATACCGCTGCAGCATCAGCTTCCCTTCGGAAGCAGCTATCCGGTAATCTATGAGGCTGTGAACAAAAGCGGCAAGCCGCTTACCCTGCAGATCAAGGGGATCAGCAATCCGAAAATCTGCTTCGAGCTGGAGGAGACAAGGATTGTTGAAGCAGCTGAGCGGGTTGAGGGGCAGTTCCGGGTGCATCCGGTGGAAGAAGAGCAGAATGCGTTTCAGACACACCCGGTTGTAGAAGCAGAACTGCTCATTAATGAACAGCCTGCAGTGTTCAAGCTTGGGATCGAGCCGAAATATCCGGTTAAACTCAGACTTACGCTGCCTGACCGCACTATGATTTATAAAGGAGAATTCTTTGAGCTGGATATCACAGCCGAGAATGAATACGCTACGGAGGCATCGTTCAGCTTCAGCCTGCAGGAGGATGCCATACTGGCATTTGATCAGCCTGCTGTCCAAATCACGGTTCCGGCAAAAGCCCGCAAGACGCTGACTCTATCCGCGCAGCTTAAGGAGTGCGGGATCTGGAACCAGAAGCTGGCCATTACTGCCCATACCGGAAGTCTGGAAGCTGCTGTAATTGAGCAGGAGGTCAGTCTGGTATTTCCGGGAACGGAGGCTGCCTTCGGCGGCAAGACAGACAAGGGCTGGCTTATCCGCAGCGGCCGGTATTCGGCGCATCTGGACAGATCCAGTAATACACTGGAGTTGTATGAAGACCGGCAAAAAGCGCTGGGGCTGATGTTTCCGAAGTTCGGCCTGCCGTATACAAACGAATTCAAAAAGTCTCCGGCAGAGCAGGTGACTACTTACCCGGATGGCGAAGCAATGGTGCTGGAAGCTCGTTATAAACTGGATTCCACACGGGAAGGCCTGCTTTTAACGACGGTGATCAGGCTTCACAGGAATGGTATTATTGAACGGTATCACCAGCTTCATAACCAGTCGGGTGCAGATTTTAGAGAACCGCTGCACCTCAAGGAAAGCTTTGGCTTCAGTCTGGAAGGAGCCGTCATTCCTTACAGCGGGCAATATATTGATCTGAAGCATGGGGTCAATGCCGCGAGTCCTGACTACTGGGATGTGCAGAAGCTGACGGAAAACTGGCTGTATGCTGATGACGGTAACATGACCCGGGGCATTGCCTGGCCGGCTGACCGCACCTTAATAAGGGATCACTGGCTATATGCAGTGGAGCATCCGTTTGAACACCTAGCGGCAGGCGGCACCTTAGAGACAGGGGCACTGCGGATCGCGCTGGGCACCTGGAGCAGTTGGCAGGATTTCCGGTCCTATGCACTGCAGCAAGGGCATTCCCCTTCCCGGAAACCGGATACATCCGCTCAGCTGAAGATTAGCTTGAACGGCGGAAATCCGTTTATCAGCGCGGCGTCTGAGCTGCAGCTGCGGGAGCAGAAAATGAGCTTCCTGGAAGGGGAAATCTCCTTGTCTGCTGCTGCTGGCAGCATTGTGCCGCATAGCCGGGTGATCCGTGCCGCTGAGCAGCTGGCAGAGATCAGCCTTCCGCTTCTTTCCGGCAGACAGGGGGAGGCCGATATGCTTCAGCTGCAGCTTGATATGGAAACTCATCATTCGACTGAAAGCTTTCTGGTGATCCCGGTATCCGGGGGTGAAGTGAAGCGGCAGGTGAGCCGTACAGAACAGGGTGAAGTCCTTACTGCAGACAATGGTGTGCTGCAGATTAAGGCTGACGGCAGCTTTGCACCGGCTCTGTTTTCCCTGCAATATCAGGGCCAGGAATGGCTCGATTCCTCCTATCCGTTACCGCAGCCCAAGTCCTGGTGGAATCCGTGGACCGGCGGTGTATTTACCGGAGTTGAGGGTCTGTCACGCCTCAGCCTTCAGGAGGAGCCGAGGGAAGCTGCTTTTGCCGAGTTGACTGACAGCAAGGGCAATGGATGGTCTGGTATCCGGGTTAGCATCAAGGGTACTCATAATCGCAAATTACAAGGGCTTACGCTTAATCATTACTTTCTGCTGCTGCCTGGTGTACCGGTGCTTGCTTCTGTGGTTCAAATCGTGCAGAATACTGGTGCACCGCTTCAACCCATGACATTGCACACCCTAGGTTTTTATAAAACCGGCAGCGTGCTGAAGAGCAGCAGGGGGACGGTGAAGAATGCGGCTGGTGAAAGAATCACATACAAGGCCGGGAGAGTTCAAAATGAAACTAAAAGCTCTAGCGGCATCATTCAGTTTAGCTCAGATGAGCGGAAACAGCGGATGAGTCAGGTTTCCTGTCCGGACAAAGCAACACCTGAGCTGATGGTTAATACCCATGTCATTTCTTCTTATGTGGCAGAGCAGCTGTACCTGAAAGACGGGGAGACCCGGTTCAGCACACCGCAGTTTTATATACTCTCTGATCTGGATATTCCGGATGAGGCCTTCCGGGACCTGTTCAACATCAAATTCAATCTTTAGATTCCAGGAAAGGACTTATCTATGAAAATCATTGATGCACATGTCCATTATTCCAATATTGAAGCTTTTCACGAAACGGCGCAGACGCTGGCGCATATTGATTATTCGGAAAAGGGGCTGCTCGAAGAATTCCGGCGATCCGGTGTCATAGCAGGTGTGGGAATGGGCGTGACAGAGACACTGCCAGGCGCTTTTCCCGATTCTGCGTCCCTGAATCCGATGCGGCTTGATCTGGCTGAGACGCTGCCGGACAATCTGTATACCTGTGTGGGCATTAACCCGCTTACCCTGCACCTGGACGGACAGCTGGAGGCACTGGAGCAGTCTCTGCAAGAAGAGCATGTTGTCGGCATCAAGCTTTACGCAGGCTACTATCACTTCAATGTAGGCGACGAAATCTATGCTCCTGTCTACAGGCTGGCATCGCAATACAATATGCCCGTCGTCATTCATGGAGGGCTTACCTATGCGGATAAAGGGCTGTTGAAGTATTCCCACCCGCTGTCAATGGAGGAGACCTTCCTGAAGCACCGTGACCTTACCTTTATGCTCTGCCATCTTGGAGATCCCTGGGTAATGGATACTGCAGCCCTCCTGGAGAAAAATCCGAACCTGTACAGCGACCTGTCCGGCTGGATTGTCGGTGATTCTGCCAAGGTAAACAGGCTGCTGGGCGAGCAGACGTATACCGATCATTTCCGACGCGCCATTGTCTTTGCCGAGAAGTATGACCGGCTGGTGTTCGGTACCGACTGGCCGCTTATTCCGCTGGAGGCCTATATTACATTTGTGAAGCACCTCATTCCTGAAGTACACTGGGAAGATGTCTTCTACATAAATGCGCTGCGGGTTTTTCCCAAGCTGGAGCAGCTGATCCACAAACTGAAATAATCCGGCAGTTGTATAGAAAGTCTGCCAGGGAGAGGAAAGTCATCATGAGAAAAGTCATCGTCATCGGTGCAGGAATTCTAGGTGCTTCAACGGCATACCAGCTGGCGAAGCTGGGGGCTGAGGTGCTGATTATCGACCGCAAGGACCCGGGGCAGGCTACTGATGCCGCTGCCGGAATCATCTGCCCCTGGCTGTCGCAGCGGCGTAATCAGGCCTGGTACAGGCTAGCCAAAGCGGGAGCCCGCTTTTATCCCGGTTTGATCAACGAGCTTGAGCAGGAGGGGGAGACCGAAACCGGCTATGCCCGGGTTGGTGCGCTCAGTGTCCATGTGGACACGGATAAACTCAAGCAGCAGGAAGAACGTGCAAGAAAGCGGCTGGAGGATGCGCCGGAGATTGGCGAATTAAACATGCTGACTAGTCAGGAGACACTTGAACAGGTTCCGCTGCTGGCTGAAGGCTATCATTCCCTGCAGGTCAGCGGTGCTGCGCGGGTGGACGGCCGGGCGCTGCGTGATGCGCTGCTGCGGTCTGCCCGGCACAGCGGAGCCCGGCTGCTGAACGGGGATGCGTCGCTGCAGTTTACCGGAAACCGTGTTACCGGAGCGGTCGCTGACGGGCAGATTTTCGCCGCAGATAGTGTAATCGTCTGCGCCGGTGCGTGGGCAGGGCCGCTATTGCTACCGCTCGGCATCAGATTTAAGGTAAGCTATCAGAAGGGTCAGATCATGCACCTGAAGGCAGCGGATCAAGCGGATACAGGCTCATGGCCGGTAGTTATCCCTCCTACGGATCAGTACCTCCTGTCCTTTGGCGGGGGCAGGATCGTGATTGGGGCAACACATGACAATGATATTGAAGGCTATGATACTAGTGTAACAGCCGGCGGGATACAGGAGGTTCTTAACAAAGGGCTGGAGCTGGCTCCCGGACTGGCAGACAGTACAGTTGAAGAGGTACGGGTAGGCTTCCGTCCGTTTACCCCCGGCTTTCTCCCGGTGATCGGTGCAGTGCCGGGCTGGGAGGGCTTGCTTGCTGCCAACGGGCTCGGAGCCTCAGGATTAACGATGGGGCCGTTTATCGGAAGCCAGCTGGCGAAGCTGGCTCTGGGACTAAACCCGGACATAGAGCTGCTGGATTATGATCTTGGCTTAGCCATAGAGCAGCAGATTTAATACAACAACTAGAAGGGGGATTCAGCAATGAGTATCGTCGATATCATCAAAACCCGGAGAAGCGTTAAACAATTCAAGCCGGATCCTGTCAGCGAAGCAGACCTGTTATCGTGGCTTGAGGCTGCGAGCTATGCGCCGAACCACCGGATGAATGAACCGTGGGAGGTTGTAATCCTCGGAGCGGAGACAAGGGCAGAGCTGAAGCATAAGACGGACTTTGGCGGAGCGCCGGTTGTCCTTGCGTTATTATCCAAATCTGCAGCAACCCCGTTTGAGCGTGACGAGAACGTAATGGCGGTTTCCTGTTTTGCCCAGAACTTTCTGCTGGCCGCACATGAAGCAGGCGCAGCTGCCTATTGGGCTTCATTAGGTGCACTTCCTCATAACCGTCATATCATCGGTGTACCGGAGGATTACGATGTTATCGGTGTTTTTGGCATCGGCTATCCGGATGAACTTCCGCTGCTCAAGCAGAGAACGCCTGTAACCTCCAAGATCAGTTACCGTCCTTAAAAAGATCAGCCGCGCCCTAGCGCGGCTTTTGTATTGTAATGCGTGATACGTTCGAACCGGAAAGACTCTGATTGCCGGTGACCTTATACGGTTAATGATTGGCAGACTTATCAGCAAAGGAGGATTTCCAGTGGCAGATCAGCGCAAACACAACATTCATACGACACCGAATCCTGACGGAGGCTGGGATAATCAGAGCGGCGGCGGGAAGCTCAGCCATCACCGCACCAAGGAGGAGGCCGAGCAGGCCGGCCGTGAAGAAGCGAAGAGAGCCCGCACCGAGCTGAAGATCCATAATAAAGACGGAAAAATTTCAGACTCGGTCAGCTATGGAAATGATCCTTTTCCGCCTAAAGGATAATAATTGGTTTCATGAATATGCCGCTGAACGGGAACTCTAGAATTTGAGGAAACGCTCAAATTCTAGAGAGAATGAGGACGGTATTCATGAATCAGGCTTCGGGTAAAGAGAAAACACAGGAAAAGAAACTGAAATGGTGGCAGTTAAGTTTGCTTGGGGTTGCCGGAACGATCGGCACAGGATATTTTCTCGGTTCAGGACTGGCCATTTCCATTGGAGGCCCGGCCGTGCTGCTTGTTTATTTGCTGGCAGCTGCCGGTACATATGTTGTCTTTGATGCGCTGGCGCAAATGACTGCCCAGCATCCTGAACAGGGCTCCTTCCGGTCCTATGCCAAAAAAGCATTCGGAAGCTGGGCCGGATTCGGCAGCGGCTGGGTATACTGGTTCTCTGAGCTGCTGATTATGGGCAGCCAGCTTACGGCGCTGTCCATTTTCTCCCGGTTCTGGTTCCCGGTGGTGCCGATGTGGACCTTTGCAGCGGGCTATGCCGTTCTTAGTCTGCTCATCGTCTTTTTCGGGAACAAGGGGTTTGACCGGGTGGAAAATGTGCTGGCCGTTATCAAAGTGTCAGCGATCCTGATGTTTCTGATACTGGCAGCGGCTTTTCTGGCCGGATGGATTGGAGGCGCCAAGTATGCGCCCGATATGCCGAACGGCTTCAAGGGCTGGCTTCCTTCCGGAGGAATTGGCCTGTGGTCTGCTTTTATTTTTGCCTTCTATGCTTATGGCGGCATCGAAGTGCTGGGCATTATGGCGAACAGGCTGGAGAATCCGGAGGAAGCGCCCAAGGCCGGCAAGGTCATGCTGCTGTCGCTGGCTACGGTCTATGTATTATCCATCGGTCTCGCCGTTATTATGGTTCCGCTCAGTGCGTTTAATCCTAAAGAAAGCCCGTTTATGCTGGCGCTGAGCAGCGACCGGCTGGCTTTTGTCCCTCACATCTTTAACGGGGTGCTGATTATAGCCGGCTTCTCGACCATGACCGCATCCCTGTATGCGATTACCTCCATGATGATTACCCTGGCCCAAGAGGGGGATGCCCCCCGGATGTTCGCAAAGAAATGGAAGGACAAGTATCCGTTTCTGGCGCTCTGTCTGATTGCGGCCGGATTAACCGGAGCCATTATGATGTCGCTGTGGCTGCCGGACAGGGTATACGAATACATCACGACTGCTGCAGGCCTCATGATTCTGTATAACTGGTCATGGATTCTGCTATCTTCCGGCAAGCTGCTTAAATCCGGCAAGCTGGGCGGACTGAAGCGCTGGAGCGGACTTATTCTGATTGGAGCTGCGGTTGCAGGCACCCTTTTCCATAAAATAAGCCGTCCGGGCTTCTTCATCAGCCTGCTGATTGTTGCTTTAATCGCACTAAGTGACTTTATTGTCCAGCGTGTGAAGCGCAAACAGGGAACTGCCTCGGCGGAACAGGAACAGGAACAGCAGGACATTGAAATTTCCGGGCATCAGACTCTCCTGGGCTCTGAATTCAGAATTAAGGGAATCCGGCTGCGTAAAAGCAAGGTTTAGTGAAGGAACAGCAGCCGGGCAGCCTGTACTCCGAAATACAGGCCGAAGCCGATAAGTGAGAGGCCTGACAAGACGGAAATAGCCTGCAGCACACGGGTGGTCAGCAGTCTGCGGAATACGCTTGAAGCGGCAGCCATCGAAAAATCCCACAGCAGGATGCCAAGTACAATTCCTCCGCTGTAAATGAGCAGCTGCTGCATGGGGAATTCGCTGGCTGCTTTGGCAAGCACAGAGCCGTAAATTCCGAACCAGAACAGAATGGACAAGGGGTTGAACAGGGACATCAGGAAGCCGGACAGAAAGGACCTGAACAGAGAGGTGTCACTGCCGCCTCTTAAACCGGCTGTTGATACTTCCCGTGAACTCCTGATTCCGTCTATGCCCGTATAGACAAGGACAAAAAACCCGAAGAGCCACAAAAATGCTTTGACAAACGGTGCATCCAGTAAATGAATCATGCCGAAATAGACGAGCAGCATATAGATGATGTCTGCACTGACGGCACCAAGCCCGAGTGACCAGGCATGAAGGAATCCCCCGCGCAGACCCTTGTCCAGCTGAGCCGCGTTTATGGGTCCGATGGGTGCGGAAAGGGATAAACCCAGAAGCATATAAGAGACAAACGAATGAATGTTGTTCTCCTCCTTTTTAGGGTACTGGCCAGTACTAGCCTATTCGCAAAAAGGAGGAGGTAGGACAACCAATTTGAAGGCCCGCGAAATTTCGCGGGCCTTCAGTATATTACACTTCAATAATAATCGGCAGGATCATTGGACGGCGCTTGGTTTTCTCGTACAGAAATTTCCCGAGAGCCTCTCTGAGGGTCTGTTTGATGACATTCCACTGGCCCAGGTCTGCCTGGTTCAATTTCTCGAGGGTCGCTACGACAAGCTGATTAATCTCCTCGATCAGCTTGTCCGAATTGCGGACGTAAATGAATCCGCGGGAAATGGTATCCGGTTCATTCAGCAGCCGTCCGTCTGACTGGCTCAGGGTGATCACCGTGATCAGAATACCGTCTGCAGACAACTGGCGGCGGTCCCGCAGAACCACGTTGCCGATGTCGCCGATGCCAAGGCCGTCAACATAGATTTGCCCGGCGGGTACGCGTCCCGACTGTCTGACAACGCCGCCTGCGGATTCGACCAGCTCGCCGTTTTTCAGCAGGAAGATCTTGTCCCCTTCAACCCCTACAGCCTCAGCCAGCAGGCGGTGATGATGGAGCATCCGGTATTCCCCGTGAATCGGGATGAAATATTCCGGCTTCATCAGTGTCAGCATCAGCTTCAGCTCCTCCTGGCTGCCATGCCCGGATACATGAAGCTCGCTTCGCGAACCATAGATGACCTTGGCGCCCAGAACGTAGAGGTTATCAATAATCCGGGCTACATTGCGTTCATTGCCGGGAATCGGATTGGCTGCGAGCAGCACGGTGTCCCCGGTACTGATCTCCATCTGCCGGTTGCTGGAATTTGCCAGCCGGGACAAAGCGGCCATCGGCTCACCCTGGCTCCCTGTACACAGGACGGCGATCTCATGCGGCGGCAGCTTGGCCGCTTCGGCGGGTTCGACCAGCATCCCATCCGGCACATTCAAATATCCCAGCTCCTGGGATACACCTACAACGTTCACCATGCTCCGGCCAAGCAGGGCGAGCTTGCGTCCGGTCAGGCTGGCGGCATCAACGATCTGCTGCAGGCGGTGGACATTCGAGGCAAAAGTGGAGATGAAGATTCTGCGGTCCGCTTTTTGAAAAGCTTCTTCAATGTGTGTACCCACCAGTCTCTCAGACGGAGTGAATCCGGGCCGTTCGGCATTGGTGCTTTCAGATAGCAGAAAACGGACGCCTTTTTTACCGATGTCGGCCATTTTATGTATGTCCGGATACTGTCTGTTGACAGGGGTCATATCAAACTTGAAGTCGCCTGTGTGCACAACGGTGCCTTCCGGTGTATCGAATACAACGCCAAGGCAATCGGGAATACTGTGGTTGGTTCTGAAAAAGCTCACTTTAATGCTGCCAAAATCAAGAATGGACTCCGAATCTATGCGGTGCAGACTGGTCTGGCGGAGCAGTCCGTGTTCTTTAAGCTTGCTTTCAATTAAACCAAGCGTGAGACTGGAGGCATACAGCGGAAGATTGAGCTGCTTCAGCAGATACGGAATACCTCCGATATGATCCTCATGGCCGTGGGTGACGATCAGGGCCTTCACTTTATCGGGATGAGCCAGCAGATACGAAATATCCGGAATGATCAGGTCAATACCCAGCAGGCTTTCATCGGGGAACTTGGAGCCGCAGTCAACCACGATAATATCATCACCGTACTGAATGAAATACATATTTTTGCCGATCTCCGTTACGCCGCCCAGTGCACCAATCCAAAGCCGGTTCTCTGGCATTATACGTGCCTCCTTTATTGTAGGTTTACTGGTATTATGTATAGCCGCGCGGATTATTATCCTTAATACCGTAATTCCAGGCTTGCCTGGCAGAACGCCAGTTCTTATAATTAGAAGCATTAAGCAGCTTGCTGCTAAAGGGAGAGGTACTGAGATGAAGCAGAAGATTACGGCTTACTGCCTGAGCAAGCGGGGGGCGGGGTTGGAGCAGCCCTTCGGACCCGGATCGGAAGTCATTAAAGTCGGAGGTAAAATGTTTGCGCTGATCTTTAGGGGAACCAGGGATGAATTCCGGATCAATCTGAAATGCGACCCTGTAATTGCCGGGAACCTGCGTGAACAGCTCGAGGCCGTCAAACCGGGCTATCATATGAACAAAAAGCACTGGAATACCGTTATCGTCGACGGTTCCTTATCACTGGCTGAGATTTATGACATGATCGACCATTCCTATAATCTGGTTGTCGCCGAGCTTCCAAGAAGCCGGCGCGATATCCTTTTGGAAGAATAGGATGGCGGCAGCTCTGCAATGCTCCCTGAGTTAGGGTACCTGCATCCGTTTATAAATACATATACAGACAGCTGACAGGAGGAAGCCCATAAACAGGAGAGCAGAGGTGCATCGTATTGAAAAAAATCTGGATGTTATCGTTACTGACAGCTTTTATAACCGCCGGTTGCTCGTCCGCAGCAGAAGAGCCGCCGCTGTCCCTGCCGGCAGCGCAGGAGAATCAGGTTCAGGAACAGCCTGCGGCTTCAGCTCCGCGAGTATCAGCGCTGCCTGTACAGACAGCAGCTCCTGAAACAGACGCAGTACCGGAACCGGAGGTTCTTGCCGCTAATCTTGAAGTGCCTTGGTCAATAGCCAAGGACGGCGATGTCTTGTATATAACAGAGCGGACCGGAAGCATCGTGAAAATTGAAGACGGGACTGCGGTAAAACAGCGGGTTGAGCTGAAGAAGGAGCTGGCGGGCGTTTCCGAGGCCGGCCTCCTGGGACTTGCGCTTGATCCGGATTTTGCGGAGACCGGACTGGCTTATACCTATTACACTTATGATGAAGGCCCGGAAATTTTTAACCGCATCGTAACGCTCAGATTGGAGAAGGATGCCTGGAAGGAAGAAGACCTGCTGCTTGACAATCTTCCAGCCGGCTCTGTGCATCATGGCGGAAGGCTTGGGATCGGACCTGACGGCAAGCTGTATGCCACGGCAGGTGATGCCGGTGATGCGGAGATTGCCCAGGAACGCGGAAGTCTGGGCGGCAAAATTCTGCGGCTGAACCTCGATGGGTCAGTGCCGGAGGATAATCCGTTTGCAGATTCCTATGTCTACAGCTACGGCCACCGGAATGCTCAGGGTCTTGCCTGGACGGAGGACGGGGTATTGTATGCAAGTGAGCATGGCAACCGCAGCCATGATGAGATCAACGAAATTGAACCGGGTCTGAATTACGGCTGGCCGGTTATCGAAGGGGAAGAACAAAGGGAAGGTATGGTGACGCCTTTATTCACATCAGGCGGTGATACGACCTGGGCGCCGTCAGGCATGGCTTATGCTGACGGCAGGCTGTATGCAGCGGCTCTGCGGGGCAGTGCCATACTGGCATTTAATCTGGAAACTGGCGGGGAACGGGAAGTTGTAACCGGATATGGCCGGGTCCGTGATGTGCTGATTGCAGATGACATGCTTTATTTTGTCAGCAATAATACCGACGGGCGGGGTACTCCTCAGGAGGAGGATGACAAGCTGTACCGCGTCTCCCTGTCTGCGCTGGATGAAGGCTAAGTGTTACACTGCCTGCCTAAGGCTGAGTATCCTGTAATACAGGGACAGCAGCCGCAAGCTGCTGTTTTTGTATAGAATGAATGCTGTGGACCGTACTACTCACTGTCCATTAGCTCATTAATGTAACGGCTGTTCAGCGTCTGCTCGGCAGACTCTTTGTTATGCTTGTAGGATATCTTATAGATACAGGAAAAGATGACATTCAGCACATATTCAAACGCCATCTGCGAGGAGAAGGTTCCGATCTTGGCATGCTTGACTTCGTCATCAGGAACACAGATACAATGCGTACTGAGCTGTGCCAGCTCACTTTGAGCGGCCGCGGTAATGGTAATAACAGGGACTCCCTGCCGTCTGAGGTGGCGGGCTGCTTTTAAATAAACCGGTGAATTCCCGTGATATGTAACAAAGACTGCACAGTCCTCCGGCGTCAGATTAACGGTATGGTATGCCCATTCATGCAGCTCTGTTGCAATTACAGCATATTTGTTGATTTTGATCAGCTTGTTCTGAAAGCTCCTGGCTCGGATCTGGGAATCCCCCAAGGCATACATAAAGATTCTTTTCGCCTGATCCAGCATGCCCGCTGTCTGTGCAAGGACTTCATCGTCCAGATAGGCATAGGCTCTGCTGACCGTTTCTTTCATTAGTCCGGCTATTTCCCCTGCTACCTGCAGCGCGGTCTCCCCATAGCCAAACGGATAATTCGGATCGACACTGGAGGGAATCTGGGTTTGCTGCTGAAATTCGCGGGCAAGCTGGAGCGTGAACTCCTTGAACCCGGATAAACCGAGCTTACGGGTCAGCCGGTTGATTGCCGAGTGGGACGTATAGGTAGCTTTGGCAAGCTCCTGTATGTTAAGCTGCAGCATATTTTCCCTGTGGTGCAGGATATAGGCTGCGATGCTCTGCTCATTAGTTGTAAAATGGGGCATTTCTGATAATTGCCGCAGCAGCTTCAAAGCTTTTCACCTCGATAAACATTTTGTTCAATCATGAAGGGCAGATGGTGCTGTGATTTGGTCGTTTGTACCGTTTTGCCTCCAGATTCTTTACGCCTGTACAAGTTCCTTTATAATAAACGAAAAAGACCACAGGGGGAATGCACATGCTGACCATCGCTTATATTGGAAACGGCAAAAGCACCAACCGCTATCACTTGCCGTTTGCCCTGAACCGGGACTATCTGAAGGTAAAAACCATTTACGCCCGCAATCCGTACAAAGCAGAATGGGACAAGCTTCCCGGTGTTCTGTATACAGATGATATCCAAGCCGTAATGAACGATGCCGAGATCCAACTGGTCGTCGTATGCACACATATCGATTCGCATTATTCATATGCCAAGCTGGCGCTTGACCACGGCAAACATGTGCTGGTAGAGAAGCCTTTTATGATGAGCGCCGAAGAGGCAAAGTCGATCTTTGAGTATGCCCGGGAAAAGAAGCTGATTATCCAGTGTTACCAGAACAGACGTTATGATTCAGACTTCCTCACTACGAGAGCAGTAATTGAATCGGGCAAGCTTGGCGAGCTGCTGGAGGTTGAGATGAATTATGACTATTACCGGCCGGAGACTCCGAATTCGGTTACGCAGTTTTCCCGGTATGGCAGCTACCTGTTCGGACATGGCGTTCATACGATTGATCAGGTGATCTCTTACTTCGGGACACCGGACCGGGTGCATTATGATGTGCGGCAGCTGCTCGGATCAGGCAGAATGAACGATTATTTTGATCTCGACTTTTATTATTCCACGCTGAAGGTATCGGTCAAATCGAGCTTTTTCCGTCTGAAGGCCCGGCCGAGCTTTGTGGTCTACGGTAAAAAGGGAGTATTCGTCAAGCATTCGATCGACCGCCAGGAAGAGCATCTCAAATTATTTTACCTGCCGCAGGGACATGCCGATTTCGGGGTGGATACGCCTGAACATTACGGGACGCTGACCTATCTGAATGATGAGGGCAACTACCATGAAGAAAAGATTGTATCCGCCAAAGGAGATTATGCCCGGGTCTATGACGACATCTATGAGGCGATTGTCAACGGCCGGGAAAAAACAATCAGGGATGATGAAACGGTTGCCGTCATGGAAATTTTGGAACGCGGGATCGAGGGGTGCAGCTGATGAAGCTCGGAATTGCCGGAGCGGGGAACATAGTCCTGGATCTGCTCAGCTTTGTGCAGGAAATACCGGGGATTGCTATACAGGCGATCTGTTCCAAGCCCGAACATCAGGAGAAGCTGCTTTTGCTGCAAAAGAAACACAGAATCCCGCAGATTTACCACAGCTATGATGCAATGCTCGCGGATACGGATGTCGATACAGTCTACATCGGACTTCCGAATCATCTGCACTTCACATACGCAAGGGAGGCGTTGCTCAGAGGCAAACACGTGATCTGCGAGAAGCCGTTCACCTCGAATCTGGAGGAATTCCTGGAGCTGCAGCGGCTAGCTCTTCAGAACAGGCTGGTTCTGGCCGAGGCTATTTCCAACCAGTATCTTAACAATTACCTGCTTCTGAAGGAGCATTTGCCCAAGCTGGGCCCGCTCAAAATCGTAGAATGCAATTACTCCCAATATTCGTCCAGGTACGATGCCTTTTTGGCCGGAGAGGTGCTGCCTGCCTTTAATCCGGAGCTGGCAGGAGGGGCACTGATGGATATCAATATTTATAATATCCATTTTGCAGTCGGCTGCTTCGGGAGTCCGGAGAAGGTGCTCTATCATGCCAATATGGACCGCGGCATTGATACCTCCGGCATCCTGCTGCTGGATTACGGTGAATTCAAATGCGTCTGTATCGGGGCCAAGGACAGCACCGGGCAGAATGGAGTGAACATTCAGGGGACCCGCGGATATATCCATATGTCCGGGCCCGCAAACGGGATTGACAGCTTTGAATATGTACAGGGCAAACAGCCGCCCGTGAAGATAGACCGGAAGAATCATCCTCACCGGATGTATGATGAATTCAAGGCATTTGAACGGATCATCCGGGAAGGGGACCTGAACACAGTGAACAAGATGCTGGAGCACAGCGGCAAGGTTATGCAGGTCGTTGAACAGGCAAAGCAATCGGCCGGGCTGGTGTTTGGTTCCGGCCGGCGTGGCGCGTAAAGGAGTCGAACGAAGAAAATAGCAGTTATAGTTGTATGAAGTGCAGTTAGAGTAAAATGAGTGTGGTATTAAGGCGAGAACAAAATGAATAACTTAGGACTGCAAGCCGTACGGATCACCGTACGGCTTATTAGGATTTCTACACGCATGTTATTATTGTTATTATAAAAATTATATAAATTGATAACATGTAAATATAGGACTATAATTAACAACAGGACTATACTATTCATCCTTTATATTGAATTAGCAGAAATATGCGATTGGGAGTGGGATTCTTGCAGACAATGATCAAGCTGGAAGGCGAATGGAAGCTGCAGCTGGATGGAGACAAAAAGGGGCTTGTATTGCCTTACACTGATACTATTCAATTACCGGGCACGACCTCTTACGCCCGAAAAGGACCCAAGAACGAGGAGGTTCTGATCAGCGCGCTGACTGACGAATATCTGTTCGAAGGCCAGGCTTGGTATTCAAAGGAGATTGAGATCACTGAGGAGGCCGCTGATCTGTCATGCCGGTTGTATCTGGAGCGCACGCGGATGACAACGCTTTATATTGACGGGAAGGAAATCGGCAGCCGGGACAGCCTGAATACAGCACATGTGTACGATTTGGGCCGCCTGACGGCAGGCAGCCATAACGTTACAGTCTGTGTCAGCAACACCGGATACCCTACCAAAGGCGGACATATGACCTCCCCGGATACCCAGACGAACTGGAATGGCATCACCGGCCGGATGGAGCTGCAGTTCTTCGCTGAATCGTATTTGAGCGGAATCCGGCTTACTCCGGATATGGCAAGCCGCTCGCTCCGCATCACAGCTAAGCTTGAAGGCAGCGCAGAAGCAGTGCTGACTGTATCCGCTGCAAGCTTCAACGGTGATGCTGTGAATGCAGCCGGACATGTGGCGGCTGCACAGACGTATGTGCTCACACCGGGGGATTTTGACTTAGAATACAGCCTTGGCCCTGATGCGCTGCTGTGGAGTGAATTCGCACCCAATCTGTACAATGTGAGCCTTGCCCTAAGTACTGGAGAAGGTGTTGTAGCTGACCGCAACGAGCTTGTCTTCGGCTTGCGGGAGTTCAAGGCGGACGGCGATAAATTTGCTATAAACGGACAGAAGACCTTTCTGCGCGGCAAGCATGACGGACTGATCTTTCCGCTGACCGGCTATGCGCCGACCGATGTGGAAGAATGGGTCAGAATCCTCGGGATTTCCAAATCCTACGGCATCAACCATTACCGGTTCCACACCTGCTGTCCGCCTGAGGCGGCTTTTACAGCGGCAGATTTGCTGGGCATCTATATGGAGCCGGAACTGCCCTTCTGGGGCACCGTCACTGAACCGACCGACGATAACCATAATCAGGCGGAGCAGGATTATCTGGTGAGCGAAGGCTATGCCATTCTGCAGGCTTTCGGCAACCATCCGTCCTTCGTTATGATGTCGCTCGGCAATGAGCTGTGGGGCAGCAGGGCCAAAATAGATTCCATTCTAAAGGAATACAAGGAATTTGACAGCAGACCGCTTTATACACAGGGTTCCAATAATCACCAATGGGTGCCGGAAATTCTGGAGCACGAGGACTTTTTCTGCGGAGTGCGGTTCTCCAGAAGCCGGCTGTTCAGAGGCTCTTATGCAATGTGTGATGCGCCGCTGGGCCATGTTCAGACTGCTGTGCCGGGAACCATGAAGGATTACGACGACCAGTTCGTACCTCCTGCAATGGCAACGGGTGCGGATGGAGGAACAGGAACCGGAGGTGAAATTCAGATCCAGTACGGCACCGAAGCCAAAACGGTACAGGCTGATGATGCTTCCGGAGAATGGATTCCGCACATCCCGGTCATCTCGCATGAGATCGGCCAATATGCGACCTACCCTGATTTCGAGGAAATAGCCAAATACAGCGGACCGCTCAAGGCCAAAAATTTCGAGGTCTTCCGTGAACGCCTGGAAAAGAACGGCCTTGGCCATCTTGCTGCCAAATATTTTGCAGCTTCCGGCAAGCTGGCGGCTGCCTGCTACAAGGAAGAGCTGGAGGCCGCCTTCCGCACGAAGCGGCTTGCGGGGTTCCAGCTGCTGGATCTGCAGGATTTCAGCGGCCAGGGCACTGCGCTAGTCGGTATCCTGGATGCTTTTATGGACTCCAAGGGCATGATTACACCGGAGGAATGGCGCACCTTCTGTAATGATGCAGTACTGCTCGCGCGGTTCCCGAAATATAACTACGTTTCCGGGGAACCGTTCCAGGCGGATATTGAGCTCAGCTGGTTCCGCAGCAGCACTCCGGATACGCTTGAACTCGATTGGTCCTTAACGGCAGACAGCGGAACATTAAGTGAAGGAAATGGGATTGCAGAGATTCCGGCAGATGCTAATTATTTTCAACTATACCAGCTTAAGCTCGACCTTCCGGTTGTTAAGGCAATGACCTCCGTTAAGCTGAATCTGCAGATTACCGGCACAGATATCCGCAAGAGCTATGATCTTTGGATTTATCCCGATACAGGCAGCACCGGACTTGAAGACGTGCATGTTTGCCATGAGCTTGATGATGAAGCGCGGGCGCTGCTGGAGCAGGGGGCAGATCTCCTGCTGATGCCGGACCCGAATTCACTGAAGAATGCGGTCCAAGGCTTTTACAGCACCGATTTCTGGTGTTATCCGATGTTCCGTTCCATCTCCGAGAGCATGAACCGTCCTGTGCCGGTCGGCACGATGGGTCTGCTGATTGATAATACTCATCCTGCGCTCGGAAGCTTCCCGAGTGAAGAGCATTCCACTTATCCTTGGTGGAACATTATCGAGCATTCAAAATCACTTATTCTGGATGGTACGGATCAAAATTGGAGTCCGATTGTCCAGACCATCGACAACTTCGAGCGTAATCACAAGCTGGGCTTCCTGCTGGAATGCCGCGTTGGTGAAAGCAGGCTGCTGATTTGTCCGCTCCATGCAGATAAGGCTGCTGAGACTCCGGAGGGCAGACAATTCCTGTCCAGTCTTACCGGCTACATGCGCTCTGAGGCATTTAATCCGGAGGCAGAGGTAACCATTGACGAGCTGCAGCGGATTATTCGATAATTGTCCGAAGCTCCTCAGATGCAGTTCCGATAAGGTGTTGTAGTCCGCTCTCATTGCCCTGGTGCCATTTACCAGTCTTCTGCCGGCAAAATAGTGTTATGGTAGAGGGTAGCAATGGATACGAGGTGATAAGTTGTATGACTAAGAAACACTGTTTGTTCTGTGATGCTATTGTTCCGATCGAACGGGAGGGGGAATATGACCGTTATCTGGATTGCTCCTGCTCTCCGGGCGGGTTCTATTTCCTCCATAAGGACAGCTATGATGCGATTAATGCACTGTCGCACGCTGCCAAACGGGATCTGCTGCATGTTGTTTCAGGCTACATCAGGGAAAAGACCGATTGTGGCGAGCACGTCCATCTTTCTTCCGGTGATCTGGATTCAATAGCAGGCAGTCCCAAAACCCCGGTAACGATTGAGGACAAAGGAAACCGGCTGCTGCAGTTCCTGTACCGGCATTCTGAGTCTCCGGGGGACCCTGTTATGATTCATCCGCTGTCTGCCAGCTATAACCTGACCTATTCCCCTAACCTGCAGGAATTGGTATATATCATAGACAAGCTTGGAAGCGAGCAGCTGCTCATCCGGGAAGGGATGAATTTTCAGCTTACGCAGCAGGGATGGAATGAAGCTGCCGCAAGTGCGGGCGGCAAGAAATTAAAGCCCTGCTCCGTGCTTCTTTCCGCTAATGATGAGCTTACTGCCTTGTGGCAGGAAAACTTATTGTCCACAATCGGCCAATACGGTTATCTGCCGTCTGTGCTTACTCATCCGGCGGCGAATGACAGCGGGCAGTATCCGCTGGAGCAGCTTGCCGAGAGCAAATTGATCATAGCTGATTTAACAGGCCGCTCAGCAGGTGTATATTTCGCAGCAGGCTATGCGCTTGGACTGGGCATTCCAGTAATCTGGACCGTACACAGCAGCGGAGCCGCCCAGCTTGATGTCCAGCTGCACGACATCCGTCCGCTGGTCTGGGATACGGCAGAGGAGCTGGCTGTGTTGATCAGACAAAGACTCACTAAATAACAGATGATTTATAGTTTAACTGCCTGAATTAATGCCAAACAGCCTGCACCGGATCAATAATCCGGTGCAGGCTGTTTTTTTATGAAGCGTCAGCGGCTAATGAAATCACAAATCCATTTATGATGTACTTGCAGAGGTCACCGCAGCTTTTAGTTCAGTTCCCATTCGTGAAGCAGCATGATTGCTGCCCCGGTTGCCACTGCTTCATCCGTAAGTGCACCCTGTGTGAAGACGGGACTGTACTCCGGGTAGCGGTACGTATTCTTCTTAGCAACTTCTACGGCTGTCTGGAACACCAGCGGGTCAGCACTGACCAGTGGACCGCCGAGAATGACATATTCGGGATGGAAGGTATTGATCAGGTTGGCCAGTCCGATGCCCAGATAACGGGCCGTTTCGGTAAACTGCTCCTTAACGAGCGGATCACCCTTTGACAGGGCATCAACCAATACTGTGAAATTGACGCGCTCCGGGACAAGCGACGACAGGAGGCTGCTCCGGCCGTTGCTTAGCTCGCTGCGGACCCGCTCCTCAAGCGAAGGTACAGATACAAAGGCTTCAAGTGCACCATAGTTCCCCTTATCCCTCAGCCGCGGCCCTTCAGTCCGGATGATCATCTGTCCGACCGCTCCTTCCGTGTCAACGGCACCGCGGATGATTTTGCCGCCGGACATCATCCCGGAACGGATGTTGGCTCCGGCATGGACATAGAGCGCATGCTCGACATTTTCCCCGCGGAAGGCCCAGTGTTCGCCGATTAACGCCGTGTTGGCGCCATTGTCCAGCTTGGCCGGAATTCCCAGCCGAGCAGTCAGCATCTCACATACCGGTACGTTCTTCCATGAAGGGGAAGGAAAGAGCTCCGGCTCCAGAATCACCCCGTTCTTCTGATCCAGCGGACCCACCGCACCAACGCCGATCCCCAGCACCTGCTGTGATGAAATCCCCTCCTTGGCCATAAAGGCATCCGCAGCTTTACCGACAAGCTCCACCAGACGTTCCGGGGTCATCCCGGCATCCATCTCCCAGCGTGTCAGAGATAAAGTTTTGAGATGCAGATCATACAGCCCAAGCTTGGAGTACAGTCTGGATATTTCAAGCCCCAGCAGATAGCGGTGGCCGGGGTTGGTCTGGAACAGAACCGGCTTCCTTCCGCCGGTAGAGCTGCCGAAGCCGGAGGCGATAATCAGGCCCTGTGAAATCATGTCTTCCAGCAGCCTGGTCAGACTGCTGCTGGCCACGGCAAAATGCTGTAATAAATCAGCCTTCGAAACGGTACCATGCTCGAAAATCCGGTCATATACCTGTTTTTTTATAGAAGGAGCTGAATGAGTAATCATATGTATTCATTCTCCATTTCCAAGTCGAATAGTCGGGTTATTTTAAGTATAGCGGCAGCATTCCGTTTTTTCCAGAGTAGATGCGGCAATTTCTGAATGGAAAAAAAGGATTTTCATAAAAGTTGTCGAAAATTTCCGTTAGAGGGACTTTTGTCATTGCCAACTCAATAAATCCCCACTATAACAAACGCAACTGACATGCGCGAAAGGAAAGGCTTCTATGTTTGCTTTTATCCGAAAAAGTCTGATAGCCCGGATTCTCTGTGTGACCACAGCAGTTATCCTGGGTATCACGGCCGGTAATCTCGCCATCCAATGGGTGAATACCGGGACAGCCGTTCAAGGAACCATCAGCAGCTACAACATGAACATCGCCAGCCATTATGTAACGCAGCTTGATGCCGGACGCTACAGTGAGTTTCTGGCAGACCCGCAGGAGTCGGAGCTCTACTGGTCGCTGCGGGATGAACTGGACCAGTTCCGTACATCCATCGGAGCCCGGTATGTCTATTTCGTGAAAATTGATGAAGCTGGTCAGCCGCTGCTGATGATTGACGGCAGACCGCCTGGCGACCCGCTGGCATCCCCGATCAATGAGCAGACGGATATGCCGGATACCGCTGTCAAGTCCGTTCTCGCAGGAGAAAATGCCAGCTCTGAGCTGATCAAGAATCCTGAATACGGTGATTACATTTCAGCCTTTGTACCGGTCAAAAATGAACAGGGTGCACTAATCGGAGCGCTGGGAATCGATACGGATGTTACCGTGGTCAGTTCACTGACCCGGGATGTGCTGCTCCAGAGCCTGCCGCTCTACAGTATTATTCTTGCAGTCTCTCTGGTTGCGCTTGGCATTATCGCCTGGTTTATAACCCGTTCCTTGCGTCCGCTGCATACGATAACTGCAGGTGCGGGGGCGATGGCCGGCGGTGATCTGGCGGAGGCTTCCCGGATTCTGCACGGACGGCCGGTCAAATCCCGGGATGAGATCGGAACCGCCTATCAGGCTATGCTCAAAATGTCAGGCGAATTGAATATCCGGGTTAAAGGGATGGTCTCGAATGTATCAACAGCATCTGATTACCTGTACGGTACCTCAGAGACTTTTGCCCGTAATGCGGATGATGTGCTGCGGATGAGTGAAACGGTGAACGTAAAGATCGGAGATATTTACTCCGGAGCAAGCACGCAGACGGAAGAGGCGCAGAGCAGCGCGCTGGCGATGGATGAGATGGCGCAGGGAATCGCAAGGATTTCGGCAGCCTCTGCTTCTGTATCGGAGACTGCCGTCCAGGCGCTGGATAAGGTAAATACCTCCCAGACCGCTATGTCCCGGATGAGCCGGCAAATGGAATCCATTGCTGAATCAACAGATGAGACGATGAATATGGCTGTCCTTCTTCAGGGCTATACTGCAGAAATTGAAGGCGCTCTGGCGGCAATCAGGCAGTTCGCCGACCAGACGAAGCTTCTGGCTCTCAATGCTTCGATAGAAGCAGCCCGGGCGGGAGAACACGGACGGGGATTCACCGTCGTTGCCGGCGAGGTGCGCAAGCTGGCGGAAGGCTCTGCCTCGGCAGTGGAGCGCGTTGCAGATTTGCTGATACATATCGGAACAGTGTCTTCTGGCATAAGCACGCAGATGACGGAGGCTTCAAGAGAGGTAGGAGAAGGGGTTCGAATGTCCAAAGGGGCAGAGGAAGCCCTGGTGCTTGCAGCTGCCGCATTCCGGGAAGTGGCGGAACAGATCGTTGATGTATCTGCGACAGCAGAGGAGTTGTCTGCTGGTTCAGAGGAGGTAGCCGCCACTGTTGGCAGCATGGCTATGATTGCCGGCGGCGTTACCGAGCAGACCCGCCAGATCCGCGAGCTTACCGATCTTCAGCTGGAGAAGATCAGGGAGGTATACGAAGCCTCAAGAGTCATCAGTGTGAGTACCGGCGATATGCGTCAGGCGATCCTGCAGGTAAGGGTTTAACATAATCGGCTGCATTTGTCCTATCTACAGGATCATGCAGCCGTTTTTGTATAGCAGTTCAACAGGATTTACGGACGACCAGCTCAGTGTTGACCTGTATCTGAACATGATCTAGCCCGTCACCGCTTATTTTCTTCAGCAGCAGATCAATCGCTGATTTGGCAAGTATGTCTTTTCTAACATGAATTGTTGTCAGCTCAGGACTAATGATTCTCGCCTCAGTGATATCATCAAACCCGATAACCGCCACCTGCTCCGGAACCCGGATCTGCAATTCCTGAAGCGACTTAATGACACTGATCGCAATATAGTCATTCTCGCAAAACAGTGCAGCCGGCAATGCGGGCATAGCGGTTACCGCCTCCATGAACGGCTCCTGGGAGACAACCAGCGTTGGATCAACTGCCACTGTTGGCATGTTTCCAGGAGAAAGCCCCCCCTCCTGCAGGCCGGCGAGAAATCCTTCCTTACGCTGCTCGAAATTCACTACCCGGATTATTGATTCTACATACCCAATACTGCGGTGACCGGAGGCAAGCAGATGCCTGGCGGCCTGATAGCCGCCCATATAATTGTTAATCGAGACGAAGCTGGCATTAACCTGCCTGAAGCTGGTATCCAAAATTACCGTGCAGGGATGGATGGATTTGAGGCTCTCAATGAAGCCGGCAGGCAGATTGGTTCCAAGCAGCAACAGTCCGGCAGAGGGCTGCTCTTTTTCCATTTTTTCAATTTCCGGCTGCAGCTGCTGCATTTCCAGGGCTGAGATGACAAGGCTATACCCTGCTTGTATCGCGGCATCCGTAACATGATGAATCAGTTCGTTGAAGAAGGGCTGGGACTCGTAGTGTTCCGTTACGATGCCGGTGTTTTTGCAGGCAACAAACCGCAGCACGTTATTGTTTTTTGGCTGCGGGGCTTTATTTCCGCTCATCGTTCTTGGAATATATCCATGGCTGCGGGAGATATCGAGAATATGACGGCGGGTTGCTTCGCTGATTCCCGGCTTATTGTTAAAGGCAAGAGATACGGCTGATTTGGATACACCGGCAAGTCTGGCGATATCGTCAATTTTCATAGGGATCACTCCAACAAAAAGGATTGGCTAAAGTATAGCATGGAGGTAGAAAAAAATCACTAAAACTAAACTAAAGTGAAATATTAGTTTAGTTGCGAAGAGAATCATATTTTCGTTGACCTACAAAAAAATGAGTGCTAATATCCTCTTGTAAGCGCTTATACAGGATGTGTTCGGGAAAGTTTATATAAACTAATCTAAACAAAAATCATTACAATGAAATTATGCGGGTTGAAGATTCTCTAGGGAGGAATGGCATTATGACATTCAACGACAACGCAAACGCAAATATTAAGGTGTACGGAGAGACCGGACAATGGGGATTGTTTGAGATTAGTCTTCAGGGGCCGTCATCCGGAAATCCGTTTACAGAAATTTCGCTGGGTGCAGAGTTTATGTCTGCTGACCGAACGGTGAGCATGGCTGGCTTCTATGACGGCGGGGGGAATTATTACATCCGTTTTATGCCGGATATGCAAGGGCAATGGAGCTTCAGAACGTTCAGCAGCGTGAAGGAAATGGATGGAATAACAGGCAGCTTTCTGTGTGTTGAACCTGTTCCGGGTAACCGCGGGCCGGTATCGGTAAAGGACACCTTTCATTTCAGCTATGCGGACGGCGCGCCTTATGTCCCTGTAGGAACAACCTGCTATGCCTGGACTCACCAGGGGAGAGAGCTGGAAGAACAGACGCTGGAGACGCTGAAATCCTCCCCTTTCAATAAAATACGCATGTGTGTCTTTCCGAAATCGTACTTGTACAACAGTAATGAACCTGAGGTGTATCCGTTCGCAGGCTCATTAGAAGAAGGCTGGGATTATTTCAGCCTGAATCCGCTGTTCTTCCGCCATCTTGAAGAGCGTATTGCCGATCTCGGCAGGCTGGGCATTGAGGCGGATCTGATCCTGTTCCATCCTTATGACCGCTGGGGTTATGCTGAAATGCCGCCGGAAGCCGATGACTTGTATCTCCGTTATGTTATCTCGCGCTTGTCGGCCTTTCACAATGTCTGGTGGTCCCTTGCTAACGAATACGATCTGATGCGGAGCAAGCAGCCGGAAGACTGGGAACGCTACGCGGCAATCATTACGGCCGGCGATCCGTCCGGTCACCTGATCTCCAACCATAACTGCGGAGCCTTTTATGATTACAGCAAACCCTGGGTTACTCATTGCAGTATTCAGCGGGTGGATGTCTATAAGACCTCCGAATCGACAACAGAATGGCGTAACCGGTGGAATAAGCCGGTTGTAATTGATGAATGTGCATATGAAGGGGATGTGGATCAGGGCTGGGGCAATATTAGCGGGGAAGAGCTGACCCGGCGTTTCTGGGAAGGGGCTGTCCGCGGCGGATACGTGGGACACGGGGAGACATATCTGGATCCTGAGGAGATATTGTGGTGGTCCAAAGGCGGCAGACTGAACGGGACCAGTCCTGAACGGATCGGCTTTCTCCGGAAGATTGTGGAAGAAAGTCCGGGCAGCAGGCTTGATCCGCTTCCTTCCGCCTGGGATGTGCCCTGTGCCGGTGTAGAAGGCCAGTATTATTTGTACTATTTCGGTTTTAACCGTCCGCGGTTCCGGAATTTCGAGCTTGAGCCCGGTGTGCGTTATACGGCTGAAGTGATTGACACCTGGAATATGTCAGTCGAAAAGCAGCCCGGCACATTTGAGGGTGCATTCCGGATCAACCTTCCCGGCAGGTCCTATATGGCAGTCAGATTGATCAGGGCTGATTAAAGAATAAAGAGGCTGGCGCTGCATATTCTGATTCCACCTGCTGACAACGAGCTATGTTATAGTAATGTTTGGGAACCTTCAGGAATAGAACAAGTTACATTCATAACAGAGGTGAGTTTAATTGACGATTTCACGCAAGATTTACCGGGGAATCTGGAAAGAGGGACAGGCAGCAGCCGGACTGCAGGCATTGCAGGAAGACATCCGGGCTAAACAGCTCGTACAGGACGGAGTGCTAATGACGGCAGCGGCTTTTTCCTGGCAAAATAATGTCTTTCTTTATTACGAGTGCATCAGCGAACAGGTTGAACCGGTGAATGTGGCCGGTGCCGCCGGGCAATATCTGATAGACTGGGAAGGCGAAGCGGCTCCGCGGAAGTGGATCGAGATGATAGATGTATTTCATTTCAATGAACCGGCCGGCTATGAGCACTGGCTGCGCAAAGCGGCAGTAGAGCGGCGCGGGGGCAGAGTTGCTCACCTGAAGCGCGAGAAGGTGGCCAGCTATATTTATTATCACTACCAGCTTCAGGAGGAACGGGCGTTCCACGGCAATAAATACGATATTATCGCCATGCATGAGAATCTGCTGTTCGGCTATCAGGAATTTCCGTCTGTTGTGGAAGAGCCTGTAGTTCCGGGACGGCTGAGCACCAAAGGAACCCCGGTGCCGTGGGAGGATTCGCGGATGGATCTGCATTTCCAGCCCTGGGAGGACGACGGATATTTGTACTTCAAGCCGGTTGAGACCGTATTCGCATATTACATAGAAAATTAGCTCCGGATGCGAATGTTGTAACCGCTTCATATATTGCTGCAGGAGGACGACCTTACAGATGAATGAGAAAATGAGCAGATCTAGGGTTAGCGGATTTCTTAGGGCTGAGGGCAGGACGGTTGTAAACGGCAAGGGTGAAGAGGTATTGCTAAGCGGCTGGGGACTTGGCAATTGGCTGCTTCCGGAAGGGTATATGTGGACTACGGACGGAAACAGCCGGTTTGACCGGCCGTCAAGGATTGAGGCTGTGATCCGTGAACTTGCAGGATCAAAGTTCGCGGAGCGGTTCTGGAGGACATTCCGCAGCAGCTACATCACAAGGGAAGACATCCGGCTGATGGCTGCGCAGGGATACAATTCCGTGCGGATTCCGTTCAACTGGCGTATTCTGATGGAGGATGAGCCGGGAATTGTCTGGAAGGAGGACGGGTTTCGGCTCATTGACCGCTGCCTGGACTGGTGTGAGGAGTTCAAGCTGTATGCCTTTCTGGATCTGCACGGTGCTCCCGGTGGCCAGACGGGTGCAAATATCGACGATTCTGTTGATGATGTGCCGCGGCTCTTCACGGATGAGGACAACTGGAATAAGGGGATTGCGCTGTGGAGACAGCTCGCTGAACGGTATAAGGACCGCTGGATTGTCGGCGGCTATGACCTGCTGAACGAACCGATCAAGACTCCTTCGGCCGGACAGGATTTTGACCATCTGGTTCCGCAGCTTGTCCGGTTTTATGAAGAAGCGGTTGCGGCCATCCGGGGAGTCGATGATAAGCATATGCTGTCTATTGAAGGGCATCACTGGGCGACGGACACCAGCATTTTTCACAAAAAATATGATGACAACATGATCATTCATTTCCACAGGTACGCCTGCTACCCGGATCTCAGCTCCTTCACGGAATTCCTTGAAGTGTCCGAGAGATTGAATGCGCCGCTGTGGCTGGGGGAGAGCGGTGAGAATCTGAATGAATGGTATACCGCCATTTATCCGCTGGCTGCGGAACTGAATATAGGCTACAATCTGTGGCCGTGGAAAAAGATGGACAACACCAACTCTCCGTATTCCGTTAATCTGCCGGAAGACTGGAATCTGCTTATGGATTACACCAGAGGGGGCGTTCATCCCGGTTATGAGCAGGCAGTTGCAATTCTGGAGCAGTATCTTGAGAATATCCGGGTTGAAAACTGCCGGTATAACGCTGAAGTAACGGACGCAGTATTCAGGACACCGGGCTGTACCGTCCGTGCAACGGATTTTGATCAGCTGCCGGGCAAAGGGCAGTCCTTCAGCGGGCTGCGCCATCAAGGTAACCCGTTCAAATACCGGTCAGGAACCGGCATGCATATAGTAGAGGGGATACAACGGGGCGACTTGACTAAGCGTTTCTTCTTCGATATTTTGTGGGACCGGTTTCTGCTCGAGCTGGAGACAGGGGAGTTCGCTGCTTATACGATCAACGATACACGGGAGGACAGCAGTATCTCATTCACCTATAGTTGTAATGGGCCGGCGGTTGTGGCTCTTTTTCAGGATGATCGGGAAATAGCTTCATTAACGCTTCAATCAGGGGGGCATATGCAGACTACTTCTGCGGTAGGCTTGGCGGCTGCCGGCAGTTCCCGCTTAAAAGTTGCTGTTAAGTCAGGGACAGTGAGGCTGGAACGGATTATTTTTAATTGAAAAATAACAAACAAACAGCGCTTCTCCGGCAACCGGGGAAGCGCTGCTGTGCGCTGGAACAATACATTTGGGATGGTGCCGCCGCTGTATGTGCAGCCTGATGGGCAGCCTATTGCATAAAACGGAAGCTCTTTTGCCGGCCGTCTCCGAAATAGAGAATATTGTCGAGCTCCGAGGCCTGCAGGCCGCCTTCCTCATTCAGCACATTTCCGGCAACATAACGGCCCTTGATCTTGGCCAGAATGTTGGTAATTCCCTTGAACTGGTCATGCTCAATGACATCAATTAAAGTGCATTCGATGGCAACCGGACATTCCCGGATAACGGGTGCATTGACGGTGTGCGCCTGCTCATGCGTCAAAGCTACATGGTCAAATTTGCTAAGCTCTTGTCCAGAATGTGCTCCGCAATAGGTGACCTCGTCCATCAGCGAGCGGCCGGGAATATTAATGACGAAATCCCGCACCGCTTTGATCTGGCTGACAGCAAAGCCTTTGCTGCTGAAGCCCAGCATCATCATGTCCTTCAGTGAATAGGAAGAGGAGATAGGCGTCACATTCGGCTTGCCGTCCGCATCATAAAAGCTGACCAGGATAACCGGGAACCCGTAGTACATTTTCTCATAATCAACAGCTACTTTTTCCATTTGTGCAATCCTCCTGAATATATATACCGCTCAAGCGGCTTCTATACCAAAGGATAGCGCAAGCCGGAAAGGAGCAAGGGTGACCAGACGCACAGGCCTAGCTGTTCTCCAGTTGCAGAGCCGGACCAAAGAACTCGTAGTGAATCTGCTCTTCCTTCATCCCGAGCGCAATCAGCTCCCGGATCATGGCTTCCATGAAAGGAACGGGTCCGCACACATAGGCGTCACCAGTCACATCCACATAGCTTTTCAGGATTTCGCCTGTAATCACACCGTCAGGTCCGCCGGACAGGAAGGTCTTGGTCTTGGCGTTGCTCATGGCCGCTGCGTATTTCTCAACATCCTGGCGGAAAGCGGCAAGTGCTTCATTGCGCGCGGAATGCAGGAAGACTACCGGGCGGTCAGGTGTGACATTGGCTACAGTTTCCAGCATGCTCATCATCGGGGTAATGCCTACGCCGCCGGAGATGAACGCTACAGGTGTGGTTTTGGAGACATCAAGCATGAATTCACCTGCAGGGGCGCTAACCTCAACAGTGTCGCCTTCGTTGACCTGATTGTGCAGGTATACGGACACAACCCCATTCGGATCGTTCGCTTCCTCGCGTTTTACGGAGATGCGGAATTCGTCCGCTTTTGGCGCCTGGGACAGACTGTACTGACGGATCATGGTGTATTTCTCGCCTGGAATTAACACGCGTACAGAAATATACTGGCCCGGCTTGTAGTCCGGAACGTTCGAGCCATCCGCAGGCTTCAGATAGAAGGAGGTAATATTCCCGCTCTCCTGTACTTTACGGGCAACGGTGAAGGGTTTGAAGAAGTTCCAGCCGTTTTCCTGCTCACGGGCTTCTTTATACATGCTGTCCTCAACACCGATGAAAGCATCAGCGATAACACCGTAAGCTTCTTCCCAAGCCTGCAGAATTTCAGGTGTAGCGGCATCGCCAAGCACTTCCTTGATCGCTTTCAGCAAAAATTCACCGACAATCGGATAATGCTCAGGCTTAATGCCAAGACTTACATGCTTGTGGGCAATCTGGACTACCGCCGGCAGAATGTTCTCCAGGTTATCGATGTGTACGGCTGCGGCATACACTGCGTTCGCGAGTGCGGCCTGCTGACGGCCTTGTGCCTGGTTGGCATGGTTAAATACATTCAATAGTTCCGGGTGGGCTTCGAACAAATTCCGGTAAAAAACGGTTGTTATGGTTGTCCCGTGCTCTGCCAATACTGGCGCTGTCGACTTAACAATGTCACGTGTGTGTTGTGATAAAATAATGTTCATCCCCTCTCAATTAATCCAAAATTAATATATACCTAATTTTAATTAAAAGATATATTTAGAATACCACTTTAACAAAATAGACAATTTTATTAATATTATTTGTAATAAATATCACTTACTATGCATGCGGTTTGGAGGCTGGTTATGAGGCTGACTTTATATACAGATTACTCTTTGCGGATTCTTCTATATCTTGGAGCGAAGGAGCGGGATGAGCTGTCAACGATTCAAGGGATTTCGGATGCTTATCAAATCTCCAAAAATCATCTGATGAAGGTTTCCCATGAACTGGGGAAGGCGGGTTACATCGAAACGGTTAGGGGAAGGGGAGGCGGGATTCGCCTCGCACTGGCACCCGGAGACATTAACATCGGGGAGGTCGTCCGGCGGATGGAAGACGATCTGTATCTCGTCGAATGCTTCCATCCTTCAGGCGGCCATTGTCCGATCTCTCCGGTGTGCGGGCTGAAAGGCGTGCTGGGCAAGGCGCTCAAAGCTTATCTGCAGGTACTGGATGAATATACGCTGCAGGATTTGCTTATCAACAAAGATGATTTGCGGGCTCTTCTGGTGCAGCCGGAGCAGGTTATGCCTCCCCGAACAGCAGACGCTCCTCATCCCGGCTATGAACAGCATTAACAACCAGCAGGGCGTGAAACTGGTGAAGCACTTCCGGTGTGAGCCCTTCCCGGGCCAGCCGGGCTTTGGTGTCTCTAACAATAATCCTCAATATTTCATGATCACGGGTCAGCCGGATTACTGCGTTATGCAGGTCCGGCTGTTTCTCTTCCATTTCCTGATAGAAGCCGTCTTCCTCCGCATCGGCGTGACTTAGAATCCGCGTCTCCCAGTATTCAAGCAGATGCTCGGCCGCCTGGCGGGCCACCTCGAATTCCTTAGCCTCAAGCAGCTCCTCTACTTCTTCGGTTTTGCCGATTGCACCGGACAGACCGCCCTCATGAATGGCATGATGGGCATGCAGCTGGCGTAATGAAGGTCCTCCCATGTCGTTCATCCTCTCCGTATTTTTGATCAGTATAGCATATTGGCTGGTAGTGAAATCCCCGGTAAGGTATTCCCCGTACAACAAAGAGGGAACTCCCTATGCGGGCTTCCGGCAGTGAAGAAAGAGGGCTATAGCAGCGCTTTTCCCGGTTTTGGGGAGGGCGTATTTGCCGTTTAAGCAGATCAAGGGATTTCCCGCGGCGCAATAGGTGTTTCCCTAATGGGAACTGCCGGCCTCCGGATCCATAATGGTATTAATTGAATGATTGAATAGATTTGCGCTACCATGTCCTTCATTCTGCAAAGGAGTGTTCGTAACCGATGAAGAAGAAATTCGGCCTTAACTTTTTTAAACCGATTGAGAGCTATTCCGGAAAATGGTCCATTCTTGAAGAGAAAAATAGAGATTGGGAAAATATGTACCGCCAGCGCTGGTCTCATGATAAAGTCGTCCGCACTACTCACGGCGTTAACTGTACCGGCTCCTGCAGCTGGAAGGTATTCGTGAAGAACGGAATTATCACCTGGGAAAATCAGCAGATTGACTACCCTTCCTGCGGACCGGACATGCCGGAGTTTGAACCCCGCGGCTGTCCGCGCGGTGCGACCTTTTCGTGGTATGAGTACAGCCCGCTGCGTGTGAAATATCCATATGTACGCGGCAAGTTGTGGCGGCTGTGGCAAGCGGCCCTGCAGGAGCACGGCAATTATGTTGATGCCTGGGCAAGTATTGTGGAAGATCCCGAGAAAGCCAGCCAGTATAAAAAAGCGCGCGGCAAAGGCGGCCATATCCGCGTTAACTGGGATGATGCGCTGCATCTGATCTCGGCACAGCTGATCTACACGATCCGCAAATACGGACCGGACCGGATCGCCGGCTTTACACCAATTCCGGCCATGTCGATGGTCAGCTATGCGTCCGGTGCACGCTTTATCTCGCTGCTCGGCGGCCAGATGCTGAGCTTCTATGACTGGTATGCCGATCTGCCGCCGGCTTCCCCGCAAATCTGGGGCGAGCAGACGGATGTGCCGGAGTCCTCGGACTGGTACAATTCCGGCTATCTGATCATGTGGGGCTCGAATGTCCCGCTGACACGGACACCGGATGCGCACTTTATGACTGAGGTCCGTTATAAAGGAACCAAGGTGGTTTCTGTTGCACCTGACCTTGCGGAGAATGTGAAATTCGCCGACAACTGGCTGGCTCCGAATCCGGGAACAGATGCGGCAGTGGCCCAGGCCATGACCCATGTCATTCTGAATGAATTCTACCAGGAGCGGCAGGAGCCGATGTTCCTGAACTATGCCAAGCAATATACAGATATGCCGTTCCTGATTCTGCTCGATCCGCATGAGGACGCCTGGAAAGGCGGACGCTTCCTGCGGGCAAGCGACCTCGGGGACAGCACGCCGCATTCCGACTGGAAGCCAGTTATCTATGATGAGGCAGCCGGTAAGGTGATTGTCCCTAACGGCACGATGGGCCAGCGCTGGGAGGAAGGCAAGAAGTGGAACCTGATTCTTGAGAATGAAGACGGCAGCAAGGTTGAACCGGCACTTAGTATTGAAGGCCATGGCGAAGAGTGGACGGAAATCGTATTCCCGTTCTTTGACAACTCCGGCAACGGCACATTCCGGCGGATGATTCCGGCCCGCAAAATGCGGCTGGCTGACGGAACGGAGCGCTATGTAGCTACTGTCTACGATCTGATGCTTAGCCAGTACGGGATTGCCCGTACCGCCAGCCCGCTTAACGCCAAAGACTATTATGACGAGTCTTCCCATTACACTCCGGCATGGCAGGAAAAGATTACGACGGTGAAAGCCAGCGTCGTGGTGCAGATCGCCCGCGAATTCGCCCAAAATGCCATTGATACGGGCGGCCGTTCCATGATCATCATGGGCGCCGGGATTAATCACTGGTTCAACAGTGATACCATCTATCGTTCGATTCTGAACCTGGTGGTCTTGACTGCATCGCAAGGCGTTAACGGCGGCGGCTGGGCGCATTATGTCGGCCAGGAGAAATGCCGTCCGATCGAAGGCTGGTCCACCGTGGCATTCGCCAAGGACTGGCAGGGTCCGGCGCGGCAGCAGAATGCGACCTCGTTCTTCTATTTCGCCACCGAGCAGTGGCGGTATGAAGAGAGCGGCACTGATTCGCTTAAATCTCCGACCGGCGGCGAGCTCGCTTACCAGCATCCGGCCGATTACAACGTGCTGGCTGCACGCCTCGGCTGGCTGCCGTCCTTCCCGCAGTTCAACAAGAACAGCCTGCTGTTCGCGGAAGAAGCGGCCCGGGAAGGCAAGAAATCCAACAGCGAGATCATCGGCCATGCGCTGGAGGAGATCAAATCGCGCAAAACCCGCTTTGCGGTGGAAGATCCGGGCGCACCGGAGAACTTCCCGCGTTCGCTCTTTATCTGGCGTTCCAATCTGATCTCAAGCTCGGCTAAAGGCCAGGAATACTTCATGAAGCATCTGCTCGGCGCTTCCGACGGCCTGCTTGCCGAGCCGAATGAGGAGCAGAAGCCGGAGGAAATCATCTGGCGCGAGGATGTGGAAGGTAAGCTGGATCTGATGGTTGCGATGGATTTCCGGATGACCACAACTCCGCTCTATGCAGATATTGTACTGCCGGCGGCAACCTGGTACGAGAAAACAGATCTTTCATCGACCGACATGCATCCGTTCGTTCACCCGTTCAACCCGGCGGTCAATCCGTTGTGGGAATCGCGTTCGGACTGGGATATTTACCGACAGCTGTCGGAGGTCTTCTCCGAGATGGCGAAAACTCATCTGCCGGGCGTATACAAGGACATCGTTGCTTCACCGCTTGGTCATGACTCGATCAGCGAAATCTCCCAGCCGATGGGTCTGGTCAAAGACTGGGCCAAAGGTGAAGTGGAGGCCATTCCGGGTAAAACAATGCCGAACCTGAGCATTGTGGAACGGGATTATACCAAAATTCATGATAAATACATTTCCCTTGGACCAAATCTGGCAGTCGGCAAAGCCGGCGCACACGGCGTCAGCTTCTCGGTTGCCGAGGAATATGAGGAATTGAAGAAGCTTAGCGGCGTGTACTTTGACGAGTCGATCAAAAACGGCCTGCCGAAGCTGCAAACAGCCCGCCAGGCGGCGGATACGATTCTGCATCTGTCCTCGGCAACCAACGGCCGTGTATCCCAGAAGGCCTATGAATCGGCCGAGAAGGATCACGGAGTTCCGCTGAAGGATATTTCAGCAGACCGTGCAGCAGAGAAGATTACCTTCCAGAGCATCACTGCACAGCCGCGTGAGGTCATTCCGACGCCGGTATTCAGCGGCTCGAACAAGCAGGGACGCCGGTATTCTCCGTTTACTACGAATATCGAACGTCTCGTGCCGTTCCGAACGCTGACCGGAAGACAGCATTTCTATATTGACCATGAAATTTTCCTGCAGTACGGGGAATCCCTGCCGGTATTTAAGCCGACACTGCCGCCGATGGTCTTCGGACCGCGCGACAAGGCAGTCAAGGGCGGCCAGGATTCGCTGGTGCTGAGATATTTGACACCGCACGGCAAATGGAACATTCACTCCACCTATCAGGATAACCAGCATATGCTGACCCTGTTCCGCGGAGGCCCGACCGTATGGATTAACAATGAGGATGCTGCAGCCCATAACATTGCGGATAATGACTGGCTGGAAGTATACAACCGTAACGGTGTTGTTACTGCTCGGGCGGTAGTCAGCCACCGGATGCCGAGAGGCACCATGTTCATGTACCATGCCCAGGACAAACATATTCAGGTTCCGGGGTCGGAGATTAACGATACCCGCGGCGGAAGCCATAATGCGCCAACACGGATTCACCTGAAGCCTACCCAGATGGTCGGCGGATACGCACAGCTCAGCTACGGTTTCAACTACTATGGCCCGATCGGCAACCAGCGCGATGTCTACGTAGCCGTACGCAAAATGAAGGAGGTTAACTGGCTTGAAAATTAAAGCGCAAGTTGCAATGGTAATGAATCTGGATAAATGCATCGGCTGTCATACCTGCAGCGTTACCTGCAAAACAACCTGGACGAACCGCAAGGGTGCGGAATACATGTGGTTCAACAATGTGGAAACGAAGCCGGGGATCGGATATCCGAAACGCTGGGAAGACCAGGAGCTCTACAAGGGCGGCTGGCAGCTGCGCAAAGGCAAGCTTGAGCTGAAGTCCGGCAACAAGCTGTCCAAGATCGCGCTCGGTAAAATCTTTTATAACCCGGATATGCCGGAAATGAAGGATTACTACGAACCGTGGACATACAATTACGAGCATCTGACCAATGCAGGGGAACAGAAGCATTCACCGGTAGCACGGGCCCATTCGGCCGTTACCGGTGAAAAGATGGACCTGGAATGGGGCCCGAACTGGGAAGACGATCTGGCCGGTGCGCATGTCACCGGTCCGCTCGACCCGAACATCCAGAAAATCGAGGAAGAGATTAAATTCAACTTCGAGAAATCGTTTATGGTCTATCTGCCCCGCCTCTGCGAACACTGTCTGAACCCGAGCTGCGTCGCCTCCTGTCCTTCAGGAGCGATGTACAAACGGGAAGAGGACGGGATCGTCCTGGTTGACCAGGAAGCCTGCCGCGGCTGGAGATACTGCATGACCGGCTGTCCGTACAAGAAGGTCTACTTCAACTGGCAGACCAACAAGGCGGAGAAATGCACCTTCTGCTTCCCGCGCGTGGAAGCAGGCCTGCCGACAGTCTGCTCGGAGACCTGTACCGGCCGTATCCGCTATCTGGGTGTTCTGCTGTACGACGCCGACAAGGTGCTTGAAGCAGCTTCCACACCTGATGTGCAGGATCTGTACAAGGCGCAATGCGATTTGTTTATGAATCCGCATGATCCGGAGGTCATTGCTCAGGCCAGAAAAGACGGCATTTCCGAGGACTGGCTGGAAGCCGCCCAGAACTCACCGGTATACAAGCTGGCGATCGAGCACAAGCTGGCTTTCCCGCTGCATCCGGAATACCGGACGCTGCCGATGGTCTGGTATGTACCGCCGCTTAGCCCAATCATGAACTACTTTGAAGGCAAGGATTCGCTGAAGAATCCGGATATGATTTTCCCGGCGATTGAAGAAATGCGCACACCGATCCAATACCTGGCCAATATGCTGACCGCCGGTGATACACAGACCGTCAAAGAAGCCCTGCAGCGGATGGCGATGATGCGCTCTTACATGCGCGCCCAATCCTCCGGCCAGGAATTTGATCAGAGCCGTCTGGACCGTGTCGGAATGACTGCCCAGCAGATGGAACAGATGTACCGGCTGCTGGCGATCGCCAAATACGAGGACCGGTTCGTCATCCCGACCTCACACAAAGAGCAGCACATGAATCCTTACCGCGCTCAAGGCTCAGCCGGCTACGGCAATGGAATGGGCGATATGGGTACCGGCTCCGGCTGTGACGGCTGTGGTGCCGCCAGCTCGATCACCGAAAGCCTGAAGACCGGTAAAGACATGTACGAGGAGAATTTCTACGGGGGGATTTGGCGTGATTGATCTGACCAAATTGTACAGTTATAAAGACTCCTTCGGATATTTCGCCCTGCAGCTCATGTATCCCGAGAAGCTGGATTTTCATCCGGCTTTTCTGGAGGAGGCGTTCAGCCCGGATCATCCCGGCTACAACCATGTGCACACATACTGGACACTGATGCAGAGCTTTAGTCTGGAAGAGATTCAGGAGAGCTATGCGGCGACCTTTGATTTTCAGAAGGATTGCGCCTTATATATGACTTATTTCAAGTTTGAGGATGCCAAGGAACGCGGACAAATGCTCGCTAAGCTGAAGCTCCTCTATGAAATGTTCGGGCTGGAAATGCCGGAAGGGGAGCTGCCCGATTTCCTGCCGCTGATGTGTGAGTTTCTCTACGCAGCAGAGTGGCTGGATAATCCGGATGCGCCGGAAAACTTCAGGATGCTGATAGCGATTCTGGAGGACGGCACTTACCATCTCCTCAAGGCGCTTGAGAAAAATAACAGTCCCTATTTTCATCTTATCAAGGGGCTGCGCGAAACATTTAAAGCTTGTGCTGAACAGGAGGCCCTGAGTCAATGAATATGTACGGTCAGTTTTTATGGGTCATTTTCCCCTATATGTGTCTGGTGGTCTTTATATTCGGGCATATTTTCCGGTACCGCAAGGATCAGTTTAACTGGACAGCCAAATCCAGTGAATTTATTGAGAAAAAGCAGCTGAAATTCGGCAGCATCCTGTTCCACCTCGGGATTATGCCGGTTATTCTCGGCCATATCGGCGGTCTTGCCGTTCCCAAATCGTGGCTGGAGGCCGTTGGTGTGAGCGATCACATGTACCATATCGGGGCGGTGTATATCGGCGGAATCTTCGGTTTTGCTACACTGGCCGGTATGCTGATTCTCACTTCTCGGCGCTTTACGATCAAGAATGTCCGCAGGCTCAGCAGCGCATCTGACCTGATTGTCAACTCGTTGCTTCTATTTATAGTGTTTATGGGGATGTACTCCACTATTGTGACGAATGCTGTACAGCCTGAGTTTGACTACCGGGATACGATTTCCGTCTGGTTCCGCGGACTGTTCATGTTCCGTCCCGACCCTGCGCTGATGGCGGATGTGCCGTTTTCGTTCAAGCTGCATATCCTGTCGGGCTTTGCTATCTTTGCCTTCTGGCCGTTTACGCGCCTTGTCCATGTCTGGAGTGTTCCGTTGAATTATATAGGCAGAAGTTATATTCTATACAGAAGAAATAAAACGAATTAATGGAAAGAAGCCGCTGGTTCTTTCCCTGTTCAATTAGGAGTGGGAACGATGAAAAAGAAGGTGGATTACCAGGGGGAGCTCGACCGGATCCGTATGGCGCTCGGTTACGACTTCATCTCACTGGCGCTTGCTGAACCAGCGGAATATGATTATGTGATCCGCTGGAAGTACGCCTCAGGGAACACGAATGAACGGTACAAACGGATCGTTCTGCAATCAGGCAGAGGGATAGCCGGAATCGTGTTCAAGACCGGAAAACCGTTTCTGCTGCCTTCTGTAGAGAAAGACGTACAGCCTGATTCCTTATTTACTTATCCTATTACCAAAATGGAGAATCTGCGCAGCATCGCCGCTGTACCTATCTGGAGTGATGCCCGTGTAGCCGGTGTGCTGCTGGGAGGATTCAGAGGTGAACGGCAGGTTACCCTTGAGATGGTGCAGGCTCTGGAAGCCACGGCGCGAAACGGGATTGGAGACTTGAACGGGAAGGAATTGTTGCTGAGTTGATTACACCCGGAAAAGATCTGACAAATCTTCTGATGAGCAGGCTGTTCGAGAACAGCACCGAGGCCATGTTCTTTTTTGACCGGGAAGGCAAGGCACTCGCGATGAATCCGGCTGCTGAAAATATTGTTGACCAGAATATTCTGAACCAGCTGTATCAGGGAAATCCCCTGGCTTTATGCGGAACCTGCCGGGGATATACCAGCGAGACTGAGCTGCGGACCTGTCTGAACTGCTATTTCAATACACCGGGCACTGAGGACTTCACCTCTTATCAGGTTTACCTTGAAACAAGGGATAAGGGAATCGTCCCTTATGCAGCCACTTTTCATACGATTGATGCCGAGCAGGGAATCCGTGTTTTCATGCTGAGGGATTTGACACGGCAGTTCAAAACCCAGGAGAAATTCTATCAGAATAAAATGATGAAGCATGTTATTGAAGCCCAGGAGAAGGAGCGCAAACGGATATCCCGCGAGCTGCATGACAGTGTAGCCCAGGAATTGATGAGTGCGGTCATTGACCTGCGTGTACTCAAATATATGACCGATGACGAGAAGCTGCTGCGGAAGGTGAAGCAGACCGAGGTATCCATGACCCGGCTGCTCAGTGATATCCGCAATCTCTCGGTGGAGCTGCGGCCGGCTGCGCTTGATGATTTCGGCCTGGAGGCAGCCTTTCGTTCCCACTTCAAGCGGATGGAGCAGAGCTACGGCCTTGCGATTGATTTCGATTCCCGCCTGTCCGAGAAGCGTTATGGCAGCGAGATTGAAACCGTCGTTTACCGGGTATGCCAGGAGGCTGTGCTGAATGCGCTCAAATATGCCCAGGTGGACACGGTCAAAGTTATGCTGACCGAAAAGGACGGTATCCTGCGCCTGCAGGTCGAAGATGAAGGCATAGGCTTCCATCCCGGAGATGAGCCCGGCGGAACCGGGCTGGGCCTCTTTGGCATGCAGGAACGCGCAGAGCTGGTCGGTGGCACGTTCAGCGTGGAATCACAGCGGGGTAAAGGGACGAGAATTCTGCTGCTGGTACCTGCAGAAAAGTTATAAGGGAAGGAATGAGCGGCTGAATGAAGATTGTTATTGCAGACGATCATGCCATCGTACGCAGCGGGTTTGCGATGATCCTTAATTTTCAGGATGACATTGAAGTAATCGGAACGGCGGCAGACGGCAGGGAAGCGTATGCTCTGGTTGCCAAGCACCGGCCGGATATTCTGATTATGGATCTGAGCATGCCTCCGGGGGAGAGCGGGCTGATCGCGACCGGGAAGATCAAGGAGGATTATCCCGATACAAGAATTCTGATCCTGACTATGCATGATGACGAGGAATACCTGTTTCATGTGCTGAAGAACGGGGCATCCGGCTATGTGCTCAAAAGCGCTCCGGATGAGGAGCTGCTGCTGGCGATCCGGACGATCTATGAAGGCGGGACCTATATTCACCCCAAGATGGCGACCTCACTTGTCCGTGAATTCATTAAGAAGGATAAGACTGTCACAACCGAGGATCTGTTTGAGCTGTTATCCAAGCGGGAGCTGGAGATTCTGCCGCTGATTGCGAAGGGCTACGGAAACAAGGAAATTGCCGAAAAGCTGTTTATTTCCGTAAAGACAGTCGAAGCGCATAAGGCCAAGATCATGGAGAAGCTGAACCTGAAGAGCCGGCCCGAGCTGGTTGAATATGCGTTGCGTAAAAAAATGCTGGATTTCTGAACGGCGAATGGAGGGGGAGCCCGTGTCTAATGATACTGGCCTGAAGTTTTCAACACCCGCCATGCGTATTCTTGAGAATGAGCACCGCTATTTATCCTATCTGATGGGGCAATGGCATACTGCCGTGCTCTGGTTCGAGCAGGACAACATCAGCCTGGATGAAGGCAGGGCCAGACTTCAGGAGCTGCGCGGGGCAATCATGGATTTTATCATACCGCTCAATAAGCATACCGCGAAGGAAGAGGAGCATTTCTTCCCGCTGCTGGGCCAGTACATCGGCTTTGAGCAGGGGCCGCTCGTCGGTATTCAGGAAGAGCACCGTGAGATCGACGGGTATATCGGACACTTCCTGCATCACACCGCCGAGGGTACCCAGCTGAACTCAGTGGAGGATATCCGTGCAGCTGCAAGGGATGCGGGGGAGGCGTTCGAGGTTTTGACCGTGCATTTTGTCAAAGAGGAGACGGTAGTGTTCCCTATGGCAGAGACTCTGCTGAGCCCCCGAGACCGGGAGCGGCTGTCCGGTAAACTGAATACACTGATCACCTGAACCAGGCAGCTGCTCCATTAGGAGCAGCTGTTTTGCTGTTGCTCTGAATGTACTAAATAGTGGAATCCCTTAACTTGCGTGGCTGTTTTCTTGGCGGGAGGCAACAGAAATACCGCCTTACTCTATTTTCAGGGTTTACCCTGTCAGGGACAGGGTACTCCCCTATATCTGAGCCGGGGGATCGGCAGATACAATGAGAACAGGAAATATTCACATAGACAATCAGGAGAATAATTGGCGAAAAAGGTGAGATTTGAATGATCAAAAAAATGCAGTTACCGCTTCAAACACTAAACTTGGTTACCGGATTTATGGTATGGGTGATTATCTCTTCACTGATGCCTTTTATTTCCGAGGACATCAGTATCCCGTCAGGCAAACTGGCCATGGTCACTGCCATACCGGTTGTACTCGGCTCGATCCTGCGGATACCGCTTGGCTATTATGCCAACATTTTGGGGGCACGCATCATATTTATGTGCAGCTTCATTCTGCTCCTGTTCCCGGTCTACTTCATCAGTGAAGCAACCACGATGGCGCACCTGATTATCGGAGGAACGTTCCTTGGAATAGGGGGCGCGGTATTCTCGGTAGGGGTAACCTCACTGCCTAAATATTACACCAAGGATAAGCATGGGCTGGTGAACGGGATCTACGGGATCGGCAATCTCGGAACGGCAGTCACCACTTTTTCGGCTCCGATGATCGCAGCACAGATCGGCTGGGGACCTGCAGTAAAGCTGTATCTGATTCTGCTGCTTATCTTCATTGCCCTGAATTTCTTCTTCGGGGATCGTCATGAGCCCAAGCTGAAGACACCGATCATTGAACAGATTAAAGGGGTAGCGAAAAATGAAAAGCTCTGGCTGTTCTCGCTGTTCTACTTCATTACCTTTGGTTCCTTTGTAGCGTTTACGATTTATCTGCCCAATTTCCTTGTTTCCAACTTTGGACTGGAAAAAGTGGATGCAGGGATGCGTACCGCCGGTTTCATCGCGGTAGCAACATTCTTCCGTCCGGTAGGCGGATGGCTTGCAGACAAGTTCCAGCCGCTGTTTCTGCTGATCGGCACGTTCAGCATCTATACGGTGGCAGCTATTATCCTTGCGTTTATGCCTTCTATGGGGCTTTATACCGTTGGCTGCCTTGCTATTGCTGTGAGTGCGGGGATCGGCAACGGGGTTATTTTCAAATTAGTTCCGCTGTATTTCAACAAGCAGGCGGGGATTGCCAACGGGATCGTGTCGATGATGGGCGGCCTGGGCGGATTCTTCCCTCCAATTATGCTGTCCATCATCCATGCGGCAACCGGCCAGTATTCAATCGGCTTTATGCTGCTCTCCCAGGTTGCACTGGCCAGTCTGGTGCTGGTGGTATGGCTGTATTTTAATGACAAATTGGCTCTTACTTCAGAAGTTTTTAATTCAACCGGGCAAGGGATTATGGTCACAGATGTAACCGGACTGATCAAGTCGGTTAATCCGGCCTTCTCCAAGCTTACAGGCTATTCGGAAGAGGAAGTCCTCGGCAAGCAGCCGAGCATCCTGAAATCTGGCCGGCAATCCAAGGAATTCTACGGCTCCATGTGGAGTGAAATCAAGGCTAAAGGGATGTGGCAGGGCGAAATCTGGAATAAGCGCAAGAACGGTCAGGAGTATCTGCAATGGCTCAACATCAGCGCGGTGAAGGATGAGACCGGTGAGGATGTGCGTTATGTGGGCACATTCAGCGATATTACGAATAAATAGCCGGCGGAAGTGCCGGATTCCAGTAAAGCGAAGTTAGGAGCAGATGAAGGTGGAGAAGACGAGAAATCCGGTCAGTGTGGCAGAAGCAGTGGCCAGAGTTATTGCAAAAGCTGTCCGCACAGGCACGGAAAGTGTACCGCTTGCCGAAAGCTATGGCCGCATTCTGGCGGAGCCGCTGACTGCGACTCATGATGTGCCGCATTTCACCCGCTCACCCTATGACGGCTACGCGATCCGTTCGGCTGATTCTGCTGAAGCATTCGGCGGCAACCGTGTAACATTCACTGTCGTGGATCATATCGGTGCAGGGCAGGTCTCGAGAGTAACAGTCGGCGCTTATGAAGCAGTCCGGCTGATGACGGGAGCGGCGCTTCCGGCAGGTGCGGATGCGGTGGTGATGTTCGAGCAGACGGCTGAAGCCGGTCCGCTGGGATTCACGATCCGTAAAGCCTTTGCGTCTGGAGAGAATCTGTCCTTGCAGGGTGAGGACATGCAGGCCGGGGAGCAGATAATCCCGGCAGGCAGCTTCATCCAGCCCGGTACGATAGCACTGCTGGCCACGTTTGGTTATGCGCAGGTCAAGGTGGCAAGGCGGCCGGTTGTCGGCATCCTGTCCATCGGAACAGAGCTGCTTGACGTTGCTACTCCGCTGGAACCCGGCAAGATCCGCAACAGTAACGGTCCGATGATCGCTGCCCAGTTAGCCCGGATGGGCATTCCGTTCAAAATGTACGAAACTGCCGCAGATCAGCTGGAGGAAAGCCTTCTGACTGTACAGCAGGCACTATTGGAAACAGATTGCCTGATAACTACCGGAGGGGTATCCGTCGGTGATTATGATTATCTGCCTGAAATCTATTCCCGGATCGGGGCTGAAGTGCTGTTCAACAAGGTCGCGATGCGTCCAGGCAGCGTAACAACGGTTGCCGTCTCGGGCAACAAATTCCTGTTTGGCCTCTCCGGCAATCCTTCAGCCTGCTTCACGGGCTTCGAGCTGTTTGTCCGGCCGGCACTCCTGCAAATGACCGGAGCGGATAAGGTATATCTGCCTTACACCAAGGCAGTGCTTGCTGAGGATTTCTCCAAAGCCAATCCGTTCACCCGGTTTATCAGGGCGGTGTACGACGGCTTCTCGGTGCGCCCGGCCGGATTTAACAAATCCAACGCCGTATCCTCGATCGCACGGGGGAATTCCCTGATTGTGCTGCCGGGAGGGACCAGGGGATACTCGGCAGGTACTGCTGTAGATGTGCTGCTTCTGGGCGTCGAAGAAGGAACGGATGAATGGCTGCTGTAAGCCTGCAGAAAGGGGAGGACCCGACAGATGACAACATTACTCATACAAGATCAATTGCATCGTCCAATGCGCGATTTGCGGATATCCGTAACAGACCGGTGCAATTTCAGGTGCTCCTACTGCATGCCCAAAGAGCTGTTCGGGGATGATTATGCGTTTCTTCCCGGCAGTGAGCTGCTGACCTTTGATGAAATCCGCCGGCTTACCCGGCTGTTCGTCTCCTTAGGCGTAACCAAAATCCGTCTTACCGGCGGAGAACCGCTTCTGAGACGTGAGCTTCCAGTACTTGTTCAAGGTATCAGTGCAATGGGCGGGGTAGAGGATATGGGGTTGACCACGAATGGAGTGCTGCTGGGACAGCAGGCGGAGCCGTTATATGCTGCCGGGCTGCGCAGACTCAATGTCAGCCTGGATGCACTGGACCCGGAATTATTCGGGAAAATGAACGGGCGCGGCTTAAAATCAGGGATTATCCTGCAGAACATTGACCATGCCGTAAACACAGGCTTTGAGGTTAAGGTGAATATGGTGGTGCAGCGGGGAGTCAATGAATCGGAGATTGAGCCGATGGCCCGGTATTTCAAGGAAAAGCGGATCACCCTGCGGTTCATTGAGTTCATGGATGTGGGCAATGACAACGGCTGGAGCTTTAAAAAGGTTGTCACCAAAAAAGAAATTCTGGAGCGCCTCCAAAGCAGCTTTGAAATGGAGGCGCTTGGCCATAGTTACTTCGGGGAAGTTGCCGAACGTTACAGATATAAGGACAACGGGGCAGAGGTGGGCTTTATTACCTCTGTCTCAGAATCGTTTTGTTCCTCTTGTACGCGGGCAAGGCTGTCCTCCGACGGGAAATTCTACACCTGTCTATTTGCTTCCAGCGGACTGGATCTCAGAGCGTTGCTCCGGGGCGGCGCAGATGATGCCAGCCTGCTGAAGGCAATCCGGGCGGTATGGGAGCAGCGGAGCGACCGTTACTCCGATGAGCGGACAGAGCAGACTGCCCGCAGCAGAACGAAGATAGGCATGTCCTATATCGGAGGCTAGGCTATAGGCTACGAGATCAGCTGTTAATGGAACCGGACTGGAGATCATTCTTCGCTGATTCGAAATTACCCGAACCAACCCGGCGGCGGATTTCTTCTTCGGTGAGCGGCTGGCCGATGGATCCGGTCGGGATGGCTTCCGTGCCTTCATCCACTGCTGCCCGCTCGACTCTGGCGAAGCCGGCATTCGTTCTGCGGCCGATTTGCTCGCGTTCTTCACGCGTAAGGGGAACCTGCTGTTCGCTATCTTTTGCCAATGGAGATCATCCTCTCAGTATAATCTATCACAACATGTTACCCATAATCTGATATCCCTAAAACATATTTAATGAGACAGGAGACGAATTGTACCTATGAACGGAGCCCAGCTGCTGATTCAAATGCTGATCGAAAAAGATGTGGAGACGATATTCGGATACCCGGGCGGAGCCGTATTGCCCTTGTATGATGCGTTATATGATTGTGACAGGATACAGCATATTCTGGTCCGGCACGAGCAGGCTGCTGTGCATGCCGCAGATGGTTACGCCCGGGCAACCGGACTGACAGGTGTAGCGCTGGTTACCAGCGGACCGGGTGCTACCAATGCAGTGACCGGAATCGCCACGGCTTTTATGGACTCTGTTCCGCTAGTTGTCTTTACTGGCCAGGTTTCGACGGAGCTCATCGGTCTCGACAGCTTTCAGGAAGTAGATATTTACGGGATGACGATGCCGATTACCAAACATAATTATATTGTAAGGGAAATCGCTGACCTGCCGAGGATTATACATGAAGCCTTCTATGTAGCGGCAACTGGACGGCCAGGCCCGGTACTGATTGACCTTCCCAAGAATGTGATGAATGCGGAAGTTCCGGATAACCTGTATACTGCTGAAACGATGAACCTCCCCTATATCCGTGGGTATCAGCCCGACCATTCCATTGCCCAGACTGATATTCAGCTGGCCGCGGAGCAGCTCAGCAGGGCCAAGCGCCCGCTTGTTCTGATAGGCGGCGGATGTATTCCCGATAATACACCGGAGCTGGTACGTGTGTTTGCCGAGCGTTACCACCTGCCTGTTGCCAGCACCCTGATGGGTCTGGGGGCTTTCCCTTCCGGACATCCCCTGCATTTGGGCATGGTCGGGATGCACGGCAGTGTAGCTGCCAACCGTGCGCTGCAGAGCGCAGATGTGGTGCTGTGCCTTGGTGTCCGGTTCAGTGACCGTGTAACCGGCAACCGCAAAGCCTTCTCGCCGGACTCCTTCAAAATCCAGGTCGATATTGACACCTCCGAGCTGAACAAAAACATACATATTGACCTTGCCATTACCGGTTCATGCGGCGAAATGCTCGAACGGTTAACAGGTAATGTACATACAGCAGAGCGGATGGACTGGGAGCGTCAAATCCAGGACTGGCGCAGCCGTTCTGCGAAAGTGAAACGCAAAGCTGAGCAGAAGCTGGCCCCGCAGGATGTGATAGCATGTCTGCAAAATGCCTCTGCAGGCGACGCCATTATCGCTACAGATGTTGGACAGCATCAGATCTGGACAGCAAGGCATTATCAGTTCACCCGGCCGCGTTCCTTCCTGACATCGGGCGGGCTGGGCACGATGGGGTTCGGCCTGCCGGCTGCAATCGGCGCAGCGGTTGCGTATCCTGACCGCCCTGTCGTCTGTATTACAGGAGACGGAAGCATTCAGATGAACATGCAGGAAATGATGACAGCAGTTGATCTGGGCCTGAATGTCAAGGTGGCCATTTTCAAAAACGGCTATCTTGGGATGGTAAGACAGTGGCAGCAGCTGTTCCTCGGCAAGCGCTACTCTTCAGTTAAGATCAGCTCACCGGACTTCGTTGCCTTGGCCAAATCCTTCGGCGCTCACGGCTTCAGGGCACGTACAATGGATGAAGCGGAGCAGATGATTGATCTGGCGCTGCATACAGATGGCCTCGTGATTATGGAGTTCGACATTACCGAGGAGACAAATGTGTATCCGATCGTTCCGCCGGGATCGAGCAATCAGGATATGATTGTGGAATAGACATTTAATGCTTACATTAAAAAAGGATGCTTTTCTATCGAATGGCCGATAGGGAAGCATCCTTTTTTATTGTTCTTCTGTACTCTCTAAAAGTAAAGAATCAGCACGGCAGCGTATAACATGACTGAAAAACCGATTTCTGTGATGCCGGTACGTTTAGCTGTAATCCCCGTCTTGGGCAGGATGGCTGCCCGGAGCAGCAGGATCAGAAGGGGCACAAACAGCGGAGGGAAGAGCACCAGGCCTGCTGCCGCAAACAGCAGATGATAAGCGACGGATATGTAATAATACCGGGCATTGTTCCGCTCACGGATGATTGTTTTGACATACAGGGCAGTACCGGTAAAGTACAGGGCCGACAAGAGGAACAGCTCTGTGGCTGACCGCCAGCTCTCTCCCTGTCCGACGTAGAAGACCGGATATATAATCAGGGAAAAAGCAATGATCGCTGAAATATCGTTCACCAATGCGCGTTCATTTTTTGTTTTGGCAAAATAGAGATTGACTGCAAAGAGCGGCAGCAGCGGAAGCACAAACCAGATCAGAGCTGGCTCGGCGATAATCAGATAGATAACAAACGGCACCAGCAGAAGCCCGTACAGCTTGAGCGGTTTGGCGTATCGCTGGAGTTTCCCGGTCTTCACTCCCTGCAGCAGCGGGAAGCTGAACAGATAGATCAGCAGCCAGCAGATAAACAGCGGGATATGTATGGCTTTTCCCGCCGATGAAGCAATTCCGAACAGAAAGGGAAGGATCAGCATGGCCCAGGCGCCGTGCTGGTTGGGTATATACTTCCTCATAGCATTTTCTCCTCCTACAACAAGGTATCGTTACACGGGTATGTAATATCAGCCTTATTCCATTATACCTGCTGAAATGACAGCGCTATAGTGACCCGGAACACAGCTATATTTTGCTGTAATTAATTGTTTGCAATTTATCCATTGACAACGAAACCGATCACTCCTTTATCGACGCAATTCACATCCTATGTTATTATGATAGCCTGATAACGTGTTAACGAACTAAAGCGCGTGTGGACATTTTAATTTTACTAGGGGGATTAGAGAGATGAGACGCAAGGGAGTATGGATTCTTTTAACGGTAATGATTATTGCAGTGATTGCAGGCTGCTCCGGATCAGGAAATGATGATAACAAGCTGGTTATCGGGATTGATGACAAGTTCGCACCAATGGGCTTCCGTGACGAGAACAATGAAATTGTCGGCTTCGATATTGACTATGCCAAGGCTGCCGCCGAGAAAATGGGCAAAAAGGTTACTTTCCAGCCAATCGACTGGTCAGCTAAAGAGTCCGAGCTGAACAGCGGACGTATCGATATGATCTGGAACGGATACACGATCACTGATGAGCGCAAGGAAAAGGTGCTGTTCACCAGACCCTATCTTGAAAACAGCCAGGTAGTAGTCGTGCTTGCTGATTCTCCGCTGGCCACCCTTGCGGATCTTGCCGGCAAAGAGCTGGGGCTTCAGAGCCTGTCGTCCGCCGCTGACGCACTGGATGCAAGCCCAATCAAGGCTGAGGTTGCCGGTGTATCCGAGTTCCCGGATAACGTGCTGGCCCTGACTGACCTGAAATCGGGCCGTCTTGACGGCGTAGTTATTGATGAAGTAGTTGCCAGATACTATATGTCCCTTGAGCAGAACACATACAAGCTGCTGGATGAATCCCTCGCCCCTGAGCAATATGGTGTTGGCATCAAGAAGGACAATCAGGCTTTGCTCGATGAGCTGCAGAAGGCGCTGGATGAGCTCAGCAGTGACGGCACAGCCGCCGAAATTTCTACCAAATGGTTTGGCGAAAACAAAGTATTGAACTAGATAGCTTCCTTTAGGAGTCGGTTACAGAAATGAGTATTGATTATATTATCCAGATTGCCGGGCCGATGCTGGAGGGGGCACGCACAACGGTGCTGCTGTTCCTGATCGTTATCGTCCTGTCCATCCCGCTCGGGATGCTGGTCACCCTGGTGGCCAAAAGCCGGATTAAGCCGTTAGCCTGGCTGGCCCACACCTATATCTACGTGATGCGCGGCACTCCGCTGCTGCTGCAGCTGCTGTTCTTCTGCTTTGGACTGCCGCAGATTCCGGTCATCGGAGAGTATCTGGTCATGGACCGTTTTGCTGCCGCTGCCCTCGGCTTTATCCTGAACTATGGAGCCTACTTCGCGGAAATATTCCGCGGGGGCCTGCTGTCCATTGACAAAGGACAGCATGAGGCTGCCAAGGTGCTGGGACTCAGCAAATGGCAGACACTGCGCAAGGTTATTCTCGCCCAGATGTTCCGGGTGGCGCTGCCGGCAGTAGCGAATGAGTCGATCACCCTGGTCAAAGACACTGCACTGCTCTATGCCGTAGCCGTACCGGAGCTGCTGAATTATGCCAAGACCGCAGTGAACCGTGACTTTACGGTGACGCCGTTTGTTGTGGCAGGCATCATCTATCTGCTGATGACACTTGTGCTGACGCTGTTCTTCAAACTGCTGGAGAAACGTTTCAAATTTGAGTAGAAGGGCTGTCCGATTATGAGCAGTATTATAGAAGTAAAACAATTACAGAAATCCTTCGGCAGCCTGGATGTGCTGAAGCAAATTACCTTTGAAGTGAAACCCGGTGAGGTTGTGGCCGTCATTGGACCTTCCGGCTCCGGTAAAAGCACCATGCTGCGCAGTCTTGTGCATCTGGAGGAAATTACCGGCGGGAGCATCTTCATCCACGGTAAAACGCTGGCCGAGAACGGGAAATACGCCGGCAGCGCGGCGATCAGGGACATTACCGCCACAATGGGCATGGTATTCCAGCACTTCAACCTGTTCCCGCACCTGACGGTACGGGGAAATTTGGAGCTGGCCCCCAGAACGCTGAAGCGGGAGAGCAGCCAGGTCATTGCTGCGAGAAGCACGGAGCTGCTGACTAAGGTCGGTCTGGCTGACAAGGCGGATGTATATCCGTCCATGCTGTCCGGCGGGCAGAAGCAGCGGGTAGCTATCGCCAGAGCGCTGATGCTGAATCCGGACATTCTGCTGTTTGACGAGCCGACATCTGCACTCGATCCCGAGCTGACCGGCGAGGTGCTCCGTGTAATCCGCCAGCTGGCCGAGGAGAACATGACGATGATCATCGTAACCCATGAGATGAACTTTGCCCGTGATGTGGCAGACCGGGTATTCTTTATGGACAACGGGGAGATAGCTGAATCCGGAACACCGGAGCAAATCTTCGGCAATCCGCAGCTGGAGCGGACCCGGACTTTTTTGAATCAGGAGTAAACAGAAGAGGATTTGAAAGAGTGTGTAGCGGCGGCTATGCACTTTTTTGATATATCAGAAAGGATATATGCGAAGATAATTTGTCATTATCTGCATGAATGAACATGCATTGTTTTGACAGGGAGCACAGGGAATGAGAAAATGGGGTTTCGGGACAGCGGGATGTAAGGCATAAAGGCCCTCTACCGCTGCAGAAATTTGTTCTTTTGGAGGCATAACATGAATCAGCGTTTTCGTATTACCCGTTCCATGCAGGAGGACAACGCGGCACAGGCGATCACTCTGGAGGAATGCAAGCAGTACTTCGCACAGCGGGCTGATTTTGCTTATTCGCAGACTTTTACCGTTAAAGGACCTGAGAGCATTATGACCATTGAGGGGGATTTCTTCATGTGGACTTACGGTGAAACGGAAATTCCTTTTCGTCTGTATTCCGGAGATCTCTATGTGGCGGTATCCGCAGAGGCGGTCGTTCCTTTAATGATTGAGATTGCCACCGATCTTCAGGCAGATATTGTAGAAGGATAATTATGAAGTGCAGTCACCGAGGCCTTATTACTAATGAAGGAGTATACTATGCAGCCGATACAACCACAACATATACAGTCACGGATAAATGAATTATCCGGCAGGGAGTTATATCTCCATCTTGAACTTACTTCAGGGGCATATGCCAACCATCTGGACAGCAGCCGTCATTCGGCCTCCGCTTTTATCAGCAATGCGGTTATCCGTTACACCCAGGGCTCCATCTCCGGCACCGGTCCGTACCGGGTCGGGTTAAAAACCGAACAGGGCTGGATTTACGCCGAAGGGCTTACCCATATAGATGAGCAGGATACGCAGCGTCTTATTCTGGCCGGACATGACAGCATGGGCAAGCTGGTTATCGCCCTGCAGCTGAGTCTGGAGGCGTTCTGATGAATATGGATGAAGTTATGAATATGAGCAATAATCAAGCTGATGCTTTGCGCATTCTGGCCGTGTTCCCGCACCCGGATGACGAGTCCTTTGTTGCAGCGGGCACTTTGGCCAAATACATAGCAGGAGGCGCTCAGGTGACCTTTGCCTGCCTTACTCTTGGCGAAATGGGCCGGAATATGGGCATTCCGCCCTTTGCTAACCGGGTTACTCTTCCGGGCATCCGTAAGCGGGAGCTGGAAGACTCCTGCCGGGCAATTGGCATCCAGGACCTCAGAATGCTTGGCTTCCATGACAAGATGATAGAGTTCGAGGACCAGGAACTGCTGGATGGAACCATTCTGGACATGCTGCTGGAGCTGAAACCTTCGATCGTGATAACATTCTATCCCGGCTACAGCGTTCACCCCGATCATGATGCGACCGGAGCTGCTGTCGTAAGAACCATCGGGCGGCTTCCTGCGGAAGAACGGCCGGTTGTTCTATGCAGTGCTTTCTCCAGCAATCATGAACAGATGATCGGAAAAGCGGACGTAACCGTAGATGTTACCGCATTCCTGTCTTCAAAAATGGCATCCATTCAGTCGCACCGTTCACAGTTCCAGGCAGCGGAGCTTGTGGGCAGCCGGGTTCTAACCGATGAGGAAATCCGCAGCCGTTACGGCATTGAACAGTTTTGGACTTACCGGTTTAGTTAAGCTTATTTGGATGCCGGCAGGCTGGTAGCCTTGGGCTCGAATTGGCTCCAAGGGACAAGGTTCTCCATTCCCAAAGCCAGTATGACACCAACGACCAGCCTGTTGGAAGCGAGCGGAGTCAGCAGCGGCGGGAAGCCGGCAAAGGCGGAGGCGGGAATATTCATGATTCCGATACCGGTCAATACAGGGAGTGCAACACGGTAAATCGTTTTGGAATTAAGTGCGGTGCGGCCCAGGGGATTCAGCGCCGTGCCGAACATTTGCAGGTAGGCGACAATCAGCACTGTGCTGCCGACAGACATCGGAAGCAGCGCCAGCCAGCCGCTCAAAGCCGGTATGAGGCCGACAAGCATGAGCAGTGCAGCACCGGTTATCAGTGCAGACCGTCGCACCACCTTCGTATTCTCTAGAAATCCTATTGAGGAAGCGAACGTGCCGAACGGAATCAGCCCGAAGCAGGCGCCGGCAACCGAGAACAGATTGGTGAACAGCAGCGAGCGGATATACTGCTTCTCTGTAGCCTGCTGTTGATACAGCTTATCTGCAGCCAGCAGGCTGGTTAAGGTGTTGGTCATATTAACCAGCCCGGCAAGCAGACCGACCATGACGATGCCCGGCACAAAGGTTGGCCTGCCCCATGGCATCCATTGCCAGACAGCAGTGTTATCAGCTGATGCTGCTCCCATGCTTCCGGAACTGCCGAAGCAGATTGCGTAGGCGATCCAGCCTGCTATGATGCCAAGCAGCAGAGAGAACTGGCTGAGCTTGCCTTTCGCCTTCAAATGAATAAAGGAAACAAACAGGATGATGACAAGCGACAGGCCGGCAAGCTTTAAATCCCATGTGCCGCCGGCATTATAGCCGATCATCCCTTTGAAGAACGTATTCGCCAGCTGAAAGGTAAGCAGCAGCAGATAGATGCCCATTACAACTGGAGTAAATATGCGCTGCAGCAGCTTAAGGAAGCCTAGCAGAGCCAGGAGGCTTCCAATAATAGCGGCCAGCAGAAAACCGCCGGTCAGACTCGCTGCTACGGACGCGGGATTCATGCCCATCGCAGGAGCGGAGGAGATGATTCCGAGAACCAGTCCCCACCAAATGCCGGCAGGACCGTCCATAAGGGCGTAACGGTGTCCCCACACGGCTTGGACAATACATAACAGGCCGGTCAGAATGAAGGAACGCTGCATTGAAGCGGTAATGTCAGCTGCGTTCATTCCCAGCGCATGGCCCACTGACAGCGGGACCAGCACTGTATTGGTAAACAAAAAGAAAAGCCACTGCACGCCTGTGGGCAATAAGCTCAGGTTACTCTTGTACTTGTTCCAATGCATAGGTATATTACCAGCTTTCTGCGTTAATCTTACATAAGCATGGTAACATGAAGTAAACTATATGAATAATATTAAGATTGTAGCAAAAGTATATGATTATCATATACTTTTGTGTTAAAGGAGCCGAGATTATGGATATCAGGCAGCTGCGTTATTTTATTGCCCTTGCGGAGGAACGGCAGGTTACCTCTGCCGCGCTGAAGCTGCATATGTCCCAGCCTCCGTTAAGCCAGCAGCTTAAGTTGATGGAGACGGAGCTTGGCGTGCAACTGTTTCACCGTAACGGCCGGCAGCTGGAACTGACCGCTCCTGGCAGGACGCTATTTGAGCATGCCCTCACGATAACCCGCCTGATGGATGAAGCGAAGGCTGAAACCCGTGAGAGCGGACTTGGTATCCGCGGAAAACTGTCAATCGGGGTTAATACCTTGTCCGATTCCCGGCTGCCCGGTGCACTCAGCCTGTTCCGGGAAAAGTACCCGAAGGTAACATTCAAAATCCAGCAGAACGAAACGAATACGCTGATTCAGCTGGTCCGTGATAAGACGCTCGATCTGGCTATTGTCCGCCTGCCGATAGATCTGGAGGATTTTGACTGCCTGATGCTTGGTGATGAGCCGCTCTATTTTGTTACGGGTGATGCAGAACCCGGTACGCTGACCTGTAAGCATGAAAGCGTATCTTACGAAGCAATTGCCGGATACCCGCTGCTTCTTCCAAGTACGGAAGGGCTGGGGCTCTATAACCTGATCCTTGAGCATTTCCGCTCCCGCGGATTATCCCCGATTATTATTGGCGAATGTTCTGACATCGGAATGCTTATTGAGCTGGTATCCTCCGGGTTCGGTGCGTCAATCCTTCCTGAGACTTCCCTTGGCAGGCATACCGGCCGGAGCCTCCGTTATTCCCGGATCGATGATCCCTATGCTGTATCCAGCTCGGCCGTAATCTGGCTGAAGCAGCCGTTCCTCAGCAAAGCTGCGGTGAACTTTATCGGAACCCTGCGCGCAGGCGCTGCCGGTTCAGAAATATCAGCAGAAGCGCGATTGCAGTAAGAACAACGGCAAGCCGCCGTAAGCCGCCGGAGCTGAGCTGTCCGCCCATAATAAGGCCAGTCAGCAGAGAGGACAGGATGGTCCCGAAATATCTTGAGGTATTGAACACACCTGAAGCAACACCGATGATTTCCTTGGGAGAGCTTTGAAACAGGGCGGCCTGCAGTCCGACACCGCTTAGCCCGTTGCTTATTCCGAATGCGGCCAAAGCTATACATATGCTGGCAACCGGCCAGCTTCCGTTCAGCATTACCAGCCACAGTGAACCGAACGTCATCAGCAGGGCAGACAGCAAGAGGGCCGGCCCCGGACCAGAGCGGTCTACCCAGCGTCCTGCAAGCGGGGCGGCTGCTAGCGAGCACAGTCCGAGACTCAGCATAAGAATGCCTGTCTCAAAGACACTGACTTCCCGTACCGTCTGCAGATAAGAGGGCAGCCCGAAGAAGAGCGCATAATACAGCACGTTAACCAGCATGTATTCTACATTAACCCGGGTCATTGCCGGGTAGCGGGCAAAGGTGCGCAGGGGAATAAAGGGCGAAGCTGTTCTCAGCTCATGTATTACAAAACCGGCAAGCAGCGTAAGTCCGCATAGAGCCGTAAGGATCTGCCAGGACGCTGCGGTTTCGGAGGACTCAAAGGACAGCACACCAAGAAGCAAGGCTGTCAGACCGGCTGCAAACAGTATAATTCCTTTAACGTCCATAATTACCAGCCAATGTAAGAGTGGTCTGCTATTCACCGCAAACCCCTCCGGGCGATCCGCAGGAATGCTCCTCCAGGCCAGCACAAAGCCGGCAGCCGTGAATGGAATATTGACCCAAAACACCGACTCCCAATCCCACCGCCCAATAATAACGCCTCCGATAAAAGGTCCTACTGCCGCAGCGCCAGATAAAAAGACGGACAGTACAGACAGGGCAGCGGCCTGGTTCTCCTTAATATGTATCCGCACAATGGCCATACCAACCGCAACCATCATGCTTGTCCCGATGGACTGGATAATACGGCAAACGATCAGCCAGCCAAACCCCGGCGAAAAGGGAGCAAGCATGGAGGCTGCGAAGGCAACCACCAGTCCGGCAAGAAAAATGCGCCGCCGGCCGAACAGATCGCTGGCTTTGCCCATGACCGGCTGGGCGACACTGCTGGCAATATAAAAAGCAAAAACCACCCAGGATACAGCAGTATAATCCAGCCGGTAGACTTCCTGGAGTCTGGCTAAAGCAATCGAAATCATGGAAGAATTCAGCGGATTCAGCAGGACCCCCAATCCTACCGCTATTAATAACAACCTGTTACGGTTCTTCATTTCAGTGTCCTCCTTGTTGTGAAAGTAATGTTATCGTAAAGGAAATTCGATATTTACTCCAATGCATTTTATGTTATGATTTCATTGACTATAAGGAATGAAGGGAGGCGCTATGGAGCTTCTGCAACTGCAATATTTCGTGACGGTAGCCCGGCTTGAACATGTAACAGAGGCTGCGCACAGCCTTCACGTTACGCAATCCTCACTAAGCAGAACCATCGCCCGGCTGGAGGAGGATCTTGGTGTCCCGCTTTTTGACCGGAACGGGCGGCGGCTGAAGCTGAATAATTACGGCAGCAAATTTCTGTTGCGTGCAGAGCGTGCACTGTTTGAGCTGGCACAGGGTAAGCAGGAGCTGCAGCAACTAGCCAATCAGGAGCCCGCTACCCTGGAGCTGGCTGTAACCGCGGCAAGCGCACTCCCCAATATTCTGCGTGCCTACCGGCACAAGCGGCCGGACATTCATTTTCATGTACAGATGCTGACAACCCGGGAGATGACGGACTGCCTGTTGAGGGGAGAAGTAGATTTCTGTCTGTCTTCGCCATCCTTTGAAGCGGAGGAGATTGAAACCCGGATTGTATACATTGATCCGCTTCTGCTTGCTGTACCGAAAGGGCACCGACTGGCAGGCCAGTCCGTCATTTCTCTGGCTGAACTGAAGGATGAATGGTTTGTAGGTGTCAAAAAGGGATACGGAACCCGGGATCTGGCTGATTCCGTATGCACCGAAGTGGGCTTTACCCCGAATTATGTGTATGAAGGGGATGAGCCTTCGAGGCTGATCCAGCTGGTGGAAGCAGAAATCGGGATTGCCTTTATTCCCGGAACAGCGAAGGATTCACGAGGCGCGGTCAGCTATCTGCAGGTTGATAACGACAAGCTGGTACGGGAGATAGCTCTGCTGTGGAATAAGGGGCGCTATCTTTCACCGGCAGCCTGCGAGTTCCGCGAGGCTGTGATCGGATATTTTGCCGGACTAGAGTAAGGACGTGTGAATCAGTTAGTATAACTATTATCTTTTGCAGGGTGGTGCTGGCAGTGGACAAGACAACAGCAGCGGATCAGCGGATTTACGTCCGGTTCCCGCAAGAGGCGGATGCTGCAGCGTTAACAGATATTTATAAGCGTAACCGGTCATTTTTTGAGCAGTTTTCACCAAGTGCCATCGACGAATTCTACACTGAGGAGTATCAGCGTCAGCTGATAGCGAACAGCAGGTCAGACCGTGAAACGGACCGGAGGTATGATTTTGTAGTATGCCGCCGGGAGGACGGCCGGATTATCGGTAGTGTTGGCCTGTCATTTGTGGTAAGAGGAGCGCTGCAGAGCTGTATGATCGGCTACAGCCTGGATCAGGAGTTTAACGGGCGGGGATACATGACTGAAGCGGTTAAAATCGTCGTGCAGTATGCGTTTGAGGAGCTGAAGTTTCACCGGATTACCGGCGAGGCGTCACCCAAGAATCCAGGCTCGATCCGGGTTCTGGAAAAGGCCGGGTTTCACAAGGAGGGTCTTGCTGTCCGTAATGTGAAAATTAACGGCGTGTGGGAGGACCATCAGGTGCTCGCTATTTTAAATCCCGTGGATTGAATGTGAACGGTTTTGTCTGGCTCTAGATGGTACAATAGCAATGTCAGCTTATACTAACACCAACCGGAGGGATGCTTAACATGGGCAGGTCTGACCAGGAATTTATCGTCATTACGGGTGCGAGGGAAAATAACCTCAAAAATGTTTCATTGCGCATCCCCAAGCGGAGGATTACGATTTTCACCGGTGTCTCGGGCTCCGGCAAATCCTCGATTGTCTTTGATACGATTGCTGCGGAATCTTCGCGTCTGCTGAATGAGAACTTCAGTATGTTCGTGCGCACCTTTCTGGCCAAATTCCCGCAGCCGGATACCGATGCAATCGAGAATCTGAGCATGGCTGTCATTGTGGATCAGAAACGGCTGGGCGGAGGCTCCCATTCCACCATGGGTACGATCACTGATATTTCTCCGATTCTGCGTTTGCTGTTCTCCCGGGTAGGCCAGCCGAATATCGGAGGGGCGAATATGTTCTCCTTCAATGATCCTCAGGGGATGTGCCCTGAATGCAGCGGGATTGGCCGCAGGCTTGGGGTCGATATGGACAAGGCGCTGGATCTGTCAAAATCACTGAACGAGGGCGCTATTCTCCTGCCCGATTATTCAGTAGGCGGCTGGGAGTGGAATATGATCGTCCAGGCCGGAGATTTTGATCTGGATAAGCGGCTGAGCGACTACACGGAAGCGGAGCTGAACCAGCTGCTGTACGCCAAAGCGAGAAAAGTAAAAATGGATTTCGCAGGCAAAGCGACCAACATTACCGTAGAAGGCGTCATTGAGAAATTCTCAGGCAAATACATCAGACAGGATGTCAAAATGAAATCCGAGCGCACCCAGAAGATGGTCGCCCCCTTCATTACCGAAGGCCCGTGTCCAAGCTGTCACGGAGCAAGACTGAGCCAGGCGGCACTCGGCTGCCGGATCAACGGTTACAATATTGCCGAGCTGTCATCAATGGAGGTCGGCAGGCTGATCCGAACTATACAGGAGATCAGTGATCCAGCGGCAGCTCCGGCTGTCAAATCGTTGACCGAACGGCTTCAGCATCTGGTAGATATCGGGCTTGATTATCTGACACTGGACCGTGAGACAGATACCCTCTCCGGCGGAGAGTCCCAGCGGGTCAAGATGGTGAAGCATCTCAGCGGCAGTCTGGTGGATGTTACCTATATCTTTGATGAGCCGAGTGTCGGATTGCATCCCCGTGACGTACACCGCCTTAATGAGCTGCTGCAGAAGCTGCGCGATAAAGGGAATACGGTCATCGTCGTCGAGCATGATCCGGATGTCATCAAGGTGGCAGATCATATCGTGGATGTCGGGCCGAATGCCGGAAGCCGCGGCGGCAGCATTGTCTACGAAGGCAGCTACGAGGGTCTGCTGGAGTCAGGAACGTTAACGGGTGCGCATCTGAAACGCCGGCTGCAATTGAAGCAAAAGTACAGGCAGGCTACCGGCAAGCTGCCGGTGAGAGAGGCTTCCCTGCATAATCTGCACAAGGTCTCCGTGGATATCCCCGCAGGGGTTTTGACGGTAGTGACCGGGGTTGCCGGTTCAGGTAAAAGTACACTGATAAATGATGTCTTTCTCAGCAGCCACCCGGAGGCTATCGTAATTGACCAGTCGGCTATCGGCGTATCCACCCGGTCCAATCCGGCAACCTATATCGGCATCATGGATGATGTGCGCAAGGCGTTTGCCAGTGCCAACAAGGTCAGTCCCGGCTTGTTCAGCTTCAACTCCAAAGGAGCCTGCGAGAATTGCCAGGGTCTAGGTGTGGTCTATGCCGAAATGGCCATTCTGGATACGATAAAGCTGCCATGTGAGGTATGCGGCGGGAGACGCTTCAAGGAAGAGGTACTGGCTTACAAGCTGAACGGCAAATCCATTGCTGAAGTGCTCGAGATGACAGTGGAGCAGGCACTGGAATTCTTCGAGCTGAAGGAGGTCCGGCGCAAGCTCCAGGCGCTGAGCGATGTCGGGCTGACCTACATTACGCTCGGCCAGCCGCTCAGCACCCTGTCAGGCGGGGAGTGCCAGCGGATCAAGCTGGCCAGCGAGCTGCACAAGCAGGGCAGCATCTATGTGATGGACGAGCCGACGACCGGGCTGCACATGTCCGATATCGGTCATCTGCTGGAGATCATGGACCGGCTCGTGGACGGCGGTAACACGGTGATCGTCATCGAGCATAATCTGGAGGTCATCAGCCAGGCTGACTGGATCATCGACATGGGGCCGGACGGCGGCAGCCGGGGAGGACAGGTCGTGTACGAAGGTACGCCTGACCGGATTAGGGAAGCGGCCGAATCCATTACCGGTAAATACTTGAGTTAAGATGGACCGGATAGCCCGATTCTGAACCGTCTGCTTCCAATGGCGGCTCAGGTCGGGCTATTTTGCGCCGGCATAACGATGATCAGTTCAATAGAATCAATATAGTGAAAATATTCACAAAACAAGCCCCGAATCATTGCAAATCCGGATGAACATAGATTATGATGAATAGAACAGATAATAGAAATACATTTATAAAAGTCGGAGGGTTTGCACAATGGCAGCACAACGCTTAAACAGTATGGATGTCAAAAAAATGAACCGGAACGCGATCTACCGTTACCTGAACTACCATCCATCGACTTCCATTCAGGAGATTGCTTCGGCAGTTAACCTGAGCCTTCCGACGGTTACCCAGAATCTCAAAGAACTGCAGGAACGTGATCTGATTATAGAGACCGGGTTGTTCGAATCTACAGGAGGACGGAAGGCAAAGGCCATCGCTTGCAACAGTGTGGCAAAATACAGCATCGGTCTGGATGTAACGCGGAATCACGTCGGAATAGTCGCCATAGATCTCAGCGGAAAAATGGTGAAGAATGTCCGTCATCAGTTTCCTTTTGCCAATTCAGAGACTTATTTTCAGGGAGTGGGCAGGCTGGTGGACGATTTTGTAGCTGATTGCGCCATAGACAGCAGCAAAATCCTCGGTGTAGGCATAGCACTGCCCGCGATTCTCGAAGCTGACCGCCAGACGGTCAGCTATGCTACAGTCATCGACTTTAAAGGCGGCAATGTCCGGCAGTTCGCGGAGCATATCCCATACACCTGCGTCCTTAGCAATGATGCCAATGCAGCAGGATTCGCCGAATTGTGGGGGGAGCAGGACCTGAATAATGTCGTCTACCTCTCGCTGAACAACAGTGTAGGCGGCTCCATTATTGTCGATAACCAGATTTACACCGGCCAGAATCACCGCAGCGGGGAGTTTGGCCATATGACCATCGTTCCCGGCGGCCATACCTGCTACTGCGGGCAGAAGGGCTGTGTCGATGCTTATTGCTCGGCCCGCATTCTCTCGGACAGTACACAAGGCAGCATCTCAGAATTCTTCCGGCTGCTGCGCACCGGTCAAGAGCCGCAGAAAGCACTCTGGGAAGAGTACCTTGTCTATCTTGTGGTGACGATCAACAATCTGCGGATGCTCTATGATTGCGATGTGATCCTTGGCGGATACGCCGGAGCGTACATGGAGGAATACATCGACCTTCTTCAGGAGCGCGTAGCAAGTAAGAATACCTTCGAGGCAGACGGCTCCTATCTGCGGGTCTGCAAATACAAGCTGGAGGCAACTGCGGTAGGTGCAGCTCTGGAGCTTGTTGCCGGGTTCATTGACACCATCTGATAAGCGGGAACAAGCATCGTTTGCAGTATATTTTCATAATCAGGTCCCAGACATAGCGGAAATGCGCCGGAATAACGGTGCAGTCCGCTATCGGTTGGGGCTTTTTTGTGTCTGATTAAATGACAAAAATGATTCCGCTTACACCTCATGCTGATTTCTGTTGACAGCAAAACAATTCTGGCTATAATCTTCTTTAGGATGTTTTATAAAAGTACATTTGTAAAGATTGGATTAATTGAAAACCTTATCTCAACACGTATCATAACGATGGAGGCAAGGGAATGGAACAAGAGATTAAGCTTCGGGTGTCACAGATTGAAAAGTCCTTTCCGGGGGTCAAGGTATTAGACAAAATCAACTTTACTGTGAAAAAAGGTCGGTGCATGTGCTGTGCGGCTAGAACGGTGCAGGCAAATCCACCCTGATGAAGATCATCAACGGCATTCACCAGCCGGACGGCGGATAGATCTTTATATACTAACAGCACGTCAGGATCGGGAGTCCTATACAGGCCCGCAACCTGGCTAATTACGGAAGGAGAGACCATAATGAAGAACAGGGCTTTTTATATGACCGAACTCAAGAAAATGGAAATGAGAGAAATCGAGATGCCGGTGCCGGCTGAAGGTGAGGTTATAGTCAAGCTGGAATATGTGGGGATCTGCGGCTCGGATGTACATTATCTGGAGCATGGCCGGATCGGTGATTTTGTAGTCGAGGGAGATTTTATCCTGGGTCATGAGTGTGCGGGCAAGGTGGTTCAGCTTGGCTCCGGGGTGAAGCATCTGCAGGTTGGTGACCGGGTAGCGCTGGAGCCTGGAATTACCTGCGGCCAATGCGAGTTCTGCAAGAGCGGAAAGTATAATCTGTGTCCTGATGTACAATTTCTCGCGACCCCGCCTTATCACGGCTGCCTTATGGATTATATCGCATTCCCGGAAAATATGGCGTTCAAGCTGCCGGACAACGTCTCCTCGGAAGAAGGCGCACTGGTTGAGCCGCTGTCGGTGGGACTCCATGCAGCAGCGCAAGGCGGTATCAGGCTTGGCGATCGTGTCGTTATTCTGGGCGCAGGCTGCATCGGGCTTGTCACGCTGCTGGCCTGCAAAGCCTTTGGTGCAACCGACATCGTAGTGGTCGACATTATCGAGAAGCGGCTGGAAGCAGCCAAGCGCCTCGGTGCTACGCAAGTCATCAACGCCAGACAGGAAGATGTGCTCGGGGTAGTCGCTGCACTGACGGATGGGGCAGGCATGGATAAAGTAATCGAAACTGCCGGCAGTGAGCATACGGTCAAACAGACGCCTTATCTGGTCAAACGGGGCGGCAGCATTGTACTTGTGGGCCTGGCGGCCAAGGATATCATTGACTTTGATTTCATGCAGATTATGTTCAAAGAGGCTGACATCAAATCGGTCTTCCGTTACCGCAACCTGTATCCGGCTGCAATTGGTGCGATTTCAGGCGGCAAAATCGATGTTAAGGGCATCGTTACGCACGAATTCAGCTTTGAAGAATCCCAAAAGGCGTTTGATTTTGTCATCGATAACAAAGAAGAGGTCGTCAAGGCCGTCATCAAAATGGGATAACTCTGCACTGATAATTATTTGATACATCTTAAAGCCCAGTCCGTCGATTTGACGGGCCGGGCTTTTTTGCGCTGCAAACATAACGATATTCTCATTCTCAGAGATCCGAAAAATTTAAAATAATATTGACAATTTTCTCTGGGTTAAATATATTGTACTTAAGAATATAAGTTTCCTGAAGGAAACAAATATTGTACAGAGAAATAATTTTACCCCACTATAAAATAGTTGTGCGTGAAAAAGTTCATCGGACAGGAGAGAATACTGTGATCGAAATTAAAGACCTGAATGTGGACTATTTCGGCAACCCGGTGCTGGAGAGCATTGATCTGAACATCCCTTTGGGTTATTCTGTCGGCATTATCGGGCCGAACGGCGCAGGTAAATCAACCTTTATCAAGGCACTGCTTGAGGTCGTCAAAAAACGGAGCGGCTCCGTAAATATTAACGGGACAGATATATCCGGCTGGAAGCGGCGAATTGCCTATGTACCGCAAAAGAATGATATTGACCTGTCGTTCCCGATTACAGTACGCAATACGGTTTTAACAGGAACCTACCCAGGCCTGAAGCTGTTCCGGCGTCCCGGTAAAAAGGAGCAGGAGATCGCCGAGCGCTGCATGGCAATGGTGGATATCGGGGATCTCGCGAACCGGCAGATCAGTAATCTGTCAGGGGGACAGCTGCAGCGGGTGTTTATAGCAAGGGCGCTCGCCCAGCAGGCGGAGGTTTTTTTCCTCGACGAGCCGTTTGTCGGCATTGATCTGGTCAGCGAGACGATTATCGTCAAGCTGCTCAAGCAGCTGCGGGCTGAGGGCAAGACCATCCTCATCGTTCATCATGACCTGCATGAGGTCGAGGACTATTTTGACAAAATCATCATTCTCAATAAAAAGCTGATTGCCTTTGGCGATGTTGGCGATACGTTCACCACCGGTAATATCCGCAGAGCGTATGGAGCTTCCTTGGGCAATGTGATCATCCGAGGGGCGGGGGGTGAGGCGCATGATTAATCTTTTATCCGACTTACTGGACATTCCCGTGTATGCCCTTAACGCCGGACTGTCGGCGGTTATCCTCGGCATTGTGTCCGGCGCGCTGGGCAGCTTTATCGTACTCCGCAAAATGTCGCTGATGGGCGATGCCTTATCCCATGCTGTTCTGCCCGGGGTTGCGCTATCTTATATACTGGGCATCAACATTCTGCTGGGTGCATCCCTGTTCGGACTGCTGGCAGCCATACTGATTCAATTTATAACCAGCCGCAGCAATATCAAAAGCGATACGTCCATCGGCATCATTCTTAGCTCTTTTTTCGCACTAGGCATCGTTCTGATTACCTTTGCGCGGAGCGGGCTTGACCTGACACATATCCTGTTCGGCAACATTCTGGCGGTTCCGCAATCCGAGCTTACCCAATCTTTTATTATCATGCTTGTTGTCATTGCCATTATCACTTTGTTATATAAGGAGCTGCTGATCAGCTCATTTGATCCGGTGGTGGCCAAAGCTTACGGGCTGAAGACAGGCTTCTATCATTATCTGCTGATGATGCTGCTCTCTGTAGTTACCGTATCCTCGTTGTCACAGGTCGGCATCGTTCTGGTTATAGCAATGCTGGTTATCCCGGCAGCTACCTCGTACTTGTGGACCAAGACGCTGTTTCACATGATTATGCTGGCCTCGGCGGTTGGCGCCGTATCCGGGATAGCTGGAGTTATCGTGAGCTTCCGGTATAATCTGCCGACAAGTGCCACAATTGTACTGGTGGGCATGGCACTGTTTGCGGTTTCCTTTATCTTATCGCCCAAAAACAATTTCCTCGGGAAAGGATTGAAGACACGATGAAGAAAATATTGCTGCTGCCGCTTTCTCTGCTGCTCCTGCTGCTTGCTGCCTGCTCCAATACTACCGCCGGAAGAGGAGATAAGGATAAGCTCCAGATTGTAGCAACCTATTCCATCATCGCGGATATGGCTGAGAATATTGCCGGCGATAAGGCGGAGGTCTACAGCCTTGTCCCTGTCGGAACCGATCCGCATATGTATGATCCGCTGCCTGCGGACACAAGCAAGGTATCCGGGGCAGACCTGATCTTTTATAACGGCATGAATCTGGAGACTGGTAAAGGTTGGTTCCAGGATCTGCTCGATGTAACCAATAAAAACGGTGCCGCGTTTGCTCTGACCGAAGCTGTGACTCCGATCTATCTGACGGAAAAGGGCAAGGAATCACAGGTTGATCCCCATGCCTGGCTGGACATCCAGAATGCTGTTAAATATGTATCTGTCATAACTGAACAAGTAATTAAGCAGGACCCTGACAACGAAGCATATTACCGCAGCAATCAGGAAAAATATGTTGCTGAGCTGAACAGTCTGGATCAATATGCAAAGGATGCTGTGCAGCAGCTTCCTGAAGATAAACGTATTCTGGTAACGAGCGAAGGGGCATTTAAATACTTTTCGCAGGCCTATGGACTGGAGTCCGCTTTTATCTGGGAGATTAACACCGATAGCCAGGGAACACCGGAGCAGATGAGCCGGATTATCGGAATTATCGAAGATAACAGCATTCCGGCGCTGTTCCTCGAGACGAGTGTAAACCCTAAGACGATGGAGACGGTTTCTGCGGAGACTGGGGTGCCGATTCATTCCAGAATTTTCACGGATTCAGTCGCCAAAGACGGCGAAGAGGGGGATACTTACCTTGGGATGATGCAGTGGAATATCGACAAGGTGGTAGAAGGTTTATCAGGACAATAATATTTAGGTTTATAGATTAAATGAGAATCAAACCTTCATTATAGAACCCCCTGCTAGGCCGATGCTTAGAGCAGGGGGTTGTTTGGTTATAAATAGCTATCACAAAATGTTATTGACCCGCACAGCAATGATATCTACAATTTGAAATGACACAACATGCAGCAGAAAGGGGTTCAGGCGGCAATGGATTGGAGCAGCATCTTCACTCTAATTGTATCTATTATCACCGTACTTAATATTATTCTGGCCGGAGTCGTCGTTTTTATTGAGCGCAGGGACATCGGGTCTACCTGGGCCTGGCTCATGGTCCTGTTTTTCATTCCGGTGGGCGGCTTTCTCTTCTATGTGTTTTTCGGAAGACAGCTCAAGAAGCGCAACTTCTATGCGCTCAGCGCAGAAGAACGGATCTATCTGCAGGCGGCCATTGATGAGCAGGTCATGACGGTTGATTACCAGGGGGGGCTTACTGCCAAATATGCAGATTTGCTCAAAATGAATCTGCGCTCCTCCAACGCGCTTATAACATCCGACAATGAAATTGAAATCTTCGATGACGGGGAAGCCAAATTCAATGCCATGTTCCAGGATATCCGGAATGCAACCAAGGAAATCAATGTGCAGTATTATATCATTCAGCCGGATGCGCTGGGCCGCAGACTGCGGGACGAGCTGACCGCCAAGGCCAAAGCAGGCGTAACGGTAAGGCTGCTGTATGATGAGATCGGCTCGCGGCAGACATCACGTGCATTTTTTAAAGACCTGATCGCACATGGGGGCAAGGTAGAGGTATTCTTCCCGTCACTGTTCCGGCTCATCAATCTGCGGATCAACAACCGCAATCACCGCAAGCTGTGTATCATTGACGGAGAGATTGCCTATATCGGCGGATTTAATGTCGGGGATGAATACCTGGGACTGGACAAGAAAATGGGGTATTGGCGTGATACCCACTTCCGGATGAAAGGCAGTGCGGTCAATCAGATTCTCGGCCGGTTTCTGCTGGATTGGAACAAGGCAGCTCCCCGGGGCGAGGAAGAATCCGAGCAGCTCCCGCTCCCGATGGAGAAACACACAGGCAGCAGTGTGGTACAGATTATCTCCAGCGGACCCAATTCACAGACAGAGCATCTCAAGAATATGTACCTCAAGCTGATTGCCTCTGCCAAAAAGAGCATTTACATCCAGACCCCCTATTTCATACCTGATGCCAGCTTTATGGATGCCTGCAAAATAGCGCTGCTCTCCGGGGTAGATGTGCGCATAATGATCCCGAACAAGCCTGACCATATGTTTGTATATCCGGCAACGCTGTCGCATGCCGGTGAGCTGCTGCCGTACGGAGTCAAAATCCTGCAGTATGAGAAGGGATTCATGCACGCCAAAACCATCGTTGTCGATGAGGAAATTGCTTCGGTCGGCACGACGAACATTGATACCCGCAGCTTCCGTCTGAATTTCGAGGTTAACGCGCTTGTCTGCGATGAAGGTATTGCCAGCGAGCTTCATGAGCTGTTCCTGAAGGACAGCATGTCCTGTACGGAGCTGACACTCGAACGATATGAGGCCCGTCCGAAGCTGCTGAAGTTTAAAGAGGCGGTAGCGAGGCTGCTGTCACCGATTCTTTAGCATAACAAAAGGGTGTCCCCAGACGGGACACCCTATTTTTTACGTGAATCCAAGAATTATGAGGCTTGTTCAAACTGGCTGTTATACAGCTCTGCATAGAAGCCGTTCTTCGCCAGCAGCTCGCTGTGGCTGCCGCTCTCCAGTATATCGCCGTCCTTCAGTACCAGAATGACGTCGGCATTCTTGATCGTCGACAGGCGGTGGGCAATAACGAAGGAGGTTCTGCCTTCCATCAGCTTATCCATTGCCTGCTGGATCAGCAGCTCGGTCCGCGTATCGACCGAGCTGGTAGCCTCATCCAGAATGAGCATCGGCGCATTTTTCAGCATCGCCCGGGCAATCGTCAACTGCTGCTTCTGGCCGGCTGAGAGATTGACCTTATCGCTCAAGACCGTATCGTAGCCGTGGCTCAGGGTCTGAATGAAATGGTGCAGGCCGACAGAGCGGCAGGCGGCTTCGATCTCGGCATCGGTTACGCCTGTTTTGTTATACACCAGGTTCTCTCTTACCGTTCCTTCAAACATCCAGGTATCCTGCAGCACCATACAGAAGAGATCGTGAATGTTCTCTCTGGTCAGGCTGCTGATCGGTGAACCGTCGATGTAGATTTCCCCGCCAGTCAGCTCGTTGAAACGGATCAGCAGGTTAATCAGTGTGGTTTTGCCTGCACCGGTCGGGCCGACGATGGCGATCTTCTGGCCGGGCTGTACCTCGGTTGAGAAATCTTTAATAACCGGATTCTCCGATTCTTCATAAGCAAACTGCACATGCTCAAAGGTAACATGGCCCTTTGCCGTAACCAGCCTGGTCTTCTTGTGATCTTCATTATCCATTTCCTCTGCGTCCAGAAATTCAAATACACGCCGGCTTGCAGCGGAAGCGGCCTGCAGATTTTGTGCGGCCTGCGCCATCTGGGCAAGCGGCTGGGTGAAGAAACGGACGTACATAATGAAAGCGACAATGACGCCAAAGGAGATGGAACCGTTGATCGCCAGTACAGCACCGACCACACAGACGGCCACATACCCGAGATTCCCGATAAAGGTCATCAGCGGCATCATCAGCCCGGAGAGAAACTGCGCTTTGAAGACGCTCTGCTTCAGCGACTGGTTCAGGGAATCGAAGGTTTCGCGCATCTGCGCTTCCCCATTGTAGGCTTTTACAACGGTATGTCCGGTATAGACCTCCTCGACATGCCCGTTGATTTTACCCAGGAATTCCTGCTGGCTCTGAAAATATTTCTGTGATTTCTTCATTAAGACGGACATGAGGCCAAAGCCGATCAGTGTTGCGGCAATTCCCGTGAGGGTCATAATCACATTGGTCTTGAACATCATGATCATGGAGCCGGCGAACAGTGCGATTGCTGTAACCAGGGTACCGACGCTCTGGTTCAGCGCCTGCCCGATGGTATCCACGTCGTTGGTAACCCGGGACAGAATATCGCCGGTTGCAGACTTATTATAGTAAGAGATCGGCAGACGGTTCATTTTACGGGACAGGTCGCTTCTGAGGCTCCTGGACACTTTTTGCGTGACCATTGACATGATAAGGCCTTGACCCAGAGACAGCACAGCGCTAAGCGCATAAATGAAGATCAGGAAAAATCCGATTGAAGTAACAGCATCCAGATCAATGCCGGTAGCGATGCCTGCGGTGATCAGATCGGTCAGCTCCGAGAGCTGGTCCGGTCCAAGCAGAGTGAGGATGGTACCCGCAGCTGCGCTTATGACCGCAATCAAAATGACAGGAATATGCGAACGGCAATATTGGAGTAGCCGGCTCCAGGTGCTTGGCTGATCCGATTTCTTTTTCATTAGGCAAGCTCCTCCTTCGACAGCTGTGAATAGGCGATTTCCTGATAAATGCTGCAGGATTCCATCAGTTCTTCATGTGTTCCCATACCGGCGATCTGCCCGGCTTCCAGGACGATGATCTTGTCCGCATCCTTGATCGTACCGATCCGCTGTGCCACAATCAGCATGGTTGTGCCCCGGGATTCCTTCTTCAGCTCGCTGCGCAGTTTACGGTCTGTCTTGTAATCCAGCGCCGAGAAGGAGTCGTCAAAGATCAGAATTTCCGGACGGCGGGCGATGGCCCGTGCAATGGACAGCCGCTGCTTCTGGCCGCCGGACAGATTGGTTCCGCCCTGGGCGATATGGGCATCGTAGCTGCCGTCCATTTTCTCTACGAAATCTGCGGCCTGTGAGGTATAGACAGCATCCACCACATCGGAATTCAGATCACGGCCGTTATCACCGAAGGCAATATTGGAGGTTACCGTGCCGCCGAACAATACTGCTTTTTGCGAGACATAGCCCATTTTATTACGCAATGCGCTCTGTTCATACTGATTTACGTTAATGCCGCCGACAAGCACTTCACCGGATGTAGCATCGTAGAAGCGTGGAATCAGGTTGACGACAGTGCTTTTGCCGCACCCGGTTGAACCGATAAACGCCACCGTTTCCCCCTTCTTGGCCGTAAAGCTGATGTTCTTGAGTACATAATCCTCGGCATCCGGGTATTTGAAGCTGACATTCCGGAATTCCACCTCGCCGGAGTGGCTTGAAGGAGCGGCCGTTAGTGAACCGTCTGTCAGGCTCGGCCGGGTCTCCAGCACCTCGTTAATCCGCTTGGCCGAGACATGTGCACGGGGCATGAGAATAAAGATGATGATCAGCATCATAAAGGCCATAACGACCTGCATCGCATAAGAAGAAAAGACAATCATATCGGAGAACAGGCCCATTTTGGCGCCGGCATCGGCAGATTGGATCATCACTGCGCCGATCCAGTAAATCGCCAGGCTAAGGCCGCTCATAATCAGGGTAATGCTCGGCATCATGGCAGATAATACATTGTTTGCGAACAGATTGGTCCGGGTCAGCTCATCGTTCGCTGTGCCAAATTTGTCCTCCTGATATTTTTCGGCATTATAAGCACGGATTACCCGAATTCCTGTAAGATTCTCTCTGGCTACACGGTTCAGATTATCCGTCAGTACCTGCAGCTTCTGGAATTTCGGCAGCACCAGTACCACACAGATGCCGACAATGACGATCAGGACACCGACGGCTGTGCCTGTGGCGAGCGACCATTGCCAGCTTTTTCCGGTAATTTTGAGAATGGCCCAAACGGCAAGCAGTGGAGCCTTAATCAGCAGCTGCAGGCCAATAACAATCAGCATCTGTACCTGGGTAATGTCATTGGTTGAACGGGTTATCAGACTAGCGGTTGAGAAGCTGTTGATTTCCTCCATCGAGAAGGACTGCACCTTGTTAAACAGTCTGGAACGAACTCTGGCAGAAAAGTTCGCGGCAATTTTCGCCGCAATCCCTGCGACAATGATGGAGGTGGCCAGACTTCCCAGTGCACAGAGCAGCATCCAGCCCCCGGTGGCGGCTATCTCGGACATCTTACTTCCGGGTGTCTGGATTAGCCGGGTGATATCGCTCATATAATCAGGCAGCTCCAGATCGAGCCAGACCTGAGCAACGATGAACAAGACGCTGAAAGCGAATAAGGCCCATTCCCTCGGCTCAAGATGTTTAAGCAGTTTAATCATAAGCGTGACTCCTTTAGACAATATGGGATGTTGCTAGTAGCATAGCGGAGGAAGATAAACTGAACATTAACTATGCTGAGAACAGCAAAAAAGCCCTGAAGCAGCAGGGCTGTTGTTTCAGGGCTGAAGGTGTTCTGCGGGCAACGTTACGGTAAACAATGTCCCCTGGGAGAGGAAGCTATCACATGTAATGGTTCCGCCGTGCAGCTGTACGATCTTGCTGACAATGGTCAGGCCGAGGCCATTGCCTGCAGTAGAGTGGGAGGTATCCTGCTGATAAAATTTATCGAATATCTTCGGCAGAGCCTCGGGTGAAATACCGGGGCCATTATCCCGGAATCCGAAAGTGATACGGCCATTCTTCCTGTTCATGCTTATCCCGATTTCGCCGCCCTCCGGCGTGAACTTGATGGCATTATCCAGCAGATTCAGCCAGACCTGATTGAGCAGCTCCTTATTGCCTTCAAGCTCATAATCATGCAGGTCCACATTCAGGGCAAGCTGCTTTTTCTCAAATTTGGCCGTCAGCAGCAGTAAGCACTGGCGGAGCTGCTCCCCGGCGTTGAAGCTTTTTTTGTCGGTCAGAATGGTCTGGGTTTCGATCTTGGACAGCTCCAGGACGTTTGAAGCGAGCGAAGCCAGCCTGGCCGATTCCTCAATGACGATATCCAGGTATTCATCCCGTTCCTCTTTGGGAAGGTCGTCATGCTTGAGCATTTCGGCAAAGCCTTTGATCGAGACAATCGGGGTTTTGAATTCATGCGAGAAATTGTTTACAAAATCGGTGCGCAGAATCTCGATCCCGCCCAGCTCCTCAGCCATCCGGTTGAAATTCTCGGATAGAATCCGGAATTCCGGCGGCCGTGTGAGCTTCAGCCGCATGGAGAAGTCACCGCTGGCCAGCCGGTCTGTTGCATCTATAAAGATTCGGATGGATTTGACCATCCGGCGGCTGGTTACAGCCGATATAGCCGTGCCGATGATAATGCAGGCAATCAGAATGAGCAGAGGGAGAACAGTCCTGTCCCTGATAATCCCCTCATTGATCAGGCCGAAGACATCGGCCAGATAGAACAGCAGTCCCGTAACAATGACCGTTATCAGAAAGATGAAGAAGACCGCAAGCGAAAAGAGGAGCGGCAGGCTGAGCCTGCTGCCTAGCTTTTTGCCTATTGTACTGCCTAGTTTAATCAAGCTTTATTCACCGCCTTATACCCGAGACCGCGCACCGATACCAGCTCGAATTCCGGATAGGCTTCAAAACGCTTCCGCAGCCGGTTAATATGCACATTTACTGTGGTATCCGCACTTTCATTATCCATACCCCAGATTTCATCCATCAGCTGGATGCGGGTAAAAATCCGGTCCGGGTAGGACAGCAGCTTGTACAGCAGATAAAATTCCTTCTGCGGCAGGGTTTGCCGTTCATCCTCGCGGGTTACAGTGAGTGATTCATAATCGAGAATAACCTTGCCGATCACAAGCTTGCGGGCAGTGGCAATCTGGGAACGCCGCAGCAGGGCCTGAATCCGCAGCAGCATTTCTTCCGTGTCGACCGGCTTGGTCATATAATCATCGGTTCCCAGCCGGAAGCCTTTCTTCTTATCCTCCGGAAGATGCTTGGCAGTCGCCATCAGGATTGGAATCTGGCTGTTCGCGGCCCTGACTTCTGCGGCAAATTCGTAGCCGTCCATGCCCGGCATCATAATATCAAGAATGATTAGATCAATATGCTGTATATCAAGCATTTCCAGGGCTTTAAGGCCGTCCTCAGCTGTAAAAACGTCATAGCCTTCGCGCTTCAACACTGCTTCAAGCAGTCTTCTGACATGCTTGTCATCTTCCACTACGAGTATACTGATCATGTCTAGGGTTCACTCCATATCGGGATTAAGCTGATTAAAGGTACAGTGCCATCGTATCATCTTTATTTTGCTTTGAACAAGCGGCTGTATAAAAACCCTGAAACCGCAGTACCCTATAGGGGCAAAATGATGCCTCAAAGGAGATGTGCATACAATGGGAAAACAGACGAAAGCGACACCGGTTACCAAGGATAATCCGAACAAGACAGCTTCGGCCTCAGCCATTCCTTCTAATAAGAAGGAAACGGAGTTTGCAGACGAGCTTTCAACCAGCGATATCGAATCGGCCTTCAAAAATCCGGTTACCGGTGAAGAGCGGATGTACTAGGATTGCACAAAAACAGCTGCAGACCAGGACGGGGAACAGGTCCGGGAAGCAGCTGTTTTTGCTGAATTCTGTTACTTTTAATAGTCTGCACTCAAATGCTCAATCAGTATCCCCGCAAAACGGCGGGCAATCCGTATTTCCGGCTGCCCCGTCTGGGCGTCTTGTCCTGCACTCATGCACATTTTCTGAAGCAGGGCCATCATCGAGGTGAAAATAAATTGGGCGGTCTCCAGCGGCTCCGGGTCCTGCAGCAGAGATCCGTCCTTCATACCGGTTTCCAGCGCATGCATTAAGAAATGCTGTTCCTTTTCTCGCCCGATAAATGCCTCGTATTGTGCTTTCAGTACTGTTCCCGCTTCATAAGCCTCGTAATGCAGGTCAAACAGAAGAATGAACCGGATGCAGCCCGGATGCGCAATACCATACTCAATCCATGCATTCAGCATGGAGACAAGCATTTCCCTGCCGCTCATACCGGCTGATGCTGCTTTTTTGACATATCCGGTCATGCTCTCCAGAATTTCAATCTGAACTTCAAAGACCAGCTCGTCGATGGACTGAAAATGCTTATAAAAGGTCACCCGGCTTATCCCTGCCAGACTGCAAATTTCCTTTACATTTACTTTGAGAAAGCTTTCCCTGATAAACAGCTCCTTTGCGGCAGCAATCAGGTCTTCCCGGTTTCGGGTTTTGAGGTTGTTATGCCAGGTTTCAGTCATGGGCCGCCGTCCGTTTCTGGTGGGTTTTCGGAGCGTGAACCGTTAAGAAGAGTGCAGAGGCTAGAATGCCTGCCCCTAAAATGTAAGGCATATGGATATGCCAGTCAAACAGCTGACCTGCAATAACCGGGCCCAGAATGCTTCCTATACTCGTATAAGTTGTGCTTAAACCCGCTGCATATCCCTGACGGTCGCCGGCGGCGTTGGCAATAATGGTGCTCAGGGTTGGCCGCAAAAAAGCATTAAAGGCGAAAAATAAACCCGACACCAGCAGCAGATACCCGAGATTAACTGTAACGAGCATTAACAACAGAGCTGCTGCGGTCATCACGAGTGAGATGCGGATCAGCTTCATTTCGCCGAGCCTTTTGATAACACGGTCCAGCAGCCACACCTGCACTATAATTCCGATCACCGCGCCGACCGTTATCAGCACCGAGATTTGCGCCGCATCATAGCCATATTTCTGTTCTACAAAAAGGGCATACACAGTTTCATAATTCATCAGGCCGAAGGTAATGATTAAGATAAGCAGCAGGTACTGGAAATAGGAGGTGCGGAAGGAATTCCGGATCATGCCGGTAACCGGTTCCCGCTGATCTCTAGCTCTGGCAGCGGCGCGCATCTCCTGCGGCAGCGTTTCAGGCATGAAGAAGCACAGCAGCATGGCGACAAAGCCCAGTCCTCCGGCAAAAAAATAGGGAATACGGATACCCAGTTCCGCGATCAGCCCGCCTAACCCGGGGCCCAGCACCATCCCCAGGTTCATCGATGCCCCCAGATAACCCATGCCCTTGGCACGGGTATCCGGAGTAGTCATATCCGCAACGTAAGCCATATTGGCCGGAACCATGATTCCGACTCCGATTCCCCCGATAAAGCGGGCTATGTATAAGATCGAGAGTGTATCACCAACTGCAAACATAAGGTCGGAAATGACGGTCAGAAGCAGACCGGCTATCAGCATCGGCTTCCGGCCCAGACGGTCCGAGAGCTGACCGCCGATTGGAGAGAAAATAAATTGCGCGGCCCCAAATGCGGCGATGAGGTATCCGGCCGCGGCTCCGGCTGCGTTGAACTGCTTCAGGTATTCAGGCAGGATGGGGATAACCATGCCTTGACCAAGCAAAGCAATAAACAGATTCAGCATAAGAATGAATAACGGGAATTTGGCAGATTTGGATAAGCTGCTCATAGGGTTGCCTCCTTCAAGGTTTACACGGTGATAATATTTACAACGTGTAAACCATGATAAACGAAAACTGTAAAACTTACAAGCCTGATTCAGGTGTCCGGCATGATTCCGGATTACAACAGGCCTGATCAGGGTAAACATTGTTAACTCAAACGCAACCCAAAATTCATTAACGGAGGCTGAGATATGACACAACTGAACAGTAATACCGGAGCGGCGATTCTCGGAATGGGTACAGCTCTGCCGCTTTATTCTATAGCACAGGCAGATGTAGCCGAGCTAATCGCTTCATCGCTGCAGGACAATCCGGATCTGGCCCGCTTTGCCAGGAGAATCTTCAAATCCTGCGGTGTCGAGAACCGTTATACCTGCGATGACAGCTACCTTGGAACGGCTGAAACGTGCCGGTATCTCCCCTCCGGTGACCGGACGGATATTCCTACGACAGAGGAGCGGATGAAGAAATATCAGCAGGAAGCACCTCCGCTTGCTCTGGAAGCCGCCAAGAGATCCCTGCAGGACGCGAATCAGGCTCCAGCTGAAATCACACATCTGATTACTGTCAGCTGTACCGGCCAGTATCTGCCGGGCCTGGATGTCATGCTGATAAATGAGCTTGGGCTATCGCCGCGTGTGAACCGGCTTCCGTTAATGTTTCAGGGCTGCGCAGCCGGACTAAAAGCAATCCAGATGGCCCGGGATGTGGTGCTTGGTGCTCCCGGCTCCAAGGTGCTTGTCGTCTGCGTTGAACTGTGTACGCTTCATTTTCAGCCGGTAAAAGAACGCGAAGCTTTGTTTGCAGCCTCCTTTTTCGGCGATGCTTCTGCTGCCTGTGTGATAGGCGAACCGGGGGTTAAACATAAGCATTGCCTCAGCCTGGGCAAGGGTTACTCAGTATTGCTACCGGATTCCACAGAGGATATGACCTGGGAGGTAGGCAATACCGGGTTCGATCTATATTTATCTCCGCGGATCCCTAAACTGCTGGGGGCCCACCTCGAAGCAGAGCTTGGCCAGCTCCTGGGAGACAGCCCGCTTCCGGAGCTGTGGGCCATTCATCCGGGCGGACGGGGCATTGTCGATTCCGTACAGGAGGTTATGAAGCTAAGTGACGAGCAGACACGGTACAGCAGGGAAATTCTGAGAACCGCAGGTAATTTGTCCTCCGCCACCATTCTGTTTGTGCTTGAGTCCATGCGCCGGGACATGGAAGCCCGTAACGAACAGACGAAGGAAGGAGTCGCAATGGCCTTTGGGCCGGGCCTGACCGCCGAGCTGATGTCCTTCACTTATGTTCCGGCGTATTCACCTTCCTATCAGGAGGCAGGCCATGCCGTTTTTTAGAACCTTGTCGGTGCGTGCCAAAGAGGATGAGCTGATGGATGACTTTTCCATGGGCGGAGCGGAGCTCAGTGAAGCCTTGAAGCATCTGCGGCGGCTGAACCGGATTTTCGCTGCACCCGGCCCTACAAGGGACGGGGTAGAGAAGCTCTGGCAGGCGATCGGACAGCCCCGGAAGCTCAGTATCCTCGATGTCGGCGCCGGCTCGGGGGATGTTAATATGAAGCTGCTGGAGTGGGCGGACCGGAAAGGAATCGAGCTTGATATTATGCTGGTCGATATGACGGAGGAGGCCTGCGAAGAAGCCAGGCAGCTGTTCCGGCACGAACCAAGAGTAAGGGTAATGCGGGCTGATCTGCAGGAGATTGCCGATGCCTCAGCTGATATTGTAACCGGCTCCCAGTTTGTACATCATTTTGACGGGCAGCAGCTGGTGGATATGGTGGACCATATGCGGAGAGCGTCAAGGTACGGTGTGGTGATCAATGATATCCACCGTCATCCGGTATCCTACACCGCAGTATGGGTTATGACCCGGATGATCTCGCGCAACCGGTATATCCGGCATGACGGGCCGTTGTCGGTAGCGAAAGGCTTTAAGGGGAGTGACTGGCAGGAGCTGAAGCAAAGGCTTCAGGCCGATGCTATGACCTATACCTGGAAGCCGCTGTTCCGTTATTCAGTAGTAATCCCGAAGCAGGTGATCAGCCGATGATGAAGCAGACGGATGTCATAGTAGCCGGTGCGGGGATTGCCGGAAGCAGCAGTGCCCTTCAGCTGGCCCGTCTGGGTCACCGGACGATTCTGCTGGACCGGCAGGAATTCCCCCGGCACAAAACCTGCGGGGAGTTCATGTCTCCCGAGACGAAGGAAATGCTGCAGGTGCTGGGCATTAATCTCGGGGAGCATACACCGGCCCTAGGGAGGATGGACAAAGCCCGCATTATACTGCCCCACGGCGGGGAAATCGGGGCGCCGCTGCCTGGGAATGCAACCGGAATAAGCCGGTATGAGCTTGACCGGATTCTCCATGAGAAGGCACAGTCGGCAGGGGCAGAAATTATAACCAAAGCTGTAGTTACAGGAATCCGTAAGCTGGATGATAACCGTTACGAGGTGGAAACCAGGGAGGGAGACAACAAGGTCTCATATCAGGCCCGCGCTGTGATCGGTGCCTACGGAACCAAGAAGCCGCGCGGTGTGGCTGCCTCAGCTGAAGATACAAGAGACGATACCGTCTATATCGGTATCAAATCCCATTACAGCGGGATCACCATACCGGATCAGGTGGAGCTGTACTTCTGTGAAGGAGGCTATATCGGGATTTCCCCGATTGAAGAGGGGAAAGTAAATGTTGCGGCGCTGCTGACTCTGGATTCCGTCCAGGGCAGCGGGAAATCGGTGCAGGAGATTCTGCAGACGGCCGCACGGAGTAACCGCCGGCTGGCAGACCGACTGTCAGAAGGAAAACCGGTGGCCGGTACCCAGGTATCCATTGCACCGGTACGTTTGTCGGATACTCCCGAGCCGTGGTCGGAATTTCCGCATATCGGTGATGCCATGCTGATGATCCCGCCGCTCTGCGGCGACGGAATGTCGATCGCCCTGCGTTCCGCGCTGATCTGCTCAGGCTGGACTGACCGTTACCTTAAAGGAATGATCGGATATGAGGAATGGCAAAACGGATATTCAGCGGAAGCAGACCAGACCTTTACCCGGCTTCTAAGACGGGCACGGAGAATTCAAGGGTTGGCCTTTTCCAGAACCAACAGGCTGTACCCCGGTCTGGCGCGGGTTTTCCCGGGGCTGGCCAGGTATGTAGTCAAAGCAACGCGATTGTCGGAGACCGGAATGGCCCGGTAAGAAACAGTCTCTTCAAACCGCCTGTATGGCGGTTTTTTTATATGTCTTAAAATATTTACAATAATAATATATTTATATAAAACATTATTTTATTGAATAACGATAAATGTAATGATATGATACTGACAACAAAAATAAACGAGGTGTTACGCATGAACTCATTATCCGGGGTGAACTCCGCAATGAACAGAAAGGTGAGAAACGGTTTTACCCAGCTGTTCCATTTCGGGTATCATCAGGCGATGAGCTGTATTTTCCCCGTAGCTATCTTTGGTACGCTAGCTTTGTCCGGGGCGGTAAATCTCCCTTTTATCCACCGTTATGATGCCATTCTGCTCGTCCTGCTAACCGTTCAGTACCTGATGTACCGCAGCGGACTGGAGACAATGGATGAAATCAAAGTGATCTGTGTCTTTCACATTATTGGCCTGCTGCTGGAGATTTACAAAGTAAGCATGGGGTCATGGGCTTACCCTGAACCGGGCTTCAGCAAAATATTCGGCGTACCGCTGTACAGCGGATTTATGTATGCCAGTGTCGCAAGCTTTATGTGCCAGATCTGGCGCAGGCTGAGCATGGATATGACCGGCTGGCCGGGTCTGCTTCCTGCAGGGCTCCTGGGCGGAGCCATCTACCTGAACTTTTTTACCCATCATTTCATTCCGGATTTCCGCTGGTGGCTGACCGGGCTCGTGCTTATTGTATTTTGGCGGACCTGGATCCTCTACCGGGTCCGGAATGTTACATACCGGATGCCGCTGACGCTGGCGTTTGTAATCGTCGGTTTTTTTATCTGGCTGGCTGAGAACATTGCGACATTCTTTAATGCCTGGAAGTATCCGGATCAGCATCAGACATGGCAGATGGTTGGCTTCGGCAAAATCAGCTCCTGGTTTCTGCTGGTTATCATCAGCGTCATTATTGTTGCCCAGCTTAAACATGTGAAGGCAGGAAGGGCAGACCGCCAGTCCGGATAGACACTTTATACATGCCGGATGAATGTACGACTTCGGGATTAAAAAAGGAGCCTGCACGTAATGTGCAGGCTCCTTTTATGCCCTATAGAAGCAGCTGTTCAATTAATTCGGGGAAACATTCATGTTCACGTTAAGGCTCTCATCCCGGATGTCGCCGACGATTTCCTCCAGAAGGTCTTCCATCGTTACAATCCCGATGATAGCTCCTGATGTGTCCGTAACGGCAGCCATGTGTACACGGGTCTGCTGCATCCGCAGCAGGACATCGCGCAGGTTCTTGCCGGACGCAAACTTCGGAATATCGTGAATAAACGTCTGCCAGCTGGCTGTCCGGCCGGCGGCGATGCTCGTAAGCATCTCTTTGGTATTGACGTAACCGGTATACCGGCCGGTGCCGTCAGCAGCTACTACAGGGTAACGTGTATAATCATGTCTGCCCAGGATTTCAATAAGCTTTTCTACAGCCATATCATGCTGTAATGTTACAACATTCGATACCGGTACGATGATTTCACCAAGTGTGCGCTCATCAAAGGCAAAGATGTTGTTCAGATAGACAAGCTCCGTTTTGTTGATTTCTCCGCTCTCGTAGCTCTGGTCAACGATCCATTTCAGCTCTTCTTCGGAATGGACCGTTTCGTGCCCGGCAGGCTTAACCCCGAAGATACGGAGCAGCAGGCGGGCGGAACCGTTCAGGGCTACAATGAACGGGTATGTGATTTTACCGAACCAGTACAGCGGAGGGGCAAGCAGCAGAGTCATCCGTTCAGCGAACTGGATAGCCAGCGTCTTTGGTGCAAGCTCACCGATAACCACATGCAGGAAGGTAATGATCGACAGGGCAATCAGATAGGAGAGCAGCGTCGATAACGCGGCCGGTACACCCATCTGGTCAAACAGCGGATGCAGAATCCGTTCTACCGTCGGCTCACCGAGCGCCCCCAGGACGAGGGCAGTAATCGTAATGCCAAGCTGACAGGCGGATAAATAGTAATCGAGATCATGTGCCACTTTTTTGGCGATGACCGCTTTTTTATTGCCTTCACTGATTAATTGATCAATCCGTGACATACGTACTTTTAGAATCGCAAACTCGGCTCCGACAAAAAAAGCGGTAAGACCGATAAAGATCGCAACCATAATTAAATTTATCGTAATAACTCCGTCCAAAGTTTTCCCTCAGCGTGAGGGATTCACCTCCAAAGTAATAGATAAGACATTCTTATTGCTGTTTTATTGCTGTTTTATTGCTGTAACTGCGGCTGTTTGTAGTGCAGAATGACCTGCTTGATCTGGAAATTATCCATTTCCATAATCGTCCAGTTTTGTCCGCCGGCCTTGAATTCATATCCCGCTTCAACAGACGTACCTTCACGGAATTGAATCCAGCCGCCGATCGTGTCAATTTCATCACTGTCCTCAAACGTAAAGCCGAACTGCTCCTCAATATCCTCCAGCAGCACTCGTCCGCTGATAACATAAGTCTGTTCATCAATCTGCTGAATCTCCGATACCTCATCTGCATCGAATTCATCGCGGATCTCTCCGACCAGCTCCTCCAGGATATCCTCCAAAGTGAGAATTCCGGCGGTACCGCCGTATTCGTCAATAACCAGAGCCATATGCATCTGTTCCTGCTGCATTTTGAGCATCGCTTCCTTAATAGGCGTTACAGAAGATACAGTAGGGAGACTCCGTACAAATTCCTTAAGATGTGGGTCTCGGCCCGCAATAATGTGCGGAAGCATCTTCTTCACGTTAACTACGCCAAGAACACGGTCCTTATTACCAGTCTCGATGACCGGATAGCGGGTATAGTTATTGGTGTCGAGTATGCTGACGATATCTTCATTCGACATATCATAGTCCAGGGCGACCATTCCGGTCCGAGGTATCATAATATCCTTGGCTATACGCTCATCGAAGGAAAATACATTTTCCAGATACTCCAGCTTCTGTTCATTAATCTCGCCGCCTTCAAAGCTCTGGGCCATAATGATCCGGAGCTCTTCTTCCGAGTAATGCTCTTCATGGCCTGCAGGCTTGACACCGAACATGCGCAGGACGACCCGGGAGGTTCCGTTCAGCGCCACTATAAACGGGTGCATGATTTTGCCGAACCAATACAGGGGCGGGGAGAGGAGAAGTGTAAGCTTTTCAGAAAACTGGATCGCCAGTGTCTTCGGTGCCATCTCTCCGACAACTACGTGCAGAAAGGTTACAAATATAAATGCGATTGCATAAGACGCTACTGAAGCAGAAGATTCAGATACATTGAAATAATCAAAAACAGGGTAGAGAATACGTTCTACCGCCGGCTTACCGATGGCACCCAGACCGAGTGCAGTTACTGTAATCCCGAGCTGGCAGGCGGACAGATAGTAGTCCAGGTCTCCAACCACTTTTTTAGCGATTACTGCCTTTTTGTTGCCTTCATCGATCAGCTGTTCAATCCGTGACATCCGCATTTTTACGGCTGCAAATTCTGAAGCTACAAAAAAAGCCGTCATTACAATTAATATGGCAAGGATAATTAGGTTAGTTAAGGTTATTAAATCCAATCCTTTCCCTCAAAAGAGGGATTCACCTCCAAGTTGAATTAAGGACGTATTTGTGATTCAAACATAAACACCGGGATACTCATACAGCCGTAGAAGCGGATCAATGTAGGAGCACAATCCATTTGCAATATCGCCTTCCCATTATTGTTCGCCCCCCTCCATAAGATATACGAAAGAGTATAACATAGTTCAACCCAAACCATCCAGTTGCACGTTATGGTTTACGAGTTTTACGCGGTTGAAGCATTTCTGGCAGTAATATTCAGAATAGAAGCTCCAAGCCATTCTGCAGAGACAGAAGCAGTTCATTACAGATGAATACAACCTCACGCTGGAGTGCTTCAAAACAGGGCAGAATCCATCCAAACATACGGAAAGATATACCATGACACAAGGGAATGATTTTACCTACGGCATGAAACCAAGCTCTCCAATGATGCCTATGCAAACGGCTGTGGAGATTAACGATCAGACGATCTCGCTCAGTATGCTGAATGTGCTGAAGCAGGGTGCAGTAGTCAAAACGACAGCAGCGCTCGAAACAACGAATCCGGTTGTGCGCCGTGTATTAGCTGATTCCTTGCCGAACTGTATAGAGATGGCTTATGAAATATCCGTTTATCAGAATAAAAACGGCTATTACCAGGTGCCGCAGCTGGCCCAGCAGGATATGCAGCAAATGGCGAACGGTTACGCTCCTGCTCCCATTCAGCCGGCTATGACAGGGAACCTACCTAACAATCGGCTTCAGTAAAAATAAAACAGAGCAGAGATTCTTCCGCTTATGGAGGAACTCTGCTCTGTTATTTCTTTTTAAGTATCGTTAAATAAGGACATAGGTGGCTCTGAGTGGGCCGTGGACACCGACAACAAGCTGCATTTCAATATCCGCGGAATTGGAAGGTCCGGAGATGAAGTTGATGGAGGAGCCGACCGGCTCGCCTGCTTCAATCCGCCGGTTCAATGCTGCCGCTGCCTGTGTGGAACGCAGCACGATCCGTTCTCTTTCAATTATGGCGATATAATGCTCAGGCAGAAAGTGGAGGGCACGTCCCTGATCCGGCCGGCTTTCCACGACAATCGTTCCAGATTCAGCCAGTACATAATCTGCGAATACGACTACGGTATTGGCCGTTTCTGAACGGCTGATATTCTCCTCGCGGCCGGCAGCTTCCGACCATTCCGTTGAACCCTGAAAGCTCAGATCATAGCAGGCAAACCTCGAATCACCCGAAGTTATTACCGAACCGCCGCCGTTGGCGGCGATCAGATCATCAAGCGTCTGCTGCAGAATCTCAGGTGTGGATTCAATCAGCTGGGTATGGATGAAGAAGCACTGCTCCTTCAGAATATCAATCAGATCGGCACCCGTAAGCGTCCCATAACTATCGGGCATCATACTCTTGATATCCGGACGCTGAACGTTGTAGGGCCGCTCCCGGCCGAGACTGGAAGCCACCCGGTTCAGAAAGGATTCCCTGTTGTTGTTTTTATTTTTGGTAGTCATTGTTTTGTACCTCCCTGACGTTCCTTCATCCAGGTACGGAAGCTGTCCGCTTGCTTGACCGGCTGATTCAAATCACGGACGCCGACCCAGCCCTGGATCAGTCCCGGTCCTCTGACAATCCGGCCATGCTTGCTCATCATCCGGCTGCCCGGATTGGCCAGACGCAGTACCTTACCGAACAGCGAAGGGGAGGAGAGCAGGCGGCTTGCCGCTTTCATCTGGAAGCGGTCGGCAGCACCGGTCCGCTTCTCCTTCACGATATTCTGCCGGTGCATGATCAGCTGCTCGTGCAGCGGGATTTTGACCGGACATACATCTGTACAAGCCCCGCATAGACTGGAGGCAAAGGGCAGCTCCTTATAATCATCATATCCGCCGAGCAGCGGCGTAATGACCGCTCCGATCGGGCCCGGATAGATGGAGCCGTAAGCATGCCCGCCGATATGCCTGTAGATAGGGCAGACGTTCAGGCAGGCGCCGCAGCGAATGCACTGCAGAGCCTCGTTGAATTCGCTTCCCAGAATCTCGGAGCGCCCGTTATCGACGACAACGAGGTGGAATTCATCAGGGCCATCGCTTTCTCCCGGGGCTTTGGGCCCCATGACGGTGATGTAACTGGTCAGCTTCTGTCCGACAGCACTCCGGCAGAGCAGATTGTCCAGCACCTCCATTTCCTCCATAGTCGGAACGATCCGTTCCATCCCCATCACAGCGATCTGAGTCTTGGGAATAGCGGCTGTCAGGTCACCGTTGCCTTCATTGGTCACCAGATTGATCGCCCCCATATTGGCTACAGCGAAGTTGCAGCCGGTAATCCCGACATCCGCCTCCAGAAACTTCTGGCGCAGCACTGCTCGGGCGTGGCGGGCCAGCTTCTCCGGGCTTTCATCCCCTGTATAGCCAAGCTTTTCTGTGAATACGCGCTTAATCTGGTTGCGGTCCTTATGCAGGGCAGGAGCCACAATATGTGACGGCGGGTCCCAATCATCGATCTGTAATATATATTCGCCAAGGTCAGTCTCGATCAGATCACAGCCGGCTTCAATCAGCACCTTGTTCATTTCAATTTCCTCAGTGACCATGGACTTTGATTTGACGATTTTCCGGGCCTGCTTCGAGACGACAACGTCCCGAATATAGCTGCTGGCCTCTTCCTTGGTTGCGGCAAAATAGATATGGCCGCCTCTGGCTTCAATATTATCTGCCAGCTGATTCAGATAAAAATCCAGATTCTTCAGGGTATGCTGGCGTATGGTCTGGCCGACAAGCCGCCATGCTTCCCAGTCACCGAGTGCCGTAGCGGCTGTAAGCCGTCTGGTCTTGAGACTGTCCTGTGCAGAGCTTACGGCACTGCGCATAAATGTATTGCCGATGCCGTCCGCTGTCCGCTCCCCGAACTCCCTTTTATCTGTCTTCAGGCTCATGAGGGGATACCTCCTTTGGCTGCGGCTGTCTCGCCGGTATGGTTCAGCACTTCTGCAATATGCATAATTTTTACTGGAACTCCTTTACGGGACAGACGGCCGCCGATATTGAGCAGGCAGCCCATATCCGCGCTGATCAGTATATCCGCTCCGGTTTCAACCACACTTTCGCATTTTTCATCCACCATCTGGCTGGAGATGTCCGGCATTTTCACCGAAAAGGTACCGCCAAAGCCGCAGCAGTTGTCGCTGTTCTTCAGCGGCTCAAGCTGCAGTCCGCGGACCTGCTCCAGCAGCAGATAAGGGGTTTCCTTTTCACCAAGCAATCTTGTCATATGGCAGGAACGGTGATAGGTTGCCGTGCCTTCAAGCCTTGCCCCGACATCCGTGATTCCCAGCACTCTGACGATAAATTGGGTGAATTCATACGATTTCTCTTTTAAGGCAACCGCTTTCAATTCCCAGTCCGGATCACCTTTGAAAATCTTCGGGTACTCATGGAACATGGCTATGCAGGAGCCGGAGGGACCGACAACATAATCAGAGTGCTCAAAGGCGAGCATCATATTTTTCATGGCAAGCTTGGAATCCTCCAGATACCCGCTGTTATAGGTGGGCTGGCCGCAGCAGACCTGCGAAGCCGGAAAATCAAGCTCACAGCCAAGCCTTTCAAGGACTTCAACCATTGCTTTTCCCGCTGAGGGGGTCATAAGGTCTACTAAACAAGTCGAAAAGATGCTTACTTTCATTCCTGTTCCTCCAATCGCAATGTTGATAGTTATAGCTTAACTCAAGAAGTCAATGAAAAACAACACAAAAACACACGATAAATGTGTATGTTGTTGACATAAAATGTTGTTAGCGTTTACACTAGGAGGGAAGTGATGGAATAATTTATCTTGAGGGGGATTAACAGTGGAAAAGCATTTGATGTACATCAACGGCCAATTTACCGAATCAGAAACCCAAGAGTGGATGGATGTCACCAACCCGTCAACCGATGAAGTCATTTCACAGGTACCCAAAGCGACCAAAAATGATGTCGTGCGTGCGATCGATGCTGCCGATGCAGCACAGTCAGCCTGGGAAGAAACCCCTGCAGTAGAAAGAGGAAAGTATCTGCATGCGATTGCAGACGGAATCCGTGCTGAGGCGGACAGTATTGCCAGACTTATTTCTGAGGAAGTAGGCAAAACGCTGGAGCTATCCACGGTGGAAGTCCATTTTACCGCAGACTACCTGGATTACATGGCTGAATGGGCACGCCGCTACGAGGGTGAAATTGTCCAGAGTGACCGCGATAACGAGAATATTTTTGTATTCAAGCGGGCCATCGGAGTTACCACAGGGATTCTGCCCTGGAACTTCCCGTTTTTCCTGATTGCCAGAAAAATGGCACCGGCCTTGATTACCGGTAATACGATTGTAGTAAAGCCGAGTGTGGAGTCACCTAATAATGCGATAGCTTTTACCAAAATTGTAGATAAAGTCGGTCTGCCAAAGGGCGTATACAACCTGGTTACAGGCAGAGGCGGCGAGGTCGGCAATGAGCTGGCCAGCAACCCGAAGGTCGGCATGGTCAGCCTGACAGGCAGCGTTCCGGCCGGGCAAAAGGTCATGGAGGCCGCAGCCGAGAACATTATCAAGGTCAGTCTTGAGCTTGGCGGTAAAGCACCGGCGATAGTAATGGCTGATGCGGATCTGGATCTGGCGGTTAAAGCGATCGTTGATTCCCGCGTCATCAATACAGGCCAGGTATGTAACTGTGCCGAGCGCGTGTATGTTCATGAATCGATTAAGGATGAATTCACCTCCCGTCTGGTTGAAGCCATGAAGGCTGTGAAGTACGGTAATCCTTTAGTGGATACAGGCATCCAGATGGGACCTCTAATCAACAAGGCCGCCCAGGATTCCGTACAGCAGAAAGTGGACCGGGCAGTTGAAGAGGGCGCAAAGGTTCTGCTCGGCGGTAAAAAGGTTGAGGGCACCGGTAGCTTCTTTGAGCCAACGGTCATTGCCGATGCTACCAACAAGATGGAGATCGTGCAGGAAGAGATCTTTGGGCCGGTTATCCCGATTGTAACATTCGCAACCCTGGATGAAGCGATCGAGCTGGCGAATGACAGCGAATTCGGCCTGACTTCATCCCTGTATACGCAGAACCTGAATGTGGCGATGAAGGTAATCAAACGGCTGAAGTACGGGGAAACCTACATCAACCGCGAGAACTTTGAAGCGATGCAGGGCTTTCACGCCGGCTGGCGCAAATCCGGCATCGGCGGTGCCGACGGCAAACACGGCTTGAATGAGTATCTGCAGACTCAGGTTGTGTACCTGCAGTATGATAAGTCGGTTAACTGATGTACGGTGAATGAGGAATGTAAGCGACGTATGAACACTGATGTCTGAAAACAGACGGATGTTATTAAATCAATGCTGCAACATGGATAACTAATGATGTGCAATAACTAATGATGTGCACTAATATTATTTTAGCTACAGGCTCCCGGGCTTTCCGGGGGCTTTTTTGTTTGGGCGTGCCCAGAGGCACGCATTATCTAGTTGGTGCAAGTCCAACCAAGAGAGGGGCCAAGCCACTCTTGTAGCTAGGATGCTTGCGCATGGCGAAATCTGTGTGTAAAAGCGCATCGACAAAAGTACCGGTCAGAGACCGGGCGAGCAACAACCCAGGCCGCAACATCAAGTGAATCCTGCCGCGTCGTCAAAAAGGCCCTGCAAAGGGGAAAAGAGGGAGCCGAGTCTCGCTAAACTGGACGAAGGCCATGGAAGCTGTAAAGAACTTGGTACAACAGCGAAGAACCCTCCGGCGTAGAGGGAACGGCATGGTTTGAAAGATAATGCAGTGAAC
>NZ_FNDX01000047.1 GCF_900099765.1 Paenibacillus typhae | reverse complement strand
ATGCCGTTCCCTCTACGCCGGAGGGTTCTTCGCTGTTGTACCAAGTTCTTTACAGCTTCCATGGCCTTCGTCCAGTTTAGCGAGACTCGGCTCCCTCTTTTCCCCTTTGCAGGGCCTTTTTGACGACGCGGCAGGATTCACTTGATGTTGCGGCCTGGGTTGTTGCTCGCCCGGTCTCTGACCGGTACTTTTGTCGATGCGCTTTTACACACAGATTTCGCCATGCGCAAGCATCCTAGCTACAAGAGTGGCTTGGCCCCTCTCTTGGTTGGACTTGCACCAACTAGATAATGCGTGCCTCTGGGCACGCCAGAACAGGAAAAAGCCCATTTCCGCATGCTGCGGATATGAGCTCCCTTAATCCCCTCTTCAATGCAGCTGACGCTGCGAAATTTCACTCAGCGCTTCTCCCGCTTCGTCGGCAAAGATTTGTTTTACAGCCAAATCGCCAAGTGATACCACACCGATCAGCTTGCCGCCGCGTGTTACCGGCAGGCGGCGGATTTGTTCCGAAGCCATCCGTTCAGCGGCCTCATCTACAGTAGCGGACTCCTCGATCGAGACCACCTTGCTGCTCATCACGGTCTCCACAGAGGAAGAACCCGGGTGCTTCTCCGCGTACCCCCTGAGAACCAGGTCCCGGTCCGTAATAACGCCGATGAGCTTTCCTCCCGCTTCCGAGTCCACTACGGGTATAAACCCGGTATCGTAGTCTCTCATTTTGACGGCAACTTCATAGACATTGTCCAGCAGCGTAACCGCTGCAGGCTGCGATGTCATCACTTCCCGGACTGTTTTCACAAAAGAACCTCCTGTCTGCTCCGTAATATACGGAAGTAGGTTCCCCTCATTCGGGCAAATTATGCACAATCGGAACCATTATTCATTCAGGCAGGAATCTGCAAGTGCCACCAGCAGTCTGGCACCATGCAGCATCGCATCCTCATCAAAATCAAATTTACTGTGATGATGCGGATATACGGCATTCTTGTCCGGATTCCCTGCGCCTACAAAGATGAAGCAGCCGGGAATCTCTTTGACATAATAAGCGAAATCTTCGGCCGGCATGATTTTTTCCATTTGTATAACCTGCACTGTATCCCCAAGCGCTTCAGGGGCAACCCGGAAAAACCGGCTGAACTCTGCTTCATCATTGACAAGCGGCGGATACCCCATCATGTAATCCACCTTTGCTTCCGCCCCGTAGACCGCGGCAACTGCAGCCGCCATCTCTTCAATTCTGCGGCGGATCAGATATCTTGTCTCTTCATCAAAAGCCCGGACAGTCCCTGTTATCCGGCAGCGCTCCGCAATGATGTTCTGGGCAGTACCGCCTTGAATCGTTCCGATGCTCAGGACAGCCGGCTGCAGCGGGTCCACACTGCGGCTGACAATGGTCTGCAGCTGGGTTACCAGCGCCGCTGCAGCTACAATGCTGTCTACCGTACGGTGGGGCATCCCGCCGTGTCCGCCTTTCCCGGTAATATCAATGAAGAATTCGTCCGCCGAGGCCATCAGCGGGCCTGGCGCACTGCCGACTGTTCCCAGCGGCAGCGGTGTCCACAGATGCAGCCCGTAGACGGCATCTGCTCCCTCAAGCACGCCTTCGGCGATCATGTCCTTTGCCCCGCCCGGACAGATTTCCTCCGCCGGCTGGAACAGGAAGCGCAGCTCGCCCTTGAGCTCGTTCCGGCGGGCGCTGTAATAGGCCGCTGCTCCAAGCAGCATCGCCGTATGCCCGTCATGCCCGCAGGCATGCATAACACCGGGGTTCTGCGAAGCATATTCGCTTCCGCTCTCCTCAGTGATGTTGAGTGCATCCATGTCAGCACGCAGCACCACCGTCTTGCCCGGACTGCCCCCTTTGAGAATTCCGGTCAGTCCGTAACCGGCTTTGCTGCGCCTTACCTCTATGCCAAACGCGGCCAGCCTGTCCGCCACAAAAGCCGATGTTTCCTTCTCTTCATACGACGGCTCCGGATGACGGTGCAGATGTCGGCGCCATTCCACCATGTCCGGAAGCAGCTGTTCAATCTCTCTTTTATCCATTACGGTTCCATTCCCTTCTCCCAAGTGTTTATATTGTAGCAGAATCGCAAAAAACTGTGTATCTGCAGAGCCGGTCTGCCTTGCACAACCCCTGGAAACATACTATCATGAGGAAGAACATCTATAATATTGCTACGAAATTATCATTATACTTCACAAGGGGGATATGTGCGCTATGATATTTGAGAACACTGGCCTCGTAGGACTGCAAAGCGACCTTCAGTATCTGGATGAAAGTGCGGCCAAAGCCGGATTTATCCGCTGGCAATGGGAATACTACAGGGCCACTTACGATTGCAAGATTGAGGATCACCAGAACGGCGGCGAATATTTCCTGCGGATCAACACACGCGCCGTCGAAGGCAAGCTGGAAAAGCCCGATGCCGTGCTTGCGATTGAAGCCGTTTACCTGGGCAAGGCCACCTTTCCCCACGGCCTGGAGTACGAATCCCCGGTTCCTCAGCCCGTACTGGATACTGCAGCACAGCGCATTCTTGAGCTGAAAGGACTGCTTGAAGCTTGAACACCGTAAAAGGAAAAACCAAACAAAAAACCAGCCTGCCCAAAAGAGGCACACCTGATTTCCAGCTGCTCATCCTGACTCTGCTGCTTGTCGGCTTTGGACTCGTCATGGTGTTCAGCTCCAGCTCCAGCCTCACGCTGGCCAGTGAAAAGTTCGGAAACGATCCGCTCTACTTCCTTAAGAATCAGATTCAGTGGGTAGTGGTTGGCAGTGTCGTAATGTTTACTGTGATGAATATTCACTACAGCAAATTCAAGAAATGGTATGCCCCGATCTTTTTGCTTACGCTCGTGCTTCTGCTGCTGGTAGCCTTCTCTGAGCGCACCAACGGTGCCAAGAGCTGGTTCAACATCGGCGGCCTCGGCATCCAGCCCACGGAGCTGGCCAAAATCTCCATTATTCTGTATCTGTCTGCGCTGATAACCAAAAAGGGTGAGCGGCTGAGAGATTTTCGCACCGGCTATATTCCGGTCATGGTCATTGTCGGCATTGTTGCCGGTCTTATTATGATGCAGCCGGATCTGGGCTCCTGTCTGATTCTCGTGGCAACCAGCGGCCTCGTTATTTATGCCGGCGGTGCCAGCATGAAGCATATTCTCGCCTCTATCGCACTTCTGGTGCTCGGTGTAGGAATTGTAATGGGTGCAAAGACCGCCATCGACTTCCTGTCGCCGCAGACTGCTACTGTTGCCGCAGATAATAATTACAAAATGGACCGCATCACTGCTTTTCTTGACCCGTTCCAGGATGCCGAAGACGGAGGCTATAACATTATCCAGTCACTGACGGCACTGGGAGAAGGAGGTACAAGCGGCGCCGGCTTCGGACAGAGCATCCAGAAGCTGCACTACCTGCCTTATCCTTACACGGACTTTATTTTCGCCGTTATCGGCGAGGAGCTCGGTTTTATCGGGACTGCTGTTTTCCTGCTGGTCTATCTGTACTTTATCTGGAGAGGGATTCTGATTGCACTCAGATGTACCGACCCTTTCGGTACGCTAGTCGGTGTCGGGGTCATGGGGCTGATCGCCATTCAGGCCTTTGTCAACATCGGCGGAGTCACCAAGACGATCCCGCTTACCGGGGTCACCCTTCCGTTCATCAGCTACGGCGGCTCTTCACTGGTCGTAACGATGTTCTGCATGGGCATTATGCTGAGCATTTCGCGTGAAACCAACCGCCCGGCCAAAGAAGAGGTCACCAAATCTGTAACCACCGTCAGACAGGTACGCGCCAGCCGCTGAATCTGCCGGTTCAAGCTTCATAAGATACAAAAAGGCAGTCCGGAAAACCAACACCGGACTGCCTTTTTGTATTCTTGGCTTACGAGATTTCGTCGTTCTTAAAGGCAACGCCTTCTACTTTTACATTGACCTCAACAATATGAAGCCCTGTCATGCTCTCTACCGCTTCACGCACGTTCTGCTGCAGCATCCGGCAGACCTCATGAATCGGTGTCTCGTACAATACGATAATACGCAGGTCCACTGCAGCTTCAAGCTGTCCGACTTCGACAGTGACACCCTTCTGCACATTCTTGCCGCTGAGGCGTTTGGCCCAGCCTTCGGATAAGCCGCCTGACATGGCCGCTATACCCGGAGTCTCTAATGCCGCAAGTCCGGCAATTTTTGAGACGACATCATTGGATATCCGTATATTTCCCATTTCAAGTTGAAGTTGTTCCGCCATGCCATATCCCCCCTACACTCATTATCAATTATTGTAATTCGAAAACAGGCTAAAAAGCAAATGACTTCTGCAGCACCGTTTACACTCCGGTTTAATTTGGGTATATTGAAATATGAATTTAACCTACATACAAAGATCGGGGTGTGTTTCACTTGAAAAAATGGATTTCTCCGGCGCTGCTGATAATCACTTTTATCTTAAGCGCAGTCGGACATTATGCGGACTGGGATCACACGCTGCAATTCGTGTTATCCGCAGTTGCGGTTGTTTTTGTAGCCGGCTTCCTCGGCCGGGCAACCGAAAGCGTAGCCCACTATGCCGGACAGCGGCTGGGGGGCTTTCTTAATGCCACCTTCGGTAATGCCGCAGAGCTGATCATCGCCTTCTTCCTGGTCAAGGAAGGGCTGTTTGACATGGTCAAAGCGAGTCTCACCGGCTCCATTATCGGCAACCTGCTGCTGGTGCTGGGCCTGAGCATTTTTGCCGGAGGAATGAAGTTCAAGGTTCAGAATTTCAACGTCACGCTGGCCGGGCTCAACGGCTCACTGATGATCGTTGCAGTCATCGCCCTCTTTGTTCCTGCCATGTTCTTTAACACCCACTCCATCACCGAACGGGACACGGATGTGCTAAGCCTGGTTGTAGCGGGTCTGCTTATTGCCTCTTATATGGCGTGGCTGATCTTCTCCATGATTACCCACAAGAAATATCTGGCCGATGTAACGGATGACAGCGCAGAGGAGCTGCCCAACGAACATGCCCCTGCCTGGTCCAAGGGCAAGTCGATCCTGTATCTGATTCTGGCTACGGTAATGGTCGCTTTTGTCAGCGAATGGCTGGTCGGCACGCTGGAGACGCTGACCGAGCGCTTCGGCTTCAGTGAACTGTTCGTCGGAGCGTTCCTCGTCGCTATTATCGGGAATGCAGCTGAGCACAGTGCGGCGATTATGCTGGCCATGAAGAACAAAATCGGGGCTGCAGTAGAGATCGCTGTCGGCAGCAGCCTGCAGATCGCCCTGTTTGTAGCGCCTGTCCTCATCTTCGCCAGCTACTTCCTGGGCAATACCATGGACATCGTCTTTACGACTATAGAGATTGTGGCCATCGCCGTCTCCGTGTTTATAGCCAAGTCTATTATACAGGACGGTTCAACCAACTGGTACGAAGGGCTGCTGCTGCTGGCGGTCTATATGATTCTTGGAGTCTCCTTCTATCTCGTATAGGCTCATTCTCCACCATTGCTGTACAACAAAAAACGCACATGGGCGGCACTAACCCTCATGTGCGTTTTTATGAACAGCTGGAAGCTTCGCCTAATTCCCGCGCTCTTCCGCCTTCTTGTTCAGCGCCTCGTACAGCACAGCCAGATTACGCTCCAGCTCACTCAGTACCTGCTTACCTGTATACTCTGGTACAAGCCCCGCTCTGACCGCAAAATCGACCTCTCTGGAGAAGCCGTACATCTGGGTATCCAGCACTTCCTCATAGAGAGGGCAATAACGAGTCGCCAGATTCTCCATCTGCACTTCGATGAGCTTCTGAATTTTATCGGCATCTTCTTGTAGAAGAGTAATTGCTTTAAGATTAAGCTGTTCCTGCAAATCCGATGAAGTCATGCATTTTCCCCCCCATGTCCAAAAGTTACAGCTGTTATTGCTATTTAGTTTAATATTAGTCGAAATTGAGATTCAATACAAGAATTCAGTTTCACGACTGCAAAAAAACGCCCTGCCGCATAGGCAGGACGTCTTTGAGGCTGATAGATTACTCAGCAACAACCGTAAAATTCAGACCGTGCTTGGAGAAAACTTCGCTCATTGCTTTCTTTGCTTCTTCGGCATCAGTGCCGTGAACATGAAGTTCGTAGCTTTGACTGGAAACCAGAGTTGTAAACAACCCAAGGATACTCTTTACGTCAATGTACTTGTTGTCCGCCTGAAGGACGATTGATGAGTTGAACTGGCTTGCCGTTTGGGCAATATCCACGATTGCCGCATTGTTACTGGACATAGGAATCCCTCCGCAACTTGATTAGAAAAACTTAGTTCGCTTGTTCATTTGTAACCAATTCCATGATACCTTGAATCCGCTTACTCGCGCAAGGTGTTTTCTGTTGATTACATTTTATTTCAGGTTTTCTGGATTCAGACCATCAAGCTCCGGAATCACGAAAATTCCATCCTTGCGGATCAGCACATCATCAAAATAAATCTCCCCGCCGCCGTACTCGGGACGCTGGATCAGTACAAGATCCCAGTGGATGGAGGAACGGTTGCCGTTGTCGGTCACATCATATGCCTGCCCCGGAGTGAAGTGAAGGCTGCCGGCGATTTTCTCATCGAACAGAATGTCCTTCATCGGATGCAGGATGTACGGATTGAAGCCGATTGCGAATTCACCGATATGGCGCGCACCGTCGTCGGAATCAAGAATTTCGTTAAGGCGGGCAGTATCATTGCTGGTCGCTTCCACAATTTTTCCGTTCTCGAAGCGGAATTTCACATTTTCAAAAGTGATGCCGTTGTACAACGTGGCCGCGTTATAGCTGATCGTTCCGTTAACGGAATCGCGGACAGGAGCGCTGTAGACTTCACCGTCAGGGATATTTTTCTGGCCGGAGCATTTCTCCGCACCGATTCCTTTGATCGAGAAGGTGAGCTCTGTTCCGGGACCTGTGATCCGCACCTTGTCTGTCTTCCGCATAAGCTCCGCAAGGGCATCCTGGGCTTTGTCCATCTTGGCATAATCCAGGTTGCATACTTCAAAGTAGAAGTCTTCAAAAGCTTCTGTGGTGGTGTTGGCCAGCTGGGCCATGCTCGCGTTAGGATAACGCAGAACTACCCATTTGGTATGCTTGACACGCTGCTCGCTATGTACCGGATGAGAATAGAGGGAATTGTACAGCTTCATATTTTCTTCCGGCACATCTGCCAGATCGTTGACATTCTCGCCGGCACGGATACCGATATAGCAATCCATCTGCTTCATGCGGTTCAGGTCGATCTCAGCCCAGGTCTTAATCCCCTCCGGGGTTGCATATTTAAGCATGCTGCGCAGAACGGTGCGGTCAGTCAGCTGGACAAAAGCGTTGCCGCCGGCTTTACCGACCTCCTCCACAACTGCTTTGATCAAATCTCTTTCGCTGCCGATCATTTCGACCAGCACATTTTCGCCCGGCTGCACGTCTACGGAATAACCCACAAGGTTTGCCACCAGCTTTTGAATTCTTGGATCCTTCATCCTGCTCGCTTCCTTCCTCTTACATAAAAATGGCATACCGTTCTATTGTAGCACGCCCTCTACTCAGCGCAAGCCTTCCTTGCCCGGTAACCTTCTATTGATAGCCGTAAAAATCCACCTTGGTCACATATGCTTCCCCGTCTGCGGGATCTGTCATCCCCGGATAACGGATGGTCCGCGTCCAGGTCAATCTCTTGGGCAGGCTGTGCCTGGAGTCCACCTTCATAAAATAGACGGAGGTCACTTCAGCTTCATCTATCCGCTGTTTAAGCTCCCTGGATTTCTGTGTCCAAAGCGTATCCATCGCTTCCCTGACCTCAGCAGTCTGCCCGGCAGATTCAGCTACTGACTCTTGCCGGATTGCCTGCATTTCCCGTTCCAGCTCCTCAGACAGCTGCCGCTTGGCTTCAGCAGGACTTAACCTGATCCGCAGCACCCGGATTCCGCCGGAAGAACCGGATTCCTCAGTTACCTGCGTGTCCGGCTTCTGCAGCTCCTCCAGCTGCTGCAGGGGGTTGAGGCCGGCAAGCCTGCCGGCTTCACCGGATTGCTGAGGCTGCCATTCCCCATTCTTCTTCTCCAGCTTTGTATAGAAGGAGGGAGCGGCTGCCTTGCTCCGGCCTGACTTTTTCACGCCTTGCACAGGTACCGACCTGGTCTCCCCCGCCTCATCCGGAAGCAGGGAATACAGGCTGATCCGGCTATGGTCCTGCACTTTGCCTCCATAATACAGGGCTGACTCCGGTACAGGCTTCCCCGCTATGAGGAGTGCCGCCGAGCCTTCAAACGTAACGGCATCCTTTCCGTCCATTCCGGCCAGAGCCAGATTCAACTCCTCCGCGGCCGGCCGGCCGCCGGGTGCAGCGCATCCACTGAGCAGCAGCAGGGCAGCAACCGCCGAGAGTCCTTGCTTATGTGACAAGACCGGTATTTTCATGGCACCCATGCCTTTCCTGATCGTTTATCTTTCTAGGGTTCTCCTTCTAGCACAGGCTTATGCACTATAAAACCCTAAATGGGGTCTAACATGGAAGCACACTTCGACGCTTTGAGGGACTCCGTTCTTATCTAGCAAAAAAAAGAACCCTTTTGGCCGGTAGCCTAAGGATTCTTAAGAGTTACATCTGAATTTTTGCTGTCAATGACCACCTGGTTCCGCCCGTTATTTTTTGCCTCATAAAGCGCCATATCCGCCCTGTAAAAAAGGGATTCCACGCTTACCCGCTCATCCGTCCAGCTCCATTCAGCGATTCCGCAGGATACCGTGACCCGCGGCTCCGTCTCGCCCATCACCCGCTTGCGGATCCGTTCAGCCACGAACCGGGCCTGCTGGATTCCAAGCTGCGGCAGATAGACCGCAAGCTCCTCACCGCCCCATCTTGCTGCTATATCACCTTGCCGGATGGAAGATTTGACAATTTCACTGACCTGCTTCAGGATCTTGTCACCCTTTTGGTGACCGTATGTATCGTTCACCATCTTGAACTGGTCGATGTCTACTACAACCAGCGTTCCGCAGAAATCTTTTGTCTGCCGCTCCTTGATCTCCTCATCCAAATAGTGCCGGGCGTACAGGCCGGTCAGGCTGTCCCGGTTCGCCAGATAGCGGACCTCGGCATGCAGGCGGGCATTGCCGACCGCGAGTCCAATGTGCCCCGCCATCGCCTGCAGCAGACGGAAGCTGTCATAGGAGAAATAATGCGGCTCGCGGTGGGTCAGCATAATCGCGCCGCGGACCTCTCCGCCCACATTCAGCGGAGTTGCAATCACCGACTGCGACTCCGTTGCGGTCATTAGCCGGGAAGAGACGCCTGCGGTATTGCTGTATTCTGATAAAATAAGCGGCTCCCCCAGTTCATACACCTGTCCGCCCAGGCCCTTGCCTGTTTCGATAATCTCACCGCGCAGCGGCGGAAAGTTGCAGGCAATCGCTTCAAGACCGCCCTTCTCTTCATTAAGGTGCAGTATACAGCAGTAATCGGCGCCGAACATCTCCAGCAGCTCTTCAAAGGCGTATTGGAAAATGTCCCCGAGCCGCAGACTCTGGTTGAGGCGCTGGGTCAGCTCACTCATCATGCGCAGCTCGCGGATCAGCTGATTGGATCGCTCATACAGCTTGGCGTTCTCGAAGGCTGTTCCTGCAGTATCAGCAATCATGGACAGAAAACGGAGATCCACAGCCGGGAAGGATGGCTTGTCCAGCATCATATGAAATACGCCGTATATCCCCTGCTTGCCGCCCAGCGGCAGGCCGATCTCTACAGAATTATTATCACGCCCGGCATGCAAAGTCACGCGCCCGTCCTTGAAGGCCTTGGCGCAGACATCGTCCTTGCCCCAGCGCAGCGGCAGCGGTTTGACCTGCGGGTGGGTGCTGCGGTGATCCTGCGACATGAACAGCTCCAGCCTTACACCCGGATACATCGCAGAGATGCTGTCGATCACCTCGGTCAGCACAGCGTTGACGTCAATGTTGTCATGCATCCGCTGGACGATCTGGAACAACAGGGAGCGGCGGCTGCTTTCACGCTCGGCATGCTGGTGTACGCCTGCCAGATCAGAGACAAATACATGCTCGAACCTGCGGTAAAAGCAGGTCTGGTAGTGCATCGCCATCGCTTCTGCCGTATGCCGCCCGCCCAGCTGGTATTGCTCAGCCGGCATTGCACAGCCAAGCAGGGCAAAGATTTCACCTTTGCTTCTTGTAAACACAGGGAGCACCAGCAGCTGCACCCCGGAACTGTCCGCCGGAACTTCTGCGGCGAATGTAACAGGCTCCCGTGAGTCCAGGCTGCCGGCTGCGCCCTTCTCCCACTCTGTTCTCCAGAGCCCGCTCTGTGCACCGGTCCCGTCAGCCGCTTCAATCCATTCTCCTTTATAGTTAAGTACACACCAATCCCACAGCTTTGCAAACGGAGGCACCTTCAGCCCCCGCCACTCTCTGAAGCTCTCTGCAAGCAATTGGCCTGCGTACGGGAAATCATAGGATACGATATCCGTCTCCCTCAGCCACGCGGCGGGATCACCTGAGTCTCCGCTTGATTGCATTGTGTCCTGCAACAGCATACGTGTATCTTTCTGAACGCATGCTTCCTGTTCCGACATAAATAGGATCCCCTTTGCATCTCAAATTAAATATATCCGGTAACATCTAATTAGCTATATTTTACTCCCTTTCTTCCTGTAATGCATTATATTTTCCTAAAACCCGGGATTTTTTTTAGGACCAAAGAACTAACGACAAAGATAGACAAAATCTTATAAAAGAAGAACTTGACTTTGCCTGTTGTTTTCATATAATATTTATTGTTGAACAAGACTGATAAGAAGTCTTACTTGGGCGTAACGTTGTGTCACCCTCACGCATCCCGTTACTGCCAGGGCAGCGGCTGAACTTCCCAGGCAGAGTGAAACCAAATACACGCTTTCACGAAGACGGTTGCGGCACAAATAGGCCCTACCATGAAATTTCAATTATAAAGGAGTCTACTTTAATATGGCACGTTACACCGGACCTAAATTCAAACTCAGCCGCCGTCTGGGCATTTCCCTTAGCGGTACAGGCAAAGACCTGAAACGCCCTTTCCCTCCGGGACAGCATGGCGCTAACCAACGCAGAAAAGTAAGTAACTACGGAATGCAGCTTTTGGAAAAACAAAAACTCCGTCACATGTACGGTTTGGGCGAGAAGCAATTCCGCACTTTGTTCTCCAAAGCTCAGAAGCTCCAGGGTATCGCGGGCGAAAACTTCATGTTCCTGCTCGAAAGCCGTCTGGACAACCTGGTTTACCGTCTTGGATTTGCTAACTCCCGTGCAGGCGCACGTCAGCTGGTAGCCCATGGCCACGTAACCGTAAACGGCAAAAAAGTCGACATCGCTTCTTACCGTGTAAGCGTAGGCGATGTAATCGGTCTTCGTGAAAGAAGCCGTTCCATGAAGTCCATCAAGGAAGCTCTGGAAAACCGCAATCACCTTCCAGCTTACCTGGAATATGCTGATGCAGCATTCGAAGGCAAATATGTTCGTTTGCCGGAACGCGCTGAGCTGTCCCAGGATATCGATGAAAAGCAAATCGTCGAGTTCTACAACCGTTAAGATTGGTTCGATCAAAGCCTCCGGTTCTCCGGAGGCTTTTTTTGAAATATAAGAATTTATATGTTTTACGCTATCAATCATCCTTATCTTTCTCGCAGAGCGGTTACCGCCTTCTCTGAAGGACGGCATAGCCGTTTCTACTTGTTGTCTTTTTACATCAGATTCAGCCTGGCGAACTTGCGCTTCCCTACCTGAATAATATCCCCATCCTGCGGACTGACCTCTGCAGCCTGCTCCTCCAGTTTGATTCCATTAAGCTTCACTGCCCCCTGCCGGATGCTGTGTCTGGCCTCACTATTCGTCTCCGCAAAACCGAGCAGCGTCAGCAGCCTAACCAGCTTGAGGGTACCGTTCTTCAGCTCTGCGGCAGCAAGGCTGTAGGTCTCTATCTGCTCTGGCAGCGCACGCTGCTGAAACACTGTAACAAAATGCCGCTGTGCAGACCCTGCCGCCTCTGCCCCATGGTACATCCGGACCAGCGTATGGGCCAGACGCATCTTCACATCCCGCGGATGGGCAGCTCCTGAATCCAGGCTCCGCTCCAGCTCCGCCAGCTCCTCATTACTGAGATCGGTCGCCATTTCGAAGTATCTCAGCATCAGCTCATCCGGCACGGACATTGTTTTACCGTACATTTCATCCGGTGCTTCATCAATGCCTATGTAGTTGCCCAGGCTCTTGCTCATCTTCCTGATTCCGTCGAGCCCTTCAAGCAGCGGCATAAGGACCACGGCCTGGGGCTCCGCCCCATATTCCTTTTGCAGAGTACGACCCATAAGGATATTGAACTTCTGGTCAGTGCCGCCGATCTCGATATCCGTCCTGCTCACCACCGAATCCATTCCCTGCATAAGCGGGTAGAAGAACTCATGCACGCTGATCGCCTGCCCGGCCTGGAACCGCTTGGCGAAATCATCCCGCTCCATCATCCGCGCCACCGTTACTTTTGCCGCCAGATTAACAACCTCCGCAAAGTCCATGGGTCTAAGCCACTCCGAATTGAGAAGCAGGCTGGTTTTATCAGGATCAAGAATTTTGAAAATCTGCTGCCTGTAGGTAGCCGCATTACGCTGCACTTCCTCCCTGCTGAGCTGTTTACGTGTCTCTGATTTGCCAGTAGGGTCCCCGATCATTCCGGTAAAATCCCCGATAATCAGCTGCACCTGATGACCGGACTGCTGAAACTGGCGCAGTTTGTGCAGAACAACGGTATGTCCGATATGAATATCGGGTGCCGACGGATCAAGCCCCAGCTTAATGTTGAGCGGCACCCCTGTTCCCACTGACTTCACCAGCTTGCTTTTCAGTTCCTCCACCGGCACGATTTCCGCTGCACTGCGAACGGCCGTTTCCAGCTGACGCTCCACCTCCCTCTGCTGCGCAGGGGTCAAATCTTCCCATTTCATACCCACGTCCTCCTTCAAATTGTCTCGGTTGAATGCAAAAAGAGCCGTATGCTCACCCCCAAAGGGACGAGCATCCGGCTCGCGGTACCACCCTAATTAAAGATCCCCGCCATGCAGAAGCAGCAGATCCTTCACTTCATTATCATAACGGGTATGCCCCGGTTCCGGACTACTGGCAGGACTCTGTGCACCTGTGTTCCTCCGGACAGCTTCAGACTGTAATTCAAAGGGGCCTGCTGCCGGTTCGCACCACCCACCGGCTCTCTGAAACACATGGCTTGCCTTCTACTGATGTCCTTCAACGCTTTTGTCCGTATCCAATTGAGTAAATTTATACCATGACAGGATTCTAAAAGTCAACAGTTCCTTAAACTTACTTTCGGGCAGAAGCGCATTCAAAACCGGCAAATTGTGCTATAATAGTTCCGTTAAAAGGAGGATTATCGTCGATGGTTGAGGAGAAAAAGAAGAAGACCGCAAAACAGCGTCCCCCGCGCAGATCCTGGCTCCGCAGGTTCGGTTCAGTCGTAAAATGGGTGTTTATACTCGGCATCCTGGGCCTTCTGTTTGCCGGCGGTGCCGTGGCAGGCTATGTCACTTCCATTGTGAAGGACGACCCTGTACGATCCGAGGAATTGATTCAGCAGCAGGTCAGCCAGAACGCCATCACCGGCTTTGCTTATTTCCGTGACGGCCAGCCGATTGGCCAGCTCCGTACAGAAGAAGACCGCAGGCTTATTGAATTTAATGATATTCCGCAGCTCGTGATCGATGCCGTTCTCGCCATTGAGGACAACAATTTCTACGAGCACGTCGGAATCGATGTAAGCGGCACCCTGCGTGCCGTCAAGCAGAAGCTGCTTAACGAATCTGTCCAGACCGGGGGAAGTACCCTGACCCAGCAGCTGGCCAGACGGGTATTTCTGAATCTTGACCGTACAGAAGACCGTAAGGTCAAGGAAATATTGCTGTCACTGCGCCTGGAGCGTTTTTTATCCAAACAGGAAATCCTTACAGCCTACCTTAACAAGGTTCCCTTCGGAAACGGCTCCAACGGCTACAATGTTTACGGTATCAAGGCAGCAGCCAAAGGCATATTCGGGCTGGATGATCTCGACCAGCTCAATGTCGCTCAAGCCGCTTACCTGGCCGGGCTTCCCCAGCTTCCCTCCAAGTATTCCGCCTTCAACGGCGTAGGTGAATTCAACGAGACGGCCTTCGGCCGGGCCATGGAGCGCCAGAAGCTTGTGCTGCGCCGGATGCTTGAAGAGAACAAAATCACGACAAAACAGTACAATGAAGCGCTGCAGTTTGATATCCAGGCTTCTCTGGCTCCGCATACGAAGAAAGCTTATGCCACCTTCCCTTACCTGATGCTGGAAACTGAGCGCAAGGCAGCGGAAATTCTGCTGTCCATCAATGAAGACAAGAATAACCCAGAGAGCACTGAGGGTGCTGAAGGTTCAACAGCCTCCGGCAACGACACTGTCCTGCTTGAGGAAGCCCGTCAGCAGCTGATGACCGGCGGTTACCGCGTATACACCACAATTGACAAAAAAGTATACAGCGCCATGCACAGCATTTCGGAAGACAGTGATAATTTTACGAAGGACAGTGATACAAGAGGCAAGGAACAAACGGCCGGTATGCTGATCGACAACAAGACCGGGGCGATCCTTGGAATGATCGAGGGCCGTGATTTTAATATTGAACAGATGAATTATGCCACACAGATGATCCGTCAGCCGGGTTCGACCATGAAACCGATCGCAGCCTACCTGCCTGCGCTCGACAGCGGTCTGATCCAGCCGGCCAGCATCCTGGACGATGCCCCGATTATCCTGAAGGACGGCACCAAGGGTTTTCATATTCCGAAGAATGCCAACAACCGCTATCAGGGGCTTGTAACAGCCCGCTACGCGCTCAACAAATCCCTTAACCTGCCGGCTCTGAAGCTGTTTAACGACAAGGTCGGCATTGAAGAATCCTGGGCTTTCACTAAGAAGCTGGGGATAACGACTATTCAGGATGATGATTATCATGCGCAGACCGGGGTTATCGGCGGTCTCCGCTACGGGGTGTCCGTTGAGGAATTAACCAACGCCTATTCTTCAATCGGCAACAACGGCGCTTTTAATGATGCCTACATGATTGAGAAGATCGTTGATTCCCAGGGCAAAATCATTTACCAGCATAAAGTGAATCCGGAGCAGGTGTTCTCCGAGCAGACTGCTTATCTGATGACAGACATGCTGCGGACAGTCATTACAGAGGGTACGGCTTCCACCGTAAAAAGCACCTACAAGCACTTCAAGGAAGTGCCGATTGTCGGCAAAACCGGTTCGACACAAAATTATGGCGATGTCTGGTTCATGGGTTATACACCTGATGTAACACTCGGCATGTGGGTGGGCTACAAGGAGCAGATCAATACGCTTCAGGGCGATACCCAGAAACGGCAGGCCCAGACGCTGTGGGCCAAGGTCATGAACGCCGTAATCGACAAGCAGCCTGATCTGTTTGTAACCAAAGAGTTCGCCCAGCCTGAAGGGATAGTCAAGAAGACGGTCTCTGCTTACAGCGGCAAGCTGCCGACTGATCTGACCGACAAGTTCACTACAGACCTGTTTAATGCCAAATATGTGCCGCAGGACAGTGATGACGGCATCTCTAAAGCCAAATACATTACCTACAACGGTGTGAACTACCTGCCGCTCGAAGGTACACCTGACGATTTCCTTAAGGAGAAGATCGTTGTCAAGCGGGAGAAGCCGATTCAGGACCTCATCAAGGAGCTGCAGACAGCCTTTGAGGGGATGAAGGAGCATGAATCGCTGCAGTATTATCTGCCTGCGGATGCCAAAACCGACTTCCCGACCGAGGTTGACCCGCGTGTCGATGATGGTACGGCACCGGCACCTCCCGGCAATGTCAGTGTCTCCTACAGCACAGGCAAGGCGGTCATTTCATTTACCGCAAGCGGTTCGCCGGATGTTGTAGGCTACCGCCTGTACCGTTCCCTGAACGGAGGCGCCTTCCAGAAGCAGGCGGTCATTTCCGCAGGCGAGAGCACCGTCTTTAAACCGGGCACACCGCAGAATGTCAACGCCACCTTCTATGTCACAGCTGTGGACGTAGCCGGGCATGAGACAGCCTCAGGCAGTATTGCCGGCGGAGCTGCCCCGACACCAGAGCCGACGCCGACACCGGAGACCCTTCCTGGAGCGGAGGCTACACCTGAAGGCAGTCTGCCGCCTGACGGCACTGCAGAAGATCCCGGCATGATTATCATTCAGCCGCCGGGCGCTGAAGAAGTACCGACCGGCGGAGTTAACAACGCTGGTGGCGGCAACAGCAATGCCGGCTCCGGCAATGCCCAATAAGGAATAGCACACGCAAGAAACACCGGTTCCCGCCGTATGCAGGAACCGGTGTTTTTGTGCTTCACCCTATCAGGCTAATCCTCAATGGTGGAGAGGTCGCCTGCCGGAAGCTGCAGCTCCCAGGCCTTCAGCACACGGCGCATAATCTTGCCGGAGCGGGTTTTGGGCAGCTTCTCTTTAAACTCAATTTCACGGGGCGCAGCATGCGCAGACAGCCCTGCTTTGACAAAAGCCGCAATCTCATCCTTCAGCTCTGCAGTCGCTGTATAGCCCTCTCTGAGTGATATAAAAGCCTTTATAATCTCCCCTCTCAGCAAATCCGGCTTCCCGATAACCCCTGCCTCAGCCACGGCAGGATGCTCTACCAGCTTGCTCTCTACCTCAAAGGGGCCGATGCGCTCCCCTGAGGAATTGATAACATCATCAATGCGGCCCTGGAACCAGAAATATCCGTCCTCGTCCATGTAAGCGGAATCACCGGAGATGTACCAGCCGGGTATCCGGAAGTATTCATCGTACTTAGCCTGGTTGTTCCAGATCTTCGCCATCATGGAAGGCCAGGGCGTACGGATCGCCAGATTCCCCATCGTATAAGGCGGCACTTCATTGCCCCTGTCATCGAGAATGGCTGCCTCAATGCCGGGCAGCGGGCGTCCCATGGATCCCGGCTTAATATCCATCCCGGGATAGTTGCAGATCAGCTGGGCTCCGGTTTCAGTCATCCACCACGTATCATGAATGCGTTGCCGGTAGACTTTATCGCCCCAGCGCACCACCTCCGGATTCAGCGGCTCTCCTACTGACAGCACATGCCTTAGGCTGCGCAGATCGATTCCGGCAAGGCTGTTCTCCCCTGCACCCATCAGCATGCGGAATGCCGTTGGCGCACTGTACCAGACGGTGACAGCGAAGCGCTCAATCGTTCTGTACCAGTCTCCCGGACTAAAGCGTCCGCCCCGCACCACATTGGTGACACCGTTCAGCCAGGGCGCGAAAATTCCATAAGAGGTGCCGGTGACCCATCCGGGATCTGCAGTACACCAGTAGATATCATCCGGCCGCAGATCAAGGACAATTTTGCCTGTATAATAATGCTGGATCATCGCTCTCTGTGCATGATAGACCCCTTTGGGCTTCCCGGTAGAACCGGAGGTATAATGCATAATAAGGCCATCCTCCAGGGTCAGCCATTCCGGCTCCAGTTCCGCCTTCGCTGCCGCCATCTCCGCCTCATAGCTGATGATTCCCTGCTCCCCTACGGCCCTGCCAACTACTATAATATGGCGGAGTGTGGGCAGCTCCTCCCGTCTGACCCGTTTCAGCAGCTCCGGTGTAGTTACGAGAGCAACTGCACCGCTATCCTCCAGCCTGTCTTTTACAGCTGTCTCCATAAACGCCTCGAACAGCGGCCCTGCCACTGCTCCAACCCGGAGGACACCGAGCAGACTGAAATACAGCTCCGGGCTGCGCGGCATAAAGATAAATACACGCTCTCCCTTGCCCACGCCGTATTTTCGCAGAACATTACCAAAACGGCTGGAGTGTTCCTGGAGGTCAGCGAAGGTGTACCGCTCTTCCCTGGACGGATCGCTGTAGATCAGGGCAGTGGCCGCCCCCCGTCCTTCCAAGACATGGCGGTCAATCGCTTCATGGGTCATATTCACCTTGCCGGTGTGATACCAGGAGAACGTCCGCTCAACATCCTCCCACCGGAATTGCTGCACTGCCAGGGTATAGTCGCGCAAATTAGCATGTTCTACACGGCCCGGCAAAATTTCATCGTGGACTTGCCCCATTACTCTTGCCTCCCCTGCTGGATTGATTTAAGCTTGAAAAGCGGGACTTCACCACCCCGCCAACTGTCAATACAATAATTGTGAATATTTTATGTCGGAATCAGTATAACACAGTAAGCGATTACATTCCATAATTTAGTTATACGAAAGGAGCCCGGTACATGGAGCATTGCAAAATCCCAGTCACACACACCCTAATGCAAAACAATAGCCTAATCACCGTGAGCGGCCCTGTGTCTTCAACCTTTTTGCACAATCTCACTATTCATCCCGATCTTGATGCCTTCCGCAAACCGCATGAACAGCTGGAGGCCCTTATAGAAATCAGCGAATTGTCTGAAGGTCGGGTTATTGCCGCCGTCTGTGACCAGATTCTGGTTGGTTATGTCACCTTTCATTATCCGGATGAGCTGGAGCTGTGGTCACAGGCTAATATGCCTGATCTGGTTGAACTCGGGGCAATAGAGGTAGCCGATAGTTACAGGGGAGGCGGACTTGGCAGGCTGATGCTTGCCGCCGCATTTGAGCGGGAACAGCTGGAGAATTGCATTGTGTTCACTACTGAGTACTACTGGCACTGGGACCTTAAAGGCAGCGGGCTGGATGTATGGGCATACCGCAACATGATGGAAAAGCTGATGAAATCCGCAGGGATGGTCTGGTATGCCACCGATGATCCGGAGATTTGCTCACATCCGGCCAACTGCCTGATGGTCCGGATCGGCAGCCGGGTGCCGTTGTCCTCCCAGGAAACCTTTGACAGGGTCCGCTTCAGGCAGCGTTTTATGTATTAGCCGATTGATTTTTACAGTTCCGGCACTTTCAGCATATATTCGAGAATGGCGTGGGAGGACCGTGCTGCTGTAACTGTAAATTCTTTATAGCTCACATGGGCTGAGCCGTCGGCTTTATCCGACATGGAACGAATGATGACAAACGGAGCTTCATTCATATAGCAGACCTGGGCAACAGCCGCCCCCTCCATCTCTGCGCAAGCGCCGTTCAGATCCCGGTGCAGCGCTTCCACTGCTTCGCTGCTGGCGATGAATTGATCCCCTGAAAGCACAATGCCTGTTACAAAATGCTGCTTAAGCTCTTTGCAGGCCTGCTCGGCCAGCTTCACCAGTTTCTCGTCTGCGGTAAAGACAGATACCTCCTGATAAGGAATAATACCCTTGGGATAGCCCAGAGCCGTCACATCCATATCATGCTGGATACAGGCCGAGGAAATGACGATATCGCCGATATCCAATCCGGGATGAACCGCACCGGCCACTCCGGTAAAAAGCACCCTGGATACGCCAAACGTATCCAGCAGAATTTGCGTGGTGACTGCCGCATTCACTTTACCGACCCCTGATTTGCAGAGAACCGCCCTTCTGCCAAAAACGTCGCCGGAATAGTATGTAATCCCTGCCTTGACTGCAGTCCGCTTGTTCTCCATGCTGCTGAGCAGCAGCTCAATTTCCTCGTCCATCGCGCCTATTAATCCGATAACCTCGCTCAATATAATGTTCCTCCGTTACTTCCGCTGTCGCGGGAATCTGAAGCCATTACACCCCGGGCAACATAAAAAGCTCCCGAAGGAGCTTTCTACGAACCGCTATAACAAACTCTTACTTGTTGACATGGTTGACTGACAAGCGGAGAATCGTCTCATGCGGCAGAATAACCCGCGGATTCTCGACCGTCTCCTTCTTCATCAGCTTGGTCAAAAGTCTCATCGCCACCGCACCGAGATCATACATCGGCTGTGCTACAGTAGTCAGCAGCGGACGGACCATGGAAGCCATGCGGATGTTGTCTACGCTGATAATCGAGAAATCATCCGGAACCTTCAGGCCTTCATCCTGAATACTGTGGATGGCGCCAATCGCCATTTCATCTGTTGCAGCAAAGATGGCTGTCGGCTTCTTCTTGAGCCCAAGGAAATACTTCATCGCTTCGACACCGGATTCGTAACGGTAGTTACCGATGCGCACCAGGTCTTCCTGATACTCAATTCCGGCCGCTTCCAGCGCTTTTTTGTAACCCTGGAACCGCGCATAGCCGTTAGCCGGATCCTGCAGCGTTCCGCTGATCATTGCAATTTCACGGTGTCCGTGACGGATAAGCGTATTCACAGCATCAAAAGCCGCATTCTCATGGTCGATATCAACCGAAGGGTAAGTGCCCTTCTCGTCGCGTGTTGCGCAAAGTACGATTGGAACAGCAGAGGTCTGAAACGCCTGAATATGCTCTTCCGTTACCGTGCCGCCCATAAAGAGCAGCCCGTCAACCTGTTTTTCCAGAAGCGTGTTGATAACACGGATTTCCTTCTCTTTGCGTTTGTCCGCATTACACAAAATAATGTTGTAATGATACATGTTCGCGATATCCTCAATCCCGCGGGCAATTTCCGCAAAAATCGAGTTGGAGATATCGGGAATAACAACCCCTACGGTTGTTGTCTTCTTGCTGGCGAGACCTCTCGCCACGGCGTTCGGACGATAGCCCAAACGTTCAATTGCTTCAAATACCTTCTTCCGGGTCTGCGGCTTCACGTTAGGGTTATTATTCACAACCCGTGATACCGTAGCCATAGATACGCCTGCTTCGCGAGCTACATCGTAAATGGTTACCGTCAAATTACTCTCTCCATTGCGATAAATTTTATCGTTCGACTAATTAAAATTATGATACGACACTTTGTACAATTGTGCAATGATAACGCTTCATTTTCCTTTCAAATTTCTTTCAAAGTTAAAAAAGTCCAGAGAAAGGATGAAATTTTTGTCTATAAACCGCAAATACAGCACGTTCATCCTGCACAAATAATGAACCTGATACTATGGTAACAAAAAGTCCGTGAAAAATCCAACATTCGTGAAAAATTTTCATCATTTTTGCAGAAAAAACTTTTCATTTCGCACTTTCTGCCGATTGTACTGCCAATTGTGCCAATCTGGTTCCGGTTTCTTCCATCCATTTTACATCAGCAAGCTCGACAGCCAGCCGGTAAACATCAAGCAGGACATCAATCCGGGCCTCAGCGGCTTCACGGATGCTCTCCTCCAGTTCACTGAACCCGCCGGGAAATTCACCTGCACTTAAGACCTCCTTCAGCACACTCGCCCACTCATTCCGTTCAGCAAAAGAAAGCCGCCGCCCCGGAATGACATTCTCCAGCTCACCGATCAGCCTGCCCAGCTCCCTCTTAATGGATGGCAACGGTTCATAACGGGCGCAGACACCGCATGTATAGACAGGGACGTGAGTGATTTTGATCTTTGCGCTGTAAATCAGAGTGTGCATATGTATGGTCATGGTTCCGCCGCAGCTGCATGACTTTCTAACAACATTATCTTTTAACATCTCCTACACCTCAGGCTGAAAAAATTAAAAACACAGAAACCTGCCTTTTCAAAGCTATATTCGACTCCCGGCATCCAAACTCCTTCCGATTTGCATTAAATGATTTATTTGGCAATAAAGCAAAGTAATGTTTATGCAAAGGTGACTTCATATTTCAAATTTGATAGAATGAACAGGATATCGTGATCCGAGGGGAGCTGCTGACAATGAGATTATCAGGTAAAAAAGTGATCGCACTGGTGGATGATGAATTCGAGGATCTGGAGCTCTGGTATCCGGTATACCGGGTGCGCGAGGAAGGCGCCGAGGTCCATCTGGCAGGACTTGAGAAGGGTAAAACCTATACCGGCAAATACGGTGTACCCGCAACAGCCGAATATTCCTGGGATGATCTGAGCGCAGCTGATTACGACGGCATTCTTGTACCCGGAGGCTGGGCACCCGATAAAATCCGCCGCTACGGTGCAGTCCTGAAGCTGGTTCAGGATTTCAACACCGCCAAAAAGCCGATCGGCCAGATCTGCCATGCCGGCTGGGTGCTCATCTCCGCCAAAATCCTGGACGGGGTGACCGTTACCTCTACGCCTGGCATCCGCGATGACATGGAGAATGCCGGAGCTATCTGGAAGGATGAAGCTGTAGTGACTGACGGACACATCATATCCGCCCGCCGCCCGCCGGATCTTCCTCCATACGGCAAAGCCTTCTGCGATGCGCTGGCCGGGGAATAAGCGGACGTATAGATTATTTTTAAGCATGACAAACAAGCCCTGCCTCATCATCTCTTGAGGTCCAGGGCTTGTTCCGTTTCTTTGTCCGGCAGTCAGTCAAGGATTTCGAGCGATACCTTCTGGTTAATCGGGGCCGGATAGCTGGTTATCGTAAATGTCAGCGGCTGGGCATACTTATTGCTGCCTAGTCCCACATAATCCAGCACAGGGACCGACTTCTTGTCGGCTGATGCCTGGTACGGCGGAATATCATACAGATCAGCGGTTGAATGAATCTGGCCTTTGGAATCGGTAAACTCATTATCCAGCTTTAAAGCGTTATAGAATCTTTTCTTCCCCGTTGACGTGTTATGTTTCAGAATCATCGTTGTTCCTCTTTCGGCCGTATACAGGGACATAGTTAAGTAATTGTCGGGAGCTTTGATGATCTGCTGCTGTTCCGTATCAATAACCACTTTCAGGGTATCCTTATCCAGCGCCAAAATACCGTCGAGCTGAAATTGAAGCGGCTGGCTGGACCGGCTGTCATTCCCGAATACCAGAATCTCCTTGCCTTTAACCTCCACCGTGCGGACAGGACTCATACTTGAAAAAATACCGTTGCTACCCAATAAAAACCGCGGATAAATCATGGAAAAGATTTGTTTGCTGTTTTGCTCATTGTAAACGGGTTCCAGGTAAATCCCGGTCGCAGAGGTATACACTTCGTTGATTAAGATTTCCTGCCCGGCGACAGTCAGCGTTTTGTTAACGGTGTGGACCTCGCCTGACTTTGCTATCTTCCCTTTGTCCAGTGTTATAGGTACTGACAGCGCCGCCAGCGGCTTTTCTCGGGAAGCTTGAGAAACCGGCTTGCTCTCACCTAGATTCAGTTCAAAAGTGATTTCGTCAGGCAGTGAATCAAACCCTTCAGCCCACTGTAATATTTCATAATATAGAGTCGTACCGGTTGGTACATCCGTGTTATTTAAAGCCCAGCCATACCGGTAGTTTACCGGTGAGCTGCTTTTGCCTACCAGCTGCAGATTATCCACACGTGCTTTTTGACCGGTATGATTTTGCAGGGAATACAAGATCATAATGCCCTTGCGGTCTGCGGCAATTCCGTCTACCTTCAGTACAAACCCGTTCTGCTCGGCCGTTACACCGCTTACCCGTTCTATCAATCCTGCTTCAATGGCTGAGGCTACGGTGGTATCATTTATTGCCTTCCAAAAATAAGGTGTAAAGGCCTCATTCATCTGTGATGGGGCTGATAAATTCTGTGGTTCCAGCGGCTTCGGCAACTTCCCGATCCAGGGAACCGCAAACAGCGCCGCAGCAGCTAATACTACTGCTACACTTACAGCAAACCTCTTACGTGCTGATGTCCGGTATCGGGCCGGGCCTGATATTCCGCTGCGTATTGCCACATTCATTTTAACCTGCGGTATATCCTCCAGTTCCCTTGATATTTCATCAAAATACTCCTTTAACAGCCTTTCCTCACTGCCAGCCATTTGCCGCTCCCCCTTTCATTTTGTTACGCAGCTGCTTGAGCCCCTTGTTCAGCCAGGTTTTGACTGTTCCTTCCGGCTTGTCCAGGACTTCGGCAATCTCTGTCAACGTCATATCACGGTAGTATTTCAGCACAAGCACCTGGCGGTATTTCAGCTTCACGCTATCCAGCGCCTGCTCCATATCCAGCTTCCGGTCACTGGTCATTACCATGACAACCCCGCCGCTTTCATCCGGTGTTTTTACCGGAACCAGCCGTTTCCTCCGCTTCATTTCATCGTTGCAGCAGTTAACCATTATCCGTGTTATCCAGGGAGCAAATTTCCCGGGATCCCTAAGGCTTTTCCGCTTGCTCCAGGCCCGGTACGTTGCTTCCTGAAGCATCTCAAGTGCATCTGCCTCACTGCGGAAATAGCTGTAGGCTATCCCGTAGAGGATCCTTTTCTGTCCGGATACAAGGCTGATAAAGGCCTGAGCCTCCTCTTTGGCCTGCTGTACATGTTCAACCTCCATCAGATTTTCCATTCTGTGCGATCTGTGCCTCCTTTATATGCAGCTTCAAAAGCTTCTTTTGTACTTCTATCTATACTGACTTCCGGAGCCCGGAAACGGTTTTACTTTTTTTCTGATGGTTTTATATGTACCCCTGTAACGCAAAAAGTCCGGCGTATCCGCCGGACCCTGCAATTCAGCAAACCTGTAATTCGCTGATTTTCTCTACGATGTTTTTTCTTTTATTGCTTCTGCCGCCGTAGCTCCCCGTCCGGCAAATGCGCCAAGTACTTCTTCCGTCTCCAGGCTTGTCTTGAACCGGAAGCAGGCTTTCGCCGTCTCTCTGGCCTCGGATGCTACGGTATTAAGGGTCCGGTGCTTCACACGCAGCAGCGCCTGCGGCGACATGCTGAGATTGCTGATACCGAGCTCCAGCCAGAGCGGCAGAGAACGTTCGTCCGCCGCCAGCTCGCCGCAGACGCTGATATCAATGCCGGCACTGCGTGCCGCCTGCACAGTCATCCGGATCATGCGCAGCACCGCCGGATGGTACGGATGATACATATGGGCGATCTGCTCGTTCATCCGGTCCACGGCCAGCACATACTGCACCAGATCGTTGGTGCCGATGCTGAAGAAATCGACCTCCTCGGCCAGGAGGTCGGCAATCATAACAGCTGCCGGAACCTCAATCATGATGCCGACCGGAATGTTGGCGTTATAAGGAATGCCCCGCTGATCCAGATCCTGCTTCACCTCGTTCAGAACGGCCTTGGCCGCCTGAACCTCTTCTACGGAAGAAATCATCGGGAACATAATTTTGACATTGCCGTAATGGCTGGCCCGCAGGATTGCCGTCAGCTGGGTTTTGAACAAATCCGTCCGGTCCAGACTGATGCGGATGGCGCGGTAGCCAAGGAACGGATTCTGTTCTTCGGGAAGCTGGAAATAATCGAGATGCTTGTCTCCCCCGACGTCCAGCGTGCGGATGACCACCGTGCTGCTGCCAACCTTCTCGGCGACCAGCTTATAAACCTCAAACTGCTCTTCCTCTGTAGGGAAGGAGTGCCGGTCCATGTACAGGAATTCTGTACGGAACAGGCCAACTCCCTCCGCACCGTACTTCAGCGCCATATCCAGCTCCTTGACGGAGCTGATATTACCGGCCAGATGCAGATTTACGCCGTCCTTCGTAACCGCTTCAACGGTAGCGAGCAGCTCGAGCTGTTCCTTTTTGCGCTGCTGCTTATCGCGTCTTGCGGCATATAACTGTATCGTGGCTTCATCCGGATGCAGCTGGACAATGCCGGTATCCCCGTCCATCGCCAGCATGTCGCCGGTCTGTATCGGATTGCTGATTTTGTTCTCAAGGCCGGCAACCAGCGGAATCCCGAGCGCCCGTGCCATGATCGAGGAATGTGAGGTTTTGCCGCCCATCATGGTAACAATCCCCAGCACATACACCGGATTCAGGTGAGCCAGCTGGGACGGGGACAGCTCCTTCGCCACCAGAATGTAGGGCTGTGTATCAGAAGGCAAAGTCACCTCCGGAGCGCCCAGCAGATGCTTAAGCAGCCGGTTGCCGACATCCTTGATGTCTACCGCCCGCTCCTTCATATATTCATCGTCCAGCAGATCGAACATGGCCACAAAATGATCGATAGCTTCCTTAACGGCCACCTCGGCCGCCTTATACTGGCGTTCAATAATACCGCGGATCTCACTCATAAACACCGGATCATCCAGAATGGCCAGATGGGCATCAAAAATGCTGGATTCCTCCGGCCCGACGACCTCGCGGAATTCTTTTTTGATAAATTCAATCTCATCTTTAGAGGTGCGGATTCCTTCATATAACCGCTCAAATTCCTGGGCCAGATCAACCGGATTCACTTGTGTGTCCGGCAGGCTCCATTCCCAGTTAGGCAGGACAAAGGCCTTCCCGATAGCTACACCTGCTGCAGCGCCTATGCCTTGAATCATGCTTCCACCCCTCCAACACTTTCATGTAATACCACGGACATTACCGAAGACTGCCCTTTTTTAACATTTTTGAATGGAGCATAGCTCCACGATTTGACACGGTCAGGATTGGTGATCACCATCGGCGTTGCCAGCGAAGCGGCATGCTCCTGCAGGTAAGCCAGATCGAACCGGACGAGCAGCTGACCCGGCTCCACGCTGTCACCTTCCTGTACAAGCGCCTCAAACGGCCCTTTGAGCTGGGATGTATCGATCCCGATATGCATCAGCACCTCAAGCCCCTCGGGCGTAGAAATGCCTATTGCGTGCATTGTAGGGTACACGTGCATGACCTTGCCGAATACAGGCGAGACCAGCTCTCCTTTTTCCGGATAAAAAGCCACCCCGTCACCAACCAGCTTCGCGGCAAAAATATGATCCGGCACTTCCTCAATCGGCATCATCTTGCCCTGGATCGGGGCACAGAACAGCACCTGCGGCAGATCGCGCAGCATCAGCTTGTCGATTTCCTCGCGGATCAGCTCGGAGTAGGTTCCGAATACCACCTGCACGTTGCCGCCGCCAAGCTTAATAATGCCCGCAGAGCCCAGGCCCTTGAGCGCTGATGTATCTATATATCGGTCGTTGTGCACCGTTAGTCTTAACCTTGTGATGCAGGCCTGCACCTGGACAATGTTTTCTTTGCCGCCCAGCGCCTCCAGAATCAGCGGAGCCTGATAAGGTATATTACCCGCCCAGTCGCCAAGCTCAGAGCCTTCCTCGCGTCCCGGAGTCGGAATCTGGAAGCGGCGGATCGCCCAGCGGAACAGATTATAATAAACAACCGCGTAGCCTATGCCGATCGGAATCAGCAGCCAGGCACGCTGGGAAAGATGCATATTCAGGAAGAAGTCAATTGCTCCCGCCGAATAAGAGAACCCGTGATGGATACCCAGCAGATAGGTCAGCACCATAGCCAGACCCGACATTACCACATGCACCGCGAACAGATACGGGGATGCAAACAGGAACGCAAATTCGATCTGCTCCGACACTCCGGTCAAAAAGCAGACCAGCGCGGCACGCAAAAAAGTCTTTTTGATCTTAGGCTTCAGATCCTCGCGCGCTTCCTGTATGATGGCCAGTGCAATCGCCGGGAGCGCAAACATCATAATCGGAAACAGCCCGGCCATAAATACGCCTGCAGTCGGGTCACCCGCAAAAAAACGCGGCAAATCCCCCTGCACGACCGCACTGCCGTCAGGAGTGGTAAAGCTGCCAAGCTGGAACCAGAACAGATTGTTCAGGATATGATGGAGCCCGAAGGCTGTAAGCACCCTGTACAGCACCCCGTATACGAACACGCCGTACCCTCCGGCTGATTGTATATCGCGGAGCAGATGATCAAGCACATTTTGGAGCAGCGGCGAAACGCCGAGCATCACCCAGGCAAACAGGGCGGAGAATAGGCCCATGAACAGGAGCACAAAACGCGACCCGCCAAAAAACTGGATCGCCTCCGGAAGCTTGATATTTTTAAATTTGTTATGCGCCACACCGGCGACAATCCCGAGAATAATGCCGATGAGCGTTGCAGGCTGAACCGTTCCGTCGCCCATATTGGAAACAATCCGGTCATAGGTGAACATTCCCGCTAATGCTGCAAGACCGGCCGGCCCGGCCTGATTGGACAGCCCCCAGGCAACGCCCACAGCAAATAAATAAGGCATGAAATAAAATATTCCCTGCCCCGCGTATGTAGTCACTTCAGATACCGAAGAAAGTCCCCATGCAGACCACGGCAAGCTGCCCAGACTCAGCAGAATAGCTGCAGCCGGCAACACCATAGTAGGAAGCATTATGGCTCTGCCCAACTGCTGCAGTGATCCGAGCCAATTCAAGGTGACCCTCTCCTTTCGTTCTATGCTAAATGGTAAGCGCTCCAGCAGTTTTTGTCAAAAAGAATACGCAACTCCTAGAATACCATGCGGGGCGGGAGGATGGGAAGTGAATGATTACTTTGCAGATACAGAGTAAAGACAAATAACTGTAGCCGGAATGCGGCAAACTTGTTTAAAAAGTATACTGACGCTCACAACCCTCATAATCCATCTCTAAACTAACCTATGATGTATGATAATGCCCAGTTCGCATGGTATCTATTGCACTTTGTACAACAGATTTACCGTTTTCCTGCAGTAAAAACAATTCTATTGTATTTCGTACAATAGATTATTCTAAATTAACCTTAATCGGGCTTATTTCAGAATTTCTGTTGTATAAAATGCAATAGAATCACTTTTGAAGCCCTTTAAGATGAAATCAATTGTATAAAATACAACAGATCTCTCAAACCTCTATACAATTTCGGAGATGAAGAGAATTCTCACCAGATCTGATCCCTGGACATCGGCTTGAGTTCATAGTGACGTACTCCCCGACCTCCCTCAACCGGCATAAGCAAGCCTTTTTCGCTAAGTGTCCTTAACACCTTCCGTACTGTACGAAAGTTTAGCCCGAATTGATCTATCACATCCTTCGGACGCAGCGGTCTGGCCAATCGCCAGGCTAGCCGGAGCACCTCTTTTTCAGCTGGCAAAATATCTGTCGCCGCGGGCTTCTTTGCCAAATACGGAGCCAGCACCAGCTGCAGCAGCATCCTGCATACTTCAGGACGCTGCTGGATGTCATCGAACGAAAAGTGCAGCATCCGCCAGCCCATACCGGTGAGGAAATTGTCACGGTTCAGCGCATAGCTGAACTTCTCCCTGTCCATGTCCTTAATATGGCTCTGGAATCCGTCACATTCAATGCCGATCTGCGGGCCGTTAGGCGGTAAAAAAGCAAAGTCCAGAAACTGGGACTTGCGGTTCCAGTCATAGATCTCGTACTCCGGATGCAAATGCTCCAGCGATTCAAACAGCGGCCACCACACATTCTGTACGAACAGCTTCTCAGCAAAGTTATGTCCTCGCAAAAGCCTCCCTCTGCGCTCACCGCTCCGCCCAGCTGAATGACGGCTTAACCACAATCCATACGCTTCTTCAAACTCCATCAAAGTTCCCCTCCCGGAAAATAAAAAAAGAACGCCCACAGCCCGGAAGTAACCTAACGGGTAATGGACGTTCTTCGTCTAAAGCCAGTATAACAATGCGCTCAGCAGGTTTCCAGCTTAAATTAGCCGATCAGCCCCGGCTGCGCCCGTGCATGGTGATCGCTTCCTCGACCTTGATGCAGCGGTCCATGATGGCGGTCATGCCGTGTTCAGCTGCAATGTCAGCTGCCTCCTGGCTGATAATGCCCTGCTGCAGCCATAGCACCTTGGCACCGATGTCGGCTGCATCCTGTGCCACTTCAGCACAATATTCGCTGCGGCGGAACACGTTGACAATATCAACCGGCTCCGGAATTTCAGCCAGGGTGTGGTAGCATTTCTCGCCGAGAATGTCTCCGTCCACGGTAGGATTCACCGGGATGATCCGGTACCCCCGGCTTTGCATGGCGTAAGCTACCATGTATGAAGTACGGTCGGATTTGTCTGACAGGCCGACAACAGCGATATTGCCAGCTGATGCAAGAATATCTCCAATCTGTTCACGGCTTGGATTCTCAAAACTCATCGTAGTATTCCTCCCTGTGCATGATTTTTGACTGAATTTATTCTATTCATTCTTATCAGCATCAATAAGAATGTCCTGACACTAAGAATAACACAAAGAGTCAGCAGCTTTCTGAGCCATAAGACACATGTGAGGGATGTAGCATCAGCAACCATAAACAGTATCCGCCACAGCCTGCATTACGTGCCCCTTATCCATAAAAAACTTCGCTTTACCGATCAGCGGTCAGCAGTGTTCCTTCACAAGAACAAGTAGAGACAGGCTGAAAGCAGCCCCATATGTCCGGAGCTTAGCTCAAGACAGCCGTGCTCCGACTCGCCGGCAAGTGATCTGACCTAACCTACTTTACCCATTCCACATCAGCACCAAGCTCACGCAGGTGGTCAAAATACTGCGGATACGACTTGGCGACGTGATGGGCGTCCTTGATCAGCAGCGGCTGGCGTGCGCGCAGGCCGACTACGGTCAAGGCCATAATGACACGGTGGTCATAATGAGCGTTGATGGTTACGCCGCCCTCTACTCCTTCCGGCATACCGTGCACGATGATCTCGTCGCGCCGCTCCTCGACCCTTGCGCCTGCGCGTGTCAGCTCGGCCAGGTAGTCGGTAATACGGTCGCATTCCTTATACCGCAGATTCTCTACATTATAGAAGCGTGAGGTTCCTTCCGCGAATACGGCGGCTGCCACCATGGCCAGCACAGCATCAGTTGCTGCATCACCGTCGAATTCTACAGCCTTCAGGATTCCGTTGCCCTTGACATGAACAGTACCATTCTCATGGGTCAGCGGTACTTCCATCATCTGCAGCACATCCACAACAGCCCGCTCCCCCTGCTTGCTTCTCTCAGCCAGCCGGTGGATCTTCACATCAGACTTCGTTACAGCCGCAGCCGCGAGCACAGCAGCCGATCCAGGATAATCCCCCTGTACAGTATACGACTTGGCGGCATAAGCCTGACGGCCAGGCACCTTAAAGGACATGTAGTCATCTGCAGCATGTACTACGATTCCCGCTTGTTCCAGCACCTCAAGGGTCTGGCCAACAACGACCTTGGATTTCAGGTCATCCAGCACGATAATCTCGCTGTCCTCCTCAAGCAGCGGTGTCAGGAACAGCAGCGCACTGAGATACTGGGAGCTGACTGCACCGGATACAGTAATCCGTCCGCCGGCAGACTTGCCCCCTCGGATGGTAATAGGCAGCCTGCCGTTATTATGCTCAACATCAACGCCTAGCTGGCCCAGTGCCTTAATCAGATCATCATGCGGACGCTTGCCCAGGGAATCAGGATAAGTATTAACAAAAGTAACCTCAGGGCTAAGCGCAGCCACAGCCATCAGAAAGCGGAGTACCGCTCCTGCATTGCCCACGTTCAGCTCCTTCACATCCCGCGGGCTCTTGCCGAAGCCCTGTACAACGATTTTTTCATCGTCTTCCGTCAGGACAGCGCCCAGATCAGCGATACATCTGCGGATGGCATCACTGTCCTCACTGTGGGCAGGATGATAGATGGTGCTTACTCCTTCAGACAGCGCCGCAACCAGCAGGTAGCGGGTTGTATAGTTTTTGGAGGACAGCGCTCCAATTTCTCCTTGCAGGGTCGGTGTAGGCCTAACAATAACATCCATTATTTAAACGCTCCTTATTCATAGTATTAGGGATATGTAGTGCTCGTTTGACACTGTAGTCCAAAGCTATGGTATTATATCAATATTCTGCAAATAGAAAGGGGTCTTAACCTTGAACGATATTCCACAAGTTACACCAGATGAGCTGCGCCAGCGTCTTGCGGCAGGTGAGGACCTGCTTCTGATCGATGTCCGCGAGGATGACGAAGTTGCAACGGGAATGATTCCGGGTGCCCGGCATATTCCAATGGGACAGATTCCGCAGCACAGCGGAGAGCTTCCCGCTGATACCGGCATTATCTTCATCTGCCGTTCCGGTGCACGCAGCCAGCGTGTGTGCGAGTACCTGCAGCAATTCGGCATCCAAGCCTCTAACCTAAGCGGCGGGATGCTGGAATGGAACGAAACGCAGGAGGCGTAAACAGCCCATTGCAAATACACTTAAAAGCTCAACCGCGGTAATGCATTAAAATATGCTGTGACACTTCTGCCGCACTCAGCTCCGATGTATCGACCGTGCAATGCGCAAACCGGTAGGCCTCACGTCGCTCCTCCATAATGGCGCGGACTCTATCCTGCGCGTTGCCGGCGAGCAGCGGACGGTTCGCATCTCCGCTCACACGGGCAATAATAACTTCTTCTGTAGCTGTCAGTGCTACAACAAGCCCTTTGGCAAGCATAGTCTCAGCGTTCCCCGGTGCAAGCACCGCGCCGCCTCCTGTTGAAATAATTCTGCGTTCTCCCTCAAGCATCCGCTGCAGGGCAGCTGACTCTGCCTTCCGGAAATACGCCTCACCGTCTGCGGCAAAGATATCCGCAATGCTCCGGCCTTCAGTTTCGACGATAACATGATCCAGATCTACCAGTTCATACTCCAGCTCCTCGGCCAGCATTGCACCTACGGTTGACTTTCCTGTGCCCATCATCCCGACCAGAATGATATTTCTCCCCGGTTCAGGCTTATATGAACACTGTTGTTCTCTATCCCCCGACATAACGACCCTCCAACCGCGACATTTGTCATATCATAACACACGCCCAAAAGATTGCACAATCCACTTCCCCCTGCTTCCTGCCAGAGTGATGCCATACCCGTATCCTCCATGTAAAAAAAGCCCGAAGGCTTCCCGCAACCGGGAAACCATTCGGACTTCTTCCTGCAAGCATGCTACAGAACTATTCGTTAATCCAGTTGTGGTGGAAGACGCCTTCCTTATCCACACGTTTGAAGGTGTGGGCACCGAAGTAGTCGCGCTGTGCCTGAAGCAGGTTCGCAGGCAGACGCTCTGTGCGGTAGCTGTCATAGTAGGCAAGAGCACTGGAGAAGCCTGGTACAGGTACGCCTTGTGCAACAGCAGCGGATACCACTTTACGCCAGGCAGCCTGGTAAGAGCTCATGATGTCCTTGAAGAACGGATCAAGCAGCAGGTTCTTCAGATCCGGATTGGTTTCGTAGGCATCGGTGATGTTCTGCAGGAAACGGGAGCGGATAATGCAGCCGCCGCGCCAGATTTTGGCCAGGCTGCCGTATTTCAGATCCCAGCCATATTCGTCGGAAGCTACACGAAGCTGTGCGAAGCCCTGCGCGTAGGATACGATTTTGCTGGCAAACAGTGCTTTGCGCACGTTCTCGATGAATTCGGCCTTGTCGCCCTGGAACGGCTCCACTTCCGGTCCGCTCAGCACTTTGCTTGCTGCTACACGCTCTTCCTTCATGGCGGACAGGAAGCGGGAGAATACGGACTCAGTGATCATGGACAGCGGCACACCCAGGTCGAGCGAGCTCTGGCTTGTCCATTTGCCTGTTCCCTTTTGGCCGGCGGAATCGAGGATCACGTCAACCATCGGCTTGCCGGTCTCTTCATCGTATTGGGCGAAGATATCTGTAGTGATCTCGATCAGGTAGCTGTCCAGCTCACCGCTGTTCCACTCCTTGAAAATGCTGTGCAGCTCCTTGGCATCCAGGCCAAGAACGTCCTTCAGAAGCTGGTAGGCTTCGCAGATCAGCTGCATGTCACCGTACTCGATACCGTTGTGCACCATTTTGACATAGTGTCCGGCACCGTCCGGTCCAATATATGTACAGCAAGGCTCTCCGTCCACTTTGGCGGAAATTGCCGTAAGAATCGGTTCAACCAGCTTATAGGCGCTTTCCTGTCCGCCCGGCATAATGGATGGACCTTTAAGCGCACCCTCTTCACCGCCGGATACACCGGTGCCGATGAAGCGGAAGCCTTTGTCTTCAAGCTCTTTACTGCGGCGTACAGTATCAGGGAAGTATGCGTTACCTCCGTCGATAATGATATCGCCCTGATCCAGATACGGCAGAAGCTGCTCAATGGTAGCATCCGTTGCTTTACCGGCCTGTACCATGATCAGAATTTTGCGCGGTACTTCAAGGGATTGTACAAACTCTTCTACAGAGAAGGTACCTACCAAGTTTTTGCCTTCAGCTTCGGCGATCAGGTCATTGGTCTTCTCCGGGGAACGGTTATATACCGATACGGAAAAGCCTCTGCTCTCGATGTTAAGAGCCAAATTTTTACCCATTACCGCCAAGCCAATAACGCCGATTTGTTGTTTTGCCATCTGGTTCTCCACCCTTTGCACCCTATATTTTTGTGAAATCCATTTCTCGCAGTATCAGAATACCACCCTTTGTCAGCTACAGCAAAGTTCCGGCCTGCGAAAGAGAGATCAATTTCATTGACAAAGCGCTTCAATATCAGGAAATTGCTCACGATGACTATTTTAACGTTTTTGCCGCCAGAAGTGAACCCCTGTCCACAAGTTGAACAGCGCATGCAGAAATGACAGTTTCTTGCCTGCAGCCATGCGGCTCTGGTCTTAAAAGTCCTGTATTATTTATCCCGGATATCCGCACAGATTAAGAGCACCCCGCCAGCGGGATGCCCTGATTCTTTACCATTCGAGCATATTCAGTTCACGGGACAAACCGGCCAGCTTCACCCTGCATGCCTCCATCAGCGCAGTGTCCCCGCTCTGCATCGCTTCATTCAGCCGGTCAAGCTCCTCGTCCACTTCCACCCTGCGCTGCCGGATCCGCTCCTCGCCCTCTTCTGAATAAAACAGCTTTGTAAGCTCCTGGTCGGTAAGCAGCGGACCTTTCTGGTACAAGACACGCTGCTGATACCCGGAGATTTCCACCAGCCGTATCACTTCGCCGAACATAATGTTCTCAATAATAATCTGCCGGTCGCGGAACCGTTTGACTACCGCATGCCCCCGCATGTCGCCGATCAGCTTCTCCATCCATCCGGACAGCCGCGCATCGCGGATCATATAGTCTCCGACCAGCTTGTAGCCGTCCTTTATCTGCTGAAAACGCAGCTTAACCAGCTTGCGGCCGGTGCGCACCGAGATCAGAAATACAGTTTCATTCTCACTCCAGTACAGGGAATAGCCTTCCTTGATCAAATCCTTGATCAGGTTCTGGATATCCTGCCTGTCAAAGCGCAGCTCCAGGTTGCAGTACTCCACCTCGTCGTTTTTGTTCACGGCACTCCCCCCTAACAGCTTTGTTGAAGCAGTTTCATCTGTATTTACAGAGTAAAACCGACGGCCGGACCTCCACCTGAAAGCAATTCCTTTTTTTCGTTCGTCTTACTGATATTTTATACTTCATTTTATGTAGCGGTAACTTGGTTTATTGACTATTTTTACCCGTTTCCCGACATTCCCAAACGGTCACTGTTTTTTCCTTCGCCGCTCACGCAATCAGGCCCCGTTCATCCGGAACATATCATGATCCGGATAAACGGGGCCTCTTCAATTAATAGTGGCTGTCGTGTAAATGCATACCGGATCAGCCTGCGCTCTGCTTAAGCCCGGTCCGGCGGACGATCAGCAGATGCAGCCCGGCCAGCAGCACCATTACACCGGCGCTTGCCAGGAAGGGGGCGCTGTGGCTGACAGAATCCCACAGCCTGCCTGACAGCACGGGGCCGGCAACCATCCCCGAGCCCTGAAGGGTCAGGAACAGGCCCCATACGGTGCCGCGTTCCCCAGCCGGCACCTGCTTGGCCACAAAGGCATTCCAGGCCGGCAGAATCAGCGCATAGCTGATGCCGACAAGCGCCACAGCGACAAAAGCCAGCGGCAGCCAGCGTACCTGTGAGAAAAAGGCCAGTGAAGCGGCCGCAAGCAGAAAGCCGATGTTCAGGAACACGGTCGTTCCGATCCGGTCGACCAGCTTGCCGGCCGGAATGAGCGTAAGCACCGTAATGCCGCCTCCGGCAATCAGCAGCAGGCTGAACTGGTTCGGAGTCACATGCAGCTCACTGCGGGCGAAGAGCGTTACTACAGGCGTCATCAGGCCGATCGCAAAAGCCTGCAGGAACAGCGCCGGGAACAGCAGCCTGCTAACCTTCAGCGAGGTTCTGACCTGCAGCAGCGTACGCTTCAGGCTCTTCAGCGGCTGGAATGGCCGCCGGCCTGCTGCCCCGGCCTCACCGTCCATGCTGCGCACCACACGCGGCGCATGGCCGGCAATTCTCGATGGCAGCAGCAGCGCGACCGCGGCAACAGCGGCGGCACAGCCCATAAGGACAAGGAATACTGTCCTGTAGCTCTGTCCCCCGTGATCCATCATAAAATTGACGACGATGGGCCCGATGCCCGTTCCAGCCAGTGAAGCCATCTCGACCGCACCCATGGCCGCGCCGCTGCTGCCGCTCTCTGTAGAGCCGGCAAGCTCGGTTATGCCGGTCATGGTACACGGCCAGAGCGGGGAAGTGCCGATGCCGAGAATCAGGCAGGCAACCGAGAGCGCTGCCGCATTCTTGGCATAGATAATCATGCCCACTGCAAGCACAATCAGCAGCAGCGATCCTGTCATCGTCCAGCGGTATCCGATCCGCTCCATGACCCAGCCGAATGGGCTGCGGAACAGATTATCCCCCAGATACTGCAGCGCGAAGGAGAAGCCAACCACCGTAACCGACAGGCCGAGAATATTCTCCATGTACACCGGGAGCAGGGCAACGAGCAGGGAGCCTTTTACAAATTCGACCAGAAAAATGATTACCCACATTTCCAGAATAAACGGCGAAGCCAAATTAATATGCACACGGCCTGCAACTTTGCCAGTCATTTTATCACATCCTAGTATTATGGTGATTGATTTGTTATACTGGTGCTTGCGTTAAAAAAAAATAAATTTTGGCGAAAGGTTGTGACAGCATTAAATGAATCAACACGATACTCCCCTCTTCACCGCTCTCAAAAAGCATGCCGCCGGAAACCCTGTTCAATTTCATATTCCCGGGCATAAGAAGGGGCAAGGAACGGATGCCGAATTCCGTGAGTTTATCGGCGATAACGCGCTATCCATAGATTTGATCAACATCGCACCGCTTGATGATCTTCATCAGCCCACGGGCGTGATCCTGGAAGCTCAGAAGCTGGCTGCGCAGGCTTTCGGCGCCGACTACACTTATTTTAGCGTACAAGGCACGAGCAATGCCATCATGACTATGATCCTCTCTGTCTGCTCGGAAGGAGACAAAATAATAGTGCCCCGCAACATTCACAAATCCGTGATGTCGGCCATTATTTTCTCCGGAGCCAAGCCGGTCTTTATCTCACCTGTTCAGGATGAGAATCTTGGGATAGACCACGGTATAACCACCAGCTCGCTGGAAAAGGCATTAAAGCGTCATCCTGACGCCAAAGGCGTTCTGGTCATCAATCCCACCTACTTCGGCGTAGTTGCCGACCTGCGTTCGATCGTGGACCTGGCTCACAGCTACGGAGTACCTGTACTGGTGGACGAGGCGCATGGAGTATTGATTCATTTTCATGAAGATCTGCCGGTATCGGCCATGCAGGCCGGTGCGGATATGGCAGCAACCAGCGTTCACAAGCTGGGCGGCTCCATGACGCAGAGCTCGGTACTGAATCTTAACGCGAAGACCGGCCTGGTCAATCCGCAGCGGGTTCAGACGATCATCAGCATGCTGACAACAACGTCCACTTCCTATATTCTGCTGGCGTCCCTGGATACCTCCAGACGCAATCTGGCCCTTAACGGCCATGAAATGGCTGAGCGGACGATCGCGCTGTCCAATTACGCGCGGGAAGCCATTAATAATATCGACGGCTTGTACAGCTTCGGCAAGGAGATTCTCGGAACAGAAGCTACCTTTAATCTCGATCCGACCAAGCTGAACATCCATGTCCGTCACCTTGGCATTACCGGCTACGAGACAGAGAACTGGCTCCGTCAGAAGTACAACATCGAAGTTGAACTCAGCGACATGTATAATATTCTTTGCCTGATTACCCCCGGAGATACCCGGGAAACCGTAGATAAGCTGATTTCCGCGCTGCGTGTGCTCTCCGCCGTACACTACAGCAAGGGCGAAATTTACGAGCTGAAGGTACAGGTGCCGGAAATCCCGCAGCTTGCGCTGATTCCGCGCGACGCTTTCTATGCAGATACACAGCTGGTTCCGTTCCGCGAATCCGCCGGCTACATCATCGCTGAATTCATATACGTCTATCCGCCGGGAATTCCAATTTTGCTGCCTGGTGAAGTTATTACCCAGGACAACATCGATTATATCATCGACCATGTCGAAATCGGCCTCCCGGTCAAAGGACCGGAAGACCGCAGCATCAACTTTGTCAAAGTTATTGTAGAAGCTGACCCGATCTCCTGACGGGCAGCTTCCAAGGCAAACAAAACCCCGATACTGTCCAGTATCGGGGTTTTGTGCAAGGAGCGCTGCTGCCTGTCCGGCAGGCATGCCCTCAGCTGCACTGAAATCTATTCTTGCTGGGCAAGCAGCTCGTTGTAAGCTTCTTCAACAGCTTTCCATTCAGCTTCATCTTCAATGTTGTAAAGAACCATTTCTTCGTTCTCTTCTTCCATACGCAGAATGATACCGTCTGCTTCAGGGTTTTCGCGTTCCAGCAGCAGCGCGTACAACTTCTCGCCTACGTCGAACGTTTCCACCAGCACCATTTCTACATCTTCGCCCTGCTCGTTCGTCAAGGTCAGCACAAACTCCTCGTGCTCATGGTCGTGATCATGTCCGCAACCGCATGCTTCACCATGTTCATGGCCATGCTCATGTTTGTGATCGCTCATTGAAATACCTCACTTTAATTGAATTATCCTGCTAAGGTATCGTAACACGTATGGCAAGTTCAGGTCAATTTGCGTATGGCCCAAAAACCCTAATCCAGCGCCGTAATTACCTTCTCTGCCACAAGAACGTAATCGGAGCCTTTGGAAGCCTTGATATAGAAGCCCACACGGTACTTTCCGGAATCCTTGAAGTCATAGGTGAACTCTGAAGTCGGGAACCAGAAATCCTCCTTCTTCGAGCCGCCGAGCTCCTGGGACTGAATATCTTTCACGTTGCCCGAAGGGTCGGTAATCGCGACCTTTACAGCCGCAATATCATCAGTCAGGCTGTCCACCTGAGTCAGCACCTTGATCTTGAGCTTGCCCACATTGACATTGCCAAATACCTTATCACCGTTGAACAATACGATCTGCACATTCGGCTTGAGGATCGTCACCTTGCCTGAGCCGTCCCAGCTGACGACACCTCCGGCCTCCCTGGCCGGAATGTAGGCCTTCCCGTCAATCAGATATCCCCCGTCGGCCATCTCCTTTCCATTACTCCAGACTCTAAGCTTTTGATTTACAGAATCCGCGAACAATAATGAGCCTCCCATCAGGGAAAACACAGCCACGCACAGAGCAATTTTTTTCCATCTCATCCTTGAGACCCTCCAAATAATTCATGCTGTTAATATATACTACATATACAGCTACAAGTTGCGGAGGAAACAGGTAATAATTTCATTATCCCGGTTAAAATAATACTATATTTAGATAATGCCATTTCTGCCCCGGCAGCACTATAATCATTGGAGGAACTCAGTATGACCGTACAGCTGCAAATGCTCGGCACCGGTGATGCCCATGCCACAAACTACTATAATAATAACGGGCTGCTGCTCAGCCCGGGTTATAACCTGATGATTGACTGCGGGACGACGGCACCGCTGGCCCTGGAAGCAGCCGGACGTTCGTTCCGTGAGGTCGATGCCGTTTTGATTACCCATACCCATAGTGATCATGCCGGCGGTCTTCCTGAGCTCGCCAGGCTCACGCATGCTGGCTCCGGCCGGAAAATGACACTGCTTGCAGCCGGTCCGCTACTAGAGTCTCTCCGGGAGAGCTACCGGAAAAGCCTCACTGGGAAATCCGCTTCCCCCCGCTCATTGGATGAAGCGTTTGAAGTAACGCCGCTGGAGCCCGCCACCCCCCATACCCTTTCAGCCGAGGTAACGCTGGAGCTGATCAGCACACCGCATATCCGCGGGAAAGACAGCTATTCCCTGCTGCTCAACGGGGATATTTTTTACAGTGCCGATATGATCTTTCAGCCGGAATTCCTCCTGAAGCTCGTCCGCAGGCAGGGTGTCCGCAAAATCTTTCATGAATGCCAGCTGACAGGTCCGGCTACCATTCATACCGCATTAAGCGACCTGCTGACTTTGCCTCAGGATGTACGCAGCTTGATCAGTCTGATGCACTACAGCGACCAGAAGCCGGAGTTCGAGGGCAAAACGGCCGAGATGATCTTTATGGAGCAGCATGTGGTATACCCGTTGTAAGCACTAACGGTCTTTCGGTTCCGGCAGAGCAATATTCTCCCCCCGGATCTTCAGCACTACCCAGTACACTGCCGGAATCAGCTGCATACAGATGGCATAGGTTGGCCAGTATACCGTCATGAAGTGAAGCAGCTCAGCTGTATTGTTGACAAAATGGACGGAATACCCCACCACGATTGCCGACACCGAGAAAGCGAGGGGCTTATAGTCATGCAGCGCAAGCAGCCGGGCCAGACTGATTACTGCAGCATAGATTAACAGACTGATTTTTAGAATCACTGCAGGGATATAGAGGATGGTCAGAAACGGGTCCAGCGTCTCGATGAAATCGGCAATGCGCATGCTTCTTACATATTCCATTACCGGATAGGTCATTTTACCGCCCAGCTCCGGTCCGAAGGCAAGCAGGCTTGGAACCAGATAAGACATGATTAAGATCATGGAGAAGACCAGCCCCCACACCACCATCCGGCTGATTTTCATCCGATGCTTCAGATGAGGAAAGATAAACAGAACCACAAATGCATCGCCGAACCAGGGGGTCGCCTGCAGCATCCCCGCCGCTGTGCGGTTCAATTCAAAATTCGTCACAAATGCCCGGAGCATCGGAATATGCAGCTCAATGCCAAGCAGAAGCGGTGTAAGGACTATTAGCAGAAACAGGTTTACAAAAAAGATCGCTTCCGCAATTCTCGCAATCGCCTGTATCCCCGCACGCACAGTCAGCGCAACAGCTGTTCCCAGTATTATGGCAATTACAGCCTGCGGCGTCGTAGGCAAATGATTAACCAACAGGAAGTCTTCGATATTTCTCATACTCATGGATGCCCGGTGGAGCAGGTATCCGGCAAGGAGCAGCATCAGCGGGATATGTACCCATTTACCGACAATATATTTGCCAAACACGGCAAAATACTCCCGCTCATTCTTCCGCGCAACAGCCGTACCAATCAGGATAATGATCAGTCCCATAACACCCCCGAGCAGCACGGACAGCACTGTGTTATAGGAGGCCGTTTTGAAAATCGGGGAAATCAGAAAGGCGGCATTCTCTGAATAAAGGTAAATCGTCAGCAGCATTATGAACTGCGAGGCGGATACATGCTTCACACAAGACTCTCCTTACCAACGTTTATTTCCCCAGGACGGCTTCGATAATCAGATTGGGATTCAGCGCTTCAGGCAGAAGGGCTGCGGCCAGGTTATACACCAGGGCAAGCAGCATCACTCCATATACTATGATATAGGTGCGCAGCTTTCTTTTTTTAACTTTAAGGTATACACCCTCAAATAGGACGATCATCAGAAACAGCAATAAGATTGCAGCCATGCACATCCCTCCCGCTATTATTTCTGGGCGCCCAGCAGACGGATTACGGCTTTTGACTCTATATCCAGCCTGGCCCGCTCCTTGTATACGCTGCTCCAATCCTCCCTTACCTTCTTCCATTCTGCCGGATAATTCCAGGCAATATGCGCTCCAAGCTGAAAAGCATCGCTGCCTGCTTCGCGGGAAGCATTAAAAGCCTGGCGGATTCTCGACTCTATTTCTTCGCCCAGCATGCTCTCAAGCTCCCGCAGCGTATCCGGATCAGACAAAGCCAGTGATGAATCGGAGGAATCGATAACACTCTCAACACTGAGCTTCAGAGAATACAGAAATTTGCCGTCCTGAAGCTTAAGGCTTAACTTTGACTTAGCCCCGGTCACTAACAGGCTGATCTTTCCCCTGTCTGTAGGAGATGGAAAGGTTATGACAGCATCCTTGATATTGCCCCGCAGCCACATAGCCCCTCTGGTCTTTTGTACATCCATAGTGCCGATCATACGGTTATCCTGGAACAGGGCAGAACCGAGCACCCTGATCTGATTGCCCTGTGTCTTGTCCGGATTAGGGCTCAGATAAGCAAGGATCATACCTCTTCCGTATTCACGGGCAATCATGAAATGCTTCACACTGCCGACCACAATTTTTTTGCGGGCGACCAGCTCACGGAAAATTTCACTCGGGAACTTTTCAATCTGGGTAGGAAACATGGAAATCTCCTCCGCTTTTCCTTTAGCCACCAGAATGTAGGTTTTAAGCGGAATCGAAGATTTACGGTTTACGAAATCCAACAGCGGCTCCAATCCGGTGCGGGCATACTCCTCCCCCAACACAATGATTTTTACCTGTCCCCAAAAAATTTCACGCGAGATATTGGTCTGGATATTACGGTAAGCATCTGAAATATTCCGACCTTCCCCTTTAACGGTGGCATAAGGCATTGACGAGCCCGGCGACTCTCCTCCTGCCCCGGAGGCGATTTGATTCGGCTTGGCATAGCCCAATGTAAGCTGTACCTTGCCTTCCTCAAGCTCATCTACGAACATGGCCACTACCAGCAGCCGGTCATTGATCTCGATTCTTGACCAGCAGCCGGTGAGCACAAGTGACTGCATAACTAAGAGCAGGAGCATAGGGAGTATTCTTTTGTATACCGGAAAGCCGCTCAATCCTGTTCATCCCCATTGTCATATAATTGGCTCTTCAGCCTTCTTGTCGGGTCAATTCCGTAAACGGAAGGACGGTTCTTCATAAGCTTCCATGGCGCACGGATAATGGTATCCTTGATATCCTTCCATTTAAACGGTGCAACCGGAGCCAGATACGGCACCCCGAAGGAGGATAATACAACCAGGTGGAGCAGAACCAGGTACATCCCGATTGACAATCCAAGCAGACCGAAGCTACCCGAAAGGATCATGATCGGAAAGCGGATCAGCCGCAGCGTCAGCCCCAGGCTGTAACTCGGTACAATAAAGGACGAAATCCCTGTCAGCGATACGATAATAACCATCGGCGAGGAGACGATACCTGCACGGACTGCCGCCTCCCCGATCACAAGCGTCCCCAGAATAGAGACGGCCTGCCCGATTGCCGAAGGGATCCGGATGCTGGCTTCCCTTAGCCCCTCAAAGACAATCTCCATAATAAACGCTTCGAAAAGTGCAGGGAATGGAACCGGCTCGCGCGCCGCAGCAATACTGAACAGCAGACTTGCAGGAATCATCTCCGGGTGATAAGTGGTTAGCGCAATATAAAAGGAGGGCGCCAGCAGGGAAACAAACATGAAAACCACCCTGACCCAGCGGATCCAGGTGGAGGCATAGGAACGCTGGTAATAGTCTTCAGGTGACTGGAAAAAGACAGGAAAGGTAACCGGTGCTATCAGCGCCATCGGTGTTCCGTCGGTCAGGATAAGAATCCTTCCTTCCAGCAGGGCAGCAGCAGCCGTATCCGGCCGCTCTGTATTCTGGATCTGCGGGAACGGGGAGAAGGGGTGATCCTCAATGAATTCCTCCAGATAGCTGCTCTCCAGTACACCGTCAATTTCAATTTTGGACAGCCGGTGCTGAACCTCCTCCACAAGCTCCGGCCTGCAGATGCCCTCCATATAAATGACAAGCACTTCCGTACGGGTATGCTTCCCGATATAGCTGCTCTTAATCTTAAGCTCCGGGCTCCTGATACGGCGGCGCAGCATCGTAACATTGGTGCGGACTTCCTCTACAAAAGCTTCACGGGAACCGCGGATCACCACCTCATTCTGCGCTTCCGTTATACTGCGTTTCTCAAATTTGGCGTAGGGATAACCGATCATCCGCGGTTCACCGGCTATAATCAGAACCGCAGCGCCGTCCAGTACATATTGCAGCGCCTCCCCGCACTGCTCGGTAACATTGCAGGAGGTAATCAGCAGACGGCCGAAATCAACAGTCTGCCCCTTAGCCGGACTATCCATTTCCCCTGCTCCTACAATAGGGTTGATCAAATCCTCCTGCAGCAGCTCCAGATCAACAATCCCGCCCAGAAATACCAGGGCGTACTGCTGCCCGCCAGCCCCCGTGAAGGCTCTGAACACTGCATCGACACAGTTGTCCAGGCGCTCCTGGAACCAGGCAAGCCGCTGCTCAAGCGAAGCTCCGGGTTCAGAGCGGTCAGCCTGGGCTGTTGCCGGGGACCTGCCGGTGGTCGATTTAGATTTACGGAATAACGAGAACATCTGCAGCCTCCCCCGGCAGTTTTAATAACCACATTATCCGCCATTTCCCATTGAACTATACGACAAACAGCCCATCAAAGAGCGGCTTTAACACTTCGGGTGATACTCAGGTACTTGGCGGGGATTCCAAAAAAAAAAGACCGGACACTCGCTTGTCAGAGCGCATGTCCAGTCTTCCTATCCTTTGATGTCTTTAAAATTGCGGCAGCTGATCCAGATTATTCGTAGGATCCCCGTCCGCATCGCCGCGGATATACATTTCGCCGTCTTTCCCTTTGAACACGTTCACTCCGGCAATACTACCGGCCTGAACCTCCTGCAGCGCCTGCTGATAATCGAGTACACGTCCAGAGGAAGTCTGAAACTTCAGCAGATCGCCGTCACCATTTCTCTGCGCCGCTACAAAACGTTCGCGTTCATTGTTGATCACTGCGGATTCTCTCCTTCGCATTTTGGATTCGCCCTATGTCACACAGGTAGATTTCCCTCCGCTGCAAAGAAGTATGTATCATCAGCCTCTAGAGCTTTTTCTGCATTCTGACATGCAGAATGCCTGCATCATAGAACGGCTCGTCCGAGATGACCTCGTATCCCTGCTTGGCGTAGAAATCTTCCGCCTGGCACTGCGCGTCCAGCACCGAGAACACAAGGCCCAGCTCCCTGGCGCGCTCTTCAAGCGCCATCAGCAGGACACGGCCGTACCCCTTGCTCCGGTATTCCTTATGGACAGCGATCCGCTGCATCTTGGCAGAGCCCGCTTTATAGTAAATCAGTCTGCCTGCGGCTACCGGAACGCCGTCTTCCACAACCAGCAGATGATGCACCTGATCGCCGATTACATCGTATTCATCGATCTCCTCTTCCGCAGGAACCTGCTGCTCCTCCACGAATACCTTTTTGCGGATGTCCAGCCCCATCTGAAGCTGTTCCTCTGTTGTTACATGTACGATTTCCGCTGCCATATCCTCTGCCTCTCCTCCCTATGTCAAACGACAGTTGAATTATTATACAGAATTTTTGAATATCTGTATAGGGAAAATGCGGTCCGCCAAAAGCCGGTTTATACGCACGTTCAATCAGCGGAGTACACCTCAGCAGGAATGGAACGGTCATACACATCCCGCATCACCGGCGACACCGTCCGATCCAGGGGATCCAGGTTGCCGCCCAGTTCCGTCATACTGTGTATCGGGGCGGTCTTCGGTGCCTGATATACAGCCGTACAACCGGTAAGCACCAGCAGCAGAGCAGTACAGAGGCCTGTAATAAAAGTCTTACTGTCTTTTCGCATATGATTCTATCCTCCTAATCAGATCTGCTGTTTCCAGCTTTGACGTTTAGGAGGGATATTAAACTTACACTTGACTTCAGCTGCAGCGGCTGTTTGCCTGCGAATACATGACCCTGGAAGGCCAGAAATTCTCCACCAGCCGGAACTGGGCGGTCTGGGTTCCCGATATACTCAGCCGGTATCAGCCGGATTCTCTCCGCTATTTTCTCATAGCAAACGGCCCCGAGAAGCGGGACACTGATTTTTCCTGGCGGGAATTTATCCACAGCCATAACAGCGAGCTGCTCGGAGCCTTCGGCAATTTCGTCAACCGGACCCTAGCTTTCATTAATAAGGCGTTCGACGGCCGGGTGCCCCAGGGAGAAGCAAATCCGCTATGGAGCGATACGATTAATAAATCGTATTCAAAGGCCGGAAAGCTTATTGAAGCTGGCCGGTTCAAGGACGCGCTGAGCCCTGGGCAACCTTAAGGGAAAATCCCGCAGCCTGCAGCCATACCCTGTACAACAGGGTGCAGATTATTGCCAACCTGGCCAACCTGTTAAATCCTTTTATTCCTTTTTCCTGCGGCCGGATCCGCTCCTTCCTCTCTCTTGAGCAGCCCTGCTGGCACAGCATTTCCGTACCTGCGGACAGACCCTTCAGGACCTGACCCTGCTGTTTGAACGGATTGATCTGCAGCGGATCGAGGAAGAGACCGAGCGGCTTCAGGCGCAAATTACCGGGGCAGGTTAGATGTGCAAAATACACATTCGGGCATAGCGCTGAGACCCATTCATCTACCAACCGGGGCACTGTCCGGGTGAACCTTTATTCAGCTCCGGTCCTGCCCGGCTGCATCTCCAGCAAAAACCGTTTCACTTCAGCCACAAGCGCAGGTACAATATGCGGGTATGTTACTTCTTCCGGAATTTCTGTAAAGCTTTTAATTTCAGCCATTTCATATTGCGGGATCTGCCCGAAGCTTTGGACATCCGCCAGATAGAGCTTACCGAAGCTCTCGGGCATTCCCTGACGAGCTACAGAATACACACAGACCGGAGTCAAGGAGAACTCCTCTGCACCGGTCTCTTCATACAGTTCCCTGCCCGCAGCAGCATCCGCCGGTTCATTGGGCTCAATATGCCCGCCGGCAAACTCCCACGTAGTGCGTTCACGGTGCCTGGCCATAATCCACCTGCCATCCTGCCTTGCTGCAATCACTACATACTTCAGTACAGATTCATCCATACCTGTCTTATGTATCGTAACTTTCACCGGCCGCCCACCTTTGTCATCTTCATGGTCTTAAACGGCTTCCATTATATAACAGACGCTTTTTAGCTGTCGCGCTCTTTTCTCATAACGAGATTAGAATATTGCTTTTACCCGAATCAGGGTATTCCGCTACATCCAGTCCGTTATTGGTACGCAAATCAAAATTCCTGCACAGAACCTCCGTATGATTATACAGCTGGTGCGCCCCTTCCGGCCCTGTCTCAAAAAACACAATATCCCCCGCGCCAGCTCATGGATTCCCGATGCTTAATTTACATTCAGAAAATAATTGTTGCCATCAGTTAACAGCCTGTGTTATTATAAATTTCGTTGCAGGACGGTAGCTCAGCGGGAGAGCACTATCTTGACAGGGTAGGGGTCATGGGTTCGAACCCCATCCGTCCTATATGTATAATCTCTAGAAAACCCCTTATATAATAAGGGGTTTTTCTTTGTCATGCCCCTTAACCATCTCAACATAGTTTGATCCTCAAATTTGCTCCTTATTTAAGCTTTTTCTCATGTCATTCCTCCGTCTATCTAGTATTTTCTTTTTTAGGTTCATCTCGCAACAGGTTTCGTGCTGGGATTCCTATCGCTGATGCGTTGTCAGGTACATCCTTGACAACTACTGACATAGCGCCGATATTCGCATCGTTACCAATCAAGATAGGACCGAGTATCTTAGCTCCCACTCCAATAAAGGCTCTGTCTCCAATTACTGGCTCACCTAAGCTATTTCTGCCGCCGATAGTTACTTGATGAAAGATGGTAGCATGACTGCCGATAACTGCTTTGTGACTAATAACGATACCATTTAAACCATGCGGCAAATGAAGATAATCACCGATCTTAGCCTGTGCATGTAATTCTCCATTAGATAGGATTCGAACAAAAGCTAAGTCCATCATTTTATAGAGTCCCCATAGCGTTTTTTTTACAATCTTATTCTTAACCTGATAGTGTACCCAGTTTCCAAAGCGATAAGTAAACAAGACCATAAGCGTTTGTGGATTTTTGCGATTCGCTTTTAAATCTGATTTAAATGACTTAATCATTTGTCATCCTCCTTTTTTGTCAGTCATCCTCTCAAGCCCCCTAATCGAATTGGAGTCCTCAAGATGCATAAGGTACACTAATAGAGAAGGGGATGAGGAACATGAAGAGCAATAAGTTGTACGACGAACAACGGATCAAAGTTGCCCAAGAAGCGATTAATGGAACAAAGATATCTTTCCTTGCCCGTAAGTATTCAGTTTCTCCGAGCACGATTGCGAACTGGGTGAAGTTCTACAAAGAACGATTCGGTGAGCAGGCAACACCCTCTGTTAGCGAACGTATCGAAGATGCAAAACGTGTTCAGGAGTTAGAGGACAAGATGGACACTGCGATTAAACTCCTAGGCGAAAAAGATCTAGAGATCGAGCTTCTGCGTGAACTGCTAAA
>NZ_FNDX01000048.1 GCF_900099765.1 Paenibacillus typhae | reverse complement strand
CACAGCAAGCTTTACTCCGTCGTTCGGATTTTTTTTTTTCCCTACTTGACGTCTGTGAGACCTCCCCGGGTAAGAGCGATAACTTTCCCCTCATCTATCTGCCACATTTACATCCTGGAATTCGGGCAGTATTGGACTTTGCTTTGTAGTGCAAGCTCGTCCGTCCCAGCATGCCTTCTATGTGATTTCTGTTCGTCAGACCGAGGGTTTGCCTCCGGCTTCCTTCAGATTCCGCCTCGCGGCGGACACCCTTGCCCTTGGCTAACAGTTCCTACTGCCAAGCCTGTAGCGGACTTTCACCGCCAAGTTATCGCCCATGCCGGGCGCACACTAAAAACCAGCTGTCCCCCTGTAAAGGGAGACAGCTGGTTTAAGGGACATTTCTATAATCAATTCAAAATTTGTGATAGTCCTAAATGAATTACTTTAACATATTTTGCGGCTGCACTTTCCGCTTTCCTTCTGTACGCCGTTTAATTCTTCAGCGGCTGAGCGCAGCAAGCCGCTCGAACGCAGGCTTCGGCCTGTGCTGTTCATCGAACAGGAACGGCCAGTTTTTACGTCCGCGGACAGGGAAATTATCCAGCCACGTGTAGTCGTCCGCCGCCCCCCAGAAGGTGACGGACGAAATGACCTGCCGGTATTCCCGGAGCAGCCGGAATACCCCGTCATACCGCTCCGCCTGGAGCTCAAGCAGCTCCGGCGGCGGGCTTGTCAGGTCCGTCCGCTTATCGTCGAAGCGGAACAGGGACATATCCAGCTCGGTAAGCTGCAGCTGCAGCCCGAGCGAAGCGTACTTCTCGATCGCTGCCCGGATGTCATCCAGCGCAGGATCGTACAGATTCCAGTGCGCCTGCAGGCCGACACCGTGGACCAGCACCCCCTGGTCCAGCAGCGACTTGAGCAGGGTATAGATTTTATCGCGCTTCTGCGGATGCGATTCATTGTAATCATTATAGAACAGCAAGGCCTGCGGATCAGCCTCATGAGCATATTCAAATGCCTTGGCAATAAATTCGGGGCCGGCAATCTCCAGCCACTTGGATGGCCGCAGCAGCTCCGGTCCTTCATCGGCAATCACCTCATTGACCACATCCCAGGCATAAATCTGTCCCCGGTAACGTCCGACAACTGTATCGATATGCGACTTCAAACGCGCCAGTAGAAGCTCCTTGCTTACCGATGCGCCAGCTCCGTCCGTAAACAGCCAATCGCTCGTCTGGTTATGCCACACCAGAGTATGACCGCGCATTGCCAGCCCGTGCTTCCGGGCAAAAGCCGCCAGCCCGTCCGCCTGATCAAAGGTGTATACCTCCTCCTGCGGATGTACACTCTCAAACTTCATTTCATTTTCGGCAGTGATACTGTTGAAATGATACGCCAGCAGCTGCTCCTGGGAACGGATCGTCGGCGGGTTTACCGCTGCGCCGATTTTGAAATCATCAGCGAACATGTCCTTTAACGCAGGTCCGCTGAAGCTATTCTTCCCCATCGTTCTAGCCTCCTACAATAAAGTCAGATCGTATTACTCCCCGGCTCAAGCCCTCCACTCAAACCAGTCAAAATAAGCAAATTCCGTCTGCTCCCGCCCGTTGCCCGCAGCATAAATGCCAACCACTACTCCGGTAAAAGCATTTCCTTCTGCCGCCTGCGGCGACAGCTCATAGGCCGGCCCTACGGCCAGCCTAGTCCACGCCTCACCGTCCATGGAATACAGCAGACAGTACTCTTGGTGATCCGCGGAAATTTTTAGATAAACACTGCCTGCGGACCCGCTTACCGGAACCTCCGCCGCCAGCTGGGACTGGCCCTGCACCGTAAGACGCGCAAACACCAGAGGCAGTCCGTCCCTACGGATCATTCCCACCTCATAATGGGCCCGCTCATTCATTCTGACGCACAATCCGGCTTCCGCGCCGTCCTCCTGAGCTTCCAGCTCAAGCAGCGTGCTCCATTCCGAGTTAATCTGCTGCTGCCTGCGGCCGATGAAGGCCGTCTGTCCGGCATCGCTGAGTCCCGCCGGCTGGCCCCTCAGCGCCAGCCAGCCCGGACGCTCCTCCAGCGACCAGCTGTGTTCAGCCGGATTCCGCAGGAAGACCAGATCATACGGAAGCATACTCTGGTCGAACTCATGCCGGCCGCTCGTATGACCGGTTTCCTGTACAGCTTCTTTCACGCTGCTGTCCGAACGCTCAGTGCCCTTCCCCTGCACATCAGACCGTTCAGAGACACACATCTCCAGTCCCACGGTACCGTCATTGTTGTCAATCATCGGCCAGCCGTTCTCATTCCAGCTCACCGGCGCAAGATACGTCTCCCGGCCAAGCACCCCGTAACCGTCTTCGCCAAGACGTACACCAAGAAAGACTGCCCACCATCCGCCGTCCGGACCTTCGATCAGATCGGCATGGCCCAGATACTGGATCGGATGCTCTATACCCCTGTGGGTCAGAATCGGCTCAGCCAGCTCCTCGAACGGACCGTACGGCGAGTGGCTGCGGCCGATAATTTCACGGTGCTCCTTCGCGGTACCGCCGGAGGCAGCCATGATATAATACATCCCGTTAATCTTGTACAAATGCGGGCCTTCCAGCCACGGACCGCCGTCGCCGGTCCAGATCACCACAGGTTCAGTCAGCGCTGCTCCTGTAGCAATATCAATCTCGTACTGGATGATATGAGAATCATAGCCTGCCCCCTGCTGGGCGGTCACATAGACCTTGCCGTCCTCATCGAACATAAGCGATGGATCAATACCGCCGAACGGCACTGAGACCGGATCAGACCAAGGCCCTGCCGGATCAGCGGCAGTCACGTAGAAATTGCCCCGTCCCCGCACATCCGTTGTAATCATATAGAACATTCCGTCATGATAACGGATGGTCGGGGCATAAATCCCGTCAGAGCTGCCGCAATTACGGATGTCAAGCTGGCTGATCCGGTCCAGCACGTGGCCGATTTGTTTCCAATGAATCAGGTCCCGGCTGTGAAACAGCGGAACGCCGGGGAAATATTCAAAGGTGCTGCAGACCAGATAATAGTCCTCTCCCGCCCGGGTAATGCTCGGATCAGGATAAAAACCCGGCAGCACCGGGTTCGTATACTTTATTTGGGATCGCTTCATCTCCATGCTAACAACCTTTCTTTACTCGATAAAGATAACTAATTTACCGAACACATGAGTCTCAACAGCTAGTTGGATTTTCGCCACTTAATTTCATCACATATCATCATTTCTAATGTTCACTTTCCTGCGTTTAGCCCGAAAATAGATGGCGGATTTCCACTTAGCTTGATCAGACAGCTCTTGAAGATTAGGATTACACATGACTCAGGAGTAAATCTTGAATTCCAGGGAGCTGCTGCCTCTCCCCCTCCCCTTCGTCTGTTCCCCTACTCCTTAACACTCCCCACATTCAGACCAACCACAAAATACTTCTGCATAAACGGATATACAAGCAGGATCGGCACCGAGGCGACTACCGTAATCGCGGCCCGGATCGACAGCGGTGTGACCAGCGCCCGTGCTGAATCCTGGTCCATCCCTACCCCGGCCGCAACGTTCGGGTTGCTGTTGGAGTTCATCGTCGAGGACAAGAGCTTCATCAGCTCGTACTGCAGTGTACTCAGGTGCTGCCGGGAGGAGGTGTAGATAAAGGCATCGAACCAGGAGTTCCAGGCACCCACCGCCACAAACAGCGCTATCGTTGCAAGCACCGGTTTACACAGCGGGAATACAACCCGCATGAAGATTTTGAAGTCCCCGGCTCCGTCAATTCTCGCCGACTCCATCAGACTTTCAGGAATGGTACCGATATAAGTCCGGATAACAATCATATTAAAGGCGCTGATCATCGACGGGAAAATATAAACCCAGAAGCTGTTAATCAGGTTCAGATCCTTGATCAGAAAGTAGCTCGGAATCAGACCGGCGCTGAAATACATCGTCAGCACGAAGACCACCGTGATCGGCTGGCGGAAGACATATTCCCGCCGGCTCAGCGTGTAGGCCAGCATCGTCGTCAGGAAGATATTCAGCAATGTCGACAGCACCGTCCGCGCTACAGAAATCAGAAAAGCATCATAAATCGTGCCGGAGGCAAAGATCGCCTTGTAATTCTGGAAAGTCCAGGCCCGCGGCCATAAGTAAATGCCGCCGCGGATCGTGTCATTCCCCGCGTTAAACGAAACGGCAATCGTATTCAGGAACGGATATAGGGTGACAACTACAAGACAAATCATAAACACTGTATTAAAGGTGGTGAACAGCACAGGCTCCAGCTTACCTTTACCGATGCTTCTTCTCACCGTCATGCCTGTTTTCTGCCCAGGGCTAATCTGCCGGTTATCCATCATTTATAACAACCTCTCTTCCCCAAGCCGCTTGGAAATGCCGTTCGCCATAAGCAGCAGTGTTACGCTGACAACCGTTTTGAAAATACCGCCCGCGGTTGCGAGGGAATAGTTGCCCTGTGCGAGACCGTATTTCAGTACAAAAATATCAATCGTTTCTGCCCAGTCCACAACCAGCCCGTTGCCGAGCAGATATTGAACTTCAAAGCCTGCCTCCAGCACATGCCCGATCGACATAATCATCAGGATGACGATGGTTGCCTTGATTCCGGGCAGCGTGACAAACTGCATTTTTCTGTAACGGCTTGCCCCGTCGATTTCCGCAGCCTCATACAGCGCAGGGTCGATTGACGCAATTGCCGCCAGATAAATAATCGTATTCCAGCCGACTTCCTTCCACACATGGGAGGCGCCGACAATGCCCCAGAAGTACTTGCCTTCACTGAGCCACAGAATCGGCTCCTTGATCAGGTGCAGCTTCATCAGCACAATATTGACAATCCCGTCATTGATCGACAGCGAGGTCGCCACAATGCCGGTAACGATAATCCAGGACAGAAAATGCGGCAGATAAGAGATGGTCTGTACCGTTCTTTTCCACAGCACATTTTTGATTTCATTCAGCAGCAGTGCCAGCACAATCGCCGTTACAAATCCGAGCACGAGGTTAATAATCCCCATGGACAAGGTATTGCGCAGCACACGCAGGAAATTGTCATCGGTAAACAGAAATTTGAACTGCTTGAAGCCTACCCATTCCTGTTCACTGAAGGACTTGGCAGGCCGGTAATTCTGAAAGGCCATGGTCCAGCCCCAGACGGGAACATAGGCAAAAAGAATAATGTAGAGCATTAAAGGTACTGACATCCAGATCAGCTGATTCTGGCTTTTGATCAGCGACCAGGTAACCGGCCGCTTCTTCTTTTTACGGCGGTTGGAATGCCGGACGGCTATTTCTGTTTCTAAGGTCTCAGCCATAGTAATTGTCTCCCCGCTCCATCGTTTATTGGAGCAGGCGGAAGGCCGGAACGGCCCTCCGCCTGCTGGTTCACTGCGCCTTCATTTACTTGCTCCAGTTGTCAATTCTCCATTTAATCTGCTCATTGATTTTGTCTTCGTAAGCCTTCACATTGGCTTTCTTGATCTCTCCGACATAATCGGTCCACACAGAATCGAATTCTTCCGGACTCGCCAGGATCGCTTTAGGCAGGAATTTGGTCTGCAGTTCAGTTAATTTGGTGTTGGCTATCTTGGCATCGGAGCCTTCAATCAGATCAATGGACCAGGCTGGATAGTAGATCGGATTGGCAGGCGGCTCACTGAAGAAGTCCACATAAGTATCGAAGCCGTAAGCATCAAGAACTTCTTTATCAAAAGGCTTCAGCCCTGCTTTATACTCTTCCGGCTGTGCTGCCGCGTCGGTAGAGTTGCCGTCACTGAAGCTTCCCTCCGTCTTAGGCAGGAAGTCAAAGAGGGCTTTGGCTTTATTGGCCAGCTGCCAGGTAGCATCGGCCGCATTGTCACGCTGTTCCTGTGTTCTCATGAATCTGCCGTTCTCTACGATATAATCCTCGCCCTCAATACCCCATGAGAAGGTCTTCTGCCAGTCTTCCTGAATCAGGGTGTCGAGCAGCTTGATAATTTTCACCGGATCTTTGGCGTTGATACTGATACCGAAGCCGTTATTAAGGTTCAGAACGGCAAGGTCACGGTAATAGTCTTTGGTAGCCTTATCGTATACGAGCGGGAGTCCCACGTAGGTACGTTCGATTTTGCCCTGGGTGGTCAGGGAATCCTCGGCCGCATTGAAGTTCCAGTGCTGGTCGAACATACCCAGAACGGTTCCGCTGGACAGCTTCGCCATATACTGGTCGTAGTTCTGCACAAAGGTCTCTTTATCGATCAGACCCTTTTGATTGATTTCATTAAGCTTCTGGTAGTATTTTTTGGCATAATCCTTGTCTGCAAAAATCTCGGCTACACCGTCTTTGACCACGACCCCGCCGTCATTCGGATGTCCGATCAAGTGCTGAGGCGCATTGAACAGTCCCCAGTTTTTCCAGTCATAATTCAGAATTTCGAAGCCGATGGTCGGACTGCCGTCAATTTTTGGATACTTCTCTTTGTATTTCTCAATCAGGTCAAAGTACTCATCCAGTGTCTTGACCTGCGGATAGCCGAATTCCTTGAGCACTGCCTTCTGGATCCAGAAAGCCGGGCCTGAATACCAGGAGCTGTTTACTTTACCGTTGTATACCCCATAGTTAGGCAGGATATAGATGTGTCCGTCATTAGGATCCTTCATCATGTTCCAGTAATCCGCATAATGCGCTTTCAAATTCGGAGCATGCTCTTCAATCAGGTCTTCGAGCGGAATATAGGCACCCGCGGCAGTCAGCTTCGTATTCCCTGTCATCATATCGGGATAATCCTGGCCGGCAATCATAACGCCCAGCTTCTGGTTAATGTCGCCTGCCAAAAATTCGAAATTGAAGCTGGCGCCCGTTTCATCTTTGATTTTCTTGTAAATTTTGTTGTCCGGTGTCGGCTGCTGGCCGGCTTGACCCAGAAATACACTGATATTGAACGGTTCAATTTTGTCGCCTGTGTCCGCAGCTCCTGCGGTTTGTGCCGCACCATTCTCTTCGGCCTTGGCATTATCCTTGGTATTGCTGTTGTTATTGCCGCCGCAGCCGGCGAGTGCAAAGCTCAGGGATAACAGCGTGATCAATGAAACCTTGAACGTCCGTTTTGACTTGCCCCCCATAAAGCACCTCCATATTTTTGGTTACGCTTTTTTGTAAGCACTTACATTAATAAATTATAGAGGTGATCCTTAGCTCTAAATACAGCTGAATTAAAGGTGTAACCCCAAAAACTTTAGGACTTTGCCTGCCGGTATTCATTCGGGGACAAGTGCATTTTCTTCTCAAACTGCTTCAGGAACTGTCCGTAATTGGCATATCCCACCCTTTCTGCAATTTCCGACAGCTTAAGCGTACGCTCCTCCAGCAGCCTTGCCGCTTCCTCAATCCGCAGATTATGAAGCAGTTCATTAAAGCCGATTCCGTTCTTCTTGATCAGAAGCTGGCCCAGATAGACGGGGTGCAGGTAAAAGATTTCCGCCAGCCTCTGAATCGTCAGGCTCTCACGGTAGTGCTCCTGAATATACCGGTTAATATCCCGGACAACATCCTGAGATCTGTTGCCCCGCTCCTGCAGCAGAAGGCGGATCACCTCCTCGGCAAAGGCCAGCAGATATTCCATAAGTCCGCCAAGTGTAAGCATGTGGTAATTAAAATCCGCCGGCGGCTCTGTACCTTTCCTCTGCAGCTGCCCGGCTTCCGGAGCCGGGACAAGCTCCCTCATTTTGTAGACCAGGTGAATCACGAATTTCTTTACTGTGTCCGGAGACACCAGCTTCTCACGGAAGCTTGATGCCGCACCTTCAGCCTCCCGGCGGAAGCCGGGAAGATCCAGCGTATTCACAAACCCGATCAGCACATCTGCCAGCCGGATATGATCGTAATCTCTGCTTAAGGGCGTATCGCGGATATCATGGAACATCAGCAGCCCGGCTGAAGGTTCGCTGTAGAAGCAATACTGCAGGGCCTCCTTTGCCCTCAGATAGCTCCCGGCAATGCTGCTAAGTTCCGGTACGCTGTCCCCGGCCGCGATAAACAAGCGGATGCCGGGACACGCCTGCCGCAGCTCCTCTGCAATCCTTGCAGCTGCTGTGTTCCCTTCCCCGGGCGCAGTACTTCCGTAAACAACCGCACAGGTGTATCCCTCAAGGTCAGCCAGCACCATCCCGGCTTCCCCGGCAGACATGGCGGCCGCTTTCCCCCTGACTTCGGTATAGTTCAGCGGATCAGTCTGAATCAGAAGGACATTCCAGCAGCTGAATCCGGCGGACAGCGCAGCAGCTGAACCGCCATATAAAGTCCCCTCCGGTTTACCGTAGAGCAGTCCTTTGATGACTGCAGCCGTTTCCTCCATGGCTGCAAGCCTCCCCATCTTCCGGCTGTGCTCCTCACGCTCCAGTTCCCGGTACATCTCCCGCAGCTCCTCTGCAGCCTCCTCCGGAAAAAGCGGTTTCAGCAGATAGTGATGAATGCCGAACCGGATCGCAGTCTGCGCATACTCGAACTCGCTGTAGCCGCTGAGAATAGCAAACTTGGTGTCTCTGCCTCCTGTCTGCTGCCAGGCGTCTACCATCTCAAGGCCGTTTAACAGCGGCATATTCACATCCGTAATGACCAGATCCGGCGCAAGCTCGCGGATCAGCTGCAGCCCCGCCTGTCCGTTGGTGCAGGTTCCGGCAATCTCAAACCCGAGCGCCTGCCAGTCAATCCACAGCTGCATCGCTTCCAGGGCACTTGGCTCATCGTCAATTAACAGCACTTTATACATTTTCACTGCTTCCCCTCACCTCCGGACGAATGAATCCTCTCCAGCAGCTTCAGCGGTATTCCGAACGAAACCGCTGTCCCTTCATCCGGCGTACTTATCATCTCAAAGGTCACCTGATCGGCATAATACAGCTCCAGTCTGCGGTATACGTTGCGCATTCCGATATTCAGGCTGGAGGAATCCTCAGTGCGGATATTGTTCAGCAGCTCCTTTAGCTTCGCCGTCTCCATGCCCTTGCCGTTGTCTGAAATAGTAATTTGCAGGCGGTCTTCCCGGACTCCCGCCTTTATCCGGATTACACCAAGGCCCTCTATGGCCTGAAGGCCGTGCTTGCAGGCATTTTCGACAAGAGGCTGCATGCTCAGCTTCGGTATTTTGTAAGCAAGCGCCTGCTCTTCTATTTCGAATTGGTAATCGAATTTGTCACGGAATCTGAATTTCTCGATCTTCAGATACATCTCGATAAACTGCATTTCCTCCTGGAGCGACACCAGATCCTCCTTCGACCGGAGCAGCCTGCGCAGCAGCTTGGAGAGGCTTTTGATAATATCCGTCACATCATCATATTTGTTCTTGGTGCAGACCACGAGAATGGCATTCAGCGTATTGAACAGGAAATGCGGATTCATCTGGCTCTGCAGAAAATTCAGTTCAGCCTGTACCCGCTCCATCTCAAGGTTCTTGCTCTGGATTTCCAGCTTGTACACATCGTTAATCAGCGAATTGATCCGCGAGGTCATCCTGTTGAAATTATGAATCAGTCCGCCGATCTCATCACGGCCCTCGTCGATCCGGATCAGCTCGAACTTCTCGTTGCTCACCTTCTGCATATGGCGGGCCAGCCGCTTCACCCGGTAATTGTAGGAGCGCAGCATCACATAGATAAAAGCCGAAGTCAGCAGCGTGACAGTGGTCGCCAGCACCGCTGCATACAGCCGGATATCCAGAACGGCCTGGGCAATCCGCTCCCCCTGCGTAATGCCGATAATCCGCCAGCCCTTGAGATAGTTGGCTGTACCGATAGGCAGGATATGCACCTCCTGTTCCCCGTCCTCCGGCTGCGTAAACAGCGGGTAAGGCTCATCCGTTACATGCTGATAGCCGCTTGCTTCTGACATGACGATCTGGTTCTGCTCATTGACAAGATATAGGCTGAGGTAATCCTTTTCCCGGACAATGATGTCGTACACTTCACTGAGATCGAGATCGATCCGCGACAGCTTTTCATAGGTGCCAAACGAACTGTAGTGATCCATCCAATCAATGATGCTCAGCATCGGTGTGGTCGAGTTAGTATTGCTGTTCTCACTAATCCGGTAGGCGGTTACAACCACCTGGTTGCTTGAAGACTCAGCTTGCCTGTACCAGCCGCTTGTCCGGATTTTCGCATTGATAGCCTGATAATTGCCCCCTGATACAATGGACTGGTTGGCAGTAAATACCGTAATCCGCTCAATCTGGTTGTTCACAGGCATATAGCTGTTCAGCCGGTCACGCAGCTCCTCATCATAGGCCCCGTAAAAATCAATGGAATCCCTATAGGGCCGGTCCAGCATTTCATACAGGTTCTTGTCTGTGGACAGGGTGTAGCTGACGGCAACCCCGCCTTCGATGAAGTCATGAATATCCTTCCTTGCCCGTTCCAGGGAAATCTCCAGGTTCTGCTCTTCCCTTGACTTGATCAGATCTGTAATCCGGCCCAGTAACACCAGGTTAATAATCATGATAGGCAGAAGCACGCCGACGATATAGATCAGGTAAAACTTATAATTGAGCGGAATGTCGTTGACGATATTGGTGAAGCGGAATCTTTTTTTGAGCATGGATTGTGCACCCGGCTTTCCTAGAGCTGCTTGCTGTGGTCAGAGTTCTTGTAGACAGAGGGCAGAATACCCGTGATTCCCTTGAATTTATCGATAAAATAATCCGTGTTGCTGAAGCCGACCTGTGCAGCGACATCGGAAATTTTCAGCTCCGTCCGCTTCAGCAGCGCCTTGGCCGCTTCAATTCGTTTAACATTCAAATATTCGCTGAAGCTGCGTCCGGTCTCTTTGCGGAATAGCTGGCCCAGGTAGGCCGGGTTCATATGAAACTGCCGGGCCAGCTCCTGAAGCTGCAGCTTGCTGCGGAACTCCTGATCCACATACCGGATGACATTATAGATGGTGTTACCCTCATTTGCCTCCTGCAGCTGTGCCAGATAATCCGCCGCCGTTTTACAGAGACCGCTTACATAAAGGCTTAACCGGGAGTAATCACCGAGCTCTCCCAGACTCCCGTATTTTGCCTGGTGCCCGTTCATCATGGTGCCGGGTTCTCCGTTATGCTCTGCCACCAGCCGGCACAGGGTCATTTCCAGATGGGCTATGCCGGCCTGAACAGCTTCCACAGCAGACAATTGCCGGGCATAGGACATGAAGATATCCTGTACACAAGATTCAATCCCCTCCGGATCACCGGCCATTACCTTTTCCGGCAGCTTGGCAAAAGCCGTCTGCTCCCAGCTTGCCTCTGTACCGCATTTCTTGAAATCACAATGGAAGAACACCCCGCCCTGCTCTTTGCCGAACCTGAGCTTCCACATTTCCAGCAGCTGCAGATAAATGTCCTTTAGAGAATCAATACCTGTCATCCGGTCAGTGACCATTACCGTTACCGGCTGCTGCAGCAGCCCCGTTAGCTCCAGCTGAAGCCGCCGGGCACCGTCCTTCAGACTTTCCCTTGAGAGGCCTGCTGACTGCAGCAGCAGACCGGTCCGCCCGGCACTGTCCTGGAAGCTGTTGTACACCAATTCCGGTGTGAAGAAAGATTCCACCGCATCCAGATGTGCCGCTGCTGCAGGCGGCTCCATCAGAATGCCCAGCAATTCTGTATCTCCGGTAAGCTTCATCAGGTTAGCGGCCATCATGCGTAAGTCTTCCTCGTTCTCCCCCAGAATCAGACGGCTTAGCATGCCGCCGATAATGAGCGACTGCTTTTTTTGGCGCTCATCCTTGGAAGCGATTTCACTTTGTATTAAAAGGCTGAGCTGGCTCAGGAGAAGTTCCAGTTCCTCCTCATCGACCGGCTTGAGCAAATATTGCTCCACGCGCTCGCGCAGGGCCGTTCTGGCGTACTGGAAATCGTCGTATCCGCTCAAAATAATAAACCGGGGCGGCCTTGCCATCGTTCCATTTACTCTTGAAATCAGCTCCAGCCCGCTTAAGACCGGCATATTAATATCGGTCAGTACAAGATCAGGCTGATAACGCTCAATCATTCGCAGCGCATCCGGCCCATTCATGGCTTCACCGCACAGCTCGAAGCCGTACTTTGCCCAGTCCACCATTGTCCGCAGCCCTTCCAGCACCCATGGCTCATCATCCACAATAATTGCCTTCAGCATGAACCGCATCCCTCCCCCATTGATTCTGTGAGCAAATTTCACTTAACTGCCCAACCAAATAACTATAGATTATGCTAACATAGTTCAATATTTCTGTGACATATTTCCGTTGTTATTTTATTCGGGGATAGGCGCCAGCCTGCCAGCCCGGCCATAAAAAAAACGCTCTTTGCCGGAAGGGACACTACAGCGTCACCTGCTCGCAAAGAGCGATTCTTATAAGATTTATATAAATATAAAGGCAGCTTACACCAGTCCTGGCTCCCCGCGCAGCTTCCGAAATACCTGGTAGCTCCGCTCCGCACAAGCCGAAATCGTAATCGGATGGAAGCCCGGCAGATCCGCGTACAGCGTATCGTTCAGCGGGTCCGTCCAGCTTGCCGGCAGCTGGCTTGCACCCAGCTTAGCCCCCATAATGGAGCCGACTGTAGCTCCGTTGCAGTCCGTGTCCATTCCGCCGTAGACGGAGGTAACCACCGCCTTCTCGAAATCATTGCCGCCATAAACCAGCGACGCGGCAACAAGCGCAGCATTATTAACCGTATGCACCGGGTCATAGTGGCTGAACTTGTCCCAGATGCGGCTGACCAGCTCGCGTTCACTCTTGGCCGACCGGGCAATTTCGATTCCCTGGAGCACCGCTTCGGCAAGCCGGCTTTTAGCCGGAACCTCGCTGAGTCCAATCTCCAGAATCCGCTCGTTGTCCTGCTCGGCGAAGGCGGCCGAGATCATGGCTGCATTGAACATTTCGCCATAGATTCCGTTCTTCACATGGGAGAACGACGCATCGCGCCAGCCCAGCTCCGCAGCCAGCTCCGGCTGGCCGGCGGCGCCGTAGGCCAGCCCGTCTGCCCGGATCGCTGCACCGATCCATTCGCGGTACGGATTAAGATGCATCCGTACCCGTTCCAGACGCTGCTGCCAGTCAGCCGGCTTCTCCTTATGCATATGGGAGGTTTCAGCCGCAAAATTCATGTACGTCTGCGTCTCCGCGGTACACACCTGCGCATAGGTCAGGTTCCCGTGCCACAGCTTGCCTATATCCCAGGCATCCCAGTCCAGTCCCTTTTGCTCCAGCAGCAGCAGCCCTAGGACCGTGTAACGGAGATCATCGTCACTCTCCATGAAGCTGATCTTCTCCCGGGTACTGGTGAAGGACCAGGCGCTAAGACCCAGCCCGTACTCCGCTTCCGCCCTGGAGTTATCTGGCGTATAGCCTTTAATCGGCCAGGCATCTGCGCCCTGGAACCAGAGCTCGATATTCTCCCAGCCCGGACGTCCGTCCTTGCCGTACAGATAATCCCAATGCTCCAGCGGCTTGCCGAGCGCACAGCCGATGCTTCTGCCGAGCCACGCCCCGCGGAACTTGTCCCGCCACTGCTCAGGCGTCCACGAAGGGGCAAGTCTGCGCGGCCCCTCCGGCCGCAGAGCGCGAATTTCCTCAAGTCCCGAAGGCTCCTGATACGGGAAATCGTCCGCTACCTGAAGCTCCATAAGTTCGCGGTAGACCTCCATCAGCCTGCCTTCATCGGTTCCTGCAGCAGCCAGCTTCTCAGCGATTCCGTCCGTCCGGCAGCCTTCCTCATTCCGCTGCTGCAGCTCGAACTTTACTGTCTCCTGCAGATTCTCCCAGCCGGCCATCAGCTGTTTTCCCCGGCTGCCGCCAGCAGCTCCCGGTCCAGCCGTTCCAGTGAATCGAACAGCAGCTTCATGAACGCCTCACGGTCAACACCGGTCAGCACCTGCACGTTCGGCTGGCGGTCCGGCTTCTTTCTGCGGTCAGCCACGGTCATGCCGCGGGTCAGCTTGCCTTCCGTTTCCACCGTCACATAGAGATGCTCCGACTCGAACAGCTCCGGATGCAGCAGCCAGGCTACGGCGCATGGATCATGCAGCGCGTTGCCGACATAGCCCATCTTTTTACCATAGATCGAGTAGAAATCCAGCAGTTCCCCGACCATTACGGATACAGGGCCCTTCTGCTTCAATTCAAGGATTTCCTCCTCAAAAATCGCCGCCTTATCCGTCACATCCAGACCGCTCATCACAATCGGAATACCTGATTCATAAACGATCCGCGCAGCTTCCGGGTCTACAAAAATATTGAACTCAGCCGTGCTGGTCACATTCCCGTAAGCCAGCCCCCCGCCCATCAGCGAGATTTCCTTAATCTTGTCCTTTACCTCAGGGTAAGCGGTGATTAACAGCGCAATATTGGTTAACGGTGCCATCGGCACCAGTGTAATCTTTTCCTCGGACGCACGGATAATTTCGAGCATGAACTCTACCGCGCCTTGATCCACCGGCTTAAACTTGCTGGCCGGCAGCACCGGGCCGTCCATACCCGATTCCCCGTGTGCTTCCTCTCCCGTCACCAGCTTGCCGAACAGCGGTCCCTTTGCCCCTTTGGCAACAGGGATATCCGCATTAACAAAGCTCAGCACCTTCAGGGCGTTATCCGTTATTTTATCAAGAATCTGGTTGCCGCCTACCGTTGTAATGCCCCGGATTTCCAGCTCCTCCGGATGGGCCAGCGCCAGCAGTATCGCAATCGCGTCATCGTGCCCCGGATCACAGTCAATTATTATGGGTCTTGGCATTGTCGTTCTCCCCCTTATGTCTTTCTCAGCAGTCAATGAACTTGTATTTTTCTATTTTGGGATTTGCGTGACTCCAGAGAATGTTTGGACTTCCGGCCGCTGTTGTCTGCAGATTTCTTGATTTAACCGGCTTTTCGCGGTTGAAATCCACAGACAAAGGCGGTCGCTACCGCTCCTCCAGTTCCAAAATTCCCCTCCGCCACTGCCCCCTTAATTCTAAGATCCAAGTTCAATTATATTAGCAGCCCCCCGCTACTTTGCTACAGGACTCTTAACCTTCTTGTTCTTCTTCCGGGTCTCAGAGACCGCATAGATCAGCAGACCGATTACAGTGGCCACATAAGGCAGCGTAGCAATCAGCTCAGCCGGAATTTTCAGCACCTGGAGCGCATTGGACAATGCATCCGCCGCCCCGAACAGCAGGGAAGTCAGCGCCGTTCCGATGGTCGTGCTGCGGCCCATGGATTCTGCGGCAATCGCGATCCAGCCACGGCCGGCGATCATATCACGCGTGAACAGCGACAGATAACCCATGGACATGTAAGCCCCGCCCAGGCTGGCAAAAAATCCGCTGAGCAGCAGCGCGGTATATTGGATTTTGACTACACTGACCCCGACCGACTGGGCGGCATGCGGGTTCTCGCCGACTGAACGGATACGCAGTCCAAGCGGTGTCCGGTTCAGCAGATAATACACGGCCAGTACGGCCAGAATGGAGACGTAAGTCAGAATGTGGTGACCGGACAGAATCGGTCCAAGCACGGGAATATCTTTGATCAGCGGAATCTGAACACTTGGCAGCACCTTGCTCGCAAGCGACGTTGAGGAGCCCTTGTCCCCGCTCAGCAGATACAGGATGAATACGGTACCGCCCGAGGCGAACATGTTGATCGCTACCCCGCCGAGAATAATATGCGTCTTGAATTTAAGGGTGAAAAAGGCCAGTATCCCTGCGATCAGCGTTCCCGATAATACTGCGCCAAGCAGTCCAACCCACGCACTCTGGGTATAAGCGCTGACAATGACGCCGGCCAGGGCCGACACCAGCATGATCCCTTCCATCCCGATATTGATAATGCCGGCCCGGTTGGAGATCAGCGCCCCCAGCGCGGCGAACAGAATCGGCGTGGTTACACGCAGCAGCGAAAAGGCAAAGTCCGTCGTAAAAATAACGTTCAGCAGACTGTTCATGCGTTCGCTTTCGCCTCCTTCAGCAGCATCCGGTTTTTCCAGAATTTCAGGAATTGCTCCGCGGAGATCAGCAGGATAATAACCGCCTGGATGATCGAGATCATCTCGGAGGGTACATCCGACAGACGGGCCATCATATCGGCACCGATGCGGATATAAGCCAGGAACAGGGCTGAGCCGATAACGGACAGCGGGTTGTTTTTGGCCAGCATCGCTACCAGCGCACCGTCAAGACCATACCCGGGCAGAGATGCCCACTGAAACCGGTTGTACATTCCCAGCACTTCCACTGAACCGCCCATCCCGGCGATAAAGCCGGCGATCAGATGGACCAGAATAATTACTTTCGCAGTCTTCATTCCTGAGTAACGGGCAAAATCACGGTTCACCCCGGTCATCCGCAGCTCATAGCCCCATTTGGTCCGGTACAGGAACAGGTGGGCCAGGACGATCATCACGAGTACAATAATCAGTCCGGTGTGGATACGTGTGCCGGTGAAGATTTTGCTCAGCTGGGCTGTCTCTTGAAACTTGTAGGATACATTGGCAAAAGCCTTCGCATCACGCAGATGATAATTAAGCAGATAGAGTCCGACTCCGAACAAAATGTTGTTGAACATCAAAGATGTTACTAGCTCATTGGCATTCCACTTGGCCTTGAGAATACCGGGAATCGCCGACAGCAGCGCTCCGACAATGGAGCCCGCCGCAATCGCTACGACCGGATGAAACCAGCTGTTCAGGCTCAGATGAATGGCCAGTACAGAAGCTACTACGCCAGAGAAATAGAAGATACCTTCTGCCCCGAGATTGAACATATTGGCCCGGAACAGCAGGGACACGGCAAGACCGGTGAACATCAGAGGAATCGCCATTTCAATCACGTTGCCGATATGCCCCTTGGTGGAAATAGGCTCCCACAGAAAAATACCGATCGTCTTGAGCGGCTGGTCGCTGACCAGTGAAATAATAATAAAGGCGATGGCCAGCGCAATCAGTATGACCGCCGCCGTCCGGATTACCTCAAAATATTTGACTTTAAACATGGTTTACGGCCCTCCCGATCTGCTGCTTGTCCTGCCGGTTAATGCCCAGCATGTATAATCCGAGCTCTTCTTCGCTTACCTTGGACGGATTCTCAAAGTAGGCCACGATCTCTCCTTCATACATGACAAGAAGACTGTCGCTCAGCTCCAGAATTTCGTTCAGATCCGCTGACAGGAGTACAATACCGCTGCCTGCCGAGCGCAGCTCCAGCAGCTTCTGGTGGATGAACTGGGCCGCTCCGATATCCACGCCCCGGGTCGGCTGCTCGGCAATCAGCAGCTGCGGGCTGGTGGAGCATTCCCTGGCTACGACCACCTTCTGCATGTTGCCTCCGGACAGCATGCCGATCGGCTGCTGCGGGCCCGAGCACCGCACTTTAAATTCCTCCACCAATGAGGCGGCCAGTGCGGCGATCCGCTTGCCGTTCAGCAGCGGACCCTTATTCATGTCCTTGGAACGGTAGCGGGTGGAGATCAGATTATCGGAAATGCTGGCATCCCCGGCTGCCCCCTGGCGCATCCGGTCCTCCGGGATATATGAGACGCCCAGGCTGCGGATACGGAGAATATCGGCGGCCAGAATATCTGTAGCATTAACCTTTACCGACCCGCTGCTCGATACCGCGTGCAGCCCGCCGGTGAGCGCCTCGACCAGCTGATTCTGGCCGTTGCCTTCAACCCCGGCAATCCCGACGATCTGGCCCTCGCGGACTGCAAAGCTGACCTCTTCCAGCAAGGCCTTGCCCTGGCTGTCATGGACGGACAGTTTGTCTACTGACAATACCGGCTTGCCGAAAGGTACATTATCTTTATCGTATTTCAGCACGACATCCCGGCCGACCATCAGCCGTGAAATCTCCTGCTCGGTTACGTCCTTCGTCTGGAAGACCCCCTCGCTTCTGCCTCCGCGCATAATCGTAATCCGGTCGCAGATCGCTTTGACTTCCTTCAGCTTGTGGGAGATGAACACAATCGTATGTCCCTGCTCCTTCAGATGCTGCAGCTCCACGAACAGCTCCTCGGTTTCCTGCGGAGTCAGTACGGCAGTCGGCTCGTCCAGGATCAGGATTTTGGCCCCGCGCACCAGCGCCTTCAGGATTTCTACCTTCTGCTTCATTCCTACGGTAAGATCCTCAACCTTTGCCTTGGGATTTACAGCGAGATTGTACTTGCGCGCCGTCTCTTCCGTCAGGCGGACTGCTTCATTGTAGTTGAAGCCCACTCCTTTGCGCGGCTCCATGCCAAGCACCATGTTCTCGGCTACCGTAAAGGAAGGCACCAGCATGAAATGCTGATGGACCATGCCGATGCCACGGTCGATCGCATCCTGCGGAGACTGCAGCTTCACCTTTTCCCCGCGGATGCTGATGTCGCCTTCACTCGGCTCCTCCATCCCGAACATGATCTTCATCAAGGTCGATTTGCCCGCCCCGTTCTCTCCGGCTATGGCATGAATCTCTCCTTCACGCAGGCTAAAGTGGACATCATGGTTGGCAACGACGCCATTCGGATATACCTTGGTTATTCCCCGCATTTCCAGCAGCGCGTGTTCCACGGGTTATCAACGCCTTTCAACTAGACTGGTTTTCTGCAAAAATAGGCAGCTGGAATTCTTCTTGGCTGAAGGAATCCCAACTGCAGGAGATACGGCGAACCGGTTAGTGTTTAATTTAATTAAGGCTTAACAGCATTACGGATCGCTTCAACCTCTGAAGTTTCCATGCCCATTGCGTTGTCTACCGTGATTTCCTTGTTGATCAGCTTCTGCTTCACTTCTTCGACCTTGGCCTGCAGATCAGCCGGGAATACGCTGGTGTAGATGTCGTTTTCGGCGATGCCTACGCCGTCTTCCACGAAGCCGAGGACGTCGCGTTTGCCCATTTCAAGTGTGCCTTCCTGAAGCTTGGTTACGGCGCCCAGAATGGCGCTGTCGATCTTTTTGATCGCAGAGGTGACAATCAGGTTGGCTTTCTCGCTGTCTGTATCTTTAAGCAGCATAGCCTGGTCGGAATCGACACCAATTGCATACTTTGTTTTTTCTTTTGCAGCATCGAAGATACCAAGGCCTGTACCGCCGGCTACGTTAAAGATTACGTCTACACCGGAGTTGTACTGGATGAGCGACAATTCCTTGCCTTTGGCCGGGTTAACGAAGTCGCCCGCGTAGGATACAGCAACTTTTACATCGGGATCAACATATTGAGCCCCCTGAATGTAGCCGACCAGGAACGCATTGATGCCCGGAATATCCATACCGCCGACAAAACCGATTACGTTCTCAGGGTTGGCGTTCGGCATATCGGACTGTGTAGCAAGTGCCGCAACAGCGCCGGCCAGGAAAGACACTTCATTAGTGGAGTAAGACATGTTGTACATGTTGGCAGGTGCTTCCTCGATGTCCGTATCGTAGTTGATGAATTTTTTATCCGGATTCGCTTCTGCCGTCATATTGAACATTTCCGTAATTTCTGATCCGCCTGAAATAACAACATCCCAGTCCTCAGCGGCAATATCGTTAAAAGTAGGCTCCCACTTCGTCTTGTCCGTGCCCATCTCGATTACTTTGGTTTCCGCGCCAAGCTCTGTCTGCACTTTCTGCAGGCCGCTGTTGGCAGCGTCGAAGAAGGATTTATCTCCAAGCGTTCCCGGGATCAGCAGCACAACCTTAAGCTTGTCGCCGGAACCGGCATTTCCGCTATTTGCTGCATCGTTACCGGCATCCGCCGCATTTCCGTTGTTAGCTGTGTTGTTTCCGCAAGCAGTGACGAGTACCATTACCATGAGCAGCAATAATGCAAGAACATTCTTTTTCATTTTGTCTGTTCACACCCCTGTTTGATATTGATGGACCACTTTAAAAAAGGCAGACTTCCCCAATTACACGTTTTGTTCTGTTGTTATACAGCAATAGATTTTATGCAAATCCATAAAACAACTGAAAATTAATGAATAGCTTACATCTGATGATAAAATCTGTGATTTTTCGTCAATTAAACGGTCAATTCCCGAACAAGATGGCCAGTCAGGTTGCGAATCTTTCGTTTAATTGATACGATCATAGCAAATACAGCAGCAAACTTTTATATACTTTCGGTCATTTTTTTGCACGATTCGGCTAAATGAAAAAGAGTTGGAGGATCAACATGGATCGAGTCCTATATATTGTAAATGCAGAGCATGAAGCGGACACCCACATCCCGCGCCATCAGCATGAATGCTTCGAGCTGGTCTATTACATTCACGGGCTTGGCACATGCAGCATAGGGCAGCGCAGCTATCACTTCCGTCCGCATTCTTTTGCGCTGATCCCGCCCAATTTCAAGCATGACGAGAATCACCAGCCCCGCTCCGAGGTGCTGTTCGTCGGCTTTCACTGCGAGAATCCGGCAATCAGCACATTGTCAGGCGTATTTGAGGATGATAAGGAGCATACGGTGCTGCAGACGCTGGTGCGGATGAATGAGGAGTTCAAGCGCAAGCGTGACGGCTTCTCTGAGCTTTTAAATTTGCAGATGAGCGAAATTACGGTACACCTGCAGCGGCTGCTGGGCGGCTCCGGCTTCCAGTCCCCGGCACAGGACCAGATGCAGTATGTCCTCAACTATATGGATGAGCATTACCGGCACAAGCTGTCGGTCCAGTCGCTGGCGGAAATGTCCGGGTACAGCTACGACCGGTTCCGGCATTTATTTAAGGAGCGCTTTGGCGAATCGCCCCACCGTTATCTTTTACTGAAACGCATCCATTATGCCAAATCTCTCCTGCTGCATACCCAGATGCATATTTCCGAGGTATCTGCTACAGCCGGGTTCGTGAATGACGCACAGTTCTGCAATATGTTCAAAAGAGAGGTCGGCCTCTCGCCCCGGACCTTCCGTGTCCGCAGCAAAGTTATATAATGTAACATAAGTCACTTACTTTGGGGGATTTTCCTCTATAATGGAGTTTAACTTATTGAAAAAATGAAGCTTGTCCGTTAAAACGCATTATTTCGCGTGAGATATCATTACAGGAGAGTGATTTTCTTGAATGTCCCGCTGCTGCTCTCCTCCAATGAATACAAGAAGAAGCTGTCCCGCTGTTATAATGACGTCCATAAGGAGCTGTACGGCGTCGGGGTAAATCAGCTCCGTCTGGAGGCTGCCAACGATACGATGATCATGTTTCTGGTGAAGCATCAGCGGGTTGCCGCCCTGCGCGCGCTGGAAGAGCATTATCCGGAGCTCAAGCAGTCTGTGGATGCTGCGCTGCATCAGGAATTCAAACGGCGCATCCAGAAGAAGCTGGCCGAAGAGCTTGAGCTGCCGGTTGCCGGCGTACTCAGGGATTACGATCCCCAGACAGCCTGGGCCTGTACCGTTGTTATCTGCGATACCGGGGCTGAACAATGATGCAGGATTTATCTTGCGGATTTACGGCTGCCGGTATTATTAAGAGCTGAAACCAAATGAATAAACAGAATGTCAGGCTGCATTTCGATTTATCCTGATGCGCCGCATGTTAACTAAGGTTAGCCCTATATCTGTTTACAGATTGCAGGAAGCCGTTGATTAGAGACCCCTCTCTATTTCAGCGGCTTCTTTTTGTTATTTACACAAGCAAGCCCCCCATATCCTGTCCTTGGTCAAAGGAGATTCCGCTTATGAGAATTATAGTGGCTATCACAGGAGCCAGCGGCTCCATCTACGGTTACTCCCTGATCCGCAGCCTGCACCAGCTTGGTGTGGAAACCTATATCATCGCCACCGGTGCCGGGGAGAATGTACTCGGGTACGAATGCGGCATTAAGCTGCAGGAGCTGGAACAGTACGGAACGGTATTATCCAACACAGACCTGTTCGCTCCGGTAGCCAGCGGGTCCTTCAAAACCGACGGCATGGTCATTATCCCCTGTTCGATGAATACGCTCGGGGCTATCGCGAACGGCATGGGTGATACCCTGCTGAACCGGGCCGCCAGCGTCGTACTGAAGGAGCGGCGCCGGCTGGTTATCGTCCCGCGCGAGACGCCGCTGCATCTGATCCATTTGGAGAATATGCTCAGGCTGGCCCGCGCAGGCGCGGACATTGTACCCGCCTCCCCCGGCTTCTATAATCACCCGACCGAAATCTGGGAGCTGGTGAACTTTATGAATGCCAGAGTGCTGGATGCGTTCGGCATTGAGCATCAGCTGATGAAAAGATGGGGGGAAAACTGATGGCTGCCGTCAATATCAGGCAATTGCTTGACCGCTGGGAGCCGGGCGGCCAGCTGCTGCGGATCCGCCGTGAGGTTGACCCGCGCTTCGAGCTTGGAGCTGTGGTGAAGGCTGTCCGAGGTAAGCAGCCGCTGCTGTTCGAGAAGGTTAAAGGCTTCAACGGACCGATGGCTGTCGGCCTCGGGGGCTCCAAGGAGCTGATCGCGGACAGCATGGATACGACCCCGGAGGAGCTGCTGCCCGGGCTGGTAGCGGCTATTGTCCAGCCTACGCCGACCCGGCTGGTGCAGCAGGCTCCGGTGCAGGAGCAGGTGATCACCAGCCGGATCAGCCTGAAGGAGCTGTTTCCGGTATGCACGTATCACGCAGAGGACAGCGGCGCTTATTACGTCTCCGGCGTTATGGTCGTTAAGGGTGAAGACGGCCGCAAGCGGTACACCTCCATCCGGCGCATGCAGCTGCTGGACGGGAACCGGACCGGCATCCTGATCTCCTCACCGGAGCTGTTTCAGCAATATAAGGATTTCGAGGCCCGCGGCGAGCCGCTGGAGGTGGCGTTCATGTTCGGGGTCGTCCCGGCAGTTGTGCTGGCTTCGCAGATCAGCACCCATCTGTTCCACACCGACAAGCTGGAGGTGGCCTCCGCCCTGCTCGGCCAGCCGCTGGAAGTCGTCCGCTGCCGGACGGTAGACCTGGAGGTGCTGGCCGAAGCCGAGGTTGTATTTGAGGGCAGGATTCTGCCCGGTATCCGCGAGCCGGAGGGGCCGTTCGGTGAGCTGGGCGGCTACTACGGACCCCGGACAGAGCAGCCGGTGGTCGAAATATCGGCCGTTACCCACCGCAGCCAGCCTATATGGCAGACGATCCTGCCGGCCAGCTATGAGGAGAAGCTGCCGATGGCTATTGCCCGGGAGGTCGCCCTGCTCGGCTCCGTCCGCCAGGTCGTCCCGGGTGTAAAGGCCGTCCACATCACAATGGGAGGTGTCGGACGCTATCACGCCGTCATCCAGATCCGCAAGGTTCAAGAGGGTGACGGCAAGACAGCGCTGCTGGCCGCTTTTGCCGGGGATAAGGATCTCAAGCATGTGGTAGTGGTCGATGAAGATGTCAATCTGCTGGATCCGCTGGATGTGGAATGGGCCATCGCCACCCGGGTGCAGGCCGATCTCGACCTGTTCATCGTGCCGGGTGCCAAAGGCTCGCCGCTCGAGCCCTCGCACAATCTGCGCGGAGTATCCGCCAAAATGGGCATCGACGCCACCTGCCCGCTCGCGCATAAGGAGCAGTACAGGAGAACGCACATCCCGGGCCAGGATGAGATCCGGCTGGCGGATTATGTGTAGGTTAGGGGATGTGTGGAGTTGGGGAGGTGCAGGGGTGAGTTATGCAGGGCAAAGCTTTTTGGGGTGAGGTTGGATAGCCTGGTGAGTAGCTGTTGGGTAACGTTGAATAGCTGCTGAGTAGCGTCGGATAATTGCTGAGTAGCTTTTGGGTAGCTGATGAGTAGCTGTTGGCTAGAGTTGGATAACTGCCGAGTAGCGTTGGATAACTGCTGAGTAGCTGTTGGCTAGCGTTTGGACAGCTGGTAAGTAGCGTTGGATAACTGCTGAGTAGCTGTTGGCTAGCTGGTGGGTAGCTGCTTTAAAACGATGGTTCTACCTATGCGGCTGATTAAGCTAAGTGGAAAATCGCCATCTATTATTGGCCAACTGCCTGGAAAAAGGAATCTTGTTGGAAAAACGCCACTTAATTCTGCCGGTTTCGTCCGCAAAGGGGCTTACGTTCTAAAATAAGTGCGGATTTTCCAACTAATGATTAGAAATGCAGAGAATCAGAAGAATTAAGTGGCGGAAATCCAACTAAATGCTGCGGACCCACCGATCCAGGAGAATATTAGCAAACAGCCTCAACCGCTCCCCCTCCTCACCCGAATGGACAAATCATCAACTCATACTCAGGAGTAAATAACGTCTGTAGAACTTTTTAGGAGGTGGATCATGCAAGCAATCGGTTTGATTGAAACACGCGGTCTGACCCCGGCGCTGGAAGCGCTGGATGCCATGTGCAAAGCCGCCAATGTGCGGATGGCCGGCTTCAAGCGGGTCGGTTCAGGCCTCATTACCGTCATTGTCGAAGGTGATGTAGCAGCAGTAACAGCTGCTGTCGATGCCGGCATTGCCGCTTATCCGAAGACAGGCGGGCAGCTCGTATCCTCCAATGTCATTCCGCGCCCGCATGCCGATCTCGCCAGAATGCTCCTCTAGCCTGCAGTCAGCATTCAAGTTATCAGGGAGGTGATTACCCTTGTCAAGCTTTATGAAAGATGTTGTGTCCGAGGTGCTGAAGCGGAATCGCACTGTGCCACCAGCTCCGCTAGGTCCGGCTGCCTCTGCTGTAGCCTGCACTGCCGGCAGCAAAGATAACTGCCCGCATACCTGCTCTACTCCCGGGAATTGTCCCAAGCCGGGGCTGACGCTCCCGCTTAAACGGACCAATTACCAGAAGGAGCAGGCGGCTAAACGGCTGGCCTCGATTGCCGCCGATGCAAATGCCGCTATCGGCAGTGTACAGCAGCAGCCTCCTGGCGGCGCCGCCATGGCTAAAGCCGCTGGAGCTGAGAGGCCTCTGCCGGCCTCAGGGTCTATCCTGGCTGCAGCAGCTCAAGCAGGAAAGCCCGCCCCTCCGGTGCATACACCGGTTGATGCACCACCGGTACCGGGACAACAATTCGCGGAGCACTACCTGTCCCCCCTGCTGCAGCGAACCTTATCCTGGCCGGAGCAGAAGGATAGCGGCCTCCATGGCAGTCCCCATGCACGACCGTCCGTCGCGGCAGAAGCGCAGGACCCGCTCGAACCGCTCCGCCTCCCTGCGGCGGATATGGAGGTCTGGCTGTTCCCCCGCATTAGCGATGAGCTCCGGCCCCTGCTTGGCAGCCCGGGCCGGAATTACAGCGCAGCCGGGGTCATCAGCGCGCCGAACTGCCACCCCGGCCAGCTGTTTGCCGCCGAAGAGCTGCTCCCGCAGGATTCCGGCCTGGAGGCCGATATCAGCTGGAGCACAGACGGCGGCGGCTTTGAGCTCAAGCTGTTCGGCTCAGATCACCGTGTGATCGCTGATAAGCTTAAGCAGCTCACCGCGCGGATGCAGGACGGCTCAGGCATTGCCGTCCGGGTCTGGATCAGCCGGGAGCCCGGCCGGCTGCTGCGCCGCTACTTTGGCGGCGGACCGCAGGAAGCCGTTGCCGTCGTAGCCGGTTCTTCCCGCTGGAACAGCATCGGCATCGCGGAGCAGTGGCTGCACCGTAACCCAGGCTCAGGCCTGCGCCTGAGCGCGGAACGAAGCTACTGCATCCTCACCGGTACCGCCGGGCAGATGGCCGCTGCTGCTCCGGGGCTTGCCGGCTTATCCGCTCCGCACCGTTGAGCTTAACCGCTGCCGCACAGCGGATCAAAGAACAAGGAGGCACCCTGTATGCAAGCACTTGGTTTAATCGAGACGCTGGGTTTCACCACCGCCGTTTCGGCGGCAGATGCCGCACTCAAAGCAGCGAATGTGCAGCTCGTAGCAGTTGAGAGGGTCATCGGAGTCGGCGGCTCGCTGGGCGTCACCCTGCATTTCAGCGGTGATGTTGCTGCCGTAACCTCATCCGTTGAAGCCGGCAAAGCGGAGGCGCAGCGGATAGGAACCGTCGTATCCGCCCATGTCATTGCCAAGGCGCACAGTGATGTGACCGGCAAAATATTGGGCAGCTATCTGCTGCCGGAGGGTACCGCTGTCCCGGCTGCTGACGGCACCTCCACTTCCACTGCATCTGTTATGGATACTTCTGCAGCCACTTCTCCTGTAACTGCTGCGGCCGCTGCCGCACCTCCGCAGCCGTCTGATGCAGGCTCCGCTAAACCGGACCAGGCGGCCGGAACTGACAAAGCTTCAGATCTACAGGATGAAGACAGTTCATCTGACTCAACGGATTAACCAAATGTAACAGCTGCGATTTTATTACCCCTCAATTTAAATTAACGGAGGTTATTCACATGGGAGAATCACTCGGCTTGATCGAAACAAAAGGTCTGGTAGGCGCAATCGAGGCTGCGGATGCTATGGTCAAGGCAGCTAACGTAGAGATTTGCGGCTACGAAAAAATCGGCTTCGGTCTCGTAACCGTCATGGTCCGGGGAGATGTCGGTGCAGTAAAGGCGGCCACTGATGCAGGAGCAGCCGCAGCCAAGCGTGTCGGGGAGCTGGTGTCGGTGCATGTTATTCCGCGCCCGCACAGCGAAGTTGAACGTGCCCTTCTGTCCAAGGGCATTGAATAATCAAGGCCGTGGACAGCCGGCATAGTACGGTTGCGGCCAATACCCTGCTCAGCCTGGCCTACCGGTCCAGAGAAGATGAGCTGAATAAGGACTTCCCCCGGGTCCTCGTTCTGCTGGCCGGCCACTTCATCGGCATGGAGGAAGGCTATACCGCCATCCGGCAGCTGAACCGTTCCGGATTGAGGCTGAAGCTTGCAGCAGATGAGCAGCTCCTCAAGAATCACACAGCTCGGCAGCTGGCGGCTAAAACAGGGATCGACGATATCACCACCTCCGCAGCGCTCCACTCACTCGCACCGGAGGCCGCTGATCTTCTGTTCATTCCGGTTCTCTCGCTTCCTCTGCTATCCCGCTTATCCATGCTGGATGCCGGTGATCCTTACGTGGAGCTGATAATCCGGTTTATCTGTGCCGGCAAGCCTGCCGGGGCACTGACTTTGGGGGCCGAGCCGGGCCATTACCGCTGGGGGGAGCAAGGCCTGCTTCATGCCCCTCCCGGGCTGAAGGCAGCCATGAAGCACAAGCTGGAAGCTATTGAAGGCTTCGGTATCACACTGCTTGAGCCGGATCAGGTGGACCATTGGATAACCTCTGCACAGTCACGGCTGCACAAGCAGGTACTGACCGCTGAGGACATTCAGGACGCAGTAAAGCTCGGCCGGACGTCCATCCATGCCGCAGCACCGGCAGTAATCACTCCGCTGGCCGCGGACCTTGCCAGGCAATACGGCATTGAGATTATCCTTTAGATTCAACCATCAAGCATACGAGGTGACAATCACATGAAGCTGGGAATCATTACGGGGCATGTTGTTGCAACGAGAAAAGATGACAATCTCATCGGCGCCAAGCTGCTGATCGTTCAGCCAGTGCTACCCGACCGGACACCTGCTGGTCAGCCAATCATTGCGGTTGATACAGTAGGCGCGGGGATCGGCGAAACGATCCTTTATGCGGTGGGCAGCGTTGCCTCAAGAGCAGCACAGTATCCGAATGCCCCGGTTGATGCCGCGATTGTCGGAATCGTGGACAGTATAGATTGCGCCAAGCCAGGAGGTGTATAAGAGATGATCACTACTGAGTTAAAAGATGCCATCCACCGCCGGCGGATGATTGATGTACTTCTCTCCGGCAGCACTTATGCCGACCTGGTGCTGAAGGGCGGCTATATTATTAATGTGATTACCCGTGAAATCTATCCCGGCGATGTTGCCGTCAAAGGGGACCGTATCCTGCTAGTCGGCACAGCCGATAAGCTGATCGGCCCGGCAACTGTCGTCGAGGATGTGAGCGGCAAATTTATCAGCCCGGGCTTCATCGATTCCCACATGCATTTTGAGAGCGCGATGCTGACGGTTACGGAATTTTCGAAGCTGTCCATTCCTACAGGAACAACCACCCTGGTAGCTGACCCGCATGAAATCGGCAACGTGCTGGGCGTGCCCGGCATGAAGGCGATGATCGATGAGGCCCGCACACTGCCTAACCGTGTCCTGTTCACTGTCCCTTGTCTTACTCCCGATGTGCCGGGTCTGGAAACAGCAGGCGCAGATATTACCTCCAAAGATATGCAGGACCTGCTGAACGATGATTACGTGCAGGGCATCGGTGAGCTGCAGGGCTTCAGCAATGTCCATCCGGTGTATAACAACGCGCCTTATCTGATAGATGATCTGCTGGCTTCTGTCTCTTACGCCAAGTCCATCGGCAAAACCATTGAAGGCAACGCCCCCGGTCTGTCAGGTCCCGAGCTGGCGGCCCATATCATCTGCGGCGGCGGCCATGTCTCCTGCCACGAGACAACCACCAAAGAAGAAATGATGGAGAAGCTGCGCTACGGGGTCAGCGTGTTCATGCGTGAAGGCTCCTCACAGCGCAACATGGCTGAATGCATCCGCGCCATAACCGAGGAAGGAATGGACTCCCGGCGAGCAATCCTCGTCTCCGACGATATGGTCCCTGAGGACCTGCTGAAATACGGGCATATGAATGACATTGTCCGCCGGACAATCGCGGTGGGCATCGATCCGGTTGAAGCTATCCAGATGGTGACGATTAATCCGGCCACCCATTTCGGCTTTCAGGATATCGGACTGCTTGCTCCCGGCAAAAAAGCCGATATCGCCGTCATCAGCGACCTGGCGCAGATGACCATTGCCCAGGTCTATATCGGCGGAGTCAAGCTGGCCGAGAACGGTGAGCTGACCCGTGACATTCCGTCCTATATCTACCCTGAATCCGTCAAAAAATCGGTCAAGCGGAAGCCGGTCAAGCTTACAGACCTGCAGCTCTCCTCCGGCGGAGCCCACGGCAGCGTCCGGGTCCGCGCTATCGAGGTGATCCCGGATCAGAATCTGACCGGAGCCGGCATCTACACCGCCCAAGTCATAGACGGTGTCGTCCAGCCCTCGGTCGAAAATGACCTCCTGCCCCTGCTCGTCGTCGAGCGGCACGGCCGCAGCGGCAAAATCGGCAAAACCTTTGTCCGCGGCATGAAGCTTAAGGCGGGTGCCATCGCCGAAAGTGTGGCCCATGACACCCACAACATCATTGTCACCGGCACCAATTACGCCGATATGGTAACAGCCGTCAACCGGGTTATTGCCATGGACGGCGGAATTGCGATGATTGAGGGCGGCAAGGTGGTCGGTGACCTGCCGCTGCGGATCGGAGGCCTGATGACCGACGAGCTGACCGGCAAAGAAATGAGCGCGCGAATCACCGAGCTGCACCGGCTGGCCCGCGAGGAGCTGGGCTGTACACTGCATGTGCCGTTCATGCACCTCTCCTTCCTCTCCCTCGTCACCAGCCCGGCATGGAAAATCACTGACATCGGCCTGATCGATGCAGATGCCTTCACGATATTGCCGCCGCTGGCCTGACAGGCACTGGCACTTTCCGCTGTTCCCATCTCTGCTCAAGCAGCGCTTACCCGCCGGAACCGGCCGGTCAGGCTCATTGCTTTTGCCATAACAACAAAAGGAGGCCTCTTCCATGGGAATCCAGGTAATTGATCTGTCCCAGGAAATCTATCAGGGGATGCCGGTGTTTCCACCGCATCAGAAGACGATGATCTTCCCGAATATGAGCCATGAGGAGAGCATACAGAAGCTCGGCTTTGCTTTTGCTACGAATAACCTGATTATCAACGAGCATGGACCGACACACAGCGACGCCGTCTATGAATATGACCCGCAGGGGGCGACGATTGACGAGATGCCGCTGGAGTATTTTTACGGCCCGGCTGTCTGTCTCGATCTCTCGCATATTTCACCGGATGCCTATATTACCCGGCGTGATCTGGAGCTCGCCCTAAGCAAAGGTTATCTCCACCTCGACAAAGGCGACATCGTACTGCTCTACACCGGTCACTATAATCGTGCGTATGGTACAGACGAATGGCTCACCCGCTACACCGGACTGGATTATGAGGCAGCTGAATGGCTGGCCCGGCAGGGTGTCGTCAATATTGGCATAGATGCGCCTTCGATTGATAATCCGCTGGACACCAGCTTTGCCGGACATCTGATCTGCCGACAATACAAGCTGACCAACACCGAGAACCTGTGCAACCTCGACCTGATCGCGCAGAAGCGCTTCCTCTATTTCGGGCTCCCGCTCAAAATCCGCAAAGGCACCGGCTCCCCCATCCGGGCTGTCGCAGTATTCATTGAATAAATGATTAAGCAGGTGAATCAGATGAGCAACAGAACATTAATTGAAGAAATCCCTGTCCCGGCCTACGAAGGCAGAAGCGCACTCGTCCGCAAAGGCCAGACGCTCTATATTATCGACGTGGAAGGCAAGCAGGTCGGTGATTTTGTCTGCTACAATGCCGCTGATCCGGATGAGCATGTCTCCCCTGTTCATATGCGCGCTTCGCTCAGCAGCATCCGCCTGAAGATCGGCGACGGCCTGTACAGCAACCGCCGGCAGCCGCTGATGCAGCTGACCCGGGATACGGTGGGGCGGCATGATTTCTTTTTCCCGGCGTGTGATTATTACCGTTATAAAGTGGATTTCGGGCTGGAGGAGCATCCGAACTGTCATGATAACCTCCAGAAGGCACTGCAGCAGTATGGCCTGGGGAACCGGGAGCTGCCTGATCCGATCAACTGGTTTATGAACAACGCGCTGGACGAGAACCTGGATTATGTGATTGAAGAACCGCTCTCGAAGCCCGGCGATTATGTGGCTCTGCTGGCCCTGACGGATGTAATTGTCGCCCTCTCCTCCTGTTCGCAGGATCTGGCTCCGGTCAACGGATTCAAGGTTACGCCGCTGCTGATGCAGATTACGGTATAAATAGAGTTCACTTAAGCACCATCCGGACTTCATCCTTAAGTTCAGCTTATATAGTCGCTTTTGTACAGGAATATCACATTTGTTCACTCCCCCGGAATTCCGGTTTGTGCATTGTTGTCAGCTTGCTGCACTGTTCTGTTCACCGTGTGAAGCTTATACTTATACTGTGAACAATACAGACGCAGGTATAACTGCCGGCACACAGAATGAATTCAGGGGGATGACAATGAGACTGAACAAGCTCGGCAACCGGAGAGCGTTGTACAGCCGGATATTGGTCAGCATGACGCTTTGCGTATCCTTAACCTTCCTTGCCTCCACCATTATTTATTACAACTATTACATCGGCGTCGAAAAGACCCAGGCCTTCCGTTCCGACCTCAGCAATCTAACCCAGACCAGCAAAGAGGTTGTGAACATGAACGAGGCAGCCCAATCGCTTTCTTTTCAAATCTACCGCAACAGCACCATTTCCAAAATCGTTCTCTACGACAAGCCCGACATCTACGACATCACAGCCGCCATGTCCGAGCTCGGGAATTATTTAAGCTCCATGCCTTACATCGAGTCTATCTATGTATACAATCCGAAAAGCGCCAGACTCTATATCGCCTCCTCCCACGGCCAGAACGGTGTGTTTACCGAGCGGGAGCTGGTGGATAAGGGTATCCTTGATATCATGAACCATTACGAGGAATATAAGCCGTTCACACCGATTCCCCGTGTCTACTCCAACGGTGCCAAGGAGAATGACCTGGTCCGGGCGTATACTTTTTTGTGTTATGATGCCATCGGCTGGGACCGGGCGATTAATTCGGCAGTGATAGTCAACATATCTGCGCCCTGGATCAACAAAGAGATCAATACACCAGTGAATTCTGAAAGCGCTACCTTCATTCTGTCTGATAACGGGGCTTTTTTGTCCGGCAACAGTCTGGAGCAGCAGGAGCTGAATCCTGAAGAAACGCTCTGGGTGAACCAGAGGATCAAGGGGGATACTGAGGGTTATTTTATCGGCAGCTTTGCGGGTGTCAGCTCACTGATCTCTTATACTGCACCTGATGATTTAAGCTGGCAGTATGTCCGGATCACGCCTTATGACGTCATCACCAGGCAGACGGACAGCATTCGTAACGCCACCTTGCTTATTGCGGTCCTGATCCTCGTCGGCGGAGTCGGTTTATCCTGGATTACCTCCAGAACGCTGTATCTGCCGATCAGCCGGATTGTTAAAGAGATGAATATTCTGGAATCTGAAAAAAGGGACAGCATGTTCACGATCAGGCAAAATACAATGCGCGATCTCGTTCTCGGCCTGAAGCCGCTGCAGTCGATTCAGCAAATGGAGAAGCTGAGACAGCTCGGCATCCATTTCACTTTTAATGACGATTACCGGCTGATTCTGCTGCGGATTGATAATTACAGGGAATTAAGGGATGAACGCTCCTCCTACCTGCTCGCTTACAAATTTGCGATTATGAACATCGCCTCGGAAATCTGCGGCCAGACCTACCGGGTCGAAACTGTGGATATGAACGATGACGGCATCCTAGTGCTCCTGAACATCATTGATCCGAGTGAATACACCGATACCGGACTGATTGAGACGCTCCTGCGCCAGCTTCAGCAAGCCTGTTCCGATTATCTGAAAATCAGCCTTACGCTCACCTACAGCCATATCGACCGGAATGCCCAGCAGCTGCACCAGCTTTATAAGCAGGTGAGAGACGCCTCCAATCACCGCCTGTTTTATGGACACGGGTGTATAATCAGTGCGCAGTCCATAAGTATGCTTCAGAATCATACGTACCATTATCCGACGGATAAAGAAAAGCGCCTCGCCGATGCGCTGATGTGCGGCAAAGTAGAGGAAGCTATGGAGCATTTCAGCTCCATTATCCGTGACACGCAGGGCTATCCCTTCCATACCGTGCAGCTGGCCGTATCGAGACTTAGTGTGACGATCAAAGAAATCATAAGCACCGTCCAGAAACGTAATCGTATACAATGCGACGGTACACCGGCTTTGCCTGCTTTGGATTCCATAGAAACCGTGACCGAGCTGGAGGCTGCCTTTGCCGCCTTGTTCAGTGAGATGCGGGAACAGCTGTCCGAGAAAAAAAATGCCAAGCAGCATGACCTGATCCGCCTGATTAATCAAAAAATTGAGGATAACTACCGGGAGCCGAATCTCAGCCTCAATCAGATCGCCGATGAGCTGGATATGTCGCCGATCTATATCAGCCGTCTCTACAAGCAGCAGACCCTGAACAGCATCGTTGATGTAATCCTGGAGGTACGGATGCGCGAGGTATGCAGCCTGCTGGAGAATACCGACCTGCCGGTAACCGTCATTGCCGAACGCTGCGGCTTCACCAGCAGCTCTTACCTGCACCGGATGTTCAAGCGCAGCTTCGGCACGACCCCGAGTGACTACCGGCGTGCCAAGAACGCCTAAAGGTAGCTCTTGGACGTAAGCCTGCTATAGTGTAACGAACATTATTGCCGTTTAAGTTAACCTGCAGCACAATAAATGGATAGACCATTGGAACGGGGTGACTGGCAGGTGGAAAAGCAGAAGCTGATCCGGATCTTCGACAAGCAGGCTGTCCGGTACGATAACCACAGAGAAGATGCGCAGCAAACACGCTGGCGCCGGCAGCTCATAGGCTGCGCCAAGGGCGAAGTCCTAGAGCTGGCGGTAGGAACTGGTGCGAATTTCCCGTTTTATCCTCCCAGCATACAGCTTACCGCAGCAGACTTCAGCGGAGCGATGCTGGAGAAGGCCAGGCAGGCGGCAGCCCGCTACCGGATTAACAGCACCTTTATCTGCTCAGACATAGAGGAACTAAGCTTCCCTGAGCATTCGTTCGATACCATCGTGTCCACCTTATCCTTTTGCAGTTACGTCCGCCCGCTGCCGGTTCTGCAGCGCCTCAGCCGCTGGTGCAGACCGGGCGGACAAATCCTGCTCATGGAGCATGGAACCAGTACCAACCCGGCTCTTTCCCTGGCCCTCCGGGCACTGAATCCCCTGCTCTACCGGATTTACGGCTGCCACCATACGCGTGACATTTTAGGTCTGGTCCGTGAGTCGGGCCTCACCATCAACAAGGTAGAGAGCCACTGGCAGGGCATGGTACACCTGATTTGGGCCAGTCCTCAAAAGTAATCGTAGATTAGCTGTTTGTCTTTGAGCTGCCCGCCTTCTCTTACAAACATTATCTCCTCTGCTCAATTTCTGACGCATCTCATACCACCTCCAACCAGGCTCCCTCATCCCCAGCCACACCAGCTCTCCCCAAGTCAGCCTCCAAGTAACCAGAGGCTGGCTTTTCCTGCTACCCCCTCCTCCTGCCCCGGAGGCTATTGGCTGACGGGCTTTGCTGCCTTGCGGTCTTAGAGAGCTTGTATCCACCATTAAGGTGAGGAGCAGCGGAAGGGAAGTTTGGAACTGGAGGAGCGGGAGCGTCCGCCTTTATATTTGGATTTCTACCGCAGCAAGCGGTTCAAATCAGGAAATCCAAATATAACAGCGGCCGGAAGTCCAAACATTCCCTGGAGTTGCGTAACCACCAAAATGCCCCTACAAGCTCTCACTCCCCCCGGCGGCAAAAAAAGCCCCAAAAGCCATAGGCCTCCGGGGCATCCTCCACTATTTAATACCTTTCTCCGCCACATAAGCATTCCACTGCTTCGTCCACTCTGCCTGGATCTTTTCCAGACCGGCCTGTTTGGCCTTCTGCAGGAAGGTATCCAGGCCCTTGTCGATGTCTTCTACAAGCCCGGCCTGCAGCGGGAAGAGGTACTGCTTCTCAACCTGCTCCAGCACCGCTTTTTCCGCCTGGTAGGAGGAATAGTCTTCCGCAAAGCCAAGGAACAGGTCCGGCTTCTGGATTTTGTCCAGCTCATCGAAGATCGCCTTCACCCCGTCGAAGCCCTGGTCAAACAGCATATACTCCGGATTCCGCCAGGCCCAGCCGTTCATTCCTTCGCGGGAGAAGCCGTTGCTGGTACTGGTTCCGACCAGCTTGTAATAGCCGTTTTCAACGGTGTAGTTCTTGCCCTCAATACCGTACTGCGTCAGCAGGTTGTAGCGCTTGTCGAGTACTAATTTTTCATAGAAGGCCAGCGCGCGTTCCGGATTCTTGCTGCTCTTCGGAATCGCAAAACCGTTATGAATCGGATGCACAGGCGTAGCATAACCGGTAGTCAGACCGAACGGGGAATACGCCAGCTCCCACTCGGGATGGGTCGTGCTGATCTTCATCTTCATATCGTTATAGCGGGTCGGGTTATCCCCGAACATGCTGGCCGCTTTGCCGGACGTAATCGGGTCCTGCATCGTATCCTTGATGTTCAGCACGTTTTTAGGAATGAAGCCTTTGTCCGCCCAGCGCTTCATCGTTTTCAGCTCTTCTTTTTGCTCATCCGAGCCCCAGTAGGAGTAGACGGTGGTCGGGGATTCATATTTTACGCCCATGCCGTAAGGGAGCGCGCCGACCATTTTGTTAAGCTCTGTATAAATGTAATGCAGATTATTGCCGATATCGCTGTTCAGGGACATAGGCATCAGATCGGGCTCGTTCGCGACAATGCCGTCCATGTAAGCCTCATAGCTGGCCAGATCCTTTGGCACCGGCAGGTTATATTTCTTGCGCAGATCCTCGCGGTACACAAAACCGTTGGTCACGTACTCCTTATAAGTAGCAGGCACGGTGTAAATTTTGCCGTCTACCTTTACATCCTCCCACATTGATTCCGGGACGAACTTTTGCAGCTCAGGGGCAGCCTTAGGCAGAAGATCGTCAATTGCCAGAAAGGCACCGCGTTTTGCATACGACTGGTATTGAGTCCAATCGGCTGTAAAAATCAAATCAATCGCCTGCCCCGATGACAGCAGCAGCTTATACTTCTGATCCCAGTCTGTCCAGCTGGTGTAGTTGAATTTGACGGTGGCGTTCAGCTCCTCTTGCGCCATTTTATTGATTTCGTCCTGGATGATCGGCAGATCCTTCGGCGCATCCCCGAGCATGTAGAACTGGAGTTCCACTTTCTTGGACGTATCGATACCGGTCTCTGCCGGGGCCGCTGTACTGGCGCTTTCTGTTGCCGCAGGCGTACCCGCATTGCCGCCCTCTCCGCTGTTTGCCCCGTTTGCACTGTTACCGCCATTGTTGTTGCCTCCGCAGCCTGCAAGGAGCGATAAGGCCAGCGCCGCAGTTGTAAGCGTAACCAGAGATCTTCGGCCTGCTTTCTTTGTCATCATGAACCCTCCTAAAAGTTTTGTTCTCCTGATTTGCAAAACTTCCCTTTATGTCAGCCGGACAACAGGCACACCCGTAAGAGCGTGCTCCACTATTCGGTTCTAACCTTTTACAGCCCCGATCGTCAAGCCTTTTACAAAATACCGCTGGATGAACGGGTACAGGAACAGAATCGGTCCGGTGACCACAATGGCCATGGCCATCTTGGTGGATTCCGTCGGCAGGTCACTGCCCAGGCTGACCCCGGTGCCCGCGCCCATGTTGGCGATAAACGCCGCAGAGTTGATGACATTGTACAGATGGAACTGCAGCTGATATTTATGCGGATCATTGATGAACAGTGAGGAGGAGAACCAGTCGTTCCAGTACGCCAGAGCAAGGAACAGACCCACTGTAGCGATACCGGGCATCGACAGCTGAAGCACAATGCGCCAGTAGATCCGGAAATCGCCGGCCCCGTCGATTTTGGCTGATTCGAACAGCTCCTCGGGAACCGCCGAACGGATGAAGTTTTTCATCAGAATAATCAGGAACGGAGTCATCAGCCCCGGAAAAATCAGCGCCCCGTACGAATCCGTCAGATGCAGATATTTCGTCATCATGATGTACCAGGGCACCAGCCCCCCGCCAAACAGCGTTGTGAAGTAGATATAGAAGGAGAACGTATTACGGTATTTAAAATCCTTGCGGGCCAGCACATACCCGGCCATCGTCATAAAAAACAGCCCCAGCAGCGTCCCCGTCACTGTCGTAAACAGCGTAACCCCGTAAGCCCGCAGCACCTCATCCGGGAAGATGAACACCGTTTTGTAGCCCTCGACCGAAAACTGTGCCGGGATCAGATGATAGCCATCCTTAATGATCGACTCATTGGCCGTCAGGGAGGCGGATATAATCAGCAGGAACGGAATCAGGCAGGCCAGGGAGCCGATAATAATGACCGCGTACGCCAGCCCTTGCAGAAGCCTTGTATAATGATCGTCTTTGATATGCATACCTCTTCTCCCCTCCTAGAACAGCGCGTAGTCATCGTTTATTTTGCGGATAATATAGTTGACCGTCATGATCAGAATGAAGCCGAACAGGGATTGGTAGAGCCCCGCCGCCGTCGCCATCCCGATGTCAAACGTCACCTTAAGTGAACGGAACACATACGTGTCCAGAATATCCGTTGTATTGTAGAGCACCCCGTTATTGCCGATCAGCTGGTAAAAGAGGTCAAACTGCCCCTTCATAATACTGCCGAGCGAGAACAGCAGCAGCACCACGAAGGTCGATTTCAGCATCGGTACCGTGATATACCAGATCCGCTGGAAAATGTGCGCACCGTCGATTTTGGCCGCTTCATAGTATTCGTCACTGATTCCGGTAATGGCTGCGAGGTAGATAACCATGCTGTAGCCGAGATTTTTCCACAGGTAAAAAAGAATGATCAGGAAGATCCACACCAGCGGCTTATTGTACACATCGACCGGACCCGCACCGAACCTGGCCAGCAGCGTATTCAGGAAACCGCTATCATAATTGAATACGTTGTATACGATAACACTCAGGATAACGAAGGATACAAAGTACGGCAGGAACATGATCGACTGGGTCAGCTTTTTGAACCATTTGACGCGCAGCTCGCTGAGCAGGATTGCACAGACAATTGCCAGGACGTTGCCGAGCAGGATAAAAGCCAGATTGTAGCCGATCGTATTCAGGGTAAGCTTCACCAGTGTTCCGGACTTCCACAAGAACTCGAAGTTTTTGAAGCCGACGAACGGTGCATCGAACAGCCCTGAGTTGAAGTCAAACTGGGTGAACGCATAATAGACGCCTACCATCGGAAAATACGAATTGACGAGGAAAAACAGCAGTGTCGGGAGCAGCATCAGGAACAGAACCCGGTTATGGATCAGCTCATGCAGAAATCCCTTCTTTTTCTTCTTTATTGTGCCAGCCCCCAGCGGTGAAGCTGCCGGACCGCCTCCCTGTACAGGAAGCTCTATGGCCAGCGGTGTTCCGGTCTTGCGTGTGCGCTGTCTCAAAGCCCTCACTCTCCTATGCCTGTATATGCCCCAAGTATAGAAAAGCCCCGTCCGCCCGGATAGTAGCGCTTCAGGGTATTCCTGTATTATGTTGCGGTTCTGCGTGTGAACTTTTACAACTTTTGTGAAGGATCACAGGATAAAGGCTTATTACTGCACGCCAAAAAGCCCGGCCTCTCTTCCGCAGAAGAAAGCACCGGGGTGAATTTAGGGTTTTATTTATTTAAAAAGAAACCTCTGCCGCCTTGCACTGGACAGCCTGCCGCTCTCCATCCTGCGACTCTGCCGCATACAGCACCTTCCGTCCGCGCCAGCGCCGCAGCACCAGCACCCCTCTCGCCGCCTCATCGGCGATCATGCAGCAGTAGATACCAACCAGCCCCCAGCCCCAGCTTATGCCGAGCAGGTAAGAGCCGCCGATCCCGATCAGCGTCATGCTGATCAGCGAGATCGTCATCGTATAGCGGGTATCGCCGATGGCGTTAAGCGCGTTGCCCATGGCCATGTTGAGCATTTTACAGGGCTGCAGCAGCAGGTTCAGTGCCAGCAATGCCACACCGATGGAGACAATTTCTCCGTCGGCCGTAAACAGACCCAGCAGCGTCTTGCCAAAAGCCAACAGCAGCACGACATTGGCACTGACAATTGCCAGCCCGATATACAGTGTCCGGTAGGCGCTGCGGTAGACCTCGGACAGCTGGCGTGCGCCGAACAAGGTCGCTATCCGGATCTGGCCTGCCATCGCTACCGCATAGCCCAGGGTGAAGCAGAACGATTCCAGCGTGTTCAGATAGGTGCGTGCCGCCAGCTCTTTTGCCCCGAGCATAGCCAGAAAAGAGTAAATGGCCAGCTGTGAGACTACCCAGGCTGACGAATTCAGCCCCAGCGGCCAGCTGATCTTCACAATTTCCCCGAACAGCTTCCGCTTGAAGGTAGCAAAGTCCCGCAGCCGGATTCTGCGCTCAAAGGCGCCGCAGAACATCACCAGCAGAACTATCGCGCCAAGCCCTCTGCTGATTACATTGGAGATGGCGATTCCGCCCAGTCCCATCTGCGGCAGTCCGAACATGCCGAAGATAAAAATATAGTTCAGAATAATGTGGATCACATTGACTGCAACCCCTGTATACATCGGCCCCCGTGTATTACCCGTATTTCGGATAGCCGAGCCCAGGGAAGCGGTCAGTCCGATCAGAAACAGTCCGCCGCCGACATAAGTCAGATACACATGGGCAAGAGGGATCAGTTCTCCGGAAATATTCAGCGCACCGCCGATCGGATCGGCGAACAGAAACATAATAATGCTGACGATAAGTCCCAGCACCGTACTTGCTGTAACCCCCATTATTGCAATTACACGCGCATCCTCCTGCCGCCCTGAGCCAAGCCGCTGGGCAATCAGGATACCCGCTCCTCCGGCAAAGGTCGTGAACAGTGTCGTCAGCGCCCCGAACAGCTGGTTCGATATGCCGACGACCGCGACCGCATCGTCCGAGATGCGGCTGACCATAATGGTATCCACGGTTCCCAGCAGTGTCTGCAGAAAAATCTCAATAAAAATCGGCCAGGCCAGCACCCAGAGCCCGACGTTCCCTGTCTTCAGTTTCACGTTGGGTTTCACTAAATGAACTCCCCCTCATCCTGCTGCACTCTTAGATAGTACCCTTGCAACTGCTTGCAGATTACCTTGCTAGGAGTAAATTATAGGTGATATACTCGGGGAAATGTAGCAAATTCCCAACCTAAACTTTCAATTTCTAAACCTGATCTGCAGGAGGACACCATGAGTCTGCTCCAATTTTACAGCCCACCGCTGCCCCATTACATTAATAGCGGACTTATGAATTATTCGCAGGGTTTCCGCCATGTGAACCGCCATAACATTGAGGTGTTCGACCTGCTGGTGGTCCGGGAAGGCTGCCTCTATGTCGGCGAAGAGGACCGAACCTATGAAGTCCGGGCAGGAGAAGCGCTGATTCTCCGCCCGGACTGCCACCACTACGGTACCGCAGATTGCCGGGAGGAGGGCTCCCACTACTGGCTTCATTTTCAGACCCCGGGTCCGTGGTGTTCTGCAAGCTGTCATGCTGAAGCTCCCCGTGAACGGGACACCACGGAGGAATCTGGCCATTCCAGCTTGTATAATGCCCGCACCTTCAGCTTCCGGCTGTCGCAGTATATGACGCTGCTGCAGCCGGCCAGGATGGAGGAGCTGCTAGCCCAGCTCGAGCTCCTCAAGGTTAACGCCCACCTGGATGCAATCCGCTTCAAGCAGCAGATGCTGTTCCAGGAGGTGCTGATGCAGCTCTCCGCCTCCGTACACCGCGAACGGCCCGCTTCCCAATCGACCGCCTGTGCGGAGCAGGCGGCCTCCTTCCTCCGCGCCCATTACCGCGAGGAGATTACCACCGGCATGCTGGGCGACTGCCTCAACTTCCATCCGGTCTACATCGCCCGCTGCATGAACCGGGAGTACGGCTGCTCGCCGATGGAATACCTGCTCCGCTACCGGATCGAGCAGAGCAAGCTGCTGCTGATGCAGACCAGCTTCCCGATCGCCCGGATCGCCGAGGAGGTCGGCTTCAATCAGGCGCCTTATTTCAGCTCCAGCTTCATGAAGCTGGAGGGCATTTCGCCGCGCCAGTACCGGCAGCGGTTCTCTTGAACCGCAAGACAGCCCCTGCATCACCGGAGGCACTCCGGGAGATGCAGGGGCTGTCTTTAACAGCTCAGCTTCATCACTGTTCTATGTTTAGCCTTTTACCACTGCGTACTTCTCTTTATACTGCTCCAGCGTTACCACTTCGCCAAAAATCCCGATGTCGCGCAATCCTGACTGATGCATCTCCTCATCCTTGGAGGCGCAGCAGTCGCTGATGCACACTACCTTGTACGTGTGGTACATGGCATCAGAAGCCGTCGAGCGGACACAGACATTGGTCCATACACCGGTAACAGCTACCGTATCGATGCCCTCTTCCCGCAGGAACAAGTCCATATCCGTGTAGCTGAACGCGCTGTGGCGTCTCTTTTGCACCACATAATCGCCCTTTGACTCATCCGGCGTAAGCTCGGCGATGAAATCCGATCCCCAGCTGCCTTTGATGGCGTGAACCGGCCGGACGCGGAAGTCGGCATCATTTTTGCGGTGCGCTTCCTGTACGAAGATCACCTGAATCTCATTTTCATGGCTAAACGCTATCAGATCCTGCAGTGCGGGCACGATCCCTGCACCATTCGGGCAAGTCAGCGCTCCATCCGGATGAATAAAATCATTTAACATATCTATGATTACTATTGCATGTTTTCCCATTCTGATCACTTTCCTTTCGGTTTAGTATTTCAATAAACGCGGAAGCTCGCTGATCGTCTGGCGTTTTACATATTCACCATGGCCCGGTTTGCCGACAACACCCAGTGCCTCGTCATATACGAGTGTGCCGCGGACGATGGTTTTATCCACCTTGCCTTTGAGCTTCATGCCGTGGAACGGTGTATATTTCGGCTTGCAGTGCATCTGGTCCTTATCCAGCGTCCATTCTTTCTCCAGATCCACAATGGTGAAGTCAGCATCCGTACCGATCTCCAGCGCTCCTTTTTTCGGATACAGGCCGTAGTGGACTGCCGGATTCGTGCACAGCAGCTCTACCAGCCGGGACAGGCTCAGTCTGCCTTTGTTATACCCTTCGCTGATCATAATCGGCACCAGTGTTTCTACACCCGGAATTCCCGGAAAAGAAGTCCAGACATCCATTCCCGGCGCATCCTTCTCTGTAGCAATTTCATATGGGGCATGATCTGTAGCCATAAAATCGATCGTTCCATCCGCCAGCCCCTGCCACAGCACCTCATTATCTTTTGCCGTACGCAGCGGCGGTGCTATCTTGGCGAACGTACCGAACTCGGTCATTGCGTCCACAGCATTCAGCGTCAGGTAGTGCGGACAGGATTCCGCAGTCACCTTGGTTCCCTTCAGCTTGGCTTCACGAATCAGCTCATTGCCTGCTCCTGTGCTCATATGCACGATATGCAGCCGCGCACCTGTCTCTTCAGCGAAGCTGATACCGAGCTGGATCGCCGCTTTTTCCGCGAGTGCCATACGTGCTTCTGCCCAGGCCGGGTAGTCCAGACGTCCTTCACCCTTCAGCTTGTTAGTGAAATAATCGCAGATGGCAAAGTTCTCGGCATGAATGCCGATCGGCAGCCCTGTAGGCGATACAGCGGCAAAAGCCTCCAGCATCTCCGGATCGGTCACACGCGGATAACTCGGCACTGATGGTGTCATATATACTTTGAAGGCAACCACCCCATTAGCTACCTGCTCACTGATGATCTCCGGCAGCACGTTGTTGCGTACGTCTTCCCCGGTAATACCGCCCCACATCGCGTAATCAACAATTCCTTTGCCTTCCAGCGCATTCAGCTTGTTGAACAGGTTGTCGGCAGAACGGACTGACGGTACGCTGCAGCAAGGCATATCGACAATCATCGTTACCCCGCCGGCTGCGGCACTGGATGTTCCGGTCACAAAGTCCTCACGGTGCGTAAACCCCGGATCATTAAAATGCGTATGCGAATCGATAACGCCCGGCAGCACCAGCTTGCCCCCGGCATCAATGGTCTCAGCCGCTTCAGCGTCAATATCCTTGGCAAAGCCCACGATCACACCATTGTTCACCAGAATGTCTGTCAGCACCTGTCTGTCGCCTTGCGGAATGTTGGCATTTTTAATGATCAGATCATAACTCATGAATACGCACCTCTTCTTCAAGTTTATAGGGTAATCCGTTAGACTGTACTAACATCACGGCTCTTTAGAATCTGCGCACAACAAATAAACCCCAGGTCACAAAAGGTACAAGGCAGACACCATACATGCGCCGGGCATAATTGCCTGACACAGAACAGTAAATCTTAATCCTGCACCTCTTGTAGCCTGGGGCAATTTACGGTCGCCTGGTCGAAACGCTCAAACCGATTAATGAGCTTATACAAGAGCTTATTCTGTTAGTACATCCAAGAAAGTTATCCAAGTGTATGTTATGTTTAGTAACGTAACAACCTTGAATTTCCTTTCCCAATTACCCTAATCATATCATCAGAGATGTTATCGTCAAGACACTTAAGCTGTTCGTCATTAAAAAGCCAATTTATATGTTATATTACCTAACAAATCAAGCTTTTCCCGGTATATTTCCAAGCATATCAGCGACATTCATCACGTTCTGGAATTAATTGTTTTCTGCCTTTGCCTGCTCCTCCAGCGAAGCAAAATAAGCAATCTTATGCTCTACCTTCTCCGCAAAGGTCTGAAAAAATTTGATCTTCTCATCAATGTGCACTTTGTGCTCCTGCAGCAGTCTGCGCTGTTCGGGGAGTGAGCTATGCCCTTCCTTGGAGAGCGAGATGAACTGTTTAATGTCGGCAATCGGCATTCCGGTGTCCTTCAGACAGCAGATCAGCGAAATCAGCTCCAGATCCTCATCATGGAAGCAACGGTTTCCGTTTTCGTCCCGGGATACCTCAGGCAGTACACCCTCTCTTTCGTAATAACGCAGCGTATATTGGCTCAGTCCGCTTTTTTGTGCTATTGTCTTTATGCTGTATCCCATGATTGCAGCTCCCTTCTGCCGTATGGCTACGGCCCATCTCTAAAGTAACACCATTTCTCTGCAATTAAAAGCGCTTCAAAAATCTGTTTGACTTACACTTAACTCTAAGGTCTACACTAAAGCAGAAACCTTACAAATGAGGAGTGAATGTACAGTGGTAAAAAAAATCAAAGCAGGCAGCAGCCAGCTTGAGGTAGCACAAATTTCGCTCGGGTGCATGCGGATTGCCGAGCTTTCCCCGCAGGAAGCGGATGTCCATATTCACAGTGCAGTTGAAGCGGGAATCGACTTTTTTGACCATGCCGATATTTATGCCGGCGGTAAAGCTGAAGAGGTGTTTGGAGATGTACTGGCGGCCAGCCCCGGAATGCGTGAACAGCTAATGGTCCAGACCAAATGCGGAATCCGTCAGGGGTTCTTCGACTTTTCCAAGGAGCATATTGTGCAGTCGGTTGAGAATAGCCTGAAGCGCCTGAAGACCGATTATGTAGATGTTCTGCTGCTGCACCGCCCGGATACCCTGATGGAGCCTGAGGAGGTCGCTGAAGCCTTTGATTACCTGGAGCAAAAAGGCATGGTCAAGCACTTCGGCGTCAGCAACCTGAACCCGCTGCAAATTGAGCTGCTCAAGAAGAATGTAAAACAGCCCCTGCTCTTCAACCAGCTGCAGCTTAGCATCATGGTGTCTGGAATGATTGATGCCGGCTTCAATGTGAACATGACCAACTCTGCTTCTGTAGTGCATGATGGGGGCATTCTGGAGTATAGCCGTCTGCACGACATGACAATCCAGCCTTGGTCCCCGTTCCAGTATGGTTTCTTTGAGGGCGTATTCCTGGGTAATGACAAATTCCCTGAGCTGAATGAAGTAATCGGCCGTCTGGCAGCTGAAAAAGAAGTCGCTGACACCGCAATCGCCATCGCCTGGCTGTTAAGACATCCTGCCAGCATGCAGCCGATTGTCGGAACAACCAACACACAGCGCCTGCTCGATATTGCCAAAGCCTCAGACATTACCCTGACCCGTCAGGAATGGTACGAAATCTACCGTGCCGCCGGCAACAAGCTGCCTTAAGCAGGGGACAAGCCCCTTTAGCACCACCCAAAAAAATAGAGTACTCTTACCAGCCCCGATGGCAGGTAGAGTACTCTTTGCTTTGTTCCATTTTAACAGCAGTGACAGAATGCTTTGACAGCCTGCGGCTCGTTGCGCTATTTTTAACTCATTATTCAATAGGAGAACGGAGCCTGATAATGGGGTTACACTACATAGGGTTTATCCTGCCACTTTTAATTTTGCTTCCGAATCTGCTGTTCATCTTGTTTGCTCCGCGTGATGTCCCGTCATCAATCACTGCTCCGCCTGTAGTCTTTACTATATTGGAACGGGCCGGTCAGATTACCTGCTTCACTTTGCCCATCCTGTTTGGACAGAGAATTGCTGTTCAGCCCGTAACCTCTTTAAGCTGGTTAATGTTAATCTGCTTAATCTTTTATTATATGTGCTGGGTACGCTACTACCGTTCCGGCCGACTATTCAGCATGTTATTTAAACCGCTGGGCCCGCTTCATTTACCAATGGCCATATTCCCGGTTCTCTATTTCAGTCTGCTTGCATTATGGATAGAGTCTCTTCTCTTTGCTGCAGCTGCCGTAGTCTTTGCCATCGGACATCTTGCTGTAAGCTGGAACACCTATAAACAGATCATCTAAAACAAGATGATAAAACAGTGTTCTCCCCCCCGCAGGTCGGAGCTGTTACGACTGTGCCGGCGGCGGCATTTTGTTCGTTGACGGCAAAAGCGTATGCGCTGACGATCCGGTTCTCCCTTGTCTCCGGGCTCTCACCCACATGCCCTTGATGATAGAGATATTTTGCCTTTCGTTCGACGTTAAGACCGCTTTCCAGAATACCTGTGACGGACAGCCCTTCGTCGATCGAATACTTCATCGCTTCCCAGATTCCTTGGAGGAATTCCCAGATCTGTTTGCCTTCACGCTGCTCGACGTAATCGCTTAGCCGAATATGATTTGCTTTACAAAAGGTACTGATCTCTGCAAAGCTGTTCTCCGGGTAAACATCGGGCCCTTGCGTCTCCTCCCGCCCCGCCCTGCAGTATGTTTTTTTACCGATCATATCTCCACTAAATCGAGCGGATAAGATCATTAAGCTGGAAAAGTACGCCTTTATAGGTAGCTTATCTTAAATTTTCATCAAAGGTCTCTACGGCTCACACGATGAGTCAAACGATCAAAATATAAAAAGGGTTCATGAACTGTACTGTGTACAATTCATGAACCCTTTTTGTAATACCGGCGAGAGGACTCGAACCTCCACGGTTTCCCACTCGATTTTGAGTCGAGCGCGTCTGCCATTCCGCCACGCCGGCGTATTCATTTAAAAATCAATGGAGGCGCCACCCAGACTCGAACTGGGGATAAAGCTTTTGCAGAGCTTTGCCTTACCACTTGGCTATGGCGCCATAAAATGGAGCGGACGACGGGAATCGAACCCGCGACCCTCGCCTTGGCAAGGCGATGCTCTACCGCTGAGCCACGTCCGCTTAAATGGCTGGGGATATAGGATTTGAACCTATGCATGACGGAGTCAAAGTCCGTTGCCTTACCGCTTGGCTAATCCCCAATATTCATTTTACATTCATTTGAAGTAATAAAAGGGGCGGCTGATGGGTCTCGAACCCACGAATGCCGGAACCACAATCCGGTGCGTTAACCCCTTCGCCACAGCCGCCATATTAAACTGATATTACATTGAGTTAAGTGAATACTTGTAAAGTAATGGGGCGGCCGATGGGTCTCGAACCCACGAATGCCGGAACCACAATCCGGTGCGTTAACCCCTTCGCCACGGCCGCCATATTAAGCTTTAAAGTATTTCATTGGCAGGGGCAGCAGGAATTGAACCCACACCAACGGTTTTGGAGACCGTTGTTCTACCTTTAAACTATGCCCCTAAAGATGGTGGAGGCTGATGGATTCGAACCACCGAACACGTACGTGAGCAGATTTACAGTCTGATGCGTTTGGCCACTTCGCTAAGCCTCCACAGATGGTGCCGGCGAGAGGACTTGAACCCCCAACCTACTGATTACAAGTCAGTTGCTCTACCAATTGAGCTACACCGGCATATTCTATTGTAATAATCATGGTGGCGCGGGAGGGAATCGAACCCCCGACACAAGGATTTTCAGTCCTTTGCTCTACCGACTGAGCTACCGAGCCAAGAAAATTGTAATACTAATGGCGGAACCGACGGGATTCGAACCCGCGATCTCCTGCGTGACAGGCAGGCATGTTAGGCCAACTACACCACGGTTCCAAAATCAATTGCGGGGGCAGGATTTGAACCTGCGGCCTTCGGGTTATGAGCCCGACGAGCTACCGGGCTGCTCCACCCCGCGTCAGTAAAAAGTATATATGGTGGAGGCTGAGGGGATCGAACCCCCGACCCTCTGCTTGTAAGGCAGATGCTCTCCCAGCTGAGCTAAGCCTCCATCAAAACCAGCAACTTTTATATCATATCATTTTCCTCTGATAAAGTCAAGCTTTATTTAAGGAATAATGGTGACCCGTAGGGGATTCGAACCCCTGTTACCTCCGTGAAAGGGAGGTGTCTTAACCCCTTGACCAACGGGCCATGCTACTATCAGTGCTATTCTACGAACCACTGAGGGTTCTCATCCCTATACAGGGAAGTAAAGCTACGGAGAGAGAGGGATTCGAACCCTCGAGACGCTTGTGGCGCCTACACGATTTCCAATCGTGCTCCTTCGGCCAAACTCGGACACCTCTCCAGATGGCTCCCCGAACAGGACTCGAACCTGTGACAACTCGATTAACAGTCGAGTGCTCTACCAACTGAGCTATCAGGGAA
>NZ_FNDX01000049.1 GCF_900099765.1 Paenibacillus typhae | reverse complement strand
GTTCGGAACGAATGCCGTAGAAGTACCCTAGGAAAATCATCTTGAACAGCACGACTGGATCAATTGCAGGGCGCCCGTTATCCGAGCAGTACAGGGATCTAACCTTCTCATCAATAAACGAAAAATCTATATATTTATCCACCTTGCGAAGCAAGTGGTCTTGGGGAACCAAATCTTCAATGGAAACAAATTCGAAAGCTTGTTGTTTTTCTCGATTGGAACGCAGCATCTTTGACACACCATCCGTTCTATAAATAGTTACCTATATTATACAACATTAACGCGGTGTCGTGTGAAACCAAGATCACATAAAGAAGGCTGTCGAGACTTTCTCGACAGCCTGAAGAAGCCCCGCGGGCTTCTCTTCTGCATATAGCTATAGCATATCTGTTACAAGACGCCTCACAGCTCGCGTCGGCCCTCCAGAGCTTTGGACAAGGTTACTTCATCCGCATACTCTAAGTCGCCGCCTACGGGCAATCCGTGGGCTATTCTCGTGATTTTGATATCAAACGGCCGGACAAGACGGGAAATGTACATAGCTGTAGCTTCCCCTTCGATATTCGGGTTGGTCGCCATAATAAGCTCCTTGACCCTTTCGTCGCTCAGCCGTGTCAGGAGCTCTTTAAGCCGGATATCGTCCGGACCAATCCCCTCCATCGGAGAGATTGCCCCCTGCAGAACATGATAATAGCCGTCAAACTCCTTAGTCCGCTCGATAGCAACAAGATCCTTGGACTCCTGAACCACGCATATGACCGAGGAATCACGGGTTTTGTCCTGGCAAATCCGGCAAGGATCGGTATCGGTAATATTACAGCAGACCGAGCAATAGTGAAGATTTCGTTTGACGCTGACCAGCGCCTTGGCAAAATCAATAACTTCGTCCTCTTTCATGTGCAGCACATGAAAAGCCAGCCGGGCTGCTGTCTTCGGCCCGATTCCGGGCAAGCGCGTAAAAGCATCTATCAGCTTGGCTAGCGGTTCTGGATAATACAAAGTGATGATTCTCCTTTAGGCTAGAGTGTAGCGGGCTTAGAACAGTCCCGGGATCTTCATTCCGCCAGTGAATTTGCCCATGTCATTGTTAGCCAGCTCTTCCGCTTTGGTAAGCGCATCGTTAACAGCAGTGATCACAAGATCCTGCAGCATTTCAACATCATCCGGATCTACAGCTTCCGGTTTGATCTGAATGGACAGTACTTTTTTGTGTCCGTTAACCTGTACGGTAACTACTCCGCCGCCGGATGTTCCTTCGATCGTTTTGCTGCCCAGCTCTTCCTGTGCCTTGAGCATTTGCTCCTGCATTTTCTTAACCTGTTTCATCATTTGATTCATATTATTCATTGGTCGTCTCTCCTTTGGGATGCGCTTATGCGCTGATAGGCTTAAAGGTTATTCCTTTATGACAACAAGGTCTTCCCCAAACAGCTGGATCGCCTCGTCAATCCATGGTTCACTCTTATCTTCCGCGGCATCGTGCTCATGCTCCAGCCGCAGCTCCTCACTGCCCGGTTTGGCAGCTGATTTCTGCGAGGCCTCATTCCAGTCACGCAGCATCATGGTTACCAGGCGATACGGCTTGCCCAGACGCGAAGCAAACACATTCTCGATTACCTGCCTGTTAGCCGGCTTCTCGGTAGTATCCCGGTGGATAGTATTCTTAAAAGCCACCAGCACCGCATCATCCATCACCGATACCGGCTCCCCGTCAACAAACCAGGCATGAACCGTAACCCGCTCTTCCTTCACGGCCTGGAGCACAGTACTCCACTGTTTATAAACAGCATTAGAGTCAGAGCTATCCTTGCTGGCGATGAATTTATCGAGCTGCGGAGGCAGCTTGGAGGATGACGAGACACGCGGAGCCGGGCTTGCAGCAGGGGTCTGGCGCTGCGCACCGCCCTGATCCCGTCCGCCCCCGGATACTCCTCCCGCTTGAATAGCCTGCTCTAGCTTCTTCTCCAGCGCGGCTATCTGACGTTTCAAGGCTTCCAGTTCGCCAGCAGCTGCAGGCTGGCCGTCTGCCCCCGTCTCCCGCAAAACCGCTGATGAAGAAGCTGCTAACGGCGGTACAGCTTCCTGCTGCATGGTGCACAGCTTCATCAGGGCTACCTCAAACAGCGTCTGGGGATGGGTTGCGTATTTCATTTCACCAAGATAGCGGTTTAAAGTCTCCACGATCTGAAACAGTCTTTCACGGGAGAAACCATTGGCCATATCACGGAACTCTGCAGGATTAAGCACACGGTCCGTAAGCTTGTCGGCACCCGGGACCATCTTGATCATCAGCAGATCCCTGAAATAATATAGCAGATTCTCCAGACACTTATCAGCGCTCTTGCCTTCCTGCATAAGCTGCTCCACCAGTTCCAGCAGCCGCCCCATATCTCCTTCAAGAATGGAAGTGGCGAGCTTTGCAAACTGTTCGGAAGGTATGCCGCCGGTCATGCCGAGCACCTGCTGATAGGTCACTTGGCCGTCTGTAAAGGACGATATCTGATCCAGTATACTGAGCGCATCGCGCATCCCCCCGTCGGAGAGCCTGGCGATATATTGGAGCGCATCGGCATCTGCGGTAATGCCCTCTTTCTGGCAGATCTCAGCCAGACGGCCGCTCTGCTCCTCCAGAGATACCCGGCGGAAATCAAAACGCTGGCAGCGGGATATGATCGTAGCCGGCAATTTATGAGGCTCTGTCGTGGCCAGTATAAACATTACATGCGGAGGCGGCTCCTCCAAAGTCTTCAGAAGGGCATTGAACGCCTCTGTTGTCAGCATATGCACTTCATCAATAATATACACTTTACGGCGTACTTCGGTAGGCGCGTATTTCACCTTATCCCGCAGGTCGCGTATTTCCTCAACACCGCGGTTGGACGCCGCATCAATCTCCTGAACGTCCATGATATTGCCCGAGGTGATCCTTAGGCAGGAAGGACATTCATTGCACGGCTCCGGACCCGGCCCGCGCTCACAGTTGACCGCTTTGGCGAGCACCTTGGCCGCACTGGTCTTGCCGGTTCCGCGCGGGCCGCTGAACAGATAGGCATGAGAGACCCGCTGTTCACGGATTGCATTCTGCAGCGTCTGGATAATGTGCTGCTGCCCTACCATGTCCTGAAACGACTGCGGCCGCCAAGCACGGTACAGCGCGATATGTTCCACTATGCATTACCCTCTCTTAGACTGCCGCTTTCCGGCATTTGTCGCTAATTTATTATACTATATTCACCAGACTTTGACCAAAAACAAAAAAGCATCTTCGCTTGTGGCAAAGATGCTGTTATCAGCTGATATTAAACCGTGCACCTGTTATTGATGACTGCGATCCAAGCGGCAACCCTACGGATCTGCTCGGGCTAGGCCACCCTCCGGCACAAGAGTAAACTTGCTTATGGCTGCTTCCTTCCGGACCTGACCAGGTTCACAAGCACTCATTGCGGAGGACCCAACCGTCAACACAGCCCATAGGAACCAAGGCCTCACATCGACAGCACCTCTAACAGGAATTCAACCTCGCTACAGCGGATTGCGAGTTACAGGGCACCGCTACCTCCCCGTCTAGCACGGCGAAGATAAGTATAGCTCACACCCCGGCAAAAATCAACCTCTCCCTTGAAGTGGCAAATAAAAACTCCCCGGATATTTCATCCGGGGAGTCATCCAATGCTAAGCCGCAGCCCAGCGCTGGTTATTAGATACCGTATTTCTTCTTGAATCTATCGACACGACCACCAGCATCCAGGAATTTCTGCTTGCCAGTGAAGAACGGGTGGCAGTTGGAGCAAATTTCGACGCGCAGTTCTTGCTTAACAGAACCGGATTCGAAAGTGTTGCCGCAAGCGCATGTCACATTAGTAACGTGGTACTTCGGTTGAATGGCTTCTTGCATTTCAATTTCACCTCTCTTGCCCTAGGCCTCATGCGGACCCAGAGTTATTAGACATACAACGACATTTTAGCACGAAATTGCGGACACTGCAATATCTTTGGAACACAGCATCCGTCCGGGATTCTGATCAGAGTGTGATGCGGCGTTCCTTCACCCGGGCGAGCTCTGCTGGAGGCACATGTGTATAAGAGCCGATTACTACATCCGGCAGCTCCTCGCGGAAGATATCAAGCATGGTCTTCATTCCCAGAATCTCTCCCCGGGCAGGAGGAATAAGTCCCAGGTAGCTCTCAGGGTCAATATTAAGATTACGCATCTGAATCAGCTTGAGATCGGTGCGCCGGCAAAATTCAACCATCGCTTCAATCTCCTCCTCCCGGTCTGTTACTCCCGGGAAGATCAGATAGTTAATTGACGTATACACACCCTGGGAAGCAGCATATTTCAGAGACTTCTCTACATTGGCGAGTGTATACCCGCGCGGCTTGTAATACGCGTTATAGTGATCATCCAGTGCACTGATGGTGCTGACCCGCATCAGGTCAAGCCCAGCATCCACAATTCCGCGGATATGGTCGCTGAGTCCGGCATTTGTATTGATATTGATGTATCCCATATCTGTAGTTGCCCGAACTTCACGGATCGCTTCAATAATCAGTTTAGCCTGGGTGGAAGGCTCACCTTCGCAGCCCTGCCCGAAGCTGATAATGGACTGAGGTGTCTTCAGGTGCTCCAGCATGACCTGGGAGATTTCGCTAACGGTTGGCCGGAAGTTCATCCGGGTCTGCGGAGAGACAAATCCGCTGTCGTCAGGCTGTTCTGATATACAGCCGAAGCAGCCGGCATTACACGAGTAGGAAACCGGGACAGCTCCTTCCCAACGGCCCAAAAAGGTATTGGAGGAGGTAAGGCATTCGTAGCCGAGCGCACAATTCGAGAGATGGTCATACAGGCGGTTATCCGGGTATTTAGCCCGCAGATCACCTACGCCTACTTCCACTTCTCCCCGGTCACAGTTGAGGGGGTTCCACTTCTCCGGATCATCCGTCGGATCTGCAGCAACATAAAAGCCGCCGTCCTTCCACACTACAGCTGAATAGCCGAAGAGCGGAAGCTTATACGACTTGTCTGTCTTGACATAGCCGGGAAGGCACAGTCTCGTATAACCCTGCGGCAGCAGCGCACCGACTGCCTGTGAACCCTCCGGAAGCGGCAGCATTTCACCCGTCTCAGGATTCATGCCTACTGCACGGGTGCTTGGCAACCCTACGAGGGTAGCTCCTTCCGGCAGCGGAATCAGCTCCTCCTCCAGCATCTCAACGATCATATCGCCGCTGCGGGCAAGGCCATACAGCTCCGGATGATCATATACATTTCCTTGTTCATCGGCATATACCAGATACATGTTAATCTCCTCTTATTCTCTATTCTCAGGTTGTAGGGACAGAAGGTGTCTTGGGCCGCGAAGTACGCCGGGCAGATGCACCGCTATTGGAGGTTCCGCCGCTGCTGGCAGTACCGTTTGGTGCCGCATCCTTGCCTCCGGCCACATCGAACGAGGCCAGGAATTCAGCGTTGGTCTTGCTGTCACGCAGCTTTTTGAGGAAGCCTTCCACGAAGTCATATGACTCGTTCATATTCTTGCGGATAGCCCAGATGGTATCCAGTTCTTCCTTGCTCAGCAGCACTTCTTCGCGGCGTGTTCCGGAACGCCGGATGTCGATAGCCGGGAAAATACGGCGTTCCGCCAGCTTGCGGTCCAAGTGAAGTTCCATATTGCCCGTACCTTTAAATTCCTCATAAATAATATCATCCATACGTGATCCGGTATCAATCAGCGCTGTAGCAAGTATTGTCAGGCTTCCGCCCTCTTCCACATTGCGCGCAGAACCAAAGAACCGTTTAGGACGATGGAAAGCTGCCGGATCAATACCTCCGCTGAGAGTACGTCCGGATGGGGGAACCACAAGGTTATAAGCACGTGCCAGCCGTGTGATGCTGTCCAGCAGAATGACAACATCCTTCTTATGCTCAACCAAACGGAGAGCACGCTGCAGCACAAGCTCAGCAACTTTGATATGATTCTCAGGCAGCTCATCAAATGTAGAGGCAACTACCTCACCTTTTACTGAGCGCTGCATATCCGTTACTTCCTCGGGGCGTTCATCAATCAGCAGTACAAACAGTTCAATCTCGGGATTGTTAGTGGAGATACTGTTGGCAATTTCTTTCAGGAGGAGCGTTTTCCCTGCTTTGGGAGGTGCTACGATCAAACCGCGCTGCCCCAGGCCTACAGGAGCAAGCAAATCCATTATTCGGGTAGACAGATGGGTAGGGGATGTCTCAAGCGGCAGCTTGTCTTGCGGATAAAGAGGTGTAAGCGCCGGGAAATGCAGGCGTTCCGCTGCACTGGCAGGATTCTCGCCGTTGACGGCATTGACTTGAAGCAGACCAAAGTACCGTTCATTTTCTTTCGGTGTGCGGCATTTTCCTGATACAAGATCGCCGCTTCTAAGATCAAACTTACGGATTTGCGAGGCTGAAATGTAAATATCCTCCGGACTGGGCAAATAGTTGATTGGCCTAAGGAACCCATAACCTTCCGGCAGAATTTCCAGCACGCCCTCCATAAACATCAGCCCGCTCTGCTCCGCCTGTGCCCGGAGAATGGCGAAGATCAGCTCCCGTTTCTTCAGCTGTCCGTAGTAAGGAATCTGGTATTTCTTGGCCAGCTTATACAGCTCGGTCAGCTTCATTTCTTCCAGATCGGAAATTTGAAGATCCATGTAATAACCACCTATTCAATTTTTATAAAATATAAATCTATTAAATTGCTCATTAGGATAGGATTACCCGATTTGGAAGGAGATATGCAGTGCATTCACAAAAATCCTCTTCAAAAATCAGATAATCCTATGATTTAATCTTCCTCGCGCCAAATTTCAGCGCCAAGGTCACGCATATTCGTTACCAGATTGTCGTACCCGCGGTCGATATACTCTACGCCTGTGACTTCCGTAATTCCGTCTTCGACAGTCAATCCGGCAATAACAAGCGCTGCACCTGCACGCAGATCAGCCGCTTTTACTTTGGCTGCATTAAGCCTGCCGCCTTCAATAATCGCCGAACGCCCTTCAACACGGATCTTTGCGCCCATGCGCACCAGCTCGGGAACATGCTTGAACCGGTTGCTGTATACAAAATCACTTAATACACTGACCCCTTCAGCCTGGGTAAGCATACTGGTCATCGGGGACTGCAGATCTGTGGCAAAGCCCGGATAGATCAGCGCTTTTACATCGACATGCTCATATTTGGGTCTGCCGATAACGCGGATGCTCTCATCCAGCTCCTCGATACCAACCCCCATCTCCAGCAGCTTAGCGGTCAGCGCCTCCAGGTGCTTGGGGATCACATTATCTATCAGCACATTGCCGCGCGTTGCCGCCGCAGCAATCATGTATGTTCCAGCTTGGATCCGGTCAGGAATGATGGAATGGCGGCAGCCATGCATCTCGGTAACGCCCTCAATCCGGATGGTTTCTGTACCGGCGCCTTTAATAACAGCGCCCATTGAGTTCAGCAGGGTAGCTACATCTATAATCTCAGGCTCTTTGGCCGCATTTTCGATAATTGTAGAGCCTTTGGCCCGTGAAGCCGCCAGCATAATGTTAATGGTTGCACCGACGCTGGATACGTCTAAATAAATTTTTGCACCGCGCAGCTCCTTGGCATACAGATGAATAGAACCATGATCATTGGTCACGGTTGCCCCAAGTGCTTCAAAGCCTTTGATATGCTGATCAATCGGACGGGGCTCGAAGTTACAGCCTCCAGGCAGACCTATAGTCGCCTCTTTAAATCTTCCGAGCAGCGCTCCCATCATATAATAAGAAGCACGAAGTTTTTTGACTGGTCCGTTAGGCATGGGAATGGAAACAATACGGGAGGGGTCGATTCTCATCTGGCTGCCTGTCCAGGAGACAGTCGCGCCAAGCTCTTCAAGAATTTCGGAGTAAACGGCTACATCACTTAGGGACGGCAAATTATCCAGAACAACTTCAGATTCAGCTAAAATAGCCGCAGGAATAAGCGCGATCGCGCTATTCTTCGCTCCGCTGATGGTCACAACGCCCTTTAGCGGACGTCCACCGCCAATCATTAATTTTTCCATAGAATTATCTGTTTCCCCCTACGTGTATTGCAGCTTGCCCTGGCAATACCTGCTGTGGCTTATTAGTGTGAAGAAGAAACGGCTGCGCCGCCCTTTGAATAAGGACGGCACACGTTTCTTTAAAAAAATATCCATATTAGACGGTCTACAATATTGAACAGCTTGTCCGCCTGGGGCGAGTCAGCTTAGGCTTTGTTGCTGGAACCGAATTCGCGGATTTTGCCGATAACGGTCTGTTTGATAGCTTCACGGCCTGGTGCAATAAATGTACGAGGATCGTAAGCATCCGGTTTAGCAGCCAGCACTTCGCGAACCACTTTTGCGAATGCAATCTGGTTCTCAGTGTTTACGTTGATCTTGGAAGTTCCCAGGGAGATGGACTTCTGGATATCGTGCAATGGAATACCGGTACCGCCGTGAAGAACGAGCGGAAGCTTAACAGCATCGCGGATTTCTTCCATTTCTTTGAATCCGAGGTTAGGCTCGCCATGGTAAGGGCCGTGTACGGAACCAAGCGCCGGAGCCAGAGTGTCAACGCCGGTTTCTTTAACCAGAGCGATACACTCGTTCAGGTCAGCATATTGAATGCCGCCGATAACGTCATCTTCCTGTCCGCCTACAGTACCAACTTCGGCTTCAACGGAAACGCCTTTAGCATGTGCGTATTCAACAACTTTTTTGGTCATTTCGATATTCTCAGCGATTGGATGGTGGGAACCATCGATCATAACGGAAGTAAATCCGGCATCAATAGCGTCTTTACATTTGTCAAAGCTGGAGCCGTGGTCAAGGTGAATAGCAACAGGAACAGTGATCTTCATGTCGTGAATAAGTCCTTCAACCATCTTCACTACAGTAGTAAATCCGCCCATGTGACGCGCAGCGCCTTCAGAAACACCAAGGATTACCGGGGATTTCTCTTCTTCAGCTGCACCAAGAATCGCCTGAGTCCACTCCAGGTTGTTAATGTTGAACTGGCCTACTGCATATTTTCCTTCAAGTGCTTTGTTTAACATGTCAGTCATCGATACTAATGGCATGGTTTCAATCCTCCTAAGAATGTTGGTTGCTTATATATAAGCCCACATCACATACAGGCTTATTATAGCACATCCTGTGTCAAATACTAAATAGGGCACACAAAAAAATGTCCCGGTGGGACGATATTTATCCAACCCTTGAAAAGGTCGACTTATGCTGATTTAGCATATCCATAGAAGACCCTCACCAAACCATTAACACCAACAATACTGAGGCATATTAACCGGCTTGCCCCTGGAGGTGCGTATTCACCGCCACCCGCATTTCATCAATGTCAAACGGTTTGGTAAAATGCATTAATGCGCCAAGCTTTGTTGCCTCCTTGATCATATCGAGCTCTCCATATGCCGTCATCATAATAACCTTTATAGCCGGATCGAGCTCCTTCAGATGCTTGAGGATTTCCAGTCCGTCCATACCCGGGATTTTCATATCCAGCAGAACCAGATCCGGGGATTCCTTCTGGACGATTTCAAGCGCCGCTTTTCCGTTAGCAGCCTGATAAGTGATATACCCTTCACTATTAAATACTTCCATCAGGAGAATCCGGATTCCGTTCTGATCATCGACGATTAACACTTTTCTCTTTTCCATATCATACCCTCCCAGATATAAGGCAGATTGTCTATGCCGCGCCCTCTCACAGCTGGCGGCCCGTTATGACTGTTCAGTCTATACGAAACCTATAATTCGTGCTTTGTTGCCAAAATCCTGCTAATTGGATAAAAAGGGTAAATACATTCCATTAAATGGTGGGATTCGATGTCAACGGTTCGGCAAGCTCTGCTTCTATATCCAAAAGAAGGCCCCCTTGCGGAGGCCCTCAGCCGGCCATTAGTGCCGGTATAACAATACGTATCGTTGGTTTATGACTTAGAGCTGCTCTGAATGCGTCAGGGAAGCTTTGACAAACTCGCGGAACAGCGGCTGCGGACGGTTCGGGCGGGAAGTGAATTCCGGATGGAACTGCACTGCCAGGAACCAAGGGTGTCCCGGAAGCTCTACAATTTCGACCAGGCGTCCGTCCGGTGATGTTCCGGAGATAACCAGGCCCGCTTTTTCAATCTCATCGCGGTAAGCATTGTTAAACTCATACCGGTGACGGTGGCGCTCATACACCAGCTCATCATCATAACAAGACATTGCCAGGGAATCCGGCAGCAGCTTGCATGGATACAGGCCAAGGCGCATGGTTCCGCCCATATCTTCAATATCCTTCTGCTCCGGCAGCAGGTCGATCAACGCATGCGGTGTAGCCGGATCGATCTCCGAGCTATTCGCACCAGCCAGTCCCAGAATGGAACGGCCGTACTCAATTACTGAAACCTGCATCCCAAGGCAAATGCCGAAGAATGGAATAGACTGCTCACGCGCATAACGGATTGCGGAGATCTTGCCTTCAATCCCGCGGTCCCCGAAGCCGCCAGGAACAAGGATACCGCCGATGCCGCCAAGCAGCTCGTCCACATTCTCATCCGTAATCAGCTCGGCGTCTACCCAGCGGATTTTGACTTCTGCGTTGGCTGCAAAGCCGGCGTGGGACAGAGACTCCACAACACTCAGATAAGCGTCATGCAGTGCAACATATTTACCGACAATAGCAATTTCAACCGTGCGCTCAAGCTGCTGAATCCGGCTCAGCATGCTCTCCCATTCACGCATATCCGGCGCCGGCGTAGTCAGCTTAAGGTGGTTGACCACGATTTCGTCCAGGCCCTCGTCGCGCAGATTCAGCGGAACTTCATATAAAGTGGAGGCATCGCGGCACTCTACTACGGCATTCTTGTCAATATCACAGAACAGGGCCAGCTTAGCCTTCATGTCATCAGTCAGAGGATATTCTGTACGGCATACAATCACATTCGGCTGAATACCGATGCTGCGCAGCTCTTTTACACTGTGCTGTGTCGGTTTGGTCTTCACTTCACCGGCAGCCTTGATATAAGGAATCAGGGTAACGTGAATGTACATTACATTCTCCCGGCCGATGTCGCTCTTGATCTGACGGATCGCTTCCATGAACGGAAGACTCTCGATGTCCCCAACGGTACCACCGATTTCAGTGATAACTACGTCAGAGCCTGTCTCACGTCCGGCACGGAATACGCGCTCCTTGATTTCATTGGTAATATGCGGGATAACCTGAACCGTTCCGCCCAAGTATTCACCGCGACGCTCTTTGCTGATGACCGAGGAATAAATTTTACCTGTCGTCACGTTGCTGTTCTTGGACAGATTAATGTCAATAAACCGTTCGTAGTGTCCAAGGTCAAGGTCTGTCTCCGCACCATCATCCGTTACAAATACTTCCCCGTGCTGATAAGGGCTCATTGTCCCTGGGTCTACGTTAATGTAAGGATCGAATTTCTGGATTGTCACCTTAAGACCTCTGTTTTTGAGCAGCCGGCCCAGCGAAGCGGCTGTAATGCCCTTGCCCAGGGAGGACACGACGCCACCCGTTACAAAAATATACTTTGTCACTGTAAAACCCTCCTAAATAAAGTCCAGAAATTCAGGCGACGCTTCTGTTTATCGTAACCCTTTTTTCCATCATCAAACCGGGGGAAACCAAAGTTACTTCCGCCGCCCAAAATGAAGGCGATCATCCCAAGTAGAAACGGCTTCGACGTTCTTCAGGGAAGGCGGCATCCGTTTCTGCAAGAAATATCAGACCTGTGTAAGTCCCTAGACTTATACTGCTGATATTTTGAAAAACACGGAAAAACCATCCAAGTTGAAACGGCTACGCCGTCCTTAAAGGGACGGTATCCGTTTCTGCGCGAAAGATAAGGCTAAAGGATGGCGTGAAACATATACTTTCTTATCTTTTAAAAAAATAAAAAAAGTGACACCCGTAGAGCCGGGGCACTTTTTATTTTAGAAAACATATTAACTTTCATTAGAAGCCCATGCAATAGTTTACTCTGGCGGTACCACCCGTGTCAAGGGAGGAATTATGCCTTCTTACGATATTAATAATCGTCGTCTTCGTCGCCGTCAGCATCCCCATTGTCATCTTCTTCGGAATCCTCTTCGTCCTCGTCTTCGTCGATGTCGTCATCATCAATAACCACATCGTCGTCAACTTCCTCTTCGCTGTCGTCGTCGGAATAGAGGTCGTCGCGGTCTTCGTCGATCGCATCGAAATCCTCTTCCTCAGCAGAGTAGTTATCATCCTCTTCGGCGAAGTCATCGTCTTCCAGATCATCGTCCTCATCGTTGATGATACGCGGACGCTTGGAGTTGCCGACTGGATCATCGGAGCGCTCAAGCGGATACCAGCGTTTGAGTCCCCACAGGTTGGTTCCGACACAGGCAAAACGCCCGTCGATGTTGATCTCGGTATATAACTGGGCAATCGTATCGTTGGTTTGTTCTTCGGTCATACCGCGCAGCTTGGCCACTTCAACCATAAGGTCACGGTAATAATAAGGCGTATTAGCCGCCTTGAGCACCAGGAAGGCCAGGTCGACCATCGGCATTTCTTTAACTTTCTCAGGGTCCAGCTTTAAATTGAGTGGCGTACTCACTAAAGGACACTTCCTCTCACGCATATTAACAAAACTAAGTAAAACCTATTTGAGTGCAAAATGCAAGTCAAATGCGGCAGGAAGAAGGAAATGGACAGGAATAATATGTAATATGCCTGCAGTCATTAAAAAGGCGGAGGATATTCCTCCGCACATGACTGTATCCACGCCAAGGATCGGCTCCTTACGGGATGTTGCAAAGAGAACTGAAGATCTCTTCTGTTTATTTTATGTGATGCACCGCTTTTTGACACGATGGGCAGCCTATTTCGCTAAAAAAGGGCAAGTTCCCATTCGGACGTCTGCCTCCCCTCATACAATATGGCAGCACGGCAGCGAGGAGGGGACGGCGTAACCTATGGATTATTACGGATTTTGGCAGTTGCTGCTTGAGGAGATTTCGGCTGCCCCCAGAAATGCGGAGCGGCGCATTGTAACCTTCAATGATCACCGCCAGTATGCCGGGGCCCTGTCACAGTGGAAATCCCTGAAGGCGAAACGCCCGGGGCTGCGTCAGATTCAGGTCTCAAGTCTGATCAAGGCTTTTTTTGTACCGGCCGCAGGAGCGGAGAAGCTGATGGACAAATTCGCCGCCTCCTTGAGCATAGAAGAAGATCTCAAAATCCAGGTTCACTCCCTGGCGGAAGAAAAAACAGGCGCCGCAATGATGCCATGGGGCGTGAAGGCGATTCATGCCCCCCAGGCCTGGTCCAAATCCACCGGCGTCCATGTGAAAATCGGTGTCATTGACACGGGGGTCGATTACCGGCACCCCGATCTGAAGCATTCGCTTGCCTCCGGCGTCAATCTGCTCCACCGCGGCATGCTGCCGCTGGATGACAACGGGCACGGGACACACATTGCAGGCACACTGGCAGCAGCAGGCGGCACCCGCGGCATGATGGGCGTGGCGCCGCGGGCCCTGCTCTATCCGGTCAAGGCTTTTGACCATAACGGCTCTGCCTATGTGTCCGACATTGTGCTTGGCATCGACTGGTGCGTCCAGAACAAGATCGACATCATTAATATGAGCTTCGGCATGAAAACGCGGAGCAAGGCACTGCATGATGTGGTGATCAAGGCCTACCGGGCCGGAATCGCCATCATCGCCTCCTCCGGCAACGACGGCAAACGGGGCGGGGATTACCCGGCCCGCTATCCCGAGACGATTGCCGTCGGCGCCCTTGACCGGAGGCACCGCGTCGCGGCCTTCAGCAACCGCGGACCGTATATCGACGTATACGGGCCCGGCGAGGGCGTGCCCTCCTGCTGGCTGCGGGAGGGCTACAAAGAAATGAGCGGCACCTCCATGGCGACCTCCCATGTCACCGGTGCCGCGGCCCTGCTGCTCGCGCTCCGTCCGGCGCTGACGCCGCGCGAGCTGAAGCAGCTCCTGCGCCGCACGGCCTTGCCGGTGCGGCTGCGCAAGGGCCAGCGCCGCGCCGCCCTCGGCGGCGGCGCAGCCGATGCCCTGCGCCTGCTGCGCGCAGGCGCAAGAGCCAAACGGGCCGCCGCCGCTGCCGCGAAGGCGTAGGCCCGTAGGTCCCCGCCGCACACTGCGGCGGGGAACAGCCGCCGGGCGCAGCGCCGGCGGCACCAAAAAGCACCGCCTCCCCGGGGAACGGGGGGGCGGTGCTTGGTGTGCTGAGCGGGTGTTACATCCGCTCAGGAGCAGTTACGCCAACGAGACGCAGGACGTTGGCAATGGTGGTGCGGGCCGCGCCCAGCAGGGCGAGGCGGGCCACGGTCTGGGCGGCGTCGTCAGTGATGACGCGCTCAGCCTTGTAGTAGCTGTGGAACTGCGCAGCCAGATCGTACACGTAGCGGATCAGGCGGTGCGGCGCATAGCTGTCAGCGGCAGTTGCAATCTCGGCAGGAAGCTCGCCGATCTTGCGCAGCAGGTCATATTCGTGAACGGCTGTCAGCTTGCTGAAGTCAATCTGATCGATAGCCGGCACGGTGATGCCCTGCTCCTCAGCCTGGCGGAAAATGCTGCAGATCCGCGCATGCGCATACTGCACATAATAGACAGGATTCTCATTGGATGTGGAAATCGCCAGATCCATGTCGAAATCAAGATGCGAATCCATGCTGCGCATGGTGAAGAAATAGCGGATCGCGTCGAGGCCGACTTCTTCCATCAAGTCTTCCATCGTAACGGCCTTGCCGGTACGCTTGGACATTTTGACCTTCTCGCCGTTCTGGAACAGGCTGACCATCTGGGCGATCAGCACGACCAGCTTCTCAGGGTCATTGCCAAGCGCAGACATCGCTGCCTTCATCCGCGGGATATAGCCGTGGTGGTCGGCGCCCCAGATGTTGATCATGGTATCGTAGCCGCGCTCATACTTATCGTTGTGATAAGCGATATCCGGTGTCAGGTAGGTGTAAGTGCCGTCGTTCTTGATCAGCACGCGGTCCTTGTCATCACCGTATTTAGTCGTATTCAGCCAGGTAGCGCCGTCCTGCTCGTACACTTCGCCGCGGTCACGCAGCTCATCCAGCGAGCGCAGCACCTGGCCGTTCTCGTACAGCGAGGTCTCGCTGAACCAGATATCGAAATTGACGCGAAAGCGTTCAAGGTCGCGTTTGATCTTGTCCAGTTCCTTCGTAAGCCCGTAGGTACGGAAAAATGCCGCACGGTCTCCCGGAGTCATCTCCAGCAGGGTGTCGCCCTTTTCGGCAACAAGCTCCTTGGCAAAGCCCTTGATGTCCTCACCGTGGTAGCCGTCCTCCGGCATTTCCGCCGGCTGGCCGAGCTCCTGCAAGTAGCGGGCCTCGATCGATTTGCACAGATTGTTCACCTGGTTGCCGGCATCATTAATGTAGTATTCGCGGGTTACCTGGTAACCGGCAAAATCAAGCACATTGCAGAGAGCATCGCCGACAGCCGCGCCGCGGGCATGTCCGAGATGCAGGCTGCCGGTAGGGTTGGCGCTGACAAACTCCATCTCCACCTTTTTGCCTTTGCCTGTCTCAATCCGGCCGTAATTGTCGCCCTGCTCTGTGACAAGACCGATGACCGGATAAAGGTAGCTCTTGGAGAGCGTGAAGTTGATGAAGCCCGGACCGGCGATTTCCGCTTTTTCGATAGAGGCTGAAGCAGTGTCCAGATGCTCAATAATAGCCTCCGCAATTTGCCGCGGATTGCGCTTGGCAATCTTGGTGAGCTGCATAGCGGCATTGGTCGCCAGATCTCCATGAGCCTTGTCCTTCGGCACTTCCAGCGCAATGGCCGGAAGCTCTTCCTGTGTTACGAGACCGGCTGCCAGAATAGCATTAGCAACCGCTTCTTTGACCCGCTCATTGGCAAGCTGCAGCGGATTTGAACTTTGTGTCATGATTGTGGTTCCTCCTGTATATACAAACTGATAGCGAACTGTCCTGATAGCTCCCCGTAGACGTACAAGTCATACTCCCACGAGACCTCTAGCGAACGTCCATTACGCATAATATCCAGCTTCCGCGTGTCGGTAGAGAGATTAAACTGGGCGTACGGGGACCGGTAGAAGCCCGGCAGGCGCCGTCCTGTCTCAAAGGACTGCTCAGACTCAATGCTCCCGTGCCGGATAAGCTTCAGTTCACGGCCCGTAATCTTGATCATCGTACGGACAGACACAGCCTCTCCCTGCGGACCCTGCTCCGCTTCTTCATAACGGATAAACAGCTGCTCCCCTTTGGAAAAAGCTTCACCGGCAGCCTTGATCACATTCTTCTGCCCGTCCTGCCGGCTTTCCAGAGTAACCGTAACACCGTATTTGGCGGACTGTATTTCAGACATGCTCTACTCCCCGCTTATCGTTCTATTCATAAATTCAAGGCATATTCGCTTACCCATTGTACACTATATCCAGTCCGGGTGAGCAATACAATGAATAATTGTTATCTCTATTGAACTTTTATTTTCTTCATCAATTTATTTAATTACAACGGCAGCAGCCGCACGTTATCCTTGACCCGCAGCTGCTCCACCATGGCATGCCAGGCTGCAGGCTTATCCCCGAGCACCGCATAATAACGGGTCAGGAAGTCGGCTACCAGCGCAGCCTCTACCGACTCCAGTCCCTCTTGTCCAGGCATGAAACAGAGATCCAGACCGGTTACAGCTTCGCCGTCGCCCTGCCAGGACGGGTGGACATAAGGGAAATCGAGCCGCTCATACCCGAGATGGGACAATACCTCGCGGCGGACAAACGGGTCCATCGGCTTAACACCGCCGAAGCCGAAATCCCCCACCCGGTAGGGATCATATATCTCCGCGAACATGCCGTAGAGCTCCTTGCCGTTATCTGCTGCAAGCTTCCTCAGATCCTTCAGGCGGCTCTCGGCCAGAAAACGCCCGATCCCGAGGCCCTCACGGCCGATTACGGTGAAGTCGGTCATCGCTACATTCCAGTCCGGATAGTAACGGTATTCTGTCGTCCCGACAACGTTGCCTTCATGGACGGCTGCGAACACACGGATTCCCGGATCCTCCAGCGGCTCCTGCCACAGGCTGTATTCCAGCACCTCTTCCGGCGGGAACACCTCACTCAGCAGATTATGTACTTGTCTGAATAGCGGATCAGAAAGGCTCGTAATTCTTACATATTCCATAGTAGAATCTCCTCCAGTGTTATTCTGATTGGGTTCTGCTTTTAGCCTGTCTTTTCTATAAAAAAGGATTGCGCCACTCCATCAGCGCAGCGTAGTTGCAGGACTCCTCATCCTCCAGGTAGTCCGCTGTCACACCAAGCGGCGACCGTCCGCAGCGCAGAAGGAACGTTATGACCGGATCAGCCAGCTGTCCGCCGATAACCTCAGCAAGATACGCCTCAGCCGATAGCCGGGAGGCTTCCTTATGATAGCCGGGCATTCTTCCCGCACCCAGCAGCCGTTCAAGCTTCTGTTCTACGACCACATGATACAGGGACTGTACCAGCTCCTTGCCCAGTCCCAGCTTGCGGAATTTGGGGCGTACACACAGATCCGCTATGTACAGCGTATTACCGTCAGGCTGATGTGTGGTGATATATCCGTCTGCCGTTACCTCAGACCAGGTATGACTGTGATGTGCCGATTCTTCATTGAAATGAATTTTGAGGCTCGTAACCGAACCGGCCAGTTCACTATTCACTTCGGCGCAGAGCGCCCCCTCCGGAAACAGCTCCACATGCTTGTTCAGCTGCTCCCGGTTCCACAGCAGCTCTGCCGGATAGGGAGGCGGGAAGGCTTCCGATTGTATCGTAATCAGCTCGTCAAAATCCGCCGCCGTATAATTCCGGATAACCGCAGGAACCGGCACTTTGCCGTCAAAGGCATAAAAGCTTTTAGTATACATCCTTGCCTGACTCCTTTATGTCCAGTCTGTGTATAGATCCGTTCTCCGGTCGCGCCAGGTGGTTACCGAACCGCGCTCACGCACCCGGTACAGCAGCTCCAGGTCCAGATCAGCGGTAATAATCATGTCATCGTTAATCTCACCTTCGGCCAGCAGCCCTTTTGGCGGAAAAGGAACATCATTAGGTGTGATAACCGCAGCCTGCCCGAAGTTCGCACGCATGAGATCAACGGTTGGCAGCGAACCGACGGTTCCTGTCAGCACAACATAAATCTGGTTTTCGATCGCACGCGCATGGCTGGTATAGCGGACCCGGTGGAAACCATGACGGTCATCCGTGCAGGACGGGCAAAAAATCACGTCAGCCCCCTTGGCTCTGGCCATCCGCACAATTTCCGGGAATTCAATATCGTAGCAGGTCAGCATGGCAATGGTTCCTTTGTCCGTCTTAAAGACCTCCAAACCTTCACCGGCCCCCATATTCCAGCCTTCCACCTCGGCGGGGGTAATATGAAGCTTGGCCTGCTCGGCAATTCTTCCGTCCGGATAAAAGAGGTGCGCCACATTGTACAGCTTGCCGTTCCGGCGCAGCACATGGGTGCCTCCGATGATGTGCACATTATATTTGCGGGCAAAACCGGAGAACATCTCCCGGTACTGCTCCGTAAACTGCGGCAGGTCCTCAATACCCAGGGCGTTCCCCTGCCCGTCCCCGATGGACATCAGCTGAGTTGTAAGAAACTCCGGAAAAAGGATAAAATCGGTGCTGAATTCTTCAGCCGTCTTAATGTAATGCTCACACCGGGCAGCAAACTCATCAAACGAAGTTATCGTATGCAAATGATATTGAACCGCGGATACGCGAAAGGCCACTCTGCATTCCTCCTAGCATTTGTCCACAGGCTCCGCAGATACACGGCACATTCCTGTTAAAGTAAATCAAATTTTATCATACTGGCGGCCAAAATCACACTCGGCGGGAAAACGTAAAAAAGTCACCTTATTATCCGCCCGCAAAAAAGCGGCCCCCATGGAGCCGCCCCGTCATCAGTATATAGTCGTTATTTTTGCTATTGCGATTTCCCTTTAAATGCAAACTTCTCCGTCCAGGTCATACCGCCGTCCTTAGTGGCATAAAGGGATGAAGTGTCGGCGCCTTTGACTGCCATCCAGCCCGCTTTGCTGTCAGGGAAGGAGATCCTTGCTTCATATCCGGCAATCGCCGGCAGGTTGCTCCATTGCTTGCCCGCGTTCACTGTGCGGCCGACAGCCACCTGTTCACCTGCAGGCGAATACCCGGCCAGAAAGGCTGTGCTGCTGCCGGCCAGCTGCATGTTGCCCGGTCTGCCGGAGGCAGGGCCTTTCTTCAGCAGCGCTGATCCGCTGCCCGGCGCGGGGCCGCCGCCTGCCGTCTCCTGGGCGATTACGCGGGTCCAGCTCTTTCCCTGATTGCCGCTGGCGTACAGCGAATACGAGGTCTGGGACATGCCTGATCCTCCGTACAGGAGTGCATATACCTGATCACCCTTGGCATATACCTGTCCGTACTCAGGGTAAGCAAAAGCCGATTTGAGTGCCAGCTTCCAGGTCGATCCGCCATCTGTTGTCTTCATAACCCGGTAGCCTTCGCCCGGTGCCACCACGACTGCCCAGCCGTTATTGCGGCTGGTAAACTCTGCACCGCGCGTGTTAGCCGGAGTTTTGATCTGGCTCCAGCTCCGTCCCCCGTCCTCCGTATAATACGTAAAGGCACGGACATAACCGAAGCCGTGCTTGCTGTCTGTAAATGCAATCCGTTCAAAGCCTACCTGTGACTCCGAAATTCTCTTCCAGGTTTTTCCGCCGTCCGATGTGCCGATAAGATAAGCCCCGTTCTGCTCCTGAACCGATGCTAACGCCCATCCATGCACATTGTCCGGGAAGGAGATCTGCCGGAAGTTCCACTGGCCTTCATAAATTTTCTGGAAATGGCTGCCGCCGTCCGATGTGCCGATCATAAAGCCTTTGCCTGCAGCCCGTCCTGTATCTGCACTGAGAAACGCCAGATCATTGAAGCTGAGCGGTGTCTCTTCAGCAGCCAGATACTTGGCCTGCAGCTGCTTCAGCAGACCATGGTCTCCGGCGCCCGCCGGTGCTGCATGTACCGGAGCTGCTGCACCCCCGGACGAAACCGCGAGCAATCCCGCGGAGAGAATGGTTAGTGCTTTTAGATGTATCTTTTTAGTCCAATTCATGATGACACCTCCTGTGTATATATACCCTTTCCTGTCAGCACTACTCTGTTATACTTCCCCGTCCGCAGTTCTATCTACCCTGAGAAGGTCACAAAAAGAAGACAATTTGGTTACCGCTGCCTCCGGGCCTGAATATCTGCACGATTCCTTTCCCATAATGAAAACTAACCGGCACTATGATGAACGCCGCCGGCCGTTTCACATTCCTGAGGACAAGGAGCCTGAAGCCATGCCGCGCGATTCTGCTAACCCGAAAGTCAAGAGACACCGCCTCCGCCGGCTGATCCGGCTGGCGGCTGTCATGACTGTGCTGATGGTGCTTGCTGCCGGAGCACTGCTGGGCTATCTGTATAACAAACCTCTTCCGCCGATCGGCGATGATATCCGCTCCCGGCTTCTGGATGCCAGAGGCAATGTACTGAGCACCTTTACGACGGACGGTCGCAGCCGTAACCCGGTAACGCTGGACCAGATCGCCCCTGAGCTTATCCAGGCTACCCTGGCTGTGGAGGACCGCAAATTTTTCAGTCATTCCGGTTTTGACCTCAAAGGGATGGCGCGGGCGGTGCTGGCCAATCTGGAGACGGGCGAGCGCTCCCAGGGGGCCAGCACGCTGACCCAACAGCTGGCGCGCAACCTGTACCTTACCCATGAAAAAACCTGGACCCGCAAAGCCAAGGAAGCGGTCTACACCATGCAGCTGGAGATGAAATACAGCAAAAAAGAGATTCTTAATATGTATTTAAATGAAATCTACTACGGTCACGGGGCTTATGGCATTGAAGCAGCCTCCCGCATGTATTTCGGCAAAGCGGCGGCAGATCTGAATCTGGCGGAAAGCGCACTCTTGGCCGGCATCCCCAAAGGCCCGACCTATTATTCACCCTACACTCATCCGGATAACGCCAAAAAGCGGCAGAGTATTATTTTAAACGCTATGGCCCAGGTAGGCGATATTACAGAAAAACAGGCCGAGGAGGCCGCCCGGACCGTTCTCAGCTTTAAGCCCCAGGGCCAAAAGGACACGGTTGTGCTTGCCCCTTATTTCCGTGATTATATTCGCGGGCTGGTAACCGACACACTGGGGATCAGCAATGACGAACTGGAGCTGGGCGGGCTGAATGTGTATACCACTCTAGACCCGGATATGCAGCAGGCAGCGGAAGAAGCCGTGGATAAAGGGATGGACCCGGCCAGTGAGCTGGAGACTGCCCTTGTCTCCATTGACCCGCGCACCGGTTATATCAAAGCAATGGTCGGGGGGAAGAACTACCGTTCCAACCAGTTCAATCATGCCCTGGCCACTACCCGGCAGCCCGGTTCATCCTTTAAACCGGTTATGTATCTGACCGCGCTATCCTCCAAAACGATGACCGGCCTGTCGGTTTTTAACAGCCAGCCGACGCTGTTTCATTACGACAACAACCGTAAAACGTACCAGCCGAAAAATTTCGGCGATAAATACCTGGGGGAGATTAACATGCGCCAGGCCATCGCCGCTTCCGACAATATTTATGCTGTAAATACGATTATGAAAATCGGCGCGGACCATGTCGCAGAAATGGCATCCCGGCTGGGGATAAAAAGCCCGCTGCAGCGCGTGCCCTCCCTGGCGCTCGGAACCTCACCGGTCAGCCCGCTCGAGATGGCTTCCGCCTTCGCGGTAATCGGAGGAGGAGGTGTGCGGCAGCCGGTAACAGCTATTCTGAAGATTACCGATGCCAATGGGGATCTGGTCTATGAAGCCCCCCAGGCCAAGGGGGAGCAGGTCGTTGAGCCTGCGGCAGCCTATGTCCTGACCCGCCTGATGGAAGGCGTTTTTGAGAGCGGCGGAACCGGTAACCGGGTAGCCTCTATTATCAAGCGCCCCGTAGCAGGCAAGACCGGAACTACGGACACCGACGGCTGGATGGTCGGCTTTACACCCGAGCTGTCCACTGCAGTCTGGGTAGGATATGACAAGGGGCGTGATATCGCTACTTCTGACGGCCGGCGGGCTGCACCTATTTTCGCCGAGTATACAGAAAAAGCGCTGGCTAATGTGCCGCCGAAGATATTTCCGATTCCTGACGGAGTGGTAAGTGTCTACATCAATCCGGAGTCCGGCAAGCTGGCTACAGCCGCCTGCCCGGAAAAGGAGCTGGAGACCTTTATCAGCGGCACGGAGCCAACAGCATATTGTGATGAGCACAGCACCGGCGGGGAAACGGCCCCTGTTGAAGAATCGCCGGCTGCCCCGGCCAAGGAAGAGCATTCCCTGTGGAGTGATATCAAGCGCTGGTGGCTGAACTAGTGACAGTTGCAGCAGGCCCGCCTCTGGGGTACGATGAGCCCATAAGCGGCAAGCTGTGTTTGCCGGGAAAGGTGCCATCCCGATATGAACCGTAAAGATAACGAACCTTCAGGGTACGGGCTTGTTCCGCCTGAGCTGTACAGGCTTCCGGCTCTGCAGGCTGCACCGCTTCTCCTGGGCCAGCACCTGGTGCGGCGTACAGAGGACGGGGAGATCCGCTGCCGCATTGTAGAAACAGAAAGCTACGGGGGCATAGAGGATAAGGGCAGCCATGCCTTTGGCGGCCGCCGCACCGCCCGCACGGATGTAATGTTCCGGGAGGGCGGAACCATCTACGTCTATCTCATTTATGGCATGTATCACTGCCTTAATGTCGTTACTGCCGGGGAAGGCGATCCCCATGCTGTACTGATCCGGGCTGTGGAGCCGCTGACTGACGCCGATGCAGCCCTGATGCGCGTTTACCGCGGTAAAGCCGGCCGCAATCCTTCCGGGCTCTCCGGCGGGCCCGGCAAGCTATGCCGCGCGCTGCGGATCGACAAGAGCCTGAACGGGCTCCGGATTGACAGCGGAGGCAGCCCGCTGCGGCTGGAGCAGGTTGAACATCCCAAAGCCCTGGATATTGTCCAGGCTCCGGGCATCAATATTCCCTATGCCGGAGAATATGCAGAGCTTCCCTGGCGCTTTTATCTTAGGAATAACCCTTATATTTCAGTCAAGGACAAGCTGGAAACACCCTTTATCCTGAGCTGAATCCCGCCTCTTTGTTTTCGCCTGTTTCGGTGCCCGTATATTGGGTAAAAGGAATAGAACCCTAATAAGCCGCCTGCTCTGGTTGACCAGAGCAGGCGGCTTCCCTTTGTTCACCCAATTGATAAATGAATGCGCTTTCCCCGTTCTCTAAACTTACAATTACTGCTATAATCGTAGATATCCGCAAAAAAATATATAGATGTAAATGAGGGACATGAGATGAAGGATACAGGCATGATCCGGAGTTTAGACAGTCTTGGCAGAATTGTGGTTCCTGTAGAAATCCGCATGACACGCAACATCGAAATTGGAGATCCCATCGAATTTTTTATCCTGAATGATGAGATTATTGTACTCCGGAAATACACTTCGACCGAATGTACGTTTTGCAGGAGCCTTGACCACGTGACTTACTACAAGGATCAGTTTATCTGTAATACCTGTCTTAAAGAGCTTGGCGATCCAAGCCGTATTCCTGAAGAAGCCGAACCTCTGCAGGAGGCTAATGGGGAGAGCTCTGACCCTGCCCGCAGCGGCCGCCGGACCAGGACTGAGGAGATGAGCCAGCGTCTGGAGAAGGCAATGGCCGATCACCCCTATGCCAACCAGAAGGCGCTTGCGGAGGTGCTTGGCATCAGCCAGGCCAGAGTAAGCCAGCTCAAGCGCAAAATCAGTCCATCCGGCAAGTAGAAGCACTGCCTACATCCATGATCCCTCAAGAAATAAAATAAGGGCTTGAACCTTCCGGCTGTGAAGGTCCAAGCCCTTTTATCCGTCTAAACCGTATGCGGCTGCCTGCTATTCACTCAGCGCGTTCTTCAGCTCATCAGAGGTGGCTGCCCACCAGTCCGCATTATGGGACACCAGCAGTGATTTCAGCGCCGCCTTCTCCACAGGTCCCAGACCATCCAGAATGATCTTGCGCTTCAAGGCAGCATCCAGCTTGTTCACATGGTCGGCAAGAATCTTCCAGCCCCGCCGCGCTTCAGTATCAATCCACATTTCACAGGCCGTTATTCCGCCGTAGAATTGCCCTTCCGGCGTGCGGTCCACTGCGACCCAGACTACCCAAACCTGTCTTCCGTCCGGTACCTCATCACGGTTCATCGAAAATTTGATGCCCTTCTCTACCTTGCTCTTGGCATGCATGGCCCCAATGTCGATAACCGCTTCACCGCCGTCGATAATGACCGGCGATACATTGTTGAGATCAATGGAGCCGGCACCAAAGCCTTTATGCTTGCTTTTTGCATTTACAATATTCAAGGCAATCTGCTTTTTGCCCTCCGGTTGTACGTTATCCACAAGTGCACATCCTTCCCTTTCGCTAATAATTTAATTTTAGCTAATAATGCGGCGATTGCAAACATATACATCCCGTAGATGCTTGTCACGGGAGGAATCACAGTATGAAGCCACTGTCATTAAGGTTCATGATCATCTCTGCGGCCCTGGCCGCCCTCATCCTGCTGGGAGGGTCCCTCTGGCTCCTGAGCGGGCTTAGCCCTGCCGCCCAGTCAGCCGCTGCCCCAAAAGAGGCCAAGTCCCCCGCTGCCGTGTCCCAGACCAAGGCGGTGCAGCCTGTTCTTCCCGAGAGCAAGCCGCTTCCGGTCTCTGAAGCATTAAGCCAGCGGGTAACCGAGTATCATATCGATGTGCAGCTGGACGCGGATGCCCGGGCGCTCCAGGCTACAGAAACAGTTACCTGGATTCATCCCGGCCAAAAGCCCGTACAAGAGCTCTATTTTCACCTCTACCCGAACGCTTTCACCTCTGAAAAAACAACATTTATGAAGGAGTCAGGCGGTGAGCTGCGCGGTGATACCATGCCGGAGAACGGGTACGGCAGCATGACGATAACCGACCTGCGCACTACCGAGGGGGTATCCCTCATGCAGCGGATGCAGTATGTGCAGCCCGATGACGGCAATATCAACGACAAGACCCTCGTCAAGGTTCATCTGCCGCAGCCGGTAAACGGCGGAGAGAGTGTAACGCTTAAAATCCAGTTTGAGGTCAAGCTGCCCAAAATATTCGCCCGTATGGGGACTGCCGGAAATTTCGTGATGGCCGGACAGTGGTTCCCCAAGCTCAGTGTATATGAGCCCAAAGGAACAAGAGGCGTTCAGGAGGAGGGCTGGGATCTTCACCAGTACCACGGCACTTCAGAGTTTTACAGCGATTTCGGCATTTACAATGTAACGATCTCTGTTCCTGCCAACTACATCGTAGGCGCTACCGGCTTTCCGGTTAAAAGTGCCCAGATCAAGCAGGACCGGAAAATCTACCAGTTCTACGCTGATGATGTCCATGACTTTGCCTGGGCTGCATCCCCTGATTTTGTCGTTGCCGAGGAGGCCTTCTCTGCCCCGAACGTGCCGGGCGTACGGATCAAGCTGTATTTGGACCCGTTGCACAAGGATCTGCAGGAGCGGTATTTTCAGGCTACCAAGGCTGCCCTGACTGCATTCAGCAAATGGTATGGTCCCTACCCTTATTCGACCTTATCGATCGTCGTTCCGCCCAAAGAGGGGAATGGGGCTGGCGGAATGGAGTACCCGACGCTGATCACTGCCTTCGGTGCAGCCGAAAGCTCCCCAGGCATGTCGCTTGAGCGCACTGTCATTCATGAGATCGGCCATCAGTACTTCTACGGCATGGTGGCCAATAATGAATTTGAAGAGGCCTGGCTGGATGAAAGCTTTACCTCTTATGCCGAGGACCGCCTGATGGAGCAGGAGTACGGGGTCAGCTCCAGCGCTGCCCTGCAGGCCAGCATGGTCACCGTACCCCAGCAGCTTAATCTGGAGACCTGGAAATATAGCGCCGCAGACGGGTATACCCGCAATGTATATATCCGCGGCAAGCTGGTCCTCAAGGATATCGAACAGCAGGTCGGCACCAAAACAATGGATGCTATCCTGCTCGCCTATGCCCGGAAATACAGGTTCAAGCATCCTTCCACGGCCGATTTTCAGAAGATTGTCGAAAAAGTAACCAAGCAGTCTTGGCAGGATTATTTTGACCAGTATGTCTACAGCGGCGGTGCGCCTGACTTTTCTGTAGACCGCATCACCACCGGTAGTGGAAAAAATAGTGCTGATGGAGTAGAGGCCCGCTATGAGGCAACGGTGGAAGTGAGCAATAAGGGCAGCGGTTATGCCAATGTTCCGGTAAAATTCACATTTACCGACGGTTATACCGTACAGCAGTTCTGGAACGGAGAACAGAAAACAACTGCTTTTCAGCTATCCTACAAGGCGCCTCTTGCTTCTGTGGATATCGACCCCGGACACTCCATCCTTCTGGAGAGTAAGCATCTTAACAATTTCATGCTGGCGGAGCTTGCGCCCAAGACGCTCTCGCGCTGGACACTCAGTGTAACCAAATTGCTTGAAACTCTGCTCGGAACTCTAGTCTGGTGAGGTGATGGATAGTGAAAAGCGCGATTTCCCGCAGCTGGATCAGCATGAAGGAGCAATTTTATATCCTGATTCTGCTGTTTATTTACCGGCTGCTCTGGGGGTATTTTTTGTACAGGTTCGTCAGGTCTGCAGTCATTCCGGTGCTGCTGCGCTATCCGGATACCCATGCCGGCGGAAGCGGACTGGGCAGACTGCTGTATTATATCGAGGGGCAGGCTGCCTTGGGAGGTGACCCGGCCGTGCAGCACTGGCTCTGGCTGCTGCTCGCGCTGTCGCTGCTGCGGCTGCTGATTTCCCCCTTTATCCGCGCCGGTCTGCTGCATGAGCTGCATCAGGAGCGTATAGGTGAACGCGGACTGTTCTTTTTCCCGGGAATGAGACTCTACGGGCTGCCGGTGTTTCTCTTCAGTCTGGCCGAATGGCTGCTGTCTGCGCTCCCGCTTTACTGGCTGCTGCCCAAAATGTATACGCTGCTATTAGGCGGTTTATTAGATTATAAGCTCCTGCTGAAGCTTCTGCCCTATCTGCTGGCCTGGATGCTGTATCTCTACATCGTCCGTACGGTGCTGCTCTACATGCAATTCGGCTATACCGCCGGGACAGGCATGTTCTCCGCGCTGCTGGCCTATCTCAGGCTGCTTGCTCCTTCAACCGGTGCTTCACTGGTGCTTGGCGCAGGAGGGCTGCTGACGTGGCTGCTGTCGGCTGTAACCGCCCTGTTCTATCCGGGACTGCCGGCGCTGCTCTTCCGCCAGTTCGCACCGCTCCCGTCCACCTTGTTCAAAATGTGGGGAATTGCCGCCCAGTACCAGCTATGGAGGAGCAAAACTTTTCCACAATAATTTTCCGCCAGAACGACATATTAAAAGAGTCACTGCCTCTGCTTCAGGGGTGTGACTCTTTTGTGCTTAACAATGTTTTAACGTAGAGTTTGCAAAACATCAGAACCTCTGATACAATGATGCCTGTACCACTGGTAACAACTTTGTAATCTTTAGAAACAATTTCGACTAACGTATGTACCTTATACACTTCAACATTGTCAATCAACAGTCACTGTTCTGGTGCATAAAACGCCAAATTCCCAGCACCGGGAAGTGGGGGAACCATATTTTGGGTGAATTGATCTCGCTTTAGAGGGGTCATAGGGGAACCTTCTACCGAATCCTTAAGCTAACCTCGCAGGCCTTGGAAGGAGTACATCTTTTGAAAAGTCACAATTTGTTCCGCACGCATCTAAAAAAGAAATGCACCGCAGCAGCACTGGGTCTTGTGATGGTATTCACTATGGGCGCCACCAGCGTTTCAGCTGATTCCAAAATGGACGCAGTTATCTCCAAAACCATCGGAGTTTCATACAAAACAGGAGGTACAAGTACCTCGGGCTTCGATTGTTCAGGATTCACCAAGTACGTATTCAAGAGTATCGGTCTTACCCTGCCCCGCACCTCCAAAGCACAGTACAGCATTGGAACGCCTGTTTCCAAAAGCAATCTGCGTGCCGGTGATCTAGTATTCTTCAATACGCTGGGTAATGGAGTTTCCCATGTAGGCATTTACGTCGGGAACGGAAAATTTGCACAGTCCTCCAGCTCAAAGGGTGTAAACATCAGCTCGCTGAGCCAGGCTTACTGGGCCAACCGCTACGTTGGCGCCAAACGAGTAATGAGCACAACAGCTTACCAGGCTGTCGCTTACGATTGAACCTTCCCCTCACAATTTAACCTCTTACACATAATTGTAACTTATACTGGCCCGGATTTGATTATTGCCGTAATCATTCCCGGGTTTTTCCTTTTTACTTCCTTATTCTACCTTTTACACACAACCAGGGCTTATGAAACACCCCTCTTAATAAAAATTCCAACATTGTTTCAGAAAAAGCTTACTTTTCACATAAATTTGAGTCTTTTTAAGCAGAAATCTCTCTTAAAAAACGCAAATATTATGCACTAATATGTTTTAAGTGATTGCCAACGGCCTCTGTCTTTGCTACAATTATCGCAGTGAGCTTATAGTAACATTTTTGTAATTAATCAACCGGGTTTTTCAAACGTTTTGTCATAATGTTCTGCCAGCTAATCCTAATCAACAGTCGTGCCGAGTTCCCTTACGAAATAAGGGAAACGGGGGAACCAATTTTTGGGTGAATTGACCTCCTATTCACAGAGGGGTCATAGGGGACCTTCAACCGAACCCTTAAGCTAACCTCGTAGGCATTTGGAAGGGGTATTTACTTTTGAAGAAGAAGTTAGCCGCCGCACTACTCAGTTTTTCTATTATGCTTACCATTGGAGCAGGAAGCGCTTTCGCGGATTCCAAAATGGATAAAGTCATCGATAAAGCCATCGGAACCAAATACGTGTCCGGCGGAGTATCGACCAACGGCTTTGATTGCTCCGGATTCACCATGTATGTGTTCGATAAGATCGGCATTAACCTGCCGCACCAGTCCGGCTCCCAGTACCAGATGGGTACTGCCATCTCCCGTGATAATCTGCGGGAAGGCGATCTTGTATTCTTTAATACAAGCGGCCGCGGTGTATCTCATGTCGGCATTTATGTTGGAGAAGGTAAATTCGCACATGCTTCAAGCTCAAAGGGTGTAACCATCAGCTCGCTGAGTGACAGCTACTACGTCAACCGCTACGTTGGCGCCAAACGGATCATGAGCACAGATGCTTACCATGCAGTTGCAACTGATGCTGAAGACAACGATGATGTTCAATAAGCAATGATAAGACAGGTGCTTTTCCAGGATTTTTGCCGAAATCTTGGAGGGCTCCTGTTTTTTTGTCTATAAAACTACTTACCCCTCCCCTAACGCATAAAACACTCAAAATCCCTTTTTTCCGCAATTTCATAAAATATTTTTGGCGGTTTGTCAAGTTTCTGCTGTCCTTACTAATTTCCTGAGTTGAACCCGCCCTGTTTTGTATATAATTAAGTATACGATATAGTACCGCTCCCCCTGAAAGGAGGTCTGTGGCCTTATGAGCAGTTACCCTGTCACTTTTTACGTGGTGCCGATGGAGGCCAGTCATGCCGAAGATATTTGCGGATGGGAGTACAGGCCGCCTTATAATATTTACGGATGGCTACCATGGGAGCAGATGCAGGCGCTTGGCATTGAATTCGGAGACCCGCAGCTGCGGACAGAGCAGTATGTATCTGTTGTAGACGAAGAAGGGGATCTGTGCGGATTTGCGCAGCTGTTTCCGATGGAAGGCGTGGTCCGGCTGGGAATCGGCATGCGCCCCGAGCTGTGCGGGCATGGAAGGGGGCATTCCTTTATGAATGCAATCGTTCAGGCGGCTCTGGAGCGATACCCTGACCGGGAGATTGATCTGGAGGTCCTCACCTGGAATCAGCGGGCTATCCGGACATACCAGAAGTGCGGATTTACGATTACCGATACGTACGAACGTCGTACTCCAAGCGGAGATAAGCCATTTTATTGCATGGTCTATAATAAATAGCTCCATACTGAGGTTGAAGCCCGTATCCGCACAAAAATCGTTCATTTTTTTGACACAAACTCTATGATAACGCTTTACCTTTCTGTATAATGAAGGAAGCAGCTTACACGGAGGGGACGATGGAGATGCAGAAATGGATCATGAGCGGTTTGTTTTTTGCCGCATGTGCTTTTGCGGTAGTACTCTTGTTCACATTGCCCGGCAAAGAGGAAGTCGCGGAAGAAAATAAGCCTACAATGCCCCAGGTAACCCTGGATGCCGCCAGTGCGGAAGCCGCTGTCAAAACCAACTGTATATCCTGCCATGGCGATCAGCTTCAGGGCGGTGTAGGCCCAAGCCTGCAGCATGAAGGCAGCGAACGGGATGCCGAGAGCATCTACAGCATTGTGACCAAGGGACGCGGACAAATGCCATCCTTTAAAGATAAGCTGGCCCCAGAGGAGATCGCCAACGTTGCTTTATGGCTCGCAGAGAAAAAATAAAAGATTGTTCATTCATTAAAATGCCCGTACTAGGACTCCAGCAGGTCCTTTATACGGGCATTTTTGTGTACAGCGGTTATATTAGACCGTGTCCTAACGTGCTTTGTCAAAGGCTTCATTGAATTCATGAGCCTGGCGGAAATCTAGCGCAGCAAGGCCGCTCTCTTCTTTTGCCGATAAGCGCAGGGTTACGGTTTTGTAGTCAATCGTTATATGCGGATGATGATCAAAGGCTTCGGATATGGCTGCCACCTCATCCACAAAAGCAATGCCCTTCATATACTCGCTAAACATGTACTTGCGTACCAGCGTTTCTTGTTCCAGCTTCCAGCCCTCCAGCTTACCTATCTGCTCATGCAGCTCTTCCACTGATAATTGCAATTTGCATCCTCCCTTACTTTATTAGCAGTAAAGTCTTTAGACGTATACTTTCTGATATTTTAAACAAAACATCCCTCAGCTTCTGAAAGTCCAAGGGATGCGCCAGGATAAAGGCTTTTTTTCGGTTTAATGTATTCTGAAATCCCGGCAAATAGCACTCGTCAGCTCAATTTTACCATGGCTGCATGGAGAGGGGCAAACCCGGGCCCATTTCTGCTGTCCAGCTAGACAAGTACTACCGAGGCCAGATCTTCCTCACCAAGCAGAATGTTGATCCTGTGGGTCTCTTTGTCGTAGATGACAACTCCGCTGCCCACCTGAATGACCGGCTCATCGCCAAGCCCATAAAACAGATCCTCGGCCAGGGCCTCCCAAACCTCAAGCTTTGATTCCTGCGGCAGCTCCTGCCACTCATCAGGTTCCATCTCAAAAAATACATAACCGTCTGAAATGCGGCTGACGGCCTCCGTCAGTTCCTTCAGAATCTCACTGTAATCTCTGCCGTGCTTAACACCCACGTCTATCACTCCGTTTTCTTCACAGATGAATAATAACTTACCCTATCCATTATAGCCGAAAAAATGACTTCACAAAAAAGGGAATGCTGTCGATAAATAAGAATATACGTGATTTCATTCCACACAGGGTGTCCCGCTGCTTTTCAAGGATGATACAAGCGGCTGTGACGGATCACTTTTTAATTCTCATGGACGAGGTGCATAATGGAAATTTCAACATTACTTGGTTTGATTTTTGGTCTGGTTGCTTTTCTTGGCGGGATGGTGCTGAAGAATGCCCCGCTCACAAGCTTAAATAACCCTGCGGCGTATGTCATCATTCTCCTGGGTACCGTAGCCTCCGTCTTTGTGGCCTTCCCGATGGCGGAGCTCAAGACGATCCCAAAGCTGTTCAAGCTGCTCTTCGTTCAGCAAAAGATGGTGAAGAAATCCGATTTGATCACCACGTTCATGGAATGGGCATCCATTACCCGGCGTGAAGGACTGCTGGCGCTGGAATCGAAGGTTGATGAAATTGAAGATGATTTCCTGAGAAACGGTATGCGTATGATCATCGACGGCAACGATCAGGAGTTTGTCCGTGATGTATTAATGGAAGATATTCATGCAACTGAAGACAGACATAAAGCCGGCGCCCTGATCTTCTCCCAGGCAGGCATGTATGCCCCTACGCTTGGGGTACTCGGAGCGGTTGTCGGACTGATCGCCGCCCTTGCCGATATGAGTGATATGGAAGTGCTTGCCCACGCGATTGCAGGGGCGTTTATTGCTACACTGCTCGGTATTTTTACCGGTTATGTAATGTGGCATCCAATGGCCAACAAGCTTAAACGTATCTCCAAAAAAGAAATCCAGCTCAGGCTGATGATGGTAGAGGGGCTGCTGTCCATCCAGTCCGGGGTCTCAACCATTGCGATCAACCAGAAGCTGTCCGTCTTCCTTACACCGTCGGAGCGTGCCAAGTTGATTGCAAAGGAGGGCGGCTCGAGTGAGCAAAAAGACTAGGCATGAAGAGCACGAAGAGCATGCAGACGAATCCTGGCTATTGCCCTATTCCGACTTGATGACGCTGCTTGTCGCTTTGTTCCTGGTTATGTACGCTATGAGCGCCACTGATGCCAAGAAGTTCGAGGAGATGAGTCAGGCTTTCAGCTCCGCGCTGAACGGCGGTACAGGTATTCTCGACCAGCGGGCTGCTTCGCCCACCGAGTCACAGCTGGATCAAGGCAAGCACGAGAAAATGGATAACGTAGTTGCTCCCAATACAGGCGAATCCGAAATTGCCAAGCTGCGCAAGCAGGAGCAAGAGGACCTGGAGAAGCTAAAGAAGCAGTTCGACCAGTATATCGAGAAAAACGGGCTCACTGATCTGCTCAGCACCAAGCTGAATCAGTCGCAGCTGATGATTACAATCAGTGACAACGCCCTGTTTGCTTCAGGTGAGGCCGATGTTAAGAATGAATCCCGGCAGCTGGCCAAATCAATTTCCAGTATGCTGCAGCAGTTTCCTGACTACAATGTACTTGTACAGGGGCATACCGACAACGTCCCGATTTCCAACAGCAGCTATTCTTCCAACTGGGACCTCAGTGTAGACCGGGCCCTTCATTTCATGAAGATCCTGCTGCTGAATCCGAATCTGGACCCGGTAAAATTCAGCCCGATCGGCTACGGTGAATACCACCCGATCGCTGATAACTCCACGGCTGCCGGACGGGCCAAAAACCGCCGCGTGGAAGTCTCCATTCTCCGGAAATACACAGAATCAGCAGATACTACAAGCGTTGCTCCTCCTGCTCAATAAACGGGACTCCGCAACGAATACAAAGAAAGAGCTGCTCCCGGGATTACCCGGGAAAGCAGCTCTTTCTTTGTATGGCTGGCTATTGCAGCTCATAGCTGAGCATAGCCCCCAGCTCCTGTTTCTCCTGCGTGGTCAAATCACGCCATTCCCCTGTCTTGAGCGCGCCCAGATGAATATTCATTATCCGGATACGCTGCAGGTGTTTTACCTCGTAGCCAAATGCGCTGCACATCCGGCGGATTTGCCGGTTTTTGCCCTCAGTAAGAATGATGCGGAATACCCGCTCCGAGATCCGGGTTACTGTGCATGGGAGGGTTTTGCCGCCTAGAATCTTAACCCCGCTCGACATTGCAGAAATAAAGGAAGGCGTAATCGGCCTGTCTACAGTTACTATGTATTCCTTTTCATGCTTGCCTTCAGCCCGCAGTATTTTGTTGACGATATCGCCGTCATTTGTAAGCAGAATTAAGCCTTCGGAGTCCTTATCGAGCCGACCAATCGGAAATATCCGCTCCTGATGCCCAACAAAATCAACAATATTTCCCTGAATATGTGCCTCTGTGGTAGAGGTGATGCCTACCGGCTTATTCAAAGCAATATAGACCACCTGGCTACCTGTTTCAAGCGGTTTGCCATCAATCAATACCTGATCTCCCGGCACAGCCTGGCTCCCCAGTACAGCAGGTTCACCGTTGATTGTAACTCTTCCGCTTTCGACCAGCTTGTCTGCTTCACGGCGTGAACAGTAGCCTGTATCACTGATGAACTTATTAATTCTCATTTCTGTTCTCACTCCGTTCCTTATTCATTCCTTCACTCAGGCCTGATTCTATGCAACCGGCAGTATAATCGTAATCTCAGCTCCGCACCCGTATTCACTGCGGATCTCCATGCTGCCTTTGTGAGCCTGGATAATCCGCTGGCTGACCATCAGTCCAAGACCGGTTCCCGTCTCCTTATTTGTAAAGAAGGGCTCCCCCAGCTTGGGCAGCATCTCTTCCGGAATTCCCTCTCCCTGATCCGAGATTACAATGATAACAGAATTTCCTTCGATCCGCTGCAAAACAGTAATGGTGCCGCCTGCAGGCATCGCCTCAATTGCATTTTTGACGATATTGATAAAGACCTGCTTTAGCTGGTTCTCTTCACAATGTACTCTTGCAGGCTGGACGGAGAGCTGTGCTTCAAATTCGATGCCGAAAAGATGCGCCTGGCTGTCCAGCAGGGAAATGACATCATTCAGAATATGCCGGACATCCTTCTCCTGAAAGTGGACAGCCTGCGGCTTGGCCAGGATCAGAAATTCGCTCACAATCAGATTGATCCGGTCAAGCTCAGACAGCATCAGATCAATATGCAGCGGTATAAGCACTCCCTTCTCCTTCTGAAGCTGCAGAAATCCTCGGAGAGTGGTCAGCGGGTTACGGATCTCATGGGCTACCCCTGCCGCCAGCTGTCCCACTGTCGTCAGTTTCTCCGAGCGTCTGAGCAGCTCCTCGATCCGGTTGCGTTCGGTCATATCACGGGATACATGTACAAAGGCCTGAGGACGGCCCTCTTCATCCCGGATCATTGAGGTGCTTACACTGACCTCAACTAAAGATCCGTCACGCTTCATCCTAAGGGTCTCCACAGGCGGCAGAACGGCGCCTTCCTTAAGTTCCTTAAGTCTTAGATCCTCCTGCCGCTGTACGGTAGCCGGTACAAGATAAGGAGGCTTGATTGCAGCATCGTCAGCATTCCAGCCGTACAGCTTCTCAAAGGCCTTGTTCGTGCTGGTAATCCGCCCTTCCATATCTACAGTATGGATTGCATCCGAAGTCCCGTTAATTACCGATTCCAGGTGCTCCTTCACAGCCCGGTTCTCCTCCAGCGTCCGTCCCAGCTGATTGGTATGCTGATACAAGTGATCGGCCATTACATTGATCCGGCTGGCCAGCTGGCCCAGCTCATCGCCGCTTGTTACATTTAGCGGGGACTCGAAATTGCCCTTGGCCACATCATCAACCTTACGCAGGATATCCTTAATCGGCCTTGTAACAATGCCGGACAGCGCGTAGCTGCATATGAAAAAAACAACCAGCAGCAGCACCGATGTCGTAATATCGCTGACCAGCTCCTCATTAATGACGGAGGAGATTACCGAGTAATCCATGACTACGCTGATGACATAATCATCATTGCCGGGCTGAGCAATCGGGATGAAGCTTTTAAGCACTCTTTTGCCCAAGGCTGATGTATCAATGGTTACCGGAGCTTCCTTCCTCAGGGCGGTCATCATTGCAGTCTTATCCTCGGCAGGATTGCCAAAAATGTAAGTTCCAAAACGGATAGGACGGTTGCGCAGCTTATGATTGACACTGTCCGTACCGTCCGGCTGCATGGTTTCAGAACCAAAGGTCTTGGGATTCATCCCCGTAATCTCCAATAGCCCCGGGTTGACCTCCTTGGAGCGCCGGACGATCTCTTCCGGCTCCATAATTCTCACGTAATCACTGACAGCTGTACTCCGGATATACGGATCTATAATATAGTTTCTTGACGGATCGCGGTAATAGCCCCACTTCTCAATGTACTCCGGATTGGAGGTGGAGTATTCAAAGGGACCGGACCAGAAATTATCAAGCGTCTGCCCCTGCTGAACGGATACCTTCTGGCCGGCAAACAACTCAAGAAAAGCTACATACCAAAAACCCATACCCTTGGTAGACATCCCAAGCTCGGCAGGATCTGAGGACTTAGCTACTATAATATCATCTTCAGTCTGAACAAGGAGCGAAATATTAGACACCCCTAGCTTGTCCGCCAGAAGCTTCAGCTGTGCGTTTTTCACATTGCTGATGTCCGGGTCAAGCTCCTCAGCAGCGAGAATAGCGGCGAGCCGAAGATTATAGGCCATCTGCTGCTGCACGTAATTGGAGCTGTAATTGCTCTGCTCGACAGAAACAGCAATCTGCATGGCCGTAGTCTTCATATTATTCTTGCTCTCGGTAAGCAAATTATTCCGGGCCGCATATAAATTCAGCATCAGATTGAGTCCCAGTATTAATAGTACCAACCCGAAAATGATTGCCGATAATTTTGTTTTAATGGACAAGCTGTTTGTTCACCTCTTATCAGCTGGTAAAAAAATCAAGCAGAGCATTCATAAATATCATACCTTCTGCCCCTTCATTTGAAAAGAGATTTCAAAGGGGGTTATCCACGTACAGCATTGAATTTTGAGGATAGTTTCTCTACAATAATGAAGGAAATCATGAATGCGATCCACAGCATATACACATATAAACAGGTTATTAATCTTGAGTGTGTACAAAATTGTGTATAAGTGGGCGGTTATCCACAGAGTTATACACAATTTGTTCAGAGCGAATATTTGTTCGTTGTACAAGGATTGTTCGAGGAAAGGAAAGATGAGCTTGAATAAATACAAGGATGAACTGCCACCTGAGGAGCTGGCCATACATGAGTTTTGGATGAAGGAGGCGATTGCCGAAGCGCGTAAAGCAGAGAGCCTGGGTGAAGTGCCTATCGGTGCGGTAATCGTTCGTCACGGGGAGATTATCGGCCGCGGCTACAATCTGCGGGAAACTACACTTGATTCTACCGCACATGCCGAAATGGTCGCGATCCGCCAGGCGAGTATTGCACTTAATTCCTGGAGGCTGCTAGACTGCCAGCTATACGTTACCCTTGAGCCCTGCCCCATGTGTGCGGGGGCAATGGTTCAGGCCCGGCTGCCGCTGACCATATACGGTACTGCCGATCCAAAGGCAGGCTGTGCAGGCACCCTTATGAACCTGCTCGAAGAACCGAGATTCAATCACCGGACCGGAATTATTCAAGATGTTCTTCGGGAGGAATGTGCAGAGCTGCTGACTTCTTTCTTCCGCCGGCTGCGCCGGAAGCCCAAGCTCTGAGGCATTAGTAACCCGTCCAACTGCCATTTTGTTTCTATAATTATTATGGGATAAGGAGAAACCCTGTTATGTCATTTAAGCTCTACAATCATGCACAAGGTATCTATCTTTCATTACTGCAGCCGCAGGACGCACAGGAGCTCCTGGAGCTGCGTCTGCGAAACAAAGAGCATCATCAGCGGTTTGAACCGCTGCGCGAGGCTGATTTTTTCACCCTGGAGAGCCAGCAGCAGCTGCTCAGCCAGCGCTTGAGCGACTCGGAGCATGACAGGGCTTATATGTTCGGCATCTTCCTGTCTGACGGAAGGCTGATTGGTCAGATTACACTTTCCAATCTGGTGCGCGGAGTGGCTCAGTATGCCGATCTGGGTTACTTTATGGATTATGCTATTCAAGGCAAAGGTCATATGACCGCCGCAGTGAGCCTGATCCTGGAATATGCCTTCCGTGCCCTTGCACTGCACAGAGTACAGGCTTGCATCCTGCTCCACAACGATGCTTCACGCCGGGTGCTGGAGAAAAGCGGTTTTCAGGCTGAAGGCATAGCCCGCCGGTATCTCAAGATCAACGGCGAATGGCAGGACCACCGGACCTATGCAATTTTGGCCGATGATTTTTTGACAGCCCGCTCATAGCTCAGATATAACAAAAAAACCTGCAGAGTGCTGAGTGCACACTGCAGGTTTTTGAATAGGATAAAGATTAATAAGTGCTCATTCCGCCAAATTGCTGCTGCAGCTCTTCCATTGTAACGACATCCTCACCCTGCGGGATACCGATCACGAAGGTCTGCTTCTCATTGATTTTGCTGTACTGATTAGTTCCGGTTAGTGACAGATTAATATTCTGCCCTTGCTCCGGATCCTTAACTACCACATCCATCAGCAGATTCTGATACACTGGGAAATCATCCTTGTTGATGGCTGTGTTCAGCTGGAAGTTGTTAACTGTCAGATAGGAGTCCAGGTCAGCTAAGCCCTTATCGAACTCTGCCCGGGCCTCACCCGATTGCAGCTGTTGTTTAATATCCGCGAGCTTGGCTTCGTCAATCTGCAGCATTTCCTTGTACTCTTCTTTGCCCAGGATATCAATGATCTTAGGCAGTGCATTGTTCACCAAAATGGTAAGCGCCTCTTTGACATTGCTGTTTGTCACTTGGAACTGGACAACCTGCTTAGCATCTACGCCCTCAGGCAGCCCCGCATCCTCAGGCTTCACATTCTTGAAGTACGTCTCTTCGTCATATTCACCCAGCAGCGTGCTCACTACCTCATTGGAAAGATCCTGGACTTTCTTGGTATCCACTGTCCCCGGCGTTACACCCACTCCCTGCTGTTCAGCAAGCTCTTTCGGATCAAGCTCCAGGAACTTGCCGACGATGGTCTCCGGAAGCGGCAGGAACGGAATCGACGGGATCTTGACATACATCTTATCTGTTGTCAGCACCATTGGAATATTGAAGGACATGGCCATGTCGCCCTTCAGATTCAGCACCATTGTTAATTCGGTCTGCATCGGATCTGACTGATGAACGCCATTAATGGAGATATCAGCGTTCTGGAGCATATTGAGCACCATGCCCGTAGTCTCATCCCCAGCCCCTGCAGGTGCATCAATCGTCAGGTTGTTAATAGTAAGTACACTCTTCATTTCGTAAGAAGTCATCGTTAACGCCTCTTTTGCTGACGACGATATTGCTTCTTTCGGTGACTCCTCTTTACTTGCACATCCGGGTAAAATAACTGCAGCTGTAAGCAGCAAAGCCGCTGCGGAAAGCCCCCATCTTTTAATCATTATTGTTCTCCTCTCCCATGTAAAAATATTACTTCCCCATGTTAATGATAAACCAATTAGCAAATATGAGAAACATTACGTTTCAGATACTGCCCGGGTTCCACTCTAACCTTGCGGGTTATTATGGTCCACGTGATTAGCCTGCTTTACCTTTTTGGAGCCCGATAACGGCTCGGGACCGGAAGAATGATGCTCTTGTCTGGACTTCTGATTAGTTTCCGTTCCCGGTACCGGCACGCTTTTTGGCTTACTCATTTTACATCTCCTCCTAAGGATTGGTCAGATTCTGCAGCGCCTGGGCGCATTCGTGAATCTGTCTGGTATACTTTTGCGCCAGCTGCTGGACAGCATCGGTGCGTTCATCCGTATGACGCCCCCCCTGCTCCACATCAACCAAATCAACGGCAACCTCCCGGCTGTCCACATAGGTACAGCGAAAATCCAGGGAGTACGCCTGATGTCCGGCAGCGTTAAAATGAATGAGCAGGCTGTTCTGGTCTGCCGCATCCCCCTGCAGGCTAAAGCTGTCCCCGTCTTTCATCAGCGCAGGCAGGCGTTCCTGCCAGGCTGAAATCAGCGTATTCTGGTCCAATTGCATTTCTCGGTTCATTGTTATGATCAGCCTCCTTCTCTATTACATTGCGGAGAAGCGGAGCTTTTTATTCCTGTCCGCAGCAAAGGTGCATGAATCCGGCATGGATCTCTATGAATACCGGCAAGCATAAAAAAAGCCGTCTTCCGGAGAAGACAGCTTCTATATGCAGATCATTGTATTAAAGAAATGGCGGAGAGGATGGGATTCGAACCCATGTGGGCTTGCACCCTAACGGTTTTCAAGACCGCCCCGTTATGACCGCTTCGGTACCTCTCCATAATGCATCTAAATTTCACATGCATTAGGAATTGTACCACATTTCGTGAAGAATATGCAAGTCCTACTGAGAAACTTTTGGAGTGATTACTTTTGTGTTACGCATGTATGGCTGAAGCACTTCCGGAATCCGCACACTGCCGTCTTCCTGCTGGTAATTCTCCAGGATCGCTGCTACAGTCCGTCCTACTGCCAGTGCCGATCCATTGAGTGTATGAACAAATTCCGGCTTGGCCTTAGGCTCTTTGCGGAAACGGATATTAGCCCGGCGGGCCTGGAAGTCTTCCGTATTCGAGCAGGAGGAAATCTCACGGTACATACCGCTCTCCGGCAGCCACACCTCAAGGTCATAGGTCTTTGCCGATGTAAAGCCCATATCCCCTGTACAGAGTCCCAGAACCCGGTACGGCAGCTCCAGTAACTGCAGCACGCGTTCAGCGTCTGCTGTCATCTTCTCAAGCTCCTCATAGGAGCTCTCAGGCGTAGTAAGCTTTACAAGCTCCACCTTATTGAACTGATGCTGGCGGATAAGACCGCGGGTGTCACGGCCTGCTGAACCGGCTTCAGAACGGAAGCAGGAGCTGTAAGCGACAAAATACTTAGGCAGGTCTGCAGCTGTCAGGATCTCCTCACGGTAATAATTGGTTACCGGCACCTCTGCCGTCGGAATCAAGTAATACTCTGTATCCCGCAGCTTGAACAGATCCTCTTCGAACTTCGGCAGCTGGCCCGTACCGTATAAGCTGTCCTTATTTACAATCTGCGGCGGCAGCATTTCTTCGTAGTTGTGCTCTCCGCTGTGCAAATCCATCATGAAGTTAATCAACGCACGCTCAAGACGCGCTCCGAGCCCCTTATAGAATACAAATCTGGAGCCTGTAACCTTGGCAGCAGCTTCAAAATCCAGTATATCCAGCTGCTGCGCAAGCTCCCAATGGGATTTCGGAGTGAACCCGAACTCGCGCGGCTGGGACCAGCGCCGGATTTCGACATTATCTTCTTCGGACTTGCCTACCGGCACCGATTCGTGGGGAATGTTAGGGATGCTCATCGTCAGCTCATCAATCTGTGCCTCAAGCTCACGGACTTCATCATCCAGCTCTTTAATCCGGTCAGAAACGGTACGCATCTCTGCGATCAGGTCATCAGCCGGCTCTCCGTTTTTCTTTTTCTTGGCTACATCGCCTGAAACAATGTTACGGCGGTTCTTGAGTCCTTCTGTCTCTTGCAGCAGTTCCCGACGGCGCAGGTCAAGCTGCGGGAATCCGGCAATCAGATCAAGCGATTTACCACGGTTGTTAAGCGCTTCTTCTACTTTAGCGTAGTCACTGCGCAATACTTTTACATCTAGCACAAAGTTTCCCTCCTGAAAACAGCCTAGACTCTTTCAGATTGCCGTTTGCAGCATTGAAAGAGTCAGGTTGTTCTTATATGCAGTTCTATTGTGTGGCTGCTGCCTTAGCCTTCACCATATCGGCAAAATACTGATGCAGCCGGTAATCGTCTGTCAGCTCCGGATGAAAGGAGGAAACCAGCAGATTGTCCTGCCGTGCTGTAACAATCTCATTATTATAAACGGTAAGCACATCTACCTCAGGACCTACTTCGCTGATAAGCGGAGCACGTATAAATACAGCGCGGACCGGCTCGCTAATTCCTTTTACATCGAGGTCGCATTCAAAGCTTTCCCGCTGGCGGCCAAAGGCATTCCGGGCCACCGTTATATCCATCAGCCCCAGGTGAGAATCTTCGCCGCCGGCAATTCTCTTTGCCAGCACAATCATCCCGGCACAAGTGCCAAAGATAGGCTTACCCTGGCCTGAAAAATCGCGTATGGCTTCAATAAAGCCATACTTGCGCATCAGCTTGCCGATTGCAGTGCTCTCGCCGCCGGGAATAATCAGGCCGTCCAATTCCTCAAGCTGCTCAACACGCTTGATCGGAAGGCCCTCCGCTCCGGTCTTCTCTATACTGACAATATGCTCCGTTACAGCGCCTTGAAGCGCCAACACTCCTATTCTCATCCGCCAACCTTCTCTCTATTAACGGCCCCGTTCTGACATGCGTTCAGCCGGTGTCAGAGTGGCGATATCAATCCCCTTCATCGGGGTGCCGAGATTCTTGGATACCTCGGCAATCAGTCTGTAATCGGTAAAGTGAGTTGTTGCTTCCACGATGGCGCGGGCAAACTTCTCGGGATTATCCGATTTAAAAATACCCGATCCTACAAAAACACCATCCGCCCCCAGGTGCATCATTAGAGCAGCGTCGGCAGGAGTTGCCACACCGCCTGCGGCAAAATTAACAACCGGCAGTTTGCCAAGCTCATGAACTTCGAGCAGCAGCTCATAAGGGACACCAAGGGTCTTGGCTTCATGGTACAGCTCATCCTTGGACAGGCCGGTTACTTTGCGGATCTGGCTGTTAATGTAGCGCATATGCCGCACAGCTTCAACAATGTTGCCTGTTCCCGGCTCACCCTTGGTACGGATCATGGATGCCCCTTCATTAATGCGGCGCAGCGCCTCTCCGAGGTCTTTGGCTCCGCACACAAAAGGAACAGTGAACTCGCGCTTGTCGATATGGAATACTTCGTCAGCAGGCGTAAGCACTTCGCTCTCATCCAGATAATCGACGCCCAGCGATTCAAGCACTTTTGCTTCAACATAATGGCCGATACGGGCTTTGGCCATTACAGGAATGCTTACCACTTTGAGGACTTCCTCTACAATAGTAGGATCAGCCATACGTGCTACGCCGCCCGCGGCGCGAATATCAGAAGGAACACGCTCCAGTGCCATTACAGCTACTGCACCTGCAGCCTCGGCAATCTTTGCCTGCTCAGCATTCATGACGTCCATAATGACGCCGCCCTTTTGCATTTCTGCCATACCTCTTTTTACTCTCGATGTTCCTGTTTCCATGTCCTGGCCCCCCGATTTTTTTACTATATCCCGCTAATACTTAGAACAGATCCTTAATTCCTGTAAACAAATCACCGAAAAAATCGCCGATTGCCCGCATCAGCAGCTTAAACCAGCCTGCTTTCTCTGCTTCCTCTGCTGTGATCAGATTGACCGTTTTCTGCTGAGCCTGTTCCATGCCTTCAATCTTATAGGTATAAGTTACCTTTCCGACTGCGGTAGCATTGGCAATAGGAGCAACGAGAGTGGAGGCGTCGTTGACAGCAACAGCCGTCTCGATTGCCGGGTTCACCGTTCCTTTTGGCACAATAAAGGTTACACCGGCGTCTGTAACTACAGGTACGCTCTCATTTTTACCCTTTTGAACAGGTACGGTTTCGTTTCCTGCGATCACAGACTTGGCGGCTACTACCTGCTTGATTTCAAAATTATTGAAGCCGAAGTCAAGCACCTTCTTTGTCTCTGTAAAGCGGTGTGCTTCCGAATCGGCTCCCATAACTACACTGATAAGACGCATACCGTCACGCACTGCCGTGCCGGTAAAGCAGTTGCCTGCCTTGGTAGTGTGTCCTGTCTTAAGTCCGTCAAGACCCGGATATGCATAAGCCTTAAAGTTCGCTATATCCTTATTGGCTTCGAGCATCCAGTTGTAGTTAATCATCGGCTTGGCATCGCGCTCACGGAACTTATAGGATTGGATCGTTGTAAACTCAGTAAAATCAGGATGTTCAGTTACTATATATTTAGCAAGTATAGCTGCATCCATTGCAGACATGACCGTTTCGCGGTCCGTTTCCGGACGATATTTGGAAGGCATATCTGCCCGGTCAAGACCGGTCGAATTAATGAAATAAGCCGTCTTCATCCCCATCTTCTGGGCAGTCTCATTCATTAGGGTCACAAATTGCTGTTCCGAGCCGGAAACCAGCTCTGCCAGTGCAACAGTAGCATCATTGGCTGAGCCCACTGCCATAGCTATGTAAAGCTCTTTAACCGTATGTTGGTCACCCTGCGCCAAAAAAATCCGGGAGCCGACCTGCTGGGCCGCATTCTCCTGAATAGTAACCGTCTGATCCCAGGAAAGCTGTCCATTATTAACAGCTTCGGTCACAAGGTATTCTGTCATCATCTTGGTCATACTGGCCGGAGGCAGCGCCTCATCGGCATTATATGATAGAAGAACTTCCCCAGTTGTAGGCTCAATTAATACAGCTGAGCTCACATTAAGTCCCAGAGATTCTATCGAAGGAATTTTGGCAACTGCTGTATTTGTTGCCGCCGTACCTGTACCGGTTGTGCCTGCTTCTGTTGTAGCCGGAGTCTGAACCTCACTGGCTAATACTGCGGAACTTACAGGAGAAGCTAACATATTTAAAAGCAGACCTACTGTCGCTGTCTTGATCACAAATTGCTTGCTGCTGAATTTACGCTTGTGCTTCAAAATCAATACTCTCCTTTGGTCCTCATATCCATTGCTTGTTCTATTCTAACACAGGGGTATCTGCAAAAAAAGACAGGCAGAGCGAATTATGCCCTGCCTGCCCGTATTTTAGCGAATTAGCGCAATTACAAGGAGTAGTTAGGCGCTTCCTTGGTAATCTGCACATCATGCGGATGACTCTCACGGAGTCCTGCGCCCGTAATCCGGATAAAGCTGGTATCGTTACGCAGCTCTGTCAAAGTCTTAGTACCGCAGTATCCCATACCTGAACGTAGTCCGCCGATCAGCTGGTGAACGGTATCGGAAAGCGGCCCTTTAAAAGCAACTCTTCCCTCAATTCCTTCTGGAACGAGCTTCTTGTCATCATCCTGGAAGTAACGGTCCTTACTTCCCTGCTTCATAGCACTCATACTTCCCATCCCACGGTACACCTTGAACTTGCGTCCCTGGTACAGCTCGGATTCTCCCGGGCTTTCCTCGGTTCCGGCAAACAGGCTTCCCATCATTACTGCAGATGCACCGGCAGCAATCGCCTTAGTAATCTCACCCGAGTATTTAATCCCGCCGTCTGCGATAATCGGTACTCCGTACTCCCGCGCGACTGTTGCGCAATCATAGATGGCAGTAATCTGCGGCACACCGATACCGGCAATAACCCGGGTAGTACAGATCGAACCCGGTCCGATACCAACCTTAACAATAGATGCTCCTGCCTCGATCAAATCACGGGTAGCTTCACCGGTTGCTACGTTTCCGGCAACAATTGTGAGGTCAGGGTACTTGGCGCGCAGATTGCGAACTGCTTCAATAATATTGATATGGTGTCCGTGAGCCGAGTCCACAACAAGCAGATCGACACCGGCTTCAATCAGAGCCTTCGCACGTTCATCCGCATCCTTCGAAATACCGATAGCTGCACCGACGAGCAGGCGGCCCTGTGCATCCTTAGCCCCGTTAGGGAACTGGATTGCCTTCTCAATGTCTTTAATAGTAATAAGCCCTTTGAGAATGTTATTGTCATCAACCAGCGGCAGTTTTTCGATCTTGTGGCGCTGCAGCATAACCTCTGCTTCCTGCAGGGTTGTGCCGACAGGAGCCGTTACCAGATTATCGCGGGTCATATATTCGCTGATCGGCGCGCTGTAGTCATGAATAAAGCGCATATCACGGTTAGTAATAATGCCGACCAGTTTGTTGTTATCATCGACAATCGGTACTCCGGAGATACGGTATTTACCCATTAGACGTTCCGCATCGGATACCAGATGATCCGGTGTGAGGGAGAAAGGATTAGTGATTACGCCGCTTTCGGAACGCTTTACCCGATCGACTTCGCCAGCTTGCTGCTCTACAGACATATTCTTGTGAATAATGCCAACTCCGCCTTCACGGGCAATCGCAATGGCCATTGCTGCTTCAGTTACGGTATCCATTCCTGCACTGATAAGCGGAATATTGAGCTTCACATTGTTACTCAAAACCGTACTCAGGTCCACTTCTTTAGGCAGCACCTCGGATTTACGCGGTACCAGCAGCACATCATCAAAAGTCAGTCCTTCTTTGCCAAACTTATCTTCCCACACCTGGGTCATTCCTCCTCGAATTGTCATTCTAAACGTCCGCAAACTTTATAAATGAAGAAACTTCGGTCAGGCCAGAGTCCATATCCGATAGACACCGTCAGGAGTAGCGAAGCTGCATGAATAAATATCTTCAATTAAGGTTTGAGATGCTTGTCCAAAAATATATTATTGCCATCTTAGCAAAGGCCTTTTAGCCTGTCAAGAATATTACATCATCCTGGAAAGGTTTCAAAAAAAGCTTGCCGCGTAAGCGAATTCTTGGACTTAAGTCCATTCACAGTGGACATTTGGCGGGGAGAAAGCCACATTTATTCTTAGGATAATAGACAACAAAAAAGCCATCGTCGATTGCTCAACAATGGCTTCATGTGCTTGGCGGCGTCCTACTCTCCCGGGACCCTTCGGTCCAAGTACCATCGGCGCTGGAAGGCTTAACGGTCGTGTTCGGGATGGGTACGCGTGGAACCCTTCCGCTATCGCCACCAAACAGGTTTTTTCCGGTCGTGTCACTCTCTGAAATCCTTCAGGAAAATAACCAACCTTCAAAAACATTCAAGGTTTTTCAGGAACTTGATTCCTGAAAACTGAATCCGAAACGAATCTGCGAATTACTATTGGATAAGCCCTCGACCGATTAGTATTGGTCAGCTCCATGCATTGCTGCACTTCCACCTCCAACCTATCTACCTCGTCGTCTTCAAGGGGT
>NZ_FNDX01000050.1 GCF_900099765.1 Paenibacillus typhae | reverse complement strand
GAGCATGCGCTTAAGATCGTTCGCGGAGCATGTAGAATGGCTCAATCCGAAGATTCAAGGATGGAGAAATTATTACTACACGAACTACAGCCAAAAGAGATTAGCGAAACTGGATTGGTATATTCTGCAACGCTTAACCCGGTGGTACGCAAAGAAGAGACAACGCGGGAGATGGATAAGTTCACGATCTGAGGTTAAGTATATGGCCAATAGGTATGGACTAAAAACGCTATTGTGATCTGCATGCACATGAATGACGAACATCGGAAAGCCGTATGAGGGAAAACCTCACGTACGGTTTGATGAGGAGGGGCTGGTTTAAACCCAGCCCTTTACTCTAGTCTAACTGGAATAATTTCCTGCTTTTCTGACCAGACTGGAATACAGTACCTGTGAGTTGAAGGTAATGTTCAGGAGGGGAACTATTTTGAGAAAAATACGTATATTGACGCTTGTGCTGTGTATGGCTGTTTCTGTACTGGGAGCGGCTGCGGGAGCATCGGCAGAGGAAAAAGCAAAAAGTACCGGCAATACCGCTGCTGCTGATCTCGCCCCGAATGCGCGTTCTGCCATCCTGATGGATGCGGGCACCGGCACTATCATTTATGAAAAGAACAGTCACGACAAGCTGCCGCCGGCCAGTATTACCAAAATCATGACAATGCTCCTGACGGTAGAGGCGTTGGATGAAGGAAGGCTGCAGCTGACCGACATGGTGCGGACCAGTGAATATGCCGCTTCGATGGGCGGTTCGCAAATCTTTCTGGAGCCGGGCGAAGAAATGAGCGTTGACGAGATGCTCAAGGGCATCGCGATGGCTTCCGGCAATGATGCCTCCGTGGCGATGGCAGAGAAGATTGCCGGGTCGGAGAGCGCTTTTGTCGACATGATGAACAGCAAGGCAGAGGAGCTCGGCCTGAAGGACACCCATTTTGCCAACTGTAACGGGCTGCCTGCGGAGAACCACTATTCTTCCGCCCACGACATCGCCGTTATCAGCCGCGAGCTGCTGAAGCATGAACGGATTATCAAATATACCGGCTCCTACCAGGACTATCTGCGCAAGGATACCGAGAAGCCGTTCTGGCTGGTTAACACGAACAAGCTGGTGCGCTTCTATACCGGCGCTGACGGCCTCAAGACCGGATATACGTCTGAAGCCAAGTTCTGCCTCTCGGCCACTGCGTCCAGAGACGGGCTGCGCGCCGTTGCCGTGGTGCTGGGTGAACCGAACACCAAGACCCGCAACAGCGAGGTGTCGGGCATGTTCGACTACCTTTTTTCCCAGTACAAGGTGCACACGATCTATAAACCCGGAGATGCCATCGGCACCCTGAAGATTGAAAAAGGCGTGAAAAAAGAGCTGCCGATTACCGCCAAGGAAACGTACAGCGTGCTGCTCAAAAAAGGCGTGACCCAGGAAGGCATCCGCAACGAAGTGGTGCTGCAGAAAGACATCAAGGCGCCCGTTGCCGCAGATCAGAGCATCGGCAAGCTGGTCGTCTACCAGGGAACGAATGTCATCAAGGAATATGAGCTGAAGGCGGGCGAGGCTGTACCGAAGGCCGGCTTCTGGAAGCTGTTCAAACGTACAGCGGGCTCGCTGTTTACGATTGATTAATAGCTTGGATTTTGTAGATTCCCCCTGTGACTTCTGTAGATTCATGGGGGTTTTCTTCTAGTTTTGTCGTGAGGCAGGAATCACTCTTTGCCGTGTAGAAAACCTTGTCCTTGTAGGGGAAAGAAGTCGTTACAGGGTGGTTTGAAAGCAACGAAGAGGAGAGTGGCAAGTATGAATTCCCATGTGGAGATGGAGCATCACCGGGGCGTGCTGATTGTCCGTTTGTATGGAGAGCTGGATCATCATGCAGCCGATTATGTTCGGATGGAAATGGATGAAGCCATTATGCGGGGCCAGGTCGAGCATCTGATTCTCAGCCTGAAGGAGCTGCAGTTCATGGACAGCTCAGGTCTCGGTGTTATTCTTGGAAGGTACAAGCTAATCCGCAGCAAGGGCGGCAAAATGGCGGTCTGCGATGCCACCGCACCTGTGAAGCGGCTGCTGGAAATGTCGGGCCTGTTCAAAATCATGTCCCTATATGACGACGAGAGTGCTGCACTCTCGGATTTGGAGGTTGCGTTATGACAAAGAATGAAGCTGCTAACTTCATGAGTGTCCAGTTTGCCGCCCTCTCGGAGAACGAATCGTTCGCGCGCGTGGTGGTTGCGGCCTTCGTCTCACGGCTTGATCCGACCATGGATGAACTGAATGACCTGAAGACGGTCGTATCGGAAGCGGTCACCAACTGCATCATCCACGGCTATGACAGCAATCCGGAAGGGATTGTCAGCATCTCGGCGAGAATCGAGCACGAAACCGTACATTTGACCATTGAGGATCAGGGTAACGGGATTGAGGACCTGGAGCTGGCACAGCAGCCGCTGTATACGTCCAAGCCGGAGCTGGAGCGGTCGGGAATGGGCTTTACGATTATGGAGAACTTCATGGATGCCTTCGAAGTGACCAGCGAGCCGGGCCGGGGCACCTCCATTTCCATGAAGAAAACAATCGTCTCCAAAAAAGCTTTATACAATTAGGGGTTGGAGCCATGGAAGCAGAATCAAAAAAAGCTCCGCCGACCTATTTGGACGATGCGGAGGTCAAACGTCTTATCGCGCTCAGTCAGGCCGGGGATAATCTGGCCCGCGACACGCTCGTAAGCTGCAACATCCGGCTCGTCTGGTCGGTGGTGCAGCGGTTTATGAACCGCGGATACGAGCCGGATGATTTGTTTCAGATCGGTTGTATCGGACTGCTCAAGTCCGTCGACAAATTCGACCTCAGCTATGAGGTCAAATTCTCTACCTATGCCGTGCCGATGATCATCGGCGAGATCCAGCGCTTCCTGCGCGACGACGGGACCCTGAAGGTCAGCCGCTCCCTCAAGGAGATGGCCAACAAGGTGCGCAAGATGAAGGACGAGATGTCCAAAACGCTGGACCGCCTGCCGACCATCGGCGAGGTTGCCGAGGCACTTGGTGTAACACCGGAAGAAATCGTGTTTGCCCAGGAGGCGAACAAGCCGCCGACCTCGATCCACGAGACCGTCTTCGAGAACGACGGCGACCCGATCACCCTGATCGACCAGATCGCCGACGAGACGCAGGAGCGCTGGTTCGACAAGCTCGCGCTGAGCGAAGCCATCGGCGCGCTCACCGAGCGTGAGCGCCTGATCGTCTACCTGCGCTACTACCGCGACCAGACCCAGTCCGAAGTCGCCAGCCGCCTCGGCATCTCGCAGGTGCAGGTGTCGAGGCTGGAGAAGAAGATCCTCGCGAACATCCGGGAGCAGATTGCCCAGTAGGCGGGGCATGGAGCGTAACGGGGTGGGAGCCGACAGGAAAAAATGTAAAAGTGGCATGTGAATGCAGGGTTGGGGCAGTGCGTTCAGGTGAGTCTAGTGCTTGTAACAACGATAATTCGAGTTGTAACGACAGGAAATACGGTATCCGGATTTGGTAGAGTGTGAGCTACCAGCAGGGGATAGGCTAAGACGCTTAAGTGATCAGCGCGTAAGTGTTAAGTCTAAAGGCAAACTGCAACTGCAAGCTGAATGAAGCAAGGTTTGGGATTTCTGTGACGGGTGCAGTATACGGTATGGTTTAAGCCGCCTCGGGAGGGGCGGTTTTTTTTGCTTTTTGGGAGCTTGATGGAGGATCAGGAATACTGCCTTTAAGGAGGATGATCAGCAAAAGGAAGGGAAAATACATTTCTTGTTGAAAAAAGTATGAAGAAAAAGAGAATTGATGAGGTGAAAGAATGACTTCTTTAATAAGGTTTATTGAAACGGGTACACTTGGTGAGATTACAATAGGAATGGAGAGGAAGGCTTTAGAACGTTTATTGGGAAAGCCGCAGGCCATCTCTTTATCCAAGAAACCAACCATTGTGAAATACGGTTCATTACAATTTTCATTTACTAGCGACAAAACAACTGAAAAACTTGTTTCCATACACATATACTTTGATGAAGTTATGGAAATTCCGGAGCAATTACTGCTTGAAGGGTGGCTACCAAATAAAAGTACAAGTCTAAAGGAGTTTGTTGGGGAAACTGAAATTTCTAATGTCAGATTTATAGAAGATAAAAAGCACACTATCAAGAATCTTCAAATAGGGCTCAAGTCAGAAGCAAACGTAATCATAATATTTATTCTTGAAGAAGGAATAGAAAAACTTAATAGCATACATTTAAGTAAACATTAATCCCCGAATGAATTGTCGGATTTTAAAAATTAAAAAAGTACCCGATAGATTTATAGATTTATCGGAGCAAATTTTAATGATCGGGTTACTACTAATAGTGTCGTACGAGGGTGAGTAAATTGTGGTAAGAGACGCCTGGGGAGGGGCGTTTTTTTTGCTTTTGGAATGAAGAGAATGGAGTTAAAGCTACCGGTTACACGCCTGGTACCTGATTCCACGCTGCATCCGCACTGATTTGACTGCTCCAGTAGCTGAAGAAGGTGCCGGAGACTGCTAACGGACCGTACAGCCCTTATTTTTACTCTGGACCACTATTCAGATTTCTAACGGACCCCAGCGCCGTTATTTCCTCCCAAACAGACGTTTTTGGCGTAAATCACCGCTGATAAGAGCATCTGAGTCCATTAGAGCTATATTATTTGCAGATACAGTATTATGATTCAAGTATTGGCAGTAAATTAACTGTGGAGTCGGTGTTAATGAATGAAAAATCAGAAGAATTTATGAGAAAAATGTTAGAGCTCTTACCGTCAACTGAGGCTACGTATAGAGAATCCATTACGTTACACGATGAGGTACTAGAAACTGTCATAATCGAGGACATCTTCATGCCTGAAATAATAAAATTGTTAAAAGAGGAGAGGAACATCAATCTGTTAGAAATCATTTTTGAATTTTTTGAAGGAATATCCAATGATGAAGATGCTCACTTAATAAACGTTTTTTCAGTTACCGTGTTAGAAATTCTCGGAAATGACAAGTTGATTTTAGAAACTGCGCGGAAATACATGGGAACTAAGACGTATCAGCTTCAAATAGAAGCTGATAAAGCATTAGGCAGAATCTAGCAGCGTTAATCCGTAAGCGAGAGTGACTCATTACACTGAAAATTTAAACTGTTGGATTGTGGACGAATGTAAGCAAACGTTGGGTAAATAAACTTGCAGGAGGCTTAAAATTGCTACTGAACAAACTAATGAAGAGCTATATAAAAGGTATTAATAAAAGCGATCACATCCAGCAAGTCGCACCCACTTGGTGTTCGTTCACACTATGGGAGGATTGTGTATTACTTGAGAACAGTCTAAAGAATGTAACCTTACCGGAGAGTTTTAGCGCGATGCGTTACGATGACCGGACATCTATAGAAGCAGATTTCAACCATCTCCATATGAATACACTATTTACGCAGGAAGTAACGCCGGTATCTTTATTACAATCAGCGCTGAGCCTATTAAATGAATGGGAGCGAAAACTAAAAGCAGAGTATCCTGAAAGAAGTTTTCATTTAATATTGTCGTACGATGGTGATGATGTTGTGGTAAGGTTTTACGGCTTAAGAGAATCTGAGTTACCATGGATAGATATTGATAATTTGGAGAATTACAAACTGGAAGGTGTGCTGGTGAAGATTATTTAAAGGAAGGTTGAACAGAACAATTCAGATGCATCGGTGTTAGGCGAGGGGAAGATAAGTGCAGCGAAGAAGGTTGCTTTGGGGGTGGATTATGATAAATATAATGAACAGGCGGATTTGGAATAAACAGAGGCGCATAAGGAAGGAAACGGAAACTAAAATAATCTCACTGCTTAAAGAACTGAACTACAAAGAAATAATAATCAATAATACCGTCGTTTATACATCTGAAGGAAAGTATTTAAAGCTAACCTTTATTAGGGGATTAAAATCATACGTTTTAGAACACGCAGACGGTTATGACGAAGCTGAGAAGAATCTTTTTGAAGATGGTGATTTGTTTCCGTTAACAATGAATGAAGCGGAGCTGCTATGTAAGATGCGTGATGAAATTATTAACTTATAATCGGACGTTGATCATGAGGTGATAAGATGCCACATCACAACTTAAATCTGTTTTGCAAAATTTATTTGGATACTGACCTTGATAGAGCTATTGTATTATCTGATATTAGCCGAGCTATTGGTGGCCAACCGGGGCCGTATTCGAGTTTAGTCCATGGTATTTGTGACCTCGATGTTATAAGAAATGATGATTTTAACGAACAAAAAAGGAAAGTACTCCCTGACGGATTTTTGTTCTCAAAATATTTAATTGAAATTGAACCGAGTAAAGGTATTCGCACAGAAACATATATTACTACAATATCACGCCTGCTCGAAAGGTTATGGGAAAGAGGTTATAAAGCAGTGGCCTCGTGTGATTTTGAAGAGTTGTTGCTTAATAAAGGCGGATACAACCAACTACAAGAATGAATGCATTCAACAACTTCCCGGAGGAACCCATATGCTGATGAACTTCAAAGACCTTGGCAGTTATCGACGTGCCCGAGTTTGGCTGGATGAACCTCCGTTTGAGGCCTACCCAGCGAGGGAGAGAGTCGAGCGCACCTTTCCCTTGATAAACTATACATGTACAAAACAATGCACGCTCACAGTAGAGCTTGTACTAGCTGCCCGGATGGTTAGCAATTACGCCTGTATAGTTATTACCTATTTTCCGTCTGATGCTGGCGAACTGGTGGTTCAAGCCGGGATCGGCTGCAACGATGATGAGATCATTGAAGATGTAATTGCTTTACAGCCAGAAGTAGTCAGACGCGGAATTCCGGAGGAGTATATTGTTGCAATGTTCGATGAAATACATACGTTATCTAAAGATCCCGCTATTCTCCTGCCATCAGGAACGATAGGAATTTATACCGGGGCTCACGGGGAAGTGGGATCAAGTCCGGTCAGCTTCCGGCAGACAATGAGTGTGCTTTTGCGGCTTATAACACTGGAAAATAAAACTCCTGAGTCAGTGCGAGAGACTATTGTAGATGAGCTCGGCAGAATGAGTCAAAGGAGGAGGGAGACATAGTAAAGATACATACATTAGCTAACGAAAATCCAATTACCGTAAATGCAGATTCACTTGTTGAAGCAAATTTAGATGGCTATGATTTGCACAGGGCAATTTTGAACAATTGTGATTTGAGGAGAGCGAGTTTCCGTAAAGCAATTTTAAGAAATGCTGATCTAGGCGGCACCAATCTTTCACAAGCGGATCTTAGCGGGGCCGCACTGATTATGTGTGAAATGAGCAATACGGTCTTGGATGGTGCCAAACTAATAAATGCAGCATGCCTCTACGCTATCTTTAAAAATGCAAGTTTGATAAAAGCAGATTTAACTGGCGCAAATGTTAGAGATGCTGATTTTCAGGGAGCGGTGCTGTTTGGCACTGTACTCAGATGTAGCGGGTTAGATCGTGCGAACCTGCGAGAAGCTTTTTTCGATGAATCGACTATTTGGCCTGAGGGATTTAACCCGTTGCAGCAAGGTGCTATTTATAAAAAGAACTTATAATGAGCCGGATCAGCTGCATGAACTAATGCAGGAGTGTGTTGATTTTATCAGAATGAGGCTGGAAACAGAACGGAAAAATTAGATGTGTCATAACAGAGCAGTGTTTTCCTTAATTGGAGAAACGCTGCTCTTTTTCTGCATACTTATCCCCATTCCCCATAATCTGACTACAAATACGAACAAGAGAAGGGTTATCCTGTATGGATGTTGAAATTATTTACAATGAATCTTTTATTTGAATAAATTAGGAACCGTGGAGGCGGAGAGGATGAGCACATTTACGGCAAACTTTATATACGCACAGGCTGATGACGAGAATGATGTTCTAATGATAGGCTTCGCTGACGACCAATATGAGCCCCAAGAGTATATTCTCCTCCAAAAAACAATGCATCCCGATGAACAGGACCTGGCGCTGGGCTTTGATAAAATCCATATTACTTACAGAGATGAATCTCAGTCGCAATACGGCGGAATCGAAAAGGTGCTGCTAAAACCTGACTCAATCGAATTTTGCCTGGACGAAACGGCTGCTGAGGTATTGGAATGTGAAACAGCTATGGTGCGGGTTCATTTTGATCCGGGGGCACTTAAATTAGAAGAGCGTAGAGTACTTTTTAAGCAGATGTTTGGAGAACTGCTTGAAATAAACGCTGAAGCAGGGCTGACATGATCTACTTTCTGTACGATTCAGACGGGCAAAAATGGTATTTTGAAGCAGATGACGAAGGCGTAGTCTATAGACAAATGCTTTTGGAAGAGGGCAAGGCGAGTCGGATTTCTAATGTGAAAAAAGATGAGTTTTTCCTGGCAGAGCATAAATTGGCTTTAGATGATCCTGAACTTGGGCCCATCCCCAAAGCCACATTCGAGGCAATCTGGGACGAACTGATCAAGGAGCAGCTGCCGGATTGGCTCGAAACCAAACGTACCTTTCCACGGGGCACCAAAGTGATTGGCTACTTAGAAGTGTTTTATCCGCATGGAGTTATTGTAAGCATTCCAGATACTAAAGCCCTTGGACTTGCCGGTTATGACGAATGTGCTGCACATGCCGGTCACCGCAGTATTCATAAAGGCTTGTTAGTTGAAGCAACGGTCAGCGGATATGATGAGGTTCATTTTTGGCTTTTATTGGAGGAGCCGCGTGTATGGGGATTTAGAGAGGAGTATAGTATGTCAGACCAATCAGCAGCTAGTAAAGAGCTGACACTAGTCTATAAAACGTTACACCGCTCATTTCCTTATCAGGATTCAGCACGCTTGAAGGAGGATTTTGCAGAAGCTTTTGCACAATTAAAAGAGGGATGGTTCGACGGAGAATTCAGTGAATATTGTTCGTTAATCGCCGGAACGGTCAGTTATGTTATGCATAACTCGATTGCTGAGATTCCTGAGAGGCAGCGTGCTTTGTTACAAAAAAGCTTTTTTGAGCGCTATCCGGCATATGCTTTTATCCAGCCAAGATTGTCAGATTATCCGACGATTTCAGCAAATCTGGAGGATCATGAGCGTGCCAGGGGGATGCTGCTTAGTCTAATACACGATATTGATGGTGGGACCTAACCGATTCGAATAAAAGGAGGCAGAGAAAGTGAATATAAAAGTTCACACGATGCAAAAGCTGCTCTCATTAAGTGTCATACTTGTTCTGCTTATCGGTATTTCACTGTACTCCGGGTATTCTTCAAGCCAAGCCGAAATAAGCTATCGGACCGATATTAAACCGATCAGCGAGCGTTTCCCAAATCTGACAGGCATCGATAAAGTTTATTGGAGCGGAAGCACCATCGGCGGTGATTTTGGGCCGACTAATTATGTGCTGCGGGGCTATGTGTTTTTGAGCCAGGCTGCCGCTGCAGCGCTTAAACAGGACTATGTCTGGGAGAACGAGCTGATCATTCCTAAACTTCAGTATGATTTTAAAGGCAGGCTTCAGCATTGGAGCAGCAGCGATGATTTTGATGCCTATATTAAGAGTTCCAGCTACACGGGCCATTTTTATTTTGACCAGAAGCAGAATGTACTTTATTTCGATGTGGAGCGGTAATATCATGAGGTACAGTTTACACATAGTTAGGAATATCGGAGGTGTAGGGAATTAAGGAGAGACTTAAATATTACGTTCCGGTGTATTTATTCGGATATTGCATATCCATATGGGGCACGGGCGTTCCTCAATGGTATTACCTGCTTCCGGTTAAACTGATCCCGTTATGCTTTATGATGATTGCAGGAAACTGCTTATATCATATCACTGTTAAAAAAATGCCTCTATACGCTGTTAAGCTCCTTATCTTAAAATACGTATTTATATCCATGCTGCTTCTGTTTACTTTTGCTTTGTTTTATCAGCTTCTGTTGACCTATTCAATTGATATATCTCCAATAATTGGAGTGTAGGTCATTATTATTAGTCTTTGCGCAAAAATAACTCATAAGAGGAAGATAATGAAGTTATATAACCTTCTAAAAGTATCTGCAGCATTAGTAACTATCTGTTTATGCACATCCTTTGGATTGATTACTGAGAGCATTCATATCAGAAAAATAAATGAAAATAACTATTCATTAGAACGTGTCTGAAAACTAAAAATTATGGGAAGATTTGAGAAAAACGAATGGAGCAGCAAACATGAGTCAAAGACGGTACGAAATAAGCGATGAACAGTGGGATCAAATTAAGGATATGTTTCCACCCTACACCACAGGACGTCCGTCAAAATTAAATGAACGAACCATGTTTAACGCTTTTCTATGGATCGCTCGAAGTGGCGCTGCCTGGCGCGATCTACCGGAAGAACGCTATGGTTCATGGAAAACGGTGTACAGTCGCTTCTGCAAGTGGCGGGATAGCGGACTGCTTGTTGCGATCTTCCAAGCCCTTCAGGTCGAACCTGATTTTGAGAACCTGAGCATTGATTCGACATCGGTCAAAGCCCATCAACACAGTGCCGGTGCAAAAAAAACGCAGACGGACACGAAGTAAATCAGCACATCGGCGTCAGCCGTGGCGGCAAGACAACCAAACTGCACACTATCGTCGATGGATTAGGAAACCCTCTGACTTTTCTTCTAACGGGAGGTCAAGTCTATGATTGCGTTCCAGCGATCGAATTGCTCCAGGAGCTAGATATTACGGGAAGTCATATTCTTGGCGACAAAGCCTATGGCTCCGAAGCGATTCGGAATTGGATTACAGCTAAACAAGCATCCTACACCATCCCGCCTAAAGCGAATAGTCAAAACCCATGGAACGTCGATTGGTATCGGTATAAAGAACGCCACTTAGTGGAGTGCTTTTTCAATAAAATCAAACACTTTCGCCGTGTGGCTACTCGCTACGATAAACTAGCCAAGTCATTCTTGGCATTTGTATACGTGGCTTCCATTTTTAAATTGACTCAATGAAGAGTTTTCAGACACGACCTAGTACTTTTTAATAAAACACACCAACCCATTTTTGAAGCAGAATACCCGGTAGAACCGACGGCCGAGCTTCTGGGCTCCCATTTGATTCAGATTACACAAAGTCTGGGCAATCCTAACCGCTATGTGTTTTATTTTGATACAGAGAATATGCGGATTTCAGATGTTTACTATAATCCGATTCTGACTGAGGATACTAATATTTTGTATGTAGATGATGAACGAAGATTGATCTATCAAGATATCTTTGATACCTCTGAAATGTACAGGGAATTCATTAGGGATTTCTCTTTGACGGCTGTTGATTCGAATGCAGTGTATCAGGCGGATATCGTAAATAACACTCTGCATATTAAATATTTTGAAGGACCGGATCTAGCAGAAAGGGAGGAAGAAATACCGCTGTGAAAAAAGCATTCATCACCTTCAGCGGGATTGTCCTGACTCTTTTCTTGCTAACTGCCTGTCAATCCAATCCACAACCGGCCGAAGAGGTGCGGATGAGCCTGAGCGATGTCAACAAGCTGCTGGATGAACACAAAATGATTTTTAAAGAAGCAAGTGCTGCGAACCCCGCCGCAATCATCAGCCAAACTGCGACTGCACAAGTCACCTTTATTTTCCCTCTTACCTACCAGACCCTGCATGTGTACGAGTTTGAGAATGCGCAGGAATTGGCCGATGAGCGGGAGGCTTTGCTTGAACGGTTTGAAGAAGCTTATTTTGACGCAGAGGTTGTGGAGATCGTACATAATAATGTGTACATGGTCACAGCTAAAGATTTAGGGGAAGAGGAGTCGGAGCTGGAGCGGCAGGTTAGGGAGATTTTTGAAGGAGAGAAGTAAGGGAGGCGTGTATGGACGAAACGATTCTAACACAAGGCTGACCGGATTGATCCGGAGCATCTAGCCGGGTTAGAGAACCTCTTTTCCGGAAAAACATTTCGCAAAGAAGCAGCTGCTTTAAGATGCAGGAAGATTAACACTACCTCCCGCGATGCAACCCCATGACCCCGGTTCACCCTGCCCCCGTTCCGTTCGCTTGCAAACTCTTTTGCCCATCCCATTCCATATGCTACATTTATTCAACACAAGGTAACCTTTTAGCCCCTAAACGGCACTTATAGATAAGAACATGTGAAAAGAGGTCCGTCAGGCATGGAAACGCGGTGGATTGAGGAAGCTCAGCAAGGGGATACGGAAGCGTTCGGGCGGCTGGTGGCGCATTTTCGCGGGATGGCGTTTGCAGTGGCGTATGACAGGCTGAGGGATACGCATCTGGCGGAGGATGCCGTGCAGGAGGCGTTTCTGGAAGCCTATACGCATATCGGCAGGCTTGAACAGCCGGCTGCTTTTCCGGGATGGTTCAAGACGATTGTTGTCAGACAGTGCCAGCGGGTGCTGCGGCGTAAACGGTATGCCAGTCTTCCACTGGAAGAGGCAGCCCATCTTACGGACGGGTCACAGACGGTAGCTGAGCTTGCCGAGCAAAAAGAGGGCGCACGGATTATCCAGCAATCGGTGGCTGAACTGAGTGACCGGCTGCGGGTGCCGCTGCAGCTCTTCTATTTCTACGGCTACTCTCTGCCGGAAATCTCCGCTTACCTGGACATCCCGCAATCCGCGCTCAAAAAGCGGCTCTTCGATGCCCGGCGCAAGCTCCGCGGAGCGCTGCCTGTCATCGACCTGGCTTCGGTGTTCAACAGCTTATATGAAGGAGGCAGGAATATGCTGCATATTGTGAACGGAGATAGTGTGGGGAATATGCTGAAACAGGGCATCGTACAGGGGGATGTGCTGGTCTGGAGGGAAGTGTATTCGGCCGGGCCGAATTTTGTGAATCCTGCAGGTGAACAGGAGCGTGCCTTCCGCGCCAAAATACTCGAACAGTCCATGGGCATCCCGTCAGCGGAATATATGGCAGGCTGTGCGGAGCAGGAGAAGAGACTACAGGATTACAGCCGCTATGAGGAAGTGGTGCTGTGGTTCGAGCATGATCTGTTTGACCAGAGCATGCTGGCCTATCTGCTGCACTGGTTCAAGGGCAAAAGTCTTGGCCGGACGAGACTCAGCCTGCTCTGCATCGGGGAATTTCCCGGAATAGAGCTGTTTCACGGGCTGGGCCAGCTGACTCCGGAGCAGCTCAGCACGTTGAATGGAACATGGCGGAGCATCGGGCCTAAGGAACTGGAGCTGGGCAGTGAGCTATGGCAAGCCTATGCCGCTTCTTCCCCTGAGCCGATGGCCGATCTGCTTGAGCTGAGAAAAGAAGAGCTGCAGGCATCTGCTCTCCCTTTTGCCTATGCAGCATTCCAGGCCCATCTGTCGCGCCTGCCTTCGGTGAAGAACGGACTGGGCATAGTGGAGCAGACAACCTTGCTCAAGATGCGATGCGGAGCTGACACTCCAATGAAGCTGTTCCGGCAGGTGACCGATGAGCTGCATGTGCTCGGAATGGGCGATCTGGAATACTGGCTTTATCTGCGGGGGATGGTTCAAGGAGCAAATCCGCTAATTCAAATTGCCGGTGCGGAGGCTGCGGACAATTGGGATTTCCGGCAGGTGCCGGATTTTCTGAACCGCAAAGTAACAGCTACAACGCTGGGCGAACAGGTGCTGGACGGTATAGAGGACCGGGTAGCTGCGCAGGGGCTTGATGTGTGGTACGGCGGACTGCATCTGCATGGCCATTCGGTACCTTGGCGGTGGGACAGCCTGGCGCAAAGACCCGTGTGCATGTAGCTTTTGATGGTATAATAAGGTTCTGATAATGACTGGGAAGGAGTGGAAGATCATCAGAACCTTAGTGATCAGCGATATTCATGGCTGTTACCGGGAATTTAACGCGCTTTTGCGAAAAGCGGGCTATAACCCGGAGCGGGACAAGCTGGTGCTAATCGGCGATTATGTGGACCGGGGGCCGAATAGCAAGGCCATAGTGGATCAGGTGATGTCCCTCCACGCGGAATATGGAGCTGTGGTCCTGAAGGGTAACCACGACAAAATGGCCTGTGATGCGCTGCTAAGTGACGATGAGGACAAGCTCGACCTGCACTGGCTGAACAACGGCGGATTTTATACGCTCGCTAGCTACGTAGGGGCAGATGCGGATTTTGTGCAGCAGGATCTGGGCTGGGCGGAGTATATCCGGATCAAGCACTGGATCAGGCAGGCGTACAAGCATCATCTGGATTTTTTGAGCTCACTGCCGCTGTATCATGAGACGGAGGACCATCTGTTTGTGCACGCGGGAATCGACCCGGCGCTGACGGACTGGAGGACGCAGAGGGAGTATGATTTTATCTGGATCAGGGAGCCGTTCTACAATCATCCGGTAACGAATACCGGCAAAACCGTTGTGTTCGGCCACACCCCAACCTTACAGTTCCAGGACGAGCCCGGCATATGGTTCAGTTCGCATGGCGACAAAATCGGTATCGACGGCGGCTGTGCTTACGGAGAGCAGATGAACTGCCTGGAGATTGGTGAGGAAGGGTATAAGAACCACAGTGTGCGGCTGGGTGAGAGCGGTTGAGCAAGGGTAACGCGATATCCATTAACAAGGAGATGAACATGGACAACCAGGTAACCGGCAATATTACATATTTCAGTGTGCTAAAGATCTGCTACAGGATCTACGGAGTCTATTTATTCGTATCGGGATTTCTGGATCTAATAAGTTATGGAGCATATTTCATTAATCTTGAGGTGTTTCTTCAGCTGCTGGTAATGGCAAAAATAGAAGATTTGATTACAGCAGTACTTACTTTGTTGAGCGGTATTGTTATAGTGGTGCTTAGCGGGAAATTAAGCGCAAGGATTGCAGATAAGCAGCAGGAGCTCTCACTGGCAGCGGAGCAGCTTCAGCATATCGTGTATTATGCGCTGCATTTCGTGCTGACTTTGGTGCTGGTTCCTTTAACCGTCTATATTTTGGCCGGAATAGCGGTTCTTTTTTACGGGGCAGCCGAAGGATTGGATTGGAGTCAAATCACTATAATTGTCATGATGCTTATCTTATGGTGCTTTTTGATTCTGGCAAAGAAAAGCTGCCGCAGGCTTGTACGGTTCTTCATGAAGTAAGCTTGCAACCAATAAACGGAGGTCATGCTGATGAAAAAAATACTGTCCCGCATCGGGCTCGGACTGCTGGTTCTGCTCATCGTATCCATCGGGGTCTGCTTTTATATCGGTGCATTTACATATGCCTTCAGGCTTATGATACTGCTGCTGTTTGTGTTTGGCGGCATGGGTGCCATTTATAAATTGAAGAATGACGAATATATGTATAACGGATATACAGGCAGCAGACGCAGTGACAGGGATGAATACGAAGAATATACACGGTAACGGACTGTACATGACAGACGGAGCAGGGGCAGGCCGATGGTCTGCCCGGGCCACGGCGTACATAGAATGGTAGAAATCATCATCTACTCTGCTGCAGCAGGAGGCTTGCGTATGGATGAGAAGATCCGGGCTCTTATGGAGTCCGTTGATGCACTTGTAACCGATATCATGGAGCCGCTGCGCCGGAAAATAATCAATGAGCCCGCCTTTGCCAGGCTCTATGCCGCGCTTGAGGAAGTAGAGCTAGTAATCAGGGAGCAGCAGCAGATTGACAGGCAATTGGCAGCACAGCTGTTTCTGGTCTACTCGCAGCTGGTCACCCAGTCCAATTATGTGTATGATAAAAGCCCCTTTGTCCCGCATATCGGCAAACTGCAGGGGATGATCCGCAAAATATTCGGCGGCGCTCTGCAAAATGTATAAGGCCCGCGCTTTACAGTGCCCCATTGTCCTCTCTGCGGCAGAGAACAATGGGGCTTGTTCGTATGCAGAGCAGCAGAAGAAACGCTGGCAATAGATTTTTTTGGGAGGACATTTGGATTTGTCCATTGCCAAACCATGGCAATCTATCTTACAATACAATACTATAATGATAATGAGAATCAATTTCAAGAGAATGGGTGAGAGGGTAATGAATCAACAGGCAACTGCCGGACAAGGGCAGACCCGGACTGCGGATCCTGTGAAGTTTCGTTCACGCCCGTGGGCGGCAACGCTGATTTTGATATGCGGTTTGATTGCCCTGGTATTCGGCATTGCCGTTTCGGTGTCATTTGGAGCGGCGGATATCAGGCTGTCCGTGGTATGGACCGCTGTATTTCATTTTAATCCGGATCTGACAGATCATCAGATTATCCGCGAGCTGCGGATGCCCCGTGTGCTCGGCGCTGCGATGGTCGGTGCAAGCTTTGCCGTTGCTGGCGCTATTATGCAGGGGATGACCCGTAATCCGCTTGCGGACTCGGGGCTTATGGGGATTAACTCCGGAGCCGGATTCGCGCTGGCGGTATGTTTTGTTTTTTTCCCGCACCTTCCGTTTATGTATCTGATTCTGTATTCCTTTATTGGCGCAGGCATGGGGGCGGGAATTGTCTATGGGATTGGCTCCCTATCCAGGGGCGGGCTGACTCCAGCCAGGCTGGTGCTGGCCGGCGCGGCCTTCAGTGCGCTGCTATCCGCGCTCAGTGAAGGGATCGCGTTATATTTTAACATCGGACAAGACCTGGCCTTCTGGTATGCCGGAGGGGTAGCCGGAACGAAATGGTTCCAGCTCAAGATTATGCTTCCTTGGATCGGCGCAGCGATGATCGGTGCAATCGTCCTGTCCAGATCAATCTCTATGCTTAGTCTCGGTGAAGATGTCGCCAGAGGGCTTGGACAGCGTACAGGGCTGGTCAAGCTGGCAGGGGCATTAATCGTGCTGATTCTGGCGGGGGCTTCGGTATCGGTCGTCGGGGCAGTGGGCTTCATTGGCCTGATTATCCCCCATCTGACGCGTTATCTGGTCGGGGTGGATTACAAGTGGATTATTCCCTGCTCGGCAGTGCTCGGCAGTCTGCTGGCGATATTTGCCGATCTGACGGCACGAATGATTATTCCCAAGCATGAGACCCCATTCGGTGCCATAATCGCCCTGATCGGCGTACCTTTCTTCCTGTATCTGGCCCGCAAGGAAAGAAGGGAGCTGTAGTCATGCAGAGAACAACAACCGTACCCTCCTACGAATCCGCCAGACGCAGGCGCGGGCTGACGATTCTGTCAGCGATAGCTGTACTTATTCTTATTGCCTTTATTATTAGTGTGAACACAGGATACATACGATTAACACCGCTGGAGCTGCTGAATACGATGCTGGGCAAGGGGACGGACAAGCAGGAGCTGATTCTGTTTGATTTCCGGCTGCCGCGGATTGTCATCTCGCTGCTGATCGGAGCAGGGCTGGCTGTTTCCGGTGCGGTTATGCAGGGCGTCTTCCGCAACGACCTGGCTGATCCCGGCATTCTCGGCATCAATGCCGGAGCTGGTCTCATGGTCATGCTGATGGTTTCCTTTTATCCGACGACCAATGCGGCTCCGGTATATTTTCTCCCGGTCATTGCGTTTGCCGGAGCCGGTCTGACTGCCGCCCTGATCTATTCGCTGGCCTACAAGCGGCATGAGGGGATCAAGCCGATCCGTCTGCTGCTGACCGGTGTTGCCGTTGCCGCCGGAATCAGCGCCGCGATGATTGTACTCACGCTGCGCCTTGATCCAGAGAAATACCAGTTTGTTGCGACCTGGCTGGCGGGCAGCATCTGGGGCACCAGCTGGAAGTTTGTATTGTCCCTGCTGCCCTGGATTGTCATTCTGGTACCTTACGTCATCTACAAGGCACGGGTAATGAATGTGCTCAACCTGGGTGAGCAGACAGCGGTCGGCCTGGGAGCTAACGTCAATAAAGAGCAGTTCAAGCTGCTGGCCGCCGCCGTGGGTCTGGCTGCCGCCAGCGTTGCCGTCAGCGGAGGGATCGGCTTCGTCGGCCTCGTCGGGCCGCATCTGGCGCGCCGCCTGGTCGGCCCCAAGCATCAGCTGATGCTGCCCGCCTCAGCTCTGCTGGGCGCTCTGCTGGTGATTACGGCCGATACGCTCGGCCGCTGGATCCTGCAGCCGTCGGAGATACCGACCGGCATCGTAGTCGCCGTCATCGGCGCACCTTATTTTTTGTATCTGTTGGCACGTACGAAGTCATAGGCTGCTCGGCCACCATTCAACCGGAGGGGATAACATGATTGATCAGGAACTGGAATTATACGACGTGACCATAATCGGCGGGGGACCTGCCGGGATGTATACGGCTTTTTACAGCGGAATGAGAGATCTCAAGACGAAGCTGATCGAAGCCAAGGAAGAGCTGGGCGGACGTATGCGGATCTATCCCGAGAAAATGATCTGGGATGTGGGCGGCGTTACCCCTACCCTCTGCGGTGATCTGATCAAGCGGCTGGAGGAGCAGGCGCGAACATTCGAGCCGACCATTGTCCTCGGGCAGCAGATTGTCAACCAGGCTCGCCAGGAAGACGGCACATTCATTCTGACCTCGGCTACAGGAGAGCAGCACTGGACCCGGACAGTCATTTTGGCCATCGGCTACGGCATTCTGCAGATGGCCAAGCTGGAGATTGAAGGGGCTGACCGTTACGAGGTAACCAATCTGCACTATACCGTGCAGGAGCTGGAGCCGTTCCGCGGCAAGCATGTACTGATCTCCGGTGGCGGTGACTCGGCGGTGGACTGGGCGAATGAGCTGGAGAGCCTCGCGGCCAGCGTTACCATTGTTCATAGAAGAGACCAGTTTGGCGGACATGAGAAGAATATCTCCCGCATGAGGGCATCGTCGGTCAAGGTACGCACACCGTATACAGTGAGTCAGCTGCACAGCAATAGCGGCGAAACTATTGATCAGGTCACAATCACCCATGCCGAATCCGGCGAGAGTGAGCAGCTGCCTGTAGATGCGGTTATTGTGAACCATGGGCTTAAAAGCGATTTCGGCCCGCTGCGTGACTGGGGTCTGGAGATGGGCGAATGGTGGGCCAAGGTCAGTCCCAAGCTGGAGACGAATCTGCCCGGTATTTTTGCCGCCGGAGATTTCGTTGATTATGACAGTAAAGTCCGCCTGATCGCGGGGACATTTACCGATGCGGTGCTGGCACTGAACAGCGCCAAGCTGTTTATGGACCCGGATGCTCCCAAATATGCTTATGTGTCTTCCCATAATGACCGGTTCAAAGAGAAAAATAAAGCGCTTGGCGTAATTGACGATCACTAGCAGACAATAACAGAATAGAGAACCATCCCGGCTGTCGGCCTGCAGGTATTGTGCGGGCAGGCAGCCTTTTTGTTGTTTTCGGAGCCTCCATACCCTCCCGTTCATTCCAATAGCTGCATAAAAAGAGTTTAGCAGGCGAATAGTAAGCAGGGAGGTGCTGAGCATGCCTAAACAACAATCACAATCCAATCCCGGGGAGATCTCAAGCAGCAGTCAGGAGAGTCCGCCCATTTTTACGGATCTTGAGGACACTCTCAAGCAAATCCATGAAAGGCTCGGCAACAGCCCGGATTTGAATGTACGTAAGTATGAGACCCTCAATCATGAAAACCATGTAGCCGTTATGTATATAAATGGGCTTGTAGATAAAGAGCTTGTAGATGAGTACGTCACTCATGCCTTGTCGTTTGAAGAAATTAGAGAGGAGGCGCCTTCAGCCGCGGACCTCTTTATCTTTGCCAAGGAAAAAGCACTGAGCATTGGTAAAGAAAAGGTGGTAGAGGACCAGAACAGCGTACTGGAAGCGTTGCTGTCCGGAGATACCATCATTCTTTTTGACAAGCTGGATAAGGGTATTAGCGTGACCACTAGCGGCGGTGAAGGCCGGTCGGTTACCGAAGCGACAACACAGGTCAACATCCGCGGGCCCAAAGACAGCTTCACCGAGTCGCTGGGGACAAACATAGCGCTGGTGCGTAAACGGATTAAAAACCCGAACCTCTGGATTGAGACGCTGACAATGGGCTCGGTAACCAAAACGGATGTATCCATTGCTCATATTCATGGCCTGGCCAAGGAAGAGACGCTGCAGCAGATCCGCAAAAAGCTGGCGGACATCCATGTCGATTCCATCCTGGAATCCGGGTATATTGAACAGCTGATCGAAGAGAATAATTACTCGCCTTTCCCTACGCTGTACAATACCGAACGCCCGGATAGTGTAGCCGGAAATCTGCTGGAGGGGAGAATTGCCATTTTTGTGGACGGTACTCCGTTTGTGCTGATACTTCCGGCTACTTTTTTTATGTTTTTTCACACCGTTGAGGACTATTACCAGCGCTATGATATTACTTCAGTTATCCGGGTGCTCCGGTTTATATGCCTGCTGGTGTCTCTGTTCGGTCCGGCGATTTTTGTTGCTGCGCTTAATTTTCATCAGGAGATGATCCCTACGCCGCTGCTGATTAACTTTGCATCCCAGCGTGAAGGGGTACCGTTCCCGGTTGTTATTGAGGTACTGCTGCTGGAGGTTACTTTTGAAATCATCCGTGAAGCCGGTATCCGGATGCCTTCGCAGATCGGTCAGACTGTCTCCATTATCGGCGGTCTTGTCCTGGGACAGGCGGCTGTCCAGGCGGGGATCGTCTCTCCGGCGATGGTCATTGTCGTCTCCCTTACGGGGATTTCCAGCTTTGCGACTCCGGCCTTCAACATGGCCCTGTCCATCCGCATTCTCCGCTTTGTTATTACCTTTGTCGCAGCCTATATAGGGCTGTATGGAATTGCTATTGTCGGTCTTATTCTGGTTGCCCATCTATGCAGCCTCCGTTCCATGGGTGTACCGTATATGTCTCCGGTTGCTCCCTTTGCGCCGGGGGACCAGAAGGATATTTTTCTGCGGGCACCGCTGCATTTCATGAAGACCCGCCGCCGTCTGCTGAAGAATGATAAAGCACCGGGAGCCACCGTTCAGAACAGCCAGGGCAGCCGTCATGAAAAGTAGGCTGGCTCTGCTGCTTGCGGTCTGTATCAGCTGCTCCCTGGTGCTGAGCGGCTGCTGGAACAGCCGGGAGCTGAATGAGCTGGCTATCGTCAGCGGAATCGGCATTGACAGCCTGGACGGCAAGCCGGGATACCGGGTGACCTTCCAGATTATTAACCCGTCCTCATCCTCGCAGACCATGGGCTCCACCAGCAATCAGCCGCCGATCGTCATTGTCTCGGCCACGGACCGTACGATCTTTGGCGCGCTCCGCAAAGCATCAAGGCGGGCCACGCGCCAGCTGTTTTTTGCCCATACCCAGCTGGTGATCATCGGGGAGTCGCTGGCCAGGACAGGAGTAACCAGTATCTTTGATATTTTCGAACGGTCGCATGAGCTGCGGCTGAATTCAGCGGTGCTGGTCTCCAAGGATACAGATGCGGCGTCCGTCCTTAAACTTCTGACAACGCTTGAGACGCTGCCATCCATGGGTCTGCTGAAGAAGATGCAGAATACGTCCCAGGTATGGGGCGAGAACCGCAGAGTTACTGTGTTTGAAGTGATTAACGGGATAACCGGGGCCAGCGATTTTACCATCAACGGGGTGCAAATTGTCGGAGATGTCGTTGAAGGCCAGAAAAAAAGCAGCCTGGAGCAGTCTGACCCTATGGTCGGGTCGCTTATGAGCGGATTAGGCGTTTTTAAAGAAGGGCAGCTGATCGGCTGGCTGAACGGACCGGAATCCAGGGGCACGCAGTGGATGCTCAATAAGCTAAATGAGACCAATGTCAATGTGGACTCTCCGGATACAGAGGAGGATATCGCCGTTAACATTTTCTACTCCAAGACAAGGGTGAAGGTGGAGTTGCAGGACGGCAAACCGGTGTTCCATGTTCATATAGCGGAAGAAGGCATTATTAATGAGACTGGGGGGTTCGTCGACTTAAGCAAGGAGAAGGAGCTGGAGGCACTTGAACAAGGCATTGAACAGAAGACTGCAGATGAAGTCAGGCAGGCGTTTGAGGCTGCACAGAAAATGAAGACGGATATTTTTAATCTGGGCAACGAATTGAAGCGTATCCATCCTGATCAATGGGAGAAGGTGAAGCAGGACTGGAGCTCTGCTTTTGCCGAAGGGGAGCTTGATCTCCGGGTGGAAGCATTCATCCGCAGTACAGGAATGCGGCTCAAGCCGTATATTCCAGCAAAAAAATAAATGACTGTCAAGGAATGGAGGTCCATTGTATGCGAAAGGAAGTCATTGGTCCGTTTCAATTGTTCGCCATGATCGTCCTGTTTGAACTGGGAACAGCGGTTGTCGTCCCCATCGGCCTGGAGAGCGGTCATGCGGTATGGATCTCCATCCTGGTTGCGCTTCCGGGCGGCATCCTGCTGTTCATGCTCTACACTTACCTGTACCGCCAGTTCCCGGATCTCGTAATCAGCGGGTATACCCGGAAAATTCTCGGAAAATGGATCGGCTGGCCGCTCAGCCTGCTGTATCTGCCGGTTCTGACTTACAACGGTGGCAGAAACTTGCGGGAGGCGGGCGATCTGCTGATCTCCTCTTCGTATGACCGGACACCGATTTTTATCATCAACTCCATTATGATCATTGCTGTAATGTACATCCTGTATCAGGGCATTGAGGTGTTTTCAAGAACCTCGGAAATTTACTTCTGGCTGATTGTAATCATGGGAATGATTTCGAACTTCGTTGTCATCATTGCCGGACTGGTTCAGTTTAAAAACCTGTTTCCGGTACATCCGGGCGAATGGATTGAGGTGTACAAATCGGCGTATCCGAATATCTGGATTTTCCCATATGGGGAGCTGGTGTGCTTTACTGCTGTCTTGCCCCATTTCAAAACAAAGAATAAGATCGGCAGAACCGGCGCGGGTGCGATTACCCTGAGTGCCCTGATGCTCAGCTTTACACATGCGATTGAAATGTCGGTGCTGGGTCCGGATATTTACAGCCGCACTACCTTCCCGATGTTTACGATGATTACACTGGTCAATGTAGCCAATTTTTTGCAGAGGCTTGATGCGCTTGTAATCCTGACGCTGATCATCGGGGTCTTTTTCAAAATGTCCATCTATTGCTATGCGGCGGTATCAATCACGGCGGATTTGTTTCATGTCAAGGAACCCCGGAAGCTGGTTATTCCAGTGTGCTCGGTGGTGCTCTACAGCTCATTTGTCAGCGCGGAGAATTACCCTGTCCATATGAATGACGGAAAGGTATTTCTGGAGAATATCCTGCCCTTCCTGTGCGCCGTCATTCCCGTTCTGCTGTTCGTTGTGCACCTGGTCCGGCGCAGGTTCGGCTGGTACCGTTAGGGGAGTTATTTGCGGGAAGGTTTGCGGGATTTGAACAAATCTGCAGCGGCAAAAAAGACGGGAAGGCCGGCGAACCCGATCATACAGCAGGCTTCCTGTAGGGTTGTCGTGGCAAACACGGAGGTAATCGAATGAAGAGACCCGGGCAGGCTGGTCCCCGCAATCATATCCACACTAACAATCATCCCCAGCGTCAGCAGGGCGAGTACCATATAAATTCCGATGATTTTCATACCTCTGATTCCTCCTGTTCCTGTAATTAGGAGTTCCGCGGGGCGGAAACTAAAGGTATTATCCCCATCGTTAGAGAAAGGTAGTCAGGGCAGTTTAATCTAATCTGCGATCAGGGTAAAAGGGAGTAATAAAAGGAGGAATAGCCTGTGACAACCTGGAATCTGCAAGGGACAGTGAACCACCTGCTGATCTGTAACGGCAGCAGCTGCAAAAAGAACAAGGGTGAGGAGGTAGCCGAAGCAATCGAAGATGAAATTGATAAACAGGGTGCCGGAGGCATCATCCATACAACTGTTACCCGCTGCAACGGCAGATGCTCCGATGCGTGTGTGGTCATCTCCTACCCGGACGGTGTGTGGTACCGGGAGATGACGCCTAAATCGGGCAAGGCCCTTGTGCGCAGGCTGCTGGAAGGGGAACGGCTGGAGGATCATATCGTTTATATGTATGACGGGCAGCTCATCGCGGCTTCATCCAAGGGTACCAAGGGCAAGAAGAAAAAATAACGGAGTACCGTCACTATAATGAGCGTGGCGATGAATGCCATTCATAGCACAGCTCAGACTGGAAACAGCGGCTGATTAGCAAGATACATAGTCACCCTTGAAATTTGACTTGCAGGCCATGCGTTGACTATGCTTATAGCAGTGAATGATATCACCAGATCAGATAGGGTTGTTGCCAGGGGGAGTGTAAAATGGAGAGGCTGCAGGTATGGCCTGAACGGTTTAAAAGATTTTTTTTGAATAACAGATTTGTTGTGTCCTTATTAATTGTTCTTTTGATCGGTATCAACATTCTGGTGTTATCGAAGGTTCCGTTTATTTTCAAGCCGGTGTCCGCGCTTCTGCATACGGTGGCTGCACCGCTGCTGCTGTCAGGGATCGCCTATTATTTGCTGAATCCGCTGGTAGACCGTATGGAGACAAGAAGCAAGATTAAACGGGCCTACGGGATCGTTATCCTGTATCTGGCTATTGCGGGAATTGTCACGCTTATCCTGCTGACGGTTATTCCCATAATCCGCACCCAGCTGGTCGGCCTTATTGATAATTTCCCGAAATACAGCACCCAGATTCAGGAGGAATTCATTAACCTGACCGGCAGTGAGCTGTTCGGGCGGATTCAGGAAAACGTAGGGGTAGGTACGAGTCTTGATTTTGGGGACCTGACAAACAAAGCGACTACATGGGCCACCTCATTTCTGAATAATGCAGTGAACGGGGTCGGCAATTTCGTCGGTGCGCTGACTGAGGTTGTTCTGGCCGTGGTTACGACACCGTTCATCCTGTTCTATCTGCTGCGTGACGGCAAACGTCTGCCTGATTATCTGATGCGGTTCATCCCTAACGCCCTGCAGCCGCAGACCCGCCTAGTCATGAAGGAAATGAACAGCCAGGTGGCGTCTTATATCCGGGGACAGATCATTGTCAGCTGCTGTATCGGTGCGCTGCTGTACATAGGTTATCTGATTATCGGGCTGGAGTATTCGCTGGTACTGGCGATTGTGGCTGCCTGTACGGCAGTCGTCCCTTATCTGGGCCCGGCCATTGCGATTACACCGGCGTTGATTGTAGCGCTGGTTACTTCGCCCTTTATGCTGCTGAAGATGATATTCGTCTGGACGGCTGTCCAGCTTATTGAAGGCAAATTCATCTCGCCGCAGATCATGGGCAAATCGCTGAAGATTCATCCGATTACGATTATTTTTGTCATTATTTTTGCCGGAAAAATGTTCGGTGTACTCGGCATTATTCTGGCGGTTCCGGGGTATGCCGTACTCAAGGTTATCGTTACCCATATCTTTCAATGGTTCCGGTTCCGTTCCGGGCTATACAGTGTAGAGGCAGAAAAAGAAGAAGCCAAGGAGTAGGCCTGAAAGGATGATAAGCAAATGATAAGACCCGTTGCGGATACGATATACGGAAAAGTACAGGGGGCTCAAAGCGGCGGAGTGAACGTCTGGCGCGGCATTCCATTTGCTGCACCGCCTGTCGGGGAGCTGCGTTTCCGTGCTCCCCAGCCGCCGGAGCCCTGGGATACCGTAAGGGAGGCTGTGGAATTCGGGCCGGCAGCACATCAGCCGCCAAGCTCCAGCAGCATCCGCTTCGGCGGGACACAGCCGGTCTTCTCGGAGGATTGCCTGTATCTGAACGTCTGGGCGCCGGCGGGCGGGCAGGAGCTGCTACCGGTAATGGTCTGGATTCACGGCGGCACCTTCCTGACGGGAGCGGGCAGCCAGCCGATGTTCAACGGCGCAAGCATGGCAGAAGCGGGAAACGTCATTGTTGTTACTGTCAATTACCGGCTGGGGCCGTTCGGGTTCCTGCACCTGTCTCCGTTTGGCCCGTTTGAGTCCAACCTCGGGCTCCTGGATCAGATCGCTGCACTGCAGTGGGTGCAGGATAACATCGCCGCGTTCGGCGGCGACCCTAAGCGGGTGACGGTATTCGGCGAGTCAGCCGGAAGCATGAGCATTGCCGCCCTGCTGGCGATGCCTGCCGCGAAGGGGCTGTTCGCCGGTGCCATCATGCAGAGCGGCGCGGCACAGACACTGAAGCCGCAGCAGGGCGCGCAAATTGCTGAGGCCTTTCTGGCCGAGCTTGGCGGTGACGTGAACCTGCTGCAGGCGGTACCTGCGCAGGACATTCTGACCGCAGCCGCGAAGATGGCCTACAGGCTGTCCGGCGATTCGCTCAGCTTGCTGTTCCAGCCGATTATTGATCCGCAGACCCTGCCGGTTGAGCCGGCTGAAGCGGTGGCCGGCGGCGCAGCCGGCGGGATTCCGCTGATGATCGGAACGAATCTGCACGAGGGCCATCTTTTCTTCAGGGGAGACCGGGAAGGGGCGGGCTTTGACCAGTCGCTGAAGGCACTGGAGCTGATGCTGGGTGTCGATAACCTGGCGGAGCTGGCCAGCCATTATCCTAAGAATTGGGAAGGGCAGGCCGCGTTAATGACGGACCTGTACTTCTGGGACAGCTCTATCGCTTTTGCCGAGCGGCAGCTGCCGCATGCTCCTGTCTGGATGTACAGATTCGACTGGACCATTCCCGGCCATCCGCTGCTGGACAAGGCTATCCATGGGGCGGAGATTTATTATGTCTTTAATACGATAGACCTGCTGCATCAGTATGGGGTGTCCGTCAGCCCTGAGATGGCTGCGCTAGCCGCACAAATGCAGGGGGCATGGACCGCCTTTGCGCACCGCAGCAGCCCGGAAGCAGCCGGCTTGGACTGGCCTGCCTACGCTAAGGGCGAGCGGGCCACGATGATCTTCGGGCACAACATCTATGTGCAGACCGACCCCGACCGGGAAAAGCGCAAACGGCTGCTGTCAGCCCTCCCTGCTTCCCGGCAAACTTCGGACCCGGAGTAATGAACGTGAATCGAAAGAGCCGAAGTTGAGTGAAAACGATAACCGCCAGGCCTATGCCTGGCGGTTATTTTGCGCATTAGGCACTTGAGAGCTACAGTAAGAAAATAAAGTCACAGACCGGATTTTATGTTCCGGCTTCGATGCCCTTCACCACCCGAAAGCCCTGATCCGGTCCGTACCCGTTGGCCTCGAACTTGCCGCGGAACGAAACCGCGTTATTGCTTACGTCACCGATCCAGCCACCGCCCTTTACGATCCTGTAGGTGCCGCCGCCGGCGTCCCCTTCGCTGTACCAGTCCCAGCACCACTCCCGTACATTCCCGGACATATCGTAGAGCCCCAGCTCATTCGGTTTTTTGCCTCCGCCGATTTTGGTGCTGTTGTTGTTTTGTTCGATGACCGGCCAGAGCCAGTCCCCTGTCAAATAACGGTCGCCGGCATTCCGCCAGTACCAGGCTACATCATCCGCGTTATTGCTGCCGCTGTAGGTATAGCTTTGGCTTAACCCGCCGCCGCTTGCTGCATATTCCCATTCTGCCTCTGTCGGCAGCCGGTAACCGTCGGCTCCTGCATTCGGCTTTACCATCCATTTCAGTGTATCGTTACTGCTTTGATTGGCCGGGTCCCGGGTCTCCTTGTCTATCAGATAATAGGGTTCTAAGCCCTCTTGGATGCTCCGTTTATTGCAATACTCCACAGCATCATACCAGCTTACCATTTCCACCGGCAGACGGCTGCCTTTGTACAAGGACGGATTGCCACCCATAACCTCCATCCATTCTTGCTGTGTAACCTCATATTTACCGATATAGAAATCAGAGACAGAGACGTCATGCCCAGCGTAATTGGACTTGGTGCTAATGAAGGTTCCGCCTTGAATGAATACAAAGCTGTCCTCCCGTGGAGGATCCTCACTTGGCTCAGGAGGAGCGGATTGCTGCTGCGAACAGGCGCAGAGCAGGGCCAATAAGGCGATTGCAGGGATAAGCCACAGCTTGCTCATGAACCATTCTCCTTTATTTGCCGCAGACTGCCGTGCTCTTCGCCGGCAGCAAGCCGTCCGGCGGTAAAGCCGGACGGTCGTCGGTCAACTGTGATTATCCCCTTACCATACCGTTACATTGGAACTGCCGCTGCTCTGGTAGCCTTCCGTTGCCAGCACCTGGTAGGACCAGCTGCTGCCGAGATTCATGCCTTTGCTTTTCCAGGCGTTCACATGGTTGGCAAAGGTAATCGCGACGTTGCTGCCGGTCGCCCGTTTCGACTGACGGACACTCCAGAACTGGGTGAACGTCGCAGTGCCGTCGATAGAAGGCGCATTGGTCCGAGTTGTTGTATAGATATCATAGGTGCCTCCGTCACTGGTTACGCTGCCTTTGTAAGTGCCTGTAGGCCGGTAGGTGCCCCAGCTGTCTACAACGTAGTATTCGATCAGTGCGTTACGGGTCCACCCGTAAAGGGTTAAATAAGCATTGCCAGAGGGCGACCATACACCGGCATTGTAGTTGATTGTCCGGGAGGCCGATCCGGTATTCCAGCCTTTACCTACTACAAAATTACCTGTATTAGACCAATTCACACTGTAATTACCACCAGTACCATTGGTAGCGTTTACAGTTCCTCCGCCATCAGTCCAGTTCTGCCAGTAATCGGTCGCTTCCGCACCTGCCGCTGCTGTAAACATGCCAAAAGCGATTGAAGCGGTAAGAAGTGTTGTCACTACTTTTTTAAATTTGAACATGGGTATTACCTCCTAGAGTTTAATTGTTTTTTCAATGCCTGATAATGTGCTTCCGGAATGCGGCCTTGCGCATATTCCTTGCTATCACATCTGCAAAGTCTCCTGGAGTACATGCCTTGATGAATCCCTGGCGTTCAAACTCTTCCGCTGCCGCCTCCTTTCATTCTGGCGAATCTTTGAGCATATTTGCTTGAATACGAGATGATTATAGAATAACAGCGTTGTCATTTCTATTTACCAAATTAAAGGTGTTACCCGATTTTTTACATATGTTTCAAACAGATAAATTCAAATTGAGAGAGTGAAAGCTACAGTTTCACGATTTGTAAAAAAATTTCATTTTCTTTCGCGCAAAAAAAGGGGAGTGTTCCGGACAGCCGGAACATTCCCTTTTAATAAAATATCAGAAAGTATAAACTTGCACATCTATACAGGTCTGATATTTCCCGCAGAAACGGTTGCCGCCTTTTTAAGAACGGCGAAGCCGTTTCTACTTGTCATTGTTTAGAATGGAACACTTATCAGTCAGTTAACAGGTACATAGCCGGTCTTGGCCACCAGCTCCTGTCCCTCCGGAGACACGATCCAGTCCAGGAAGGCCTGCATTTTGGCGGAAGGAGGACCCGCTGTTACCGCATAAAAGTTAACGGTATACGGATATGCACCGCTGCGGATGCTTTCCTTATCCGGCTCAACACCGTCAATGGCAAGCAGCTTGAGCTCGTCGCTCCGGTTCATCTGAGAGGCGTAGTAAAGGAAGCTGAAGCCGATGGCATTTTTATAATTGCGGTAACTGGAAGTCCGGGAGATAATCCCGCTCATGAGATCCATCACATCTTCAGACGGCGCCTGCATCAGGGTGCGGTCCTTCATGATTTTTTGGAGCATCGACTGGCTGCCACTGCCTTCATCGCGCTGAAAGGCCCTGATCCGGTCATTCCGGCCGCCGGCCTGCTTCCAGTTCGTAAGCTCCCCGGAGTAGATGTCCATAATCTGCTCTGTGGTCAGGCTGCTGACAGGATTGCGTTTGTTGACAAAAAAGACAAAGGCTTCACGGCCGATCGGTGTAAGCACCAGCTCGCGGCCGGCCAGCTTGGCATCCTTCTCCTGTGCAAGCGAGGGAGCCGCGGTAAAGATAATGTCCGTCTCACCGGAGAGCAGCCGCTGATATGCGTAAGAGGTGGAAGAACACACGACCGGATTATCTGCAAAATCATACGGGTCATACTCATCCTCCGGGTAGACGGCCTGCACAAATGCGGAGTAGAGCGGATACAGTGCAGTCGCTCCGTCCAGCCGCGGCGGATTATCTGTAATCTTATAGGAAGCCGGCTGTTCCAGCACGGCAACTTTGGACTCGGGATGAAACGGCTGATATTGCTGCAGGGACACTTCCTGCTCGCTTACCTGGGCCAGGCTGTTCACATAGGCTTTGTTCAGCTCATATCCGCCGGTTGCCAGCAGGCAGAGCCCCAGAAATGATGCAAAGGCAATCCCCCGGGTACGGGATGTGAACCAGCCGAAAATGGAGCATACGATATAAGCGCACAGCACAGCAGCAACCACAGCCGAGAGCGGAGCATAGAACCGGAACCCGCCCAGCAGTGCAACAATGAAATAGCCGACAAATGCCAGCAAGGCAATAGGAACTACGGCTACAATAGAAAACAGCAAATTTAACCAGATTGATCTCTTCACAGCGACCCTCTTTCTAAAGAATGAAGTGTGGAAAAAAGATAATTTTATTATACCTTAATAATCCAGTATTTTCTTCCAAAAATCTCAAACTCCCGGACTGGATCTGCTATGCTGATATGAAACAAAGCAGAAATTTTCATAAAAAGACTGGACGAAATGGCAGAACAGAGTTATTCTGAGATTGTGAAAAAAATAACGGAATACAAGATTCTCGGGGTAAGGTGAAATTCCTGACCGGCGGTGATGTTCAAAGCGAACTAAGCCCGCGACTCAATTACTGCATGTACTGCGGGATTGATTGATCTGGTGACAATCCAGAGCCGACGGTAAAGTCCGGATGGGAGAGGATCATAGATAAAGGCAACAGGTGTATTCCTGATGTCTTTATTGAAAATGCCCCCGATAACTGCTGTAACAGGGTAGTTCGGGGGCTTTTTGGTCTCTTATCGAGGGTTTGTATCGACAAGGAGAATGAATTATGAGTAACGTATCAGCTTCATCATCGGGAATGCGTACATCGCCAGTCCGCAGCGGCTTCTGGCTGGTTGTGCTGGGGGCGGCGCTCTGGGGCGTTGACCCGCTGTTCCGGATTATTTTATTGAAATCATTGACCTCTTCTCAAATTGTTCTGCTGGAGCATGTAGTGCTCTTTCTCGCAGCCGCACCGGTCCTGTGGCGTCACCGTGCCGAGCTGAAGGCCATCCGGCTCCGTCAGGCGGGCGCGCTGCTCGTTGTGTCCTGGGGCGGTTCCGCCGTGGCAACAATCCTCTTCACCAAAGCATTGTCCAGCGGGGATCTGAACGCCGTACTGCTATTGCAGAAGCTCCAGCCCGTGTTCGCTATCGGACTTGCGGCCGTTATTCTGAAGGAACGCCTGCCGCGCAACTTCGGCCTGCTGATTGTTCTTGCACTGGCCGGTACTTATCTGCTGACCTTCGGCTGGACGGTTCCTTTCGGCCATGTCAATAACTTTGTCAACGTAGGCAGCCTGATGGCCATGGGTGCTGCTGCCCTGTGGGGCGGCTCGACCGTTATGGGCCGTTATCTGCTTGGCTCTATGAGCTATGAGACCGTAACCTCCCTGCGCTTCATTCTGGCGCTTCCATTGCTGTTCACCCTCACTACACTGGAAGGTGCTCCATGGCAGGTAAGCGGCGGACTGGGAGCCACCTCGCTTGTAGCGATCAACCTGCTGCTGCAGGCGCTGCTGCCGGGACTGCTCAGTATGCTGCTCTACTACAAAGGACTGAACACGACAAAGGCTTCTTTTGCCACACTGGCCGAGCTAAGCTTCCCGATGACCGGGATTCTGATCAATTGGGTGGTCTATCACCAGCTGGTTACCATGGCGCAGGTTGTCGGGTTTGCTCTGATCTGGACGGCTCTGTTCTACATTTCCAGCCAGCAGGCCAAACAGCAGCAGACAGAATTGAAGCAGGCAGCTTAACCACATACGCCTGAGGAGAGTAACTCCAGGGCTTTCTGCAATATGAGGATGTCTTCATACAGCCGCAATGGCTGGGAAGGCATCTTTTTTTGTGTTTTTTCAAAGATGAAATCTGCTTCTCTGGAGTAAAAATAAGGCGTTTCTCCCATACTACCGTTATTCTGCTGTCATCCTTTGAGGAGGTGCATGAAGATGAAGGATAAGCCGGCACCTGCGATTTACATACAGCTGAAGAACAGGATCACGGTGCCCAAAGGCCGGGGAGTTATGCTGCGGGATGTGGCCTACCTGATTGCTGCTGCGGACATTAGGGAGCAGCTGGACTCGATTCTTCTGCTCCAGCCGGAGCAAAGCGACGGAAATCTGATTCTGATTGATCTGCTGACCATTATTCCGCGGATTCATGAGCTTGTTCCGGGGGCCGACATCCAGCCGATCGGAGAGGGGCGGACCATTGTACAGATTGAAGGCCCCATAGAGGCACGCAAGCCGTCCATTGCCCTGTTTATGCTCGTCTGGCTGCTGCTGTTCTTCGGCTCGGCGCTGACTATCATGAATTTCCATGCCGATGTCAGCATGCAGGAGGTGCATGTGCGGATCGTGGAAATGCTGACAGGGCGGCGTGACGAGCATCCCTATGTCTTTCAGATAGCCTATTCGCTGGGAATCGGGTTCGGGATGGTGGTTTTTTTTAATCACCTGTTCAAGAAAAAATGGAACGAGGAGCCCACACCGCTTGAAGTGGAAATGTTCCTGTACCAAAAAAATATTGATCATTATGTAGTACATGAGGAATACAGCAAGCTGGAGCACCGTCAAGGCCCTTCCGCGAAAGGAGGGGGAACCCCATGACAGCTCCGCTCTCCCTCGGGCTCAATCTGCTGCTGGGGGTAGCAGCCGGAATCGCCGTCGGCGGGGGGGTAATTGCCCTTTTTATCGTATTGGATATGGTTCCGCGCCTGGCCCAGCTGACTTCCTCCTATAATAAGGTGCACTGGTATGAGGGAGCGATGGTCGGCGGCTCGCTGCTTGGTACGGTGAGTGATTTCTGGAACTGGAAAATCGCGGCCGGTCCGCTGGCTGAGCTTGGAGTGGGCCTGCTTGACGGGGTTTTTGTCGGCATGCTGGCCGCTGCCCTGACAGAGGTACTGAATGTGCTGCCCATTTTGGCCAAACGGCTGCATATGACGCATTATCTTTTCGGCCTGCTGATGGCAATGGTCTGCGGAAAGGTTGCAGGGTCATTGTTCGATTGGTTTGTGTACCAGCGTTAATCCGGCTGCTATAAGGTACTGCTTCGAAAAAATCAGCGGCATATTGAACTTTTAGGAGGTTATGGAGTGATGAGGTATATACACAGCGGGGATCAAGTGGAGACTGGCCGCAACAAAGCTTCTGCTCCCGGGCATGCGGATTTGCAGGGAAACGGTTCGGAGGGGGAAGAACAGATACACACGGAACAGCCGGAGCATAAAGGGGAGGCGGACGGCAGTACTGATATTGGCGTAGATGCAGGGGCAACCGGCTACGGGGATCATGATCTGCAGGCCTCTGATGGAGCAGGTACTCCGGACCAGGAGGGGCAAAAGACAGAAGGGGAGGAGGAGCCGGAGGTTTCCGGCGTATCTGATTCCGCGGAGGGTGCAGCACAGGGAAGTGCTCCACAGGAGGATGTCCCGCAGGAGGATGCCCAACCGGAGAATGTCCAACCGGAGAATGCCCGCCAGGAGGAAGACTCCGCTGCGCCACAGGGGGCTCCATCCCCGGGTAAGCCGCAGCCGGAGAGTGCTGGGAGTGAAGAGCAGCGCAGCAGCGGGCAGGAGGAACAGACAGACATCCGGCAAGAGGGCGATGAGGGGCAGGAGGCTGAGGAAGGGACAGGCGGCGGCCTGAAGGGCTTTTTGTCCACTTTGTTTGGTGATGACAGTGATCAGTCAGAAACCTCCGGTACGGATGATTCAGGTACACAGGGGGCGGAAACCTCCGGTATACAAGACCCCGGAGCCGCAGGTAATCAGGATGCCGAGATATCCGGTGAGCTTGGCACAGAGGAGCCGGAAAGCGGCAAAAAGGGCTTTTTCGCCAGACTGTTCGGCGAGGAGCCGGACGAGGAGGAGCCGGGAGCGGAGCAGGATAAGGAGGAGAATAACAGACCGCAGGCCCGGGAGACCGGGAAGAAGCAGCGGAAGCAGGCTGCGGAGCCGCAGGAGAAAAAAGAGGATCCGATGCAGAAGAAACGGGATTCTGAGCGCTCGGACTCACTGGAGCAGTCGATTATTTACTGGCAGGGAAATGATGATATTCCGGAACATCTGGAGGATACCAAAAAGACGCTGACAGAGGTGCTGGGTCTTGGTTCTTCTTTTGACATCGTGTTCCGGGAAATGACCTTCGGGGGACGCAAGGCGGCTCTGCTGTGCATCAGCGGCTTTGCCAAGGACACAATCATCGATGAAATATTGAAGCGGCTGACCTATCTGACGCCTGATGAGGTATCTACCGGTGCGCTGAGCAGCTTTATGACCGAATACATCCCCCATGTGCAGGTGGAAAAGGGGGAGCTGCTGAGCGAGAGCATTAACAAGGTGCTATCGGGCATGAGCGTGTTCTTCATTGAGGGCGAAAAACAGGTCATCGTTATGGATACCCGTGCTTATCCGGCACGCGGGCCGGATGAGCCCTCGATTGAGCGGGTGGTGCGCGGGGCCCGTGACGGTTTTACCGAAACACTGCTGAGCAATGTGGCGCTGGTGCGCAGAAGGCTCCGCGATCCCGGATTGAAATATGAAATGCACCAGGTCGGCCGGCGAACACGGACGGATGTCTGTGTAGCTTATATCGACGATATCGTGGACAAGACGCAAGTACAGGCGGTTACCGACAAAATCAAAAGCATAGACATCGACGGCATACCGCTGGCTGACAAGCAGCTGGAGGAGGCGATTGTCGGCAGAGGCTGGAATCCTTATCCGCTTGTAAGGTATTCGGAACGCCCCGATACCGTGGCTTCGCATTTGCTGGAAGGCCGGGTTGTGATCTTTGTGGATACCTCACCGAGCGTCATTGTGCTGCCGACAACCTTCTTTGATCTCTGCCAGCATGCCGAGGAGAACCGCCAGACCCCGTTCATGGGGACTTATCTGCGCTGGGTCCGGTTCATCGGCGTATTCGCCTCCATGTTTCTGCTTCCGCTGTGGATGCTGATGGTCATCCATCCGGAGCTCAAGCCGGCGATGCTGGAGTTCATCGGCCCGCAGAAAATGGCGAAGATTCCGATTCTGGGCCAGTTTCTGATCGTTGAGCTGGGGGTCGATCTGCTGCGCATGGCCGCCGTGCACACGCCGACACCGCTGGGTTCGGCTATGGGTCTGATCGCCGCCATACTGGTCGGGGACATTGCCGTACAGACCGGACTTTTTGTCAACGAGGTAGTATTATATATGGCGGTGGCCTCAATCGGGATGTTCGCGACCCCGAGCTATGAGCTGGGTCTGGCCAACCGGATTGTCAGGCTTGCGCTGCTGCTGGCCGTAGCTGCATTTCAGGTACAGGGCTTTATGATCGGCTCTACGCTGCTGGTCATTCTGCTGACCACTCACCGGTCCTATAACTCCTCATATTTGTGGCCGTTTATACCATTTAATGCAAAAGCTATGGGGGCTATTCTGGTGCGTCAGCCGGTGCTCAGCTCCAAATCAAGGCCGTCTTTCAACAAAACACGGGATAATACCAGAATGCCGCCTGTTCAGGAGAACGAAAAATAGGCGTACAAAAAATACAAATCAACTGCAAATTAGTCCATTCTATGACGTTCCCTCTGTCTGTTATACTGAATACACTAAATAGCCCCTGTGAAGTCCGGGTTAGAGCCTGGAGCCTGTTTTTGGAACACCGGGGATTAAATTTCATACAATAGACAGGGTGGAATCAAGACGTTCCACGGAAATTGGAGGACTGGACAATGTTTTTACACGGGACGAGCCGGATTAATGATGCAGGACATCTGGAAATCGGCGGATGTGATGTGACCGAACTGAAGGCGGAATATGGTACCCCGCTATATATAATGGACGAGCAATTGATCCGTCAGCGCTGCCGCGAGTATATGGATGCCTTCAGAGCGTCCGGATTGGGATTCCAGGTTGCATATGCCAGTAAGGCGTTCTCAATCATGGCTATGTGCCGCCTTGTTGACGAAGAGGGGCTGTCGCTGGACGTAGTATCGGACGGGGAGCTGTACACGGCACTCCAGGCCGGATTCCCGGCCGAGCGTATTCATTTCCACGGAAACAACAAGACGCCGGATGAGATCGAAATGGCGATTGAAGCGGGTATCGGCTGCTTTGTAGTTGATAATCTCGTGGAACTGAGCCTTTTGCAGGCCATTGCTTCCAGCAAGGAAGTAACCGTAAATGTGCTGCTGCGCGTAACCCCGGGCGTTGAAGCTCATGCTCACCATGCCTATGCTTCGACCGGCCAGACTGATTCCAAGTTCGGCTTTGACATCGGCAACGGCTCTGCCTATGCTGCTGTACAGCAGGCGTCGGACAAAGCCAATCTGCAGCTGCTTGGCGTTCATTCGCATATCGGCTCACAGATTTTTGAAACCGAAGGCTTTCAGCTGGCTGTTGAACGGATCGCTGATTTCACCCGCAAGGTGAAAGAAGAGCTGAACATTGATTTCCCTGTCGTCAATCTTGGCGGAGGCTTCGGCATCCGTTATGTAGACGGTGATACACCTCTTCTGGTATCGGAATATGTCGCAGCCATTACAGATGCAGTGAAGACACATTTTGCCGGAATCGGCAGCTCGCTGCCGCAGATCTGGGTAGAGCCGGGCCGCAGCATCGTAGGCGATGCCGGAACTACGCTATACACAGTGGGAACGAACAAGGAGATTCCGGGTGTGCGCAAATATGTGGCCGTTGACGGCGGCATGACAGACAATCCGCGTCCGGCGCTCTATGAATCCAAATATGAGGCGCTCCTGGCTAACCGGGCTACTGAAGCTAACGAAGAAACAGTCTCCATCGCCGGCAAATGCTGCGAGAGCGGCGACATGCTGATCTGGGATGTTGAGCTTCCTGCTGTTCAGAGCGGTGATTTGCTCGCGGTTGCCTGCACCGGCGCGTACAACTATTCGATGGCCAGCAATTACAACCGGATCCGCCGTCCGGCCGTAATCTTCGTACAGAATGGCGAGAGCGATCTGGTTGTGCGCCGTGAGAGTCATGGTGACATCGTTGTCAACGATATTGTACCTGAACGCATTGCCAAGAAGGCTGTAACGAAGTAGGTTTCGTGGCTCCGGCAGCAGCCCTTCCGGCTGAGCGCGTTTGCAAAGCAAGCGGGAACCCTCCCGCTTGCTTTGCTTTGTGCGCAGTTTCATAGTAAACTAATAAACGTGTTCACATCTGAACTTTTGAAAGGGGTCATTTACATATGGCAAAGCAAGCGAAAATTACACTCGAAAACGGCGGCGTAGTGCTGATCGATCTGTTTGAAAACGATGCTCCTAATACTGTGGCAAACTTCGAGAAGCTGGCTAACGACGGCTTCTATAACGGTCTGGTATTCCACCGCGTTATCCCTGGTTTCGTGGCTCAGGGCGGCTGTCCTAACGGTACGGGCACAGGCGGTCCTGGTTACACAATCAACTGCGAGATCAACCCTAACAAGCATGAGCGCGGAACACTGGCTATGGCGCATGCCGGCAGAAACACTGGCGGAAGCCAGTTCTACATCTGCTACGCACCGCAGCCGCACCTTGACGGAGTACACACTGTATTCGGTAAAGTTGTACAAGGCATGGAGCTGGTTGACAGCTTCCAGGGACGCGACAAAATGACTTCGGTCGAAATTATCGAAGCTTAATCCTTCCGTTTCAGGGACAACGCTCTTTTCGGATGATGAAACAGCACCGCACTGGTTTTTCCAGGGCGGTGCTGTTTTTTGTACAACCGTGTTTATATATTTCTGCTCCGGGATGTATTCCGGCTTCTGATCATCTCCGGCAGCTTGAAGAAGATCAGGAACATCATGAGGAAAATGACGAGAGCAAATACTTCCTCCACCAACAGGTAATAAGGATAAGGGCCAAAGTAGTCGAGAACGGAGAAGGTGCCGGGCTTATGAGCCAAAAACATGTAGTTGGCCCCGAGCAGCTTATCAAGCGCAAAAACAATGACGGCGATCAGGTTAAGGCAGAGCATCGTGAACAGCAGCGACCGCCAGGTCGGCCGGAATCCGTAAGCCCAGGTCATGAACAGGGAGGACAGCACGATTGCCGCGTGAGCCGTAAAGAACAGCAGGAAACGGATATGAGGAAAAGGATAGACCAGATTAGGCGTCAGAAGGGCGATACAGGCCCCGCCGATCCCGGCAAAATACAGAAAAGAGTAGAGCAGCCGGCTGCGGGTCAGCAGCATAACCGCCGACAGCAGCAATGTAATTCCGCACAGCTCCAGCGGCAGTGACTGGCGGCTGCTCCAGATGCCGTGAGACAGGTACCATGCATGGAGCCCGGCTTCTGAAGCCAGCAGGACGATAATCAGCAGCCAGCGGACCTGGTTTCGTAGAAGCGGGCGGGTGCGCAGTGCAAACCTTGCGGCGAACAGCAGCAGGCAAAGTGCAGCGGCGCAAGCCAGGGTCAGGAAATGCGGAGCCGTGAACATAATGAAATCGCTCTCGTGTTTTCGTCCAAAAAAGGTAGTCAGATCCACTAATTTCGCTCCCTCGTTCTAAAGCTTGCTTTTCAAAAAATAAATATTCCTGTTTTAAACATTTTTTGATTCTAAGCTTATATAGTTAGGTGATATAAGTATATAACGCTCAAGCTGACCAGAAAAGGAAGGAATTCTGCTTGTTTACATAAGATGGACGGTTTTTGACCGATATACATAACTGGCCTTGGGGCGGAGTGTGCCATTACCAGCGGGATTCGGCGCCATCTTAAACAGAATCCTAAGTGAGAGCTAAAATGAATTTCAGGAATGGGGGATACCGGGGAATGATAAAAAAGAGGTTCAGTCTGGCTATTGCGGTTCTAATGCTGTTTGTGCAATACGCTTATGGAATCGGGTTTATTACACAGGTTAAGGCAGAAGCGATCGAACATGAGACGGACATCATTACCAGTGTGTCCATGGCCGTATACGGACCTGACGGAAGCACCGTTACGGACAGCGTCTATGATGTGAACTCGAATGTAACGCTGGACTATACATGGGCGCTTCCCGACGGACACAGCTACAGCGCCGGAGACACCTTTACCTTCAAGCTGCCTGAACAGTTCAAGCTGTACAATGACATCAGCGGCACCCTTGTCTCGGATGACGGGCAGGCGGGCGATTTTACTGTCAGCCAAGCTACACATGAAGTAGCGATGACCTTCAGCAGTTACATTGAGAATCATGGCAATGTGCACGGAACGCTGCGGGTGAACACCAAGTTTGACCGCACCAAGGTCAGCGGAAGCACGACCGAGCAGATTATTTTCCCGGTTAACGGAGGAGCTCAGACCATAACGGTTACGTTCAAGCCTGAGGTCGGCTCAACGATTGCCAAGACAGGCACCGCCAGCGGCTTCAATGCCGACAGGATTGACTGGACCGTTGATGTGAATAAAAGACTGGAGCCGGTAACCAATGCCATGCTAACCGACCCTATCCCGGCCGGCCTGTCGCTGGACAGCACTGTGACGCTGGCTGTCTACCAGCTGAATGTGCAGCTTGACGGCACAGTACAGCAGGGGGCTTTGGTGGATGGCAGCAAGTATGCTGCCGAAGTTGCCGGCGGAGTGCTTACCGTACGTTTTGCCGATCCTGTTATTAACGGAGCTTACCGCATCACGTATACAACCGGAATTATCGGGGATGAGGCCAGCTATACGAATACCGCCACCTTTACAGGAGACGGGCGTGATCCGGCCAGTGCTTCGGCGACAGTCCATGTGGAGCGCGGCGGCAGCCTGAAAAAGCAGGCGATCCATTATGACTGGGGCATTCAGGTCATTACCTGGGCTATCGAATACAATTACAACCTGAAGAGCATCCCCCAGCAGAGCGCAGTTCTCACGGATTTGTTCGACGATACCCAGCAGCTTGTGCCCGGTTCGCTTAAAGTATATCCGGTGACGCTGGATTCTTCAGGAAAAGCGACCAAGGGGACCGCGTTAACCGAGAATACGGATTACACAGTAACTGCCATTGCTGGAGTGGAAAACAAGCAGGGCTTCAAACTGCAATTCAATACCGGCATCAGTTCCGCATACCGGATTGAATACAAAACCGAAGCGGTTGGGCGGGTATTCAAGGACCATACCGTTACCAATACCGTTTCAGACAGCACATACAGCCAATCGGCAACGCAGCTTGTAAGGCCTATTATCGTCTACAAAACATTCTCCGGGGCAAATTATTCAGCACATACTGCGAACTGGAAAATTACACTGAACGGCGATAACCATCCGATGAAGGATGTTGTGGTTACAGACTTCTTTCCTCAGGGCGGCCAAAAGCTGATTCCGGAAACAATCGTTGTACGGAACAGCAGCAATACAGTACTTGATCAATCAGCATATACGCTGGAATACGCATCACCGGTATTGCCTAATGCCGGCTTCACAATTAAATTCAAAAACCCGATTAACGGGTCCTACACCATCAGCTACACTACCTATTTCAGTAATGACTGGCTGACCGGAAACACCGACGATTTTATTAACACAGCCAAGATTGATTGGACCGATATTGAAGGTATTAAGCAGAGTACAAGTGCGGACGGTAGGTTTATTCCGCGCAGTGAGTGGAAGAACAACGGTTTCAAAGCCGGTGTGTATAATGCCTCCAGCAAGGAGCTGACCTGGACGGTAGGCGTCAATTATACCGCCAAAGAGGTAAAGCTTCCTGTTGTATCCGATGTGCTGACCGCCGGGCAGAGACTGGTTCCGGATTCACTGAAGGTTTATAAGCTGAATGTGGATGCCAAGGGAGATTATACGCTGGGGGCCGAACTGGGCAGCAGCGCGTACTCCTACTACGCAGGTAACGATGGTAAGCTTAGAATCGTGTTCGCAAAAAGCATCAGCGAAGCATATGCCGTTGTCTTTAAGACTACTCTGGCCGGCCAGCTTATCGGCAGCACTGTAGTCAACACGGCACATCTGCTGGACGGTGAGAAAAAGGTATCCAGGGATCTGACCGCATCGGTATCGATTCCGCACGGCGGAGAATATGTCCTGAAGAGCGGGCTGCAGAACGGGGAAAAGATCGACTGGACCCTTGCAGTGAACCGCAGCCAGTCCCATGTTAAGGATGCCAAGATTATTGATACGCCAAGTATCAATCAGATTCTGCTGCCGGATTCTTTCCGTCTCTATGAAGGAATAGCTGCTGTGAACGGTGATATTACGAAGAGCAGGACTGAATTGGTAAAAGGTGTGGACTACACCCTGCAGGTACTGGCCGATGACGATGGCAGACAGAGCTTTGAACTAAGCTTTGCCCGTGACATCGACAGGGCTTATATCCTGGAGTATCAGTCGCTGATTGCAGCGAAGACAGGCGATAAGGTGACCAACACCGCGAAATTCACCGGAAATAATGTTGTTAATGTTGAAAAGAATACAACGACAGAGGTCATTGTCGGTGTATCCAGCGGCTCGGGCACAGGCAGCGGGGAGCGGGGCACACTGACCGTCAGCAAGCTGGACGCCCAGAACACGGGTAAGGTGCTGGCAGGCGCGACCTTTGAGCTGTACCGTCTGAACGGGACTGAGCGCGTATTGGTTAACACCCGTACGACAGACGCGGCAGGCAGTGCAGTGTTCAACAATATCTGGCTTGGCAGCTATATTCTGATTGAGACAGCGGCGCCGAGCGGGTATGTACTGGATACAAGAGAATATCCGGTGACCATAAGCTCGGTGGCAGGGATTAACCTGACCGTATACAATACTGCCGTACAGCCGACAGCTACACCAACTCCGACGGTAACGCCATCACCGACAGCTGTACCGACGGAAACACCAGCTCCAACGGTAACGCCATCACCGACGGCCGCTCCAACCGAAACGCCGGCTGCAACCGGATCACCGGCGCCGACAGCATCACCAGTACCAACGGTATCACCGGTACCTACAGAGTCAGCGGCACCTACCGCAACGACATCACCTGGACCGGGAGCAACACCTGCTCCGACACCGGCAATTCCGGGAGGAACACCGGGTACGTCGCCTCCGGGTACTGAAGTGCCGGGTGTAATTATTGTAGATGATGAGATTCCGGGCGGTCCGGCAATCACTCCTCCGGCAGCAACACCGGGGCCGTCAGCTTCACCGGAATCCCCTGGTGGGGGAACTGTAGAAATTCCGGTTGACGATGAGATTCCGCTTGGCGGAGGCGACCCTGACAGCGGCAGTCCTGATACGGATACTCCGGTTGTCGATATCGATGATGACAGTATTCCAAGAGGGACTGTAACGGATCCCGGGGTTGACGGCCAGCTGCCGCAGACCGGCGAGAGCAGTCCGCTCCCGATCTATCTGGCAGGGCTTGGCTTGATTGCGGCAGGTCTTGTGCTGAACCGGGTGTTCAGAGGCAGACGTAATCAGGAGTAATTCATTCAAATGCGCTGATCCCATGGTCAGCTACAGCAGAAAGCCTGCGGCGATATATGCCGCAGGCTTTCAGATTGTCGAGAAACCCAGGTCTTTAAATGACATGGGTTTCTTTTGTATTTCAATAACGACCTGCAAACGGGAAAATGAGGGGATTAACCCCGTTTTTCCCGGCGATCCAGGTGGATCGCCATCTTCTTCATGTTCTGCACAGCTGCCGTCATCAGCGCTTGTTCCCTGACATTTGGTAGTCCGCGCAACCGGCAATAGCGAAACCCATGGAGCTCTTTAGCATCCGCGAAGCTTCGCTCAATGGTTTCTTTTCGTTTGCGATACAACTGCTTGCCTGACTTGCTGAGCCGGTTGTTCCGGACCCAATCCTTGCTGTCCTCCCAGACATGCCGGGTTACCACTTTTCGGTGGTTTTTGGACT
>NZ_FNDX01000051.1 GCF_900099765.1 Paenibacillus typhae | reverse complement strand
ATTTGTGCCTCTTATTGCGCCACTTTCCTTCATTCCACCACTTTGCCTCATCTCGCCGAAATCAAAGGCATTTTTGCCTCTCATTCCGCCACTTTGCCTCATTTCGCCAAAATCAAAGGCATTTGTGCCTCTCATTCCAGCAACTGGCCCCATTCGGTCGGCCTACCCCACCTTTCCTGCTCACCTGCCCGCTAGCAGCGGCAAATGCCGCCCAGCAACATCAAGAAAAAGCAGCAAGTCCGCTCTGCCGGTACATTCGGTTCCGGTAAACGGGGCTTGCTGCTTTTACTGTTCATTCATATAGCGTCTGCCTGAATCTAAGCCCCGCCCGGCGCAGCCTTGCGCGCACCGTGCACAAGCTCGCTGTACAACCCGCCCTGGCGCATCAGCTCATCATGAGAGCCCTGCTGGAGCAGACTGCCGTTCTGCAGCACCAGAATGCGGTCGGCGGCGCGGATGGTGCCGAGCCGGTGGGCGATGACGAAGCTCGTCCGGCCCTTCATCAGCGTCTGCAGACCCTCCTGGATTTTAATTTCAGTTACGGTATCAATGCTGCTGGTTGCCTCATCCAGCACGAGCATTGCCGGATCGGCCAGAATGGCCCGCGCGATCGCCAGCAGCTGCTTCTGCCCCTGGCTGATGCCGCTGCCGTCCACGGACAGCATCCGGTCATAGCCTCCGCGCATCCGCATAATGAAGGAGTGGGCGTTCGCCAGCTTCGCCGCCTCCTCAACCTCAGCGTCGGTGGCATCCAGCCGGCCGTAACGGATATTATCGCGGATTGTTCCCTTGAACAGGAAGGTATCCTGCAGCACAAAAGCCATCTGACTCCGCAGGCTCTCCCGCCGGACCGAGGACAAATCCCTGCCGTCCAGCGTGATGCTGCCTTTGCTTGGATCATAGAAGCGGGAGAGCAGGCCGATCAGCGTTGTTTTGCCGGCTCCTGTCGGCCCGACCAGGGCGATCATTTCACCCGGCTTCGCCTCAAAGCTGATATTATGCAGAATATCGTTGCCCTCATCATAAGAGAAGGAGACATCCCTAAAGCTGACCGCCCCCTCCACATGATTAAGCGATACGGCTGCCCCCTCGTCCCTGGCCTCCGTCTCTTCATCCATTACTTCAAATACCCGCTCCGCCCCGGCAATTGCTGACAGCAGCGTATTCCACTGGTTGGCCAAATCATTAAGCGGCCTGGTGAACTGGCGGGTATACTCCACGAAGGCAATAATAATTCCGACTGTTACAATATCACGGATGGCGAGAAGGCCCCCTATACCTGCAACTATAGCAAAGCTTAAATTGTTCAGACCGTTCATCAGCTTGGGAATAAAGCCTGAAATCGCCTGGGCCCAGTATCCGGACAGCATAATCCGCGTATTGCGCTCACGGAAGCCGGAAATCACCCGCTCCTCCTGCGAAAAAGCCTTGATGACCCGCTGGCCCGACAAGGTCTCTTCAATATAGCCGTTCATCTCACCCACATTGCGCTGCCGCTCCTTGAACAGCGGTCCTGTCCGCCGGGTGATCCAGCGCATACCCAGAAACATCAGCGGCACTACGATAAAGGTCAGCAGCGTAAGCAGCGGACTCAGCCACAGCATCACACCAACCGTACCGGCCAGCGTCAATACACTGGAAAAAATCTGAATAGCCGAGCTGTTAAGCGTGGAGCTGATATTCTCGATATCATTGGTCAGCCGGCTCATAATTTCACCCTGCTGCCTGCGGTTAAAGAACGAAATCGGCAGCCTGTGCAGATAAGCGAACAGGTCCGTACGCATCCGGAGAACCGTCTCCTGGGCAATCTCGATCATCCATATATTCTGCAGCCAGGTACTCAGTGAAGTGAACAGGTACACAAGAGCAAGGGTGATCAGGAAAATCACCCAGCTTCGGCCCCCATCCCCCTCCAGATAATGATCCACCGCCCGGCTGATCAGATAGGGGCCCAGCAGCGCCAGTCCGGTGCTGATCAGAACCAGAAGCAGTACAAGCGCCAGCTTCGCTTTGCGTTTGGCGAGATAGCTCCAAATGCGTGCCAGGGTGGCTGACCAGTTTTTGGGCTTCGCCTTAGGCTTCCGGCCTGCGGATGTCTTCTCGCCTGCCCCGAAATCAGGCCTCCGATGGCGAAAAGGCTCAAGTAATGCTTTGAACATGCTGTGCTCCCTCCCCTGTCTGGGATTCGTATATTTTCCGGTACAATGACGAATCTGCCAGCAGCTCCCGGTGCGTTCCCTTGGCAATCAGCCGGCCTTCGTCCAGCAGCAGGATCAGGTCAGCCGAGACCGTTGAGCTGATCTTCTGGGTAATCAGCACGGTAGTACAGGACATGGACGTAAGCTCATCTAGCAAAAGCCCTTCGGTCACAGCGTCCAGCGCACTTGTGCTGTCATCCAGAATCAGAATCGCCGGCTTGCGGACCAGAGCCCGGGCAATCGTCAGCCGCTGCTTCTGCCCGCCGGACAGATTAACGCCGCGCTGGCCGATCATCGTGTCATAGCCCTGCGGCAGCCCCATGACCGTCTCGTGGATCTGCGCAGCCGCAGCCGCCCGTTCAATTTCCTCCGCCGTCGCATGCTCATTGCCCCAGGCGATATTGTCCCGCACTGAACCGGTGAACAGCAGCACTTCCTGCGGCACGTAGCCGATCGACCTGCGCAGCCTGGAAATGTCAATGTCCGCGCTGTCTCTCCCGTCAATCCGGATGATGCCGCTGGTCTGCTCATACAGCCGGGGAATCAGCCCGACCAGCGAGGATTTGCCTGAACCTGTCGCACCCATAATGGCTACCCGTTTACCCGGCTGGGCCGTGAACGAAATGTGTTCAAGCGCCGCAATATCGCTTTCCGGGTAACTGAAGCTGACATCCGCAAACTCAATCTCCCCCCGGATGCTATTTTCCCTGCCCGTATTCCCTTGGCCAGCTGCAGAATCCAATTCTCCCCGTCCTTCCGGCGAGGCCATAACCTCGGATATCCGCTGCTCTGATGCAACAGCCCGTGAGAAAGTCGCCATGATCCATGAGAGAGCTGACATCGCTCCGATCGTCCGCAGAGAGTAGTTAATAACCGCCACAGTCTGCCCCAGTGTAGCATCTCCGGCAGCAATATCGATCCGCCCGAACCACAGCACAGCTACGATAGCAGCGTTAACAATCAGCATAATCAGAGGCCCCATCGTCTCCGTCAGTCTTAGTGCAGCAATGGTTGATTTCATCAGAGCGCCGCTGACTGTGGCGAAGCGCCCGATTTCATGTCCCATGCGCACAAAGACCCGGATCAGCCGGATGCCTGTAAGATTCTCCTGTATGATACCGTTTACACCATCAAGCCTGCTCTGCACAACCTTAAACAGGGCGGAAGACCTCCGCATTACCCAGACCAGGAACAGGATCAGCACCGGCAGCGTTACAGCGAGCAGCAGCCCCAGCTTCACATGCACCACCAGCGCCATTACGATACTGCCCAATACAACCAGCGGAACACGGGTCATAAACCGCAGTGCCATAAAAATCGTGTCCTGCAGCTGCGTCACATCCCCGGTCAGCCGCGTAATCAGTGAAGAGGTCGGAAACCGGCTGAACACCTCATAAGTAAAGGACTGTACCTTTTCGTACAGCTTCTCTCTCAGATCAAAGGCAAAGCCCTGACTGGCATGAGATGCAAAAAAAGAGCTCAGTATCCCTGCCGCGAACGCTATAATTGCGCTCAGGGTCAGTACACCGCCCCACAGCCAGACTACTCCCATATCCTTTTCTGCAATTCCGTTATCAATGATTTTCGAGATCAGAAGGGGCTGCGACAGCTCCACTGCCAGCTCAATCCCCATCATGGCCAGAGCAGCTATGGCAGCTACCCTGTATTTTTTGAGATAGGTTAAAATGATGTTCATCGGCTGTACCTCGTCCATTTATTCGTATAGTGCATCTCTTAATCTTGTTGACATTGCCGAACCCTGTCCGTTTTTCAGAATGACCCGGCGCAACGCCTTGTTGCTGCGGCTGAGCTCGGCCAGCTCCTCAAGCATGTCCGACAGCAGTTCCTGCACCTCCTCTGATAAACCGCCGTCCCCGCAGACCGCGGCTACCCGTTCCTTATATTGCTCCAATTTCTCCGGCACCTGACATAACTTCCTTCCTGTGAATGGTTCTTCCGCTAAAAACACACGTGCGTATATTATAACATAACCTGAGGACCCGCCCTAAGGCGGGAAATGCCTTTACAAGAAATATGCCGAATCCGGCACTTTTTTCACTGGCTACTTTAATTGGACATATGATACTCTAATAAAGTCGCATTTTTCGGCATACTACACTCTTAGGGACAAGAGCGAAAGGACAGATGGACGTGGCACAGTTGTTTTACAGATACGGCGCAATGAACAGCGGAAAATCCATAGAGATACTCAAGGTAGCCCATAATTACGAGGAGCAGGGCAAGTCAGTGCTCATCTTCACCCCCTCCATTGATGACCGGGACGAGGTCGGGTATATTTCCTCCCGTATCGGACTGCGCAAGCAGGCCATCGCTATTGACGAAAATACGGATATTTACGGCATTGTAAGCAGCAACCTGCCTAAGCCCCACTGCGTGCTGATTGACGAGTGCCAGTTCCTCAGCAAGGACTGCATTCTCCAGCTTGTAAGGATTGTTGATGAACTGAACATCCCGGTTATGGCCTTCGGCCTGAAAAATGACTTCCAGAACAACCTTTTTGAAGGCAGCAAATACATGCTGATCTATGCCGATAAAATCGAAGAAATGAAGACCATCTGCTGGTTCTGCGAACGCAAGGCAACGATGGCCCTGCGCGTAGAGAACGGCAAGCCGGTCTACAGCGGCAAGCAGATCCAGATCGGCGGCAATGAAGCTTATTACCCCGTCTGCCGCAAATGTCACAAGAATCCGCCTCTATAGCAGCAAAAAAGCATTCCATTACCGTTTGAAAACGGGTGGAATGCTTTTTTTATTTGCATACGCAGACTGCATTACTTCTGAATGGCCTTGAGTGCGCGGAGTTCATCTTCTTTACTTACAAACAGCTCATGTCTGGAAGCCATATTACCCCCATAATAATTGCGGCTTGAAATGACGCGCATCCCTCCGTTGATCTTGGATCGGTGCCGGATTCCCGCTGCACTCAAGCGGTTCTTGTTAACGAAATATTCTTTCTGGTCAAAAGTGGTATAGAGCAGCGTGCGTTCCGGCGGTATGAAGAAATGCAGTATGCTTCTGGCAAATCCCATCCAGGCTTCCTCCCGTCTATGCTGTTCTAAGGTTCAGCAGCTACACCTGGTTCAGGTACCGCTCCTGCAATATATTCATGTGATGTCTCTCATGTCCAACAATCATACAGGCCTGGGCTCTGACGGTCACAGGTACGGAATAGAAATTTCCGGCCCGGGTCCAGACATCATCCGGCAGGCTTTCCAGCAGAGCGAGTGTCGATTCCCGGACAATCCGGTAATGCAGCACCAGCTGCTTCAGGGTAAAGCGGTCAAAATGTCCGGCGGCAACGTAGTCCTTCTCTTCATATCCAGGCAGCGGCGCCTGCTCACCTCTGGCAAAACAGAGCAGCCGGTAGGACATAATGAGGTCATTATCGGTCAGATGGCCGACCATTTCCTTAATGCTCCATTTCTCCGGCGCGTACCTGTAATTTCCCTGTTCTTCACTAAGCCCGTCCAGCAGTGCAAAAACCTCCTTGGACTGCTCACGGAGAATGGTGATAATGTCGCCCTCCGGCGGCACTAAAGAGATATAAGCCTCCTGAAATTCCATGTATTCGCCTTGCTCCGGACGCTGGTTCATCTAAAATGTCCCCTCTCACCTAAAATTATGAATATATTGTTGAAAAGTGTAAATATCTATTGTTGCATTTTAGTATATTATGTATAATATTTGCAAGAATAGGAAGAGTCAACTCGTTTACCGGGAGTGTAGGTATGCTGGATTTTTCGATATATATGTTCTTCTCAGTTCTGGAAACCTTCGCTATGTTCCTGCTTGCATTCAGAGTATTCAAGATTGATCTTTACATAACTGAAATGATTTTTGCCAGTCTGATTATGGGCTTTGTATCATTTGTACTTCGGCATGATTATGGCCTGATTCTCACAGATGTGGTTATTCAATATCTGCTTACTTTCTGCTTCTTCTGGCTTCTGTTCCGCATCCACATTTTTTACGCAGCGATTATGACTGGCCTTGCCTATTTATCCTACATGCTGCTGCAATCGACCTGCTATTTAATTATGAATTTTACAGGATTCTACTCCTTAAACTTATTGTATCCGACCATGGGAGTTAATTCTTTACAGATAGTTTCTGCTTTGACAACACTTTTAATAGCTTATTATATCAGAAAACAAAGAAAAGGCTTTGATTTCGTACCAGACAAACAGAATAAAAAGATCAGAATTCAATCACATGAATTTATATTGTTTGCTCTAACCTTGCCGTGTGTTGTGATTGTTATTTTTATGATTAATCTCTCAGAGCATTACTCCGGTTATTTCTTCTTGATGCCTTTATCCTATGGAGCCTTGTTATACAGTTATTTATATCTCTCATATAAAAAGGATAGGTCTGAGAATGAACACATTATCTCATAAAATCGCTGTTGCTATTAAACAGGCTAACCCGGAGGAAACCTACTCTGTTGAAATAATGCAATATTCCCTTGGCATTATATTGAATACTCTGGTTATTTTCATTGCAACAGCAGTGATTGGCTTGCTTACTGGCAACTTCGCTGAGTTCATGACCTTCCTTCTAAGCTGTTCGATTCTTCGCCTTACTTCAGGCGGATTTCACTTAAAAACGGCAAAAGCCTGTAATATTTTTTCTGTTTTGTTATGCACACTTGTTCCTTACATATTTAGTTTCTTTAAAATGAATCTTACTTTAATTAACATGGCAAGCCTGTTCATTATGCTTCTATTTTCACCTAACCCGGACAAAAATGCCCGGATGCCGGAAAAAATATTTCCATTTTTAAAGTTAGTTTCTGTTCTACTAGTTAGCCTTAACTTTTTCATTCATTCGTCTGTCATCGGATTGGCATTCATTGTACAATCCTTAACAGTAATTCCATGGATAAGGAGGGAAAAGCCATGAAAAAAACGCTCGCCAAACACGCTTCATCAGTTCTTGCAGCATCCTCCCGTTTATTTGTGTCAATCATGAAGCCAGCTTTTCACAGCCCAGAAGCACCGCAAGAACTCCGTAAGTAATCCAACAAGGATGGGGAAAACATGCGTGTCTTACAAAACGACGGTTCTTCCCTAGACATCAGGGAGGAAGACATATTGTATTTTTCCAGCTATAAAAATGCAATATTCGTCCATACGAAAGAAGGCGAATTTGTTTTCCCCACTACTCTTTCCGATCTGCTGATTGCATACAAGGGTAAAGGATTCGAACGCCTTGACCGTAACAACGTCGTTAGCCTGAACAAGGTGAACGCGTATGACGCCGAGCGCAAAATTGTTCACTTCACTGAAGGTGAACAATTTGCAACGGTATCGGAGTCCAATGAACCCCGTATCAAGCGATTTCTTGCGGAATCATCAGAAGAAGAAGCAGATTGATTGAGTTGCTGTATCGTATCTTTTCAACATCCCGGTATCGACTTCGATGCCGGGATGTTTCAATGTAAAGCGGGTAAATATTATGACATAATAACCATGTTATGTAAAGAGTAATTCGCAGGGTGAATGACAGGAGACGGATTTCCTTCCAAATGGTACCATTTAAATAGGTTAGCTATAATTTGGATTATTATACCTATTGATGGAGGAATCTAATGGATTATTATTTTCATCCTTCTCCGCGCCCCTCATCACTCGAACTACTATCTGACGAGCAGCTATTAAACATCTACGATTTGGCGGTGGAGGCTAAGGCTTCACCTGATTTTATTGAAATTATCATGAACATTCTGACCGAAAGAAAATTAATACCTTCGGATTATTTGGATGCGTGAATTCAATACAATCGGTACACTTCTACATATATTTGTGTTCCAATGCATATTTATCACAAGTCAAAAGCCATCCTCTTCTGTGTAGGCAGGGATGGCTTTTGCGCAGGAACGGATATGTTCCGTCCTTGTTCTGCTATTCTATAACTTCTGTCTTGAATACATTGTCCAATTTGCCGCCAAGTCTTTTCTTGAGCGGTACTTTAATATCACGGCTCAATTCCTTGAAGAAGGTATCCACATCACAGTTCACATTTTGTGCCATTACAACGACCGTTCCGTCTGCCACTATGTTGTGGTTGACCTCATGCGGCACATCAACCTCAATGTCATATTTCTTGGTCAAGGTTTTCAGATACCGCGCAAAAATTTCCAGCAGCTCTTCGTTGCTGAAATTCTCAACCGCCGCTTTTCCCTTAGGAGTAAACTTTACGTTAATTCTCATTTGTGGATTCCCCTTTTCTGTCGAACCATTTTTTTGTTGGCTTTATGGATCAGGATGAATAGATGGCTGCAAGAAAGGGCAACATTATTCATTTTGGCTAAAAAGGCGTATTTAATACTCTGTAAGAATATCTTTCACAACTTTTTTTATTACCATACCGCCCCGGCTGATTTCAGATGCATCGATTGTCCCATTATAAATAGCACCTGCTACTATCATAACACAAAATTAAAACACTCCTCTATTGGATTTTCATTTCCAACAAAGGAGTGTGTGTTCAGCTTGCTTATCCGATTTTATTATTTCTGAGTACGACGAATGCAAACTTGAATAAATGCGCATATAATCGCTTGTTAAGAAACAGGAGGCTGATGCTCATTTTATTTTTGAAGCCCAAGGTATTATCCTGGAAAAACGGATTGATATTGCTCTTTAAAAAGGCAATGAATTCTTCGCAGCGCTCATCATTTACCTTAATGCCTTTTTTAATGTAATAATTGTAGTAGTTAAAGCCGTACTCCACTACATTATCCAGGTATTGCTTGGAGATATCATGATAAGGGGTATTCTTCCCGTCTGACTTGAGGTCATTGTAACGGTCAATTACAGCCAGGTAGTAGTTATAGAAGCTGTTGTCATCCCATACCTGTGTAATACTGCCGCCTCTTTGCAGATAATAATATTTCGGGTCCCAGACCCGGACGGATTTATTGGCGTGTTTGAACAGGAAATACATAGCCCACAGATCCTCGTAAATTTTGCCGACCGGGAACCGGAGATTTTCGAACAGCTCCCGTTTGAACAGCTTGTTCCATAAGTAGCTCTGAATTTCAACATCCTCGACAATTTTTTGTACACCTTCCACGTTGCTGTAAACAATCTCTCCTTCAAAATATTCATACAACGGTTCGGTTGAATCATCTGTCACCACATAATGGCCGCAAATGGAAATATCGGCATCATGCTTCTCGCTTAAGTTGTACAATAGCTCAAACATATCCGGTGCCAGCCAGTCATCGCTGTCTGCAAAGCCGATATATTTGCCTCTGGCAATATCAAGCCCGCAGTTTCTGGCTTCAGAGACGCCGCCGTTCTTTTTATGAATCACATGCACCCTGTTGTCCAGACTTGCGTAGTGGTCACAGATCTGAGGGGATTTGTCCGGAGAGCCGTCATTAATCAAAATCAACTCAAAGTCCGTAAAGGTCTGCGCCAGTATCGATTCGATACATTTCGGCAAATAGTCAGCTACATTATAAACCGGAACTATAATACTGATTTGCGGTTCCATTCTAATACCCCCATCTTCTTTTAGTATTGCCGCCCTGCTTTGCGGATTTTAAATTTGGCAAGGAGCGGACCAAGCATTTCCTGCAGCATGCCGGCATCCGGTCTGCTGAGCAAGAGACCAGCTATAAAAAACAGCGGGACCAGCGTAACCGATAACACAGCAGCGTCTAAAATGAACATTGTGTATGAATGCGGAGTTACCATAAAATCAAACTGTTTCGTTACAGCAATGATTATCACGGAAACAAGCAGATTAATAATCCATTTTTTGTAGGTGATCCATGAGCTTCTTTTCAACAATTTGCTGTTCGTGTACCATACTATATCAATTAGCCGGTAAGTTAAAGCGACCATGGTCCCAAACAGCACCCCGTAGGCGCCAAACGGAAACACCAGTATCAAGGAGAGAACAAAGTTTATAGATGTCTCCAGAATCGATCTCCACTGTGTTTTGCGGAAATGGCCGACGATATCAATCACCAGGTCGGAAGATAACCGGGCATTGAACAGGAGCTTCACCGCTGCAAACAATAAAGGCAGGAGCGCATCAATATAATTGGTATCTTCAATCCCTGAGGTATACAGCCTCATGAAAGGCAGGATCAGAATCGTCGTTATCGTCAGCAGGGCAAACACCAGCGAGATGTAGGACGACTCGAAGAGATTGAACATCCTGACAAATTTCGGAAAGTTATTGTTGTATTTCTGGCCTAAAGCGAATTTGAAGCTGTCCCGGATGGTAAAGGTTACTCTTTCCACCACACCAAAGATCATATTGTACATCATATATACACTTACAATCTTCAGATTTGTGAACAGGGTGAGCAGGACAACATCCGTATTTTTAAATACGAGATAAGACAGCTCGTGGATCAGAACGGAATTCTTTTGGCTGATTGCCTGATAATCCGGTGTAGTCTTGAAATTGATCCATTTGTAATGCTTTCTCATATAGATCTGATATACGATGATTTGGATAATGGTGATTACAAAATAAACCGCCTGAACCAGAATAATATCAAAGCCGTTCAGCATCATAATGATTCGGATCACGTTGTTGACAATCGTGGACAGCGCGGTTACGGAAGCCTCGATATAGTTCTTGCCCTCAGCAAGCAATAGAACCCTGAACTTCCCCTGAAAATAATAATTAACCGCCCCGCCCAATCCGCTCAGTAACACTATGGCCATTACTGTGAAGTTGCTGAAGCCAGAGCTGACAACAAGGGGATATCCAATCGAGATCAGGATGACCGCGATAAAATAGTACCATCCTGTTTTGCGGTAATAAGACGAGGTTGCAGTCAGTATTTCGTTGATTTTGGACTTGTCATTATTTCCGATATGCTTGTAAAGCGCCTGTATAGAGGCGGCACCTACACCTGCTTCCAGCAAAGACAAGTATGTAATAACCTGTACAACAGACGTTATAAGACCGTTAGCCTCCGAACCATAGGTAAGGATAATTAACCGCGGGATATAGAACCCCAGGCCGATCACGATCAATTGGCTTAGAACACCGACCAATACATTTAATATGCTTTTTTTGGCCATCCGTCTCTTTCCCCTTCACACTAATGTGATTGCTACAATGTATTGGTGTTCTTTTTTGAAAATTACTGAACCCTTTCATTTTTTACAATGATTATACACGCATGAACCAAATTTGCATGTCGAAAAATGTTGCAAATTTAAATTTTAGACGCCCAAAACGGTAACACCATATGTATTCATCATGACGGTACAGATTAGCTGCTTTGTAATTAACCATTTTGTAGCGGGGTAGAATCAGGCGATAATAAAAACCCGCTCAACCTTTATGGTCGAACGGGCTAAAAACCTATTTCTTTAGGGTTAGGACGTAACTCCAGAGAATATTTGGACTTCCGGCCGCTGTTGTCTGCAGATTTCCTGATTTGAGCCGCTGTTCGCGGTTGAAATCCGCAGACAAAGGCGGACGCTAACGCTCCTCCAGTTCCAAAATTCTCCTCCGCCACTTTTCCCTGTTTGAAATTTGACAAAAACTAAAAATAATTATCGATATTGCTAAAATTAAAATATCCATTTCTTAGCTTTTTAATGATTTGATTTTCTTTGAGATCAGTTAACAAAATCTCTTTCTCAAGTTCTTCCAACCAGGCTATTTTCATTCGCTTTAAGAATATAACAAGTAAAAACTGTGACAGAACCACTATAATGACAAGAGCAAGACCATTGAATAGCTGTTTCCATAATAAATCATTGAAATTATATTGTGTTGATGCATAAGTCAGCATAATTACGGTTATGATTAGTTTTGCACTTATGCCATTAATAAATTGCAGTGACTTGTCTAAAATTAGGGTGAGGCCTTTTTGTATCTTGCTTGTTTTTTTTACTGTTTCTGTTTCATTAACTCTAACGTTGTTGTTTCTTCTTAATTCTCTCCACGAGCTCATTATTTCTTTTCGATTTAATATAACATCTATTATTCGAGAGAACCTAAAAGAGTTAATTATAAAATAAGCTTCGAAAATCCAAAAATTATTTATATGTGAATGAATAGCGAAAAATATATTGAGAATTAAAGCTATAAGTTCTATTAAACCCCCATGTATTTTTAGTGGAAGTGTGCCTTTCTTCTCAAGTAGATTTTCAGCCTTACGCATTTTTATTATTTTCTCTTGCCTATAATGTTTATTGAAAATATCGAATATTGTTGTAGTTAAATTTTGAAAGAATATGTAGCCTAAAATTACAGTCATCCAATGTTTTTGTATATCAATAATATCGGGAAAAATCCAGTATCCCAAACCCGCTAGAGCAGCAAATAACGTCCAATTACTTAAACCACTTGATATTATTTTTTGCCTTTCTCTTTCCTGCAACCTATTAATGTATTCCAGCCATTCTTTCTGAGAAAGCCTGGTGTTCATAATAATCCCCCTATTAAAATTTTCTTAAAAAACTATTTTGGTAACTCAAAAGAAAGAATGGTGCTTACTTAAAGGCACTGGACAGCTTATTCTAAAATGAATTGATTGATGTTGTCTGTAAACAATGTTATTCTAACAACTTGAATGCCACTCACAAGCCGATAATAACAGTCCCCATTTTGGTTATAAGGAAAGGTAATATTATGATAAAAGTTGAACACTTATCCTTCTCGTTTCCGCAAAAAGAACTATATAACAACATTTCATTTACCCTCGATGAAGCACAGCATTGCGCTTTTATAGGAACAAGCGGCAGCGGGAAAAGCACACTGGTCGATATATTGATGGATCCGGAAAGGTATTTGTACGAAGGCAGGCTAGAGATAGAACCCTCCTGCACAATCGGGTATGTAAGCCAGTTCTCGCAGCTGGACAGATCTGAAGAAACAACTGTTTTTGAATTTATAGGAGAAGCATTTCTCAAGATTCAAAATGAAATAAATGCTATCCTCACTGAAATGGAGACCTCCGCTGATATTGAGCCGTTACTGGAGAAGTATCAACTGGCGTTAGACGCTTTTGAGTTGATCGGCGGAGATGATTTTGAAAGCAATATTAATAAGAAGCTAAACTTGGCAAACCTCCTGAAGCTGAAGGATCTAAGGGTAGCTGAGCTGAGCGGCGGGGAATTCAAGCTGATCCAAGTCATGAAGGAAATGCTCAGCAATCCGGACGTGATGATTATGGACGAGCCGGATGTATTCTTAGATTTTGAAAACCTAAATGCACTTAAAAATCTTATCAACTCCCACAAAGGCATTCTGCTGGTCATCACGCACAACCGTTATTTGCTTAATCATTGCTTCAACAAAATTATTCACCTTGAAAACATGGAGATCCAGGAGTTTGACGGGCGGTATATTGATTATAATTTCTCTCTACTTCAGACTAAGATCGAAGCACAGGAGCTCGCAATCGCTGAAGAGGAAGAAATCAGGCGGAACGACAATATCATTGACAATCTTAGAGCCAGCGCAACCTATAACTCGGAAGCATCCAGAGGCAGGGCGCTAAAAGCAAGAGTGAAATTTCAGGAAAGACTGGAAGCCCGCAGAATTAAAGCTCCTTTCGTCGATATTAAGCAGCCGAAGATCTCTTTCGGCATGGAACATGAACTTGAAGACGACACTGTTGTAATAAAAGTTAATGATTACAGCGTTTCCTTTGATGAACTGCTTTTAGAAAAGGTCAGTTTTGAGATCAAGTCCTCGGATAAAGTAGCCATTATCGGTCCCAACGGTACAGGAAAAACGACCTTACTCCGGGAGATTGTTAAGCATAATCACGGTTCCATTGAAATAAACCCTGATGCTAAAGTGGCTTACTTATCCCAGCTTCAAGGCGAGGTGCTAAACGATTCTAATACCATACTGGAGGAATTTATCGAGGCGGGATTCGATACTTATGATAAGGTACGGTCGTATATTACTGACTATGGCTTTGAAGGACAAATGGTTACCCAAAAGATAGAATCGTTATCCGGCGGAGAAAAAAATCTGCTCCAATTGGCCAAGGTTTCTGCCAGTAACGCAAATGTGCTGCTGCTTGATGAACCGACAAGCCATTTGGACACCTATGCACAAATTGCATTGGAGAAAGCTGTCCAAGAGTATCAAGGCGCCATTCTTATGATTTCACATGACTTCTATTCTGTCGTAAACGGAATGGATTATGTGCTGATCATTGAGGATAAGACGATTAGAAAAATGAGTATGCGCAAATTCAGAAAGATGATTTATGCCAGCCATTTTGATAAAGACTATTTAGAAGCAGAGCAAAACAAAAAAGCAATGGAAATGAAAATTGAACTGGCTCTGAAGGAAAAGAACTTTGAGCTTGCAAAAGTATTGGCGGAGGAGCTTGAGGTGCTGATTAAGCTGCTGTAAACGTGGCTGGTTAAAATAAAGAAGACACTGATGAGTAGGCTCTCAGTGTCTTTTTGCTGTTATTTAAGATGCAGTTCTCCTAACTGGTCGTTCCATCCTTCAACAACACCATTGTTAAAGCTTATAATTGCTGATCCATAATACCACGTATCTCCACCGTTTGTGATATGATCTGGCGTTCCCAACGATTTTTTAACAGTATCTTTGGAATCGCCTAATCCAATTTTTATTGCTGCGGCTTCGCCTTTTGAGCTGCTTTTATCATTATTAGCAGAATAAAACACCGATGTACCGTCTGCATACGTTGGCTGGGTTGTTTCAGAAGTTGCTGAATTAACCATTTCATTTTTTGCATGCTGCAGTTCATTCCAGACACTGTTCATTACACTGTTCATTACATTGTTCCTGATGGATTCACTTTGCCCTTCCATGGCATCAATAACTTGCTGTTTATACTCGTTGAATAGATCCAGTGCATGATCGTAGTCATCGGCATCCTGCCAGCCCTTTATCGTCAGGATCTTTGCATCCCCAGTGATCCGGTTTATTTTAACAGGAAAGCTTTGATCTAACTTCTCATACTTATACAAGCCCGGATAGATCACAAGACCAAAAATAATGACTCCAATCAAAACGAATGAATAGCGAACAACCTCTTTGGTAAGTTCTTTTTTCATAAACCCGCGCTCCATAATATCCACATCGGCTGCGGAATTTGCTGTCTCCCGCTGACAAAGATTAACATTCCGTTATCTGCCCAGGCGCTTGATGCTCTCAACGGAGTATATTCCATTTAAGCCTTTCATTTCTGTGTTGGTAAGTGTCTCCCCTTCTTCAATCCTGCTTTTAAGAGCAGCAGTATCCGTAAAGACAGAATAAGGATCATTTTTTTGTCGTGACCCGTTTAAAAAGTAGTCAATATCAAGCAATATAAGTTCTTGCTGCACGCCGGTTAAAACATTATTCTTAATTGGAAAATTTGTTTCTATAATTGCTTTCCTTTTTGCAATAATCATTTTTCTGTGCAGACTGTTCACACCTATGTATGCTAACAGACAAACAATAAATGCTGATCCTGAAATGATTCCTGTTTTGCGTGTGACGCCGTTCAAGATCAGACTGGCAATGATGGTTACCGCACACAGAAAGATCGTCTGGCCTTTTAATTTAAATTTCAAATCACGGCGCTTATAAATAATATACTGAAGTGATTCTTCCTTCAAAACACATTCTCCTTTAATGGGGTATTTCGGTATAACAAGCTAATTGTATTACATAATGCGTAACTGTCAAATCATTTGAATCCTTCATTGCATTTCCTGCAAAAATAAAACCCAATAAACCAAAAAGGTTTATCGGGTGTGGGAGACTCCTTCCATCCTTCTACGTATCCTGATCCTTACCCTTTCAAGACACCTTATGCTCAATCCGCAGCTTGTCGGCTACCATGGCAATAAATTCGGAATTCGTCGGCTTGGATTTGGAGATATTAATCGTATAGCCGAATAAGTGGGAGATGCTGTCGATGTTGCCACGGGTCCAGGCGACTTCAATCGCATGGCGGATAGCCCGTTCAACACGGGATGGTGTGGTTTTGAACTTCTCCGCAATAGCCGGGTAGAGGGTTTTGGTAATCGCCCCAAGGATTTCAATATTGTTGTACACCATGGTGATCGCTTCACGCAGATACTGGTAGCCTTTAATATGCGCAGGCACACCAATCTCATGAATTATGGAGGTGATGTTCGCGTCCAGGTTCTTGCCCTTGGAGAGCGGCACTACGTTGGTGCCTGATGATGAAGCCGACGGACGTGAGCCTGCATAGCTGGACATGCTCGAAGAACTGCTCATGCTGCCCTGTGTACCGACGAGCTGACGCACACGGTTGGCCAGAACCTCCATGTCAAACGGCTTCAAAATATAATAAGACGCGCCAAGCTGCACAGCTCTTTGAGTGATGTTCTCCTGACCAAATGCTGTCAGCATGATGATCTTCGGCTGCGGGTTAAGATCCATATCACGCAGGCGTTCAAGAACGCCGAGTCCGTCCAAGTGCGGCATGATAATATCGAGGATCAGTACATCCGGAATCTTTCTTGCCCCGCTAAGCATCTGAAGCACTTCTTCTCCATTATAAGCGATGCCTGTAACGGTCATGTCTTCCTGTTCCGTAATGTATTCGGCAAGCAAGTTTGTAAATTCCCTATTATCATCGGCCAACAACACTTCAATATTCTGCACTGGCTGCTTCCTCCTTATTCATATCTGCTATTCTTTACCACATTTTTATCGCACTCCTTAGGTTTTCGACACGCCCTTCAAATATCCTTCTGTCGAAAATTATTTTTCTTTATTTTTTTTCGCCGTTGGATTATAATTAAATATTTTATTTCAACATTCGATTTATATCGCTGAGCTTCGACAAAAAAATCTTAAGGCTATACCGCCTTAAGATTATATGGGGAAAGATCAGTTTGTCCGGTGACACCGGAATCTTTTAGCATCCACTCGATAAAGCAGCCGTAGCCTGACTTCGGATCATTGACAAAAACATGGGTAACCGCACCGATCAAACGGCCGTCCTGTACAATCGGGCTGCCGCTCATGCCCTGGACAATACCGCCGGTCTTATCAATCAGACGCGGGTCGGTAATTCGCAGCACAAGCCCTTTGGTGGCAGGAGTCTGCTGATGGGCGACATGGATAATCTCCACATTGAACCGCTCCACCTGCTGCCCGTCCACTACGGTAAGAATCTGCGCCGGGCCTTCCTTCACTTCACTGCTCTTCGCGATCGGAATCGGCTGCTTGTAAAGGCTGTGCTCAGGGTTCTTGGTCATTTTACCGAAGATACCGAAATCCGTATTGCTCTGCACATTACCCAGCACCTGGCTTTCCTTGAGAAAAACAGCCCGCTTCTCTCCCGGATCGCCATCCTGGCTTTTGGAGATGGAGGTGACAGTGGACTGTACAATATGCCCGCTGCCGACCACAATCGGAGTTCCGGTATTCATGTCCGTAATGACATGGCCCAGAGCGCCGTAAACTCCCTGCTCCGGAGCATAAAAGGTCAGGGTGCCGACACCAGCCGCTGAATCGCGGATGTACAGCCCCAGTCTCCATACCTTGTCATTACGGTCATACGCGGGCTTCAGCCTGGCTGTATGCTCCTTGCCGGCGCGTTTGTACACGATGGTCAAGGTTTCACCTGACTTTCCGGCCCGCTCGACCAGCTTCGCTACCTTGGATACCTCATTGAGCTTCACACCGTCGATGGAAATCATCAGATCTCCGGGCACCAGACCGCTGTTCTCTCCGGGTGAAAGCTTGGACTGCTCAGATACTTCAATTAGATGATGGCCAACAACAAGAACACCTGCCGACTTCACTTTCACCCCGATCGTCTGGCCCCCCGGGATTACCTTGAGCTCCTGTTCTGCCGCTTGGGCTGCCGGCTTGGCCGGATGAGGGTCAAGCGGTGAGGCATAACTCTGGATGGGACCTGCTACACCGGATAAGCTGAGAAAGAAGGTGAATAAAAGGCCGGGCATTAACTTCCTGAGGTTCGGCTTCAATGGCTGTCACGCTCCCTTTTGCTTCTTTCGCTTGACGAAAAAGGTGGTCGCCAATTGCGTACCTATAAGATAACCTTGCCCCCAGGCTTTTATTACTGTCAATCATTGTCCCGCCTAGCTTATGGCTGCTTTGCTGGCCTCGGCCAGACTGAGCATTTCCTGGGCGTGATGCAGTGTTTTTTCGGTAATTTCGACGCCGCCCAGCATCCGGGCAAGCTCCATAATCCGCCCGCTCTCGTTAAGGGAATCAACCTCGGTCATGGTCCGTCCGTCCTCAACCCTTTTACGGATCAGGTACTGATGATCGGCCATACAGGCCACCTGCGGCAGATGTGTAATTGAGAACACCTGACAGGTGGACGACAGCTTGAACAGCTTATCGGCAATGGACTGGGCCGCGCGTCCGCTGACCCCGGTATCCACCTCATCAAAGACCAGTACAGGAATAGCATCCGTACGGGCAAAAATACTCTTCATCGCCAGCATAATCCGTGACAGCTCACCGCCGGAAGCGATTTTGCCAAGCGGCCGCAGCGGTTCACCCGGGTTCGGTGAAATCATGAACTCTGCACTGTCGATACCCTGACGGGTCAGGCGGTACCTGCGCTCCTTGTACTCAACGCCGCGCGGGTCCTCCAGAAGATCCAGCTTGACCTGCAGGGATGTCCGTTCCATCTGCAGATCCTTCAGCTCCCCTTCAACCTGCGTAGCAAGGTCTGCCGCACATTGTCTGCGAGCTTCAGTGAGTACCTCTGCCGCTTCCATTAAGGTGGTGAGCAGGCTGTTGCGCTTCACGCTCAGCTTCTCGATGTATTCATCTTTATTCTCCAGCAGATCCGTTTCCCGGTGTATCTGATCATAATACGCCAGAATCTGTTCCACACTGTCTCCATATTTGCGGCGGAGGCCGTTAATCAGATCGAGACGGTTCTCGATCTCCTCCAGCCGTACCGGATTGAATTCAATATCCTCCCGGTAATCCCGCAGCTGAAAAGCGGCATCCTCCAGCTGGTAATAGGATGACTGCAGCTGCTCCAGCACAGCCCGCAGCCCCTTTTCGTCATAACGGACCGCATCCTCCAGCCGGGAGATGACATTATTAATGGATTCGAGTCCCTGTTTGTCATACAGCAGATCATATGCACCGGATACCGAATCCATCATTTTCTCGCTGTGGGATAGTTTGACCCGTTCTTCGGCAAGTAATTCATCTTCTCCCGGTTTTAATCGTGCCGAAGAAATTTCCTCAAGCTGAAAGCGGTACAAATCCAGCATTTGATAAGCCTTTTGGCTGGACTCCTGAAGCTCCCGCAATTCCTTCTCCACCTTGGCAAAAGCGGTATACTTCTCCTGATAGTCAGCCTTCAGCGGACCGATTACCGCTTCCCCGTAAGTATCCAGCAGTCCGAGGTGACGCTCGGCCTTGAGCAGGTTCTGGTGCTCATGCTGGCCGTGAATGTTGACCAGCTGTTCTCCGATTTCCCGCAGCATGCTGAGATTGACCATCTGTCCGTTGACACGTGACGTGCTTTTGCCGGTCGAAGTAATCTCACGCCGGATAATCAGATGCTCCTCAGGCTGGGCATCAATACCCAGACGCTCCAGCGTCTCCCATACCGGATGACCGGCAGGCAGACTGAACAGCGCTTCCATTTCCGCCTTGTCACAGCCGTAACGGATGGAGTCTGCAGAGCCCCGTCCGCCGGCTACAAGCGCAAGCGCATCAATAATAATGGATTTCCCGGCGCCTGTTTCCCCTGTAAGCACATGAAATCCGGGATAAAAATGCACATCCACCGCTTCAACCACGGCCAGATTGCGGATCGATAACGTTTCTAACACTATAACTGCACCTCCGAAAAGATGATTCCCATGAATGGCTTGATGCTGCGTCTATTTATTTCAGGAGATATATCCCATGATCTGCGAAATGACATCTTTGCTGTCCTCCGGCAGACGGCAAATGATCAGAATGGTATCGTCGCCAGATATCGTACCCATAATCTGCGGCCAGTCAATGTTGTCAATGAGCGCGGCCACCGAGTTTGCGGTGCCTGGGAGACATTTCATGACCACCAGGTTGCCCGAGGAATCGATGTGGACGAAATTGTCCACCAGCACTCTTTTGAGCTTCTGGGTCGGATTGTAGCGCTGGTCTGTCGGCAGGGAATATTTGTATCTCCCGTCGTCCATTGGCACCTTGATCAGGAGCAGCTCCTTGATATCACGCGATACGGTCGCCTGTGTGACCTGAAACCCTGCTTCGCGCAGCTCGTCCACCAGCTCATCCTGTGTTTCGATTTCCTTCTGTGTGATAATTTCACGAATCTTGATATGCCTGTGTCCCTTCATAGTGCCTCCTGTATTGTAAAAATGAATATTAAGCGGACTCTCCGTCATCCCTGCCAAAAGAAATCACATGGATGGCAGAGGACACCGTGTTGACATACAGCACTCCGCTGCAGTCAGGATAAATCAGCAGATAAGGCAGAAGTGCATCCCGGAGTGCGCTCCCTGTAAACTCCAGCTCCTTGCGGGGCCTGGACAAAATGACCAAATAATAGGAGCCGTCCTCTTTGGCGGCTACGTAATCAATAAACAGCCGGCTGTACATGGGGGCACCGTCTACATTAAAAGAAAGCGGGATCTTGAGCTTGCCGCCAATCACCTCATACCCTGCTGCCTCCAGCCACTCAATGGACGGGTGGGGAGCAATATCCTTGTTGATCGGCACCCGGTCCTTCAGGAAGGAATCCGGCGAGCTCTGCAGCCAGAGATAAATCCGGTATACCAGAAATATCACAGCTGCCAATCCAATAAGCGCCACAACGGCTTTGTCAGAGCTTGCCACGCAAATCACCTCGGTGATTTATTCGCCCAGGCTGCAGGGAACTCCTGCATAAATACGTCAGCGCCTGCTTATTATTAGTCTTGGGTAAAAAATGACTTTTCAAGCAAAAGAAACTCATCGTTTCTTCGATGAGTTTCCGTTAGCTGCCGCTGTAAAGGTGGAAGCCGCTTCTTTGATGACGGTATCAGCGAGCAGCGCGAAGCTGTCAGCCATATGACGGGGAGCAGACAATGCTTCTGAATCCGCCGAATCATCCGTCAGCTTCCAGTGTGCCAGAAATTCAATATTTCCTTCACCGCCGGTAATCGGCGAGAAGGTCAGATTCTCAAGCTGGTAACCCAGCTCTTCCGCCATAGTCAGTACATTGACCAATACTTCCTTATGTACCGCAGGATCACGCACAACGCCTGATTTACCGACCTTTTCCCGGCCGGCCTCGAACTGCGGCTTAATAAGCGCGGCAATATCCGCCGGGCGGCTCAGCAGCGCTTTGAGCGGGGGAAGAATGATTTTGAGCGAGATAAAGGAGACATCAATGCTTGCAAAATCAGGCACCGGGCCCAGCAGATCCTGGGGTGTCATATAGCGGAAATTCGTCCGCTCCATTACACTTACCCGCTCATCGTTGCGAAGGCTCCAGTCCAGCTGGTTATAGCCGACATCAATGGCATAAACATGACTTGCCCCGTGCTGCAGGGCGCAGTCGGTAAAGCCCCCGGTGGAGGAGCCGATATCCAGCATGACGCGTCCAGTCAGGCTGATCTCAAATTTGCGGAGCGCTTTCTCCAGCTTGAGACCGCCGCGGCTGACATAAGGGTGCACAGCTCCTTTTACTTTCAGGACAGAGCTGCGGAGCACCTTCATGCCCGCTTTCTCGATCCGCTCCTCGTCCGCCAGCACAAGTCCGGCCATAATGGCAGCCTTCGCCTTTTCACGGCTCTCATAAAAGCCCTGCTCCACCAGTAATACATCAATCCGTTCTTTAGGGTGTTCCATGTTCATCTCCTGATCGTTCTTGGTCACCGGCTTCCACTTCCATTATTCAGGAAGTGGAAGTCGACTTGTACGTATATTTGCTCAGTGCCTTCATCGCTTTGATCCGTGCACACAAGGCTTCAACGGTCAGGCCGGTCTGCTGACGCTGCTCTTTGACGGAGCCATGCTCAATAAAGATATCCGGCACGCCCATCAGATGCACTCTGGCATCATAGATCTCCTGGGATGCAAAGAACTCCAGCACAGCGCTGCCCAGGCTGCCCGCTTCGCTTGCCTCCTCCATAACAATCATTGAGGTTCCGGCATTAGCCAGCTCAAGCAGCATCGAATTGTCGAGCGGCTTCTGGAAGCGTGCATTTACGACTCCAACCTGAATGCCTTCACGTTTCAAGAGCTCCGCCGCTTCTTCGGCAACCTGAACCATCGGCCCGCAGGCAAGCACAGCGTAATCGTCGCCGGTACGCAGGCGTTCCCATGAGCCAATCGGGATCGTATGCATCTCCTTATCCAGAGCCACACCGGTTCCGTCAATCCGCGGATAACGGTAAGCAATCGGTCCGTCATTGTATTCCAGCGCCGTCTTCATCATGTGGCGCAGCTCGTTTTCATCCTTAGGCATCATGATGACCATATTCGGGATATGACGCATAAAAGCGATATCATAGACGCCCTGATGGGTCTCTCCATCCGCACCGACAAAGCCTGCACGGTCAATGGCGAACATCACATTGGCGTTGTGGCGGCAGATGTCATGCAGAATCTGATCATAGGCCCGCTGCATGAAGGTGGAATACACCGCATATACCGGCTTCATTCCTTCCATAGCCAGTGCTGCACACAGCGTAGCCGCATGCTGCTCGGCGATGCCGACATCAATCATCCGGTCCGGGAATTCCTTGGCGAACGGGAACAGTCCCGAGCCTCCCGGCATGGCCGGAGTGACCGCGATCAGCCGTTTGTCCTCGCGGCCCAGCTCAATCAGCGCCTCCCCGAATACCTCGGTGTACATCGGCGGCTTATCGACCGCCTTAAGGGATTGTCCGGATTCAATTTTGTATGGAGAAATGGCATGGGATTTGTAGAAATCAGTCTCGGCCGGCTTGTAGCCTTTGCCTTTGGTGGTCAGCACATGCACCAGTACAGGCCCGTGTACATTGTCCGCCTGATGGAAGGTGTCGATCATCTTCTCAATATCATGACCGTCTACCGGCCCGAGATAGGTGAAGCCCAGCTCCTCGAACAGCACGCCGGGTACCATCATATATTTAAGGCTGTCCTTCAGCTTCTCAGCCGTTTTGGCCAGCTTGCCGCCGATTGCCGGAATTCTCCGCAGCAGCCCTTCCACTTCATCCTTGGCCCGCAGGTAATGGCGGTCTGAACGGATTTTGCTCAGGTAATTGTGCATTGCCCCGACGTTCGGCGCAATGGACATCTCATTATCGTTGAGGATTACCATCAGCTTGCGGCGTTCATGCCCGATATGATTCAGCGCTTCAAAGGCCATCCCGCCGGTCAGTGCACCGTCACCGATCACAGCAATAACCTTGTTGTCCTCGCCCTTGAGGTCACGCGCCATAGCCATACCCATAGCTGCAGACAGAGAGGTGCTGCTGTGTCCGGCTTCCCAGACATCATGCTCGCTCTCCGAGCGCTTCACAAAGCCGCACAGTCCGTCCTTCTTGCGGAGCGTGTCGAAGCGGTCCTGCCGTCCGGTCAGGATTTTGTGGACATATGCCTGGTGTCCTACATCATATATCATTTTATCCCGGGGACTGTCATAGCAGTAATGCAGCGCCAGCGTAAGCTCCACTACCCCTAGGTTGGATCCCAGATGCCCGCCGGTCGCAGTCAGCTTCTCAATCAGAAACGTACGGATCTCCTCTGCAAGGGAGTTCAGCTCTGGCACTGATAAAGATTTGAGTTGCTGCGGATCATTTATATTTGGAAGCAGCACGAGTCTTCCCCGCTTTCCTAGATGTTGTAAAATATAAACCCCATTATAACACAAACGAAACGGCTGTCGAAATACAGCCGCTTCGGAATTTTCTTTAATGGTCTCTGGACATCAGGTAAGATGCGATTTCCAGCAGGCGTGAATTATCCTTGAAGCCCCCGCTGAGCACAGCGCTGCGGGCAGCTTCAGTCAGCTTCTCAACCTCGGCACGCGAGGCTTCCAGCCCGATAAAGTAAGGGTAAGTCACCTTTTGCTGCTTGATGTCGCTGCCGGTCTTCTTGCCGAGCTTACTCTCGTCGCCGACCAGATCAAGGATATCATCCTGCACCTGAAAAGCCAGGCCGATCTGTGTGCCGAATTCGCGCAGCGCTTCCAGCTGTGCAGGGTCTGCACCGGCGATCCGTCCGCCGGCCAGCATGGAGAATACGATCAGATCCCCGGTCTTGTGGCGGTGGATATACTGAAGCTGCTCCAGACTGGTGAGCCCCTGCTCGCCTTCCATATCGGCTACCTGTCCGCCGACCATACCGCGCGGACCGGCCATTTCGGCCAGCTCCTCGACAATGGAGAGTACCTGCTCTGCAGGCACTCCATAACGGCGGGAAGACTGGACCACGCTGTAAAACGCATGGGTCAGCAGTGCATCACCGGCCAGAATTGCCGTTGCTTCGCCAAATACTTTATGACTCGTGAGCTTGCCCCGCCGGTAATCATCATTATCCATCGCCGGAAGATCGTCATGAATCAGCGAATAGGTATGCACCATCTCAATGGCCGCTGCCACCGGCAGCGCAGCTTCCCGGCTGCCGCCAAGCGCCTCGCAGGCTGCGACAACCAGCAGCGGACGCAGGCGCTTGCCTCCGGCCTGCAAGGAATAGTTCATCGCATCCTTCAAATTGCCCGGAACGTTCCAAGCTTTCGGGAGGGTAGTCTCCAGCTCCTGCAGCACCGCTTCCGTTACTCCTGCGATATATTCCGGGAGCGGCTGCCGTTCCACGTCAGCAGCCTTCATTTCCGCGTTATGCTCAGACCTGCTCATCGCTGTCCCCTTCCAGCCGGGCGCCGAAAGGCTTCTTGCGCAGTTCCCCGTCCATCTCGGTAATCATTTCAATCTTGCGCTCCACCTGCTCCAGCTTGCTGCCGCACAGCTGCGACAGCTTCATCCCCTGCTGAAACAGGTCAATGGCCTTCTCCAGGGGAACGTCGCCGTGCTCAAGCTCACGGACGATTGCCTCCAGCTGCTCCATTGCCCCTTCAAAATCCAGTTCCGCTTCCTTTGTCATCGTCTTTGCCATCCTCCTTCATTCCCCAGACCTGGCAGCTAAGCTGTCCGTCATTCAGCTTTATGTTGACCACATCGCCGAGCTCAACTTCCTTCAGCGATTTGATTACATGCTCTTCCTTCTCGTCATACACGAGGCTGTATCCGCGCGACATGACCTTCAGCGGGCTGAGCGCGTCGAGCGAGCGCAGCTCCGAGACGTAGCGGGCACGCTTGTCCCGCAGGCGCGCCTGCATCGCACCCGCAAGCGTGCGGGTGATGCCCTCAGTGCGCTGCCGGGCCGCATTCACGCTGGCCTGCGGGTGGAACCGCTGCAGCCTTGCGTGCACCACCGCCTGGCGCTCCTGCGCCCGGCGGTGCCGGGTTTCGGCTGCGCGGCTCAGCGCCGCGCGCAGCATGTCCAGCCGCTGCGCGTGCTGGGCCAGCTGGCGGCGCGGGCCGACCAGCTCCAGCGAGCGCTGCAGCGAGGCCAGGCGCTCGCCGCCGCGCTGGGAGCGGCGCAGCAGGCCCTGGCGCAGCCGCAGCTGTGCCGTGCGCAGCTGCGAGGCAAGCTCGGCGGCATGCGGCACAGCCAGCTCAGCCGCCGCTGTAGGGGTCGCCGCCCGCAGATCGGCGGCGAAATCGGCGATCGTGAAGTCGGTCTCATGACCGACTGCCGAGATCACCGGAATGCCGGAGCCGGCAATCGCCCGCGCTACGGCTTCTTCGTTGAAGGCCCACAGTTCCTCCAGTGAGCCGCCCCCGCGGCCGACAATCAGCACGTCGGCCTCGCCCATGGCATTCAGGTTCTGTATAGCCTTCACGATGGAAGGCCCGGCTCCTTTGCCCTGCACCAGCACGGGATACAGCACCACCGCTACCTGCGGAAAGCGCCGCTGCAGCGTGATAATAATATCCCGCACAGCCGCCCCGGTCGGCGAGGTGACAACCCCCACGACGCGCGGAAAGCGCGGCAGCGGCCGCTTGCGGTCCGCTGCGAACAGCCCTTCCTGCTCCAGCTTCCGCTTCAGCTGCTCGTAGGCCATATACAGGCTGCCGATGCCGTCGGGCTGCATGTGGGTTGCGTAGAACTGGTATTGCCCATCCCGTTCGTATACCGTTACATTACCTCTGGCGATAACCTTTGTCCCTTCCTTCGGGACAAAGGGGAGACGCTGGTTATGTGAAGCGAACATAATGGACTTGATCCGGCTGCTCTCATCCTTCAGCGTAAAATACATATGTCCGCTGCCGTGATGAGTGAAATTGGAGATTTCCCCTCGGACCCATACATCGGACAGGAGAACATCCGAATCCAGCTTCATGCGGATATATTTGTTAAGATCCTTAATGGATAAGACCTGCCGTTCTGCCGCCATAAGCAGTGCCTATTCCAGGCCGCGGCGGCGTTTGGCCGCAATCAGCGTATTGCTCATCAGCATGGTAATGGTCATCGGGCCTACGCCGCCGGGTACAGGTGTAATGTATCCGGCAACCTCCCGTGCGCTCTCATAATCCACGTCGCCGGCAAGCTTGCCGTTATCCAGCCGGTTCATGCCGACATCAATCACCACAGCCCCCGGCTTCACATACGAGCCGTCGATGAAATTCGCCCGGCCGATCGCTACTACCAGAATATCTGCCTGACGGCAGATTTCCGCCATATTCGCCGTGCGGGAATGGCACATCGTTACGGTCGCATTCTCGCGCTGCAGCAGCAGGGAGACCGGTTTGCCGACGATATTGCTTCGGCCGATTACGACAGCATGCTTGCCGGAAATTCCGGTTCCCGTCCGCTTGATCAGCTCGATGCAACCGGCTGGTGTACAAGGCAGCAGGCTGTCATCACCGATGACCAGATTGCCCACATTGATCGGATGAAAGCCGTCCACGTCCTTCTCCACCGCAATAGCGTCAATAACCGCCTTCTCCTCAATATGCTTAGGCAGCGGCAGCTGAACAAGAATACCGTCGATATCATTACGGCTGTTCAGCTCTGCCACCAGGGCAAGCAGCTCTTCCTGGGTTGTAGATGCATCGAGTCTGTGCACTTCCGAGTGGAAGCCAAGCTCAGTGCTGGATTTCTCCTTATTCCGGACGTAGACCTGGGATGCCGGGTCTTCACCAACAAGAACGACAGCAAGACCGGGCTTTACACCGTGCTCTGCCAGGCCCTTCACCTGCTGTGCGATGTCAATACGAATTTCGTCGGATACCTGTTTACCGCTGATGATTGCTGCTGTCATGTAAGTCTCTCCCCTTTTTATCTGCTCAAGAAGTGTGGTTGAAGCATAAATGGCTGGTAATACGCGATACTGCTTGTCTACTAATCGTATACTGCTTGTCTGCTGCCGGGTATGCCCGGTTTACAGGCCAATTACCGCTGGTTGGCTTCTCCGGTCCCTGCCCGGGTACTTCTCCGGCCTTACAGCTCGCTTTTCAGCTTGTCAATTTCCTGGATCATTTTGCCGAGTACACCGTTCACGAATTTGCCGGAGTCCTCTGTGCCGAAATGCTTAGCCAGATCAATCGCCTCGTTGACCGCTACCTTGGCGGGCACATCGTCTGCAAAGACCATTTCAAAGGTTGCCAGACGCAGAATCTGGCGGTCTACCCGTGACAAACGGCTCATCTGCCAGCCCTTCAGGTAATGCTCCAGCATATCGTCGATGGCCACTTTATGCTCCCATACGCCGTTCACATGCTGCACAACATACGCCTTCAGCTCTGTCTCGTCTGTGATGACATGCTCGCTTTCATTTTCCTCGGATGCCTCAGCAATCAGCATTTCCACCGCTTCCGCACTATCCACATCATTCATTTCCATCTGGTACAGGCTCTGGACAATAATCTCTCTTGCTAAACGTCTCTTCATGTGTTCCTCCTACAGTCTTATCTCGCATTTTATATCGTAAAGCATTGTTTCCGTCAACCATTCATTCTTTAGAATCACAATTATTATTCTCAGCACAAAACCGTCTGCTTTATCCCTAATTGTATTTCGTACAGTCAAAAACCGGCCGGGGCTGTACTGGGGTGTATATGTCGGTATCTAATTGTACGAAATACAGTTAAACGATTTGTAGATAGCCCTACAGCTGCTGTAGAAGCCAAACTCAAACATTAAGTGGATTTTCGCCACTTAATTCCGTAAATTCTCGTCATTTACGATGTTTAGTTGGAAATACGCCACTTATTTCACACCAAATCCCCTCTATACGCGAATTCGCTGTCAATGAAGTGGTGATTTTCCAACTAGTATTGCCATCCAAGAATATTCCGAGAATTTAAGTGGCTATTTTCCATCTAGTTGCCATCTAATAACCCAAAAAACCGCGCAGCCCTTCACCCGGCAGGCCTGTCAACGCAAACGAAACGGGTTCCAGGCTCCGGGAGAAAGGCTATCGCGGTTCATTTGAAGGGACGCCAGCGTCCGGACAGCCGCTCTACCAGCTCCTGCCAGACGAACAGGGGCGGCTGCGCCGTATCCTTTCTTTTGCCAAGCGTATATCCGATGAACACTACCAGTGCAAAGAACAGCATATCCCAAAAACCGCTAATCAGATAAATCAGGCCAAGCACAATACCGAACGTTACTCCGGCGATTCTGCCCCCGTGACTTTCCCATACTTCTTTCCAGGGCATAAGGGAAACTCACCTCTATTCCACTCGACTTTTGAAGCTTGGAGACTGTGTGAGGTTGGCAATATAGACCGAAACGTCTGCAACCGGAATCCCGGTCGTCTCCTGCACGAAATCATGCACCTGACGCTGAACCTCTGTGGTCAGCAGCGGGAGCGAATGCTCACCGTCGACTACCGCACGGATCATAATCTCAAGTCCTGCCTGTGACACGCGGATACGCGACTTCAGGTCCCGGATCCCCTTAACCTTGCCTGCGGCCTTCAAGCTCAGGTTCTCAATGGTTTCCATCGAAATCTGGATATCCCCGTACTCCGTACGCTGATCCACTGACGGCTGGGAGGCCCGGTCACGGCGCAGGGAGATGTAGAAGAAACGGATGCTGAGCAGAAACAGAATGACTGCCACTGCGATGGCTGCAATATAGGCGGCCGGGCCATCCTGGATCTCGACCGTATCCGGAATTGCGCCGCTCAGGAGGAGAATGGCAATTACAGATAATATTCCGATGCTTAAGCTGTAGATAAACAGCAGAAGCCTGTCCAAAATTTTTGCCACGAGTCTCATAACCTCCTTAAATTAGAGTAAACCCTCGACGGTGCTGTCGGGGGTTTATGGATAACCGAGGGCCCTTATTTCACGCGGTGAACCGCTTCTGTATCTTCGCTCTTGTCCGTATTCGCTGTTGTTTTGAACTGGACGTCATGGACATGCACGTTCACTTCCACTACAGTCAGACCGGTCATAGTCTCGATGGAACGCTTAACATTGCGCTGAATCTCCCCGGCTACTTCCGGAATACGGTTGCCGTATTCAATAATCACGGACACGTCTACGGCAGCCTCGCGTTGTCCAACCTCTACCTTTACTCCTTTGGACAGGTTCTTGCGGCCGAGAAGCTCCACAATCCCTCCGGCGAATCCGCCGCTCATGCCGGCCACGCCTCTAACCTCTACGGTAGCCAAACCTGCGATAACCTCGATTACTTCCGGAGCAATCTGGATCTCGCCGATCTCCGTACGTTCGTATTCCGTCGGCAATGTACTCATCTTGGACTTCAACCCTTTCAATAAAAAAGTTGTTCAATATTTATAGCGGAGAGCACGTCTCTTATTAAACATACTATATCATTTGCCGAACTTTATGACAAACAATGAGAAGCCGTCCTAAATTTCATACTCTTCGAGGAACTTGATATCAAAATTCCCGTCCAGGAATACCGGATGCTCCAGCAGCTTCTGGTGGAACGGAATCGTGGTATGTATGCCTTCCACAGCAAATTCGGCCAGCGCCCGCTTCATCTTCGCAACTGCCTCCTGGCGCGTCGGCGCCCAGACGATCAGCTTGGCAATCATGGAATCATAAAACGGCGAGATGGTGTAGCCGGGGTAAGCCCCGCTGTCCACCCGCACACCCAGTCCGCCCGGCGGCAGGTAAAAGCCTATTTTGCCCGGTGAAGGCATAAAGTTCTTGTCCGGATCTTCGGCGTTAATGCGGCACTCAATCGACACGCCGTTGATCACGATATCTTCCTGGGTAAAGGAGAGCGGATTGCCCTCAGCCACAGAGATCATTTCCTTGATCAGATCCACGCCGGTTACCATCTCCGTTACGGGATGCTCGACCTGGATTCTGGTGTTCATCTCCATGAAATAGAACTGTCCGTCCGGACCCAGCAGAAACTCCAGGGTACCCGCTCCGGAGTAATTCACGGCCTGCGCTGCACGTACAGCCGCCTGCCCCATCGCTTCACGGATCTCCGGGGTCAGCACGGAACACGGAGCCTCTTCGACCAGCTTCTGGCGGCGGCGCTGCACAGAGCAGTCCCGTTCGCCCAGATGGACGACATTCCCGTGATTATCGGCAATTATCTGGATTTCCACATGCTTCATTCCGGTCAGGAATTTCTCCAGGTAGACGCCGGCGTTGCCGAAGGCTTTTTGGGCTTCCTGCTGGGCAGCAGTAATCTGCTTCACCAGGGATTCCTCGTCTTCAGCGATGCGGATGCCTTTGCCTCCGCCGCCTGCTGTAGCCTTCACGATGATCGGGTAGCCGATGTCACGGCCCAGCATGACCGCTTCCTCTACATCGCCCACCAGGCCGTCAGAGCCCGGGATAACTGGAACGCCGGCCAGCTTCATAGTGTCCTTCGCTACAGCCTTGTCCCCCATCCGGGTGATGGCATCAGGGGAAGGACCGATAAAGGTGATATTGCAGGATTCGCAGATCTCGGCAAAATCAGCATTCTCAGCCAGGAACCCGTATCCGGGATGAATCGCATCGCACTCTGTTAATGTAGCGACGCTCATAATATTGGTAAAGTTCAAATAACTGTCCTTGGACGGCATCGGACCGATGCAATAAGCCTCATCTGCCAGCCGGACATGCAGTGAATCCCGGTCAGGCTCTGAATAGACCGCGACGGTGGAAATGCCCATTTCGCGGCAGGCTCTAATGATGCGCACCGCGATTTCACCGCGGTTGGCAATCAGCACTTTTTGAATGTTCATGCGTTTCCTCCCAAAGTTTAACGAGGCCTGTCAGCCCTCTTGTTCTAGTACTGCGGCAGTTACTCCGGCTTTACCAGAAACAGCGGCTGCCCGTATTCTACAAGCTGGCCGTTCTCGGCAAGCACAGATACGATTTCGCCTCTTACTTCCGCTTCCAGCTCATTCATCAGTTTCATCGCTTCAATGATGCAGACAGTGGATTTCTCATTTACACGGTCTCCCACCTTGACAAAGGACGGCGATTCCGGAGAAGCGGCACTATAGAAGGTTCCTACCATTGGAGAAACAATTTTATGTAATGCTCCTTCGGCAGGGGAAGACTGCGGCTGTACGGCAGCCGGGATCTCGCTTGGGGCCGTAGGTGCAACATGCTGCGGGCTGTGCGGCTGCGGTGCTGGCGTAAAGGGATAGACATAAGGAGCCGCCTGGATTGCATTGCCATCAGCTTCAGGTCGATCCGGTTTACGTATAGCCAGCTTCATTCCTTCGCTTTCAATCTCCAGCTCATGTACGGAGGAGGTCTGGTCCAGCAATTTAATCAATTCCTTAATCTCGCTTAACTTGAACATTTAATCGTTCACTCCTTCAGCTTTCTCTCGAAGCCACTTTTCTGTTACGGATAAGTTGAAACGGTTACGCTGTCCCAAAAAGGACGGTTCCCGTTTCTGCGAAAAAGATAAGGATAAAGGATAGCGTAAAATAAATCCTTTCTTAATCTTTCAAGCAAAAAACGGCCTCACCGTTTCTCTTTTGAAGCATGGCTTCAGGGATAACGCAAATCTGAGGTCGCTTTCATCATGATAACTTTATGTATTATATCACAAACGCTAGAAATGGAAAGAGCCCGGGACTTGCCCGAGCTCTTTCGGCATTTTTCGCTTTTTTATACCGGTAATTATTGCTCAGATACGTATTGGACCCGGATCTTGTCCTGGCTAACGCTCAGTTCCTTCATTACCAGATCCACGATGCCAACGGCCTGTTTCACGTCCAGCTTGTCGCTCAGCACAACCACGGTGTAGCTGTTTCCGGTTTCCTCCTTGACGATGGCCTCACCGTATTTCTGCTGGAGCTGGGTCTCGATATCGCTGATTTTGGATTCTTTTTCCTCAAGCTTGCTGAGCTGCTCCTGTACCACTGCGTTCTCGGCCGGTGTCTTGCTCATGTCGTTAATCTGGGCGATCAGATCATTGTAGTTCTTCAGGTTCTGCTGTTCACGTTCAAACAAATAGTTGGTGAACATGCTGCTTGCGGATGCGCTTTGTGCGGCTACTTCCTTCAGAATTTCCTCATCACCCTTGGCTGGGGTGCCCTCAGTGGAAGCCGTGGCGCTGTCTGCAGAGGTATCAGCGGCTGCTTTATCATCGCTTGCCGCTGTCTGCTCACCGGCTGTTTTGTCAGTTGCTGCAGCAGTGTCTTCCTTGGCGCTGTCCGTGCTGCTCTTATCCGGTGCAGCCGCTGTTTCGCTGCTGGCTGTGTCAGCAGCCGGGTCGGTGACAGCCGCTGCTGCAGCATCTTCAGCCGCGGTGTCTTCTGTCGTAGCGGCAGCCTCGGAACCGGCATCCGTGCTGAGTGCACCTTGCGTATCCACTTCATTGATAACCAGACCGTTGTCGAGCACCGCAGAATCCGCTGTACCTGTGCCGTTATTCGAGCTGTCCACCTGGATGGTTCCTGCTGTTTCCTTGGGAATGGAAGCCCCGGTGTCTTCAGTAAATAAGTAGTAAGCCGACAGCACCACCATCAAGCTGAGCATGGAAACCAACCAAATCGTTTGTCTTTTGCCCTTCATTTTCTTTTCCTCCTAATAATAATATTGGACTTATTGCTGATCTGTCCGCCTATTCCTGCTTGCGCGGCACAACGGAAATGCGGTAGCTTGGCACATTCAGGCCTTTCTGGATGGCCTCTTCAATCAATCCGCGGACAACCTTATTTTCGGCGCCTTTGGCTACCACAAGTACGCCGCGCACCTGCGGCTTGATCCGTTTGGTAATGATCGGAGTCTCATCACCCGACTGGCTGTAGGTGACGATTTCACCATCCCTGGTGTATTGCGTGGTATGGCGCTTGCCGCCGCTGGCATCGGTCTCTTCACTGAGCTGCTGCGAATCATTCATATTCCGCGTCACAACGATCTCCTCTGTAGACTCTACAGTAACCATGATGTCCACCGTTCCGACACCGACGATTTTCTCCAGGATTTCCTTGGTGCGTTCCTCCATCGCCTGCTCAATACTGTCAAAAGTGCCGGAGTTATTAAGATCCCCCTGCTGCAGGGTGGTCTGCGAGGACTCGACAGGCGGCGGTTCACGCCCCGTATTCTCGCTGTCGAGCTTCTTCACGTTCACGAAGGAGTTGAACAGCATGATCGCCACACCCAGCAGTCCCAAAATGATCAGCCAGCGGAAGGTATGACTCCTTTTCGGACTGCCGGAGCCTCCGCCTGCCCATTGCTCCAGCTTTTTTAACCAGTTGGCCACTTCTTTTCCCCCCTCATCATTAGCGCTGCTTCTTAAGATTTCCCGGTACCGGCTGTACTGCCGGAGACCCGGATGATGCCGGGCTGCAGATTCCAATTCGTTTCCAGCAGCTTCTTAATTTCGTCAGCCGCTGCATCCCCTGTGCCTGCTGCTGCCTTCTCTCCGTCAGCTCCTGCACCGGAAGCACTGCCTCTTGACCCGGCTGTTACTTCCATCGCTCCGCCGGAGGAGCCCCCGCCAATCTGCACTTGTACAGGCACCACCGGTTCAATCCGGATCGGTTCAGAACCTGAAGGGCTGTCCGTTTCTCCTGTGCCTGCCACCCCGGCCTGGCCTGCTCCGGCTGACGCCGGCAGGGACACGGTGACTGCGGTAATTACAGGAACCTCTTCGCCGCCCAGGCCGGACGCTTTGCCCAGCCCGAGCTTCACCGTCACCTTGATCCCCTGCAGGCCTGTACTTCCGGCAACCTGCTCCTGCATCTGGCCGGCCACTTCCTCTGCAGCCAGCTGCAGGCCCTGCTCCTTCGCCCCTGCGGCCAGCCTCCGCCCGTCGGCCAGAATCTGCTCCAGCTCACCTGCGCCCCGGCCTGACCCGGAGAGCAGTCCGCCCTGCTGCTCCTGCTGTCCCAGAGCCACGCTCAGCTCCTTCGCGGCATCCCCTTTCAGCAGGGAGACAATCGGGCTCAGCATCGTCAGCAGAACCAGCAGGCTGAGCACCAGCCTGGCGTAACGCTCCATCGACTTGCCCGGAAGCAGCATCTCTACGAAGGCAGCCATCAGGACTACCAGAATGAGCTCCCGCAGCCATCCGCCTAACCAGGTCATACATTTAACCCCCTGAACGTTAGTAGGCATCCGCCTTATTCTGAACCGGTTGAACCGGCTGGCCTCACCTCATCATCACCGTGACATTGCCTGCAGTCAGCATGATCGTCACGGCCAGAAAGAACATCAGGGAGACGGCGGCCAGAGCGGCAAAGACGTAAATCATGCTTTTGCCGATCGTCTGCAGGCAGGACACGATTGGCGTCTCGCCGAGGGGCTGCATGACCGCTGCAGCGACATTGTAGATGAGCGCCAGAATCAGGATTTTGATCGCCGGAAATGCGCACAGGAACAGGATGATGATGACGCCTGAGAGCCCGATTGCATTCTTAACCAGCAGCGAAGCCGAGATGACGGTGTCCGTGGCGTCTGCGAACATTTTGCCGATGACAGGCACGAAATTTCCGGTGATATACTTGGCGGCGCGGATCGTCACACCGTCCGTCACCGAGCTGGTGATACCTCTGACTGATATAACGCCGAGGAACACCGTCAGCAGCACCCCCAGCAGTCCGGCCCCGACATTGCGCAGCAGATTAGCCAGCTGGGTCAGCTTGTATTTCTCCGATATGGCGCTTACCAGATGCAGCACCGCCGAGAAAAAGAGCAGCGGGAATACGATTGTGTGAATCAGCGTGCCGACCGTATGAATCATGAACACAATCAGCGGATGCGTGACGGAAACCGTGACGATGTTGCCCATCGAAGCGAGAAGCGCGAACAGCAGCGGAATCATCGCCATCATGAAATCAATCATCCGGTCGATTGCATCCTTTGCATAGCCGATCGCTATGTTGAAGCTGTTGACAGCGATGACGAGCACGACCATATAGCAGAGCATATAAGCAATTTTGCTGACGGCCTTGCGTTCAAAAGCGGTCTGCAGCGTCTCCAGAATCATGCTGAGCACGCTCACCATAACGATCGTGACCAGCAGCTTACCGTTGTAGAGCACCTCATGCCACATGAATTTGCCCAGGCCTGACAGCACACCTGCAAAGCTTAGGCCGTCCTCGCCGGGAAGCAGCATATCCATCAGCGACGGGGTCTGTCCGTCCGGGAAGAATCCGCCGTATTCCCGCATCAGCTGGTCCCAGTAGGACTCAACCCCGTCCAGCGGCAGGTTCTCCACCTGACCCTTGACCCACCCGTCTACGGGTGATGAGGTCCCGCTTGAAGACTGCGGCGGAGCACCTGAAGCCTGCGGCGGAGCGCCGGTTGCCCAAGCGGTTCCCCCGCACCAGAGCAGCAGCAGAAAGGGCAGAAGCGGCAGCAGTATTTTTAATTTAGAAGTTCTGTGCATCCGCATTTCCTGCATTCCCCGCCTTTCTCCGCCTGCTCCCGCTCCGACCGCGGTTCAGGCAGGCAGCAGCTTCATCACTGTTTCGATAATAATGCTGATGATCGGCACGGCCAGCACCATGATCAGGACCTTGCCGGCCAGCTCGATCTTCGAGGCAATGGATTCCTGCCCGGCATCGCGCACGATCTGCGCCCCGAACTCCGCGATATAGGAAATTCCGATGATTTTAAATACAGTTTTGATGTAGATCATCTCCATCCCCGAGGACTCCGCCACCCGCTCCAGCGTCCCGAGAATCGTGCCGATTTTGCCGATCAGGAACAGAAAGATCAGAATGCCCGCTGCCGTAGTCAGCAGAAAGGCGAACATCGGCTTTTGCTCCTTCAGCACGAGGATCAGCACCGTCGACAACAGTCCTATTCCTACTACCTGGATAATTTCCATACTGCCTGCCTACTGAAAAAGAAAAATCGTTTTGATTTCCTGAAGCAGTCCGTCCAGCATCCGGATCACCATGAACAGCACGATGATAAACCCGACGATCGTTACCCAGTGGGCGATATCCTCCTTGCCCATCTGCTTGAGTACCGTATGGATCATGGCAATGATGATGCCGATGCCGGCGATTTGAAAAATCGCATTTACCTCAATATTCATTCCTGGCACCTCGCTAAAAGATCAAAATGACGATCAGTACTCCAAGCAGCAGACCCAGGCTTTTGCTCATTTTTTCATATTTGCCCTGATCCTCTCTGGCCGCCGTCTCCTCCTGCTTCAATTGCTGCAAAGCCAGTGCAATATGCGTGCTCTGATTTGACCTGTCGCTTGTTCCCAAGGTGCAGCTCAGCTGGCGGAGAATTTCCCGCTCTGCCCCCTTCAGGGCAGCGGACCGGAAGTGAAGCTCCATTGCCCGGCGGAAGGCCTCCTCTGCACTGTGATCCAGCGGCGGGCTCATCTCCTGCGCAGCGGCGGTAAAAAAATCCTGCAGCGGCCCCTTCGACTGCTGCCCGATCCGGCGCAGCGCCTCCGGCAGCGGGGTATAGCCGTATAGTATTTCTGTCTCCAGCCGCTGGAGTGCTGCGATCAGCCCCCTGATGTTCCGTGGCCTGTCTGCATACTGGGCAGCCCGGGTGAACCCCGCCAGTGTCCCGGCCAGCACAACCAGCACTGCACCCAGCAGTTTAAGCACGGCGTTCACCGCCTTGCTGCTCTTCCGGCGTTATGAGCAGCAGCCCGCGCTTCTGCCCGTCCAGAATGCGGAAGGTCAGCCCTGCCCCGGTGCGGTGCAGAATGACGTACCGCTCGAACATCCGGTGCTCCAGCAGTCCCCCCAGGCCCGGACGCCGGGCCAGCTCGGCCACTTCCTTGCCGTGGGCCGTGGCTACCACGGAGATTCCGGCATGCAGCGCTTCCGTCACCGCTTCGGCATCCTCATGGCGGCCGATCTCATCGGCAATCAGCACCTCCGGCGAGAGGGAGCGGATCATCATCATCATCCCCTCCGCTTTCGGGCAGCCGTCGAGGATGTCGGTGCGCGGCCCGACATCAAAGGCCGGGATGCCGCGGCGGCTGCCGGCGATCTCCGAGCGCTCGTCCACGATGCCGACCTTAAGGCCGGGGCGGCCGCCGTCTCGTCCGGCCTCGCTGCCTGCGGAGATCTGCCTGGCGAGATCACGCAGCAGCGTGGTCTTGCCGTGCTGCGGGGGCGAGAGGATCAGCGTATGCATGATCCGCTGCCGCCCCCGCTCCACCAGATAGGGCAGCACGCTGTCGGCGATGCCCGGTAGCTCGCGGGCAATCCGGACATTGAAGCCGGTAATGTCGCGCAGGTGCTCAACCCCGCCTCCGCTGAGCACTGTCCGGCCGGAAAGGCCGATCCGGTGTCCGCCGGGAATCGTGATAAAGCCCTTGCGCAGCTCCTCTTCCATCGTATAGAGGGAATGATTGCTGATGAGATCAAGCAGCCGGTGCGTATCCTCCCGGCTTGGCTTGTACGCTTCTGCGGGAAGCTGGGTCAGGCTGCCGTTTTCGCAGAGGAAATGGTATTTGCCGGAGTAGTTAATCTCCAGCGGGCGCCTTTCCCGGACCCTGACCTCCTCCAGCCTCGCCAGAAGATGGGCGGGAAGTCCGCTCAGCAGCGCCCTTACTTTTTCGGGAAACAGGAAAAGCCAGTCATTAGCCATACAATGTACCCCCAAGCTGTCCTGTACTTTTATAGCTTTATTCCATATTTATGCTTGTACCTGAGCTTTATGCCTATCATCTATCATTTTTTTAGAATACCGATTAAGAGAAAAGCCACCCCGCAGCCGATCCAGCCCAGCTTGCCCCAGGACAGCTCCTGCGCCATCCCCGTAAGCCCGACAGCTGTTGTCAGAATGAGAATCGTCGGCCCTACGAGAGCCAGTCCTGAATTAACCGCCAGCGCCTTGTCCACCTGGTTCAGCTTCAGCATAATCAGCGCCGCCGTAATCTCCACACTGCCGGACAGCAGCCGCAAAATCGCCATCCAGCTAACATACTTGTCCAATCGGTTCAGCTCCTTTTATTCAAAAATCTGCTGTTATCCATGGATATGCGCAAGCTGTCCACTTTAGACAAGCGAAAATAGGCACAGCCGCAACCGAGATGTGAAAGAAATCATAGAGAAACAATTCATAAAAAAATATCATCAGTGTGATAAAATAAATTTGTTAATCAACAAACGGGAAATAGAAGCTTATGTCATTGGATAGACTAAGAAAAAAAGAGGGGAATTTTAGCATGCAGGTTCGTAATCTCGTAGTACCGCTAGTATCAAGCACAGTAGCGAGGCAGGTAAAAGATGTAGCTGTCATCATTCTTTCAGCTTTTCTGGTAGCCAGCGGCCTCCGGCTGTTTCTCATTCCGCATCAGCTGCTGAGCGGCGGGGTGGCCGGGACGGCTTCCATTATCGGTTATCTCACAAATCCCAAGTATATTTCACTGTACTATTTTGCAATCAACTTTCCGATTCTGATCTGGGGCTTTGTGGCCGTAGGCAAAAAATACATATGCTTAAGCATGCTGTCTGTCATCTCCACCACCTGGTTCCTGACGGTCATACCGGTCATCAAGCTGACCAAGGACCCCATCCTGGCCAGCATTTTCGGCGGTGTCATTATTGCCTGCGGGGTAGGGTTTTCGCTTCGTGCGGGGGGCTCTTCCGGGGGATTTGATATTTTGGGCTCGATCATTACCCGCAAACGCGATATTCCGATGGGGACTGTACTGTTCGTGCTGGACGGTCTGGTCATCCTGAGCCTGGGCTTTTTCAAAAGCTGGGATTCCGCCCTCTATGCCATGCTCTGTATATTTGTCAAAAGCCGGGTCGTAGATATGATTCATATCCGCCACGTCAAGCTGACCTGCTTCATCGTCACCAAGGAACGCGACAAGATGCTCAGCCGGCTTACCCAGCTGCCCCACGGGGTTACCGTGGTCAATGCGGAGGGCGGATACAGTCATGAAGGCAACACCATGCTGATGACCGTTACAACACGCTATGAGCTGGCCGAGCTGCGCAAGACCATTCTCGAGACGGACCCGAAATCGTTCGTGAACGTGCTGGAGACGGTAGAGATCGTGGGCCGGTTCAGACGGCTGAGTTAGCTGCATTGATTATGAAAAAGAGCCTGTAATCCCCGGCAACCGGCGGAATACAGGCTCTTTCTTTAAAACTCCCGGATATATTTTCAACTAAATCCAGGTAACTTATCAAACGTAACGGACTCAAATGACGTTATTTCCGGAATTCCCTGCTCCTGCAGAATCTAACGGACACCAGGGGCATTATCTGCGGGCAGTATCTCTAATTAAAAAAGGGATGTCCCCCAGCCCTCAGGCTGAAGAAACATCCCTGCTCTAATCCCTATCTGCGGTCCTTGGGCCCGCCAACGAAGGCCTGCTCTTCAGTATCCAGGTTATACGCGGTGTGAAGCGCCTGAATAATCTGTTGAAGGTTGCCGGATTCAATGACACAGGACACCTTGATTTCGGAGGTGCTGACCATCTTGATGCTTACGCCCTGGCCGGAGATCACTTCGAACATCTGCGCGGCAACACCCGGATGGCTGACCATCCCTGCACCGACGATTGAAACTTTGACCAGATTGTCTTCCGAGGTTACTTCACGGTAAGGCAGCTCGCTGTGCAGCCCTTCAATAACCTCCTTGGCCCGGGCCAAATCGCCTAGCCCTACTGTAAAGGAAAAGTCGGCTGTGCCGTTCTGAACGCCGCTCTGCACGATAATATCCACATCGACGCCTTCAGCGGCCAGCTTGCCGAATACCTGGGCAAGAACACCCGGCACATCCGGCACTCCCAGAATACTGATCCGCGCCACATTCTTGTCATATGCGATCCCGCTTACTACTACTCCCTGCTCCATGCTTGCTTCCTCCTTAACTACAGTACCTTCATTATGATTAAAGCTTGATCTGACGACCAGCTTCACCTGATATCTTTTGGCATACTCTACAGCCCGGGGGTGGAGTACCGCCGCGCCCAGATTGGCCAGCTCCAGCATCTCGTCATAGGAGATTTCCTTCAGCTTGCGCGCCGTCTTGACGATCCGCGGATCAGTGGAATAAATGCCGTCCACATCGGTATAAATCTCGCAGACATCCGCCTTGATCGCAGCTGCCAGTGCCACTGCGGTTGTATCGGAGCCTCCGCGTCCCAGTGTTGTAATCTCGCCGTCCAGTGTCATCCCCTGAAAGCCGGCCACAATTACGATCTGTTCGCGCTCCAGCGACTCCAGCACACGCCGCGGAACGATTTCGTTGATCCGGGCCCGGCCGTGGGTTTCATCTGTACGGAACCCTGCCTGCCAGCCTGTATAAGAGACGGCATCTCTGCCGATCCCGTGCAATGCGATGGACAGCAGCGCAACCGAGATCTGTTCGCCGGTTGTCATCAGCATATCCATTTCACGCGCCGGCGGCTGCTCATTCAGCGCCTTGGCCTGGTCAATCAGATCATCCGTAGTATCCCCCATAGCGGATACAACCACAACGCAGCGGTGTCCTTCATCCTGCTTGTCTGCGATGCGCTTAGCGACCCGTTTCATACGTTCAATGTCGCCGACGGAGCTGCCTCCGAATTTCATGACATAAAGTGACAAAGTTCTATTCACTCCCTATTTCGCTCTATGTAGCTTATATTTTGGTTTATCGCTTTAACCCAGTATAATACGAAAATGACATCAAGCGTTAATGGTTTCATAAAAAAATGCGCCCATTTCTCGTAACAGGCGGTCCATGGATCCGAAAAAACAGAAAACGGGATGCTCCCTGACGGCTGAGGAGACATCCCGACTGATTCAACAGTATCTTTTCTGCGTTTAGGCCGCAGCCATGGTGCGGCAAGCTTCGGCACAGGCATAACAGGCTTCTGCACAAGCACGGCAGTGCTCTGCTTCATGCCGGCTGCATTCGTTGCCGCAGCGTTCACAGGCTTCTGCGCACAGCCGGCACAGCTCATGCACATAGTCCGCCGATGCAGCCAGACTTTTGGCGGTTAATTCACAGAGATCCGCACATTCACGGTCCAGACGGATGCATTCCTTCATCATGTCTAGATTCTTTTCTTTAAGACAGGAGGAAAAGCAGTAGTTACAGGCGGTTATACACTTCTGACATGCTTCGATACAGGCTTGGTACTGTTCCAGCAGCATAGTTATACAACTCCTTATATAGTTTAGGGTTCCCTTCTCACATACCCCTATGAGGTATAATCCAAACATTTAATTACCTGAAGCATCATAGGATTCCTGCTAGAGTAAAGGGCTGAATAAATTCAGCCCCTCCTCATCAAACCGTACGTGAGGTTTTCCCTCATACGGCTTTCCGATGTTCGTCATTCATGGGCATGCAGCATTCTGGCCTTGGCCCATGACCTAGTTTCCCCTGTCGAGTTCTTGAGTGTTTTCTTGCGTGTCGTTAGCCGCTTTGGGCATTCACGGACTCGTACCTCTTGGTGAAACATGAACAAAGCAGGGCTCCTTCCCTCCCTAAGGTTATGTTGTCCTTAGGTTCCTTGGTACTATGAGCCCCTCGGACTCCCTTCCCACAGACGATTCACTTCGTCTTCTGGACTTATAGAACGTCTCTTTACGGGTTTCTAAAAAAAC
>NZ_FNDX01000052.1 GCF_900099765.1 Paenibacillus typhae | reverse complement strand
GGCAAGGGTGTCCACCGCGAGGTGGAATCTGAAGGAAGCCGGAGGCAAACCCTCGGTCTGACGAACAGAAATCACATAGAAGGCATGCTGGGACGGACGAGCTTGCCTAACAAAGCGAAGTCCAATACTGCCCGAATCCCAGGATGTAAATGTGGCAGATAGATGAGGGGAAAGTTATCGCTCTTACCCGGGGAGATCTCACAGACGTCCGGTAGAAAAAAAATCCGAAAGACGGAGTAAAGCTTGCTGTGAGAAGTCAGCAGAGGCCATAGTACCGGAAAGTTTTTTTTTTTCGGGAAGGGCCGAACAATCGTAAGTCTCGAGTGCATACAGGAAGGAGAGTCGGCGCGATGAAAGCAGAATACCGGAAGGGCTGCCCGCAAAGGGATAACGTGGAACGCGAAGAGTATGCGGGAGCGCGGAGTGCCGACATTCGGGAACGTAGAGAAAGAGACGGTGCAATGGACCTGCTGGAACAGATTCTGGACAGAGATAATCTGAACAGAGCGTACAAGCAGGTTAAACGCAACCATGGAGCGCCGGGAATCGACGGAATGACCGTCGAAGATGCGCTGCCATGGTTACAGGAACATAAGGGCGAGCTGTTGCGAAATATCCGGGAAGGAAGGTACAAGCCAAGCCCGGTACGGCGCAAGGAAATTCCCAAACCAGATGGAAGTGGAGTACGGAAGCTTGGCATACCCACAGTCGTGGACCGAGTGATCCAGCAGGCGATCGCCCAGCAGCTGCAACCGCTGTTTGAGCCGCTCTTCTCAGACGGAAGCTACGGCTACCGGCCCGGGCGGAGCGCGCAGCAGGCCATCCGGCAAGTAAAAGCCTACGCAGAACAGGGCTACAGCTACGCCGTAGAAATCGACCTTTCCAAATACTTTGACACCCTGAACCATGAGCTGCTAATGAACCTCTTGCGTAAACAAATTCAAGATAAACGTGTAACCGAGTTGATTAAGAAATATCTGAAAAGTGGGGTTATGGAGAACGGGGTGCACTGCAAAACGGAGGAAGGTTCTCCGCAAGGAGGACCATTATCTCCGCTGCTCGCGAACATTTACCTGAACGAATTCGACCAGGAAATGAGCAGCCGTGGAGTAAACGTCATTCGGTATGCAGATGACATCGTGGTGCTGGCGAAGAGCAAACGGGCAGCGACGCGGCTTCTGGAATCCTGCCGGAAGTACCTGGAGAGCAAACTAAGACTCCAGATGAATACGCAGAAAAGTAAGGTCGTGAGCGTAGTGGCGCGGAAGCATTTCAAGTTTCTTGGCTTTGCCTTGGGAAAGAACAGGGATGGAGTATATATCCGAGCCCATAGTCAATCCCTCGCCAAAGCAAAGAAGAAATTGAAAGAACTGACGAGTCGCAGTCAGGGCAGGAATGTGCGCCAAGTCATGGAGAAAGTGAAGATATACATTCGGGGATGGATGGGCTACTACTATGTGGCGGACATGAAACGGATACTGCAAGGTTGGAGCGAATGGCTGCGAAGACGCCTGCGAATGTACATCTGGAAGCAATGGAAGAAGCCCAAAACAAAGGTACAGAACCTACGGAAACTGGGAATACCGGAGTGGCAGGCCTACCAATGGGGGAACTCTCGCCTGGGCTACTGGCGAGTGGCCGGAAGCCCGGTGCTATCCCGTTCGATAACAAACGAAAAGCTCGCACAGGCCGGGTATTATGACTTCCCTGCACAGTACGAGCGTCTACGTGAATTGCACTCATGCGGTTGAACCGCCGTATACCGAACGGTACGTACGGTGGTGTGAGAGGTCGGCTACTCTATTAATGGGTAGCCTCCTACTCGATTTGTGTTTAACCGGGATTAGACGGTTTTGAGGAACTCGACAATGGTCAGCAGGCCTTTATCAAAGTTCTCCAGGTTGAAGTGCTCATCGGGAGCATGCAGGTTCTCGTCATCCAGGCCAAAGCCCATCAGCACAACCGGTGCCTTCAGGATGCGGGAGAAGCTCTCCATGATCGGGATCGAACCGCCGTCTTTGGTGAAGAGGGCGCGTGTCCCGTAGACTTTGCCAAAAGCATCCGCTGCGGTCTGCAGAATCGGATCAGACGGATCAATATTGAAGGCGCGCGCTTTTTCCATCTGTTTCACTTTTACGGTGGCACCCTTCTGGATGTTTGTCTTCAGGTGCGCTTCCACAGCATCAAGGATATGCTGCGGATCCTGGTCGCCGACGAGACGGCAGGTGATCTTGGCATGGGCTTCCTTCGGAATAACGGTCTTGCTGCCTTCGCCCTGGAATCCGCCGTAGACGCCGTTAAGCTCAAGGGTCGGACGGGCGCCTACACGTTCAACGAAGCTGTAGCCTTCTTCGCCGTAGAGCTGCTCAAGGCCGAGGGATTCTCTGATCTTCTCTTCGTTCACGCCCTGCTTGGCAAATTCCTCGCGCAGCAGCGCGGACAGCTCAGGCACGCCCTGGTAGAAGCCTTCCACAGCTACGCGGCCCTGGTCATCATGCAGGGAGCTGAGCAGGGACACAAGAGCATGCAGCGCATTGGGTACCCCGCCGCCGTACGACCCTGAATGCAGGTCCGTGGAGGCCGTGTGAACAGTAACCTCCATGGAGCAAAGACCGCGCAGTCCGGTGCAGATCGCCGGGCGTCCGCGTTCCAGCAGGGCTGTATCGGAGACCAGCACGGCATCAGCCGCCAGCTTGTCCTGATTAGCTTCCAGGAACGGAGGCAGATGGATGCTACCGATTTCTTCTTCGCCTTCAATGCAGAGCTTGATGTTGACTGGCAGTGTGCCTTCCTGCTTGAGAATGGCTTCAATGGCCTTGATGTGCATGAATACCTGGCCCTTATCGTCGGTTGCTCCGCGTGCATACAGCTTGCCGTCACGGATTTCCGGCTCAAACGGAGGGGTGGTCCACAGATTCAGCGGATCAACCGGCTGCACATCATAGTGGCCGTAAACCAGAATAGTCGGTTTTCCCGGAGCGTGCAGGTAATCGGCATAAACGACGGGATGACCTGCTGTAGGATGGATTTCGATGTTTTCCAGTCCGGCGCGCTTCAGGGTTTCAGTCAGCCAGATGGCGGCCGATTGAACGTCCTCCTTGTGTACAGAAAGGGCGGAAATACTCGGAATGGAAAGCCATTGCTTCAGTTCGTCCAGCTGAGCTTCACGCTCAGCCTGAAAATATTGTTCATAGGACATAAGGGATATGTACCTCCTTGGAGTTTCGCTGCGCATAACCGTCAGGTAAAGCTCAAAACCTCAACCGGGCCGTTAATTGACCACCGGCTGGTTTGGCAGTGTAATGCCTCCATTATACTGGAGAAGCTTCCGGAATCAAAGCAGACTTGCAGTTATTGATTACGCCCCATAACCGTGCTAGACTTAACTGACTTATGAGCAGACAGGAGCGGAAGTGACAGTGCCAGTGAACATGGAACCAGGCAAGGAGCAGGAAGGGCAATTGAACCGGCAGGAAGCAGATCCTGCTTATATTTATACGTATGCGTGCTCGGGGGACGAGCAGGACTTATGCGGAATGGAGCTGCGCTGCCTGTTCGGGAAGGACATCCCGCAGGGGATTTTCGGGAGCGGAATCAGAGTAGAGCCCAGCCGCAGCCCGTTCATTAAGGAAATGATCGAGGTCATGTACACAGGCGACAGCCTGCCGGAGATTTATGACCAGACGGAGCAGGTTGAGCTGAACGGAAAGACGTTCAAGGTCATTTTTGTGAAGACCAATGATCTGCCGCCCGAGCGCAAAATTGAATACAATGAACGCAGGGTGATTGAGCGCGAAATCGGCCTGCGTATCGAAGGGGAAGCGGATGTGAATCATCCGGAGCTGGTATACGGCATCGTGACGTTGGGCGGCCGCTGGTATTTCGGAGCTTACCATAAGAACAACGCGACCTGGTTCCGCCAGATCAAGAAGCCGCGCAGCTATTCCATCGCCCTCAGCACACGTGTAGCCCGCGCCGCAGTCAACATGGCTGTACCTGATCCGGCCGGTATCCGGGCCATTGATCCCTGCTGCGGCATCGGAACGGTCATGATCGAAGCGCTGTCCATGGGAATCGATATCGTCGGCCGGGACATCAACCCGTTCATTGCCCAGGGGGCACGGACCAACATTGCCCACTTCGGCTTCGATGCACCGGTCACTTTAGGGGATATTGCGGACATCACGGAGCATTACGATGCCGCGATTGTGGACATGCCTTATAATCTGTACTCCAGTATTACACCGGAGGAGCAGTTTGATATTCTCGTCAACGCCCGCAGAATTGCTGACCGGGTTGTCATTGTAGCGATAGAGGCGATGGATGAGATGATCGGCAAGGCCGGATTCAGGATTATCGACCGCTGTGTGGCCCGCAAGGGTGCCTTTTCCCGCCATTTGATGCTGTGCGTGTAAAGGCGGCCCGACCAATTATCCTATCCTTGGAGTGGAGGTACGAGCTGTGGAAGAGAAATGGTTAACATGGGCCAAAGAAATCCAGGCCATTGCCCAGACCGGGCTTACATATGCGAAGGATGTCTATGATATTGAACGTTATCAGGCCTTGCGTGAGCTGAGTGTAGATATTCTGGCGAACTATACTTATGAGAGCAAGGAGAAGATCCGGCTCGCTTTTGCGGGGGACGAGGGTTATTGCACGCCAAAGGTGGATATCCGCGGGGTTATTTTTCAGGACAATAAGATTCTGCTGGTCCGCGAGAAGCTGGACGGGAACTGGGCGTTGCCCGGAGGCTGGGGAGATATCGGGCTGTCGCCGAGCGAAGTAGCGGTTAAGGAGATTGCCGAAGAGTCGGGGTATCAGGCGGAGGCAGTGCGGCTGCTGGCGGTGCTGGACAAAAAGTTTCATGAGCATCCGCCGGAGCCGTATCATGTCTACAAATTTTTCATTCTGTGCCGGATTACGGGCGGGGAAGCGGCCGGAGGCGTGGAGACGGACGGGGTAGGCTTTTTTGCGGAAAATGAACTTCCGGAGCTGTCCCGGGAACGTAATACAGAGAAGCAGATTAGAACGCTTTTTGAATTCCTCAAAAATCCCCAAAAACCAGTCATATTGGACTAATCTGCTGCATATAATAAAATACACCGGCTTTTATAAGTTTTATTAGACAAAATTTGGTTAATATTAATTATGAAAGCATTTACAATTTAAACCGCTGAGCCTTTGTATCTAAAATATATTGCGGAAATCCTAATTTTTTAGGCCAGGCGGTCTACATTTTTTCCTCTACTGTGACGATAAGATATTTTAGGAGGGGATCGCAATGGAACAAGAAGAGTTAAGACTTCCGCTTACTCAGGAGAGCACAGCACGTCCTGCCGAAGGCAATATTGCTACCGGGCTTGTATGGGGCGTTCTGATCAGCATTCCCTTATGGATCTCGGTATTCGGCTGGATCATGGGGATATGGCGGTAAAACATCGCTGACTAATAGCTGTACTAAATAAAATTATATGGGTAAAGGCTGTTTCTTTATGACAAAGAAGCGGCCTTTTTGGTTTGGGCAGAATTATTGCTGCATGAATGTTATAAAAAAGGCTGGCCCCCTGTGGAGAAGGAGAACCAGCCTTTTTTGGCTTCCGGTTAAGGGAGCTGCTTCACATGCACTACACGGAAGTTCTCGCACACGACCGGCATCAACGGATCGAAAGACATGCCGTAACGCTGGAATTCTCTTGTGAAATAAACCTCGTGCTCATGGCGCCACGACTCCAGAGACCGGTCATCCTCACCCTCGGAGTAAGCGAACTCAGCGGTCACTTCGTTGAAGGGTACAGTCTCGATATGCGTTGTTTCAATTATTGCCCGCGGTGCGCCTTGGCCGTCCAGCAGGATCGAGTGTCCGCCGATAAAAGGCAGGCTGATGCCCTGCTGTTCATAGACGGTCTTGTTTGAGGCTGTCCCGGTCTTGATTCCTCTCAGCACCAGCTCCAGCAATTCATCCGCCAGCCGGGGACTGTCACCGAAGGCCCAGGCGCTGTCGAATTGATCCGCCGCCTCCGGGTGCTCCTCTACGTAAGCTTGCCAATATTCCGATATTGCTGCGTTTTGTGTCATTGTTATCTCCTTTATCTTTTTATGGTTGTGACGGCCAAAAGTTGCTTAGAAACATTTCTGCTCAGCTTCGTCCATCCAGGCTGTGTATAGCTCATCCAGCTCAGCCTGGGCCGTGTCGCGGGTGTGCTGCAGCTCAGCCAGCTTCACTGCATCACTGGCGATGCCGGGAGCCAGCATTTCGGCGTCAATCCGGCCGAGCCGCTCCTCGGCAGCGGCGATTTCCTGCTCCCAGGCTATAGCAGAGCGCTGTTTACGTGAGGAGGCTATGCCGTTTGCCGGGGCTTGTGCATGATATTGGAGCCCGCCCTTGCCGGCAGGCAGAATTCCGTTTCCTGCAGGCACACTGGAAACGGCAGCTGCCTGCTCCGCCTGCTTCTCCTTGTAGTACTCATAGTTACCGTTAAAAGCATGGAAACGGCCGTCCTCAATCGCCCAGAGCTTCCCGAAGCAGCGGTTGATGAAATAGCGGTCATGGGATACAGCCAGCACGGTGCCCGGAAATTCCTCCAAGGCTTCTTCCAGTGCTTCGCGGGAGTCGATATCCAGATGGTTGGTCGGCTCATCCAGGATGAGCAGGTTCGGCCGGCGGTGCATCAGCACCGCAAAGCGCAGCCGCGTCCATTCCCCGCCGGACAGACCCCCGATGGTTTTGAAGACATCGCTGCCGTAGAAGAGGAAGCGGGCAAGCTGCCCGCGGGCCTCGCCCTCTTCCATTCCTGCTTCCTCGCGGAAATAGCGGAGCACGGACAGCTTGCCGTCCTCGGGCACAGCCTCCTGGGCCAGATAACCGACGGCCGCCCGCGAGCCAAGCATGCAGCTGCCGCTGTCCGGCGTCTCCTGGCCGAGAATCATCCGCAGCAGCGTGCTCTTGCCGGCGCCATTGCCGCCGATCAGCGCGGCCGTTTCGCCGTATCTCAGAATGTCACTGGCGCCGGTAAAGAGGGTACGGCTGCCGTAGCTTTTACTGATCCGGTCGAGGATGACAGCCTGATTGCCGGTCCGGTCTTCCTGCTGCAGCTGCAGATCCATTGCTTTGCGCTCCAGAACCGGCCGCTTGATCTTGACCATCCGGTCCAGCGCCTTCTGCATCGAAGCAGCCCGGCGGTGGAAGGAAGGGTTAGGCGGATTGGAGCGGTTGCCCCATTCGATCAGCCGCTTGATGCTTTCCTGCATCTGCTTGATCTTCTTCTGCTGCTCCTGGTAATCGGCGAACTGCTGAAGCAGCCGGGTTTCCTTTTCCACCTGATAGCCGCTGTAATTGGTGTGGTAGGTGATGGCTTCCCCATCCTCGATCTCGACAACCTTTTTGACTACGGCATCCAGGAAATAACGGTCATGAGAAATCGCCAGCACGGTGCCGTCATAAGCCAGAAGATATTGCTCCAGCCATTCGATCGCCCCCATATCCAGATGGTTCGTCGGCTCATCGAGCAGCAGCACATCCGGACGGCGGAGCAGCAGCTCTGCCAGGCCAACCTTGGTTTTCTCGCCGCCGGAGAGAGAGGCGAATTCGCGCTCATATTGGGATCCGGCAATGCCGAGCCCTGAGGCGACACGCTGGATGGAGGCGTCGATTTCATATCCGCCGGCCGCTTCGAATTTCTCCTGCAGGACGCCGTATTCCTTGAGCACCCTGTTCCAGGCGGCTTCATCCGTCCCGGCGTCAAGTCCGGACATCTGCTGCTCCAGCTCACGGAGGCGGCTCTGCCAGGCGAGCGGCTCAGCGAAGCTGCGCTGGAGTACGGTATAGACGGTGTCCCGGGTCTCGGCCTCCTGAATCTGTGCGAGCAGGCCGACGACACTGCCCCGGCGGATGGAGATCTGGCCCTGATCCGGGCGTTCTTCTCCGCTCAGCAGGCGGAACAGGGTGGTTTTGCCGCAGCCGTTGCGGCCGATCAGGCCGATTTTTTCCCCCTGGCGGATATCGAAGGTGATGTCACTCAGAACAAGCTGGGCACCGTGGTATTTCTGGACATTTTGGCATGAGATAATCATAGGTATTCTCCTTTATATAATGCCTCCAGCCGAATTCTCCAGGATTGAGGCCAGCAAATGGACACAAAAAGACCGCGAGGAAATTTCCCCGCGGCCCTGAACATTCTCCGGCAGTATAGCTTATCCGTTGAAGTGTGGCTGGAAAGGCATTTCACAATTGTGTAGTGTTATTGAGTTCTTGTAAATGGACAGACTTCTCCCGTTGATGGCATTTACATGAACGATGCCAGACATGATCGTAATCAGCCGGCTATTAACACTATTAGTCACATTGTGATCCATTTCCCCACACCTCCTTTTTACAAATTTAAGGTTAGTGTAACCAATATCGCCGGAAGATGCAAGAGAAAAAAGCCTGATCACTGCAATCATATATCTTTGGCGGCATAAGTAGGATGTAAAAGGGCGCGGCGGCGCCCGGAAACTTTTCTGAGGAAAGAGGCGGGGCTATGACGATTTTTGACGGGCTGTTGGGGAATGCAACCCAGGTGGAGCTCGCTGATGTACAGCGCGAATATGCACGCATTCTGGCTACGGGCGAAAGGATCGAGCGGGCGTACAAACTGATCCGGGATATGTTTATTTTTACCGATAAGCGGCTGATTCTCGTCGATAAACAGGGTATGACCGGCAAGAAGACACAATATCATTCGATCCCCTATAAAAGCATCTCCCATTACTCCGTGGAAACGGCAGGTCATTTCGATCTGGATGCGGAGCTGTGTCTGTATGTATCGGGCAGTAGCCTGCCGCTGAAGAAGACATTCAATAAATCGGTCAATATTTATGAGGTGCAGGCGGTGCTGTCGCAGTATATTCTGAAATAATGCTTCGGCGGCATATCAGACGGTATAAGGGAGCACGAACGCTCCATAGGCAAAAGCGGCCACAATTACCAGCGCGGGATGCAGCTTCAGCCACTTCATGGCGGCAAAAGCAAGAGCGGCGATCATCAGCGTCTGCCAGATCCCGATGGCTTCCGCCGGGCTCTGTGCCATTTTAATCGTCAGCACAGTCATCATAACCGCGATAACCGGCTGCACAAGCAGCGTCATACCTTTTACGACAGGCGACTGCTTGTATTTCTGCATGATCCGGAGCAGGATGATCAGGGCTGCAGCCGAAGGCAGGACTGTAGCCAGCAGCGCAAGGACGACACCTGCCCAGCCTAACACATCGTAACCTACGTAAGCAGCAATTTTAGTCGCGATCGGGCCGGGTAACGCGTTGCCGAGCGCCAGCATATTGGAAAACTGCTCATCGGTCAGCCAGCCGAAATGCGTGACAATCTCCTCATACATCAGCGGGATGGAGGAGGGGCCGCCGCCGTAGCCCAGCAGATTCGCCATAAAAAAGCCGTAAATCAGCTCAAGCCATTCCATTTAGGCGGTTCCCCCCTTGCTGTGTTTTTTGGCGAGTATCCGGTAGTGAACGGTTCCATAGCCCAGAAAAAGCACAATTACGATGGCCGGATGCACATGCAGTACCTCCAGCAGCACCAGAGCCAGCAGCAGAAAAGCGGCCCCGATCCATTTTCCCAGCCCTTTAAATGCTTTTTGGGCAAATTCATAAGCCATCATTCCGAGCATAACTGCAATCACAGGTGAAACTGCAGCAATCATACCCGCTACTGTCCGGGAGCCGCTTAAGTAATTGACGGCAGAGAGCAGGGCGATCATCGCGATGCAGCTGGGTAAAATGTGGGCGAGAACGGATAGGAATGCGCCCCGGACTCCCTTCAGCTTGTATCCGAGATAGGCTGCCATTTTGGTGGCGATCGGGCCGGGAAGGGCGTTGGCGATGGCCAGTGTCTCCCCGAATTCGTCGTCGCTCAGCCAGTTGTACCGGGTTACGGCATCATGCCGGATCAGCGGAATGACAGAAGGCCCTCCGCCGTAGCCGAGTATGCCTGTTCTGCACATGGCAACGGCGAGCTGTACATAATCATTTTTGGCTTTTTTCACAGGACCCCTCCTAAGATATGTATGCGGAACAGTCAGTCTTCTGCAGGATAGTACATTTATGCAGGAGCTGAAACGAACAAGGTTTTGGAACATTCTATACCAGCTGCTGCCGGTCAACTACCGGGAAAACGCGGTTTGCCCGAATCTTTGTGCACCGTATACAAAAAGAGGTGTCCTGAATTTGAGTTTGTTCTTAGTGCATTGACAGGTTAATTTGCCGTACGGTTAAATGACGGTAACTTTAAACGAACAGCAGAGGGGGATGGCGCATGACGAAACAGCCGGTGACCGGTACAAAAACAATGGTGGTCAGCCCCCATTACCTGGCTTCCGCCGCTGGCGCGGAAATCCTGCACAGGGGCGGCAATGCTTTTGATGCGGCGGTCGCGGTCAGCGCGGCGCTGGCCGTGGTGTACCCGCACATGACGGGGCTGGGCGGCGATGCTTTTTGGCTCACGTACAGCGCGGCCGAAGGGCGCGTACGTGCCTATAACGGCAGCGGACGGTCCGGCTACGGCGTCCGCAGGGACCTGTATGCCGGGGAAGCCGCGATTCCCCGGCGCGGGGTGCGCAGCGCCATTACGGTACCCGGAATGGCGGACAGCTGGGCGGCGGTCCAGGGCGAATACGGCCGCCTGGCCTTCGCGGAGGTGCTGGAGCCGGCGATCAGCCACGCCTCCGCGGGGTTTCCGCTGTCCCCGGACCAGCACGGGGGCAGCGTGCTTGCCGGAGCCGCGCTGAGCCCCGGCGCGGCGGCGGTGTACCTGCCCGGCGGTGCGGTGCCGGCCGCCGGGTCGAGGTTTGTGCAGCCGCAGCTGGCCGGGACGCTGCGTGCCCTGGCGTCGGGGGGCCGCGACGCCTTCTACAAGGGGCAGATTGCGCAGGACATAAGCGATTATATGCGGGCTGCGGGCGGGTATCTTACCTGTGATGATTTTGCCGATCATCACGGGGAATGGGCTGAGCCCGTCTCGACCGGTTATCACGGCTACAGCATCTATCAGGCGCCGCCGAACTCGCAGGGCTTTGCAGCACTGATGGCACTGAATATATTGGAGCGCTTTGATTTTGGCGGTATCGAGCATGGCTCCTATGAATATTACCATCTGCTGGTGGAAGCGCTGAAGCTGAGCTTCCGTGACCGGGACCAGGTGCTGACGGATCCGGTTCACCATCCGGTTCCGCTGGACCGGCTGCTGGATAAAGGATATGCGCAGCAGCTTGCAGCCTCCATCTCGATGAGCCGTGCGGCGGCGATTGGAAGTGAACCGGTCGGCCGGGATACGGCTTACGCCGCTGTAGTGGACGGTGACGGCAATGCGGTGTCGTTCATTCAAAGCCTCTATTTTGAATTCGGCTCAGGGGTTGTTGCCGGGGATACCGGCATTCTGCTGCAGAACCGAGGTTCATTCTTCTCACTGGACCCGGGGCATATCAATACACTGGAGCCGCACAAGCGCACATTCCATACGCTGATGCCGGCGATGGCGTGCCGGGACGGAAAGCCCGCCTATCTGTACGGGACACAGGGCGGGGAAGGGCAGCCGCAGACGCAGACGCTGCTGCTGACGAGGCTGCTGCATTACGGCATGAATCCGCTGGAGGCGGTGAGTGCCCCAAGGTTTGTATGGGGCAGAACCTGGGGAGAGCCGACCCAGGAGCTGAAGGTTGAGCAGCGTGCGGGGCAGCAGGTGCTGGATGCCTTGGCGGGCGCCGGGCATCTGGTGCGGCCTGCAGCCGCTTTTGACGGCATCATGGGCCATGCCCATGTTATTGGAATAGACAGCGGAGGTCTCCGCAGCGGCGGAACCGATCCGCGGTGTGACGGAGCGGCAATCGGGTGGTAGCCGGCAGGAAGGGAGCGGGAGAGATGATACTGGATAATAATTACGGAGCTTTTATTGCTCCGGAGCTGGAAGTCTCCGGCTCGCGGCAGGGGGAATTGAAGGGGCTCAGGTTCGCAGTAAAGGATGTGTTCGCAGTAGCCGGCCACAGCTCTTCTGCCGGGAATCCCGCGTGGCTGCGCAGCCACAGGCCTTCTGCGGCACATGCGGCGGCTGTTGTTAAACTGCTGGAGGCGGGGGCATCCTTATGCGGCGCAGCTCATACCGATGAGCTGATGTACAGCCTGGGCGGCGAAAACGCTCATTACGGCACCCCTGTAAACCCGCGCGGAGCCGGACGGATTCCCGGTGGTTCCTCCAGCGGGTCGGCGGTGGCGGTAGCCTCCGGCGCGGTGGATTTTGCACTTGGAACGGATACCGGCGGTTCGGTCCGTGTCCCATCTGCTTACTGCGGCGTGTACGGCTTCCGTCCTACCCATGGAGCCGCGGCGATGGAGGGTGTTATTCCGCTGGCTCCGGGATTTGATACGGTGGGCTGGATGGCGGACAGCCTCGAGCTGCTGGAGGTTGTGGGGAGGGTGCTGCTTGATGCGGGTGGGATGGCCTCTGAGCAGGCGGATGTAACGGACGCCGGCGGAGTAAGTCTGTCTCTGTCTGGAATCACATCCGGTTCTGGTTCTGGAGCTGCCCCGGCCGAAGACAGAATGAGCAGGCTGTATCTCCCTGCGGACTGCTGGGCGCTGGCTGAGCCGTCAAGTGCCGCCTGTCTGAAGCGGGAACTCAGCCGGCTGCAGGCAACAGCGGATGAGACAATAGAAAACGTTGTTTCAGCCGAAGGGCTGAAAAGCTGGATGGATGTGTTCAGGGAACTGCAGGCTTCAGAAATCTGGACGACTCATGGTGAATGGATCAGGCAGGAGCAGCCGGAGTTCGGACCGGATATCGCAGCCCGTTTCTCTTGGGCGGCAAGCATCGCCGGACAGGACCACAGCCGGGCGGCCGCGCTGCGCAGTGAGATTGCCGGCAGGCTGCGGCAACTGCTCGGAGAGGACCGCTGCCTGGTCATCCCGACCGTCCCGGGACCGGCTCCGCTGCTGGGCGGAGACCTGCAGCAGCTGGAACGCAACCGCAGCGGCGCTATGATGCTTAGCTGCATTGCCGGGCTTGCCGGCCTGCCGCAGATTACCCTGCCGGTGGAGGGGCCTGAGGGTCTCCCGCTGGGACTGTCCGTCATCGGCGGCCACGGGCAGGATCTCCGCCTGCTCTCTTGGGTGCGGAGTGCCTGGTATTAAATGACGAGCTGCGCATCCTGTTTCTTATCCGGCACGTTGGGAATGCCGTCAGAACTGGAGTCTACCCGGGCTCCGGCTCAGCAGACAGTATTAGCTGCCTGCAACCGTTCTGGCTCCGGGTCATTATAGAAGCAAGAGCCTGGCTACAGTCTGCTGCCGTTGGCTTCGCGGCGGTCGTGGTCTGGTTTAATCAGGTTGTCTGATTTGCTTGTGAATATAACAGCGCTTTGTAACTGCACTTTGTGCAGTTATTTGCTGTGAAATTAGCCGCTACCGCGAGATAGGTGTAGTTTGTACAACTCACCACTGGCCGCTAACTGAACTAAGTGGAATTTCGTCATCTAATTCTCCGCCAAGTTACCGAAACGGGAAGGATAGTTGGAAAAACACCACTTAATTTTACAGTTTCATCCCTAATGGAGAGTAGGGGGCTGAAATAAGTGTCTATTTTCCAACTAAAGCTTAGAAAAACAGAAAAAAGGTAAAAATAAGCTGCTAAAATCCAACTAAATATTGGGACGCTCAGAAAATACTAAATACTAAATGTAGCACAGATGCCCGAGACAACCACGTAAAGTTACTAAGCTAACCCAACCCACGCAACCCACGCAACCCACGCAACCCACGCAACCCACACAACCCACGCAACCCACGCAACCCACGCAACCCACACAACCCACGCAACCCACCCACCCCACACAACCCACCCACCCCACACAACCATAAGCCCAAAACACTTATTAGCAAGTCCCGGCACCAAACCAAGCATAAAACAACTATCCATCAAGGATTCAAGTAAACAATCACCCAAGCGCCCAACAATCATCCAGCCAACATCCAGCCAGCATCCATCCAACAACAGAAGGCTACGCCACAGTATTAATACTTTTTTTCCTGCTAATCTTCTGCGCTGGTCACTTACACCGGACTTTATACAGGTAGTTCGCCTCCCGGACGGCGGAGACTTCGAGCCAGATATGTATGTCATACAATCAATTCTATAAAAATAGGACAGACTGCCTGCAACACGATATTTCTGAGGTATGGAACACATTAGATTCTATTTTCACAAGATTCTGCTTTTCACATCAAAGTAGAGGTTACCCATCGTCCATAGTACAAGGGAACCTCCCCGCATGGCTCACCCCGCTAAAAGGGCACAATAGGCCTATTCCCGAGCTGTCTTCCTCAACAAATGCACCCTCGGCCAGTCGCTTTATTTTCCAGAAGCTTCATTTTCCTCACTCCCGATCTTTAAAATTATGTGAAATGCGTCATTTTACCTAACATAATATACTATATTCTTTACTTTTATCTTTCCAATAGGGGTTATTTTATCTATAATGTTACATAAAGTAACATAAAGAACGATGGTTAAATAAACGTATTTACTTAAGGAGGGGTGGCATGCATCTTACCGTCGAAGAAGCGTTGTCCATTTATCCTTTATCCGAAGCCAAGCTTATTGCAGGGGCCAGGGGCAAGCACAGAATTGTAAAGTCGATCAATGTTATGGATGCGCCGGATATCTCGGACTGGATAAAAGAGGGCGAAATGCTGTTAACGACCGCCTATCTGATCAAGGACAGCCTGGAGGATGCCTCTGCGCTGCTGCAGACGCTGAACCGGAGGGGCTCGTCGGCGCTAGGCATCAAGCTGGGCCGTTTCTGGGATACCGTGCCTGAGGAGCTGATTGCCGAGGCGGAGACGCTGAACTTTCCGCTGATTGAGCTGCCGTTCCAGTTTACGTTCTCCGACCAGATGAACGGGCTGTTCCGCGCTGAACTGTCGCGAAGCACCAGCATGCTGCAGGAGATTATGGAGAAGCAGCGCAAGCTGATGCGCTTCGCCCTGCGTTCGGGACGCAGCGGTCCGCTGTTTGAATCCGTCTCTGAGGTGATCGGATATAAGCTTGCGGTTGTAAGCAGCCGGGGAGACGTTGTTTATAACAACTCGGAGTATGCAAGCCGTCAGCTGCTGGAAGGCTGGCCTTGGCAGAACCGCAGCCAGCGCTTCCGGATCGGAGACAGAACCGGTCTGCGGCTTCCGCTGATGCAGGGGGAAAAGTGCTCGGGTTATCTTTTATACTGTCAGATTGATCCCCTTCTGCTGCCTGTGGAAGAAAGCTTATTTATCCAGGGGGCTGAACTGATTTCATTTCATATTCATTCGGGGTATGAGGATTATTTCGAGCTGGCTGAGCACAGGGAGTTCAGCGGGCTGCTGCGCCGCTGCCTGAGCGGCGGGCTGTCCTGCAGTGAGCTGTCCCAGGCAGCCTTGAGGCTGGGGGTGAAGCTGCTGCATTCACCTTTTCAAGTGCTGCTGACAGAAACGGCAGCAGGCGGGGATGAACGGCAGCGGGAGCTGCTCCGGCTGAAGGAAGAATATGCTGAGCATCCTGCCCTGCGGGAATTAAATGCCATTCATGTTCTGATGGATGAGGGGCTGGTATCACTGTTTCCGGCTAACGGGCTGAGTGCAGGGGAGTTCCGTGAGCTGATATATGAGTGCTTTGATAACCTGAAGCTTGATACAGGATATTATCCGCGGGCTGCTGCCAGTAGCGTCAAGGTGAAGCCGGAGGGACTGAAAGAAGCTTTTGCCGAGGTCAGGGAATGTATGGCTATGTCCCAGCACTGGGGGGCATTCGGGAATGTAGTGCATTACCGGCAGCTTGAGCTGAATCTTCTGCTCGGCCAGATTCCTGAAGAGTCAATGAAGAAATACATCACCGGCAATCTTCGCGGACTGCTCAGCCGGGAGCCGGAATATGTCAGGGAGATGCTCCATACGCTGGAGGTTTATCTGGAGAATGACGGTCATGTCAACGAAACAGCCAAAAAGCTGTTCATCCACCGCAATACGGCCACTTACCGTATTGAGAAGCTCAGTGAGCTGCTGGATGTCGATTTTAAAAAGATCAATGATCTGATGAGGCTTAAGCTGGTGTTTGTGTTCCGCAAAATGCTGGAACGTGAATAATACTGCAGACGTTTTTGCCGGACATCAAGATAAGCAGCAACTCGGAAATGCTGTACAACCAAGTTAAATCCAAAAAAGAGCAGGCGCCGGGCGCCGCCGAAAGGAGCGGGAACAATGAGAGTAGCCGGTATTTACCTGGCGGCAGGGCATGGCAGACGGGCGGGAGAACCCCAAACATCGCCGAAGCTGTCTCGGAAGGTTACACCGAAAAGTGTGGTGGTCAGTGAGCTTGAACGCTGCACCCTTGATCCGCTGGTCGTGGTTGTCCGGGCAGATGACAATCTGGAATGGCTGCCGCCTGCCGCTGAGCAGAGCTCAAGGCGGACTGAAACCTGCCTGACCGCCCATCTGGGACTGTCGTTTTCCCTGCGCTGCGGACTGAATGCTATTCTGCCGCTGCAGCCTGATGCTGTAGTGGTTGCACTAGCCGGTCAGAACTCTGTTACATCTTCGCTTGTAAACCGGCTGAAGGACATGTATATGCGGAATCCGGAGCTTGATTATGTGGCCGGAGCCCATGAAGGGCTGGCGATGCCGCCGGCTCTGTTTTCCAGAAAAATGTTCACGGTATTGCAGGGATTGGAAGGAGAGGAAGGGGCTGCGGGGATTTGGCGGTCCTCCGAGTACAAGGGAGCTGTTCTGCAGCCTGATGCTGCAGACTTCTTGTCTGATGCTGATCCTCGGTTTGATATGTATGAAGCCCGTAATGAGTGGAGTCTCCGCGGAAAAAGCTGACATTGAAGGGCGATTTTCCAGTCGAATGTCAGTAAAAATCACATATTTTAAGTATAATTCGCTTTAGTTTAGTGCATTAAGCACAAAAACCTGTAAAGTTCTTATTATATAGCACAAACGTATGTTATGTAAATTTACGTAAACGCTCTGTCTCAGTATAGTAGAGATACATTAATGGTTTCAGCCATTAAGAGAGATATCCTGGAGGAGGAGAATTATGAAAAAAAGGGGTCAGGGATTTACGGTAAGTTTAATGCTTATGTTCCTGCTTGCAGTAGTGCTGGCTGGCTGCGGAGGCAACAACAATGCTGCACCATCTAACACTGCTGCAACGGAGGCGCCGGCTGCGGCGAATGCAGGGACTGCAACAGAAGCACCGGCAACAACAGAGCCGGCGGCAGAGAAGCCGACAGTTGCTTTTGTCTACATCGGGCCTCCGGGCGACGGCGGTTACACGTATCAGCATGACCAAGGCCGTTTGTACATGGAAAAAGAGCTCGGCATCAAAGCCGACTTCGTTGAAAATGTTCCGGAAAGTGCTGATGCGGAGCGCGTTATTACTGAACTGGCACAATCCCACGATATCGTATTCACCACAAGCTTCGGATATATGGACTTTACCCTCAATGTAGCGGGCAAATTTCCTAACGTGAAATTCCTCCATGCTTCCGGCTACAAGACAGCTGAGAATATGGGCACCTACTTCGGCAAGAACTATCAGGCAAGTTATCTCACAGGTATCGCCGCCGGAAAAATGACTACGAAAAATCATCTCGGTTATGTAGGAGCTTTTCCGATCAGCGAAGTTATTTATAATCTGAATGCATTTACACTCGGTGCTCAAAGCGTTAATCCGGACATTAAGGTAGATGTGGTCTGGACCAACACCTGGTATGACCCGGCAACGGAACGCCAGGCGGCAATCAGTCTGCTGGATAAAGGCGCAGATGTCCTGCTGGCTTATCAGGATTCTCCGGCTACCCTTCAGGCAGCTGCTGAACGCGGAGCTTATGCAGGCGGTAACGACTCGGATATGAGCAAGTATGCGCCGGATAACTACCTGACCAACCCGGTCTGGAACTGGGGCCCCTACTACGTGAAGGCTGTCCAGTCGGTAATGGACGGAACGTGGAAGAGCGAGCAGTATTCCGGGGATATGGCAGACGGTATGGTTGAGCTGGCACCGTTCGGCAACAAGGTTCCTGATGATGTGAAGGCACTGGTAGAGGAAGCGAAGGCTAAGATCATCAGCGGTGAGCTGGATGTATTCACCGGCCCGATCTCTGATAACCAGGGCAACGTCAAGGTTCAGGAAGGCCAGAAGCTTACGCTCGAAGAGGTTCTGGGCATGAACTGGCTTGTCAAAGGCGTAGAGGGCACAATCCCGCAATAATAGCTTAACTTTAATATCATACTTCATGTTCCTATGGGTGGGGCGGGTTCCGGATGAATGGAACCTTCCCCACCCGTACTACAACTATAAGGAAGGAGCATCCCATTATGCAGGACCATTCGGTTGAAATGCGCGGGATTGTGAAGAGATTCGGTTCTGTAACGGCAAGCGATCAAGTCGATTTTTCGGCAAACGCGGGTGAGGTTCACGCGCTGCTTGGTGAGAACGGAGCAGGTAAGAGCACAGTCATGAGCATGCTGTCAGGTGTATACCGGGCGGATGAAGGCGAAATTCTGATTCACGGCAAGCCTGCCAGAATCCGCTCCCCTAAGGATGCGGCGCTTTTGGGGGTCGGGATGGTGTTTCAGAATTTCAGACTCGTGCAGACGCTCACGGCAGCGGAAAATATCGTGCTTGGCGAAAAGTCGTCTTTCTGGCGGGGGAGCAAGTGGATCAGGCAGAAGCGTGAGGAGATTGAAGCGCTGGGAGAACAGTTCGGGCTGAAGTTTCCGGTTAACCGGCCAATTTGGCAGCTGTCCGTCGGTGAACAGCAGCGTGTGGAGATCGTCAAGACGCTGTATAGGGGGGCGGACATCATCATTTTGGATGAGCCGACTTCCGTGCTTACGCCGGGGGAAGCGGAGCAGCTGTTTGAAACGCTGCGTGTAATGAAGCAGGCGGGCAAGACGGTTATTATGACTACTCATAAGATGAAGGAAGTCATGGCTTCCTCTGACCGGATCTCCGTTATGCGCAAAGGCAAAATGATTGCCACACTGGCTACGGCACAGACAGATGAGCTGGAGCTGGCCCGCCTGATGGTTGGCAGGGAAGTGACGATCAGCCGCCAGGAACGGGAAGCCACCCAGGGAGAGCCGCTGCTTGTTGTCAACCGTCTGGAGGTCTCGGCTGATCACGGCCGCAAGGCGCTTGACGGCTTGTCGCTCACCGTGTGTGAAGGTGAGATTGTCGGCGTTGCGGGGGTTGCGGGCAACGGGCAGAAGGAGCTGGCAGAGGTGCTTACGGGTCTTAGAACCTGGAAGAACGGGGAGATCATTTTTGATGGCAGCCGGGTAAAAACAGCCTCGGTCCGCGGCGCCATTGATGCCGGAATTTCCCATGTGCCGGAGAACCGTATGAAGAGCGGTCTGGCCGGACGGCTGGGGTCGGTTGATAATCTGCTCTTCAAATCCTACCGCACGGAGGAGCACTCCAAATTTGGTATTCTGAAGGCGGCGAAGAACCGTCTGTGGTCACAGGAGCTGGTGCAGCGCTTTGATGTCAAGACGCCCGAACTGGATACTCCGGTGCAGCAGTTATCCGGCGGGAATCAGCAGAAGCTGCTGTTCGCCCGTGAGGTCAGCCATAAGCCGAAGCTGATGGTTGCCGTTCACCCTACACAAGGGCTTGATGTAGGAGCTACTGCGGGTGTACATGAGCTGCTGATGGAGCTGCGGAGCTCCGGCAGCGGCGTGCTGCTGATTTCAGAGGATCTCGATGAGCTTCTGCAGTTGTCAGACCGGATTCTGGTTATTTACAACGGCGCAATCATCGGCGAAAGCGATCATGAGCATGCCGACAGGGAACAGATTGGTCTGATGATGGCCGGAATCCGGCACAGGGAGGGCAGTGCGGTATGAGTCCAAAAAATACAGGCAATACGGCGGCGGTTCTGGAGCCGCTTCCGGCCAAGTCTGGCAAACGTTTCGGGCTGCGGCTGGAATACGATTCAAGCCGTACCCGCTCTCCGTGGTGGTCGCCGATTCTGTCCGTTATCCTGGCGCTCCTGCTGTGTGCGGTATTTATAGCCGCGAACGGGATGAATCCGGTTACGGTGTATGAGAAAATGTTCCGCGGCGCCTTCGGCACCTCCTACGGCTTCACGGAAACGATGGTAAAAGCAATCCCGCTGCTGCTGTGCGGCCTTGGTATCGCTGTAGCCTACCGGATTTCCGTATGGAATATCGGTGCTGAGGGGCAGCTTACTGTCGGGGCGATGGCGGCTACGGCAGTAACGATTTATTTTCCCGATCTGCCGTCCTTCTGGGCCATTACGCTGATGCTGATTTTTGGTACGGCTGCAGGTGCACTCTGGGGTCTGATGACTGCTATCCCGCGCACGCATTTTGGTGTAAATGAGCTGATTACCTCGCTGATGCTGAATTATGTAGCGCTGCTGGCGCTTGACTATGTGGTGTTTGGTCCGTGGAAAGATCCTGCGGGCTTCAATTTCCCGGGATCACCGATGTTTACGGCTGCGCAGTCGCTGCCGGTTCTGGGAACGACACGATTGCATATCGGTCTGATCTTCGGACTGGTCGCCGTATTTATCTACTTCCTGATGGTCAAATTTACCCGTTGGGGCTATGAACTGAGGCTGATCGGTGCGAATCCGACGGCTGCACGTTATGCGGGCATTCATATCAAGAAGCATATTATTATCGTAATGCTGATCAGCGGAGGGCTGGCGGGCATTGCCGGTATGGCTGAGGTCTCCGGGGTAACCCACAAGCTGATGCAGGGCATCTCGCCCGGCTACGGCTACACCGCAATCATCGTCGCCTGGCTTGCCAAGCTGAATCCGCTCGGCCTGATCGTTACCTCCGTCCTGTTCGGCGGCCTGATTGTCGGCGGCTATAGCGTGCAAACCATCGGATTGCCTTCGTCTATTTCAGAAATGCTGCAGGGCTCGATCCTGTTCTTCCTGATTGCCGGCGATATGATTCACCGTTTCCGCATACGCCGGAGCGCGTAGTCGGTGCTTTAGAGAGAAGGGAGTTAGAATATGGATTTCACTACACAGTTATTGATAGCAGCCATTTCCGCGGGAACCCCGCTGCTGCTGGCTACGCTTGGCGGTATCCTGAATGAGCGGGCGGGCATCATCCAGCTGGGTGCGGAAGGGCTGATGCTGATGGGAGCGGTGACCACCTGCATCGTATACATCCGCAGCGGCAATCTGCTGCTGGCCTTACTTGCAGCTATTGCCGTGACAGCGGTGCTTGGCATGGTGCATTCGTTCCTGTGCGTGACGCTGAGGGCCAACCAGACGATGTCGGGGCTGGCGATGACGCTGTTCGGCAGCGGACTCAGCGCCTATTTAGGCAAGTCCATCAGCGGCCTGCCCCTGCCGGGGACTTCACCCAAGCTTAATCTTACCTGGCTCCAGGGAATCCCGGTGATCGGGGATATTTTTGGACGGCTGGATTATTTGACCTGGTTCAGCCTGCTGCTGGTACTGGTGCTTCATCTGCTGATTCATCATACCTCCTGGGGGCTGCATCTGCGGGCCGTCGGGGATAATCCGGCGACAGCGGATGTAATGGGCATCCGGGTGCAGCTGATCCGCTACAGCTATGTTACTGCCGGTGCTGCACTGATTGGGCTTGCCGGGGCAGACATGGTGCTGGCCTATGCGCCGACCTGGAATGAAGGCCTGACAGCCGGCCGCGGCTGGATTGCCGTCGGACTCGTCATCTTTGCGAGATGGAATCCGCTGCGCGCGCTTTTCTGCGCCTACTTCTTCGGTGCGCTGGACTCACTGGGATTCCGCATCCAGCTGCTTGGCAGCGTGATTCCGTCCTACTTCCTTAAGATGATTCCTTATGTCGTAACCATCCTGGTGCTGATGTATCTCGGTTACCGTAACCGCAACAAGCCCTCGGGCACTCCGGAATCACTGGGTACGCCTTATATCCGCGAGCAGCGGTTTTAACGAAAGAAGCTTTGCCTGATTATCTGGTATAATCATTAAAATCCATTTATTGTAGTTCGAACTTCTAACCGGTTGAATACAGTAAATGGACTTTTTTTACCCTTGAAGTGATATGAGAAATATCATTGCACAGTTAATAAGACTATAGAAAGCGGGGCGGAAGTATGAGTGCAGAGACAGATACCTTAACATTGGAGCAAATTAACGGGATGAGCCGGGAACAGTTTGTAGTGGCGTTAGGCGGGATTTTTGAACATTCCCCTTGGGTGGCAGAGGGGACTTATCAGCAGATTCCGTTTCATTCTGTCGATGAGCTGCACCGTGCGATGCTGCAGACAGCGCGAAGCGCGCCTGACAGTCAGGTTACAGAGCTGCTCAGATCCCACCCGGATCTGGCCACAAGGCTGCAGGTTACCGCGTACTCGGCGGCAGAGCAGCAGGGGGCGGGCCTTGACCGGCTGACTCCGGAAGAATTCGAATTGCTTACAGGGTTAAATGCGGCATACACAGAGAAGTTCGGCTTTCCGTTTATTTTGGCCGTCCGTGGCAAGAACAAGGACGACATTATTGCGGCGATTTCCGAGCGGGTGCATTATCCGCTGGAACAGGAACGGGAACAAGCACTCTTTGAAATCGGCCGGATCACCGGCTTCCGGCTGCATGATCTGCTGCCGGAGCCTGAAGGGTCCGCATTATGAGCGGGCGGCTGACCACCCATGTGCTGGACCTCGCAAGGGGAGGTCCGGCAGCCGGGATGGCCCTCCAGCTCTGGAAGCTTGACGGCGGGTCGGAAGAGCCGCTGTGCGAAGCGGTGACGAACAGCGACGGAAGGCTCGATGCTCCGCTGCTGACCGGCGCGGAGCTTGCCCCCGGCAGCTATGAGCTGCTGTTCATGGCCGGGGATTATTTCCGCGGCACTGCGGCTGGCGCGGGAGAAGCGGGAGCGGACTCCGGGGTGCTTTTTCTGGAACAGATTCCGCTCCGGTTTAATATTACGAATACCGAAGAACATTATCATGTTCCGCTGCTAGTAGCACCCGGAGGGTACAGCACGTACAGGGGAAGCTGACACAATAAATAGAACCGATGGCGGAGGTGGCCGGATTATGAAGGAATCATATGAGCTTATTATCAGGAACGGGGATGTAGTGCTGCCCGGAGAAGTAGTCAAGCTGGATGTTGCAGTAAAGGACGGGAAAATAGCTGCACTGGGCCGGGATCTGCCGGTTCTTCCGGACACCCGGGTCATCGATGCACAGGGACTGTATGTGCTGCCCGGCATGATTGATATGCATGTCCACTTTAATGAACCTTCCTATGGACACTGGGAAGGCTTCCGCAGCGGCTCGGCGGCGCTGGCCGCCGGGGGCTGCACCTGCTATGCGGATATGCCGCTTAACGGCAATCCGCCTACGGTAAATCTGGCTGCGCTGCAGCTTAAGGCTGAGGCGGCTGCAGGGAATTCTGCCGTTGATTATGTCCTGTGGGGCGGACTGGTTCCCGGCAATCTGGAGGAGCTGGAGGGGCTGGCTGCAGCCGGAGTTACCGGCTTCAAGGCGTTCATCTCCAATCCCGGCGGTGAAGGGGAAGGCCGGTTCCGCGAGGTCGATGACGACACGCTGTATCAGGGGATGCAGCGGATTGCCTCCTTCGGCGGCATCCTGGCGCTGCATGCAGAGAGCGAGGCCATTACGGCAGCACTGTCTGCTGATGCTGTACGGAGCGGCCGGACCGGCGCGCGGGATTTCGCCGCTGCCCGTCCGGCAGAGGCCGAGCTTGAGGCGGTGGCGAGAGCGCTGCTGTACAGTGAGCGCACAGGCTGCCGGCTGCACTTTGTGCATATAAGCACGGCGGCGGCTATTGATATGATTCATGAAGCGAAGCTCCGCGGGCTTGATGTATCGGCGGAGACCTGCCCGCATTACCTGGTTCTGAATGAGAACAGTCTGGAGGAGCTGGGTGCACTGGCCAAATGCGCACCGCCGCTGCGCAGCCCGGAGGAGCAGGAAAAGCTGTGGCAGGTGCTGGCAGACGGGCGGATTGAGCTGATCGCCTCCGATCACTCCCCGTGTCCGCCTGAGCTGAAGCTTGATCCCGGCCTGAGCTTCTTCGAAGCCTGGGGCGGCATCTCCGGGGCGCAGAGCAGTCTGGAGCTGATGTTCCATGAAGGGGTGAACCTGCGGGGCCTGCCGGTTACGCAGATTGCGGCGCTATTGGCGGAGCAGCCGGCCCGGAGGTTCGGGCTGGATCGCCGCAAAGGCTCCATCAAGCCGGGGCTGGATGCCGATCTGGTCCTGCTGGATCCGAACCATCCCTATACCTTGGAGTCAGAGAATCTCCTGTACCGTCATAAACACAGCCCTTATACCGGCATGACTTTATCCTGTAAAGTAACGGCAACGATAAGTCGCGGGACAGTAGTGTATACCGCAGCAGACGGGCTGCTGATTGAAGACGGCGGTGAATGGCTGCGGGTTAACGAAGGAGAGTTCTCCCGATGAGCGCGCCAGCTATTAAAGCCCCGGCGCGTCAGATGATGGAGCTGCTGGAGGAGCTTGCCGCCTTCAGTGCTCCGGGGCCGGGCGTATCCAGGCTGCTCTACACCCCGGAATGGCTGCAGGGGCAGCGTTTTCTGCAGGAGAGAATGGCGGCGCTTGGCATGGAGGTCAGGACGGACGGCGTGGGGAATGTCTATGGCAGGTTTGCAGGCTCGCAGCCGGCCGCAAAAGTGATTTTAACGGGCTCGCATATCGATACCGTGCTGAATGGCGGAAAATATGACGGTGCCTACGGGATTGCTGCTGCTGTTACTGCGCTCCACTACTTGAGGCAGAACTTCGGCCAGCCGCTGCGGACAGTGGAGGCCGTTGCCTTCTGTGAGGAGGAGGGCAGCCGCTTTCCGCTCGCCTATTGGGGCTCGGGCAACGTTACCGGGCTGTATGACGGAAGCGAAGCGCAGCGGTGTGCCGACTCTGCAGGAGTGACGATCGCTTCAGCTATGGAGGGCTGCGGATTGGGGCGCAGGCCGGAAGACTGCGGGACAGCAGCCGCGGCCGGCTATGCGGCAGGGAGAGCTCCGCTCAGAGAGGATATTGGCACATTTGTTGAACTGCATATCGAGCAGGGAATTGTGCTAGAGCAGGCAGGCTTGGAGATCGGGATCGTTGAGGCGATTGTCGGACAGCGGCGGTATAGTGTAAAGGTTGCCGGCAGCACGAACCATGCCGGCACTACCCCGATGGGACTGCGCCGCGATGCGCTTGCAGGCGCTGCTGAGATGCTGCTGGCAATGGAGCAGGCGGCAATTGCAGCCGGTAATCCGCTGGTAGCTACCTGCGGGAAGCTTGAAGCAGTGCCGGGCACGCCGAATGTGATACCCGGCGAGGTGCAGTTTACACTCGATGTACGGCATAGTGAAGCTGATGCACTGGAGCATTTTTGTTCCATGCTGCTGGCTGCGTTCGAAGAGATTGCCTGGAAGCGTGGGCTTACCCTGCAGGCTACGGCTACTCTGGCTACAGCTCCTGCGCCTATGGACACGGGATTAAATCAACAGCTTCAGCATATAGCACGTCAGCAAGGGAGAAGCTTCCGCAGTATGGTGAGCGGAGCAGGCCATGATGCCCAGCTCTTTGCTCCCGTATGCCCCACGGCCATGATCTTTGTGCCGAGCCGGGCGGGCATCAGCCACGCTCCGGAGGAGTATTCTTCACCGGATGAGCTGGCTGCCGGGCTTAACCTTCTAACGGCAGTACTATACGAGCTGGCCTATAAAGAAAGCTGAACATCAGAGGGAGAGGTTTGCATGAAACGGTACGAAGATTTGGCGCCGTCCTTGCGGTGTATTATGACTCCAGGGCCGGTAGAGGTTGATCCGCGGGTGCTGCGGGCAATGTCTTTTCCGGTGCTGGGCCAGTTTGATCCCGAGTTTACAGATATTATGAATGAAACGATGGAAATGCTGCGCGCGCTGTTTAAGACGGGCAATAAATGGGCTTTTCCGGTTGACGGTACCTCCCGTTCCGGCATTGAAGCCGTGATGGTCAGTCTGATTGCGCCGGGCGACCGGGTGCTTATTCCGATCTTTGGCCGGTTCGGCCATCTGCTGCATGAGATTGCGGAACGGTGCGGAGCTGAGGTGTATACGATAGAGAAAGAATGGGGCAGCGTGTTTGCTCCGGAGGAAGTGATCTCTGCGATCCGCAGCATCAAGCCGGATGTAGTGGCCATTGTCCACGGTGAAACGTCTACGGGACGGATGCAGCCGCTTGCTGAAATCGGGCAGGTCTGCAGGGAGCAGGATGCCCTGCTGATTGTGGATGCTGTTGCAACCATTGGCGGCGTGCCTGTAGAGACCGATGAATGGCTGCTGGATGCTGTCATCGGCGGTACGCAGAAATGCCTGTCGATTCCTTCGGGAATGGCTCCGGTTACGTATAATGAGCGGGCGGAAGCCAAGCTGCTGAAGCGCAAGCAGGTCGAACGCGGGCTTAGAACAGGCAGGTTTGAGGCAGGGGAACTGCCGCCGGTGCGCAGTAATTATTTTGATCTGGGAATGCTTCAGGATTACTGGAGTCCCCAGCGGCTGAACCACCATACGGAGATGACGTCGATGCTCTATGCGCTCCGTGAAGGACTGCGGCTGGTGCTTGAGGAAGGTCTGGAGGCGCGGCATGCGAGGCATGCCCTGCATGAACAGGCGCTGGTTGCCGGACTTGCTGCAATGGGACTTACACTATACGGCGATCCGGATTGCAAGCTGACTGTGGTGGCCTGCGTGCAAATTCCGGAGGGGGTGGATGGGGAGTCGGTGCGTACGATGCTGCTTGATCATTTTGGTATTGAGATCGCCAGCTCGTTTGGTCCGCTTAAAGGTAAAATATGGCGTATCGGTACGATGGGCTTCAGCTGCCGTGAAAATAATGTGCTGCGCGTGCTGGGAGCGCTTGAGGCAACCCTTTTGCGGCATGGGCACTCTCTGTCACCCGGCCTTAGTGTCCAGGCGGCACTTGACGTATATGAACAAAAAGGTAGATAATCGTCTGAACGGCAACTGGAGAAATGGTGTTTAGAGAAGCTTGCGGACGGCCTGCTGTCCCGGCTTTACCCAGGAAACGGCTTGCGCCCCGCGAGGGGCGGCAGAGCCGTTTTTATTAAAATACGGAGGGAGTGGAAGTCATGTCATTCAAAAGAAAGCCTTTGGCGGACTGTGTGCCTGAGCTGGTGGCTACGGCCCGCGGTGATCAGAAGGCGTCCCTGGTTATAACGGGAGGGAAGCTGGTCAATGTGGTTTCCGGAGAAATACTGGAAGGGATGTCTGTTGCGGTGCAGGGGGGACGCATCGCTTATGTAGGTAAGGATGTCTCGCATACCATTGGAGAACATACACAGATTATTGATGCGGCCGGGAAATATATCGCACCCGGATTGCTTGACGGACACTGCCATATCGAAAGTACACAGCTGACCGTTACAGAGTTTGCCCGGGCGGTGCTGCCGCTGGGGACGACAGGCGGATTTTTTGACGCCCATGAAATTGCCAATGTATTCGGGCTGAAGGGCATTAAGCTGATGCTGGATGAAATGCGCGGCACACCGCTGGCAGCCTACATGCAGGTAGCCTCCTGCGTGCCATCGGCAGGTGCAGAGTTCGAAACCACCGGTGCCTCGCTGGGACCGGCTGAGATAGCGGAAGCTTTTACCTGGGGCGAGGATGTGATTGCGCTTGGTGAAGTGATGAACTTCCCGGGCGTGGTGTACGGGGATGATAAAATGATCGGCGAAATCCAGGCGACACTGCGTGCCGGACGGTACGTTGACGGACATTTCACCTGGCCCTCCAGTGACTGGAGGCTTCCTGTCTATGCGGCCGCCGGTGTAACAGGAGATCATGAATGTGTAACAGCGGAGGATGTCATTGAACGGGTCAGACTGGGGATGTATGCCAAAATGCGCCGCGGCTCCGCCTGGCATGATGTTGCAAAGACGATCACCGCGCATACGGAGCACGGGCTGGACACGCGCCGCATGATGCTGGTTACCGATGACCGGAGCTCGGAGTCGCTGCGCGATGAAGGACATATGGATTTTGTTGTGCGCCATGCAATTGCCCAGGGAGTGAAGCCGGTTACGGCCTTCCAGATGGCAACGATTAATACCGCTGAACGCTTCGGGGTAGCCCGTGATATCGGTTCGGTTACACCGGGCTCCTGTGCGGATATTATTCTGCTGGACGGCAATCTGGCTGATGTGCATGTAGTAACGACTATCGCAGCAGGAGTGGTGGTCGCTGAGAATGGGATTATGACGGCTGAACTGCCGGTCTACACCTATCCCGAGGAAGTGCGTGCCTCGGTTCATCTGCAGCAGCTTCCGGTGCCGGAGGATTTCATCATTCATGCTCCGGTAGAGTCCGGCAGCCTGGCTACCCGTGTTATTAAGGTGATCGAGAACCATGTGGAGACGGAGGAGCTGATCGTTCAGTTGCCTGTGGAGAACGGGGAGCTGCAGGTCGGCAGCGGCCTCTGCAAAATTGCTGTGTTCGAGCGGCACAAAGGAACCGGCAACAAATCGGTCGGGGTAGTTGAAGGCATCGGCTTCCATGAGCCGGCGGCGATAGCAATGACGGTTGCCCATGACAGCCACAACGTGCTGGTGATCGGAAATAGCGATGTCCTGATGGCAAAAGCGGCAGCTGCTGTTGCCGAAGCCCAGGGCGGCGTAGCTGTCATTACGGAGTCAGATACCACTTTATTCCCGCTGGCGATTGCCGGATTGATGTCGGCAGAGCCGTTTGAAGTGGCAGCAGCGCAGTCTGCGGCGATCAGTACGGCGCTGTATAATTCAGGCTGCACGCTGAATTATGCCTTTATGACATTGTCCCTGCTGGCGCTTGCCGTTATCCCGACCCTACGGATTTCCGACAAGGGTCTGGTACGGATCTCGCCGGAAGACGGCATTCAGCTGGTGAACTTGTTCAGCTGACCGGCCGGCTGCAGCAATAGCTCCATAGTATAGAAAATGCCTTCAGCCGGTTTCCGGTCTGGAGGCATTTTTTTATAGCTCAAACTAAATTAGTTTGATTTTCGCCTCTTAATTTCCGCGTTCTGCAGTTTTAGTGAGTATTAGGTGGAAAAACGCCAACTATTTCGGGTCATTTACTGCATTGGATACAATTTTGGAGAATTTAGGAGGTGTTTATCCACTTAGTTTTCAGATAACGGGGTTCCGCGGGGAATTAGGTGGCGATTTTCCATTTAGACAGGCTGCATGGTGATTTTCTTTATGGCCTAGCCGTGAATTGATTGGAGATGGGACCCGGCTGCTGTTATCTTCAGATTCCTGCCTGACCAAACTCACCATACAAACGTTCAATAAACGCATAAGACTCTGACCAATCCGGGCTGGCTGAATTACAGAGCAGATTTACACTGAATTGCTGTTCATAGAACCTTACAACATCCCACTTTTGTCAAATCCTCTAAGGAAGAGAAAACATTAGCCGCACCGGTGGCAAACGTGTCTGCGTAATTACATTTCCAGTTCTGTCCGTTCTGTTCATATCCGTAAGCGCGGTTAGGGACAACGGGCTGCTCTTCACTCCTTAAGCCGAATAGTATTTATTTCTGTCGCAACCCTCGCTCTGTATTGCAATTTTTCCTCGCAGAGGGGTTATTTTGCTGCCGAAAAAAGCGTAAATGGTTACAGTTCTGTCATAAAAAACATAATATTAACCGATTCATCACAATTTGAAACATTTTTTTGTCGAAATTGATAAAAAACATTAACAATCCTGTAGAAATGGACGATAATACTTTTAAATTAATTATAATTGTTTTCCAATTGCCGACTACCAGACAAGCCGCAGAAAGTTTAAATATATGGAACGGGGTGTATGAGATGATCAGATTAGGAACACAGGACATTGTGAATATCACAATGAAGCAAATTGCCGGCATCTTCAAAATGGAGCCTCTTGAGCTCAGATTTGTTAACGATTTTCAGGGTGAGCAATATCTGCTGACCAATGATAAGCTGCATCTCAGCAACCAGCAGTACTGGGCTAAGGTGATGGATTGTGTGTTCGAGAATCACGTCAGACCGGTCCTGATGTGCGAGGTGCTGTATTTCCTCCGCAACGAATTTATGGAAAGTGACATTAAGCTCAGATTTTCTTATGATTTTGCGGAAGGGGCGGAGGGCGCAGCGACTGCTTCAGCAGAGGTAAGCTTCAATGATACTCCTGACCTGCAGCCGTCCGAGATTGCCGAGCTGATTGACTTCGCCCTATCCCTGCAGGATAAAGTGTGGTTTGAGGAACTGACTGCCAAGTACAAGCAATTGACTGCGTAAGCATCAGGCGAAAGACCGCTGCTCCGTGCTGTATTGACGGAGGCAGCGGTTTTTACATTAAAGGGTTAATATTAGCTTCCGGTGTTAAGGTGGTTGGCAAGGACTTCGGAATCAGGTGCGGTTCTCGGGCTTCGGCGGATCAACAGCCGCCGGCAGCCAGCCCCGGGCATTGTCATTGACCAGTCCGGCCAGAAAATCCAGCCATTCCGCACTATCGTTCAGGCAGGGGACGGTCAGGAAATCCTCTGCGGCCCCTCCGCCAGATACATAAAAATCCCGTCCTTCGACAGCCAGCTCATGCAGTGTCTCCAGACAGTCGGTCACCAGGCCGGGCGAGAAAATCATCGGCCTGCGGAACCCCCGTTCCGCAAGGCTCTTCAGGACTTCCTCCGTAGAGGGGCCGACCCATTCCTCCCGGCCAAACCGTGACTGGAAGCTGATCTGCCAGCTTCCCGGTTCCCAATTCATGGCTTCTGCCAGCAGCCGGGCGGTTTCATGGCACTGCTCCGGATAAGGATCGCCCGTCTCCGCATACCTGCGGGGGATGCCGTGAAAGGAGAGCACGGCGAAATCGGGCTTAGCGGTTAACGCCTGTAAGTGGCGGAGCAGGTGCTGCTTCATGGCGGAAATGTATCCGGGTGCATCATAGTATGTATCAATAAACCGCAGGGCGGGTACGAAACGTTTGGTTACCGGGCCTGAGGCGCTTTTTCTGCCGAGAGCGGCGAAGCAGGCAGCATCATAGACAGAAGCGGTGGTGGTGGATGAATATTGCGGGAATAAAGGAACGACAATAATCCGCTGCACGCCGGCAGCTTCGAGTGAGGCCATGGCCTGTTCCATGCCCGGCTGGCTGTAGGCAAGCCCGAGCCCGACCCGGAAACGGCTGCCGAGCAGTTCCTGCAGGCGGCTCTGCTGAGCCTGCGAATACAGGAGCAGAGGGGAGCCGTCCTTATGCCAGACAGCACTATAGAGCGCTGCGGACTTGCGCGGACGAACACGCAGAATAATCCCGCGCAGCAGAGGCTGCCAGAGTATAGGCGGATAATCAATGATCCGGCGGTCCGACAGGAATCTGCGAAGATAAGGGCGGACAGCCTTGGCGGTTGGGGCAGCAGGTGTTCCGATTTGGGCGAGAATGACCCCTATAAGCGACTGGTTCATTGCCGGAGATGCTCCTTTCCTAAACATGACATCGTTTAAAAATAGCATAGCTTTTGTAGGGTGCACAATACGTAAAATCACAGGATTATCATAAGACGGAGTAAATGGGAGAAATTGAGAGTTTTCAAAAATATTTTTTTTCTGTTAAACACAAATAGTGATGTTTCTTATAGGGTGTGTGATTTTATATACAGAGAAAAGAAGCCGGGATTTGTTACCATCAAGCCAGAAATTACCTCGCTGAGGTTTTTAAATTTTATGTGAATTAATTCACCTTTTATGTGATTTTTTTCACCTTATGTATCAGTTGATAGCAAAACAAGAAAAAGCGTCTTCTCAAGAGAGAGGTAGCGGGTCATGCACGAACGGGAGAGGGGGGATGTTTTCTTATGAAGAAACAGGTTGTTCTTCGTAAGAAAGGACAGGAGAAGACCGGCAGGAGGATTGTTTTGAAGAGCTATATACTACTGGGGATTAGGTAAAGGAGAGTACGCATTGAAAAAACTATTTTCTTTGACTATCAGCGCAGCCTTACTGCTTGCGCCATTCGCTTACACCATTAACGCACCGGCTCTGAAGCTGACTGTGGATGCCGTTTCGGCCGCTTCGGAGGAAGCGCCGGCAGCTACAGCCAAACCGGCAGCTAAGCCAACAGCCAAGCCAACACCTAAGGCAACAGCCAAACCAAAGCCAACTGCTAAGCCTACGCCAAAAGCAACAGCGAAGCCGACTGCGAAGCCTGCTGCAACACCAAAAGCAACAGCCAAGCCGGCAACTGTTAAGCCTGCTGCTACTGCCAAAGCTACTGCTAAGCCTGCAGCTACTGCTAAACCGGCAGCAACTGCTAAAGCAACAGCCAAACCGGTTGCAACTGCGAAGCCTGTAACGGTTAAAGAGAACGTATATAAAGACGGAGTTTATGTTGCTTACGGCAATGCCTACTCCAAAGGCACTGAAGGTGCTAAGGTTACCATTAAGGACGGAAAGATTGCCGATCTCGAGCTGATGAGAACAAGCCCTAAGCTGATCGACCGCAATGTCCGCGACAACTACAGCGGCGTATGGGTAGCTTACGGCCTGATGAAGGATAAGCTCCTCGGCAAAACAAGAGACGGCGCAGCAGCAGTTGATGCCGTATCCGGCGCAACCCGCAGCAGCAACGGCTGGAAGCTGTCTGTTGACAGAGCGTTTGAAAGAGCGCTTAAAGTAAAACCTGCTGATGCTACCTATTTCACAGGTGACCATATGGGTATCGACCCTGAAGGCAAATACGCTGTATTTGCAACCTTTGATGAGAACAGCCTTACTGCTGTCAAGCTGTACCCTCTGACAGCCGCCGGTGATTTTGTAGACGAAAAGAACTACACTGCAGAGCAGACTGCTGCAATTGCTGCAATCACTCCTGCACTGCTGGCTAAAGGTTCCTCCGCACAGGCGGTTCCAGGCTTTGAAGCGGAATCCAGAGCTGCGATCAACGCATTCTGGGATGCAGAGCAGAACGCTACAATCAACAACACATCCGCTTATATTGACGGATTCTACTCCTCCTACGGTACTGCAAGAAGCGTAGGCGTAGAAAGAGCGGATATTATTATCCGAAACGGCAAGCTTGTAGATGTGAAGCTGTACAGACTTGGCACCAACCTGATTGACAGAGGTGCAACTGCTTATGCTGAAGTGGTAAAAGCAAATGCTCCGATGACTGCCAAGCTGCTGGCAAACGGATCTTATATCGCTAATTATGATGAAAAGGTTGACGGTATTTCCGGCGCTACCGAAAGCAGTCACGGCTGGAACCAGGCTGTAGAAAGAGCATTCGAGAAAGCGCTGAAGGTTCCGACTGAAGGACAATATTTCGACGGTAAATTTGCAGGCGTGGATAACCAATCCAAAATCTTGCTGCTGGCTGATATTGAAGCTGATGAAGTAACCGGTCTGACACTGAGCCTGTTTGGCACAGACGGCAAGCTGATTGCTGACGCCAAACTGACTGCAGAACAAAAGACGCTGGTTGACCAGCTGAAAGCAGGCCTGCTTGATAAGGGTGTAGCACTTGCCGATGTTACAGGCCAGGAAGCGCTGACCGCAGCAGCAAGAGCAGCTCTGGCTGACGCGCTGGCTAATGCTTCCAAAGTACAAGGCGAGTACAAAGACGGCACATTCACCGCATACGGTGACGCTTATGATAAAGGTACGAACAAAGCTGACGTTACCCTGCGTAACGGCAAAATCGTAAACGTAGTCCTGTCCCGCGTAGGCATGAACATGGTAGACCTGGGCAAGGCCGCTTATGCAGAAGTGCAAAAAGCGATCCCGCAGCTGACAGCAAGCTTCCTTGCTGCCGGTACCAGAGAAGGTGTGCAAGAGGTTGATGCCGTATCCGGTGCAACCAGCAGCAGCAACGCTCTGAAAGCAGCAGTAGACAGAGCTTACGGTAAAGCTGAAGTTGAAGAAGCGCACAAAGCGGCTTACTTCAACGGTATTTTCATCGGTGCAAGCACCGACAAATCCGTAAACGTTATGGTTACTGTGAAGAACAATGTTCCTGTAGCAATGCTTGTGTATTATCTGGATGCTAATGGAAAAGTTAAGACTCCTGAATACCTGACAGCCGCTCAACTCGCGGTGAAGAGTGAAATTGAGTCCACTTCGACCGGCAACAGCCTGCACAAGTATGGATACAAAGCAGCTGCATTCGGCGCCAACGATGCTGAAAAAGCTGTTTCTGCCAAAGCTGTAGAAGCTATCAAGGCGGCTCTGGAAGCAGCAGGCAAGTAAGTATTAATGAGTTTTAGCAAGGGGTTGTCCTCAGCCGTGCAAATGGCGGGGGGCAGCCCCTTTTAGTGTATTATTCGGTTATATTATAGTAGACTTATTATTACTGCGGCATATTTCATATGGAAATTCGTATAGTATTTAAAGGGATTTCGCAGTCAATGTACAAAGTTTACTATACACAGCAGGTATGTGTGCCTGTTAGTAACGGGAGGCTCCAACATGACACTTATCAAGCAACTATCTCCACAGGATGAATTTACCGGTTTTTATCTCCTTAGAGAGCTGGCAATCAAACAAACCAACGGTACTCCTCCAAAGGATTATTTCGATATTGTACTCGGTGACTCCAGTGGGCAGATCTCTGCCAAATTTTGGGATGTCAGCACAGCTGATAAAGAAACCTTTTTTCCGATGTCGCTGGTGAAGGTACGCGGGATTGCCCATACCTACCGGGAAAAGCTGCAGATCAAGATTACCAAGATGAGGCTTGCTGAGGAATCAGATGGTGTATCGCTGACTGAGTTCATCCGTTCGGCCCCGATCCGTCCGGTGGACCTGCTGCATACAATCAAAGGGGCAATGTCCAGTATCACCGATACGGAAATCTCGGCGCTCGTTGCTTTTTGTGTCGGTAAGGTTGAGGAAAAGCTGATGCATTATCCGGCGGCCAAAACCCATCATCATGCCTATTATGCCGGACTGGCCTATCATATGGTACGTATGCTCGAAATCGGAGATTTCCTGTGCAAGCAGCGGCCGTTTCTGAACCCGGATCTTATGAGGGCCGGCATTATTCTGCATGATATCGCCAAGCCGGAGGAGATGATTTCAAGCTTTGGAATCGTTTCAGATTACAGTGTTCAGGGCAAGCTAATCGGCCATATTTCCATGGCCTCGAACTGGATTACCGAAGCGGCGATACGTACAGGTATTGATCTGGAGTCGGAAAAGGTGCTCGCGCTTCAGCATCTTGTATTGTCGCACCACAATTTGGGCGAATGGGGCAGCCCGGTTCAGCCGCAGACAGCCGAGGCAGTCGCCCTGCATCATATTGATGCGATGGATGCCAAGCTGCAGATGGTGGAGGACGCACTAGATACCACGCCGGAAACGGAGGAATGGACTCCATTTATCAGAGGGCTGGAGAATAAAGCAGTGTACCGGCTGAAGCTGTAAGCAGCTATATTAACTTAAATTATCCTTGGCTGCAGCCGCAGCAAAAAGCAGGTTCACCCGGTTTCGGGAGAACCTGCTTTTTGTCGTGGGCATCGGCCGGGGAGGTAAGGGGCCGGCAGTTGTGGGCAGGGGCTATTTAGCGTCATACATGTGCGTGATTCGCCGCTAGTATGAGGCGGGATGGCAGCAATAAGGGGAAAAATCCCGTTATTGCCACGTGCAGAAAGCGTGCAGGTTCCAACTAATGCCCACGCACATGGAGGCGGGCCGCCTAAATAGCAGCGGCCCGACTGACTGGCAAGCTCTCCTCAAAAGTAAGGCTTAACAGACGGAGAAGCTGGCGGTAAGGCAGGTGCCTTGGCCGGCTGCTTCTTTCGCGGCGTCTTTTTGGGCGGCGATTTGAACGGGGTGTAGCCGCCTGCGAACATTTTACCGGCGGTGTAGCCCTGGTTGTCTGCCAGCAGGAGCGGCTCAAACTTCTGATCCTGCTCCATCAGCTTCAGCAGAATCAGTGCGGCGGCACGGGCGTCATCCAGCGCATCGTGGTGCTTCAGGCTGATGCCGAAATGCTGGGAGATGACGTTCAGTTTATGGGACGGCAGCTCATCGAGCATTTTTTTGCCGAGTAAGTATGTGCATAAATATTGAAAATCAGGGTAGCGGTTCCCCGAAGCATCCAGACAGTAGCGCAAAACGCTCATATCAAACGCGGCATTATGGGCCACGACGATCTCATCCTGCAGCAACGGCTCCACCGTGCTCCAAAGCTCCTCAAAGGTAGGCTGTCCCTGAACCATGGAGGGGATGATGCCGTGGATCGCAATGTTCATGCCGTCAAACCGCTGGCGCGGATCGATCAGCCATACATGCTCGGCCGTTATTACACCGTCTCTAACCTGGACAAGTCCAAGAGAACAGGCGCTGGATCGGCTGGAGTTTGCGGTCTCAAAGTCAATTGCAGTAAAATTCATTGGTAAAGCCCCTTATCTATCATATGTATCCTTAATATTAAAGTAGTGAAAGAGTAAATACAATCTGCTGAATTTACAAAACCCGGATAGTATGCTATTCCTGAACTATGAATATTTGGAAAATGCCAATAGGTTAAGGAGATGAGCGAATGCAGCTGCTGAAAGGCCAGAAAACGGATGTGACCAAGGGCAGGGACTTAAACGAGCTTATATTATCTTTCGGATGGACGGCCCGGAATGCCGAGATGGGGATTGATGCCGCCGCATTTTTGTTGTCTGAGCAGGGGAAGTGTGAGCGGGATGAGGATTTTATTTTTTATGGAAACCCGGTATCTCAGGATGGCTCCGTCAACCACGCAGCTGCTGGAAATGGCGATAAGGAGAGCATTACCGTCATGCTGCCCCGTCTCTCGCAAAAGGTTGCCCGGATCGCGCTGACACTAACCATCTATGAAGGTGAGCAGCTGAACCACCGGATGAAGGATGTGTCCGGCCTCTATGTCAGGCTGCTGGACCGGCAGAGCGGCGAGGAGCTGCACCATTTTGATTATGGCTCTGATTTAGCGCAGGAAACAGCGATAGTAGTGGGCGAGTTATACCGGCATAATGGGGAGTGGAAATTCAGTGCTGTCGGCAGCGGGTTTAACGGCGGGCTAGCTGCGCTGTGTGTGAACTATGGACTGGAAGTCGAATCAACCGGGTCATCAGAGGTTGCGGCTGCAGCGGAAACGGCTGTTAAAGGGAGTAATAATACAGCTGCGCCGGACAAGCTGTCTGCATCGGCCTCTTCATCCGCCAGCCCGTCTGCACAAACGCCAGCAGCAGCTTCTAACGATCCATCCTCCCAGCCCCTTTCATCAGCTCCGGCTAACCCGTCTGTCCCGCAGGCAGCATCAGCATCATCTGCAGCAGCATCGGCACAGGCTTTAAATCCACCTGTCCTGTCTAAGATCGACCTGCGCAAAAAAATCGTCCAGCTCACCCTCGAAAAGAAGCAGCTGACCGGCGTAACGGCCAGAGTAGGCATAGTCCTGGATATCAGCGGCTCCATGAGGACTCTTTATGCCAGAGGCGTGGTGCAGGAAGTAGTTGAGCGGATTCTCGCTGTAGCCAGCAAATTCGATGACAACGGTGTGCTGGATGTCTGGGTGTATGATAATGAGTTCAGCCGGATGGATTCGGTAACGGAGCGGGATTTCGGTGATTACGTCAAACGGCATATCCTGAATAACCGCTCTATTCATAAATTTGGATTTAATAATGAGCCTCCCGTTATGGAGGACGTGATCCGCAAATATACGAAGGAAGAGGAGAAGGATAAAGCTCCGGTCTTTATTATTTTTATCAATGACGGAGGTGTCGTAAGAGCTACGAAAAAAGTCATTAGGAATGCAGCCGTCCAGCCGATTTTCTGGCAGTTTGTAGGGATCGGGAACTCCGATTTCGAAGTGCTGGAGGGGCTGGATAACATGACCGGGCGTGTCGTGGACAATGCGGATTTTGTGCATCTGGACCGGATTGAGGAGGTTACAGATGAGGAGCTGTATGACAGGCTGCTGAATGAATTTCCGCAATGGCTTAAGGCTGCTAAGGACAAACGGATACTACAATCTTAACATCAAAAAGGTACTGTTCCGATAAAACGGCCAGTACCTTTTTTACAAAGAATTTCGTGCCCTGACTTACTTACCGCTGTCCGACTGCTTGCTGCGCAGGCGGGCCAGCTCGGCTTCCACGGCGCCCTGCAGAGCAGGGTCGATGACAGGGGCGGAAGCCTTTGCAGAGTGCCCTGCTTGCGCTTCCCACTCATTGATCTTGTCTTCCATCCGCTCGAAGCCGCGGGAGGCGGCGCCGGCGTTGATTACGTGACCGTACACAGGTGCTCCTGTGTGGGAAGCTGCACTGTTTTGCGCGGCCCGTTTACTTGCTTCAGCTTTGCGGGCGCGTTCGGCCAGCTCTGCTCTTTTGGCCTTCAGCCGGGCATGCTCTGCTTTGGCATTCTGCAGATTAACCTCCAGAGCGGCCAAGGCCTGCAGGGTTTCGTCGAGAATGGCTTCTGTCTCCTGAATACTTTCGAGATAACGCAGCTTGGCTGTTACAGCGGCTCTGGCTGCCGGTTCATTGCCTTCGCTCATGGCCTGGACTGCGGCAGCCTCGCTGCTGTCCGCCTGCACCAGATACTCGGCCTTGCGGCGTTCCAGTACGCTTGCGGTAACCTTCAGCTCACGCTGCTTGCTTTCGGCGCTGCTGATTTTGTCATCGAGGTCGCGCAGATATTGGCCGGTCAGCAGTACCGGGTCCTCCAGCTTGTTCAATCCTTCGTGAATAGCTGCCTTGGTAAGGGTTGTAATACGTTCAAATATGCTGCTCATGTTCATTTCTCCTTCAAATTATAATTTTGGATGTTTTCTTTATGCCGGGCCTTTATATCATTATCGATTAATAGTGATCGAAGCTGTCTGTAAAGCTGGTGTAAGTCTCTTTTGGAATAAAGATGCTGGCGATAATGTAGATGAACAGGACGGTACCGAAGCTGAAAAATGCAGCGGCTGCGACGAGCAGTCTCACGAGGGTGGTATCCAGATTAAAGTAGCGCGCCAGCCCTCCGCATAAACCTGTAAACATCTTGTCAGTAGTGGAACGGTACAATTTTCTCATTAATAATCTTCCTCTCTTGTTATGGATACACCCGAAGGGGGCTTCTCAATATCCGTTATCTATGTGTTCATTGTACGGCGATTTGAAGCTGCGCAAAACGGACTGGGGACTGTTTTTGAATCCAGACCTTAGACGGGGATGGGGTCCGCAAAAAGACGGGGCCGGAGCTGGTCAGGCCAGCCGGGCAAAAGGTACTCTTTTAACATAAGGAGTCATCCGGTTATATTTCCGCTTAACATTCCCGGCCTATACTGTAGGTAGCTCTACCTCCCCGTCTCCAAGAGATGAAACTCACTTTCCGGTTAAGACTTTGAAGAATAAGGAGGACTGGCCATGGGGATTCATAAGTATTTTCGCTCACTGAATGAGCTGGAACGGATTATCCGCTGTCCGGGTAAGTTCAAGTTTGAGGAGCATAGCGTAGCCGCCCATTCCTGGAAGGTTGTGCAATACGCCAAAACGCTGGCTGATATTGAAGAGAAAAACGGAGCGGTGATCGACTGGAAAAAGCTTTATGAGATAACGAGCAGCCATGATTATGGAGAGATTTTTATCGGGGACATCAAAACGCCGGTGAAGCATTCCTCGCTGCAGCTGCGGTCGCTGATCCAGCAGGTTGAGGAAGGGATGGTCCATAACTTTATTGAGGAGCATATCCCGGAGGAGTTCAAAAGCATCTTCGTCCAGCAGCTGCGTGAGGGCAAGGATGAGTCGCTGGAGGGGCTGATTCTCGAGGTCGCGGATAAAATGGATCAGGTGTATGAGGCTTTTGCGGAGATGCAGCGGGGCAATACGGAGAAGGAATTTGTGGTGATGTACCGCAATGCGCTGATCAAGATCAAGAACATTGACCTGAAATGCGTGGAATATTTCCTGGCAGAGATCCTGCCGGATATGGTGAACGAGGAGACGCTGTCTCCGGTGGATATCAGAAGAATTACAGAAGAGGCACTGGCTCTGTAGGTGATGAGCGGTACTCTTTTTTTAAATATAAGAATTTATATGTTTTACGCTATCAATAATCCTTATATTTCTTGCAGAAACGGTTACCGCCTTCTCTGAAGGACGGCATGGCCGTTTCTACTTGTTTGGGCGGCTTTCTCTTGTTATAAGAATATAGTGCTGCGGAGGCGTTAAAGGATATATGCATTAAAATGGTTAAAAGTATCGACTCTGTCGCCTGCGCAACAAGCCCGAAAAACAGTCCGCCGCTCAGCGCAAACGCCATGAACCGGATGCTTTCGGCATTGAGCCTATAGTACTGCAGGTGAGAGACAGCAAACAGAACGGCCGTAATAATCACCGCCAGGCTGAGCTGCGGAATCAGGTCATAACCCAGCTCCAGTCCGGATAAGGCGCCAAAGCTTTCATGACGGGCAAGCACAGGCAGGGCCAGCCCCCGGAAGGCAATCTCCTCAAGTACAGGATAGGCGATAATAAAATTAAAGGTATTGAACCGGCCTGCGGGTGAATAGCCAGAGCGTCTGGCTACCAGTCCGTTAATGAGCAGAATGAGGAGACACAGCGGCAGTACGGCAAGAAAATCATGCGGCAGGCTGTAGACATAATTGCCCTTGCTGACCAGACTCGCGGCAATAAGCAGAGCTCCCCAGTAATAAACGGCGAATCGTATATGATGCTTGCTGAATAGTCCGATGAGCTGTTCAATGATTTTAAATGAGAATGCTATAAGTACAGCAGTGATCAGTGCAGTCAGCATCAGCAGGCCCACGTCCTTTTTACAGATTATTCCTCAGACTACTATAATTTATCTCCCAGTTGCAGTCCAGCAATAGAATGAAAATATTAAAAGTTGTACAGATACGTTATGATGAAGGAAGGATAGATTGATTTGTACAATTGACATGAGGCTGTAGTGCGGAGGGTTGTCAGGGCTATCATTGGGTTATGGTGAATAAACATAGCAGGGAAGCTGCGCTTCCTGACGAATTTTAAGGGCAAACGACATTTTCAGGAAATGAGGGGTGCCAAGTGAGTTTTTTTGATAAGTTCAAGGCAGGTGTGACCGAGGCTGGCAACAAAGCCAAGACAGTCGTTGAGGTAAACCGCCTCAAATTGCAGAACAGCGGCAAGCAGAGTGAAATCGACAAGCAGTATCAGAGTATGGGCAAAATGCTGTTTGAAGCTACTCTCCAGGGCTCGCCGTTGCAGGCAGATGCATATGCGGTTAACATGAGCCGTATCCTTGCGCTGAAAGCCGAAATTGAAGCCAACCTGGAGCAGATCTCCGCACTCGGCGATGTGAAAATATGCAAGGGCTGCAACAGCTCTGTGCCGGCGGACGCACGGTTTTGTCCAAACTGCGGGCATACATTTGAGGCTCCGCGGGAGCCGTAGGGTTTAAGAAAAGAAACAGCCCAAGCTTATTGATATGATCCCCCTATAGTAGACAGAAAAAAGCAAGCCGTTTAATCTGTCTACTATGGAGGGGATTTTTTATGGGCGAAATGAGAAGAACGTA
>NZ_FNDX01000054.1 GCF_900099765.1 Paenibacillus typhae | reverse complement strand
TTTTAGAAACCCGTAAAGAGACGTTCTATAAGTCCAGAAGACGAAGTGAATCGTCTGTGGGAAGGGAGTCCGAGGGGCTCATAGTACCAAGGAACCTAAGGACAACATAACCTTAGGGAGGGAAGGAGCCCTGCTTTGTTCATGTTTCACCAAGAGGTACGAGTCCGTGAATGCCCAAAGCGGCTAACGACACGCAAGAAAACACTCAAGAACTCGACAGGGGAAACTAGGTCATGGGCCAAGGCCAGAATGCTGCATGCCCATGAATGACGAACATCGGAAAGCCGTATGAGGGAAAACCTCACGTACGGTTTGATGAGGAGGGGCTGAATTTATTCAGCCCTTTACTCTAGCGAGCAGAGGCGTGGAAAATAAGCCTTGTCCAAAATAATGGTATTTGGTATATTAAACAGGAACTGATGTTCTTGTTTTGTGACAGGACAGTTACTGTTTCTATTACATAATACTTGTTTCAGGGAGCTGATCGCTTTGCTGTACTCTAATGATTACATAACGTTTAACTATGAGGAAGCAGGAGAAGGGCAGCCTATTCTGATTCTGCATGGAAATGGGCCGGACCACCGGATGATGATGGGGTGCCTGGAGCCGTTATTCTCACCAGGCCAGCAGTACCGGCGGATCTATGTGGATTTACCGGGTATGGGCCGAACGCCGGCGGCAGACTGGATTCGGTCTTCAGACGATATGCTGCGGGCTGTGGAGATGATGATTGAGGCACTGCTACCCGGTGAACGTTTTCTTCTGGTCGGCCAGTCGTACGGGGGCTATCTTGCAAGAGGGCTGCTCAGAAATTACGCAGATTTTATCGAAGGTTTATTTCTTTTATGTCCTTGTGTTATTGCAGAGATGCGTGACAGAGAGCTGCCGCAGCATCAGGCTGCAGTCTATGACAAGGAATTACTTGAGGAATTAAGTGAAGCAGAGCGGGACGAATTCACATCTATTGCTGTAGTGCAGACCAGGACTGCCTGGGAGCGTTATAACCGTGAGATTGTGAGCGCCTTGCAGCTGGCAGATAGCGGATTCATGGAGCGGATCAAGGCGGCAGGCAAATATCCGTTTAGCTTTGATGCTGACAGGATGGCCCCGTTTCTTAAACCGAGCCTCATTCTGACCGGAAGACAGGATTCCATGACAGGGTACAGGGATGCCTGGAGACTGCTGGATTTATACCCGCATGCCACCTTTGCTGTCCTGGACCGTGCTGGGCACAATCTGCATATGGAGCAGGAGGAGCTTTTAGGAGCTATGGTAAAGGAGTGGCTGAACAGAACCGGTGACGGTATGCTTACTTGACCCGTTCATACTCGATAATGACTTCGCCGTTTACCTCACCTGTAATTTTTCCTGTACGTATGAAGCCCAGCTTCTCATAGAAGTAGTGGTTTCTGAGTGCCCAGGAAGGGGTGTCCAGCGTCCATTTACGGACAGCGGGATAGGTTTGAAACAGGAACCGGAATGATTCTTGCCCGTAGCCATGGTTCTGGTGCAGCGGATCAATAAAAATGCGTCCCAGGTGACATTCCCCTGCTTCTGGAGAAGAGAAGACAATCATGCCCCCGATGATGTTATCCTCTACTAAGCATTCTTATAATCCCTCCTTGAAATATTATGAATAATCTACAGGATTAAGGAATTCGCGAATGTCCTTCGTTATACCTGCCCGCCGGCATTGTTGAAATTTTCGCAGAAAAATGTTGAATATTGACGACACACTATCATTCTCTTATACTTCCACTAGCTGCTAGAGTACATAGAATAGTAGGAGGCGTAAAAATGATACGTTCGGGGAAGTACAGGCGGGTACATAAGGTTCGGCTGGGCTTGTGGAGTTGTATGCTGCTGGTCCTCTTATTATCAATAAAACCGTCAGGGGCTTCTGCATCGGCTGCTGTTGTGAATCCCAACCAAATTTATTCTTACACTATTATGCAAAGAGATATTGAACGGTTAGTGAAGGCCTATCCGGATCTGGTGTCTATGGAGACATTGGGGCAGAGTCCCTATGGACGGCAGCTTTGGGCTGTGAAGCTGGGCAGAGGAGAATCGGTACTGTTCCTGAACGGCTCCCATCATGCCAGAGAATGGATGACAACTACCGTATTAATGAAAATGATTGATACATACGCCCAGGCCTATGTTAACAATACAACCATCTCTGAGTACAGCGTGCGCCGGCTTTTGGATGAAGTGAGTATCTGGATAGTTCCGATGGTGAATCCCGACGGGGTGGCATTGTCCCAGCAGGGGACGGCAGGTCTTACACCGGAGCTGGCCCAGACTCTGCGGCGTTACAACGGCAACAGCACTAACTTTACCCGCTGGAAGGCAAACATGCAGGGCATCGACCTCAACCGCCAGTATCCGGCGAACTGGAGTGCGATCAGGAATGCTGGTTCATACCCGTGGTACCAGAATTATAAGGGGCAAAGACCCGCACAGGCGCCGGAGGTGCAGCTGATGATGGATTTCACCTTCCGGATCGATCCGGAGGTGACGATTTCCTACCATAGCTCCGGAGAAATCATATTTTGGCATTTTAATACCCTCAGCAGCAATGTAGCCAGAGATCAGGCGATAGCCCGGACTCTTAGCCATATGACCGGATATGCTCTCGTATCTCCTGAGAAAAATCCTTCCGGCGGAGGATATAAGGACTGGTTCATCCAGGAGTTCGGCCGGCCCGGCTTTACCATTGAAATTGCCAGATATGCCGGTGAGAGCAATGTTCCGTTAAGCCAGTTCGGGAACGTATGGAATGATAACCGGGCAGTGGGACTCTATTCTGCGCAGCAGTCCCATTCCTTATGGCTGAATAAGCAGAAGGTCCAGTATCTCCAGCAGTCCATGGATGTACTTGCTGAAACCGGGTTCTACTCCAAAATAGGGGCTTTGTCCGGAAGTATCAGCATACAGCCGCAAAGACTGCAAGTGATATCCAAAAAGGGTGACTGGTATCAGGTACAGGCGGCAGAAGGCACCGGCTGGATTCATCCCTCTCCCGGAAAGCTTGCTGTGGTGGAGGAGATTGCGGCTACAGCTGAATTAAAGGTAAACGTCCCGGCCTATCAATACCCGGACAGATATGCTCCTAAAGTGACATTCCTTGAACCGCAGACGGTTCAGGTATCCGGCAGAGCGGGCAGCTGGCTGCTGGCACATACTCCTGGAGGAAGCTGGTGGATTGACGGCCGGATGGCCGAGCTGCGATGGCCTGTGGCGAATGAAGGAGAGGAAGCGGAAACTCAAAATGAAGGTGCAGGAGAAATGATGAGGGAGCCGGTGAGCAGCCCGGAGATATAAATTTTTTCAAATTACTGCTGATTGGATGGGCAGCGGCGCAAAAAAAAGGTGTTCCACAACCCTCTGACGGCTGAGTGAACACCTTTTTAATAAAATAAATCTATGCCGCAGCCTACTCCCGGGCAGTATTATCTGCCCCGATTTTGCGGCCGATCCATGCTTCGTAGGTCTTCACCACTGCGGACAGATCCTCGTCACCGTGGCCTTGGGTATATCCGGCCTGGAACATGCTTTTTGCCAGTCCAAGCATCGGTGCAGGTACACCTGTGGAATCGCTGAGTGCCGATGCGAGCTTGAGATCCTTCAGCATTAGCGCAAGCGAGAACTGGTTGCTGAAGTCATTCTCAATGATCTTGCGGCCCTTCAGCTCAGCCTGCTTGCTGCCTGCGGAGCCGTTCTGGACCAGCTCCAGGAACTTGTCAGCCGGAACGCCGTTTTTCACGGCGATGGAGAACCCTTCGGCAAGGGCCACGTTATGAATGCCGACCATGGTATTGTGGGCCAGCTTGGCCACGGCGCCGCTGCCGTTCTCACCCATATACAGCAGCAGGCGGCCCATCGTATCAAACAGGTCACGGTGTGCTTCAATAACGCTGGCTTCGCCGCCGACCATGAATACAAGCGTACCCTCGATCGCTGCAGGCTTGCTGCCGGTTACAGGCGCATCAAGGAAGCTGCCGCCGCGTTCTTCCACGGCTGCTGCGACTTCTTTGACCAGTCCCGGAGAAATGGTGCTGGAGTCGATGATTACCGCTCCCGGCTTGAGCACGGCCAGAATGCCGCTCTCTCCGTAAAAAACCTCACGGATCGAATCGTCGTTGCTGATCATGGTAATAATAACATCCTTGTCCTGTGCTGCAGCCTGGGGGGTAGCTGCAACAGCAGCGCCTGCTTCCTCTAAAGGCTTGCATTTTGCCGCCGTACGGTTGTATACCGTAACTGGATATCCGCCTTTCAGCAGATTTTCCGCCATGGGAGCCCCCATGGTTCCGAGTCCGATAAAGCCGATCTGTTTCATTCCATCTCCGCCTTCACTCTTTAGGTTTTCGCTGCCGGAGGAGAAGCGGCTTGTCGCCGGTTCGTTGCTCCAGCTGTGTTTTAACCATTCTATCACGGCACATAGGGTTGTTCCACCGGGATAGCAGAGCATGTATGATCAGCAAACGCTTTCATGTAACTCTCAAAAACATATTCTAAAAGCCGGCGCTGTGCCCTAAGACCTTGCCAGTCAAGGCAAATTAAAGTATCCTAGATTATAAAGTTGTAACAAACGGTGTCAAATCCAAAGAGATAAACAGGAGGTTACCATAACCGATGTCCAAAAAGATTAATTTTGACTACAGTAAAGCGCTGTCCTTCTTTAACCAGCATGAAATTGACTACTTTGCTGCTCCGATTAAACTAGCCCATGAGCAACTGCATAACAAAACTGGGGCCGGCTCCGATTTCCTGGGCTGGATTGATCTCCCGACCGCATATGACAAGGAAGAATTCGCCCGTATTCAAGAGGCAGCCAAGAAGATCCAGAATGATTCCGATGTCCTGATCGTTATCGGTATCGGCGGTTCGTATCTGGGAGCACGTGCTGCGATTGAAGCACTTACTCACTCCTTCTACAATAATCTGCCTAAGGATCAGCGCAAGACTCCGGAAGTATACTTTGCAGGTAATAACATCAGCTCTACATACATCACGCACCTGCTTGACCTGGTTGAAGGCAAGGACTTCTCCGTTAACGTAATCTCCAAATCCGGGACAACCACTGAACCGGCAATCGCGTTCCGCATTTTCCGCGCAGCGCTGGAGAAGAAATACGGCAAGGAAGAAGCACGCAAACGCATCTATGCTACAACAGACAAGGAGAAGGGCGCACTCAAGAAGCTGGCTACTGAAGAAGGCTACGAGTCGTTCATCATCCCTGATGATGTAGGCGGACGTTATTCCGTACTGACACCTGTAGGACTTCTGCCGATTGCTGTAGCAGGCATTGACATTGAAGAAATGATGCAGGGTGCCGCAGCCGCAGCCGATGAGTTCAACAATCCGGATGTAGCTACCAACCAGAGCTATCAATATGCTGCAGTGCGCAACGCTTTGTACCGCAAAGGCAAAACGACAGAAATTCTGGTCAACTACGAGCCTTCCCTGCACTTTGTCTCCGAATGGTGGAAACAGCTGTACGGCGAAAGCGAAGGCAAGGACTACAAGGGAATCTATCCTTCTTCTGTTGACTTCTCTACAGATCTTCACTCCATGGGACAGTTCATTCAGGAGGGCAACCGCAACATCTTCGAAACGGTTATCCAGGTTGAGCAGGTTCGTCATCACATTACGCTCGAAAGCGATGCTGACGATCTTGACGGATTGAACTTCCTGGCCGGTGAAACGGTTGATTTTGTCAACAAGAAGGCTTTCCAGGGAACACTGCTGGCACACACAGACGGACAAGTGCCGAACCTGGTTATAACCATTCCGGATCAAACTCCATATACTTTCGGTTATCTGGTTTACTTCTTTGAAAAAGCCTGCGGGATCAGCGGATACCTGCTGGGCGTTAATCCGTTCGACCAGCCGGGTGTGGAAGCATACAAGAAGAACATGTTCGCACTGCTGGGCAAACCGGGCTACGAAAAAGAAAAAGCCGAGCTGGAAGCCAGACTTACTGAATAGAACTACAGCACACCGCAGATCTTTCATACAAATGTAGTAACTGGGAGCAGTCCATAGGTTAACCATACCGGGGCTGCTCCTAAACTATATCAAGTTAATAAATACAGGTAAGGACTGGATTAAGGATGCTTGAACAATATCGGACGGTGCGTTCTCCCGGGTCCCGGGAAGTCGTAATTCGTAAGTCGCGGTTTATCGGCCATGTCATGCCGGTGGACAATGAAGAAGAGGCTATGCAATTTATCGAGGACATCAAGAAGCAGCACCGCAATGCGACGCATAACTGCTCTGCTTACATGATTGGCGAAAGAGATGAGATTCAAAGACAGTCAGATGACGGGGAACCGAGTGGAACGGCCGGGAAACCGATTTTGGAAGTAATCCGCAACCAACAAGTTAAAAATGTGGCAATCGTCGTTACCCGTTATTTCGGAGGCATTATGCTGGGTGCAGGCGGACTGATCCGGGCCTATGCTGACGGCGCTGTGCTGGCGCTTGAGGCTGGAGAAGTCATAACCCGGGTGCTGAGGCGTGAGGTCTTCGTACAGATCGATTATACGTGGCTGGGCAAGGTTGAGAATGAGCTGCGTGCCAAAGGCACCAAAACAGGTGAAACTTCCTTTACGGATACAGTGACGCTGCTGTGTCTGCCGCGAAATGATGAAGGTGACGCTTTTGTAGCATGGATAACGGATCTTACCCAGGGGCAAGCGCTGGTTACAGAAGGGCGGCGGCTTTACTTCAGCGAAGGGGAATAGATTATGGCAAGAAGAGCAGTGGAGCGGGAGTTGTCAAGAGAGAGAATTCTGGAGGCGGCCAGGCATCTGTTCATCACCAAAGGATACCGTGCAATTTCAATGCGCAGCATCGGACAGCATCTGGGGTACAGCCATGGTTCGCTCTATTATCATTTCAAGGAAAAAGCGGAGCTGTTCTACGCGATTGTGGTTGAAGACTTCAATCATGTAGCAGGTCTGCTCAGTGAGGCAATGAATAATCCGCCTGAACCCGGCATGACCCGGGTGGAACAGCTGGTAATGGAATTTATCCGTTTTGGACTGGATCATCCGCATCAGTATGAGATTATGTTCATGATCCGGGACGAAGAGCTTCTGGCTTATTGCCGGGCAGAACAGGGGCGATGTTTTGAGTTATTCGCCGGCATCGTACGCCGGCATATGAAGGAAGAAGGCTATGTTTCCGGGGATTGGCAAAGTGTTCCGCTAACATTATTTTTGTCCGCGCACGGATTTATTTCTTATTATATCCAGGATAAAGTGTCGTTTGATGATGTAAAACAGGCCGCCCTTACCCATATAAAGGTACTTAGCCGCAGTTTGTAGGCTGACATCTTTTTTAGGGCTTGCCGCTTTAGAGCTGTGCATTGGTATAACTTTGCATAGTGAAAGTGTTATAGAAACTATATATTATATAGAGGCGGCTCCGCCCTGGAATGGCGGAGCCGTATTTTTAATTCTTAATGCTATCCCTCAATAATTTTTACATAATACTGGCGGTGTCTGGGCCCGTCGAACTCGCAGAAATATATCCCCTGCCAGCGGCCGAGCAGCAGTGTGCCCTCATGAATGATGATGCTTTGGGACGGACCGGCTGTTATCGATTTCAGATGGGAGGCAGTATTACCTTCCGCATGGCGGTATTTCGGATGCTCCCAGGGATACACCTCATCCAGCCTCATCAGCACGTCGTGCTTAACATCCGGATCGGCATTTTCGTTAATGGCGATTCCTGCAGTGGTATGCGGGCAGTAGACCACAGCAATACCGTTTTGCACTCCGCTCTTTTTTACATAGGAAATAACTTCACGGGTAATATCACGCAATTCGTCCCGTTTGCTGGTCGAAATCTCGATAGTATGTAACATAATGCTATCCCCTCCCTGTACTATAAATAAAATATACTATAGTTTACCCCAAATTGAACGAAAGTAATTGACGGACACAAGCGGCTTTGGTAAAGTAATGATAATTATAATACCAAGTATATTAATAGGAATAATGCTGGGCTTAATGGCTACTATACCGACCGGATATCCGGAGGTGGGGGGACTTCTAATTTGAATTCGCTGCTTAGACACAAGGGCTGGACCTGGGGATTCCGCACAACGATTCTGCTGTATTTTGTCGTGCTGATTGTTTTGCCGATACTGGGAGTATATTACAATTCCTTTTCGCTGGGCTTCAGCACCTTTATCGAAAGTGTAAGCGACCCGATTGCCTGGAAATCGGTCCTGTTAACACTGAAGCTGGCGGTTATCGCCACTGTCATTAATGTTCTGCTGGGTACGATGATTGCCTGGGTATTGATCCGTTACCGGTTCCCCGGAAAAGCACTGCTGAACAGTCTGGTTGATCTGCCCTTTGCCTTGCCAACGGCGGTCGGGGGTCTGATGATTCTGCTCCTGCTGGGCCCGGGGAGTCTGATCGGCGGACTGGCGGAGAAGCTCGGCTTCGAAATTGTATTCCATCAGCCGGCGATTGTCATTGCGATGATCTTCGTAACGTTCCCGTTCGTCATCCGGGCGGTACAGCCGCTGCTGGAGGAGCTTGACCCTTCCGAGGAGGAAGCCGCGTATACGATGGGCGCCAAGAGCAGCCGGGTATTCCGGCAGGTGATTCTGCCCTCAATGGCACCGGGAATGATCAGCGGCGGTATGCTGGCCTTCTCGCGGGCGCTCGCTGAATTCGGTGCAGTCGTGCTGGTAGCCGGCAATATTCCGGGACGGACGCTGGTGTCCTCGGTCTTTATTTTCGGTGAAGTGGAAAGTGATAATCCAGTCGGTGCCGCCGCGGTGTCGGTCATTCTGCTGACCTTGTCCTTCCTCATCCTCTGGCTGATTAATTTGCTGCAGATGCGGGGGAGAAGATCATGAGAAAACTATGGATTATCCTTACTTATCTTGTTTTCATTCTGCTGATTGCCGCTCCGCTGGGTAAAATGGCGACAGAGGCGTTCAGCAATGGGCTTAGCGGATTCTGGGCATCACTTTCGAGACCTGAGGCGCTGCACGCGTTGATGATGACCGGATTCGTGGTAGTGGTGGTTACGCTGCTGAATACCTTGTTCGGTATTATGCTGGCCCTCTATCTGGTGCGGGCGAACTGGCTGGGCAAGCGGCTGAAGGGCCTGCTGAACAGCATTGTCGATCTGCCGTATGCCGTATCGCCGGTTATCGGCGGGCTGATGATTGTCCTGCTGCTCGGTCCGGACAGCGCGCTGGGTGCGCTTTTTGAACAGATTGGGGTCAATATTGTTTATGCTTTTCCCGGAATGGTCATTGCGACATTGTTCGTGACCTTCCCGCTGATGGTCCGTGAGGTGATGCCGGTGCTGCAGGAGATCGGTTCACAGCAGGAGGAGGCCGCTTCGACGCTCGGGGCGTACGGCTGGACAACCTTCTGGAAGGTGACATGGCCTTCAATCCGCTGGGCGGTCATCTATGGCGTGATCCTGACGGTGGCCCGCTCATTGGGGGAATTCGGCGCCGTGCTCGTTGTATCGGGCAACATTATGAACAAGACTCAGACCGCGACGACGCTGGTCTATCAGGATGTAGAGAACTTTAATGTGACCGCTGCGGGCGGTGTGGCTTTGGTGCTGGCGGCTTTCTCCGCAGGTCTGCTGCTGCTGATGGAATGGAGTAAGAGACGAAAGGGTGTGCATTAGAGATGCATGTAGAAGTTCGGGGACTAAATAAGCATTTTGGAGATTTTCACGCCGTGAAGGACGTCAATTTCGGCATTACCAAAGGTCATCTGATCGGACTGCTCGGCCCAAGCGGCGGCGGCAAAACCTCGATTCTGCGCATGCTGGCAGGACTGGAGACACCGGACAGCGGTGAAATTGTTTTTCATGGCAAAACGGTTAACAACCTTCCGCCGCAAGAGCGTGAAATCGGCTTTGTGTTCCAGAACTATGCGCTCTTTAAACACATGACTGTCTATGAAAATATTGCTTTTGGTCTGAAGGTCAAGAAAGCGAACAAGAATACGATCCGTGACCGGGTTACAGAGCTCGTTGAGCTTACCGGACTCAAGGGGTTCGAGAAGCGTTATCCGCATCAGCTGTCCGGCGGGCAGCGCCAGCGTGTGGCTTTTGCCCGGGCGCTTGCGCCTGAGCCGCAGCTGCTGCTGCTGGATGAGCCGTTCGCCGCAATCGACGCGAAGATCCGCCAGGAGCTGCGTTCCTGGCTGCGCGAGCTGATCGAACGTGTCGGCATTACTTCAATCTTCGTGACGCATGACCAGGATGAGGCGATTGAGGTAGCGGATGAGATTATGATCATCAATCAGGGGCGTCTGGAGCAGAAGGGCACCCCGTGGGATATTTACAAAGAGCCAAAGACGCCGTTTGTGGCAACCTTTATCGGTGAATCGACACTGATCGAGAGCACGAGCGAGCTGAAAGGCTTCAAGAATGCGGGCGGCGGGAAGCCGACCAAGGCGCTGATCCGTCCGGAGTATATCGAGGTAGGCCATCTGCATGAGTTCAAAATGGCCTCAGCCACTGAGCAGGGCATCGTGAAGCATCTGCATTTCCGCGGCAGCGAATGGCTGGTGGAGGTAGAGGTGAACGGACATAAGCTGGTGACGTACCGGTCGCTTGAGAAAGAGACGCTTACACCGGGTCAGGAAATCTCCGTGCTGGTCCACCGTGCCTACCTGTTCAATGACGAGCGCAGCTGGATTCAGGAAAACGGGCTGAAGGAAGATCCGATGCCTGTGTTTATCTAAGTAAAGGATGTGTGCCGGTATGAGGGTTCACAAAAGGAGCAGACAACTGCACGGATGGCTGGCAGCCCTAATGCTGGCATTGCTCGCACTGGCACTGGCCGGCTGCGGTAACAGTGAAGCATCAAACGATGGTGAAGCGGCTCCCCAGCAGGGCGATTTGACCCTGGTGATCGGAGCCTACAGCGTGGTCAAGGATGCAATGGGCGACATTCTGCCCCTGTTTGCAGCGGACTGGAAGGCCAAGACCGGCCAGACGATTGTTTTTCAGGAGTCCTACGAAGCATCGGGAACGCAGGCCAGAGCGATTGCCGGCGGCTTCGAAGCGGATGTGACCCTGCTTGCGCTGGAGGGGGATGTTGAGAAGCTGGTCAAAGCGGGACTGGTTGCGGATACCTGGAAAGAGCACGGTGCGGACGGCACGATTACCCGTTCAGTGGTGGCGCTGGGAACACGTGAAGGTAACCCGAAGGGGATTAAGGATTTCGCCGATCTGACGAAGCCGGGTGTGAAGGTGCTCTATCCCAATCCGAAAACCTCCGGTGGAGCGCAGTGGGATATTAACGCGATCTATGGTGCGGGACTGAAGATGTCCGAGGCGCAGACCGGAGTGAAGGACCCTGCGGCTGCAAAAGCTTTTCTGGAGCGGGTACACGCCAATGTGGAATCTTTGGATAAAAGCGGGCGGGCCTCGATGGCGGCTTTTGAGTACGGGGTAGGCGATGTCATCGTTACGTATGAGAATGAGCTGCTGGCGCGGATCGCCAAGGGTGTCAAATACGAAGTGATCATACCGGAGGATACGATTCTGATTGAGAATCCGGCGGCTGTCGTGGACAAATATGTGGATGAGCGCGGCACGCGGGAAGCTGCCGAGGCGCTGGTCGATTATCTGACGACACCTGCTGCGCAGGAGGTATTCGCCGAGCACGGCTTCCGACCGGTGAACGAGCAGGTGTATGCCGCCAATGAGAGCCGTTATCCGGTTCCGGCCGGGCTGTTCGGCATCGATTATCTCGGCGGCTGGACAGAAGTCCGGGAGACATTGTATTCGAGGCGCGGCGTCTGGTATCAGGTGCTGGCGGGGATTTAGCAGCTGGTTTGCGGGCCGGCGGCAGCTGCAAGAAGCGGACATATGGATAAGCGGGGCCGTTCCTCCAGAGCTGGAGGGCGGCTTTTTTAATGCGGAAAACGGGGCGTAGTGGAGAGACTGGATGAGATGAACTGCGATATGTACTATAATGAGGGTTACTAATCTTAGCTGTTTGAACTGGAGGAGCGAGTGCGAATGGATACGTTGGTGTTTTTGGGGACAGGTGACGCAATGGGCGTCCCCCGGGTGTACTGCAGCTGTGAGACCTGCATGGAGGCGAGAACAGGCGGGCAGAATGCCCGGCTCCGCTCATCCGTGCTTATAGATAACGGCAGTGATTTCTTTGCGATTGACTGCGGGCCGGACTGGCGGCGGCAGATGGAGCAGCAGGGGCTGCGCAGCATGCGCAGGCTGCTGATTACCCATGCCCATTTTGACCATATCGGCGGGCTTCCGGAATGGGCGGATGCCTGCCGCTGGATGGGTCACCGGGGAGAGCTGTATGCTCCGGCTGAGGTAATTCCGATTATTCAGCGGCAGTACCCGTGGCTGAGCGGACACATAGACATGATTCCCTGCGATGACGGGATCGAGCTCGACGGCTGGCAGATCAGCACCTGGCGGGTGAATCACGGTAAGAACGGCTATTCTTACGCATACAAGCTGGAGAAGGCTGGGTATACGTGGGTGTATTGCTCTGACTCCATCTCACTCGGACAGGAGGAGTACGCTCCGATGCACGGAGCCGACCTGCTGGTGCTGGGCACCAGCTTCTATTATGAAGCGGCTGAGCTCTCCACCCGCTCCGTGTATGATATGACGGAAGCGGCAGAGCTGCTGAAGGTGGTCCAGCCGGCCCGTACCGTCTATACGCATATGTCGCATGATGTGGACATCCGCAAGGATTACATATTGCCGGAGGGCGTTACTCTGGCGGTTACGGGAATGAGGCTTACGCTGGATCGGGGGTAGAGTGGCTGGACGGCTGGAAGAGGCAGGCTGCCGCACATAAGATTTATCACTTCCAGAAAAAGGTTTTCCAAATATAATGCCGGAAAGGAGATTTAATTAGACAAATAGGAGGCTAACAATATGTCTGAACCGGTAATTCCCATTTTGCTTGATATTCCTGAAAGCATTGAGACGGAGCGGCTGCTGATCCGGGCTGCGCAATGGGGCGACGGGGCGGAGATGAACGCGGCAATCATGGAGAGTCTGAATGAGCTGCAGCCGTGGATGATCTTCGCCCAAAAGCCGCAGCCGCCTGAGGAAAGTGAAATTTTCGTCCGGGAAGCGCGGATCAATTACTTGAAGCGTACTAACATGCACATGGGCATCTATAACAAGACTGACGGAACGTTCGTAGGCTGCAGCGGACTTCACCATATCGACTGGGGTATCCGTTCTTTTGAACTGGGCTACTGGATCAGAACCTCCTGCTCCGGAAAAGGGTACATGACGGAGGCGGTGAATGCCATTACGAATTTCGCCATCCAAGAGCTTGAAGCTAACCGGATAGAAATCCGCTGCAGCGGACGCAATGCCAAAAGCGCCGCCGTAGCAGAGCGTGCCGGTTATAAGCTGGATGGAGTTCTGCGGCTCAGCATGCGCGGCTTTGACGGAGAGCTGCATGACAGCAAAGTGTATGCGAAGGTACGCGGATCGGAATTTTAGGCTTAAACGGACGTACGAGACGACGTGGGAGTTGTGTATTACCCAGATCGGCCGTATAAGAGGATGGCAATCAATAAAGAAGGGTGCGCTGCGCCGGTTGGTTGAAAACCGGCGGCAGCGCACCCTTTTGCTATACATATAAAAACTATTCTACTGTCTTCAAAATAAACTTGTCGATCGCATACTTCACGCCGTCTTCATTGTTGCTGAGGGTGACGAAATCGGCAATTTCCTTGAGCGCAGGAATGGCATTGGCCATAGCGACACCAAGACCGGCCGCTTCGAGCATCTCATGGTCATTCCAGGAATCGCCGACAGCGATCGTTTCGGACAGCTCACAGCCGAAGTGGCCTGCCAGGAACTCAAGCGCGATGCCCTTGGTGCCTTCACTGTGCATGATTTCGAGGAAGTGGGGCTTGGACTTGGTAATGTGAACGGAATTGCCCAGCAGCTCACGCAGGATCGGGGACAGCTCGTCCAGGTAGGCCGGGTCGTCGATGATCAGCATTTTTGGGGTCTTCTGAGGAACAAGCTTGTTCTCCCAGTCCGGTTCAATGAAGTATTGGGTCCGGTTCAGCTGGGAATATTCAATCAGCTTCTGGTTCTCTTCACGCGCATACAGCTTGTCATCAATATAAGTCTGAAGGTGCAGATCATGCTCCACACAATACTGGAAAAGCTTGCGTACAGCATCCTGCGGTACATAACGCTCGTAGAGCACCTTTTCGTCCATCAGGTTCTTGACCAGGGCACCCTGATAAGTGATGATCGGCACGTTGAGGCCGGTCTGGCGGGCAATAGCCTGAGCGGAAGCATAAGCACGGCCGGTGGCCAGAGTTACTACCACACCTGCAGCGACAGCCTGCTCCAGCGCGGTCTGGGTGGCAGGGGTTACTTCCTTGTCATCATTAATTAATGTGTCGTCGATGTCGATTGCAATCAGTTTGTACATTCGGGTTCTCTCCTAAAGGTTATTGTACTAGTATAAATGAAATTATCCGTCTGATGAAGCTAAAGGAACGGCGTTCTCTTCTGAGCGTCCGTCCTTGTCAGGCACGGGACTCAGCTCGGCAGTAAGCATCGCAGCAAGGATGAGCAGGCAGCCAAGCCCGGCGGAAAGCCCTAGCTTCTCACCGCCAAAGACAAGTCCGGTAAAAGCGGCGAACACCGGCTCCATCGCGTAGATAATGGCCACCCGGGACGGTGTGGTGTATTTCTGGCAGGCGGTTTGAATCCAGAAGGCAAACGCGCTGGTCGGCCCGATGGAGATCAGCAGCGCCCACAGCACATCGGGCTCCCTGACCAGCTCCCGGCTCTGCAGCAGCGGGCCGCTGCCGTCAACAATCAGCGAGGCAATGATGCTGAGAAGCCCGACAACAGCGAGCTGCAGCGTTGCCAGCGGCAATGCCGGATAGCGCGGTGCATACACGCCCGTATAGGCAATCTGCAGGGCAAAAGCGACTGCGCAGAGCAAAACCAGGCTGTCGCCCAGCCCAAGCGAAAATGCCGAGCCGGTGAAGGTCAGCAGATACAGTCCTGAAACGGCAATAGCTGCACTAAGCCATGTGTAGCGGGAGATGGAGTGCTTCAGCAGCGCAAGCGACAGGAAGGGGACAATCACGACGGATAAGCCGGTAATGAACCCGGTATTGGAGGTGCTTGTGTACAGCAGTCCCATCGTCTGCAGACCGTAGCCCATGAACAGAAAAAGACCCAACAGCAGGGCATGCATAACCATACGCCAGTTCAGCTGTTTCCATTCATGACGGTAAAAGACAGCCGTAATCAGCGCCAGCAGCAGGGCGGCGCCTGTGAACCGGATGCTGTTGAAGGCAAGCGGCGGCAGTACCCTGACTGCGTGCTGGACGATCAGGAAGGTACAGCCCCACATCAGCGCTACAAGCAGCAGGCTGAGATCAGCGATTCGCGAGCGGCTCACAATCGTCATCCTTTCATGAAATACAGAAAACGTATCAAGTTGTCCAAATTGTATCCTAAAACACAGGGGAGGACAAGCCAAAACTATACGGAAGCCCAGCGGATAGAGGCTTTAGACACGCATAATGCAACTGCAGGCTGGACAAAAAAACGCTCTCTTAGTATACTTTGGTAACCGTACATTTGTTCTTGTTTTTGACAGCTTAGAAAGGGGCGGTTTCAAAGATGATGGGCAAATCCCATTTTATTATCAGCACCGGGATTACGCTCTCTGTGATGAATCTGCTCGGTTACGAAATCACGATTCCGGCAGTTGCTGTGGCGGCGGTCAGCTCCCTGCTGCCTGATATTGATGAGCCGAATTCGCTGCTGGTGCGCAGTGCTGTGCCGGAATCGGCGTTGAGGCTGCTGCAGGTGGCGTTGATCGGCGCGGCGATTTATCTGTACTTTGCCGGCATCGCTGAACCGCCATGGCATATCGTGCTGGCACTGCTCGTGGGCAGTGTATCGTTCCTTCCGGGCAGAAGGCTGCGGCAGCTGGTTATGCTGCTAATCGCTCTGGCGCTGTTTGCGTTCGCCGACGATTATGATCCGTGGAACTACATCGCCGCCTGTATACTCGTGGTAGCCTCTGTTGTTCCGCACCGGGGAATCACGCATACCCTGTATGCGGTGGCCGGCTGGGGGGCGCTGCTGTATTTTGTCTCCCTCGGCATGAATGACGGCGGCAGCCTGTGGATTGCCGGAGGCCTGTCGTATGCGCTGCATCTGCTGGCCGACTCGCTGACCCAGCGCGGGATTACCCCGCTGCCGCCGCTGCCCTTCAAGCTTCGTCTGAAGCTGATGAGCACCGGCACGAAGAAGGGCAGCGGTGTGGAGAAGGTATGCATTGTGCTCACCCTGCTGCTGGTTGTCTATGTGTTCGTTATTACCCCCTCCTAAACGTAGGGCGCCCGGAAGGGCAGGATAAGGCTCTCCGCTGTCTGCAGCGGGGAGCTTTTTTGGCATGGGCGATGAGCGGTAGCTCACTGCCTCTGCGCAAAAGCTCTGATAAATTGGTCATATAACCATTTTGCAATATATGGAATAAGAGGTGCTGCATGGAGAATGAGTCGGTTCTGGGAGTGACGGGTCTGAGCAAGCAGTATGGGACGGTGTCCGCCGTGGACAACATAAGCTTCACAGTGCACAAAGGGGAAGTATTCGGCTTGCTGGGGCCCAACGGAGCCGGCAAAACAACTACGATCAGGATGCTGTGCGGGCTGCTAAAAGCGGACTCAGGCCGGATTCATGTCAATGGCATACCAATGACCTCCGGCAGCTATGAGCGGATTAAGCCGATGCTCGGACTATGTCCGCAGGAGATTGTCATCTGGGAGCTGCTGACCTGCCTGGAGCAGCTGCGTTTTGCAGGCATCGCCTACGGACTCTCTTCCAGGGCAGCGGGCAACCGGGCAGAAATTCTGCTGCACGCACTGGGCCTGTGGAACAAAAGAAACAAGCTCGGCCGGACGCTCTCAGGCGGGATGCAGCGGAGACTGAATATCGCGTTGGCGCTTGTCCACGATCCGCCGCTGATCATTCTGGATGAGCCGCAGGCGGGACTGGACCCGCAGAGCAGAATTCTGGTGCGTGACTTCATCAGAGGACTGGCCCGGGATAAGACGGTAATCCTTACCACACATGACATGGATGAAGCTGACAGGCTGTCGGACAGGGTAGCCATTATCGATCACGGAAAAATACTGCTGCTCGACATCCCTGCCAGGCTGAAGGCCAAGGCGGGCACGGGAGAGCTTTTGCAGCTCCGGGTGACCGGAATCAGCAGGGAGCTGGCTGAGAAGGTTCTGCAGACGATGCCGCCGGAATGTACAGAAAAAACCTACACCGATGGAATGTTCCTCCTTGGCGGAGGAAGCGTTCTTGAATGGATTCCGAAGGTGCAGCAGAGGCTAAAGGCTCACCAAATCCAGACTCTGGATATGACGATCCGCAAACGGACGCTTGAGGATGCGTTCATTGCATTAACCGGAAGGGGGCTGCGGGAATGAAGCTTGCGGCAGCGGTTAACAAGTCCGTCAGGGAGAGTATCCGGGACTGGAAAATGCTCGCCATGGTGCTGCTGTTCTCGCCGTTTTTTCTGCTGCTGATGTCCTTTTTTTACGGGGGAGACGCAGTTACCTATAAGCTGGGCGTACTGAATCTGGATGAGGGGCGTGGGTCGGCTCAGCTTATCAGCAGTCTGGAGCAGATGGATGGGCAGGCGGGCGGGTCTCCGGTATTTAATGTAAGAAGCTTTCCAAATCGAGATGAGCTGCAGGCTAAGGTAAAGGAAAAGGAAATCGATATCGGCCTGGTCATTCCGGAGGACTATTCAGCAGCACTTGCGTCTAAGGCTAAAGGAATGAAGGTCAGCGAGGTACAGGCGCAGGTAAGCTTTTATGGAAGTATGGGGAATGTGAGGTATCCTGTGGCAGCAGTGTGGGCGGCCGAGCAGGTGAACAGGCAGGGAATGTGCGCAGCAGAGATCACGCTTCCGGCCGTTATACAGGAAACCTTTGTTGAGAAAAAGCAGCCCCTAAACGAATTTGAAAGCTACGTCCCGGGGCTGATCTCCCTTGCTGTACTCATGGTTCTGTTCACGGCTTCAGCCTCTATTGTTAAAGAAAATGACAACAAAACACTGCTTAGGCTCAAGCTCAGCCGGCTTGGCGCTTTTAACTTTCTGGGCGGAATCTGCATTACCCAGGCGGCTGTTGCCTCCGGTGCGGTTGTTCTGTCATACTGGACGGCCCTTGGATTAGGTTATGAACCGGAAGGGCATTTTGGCGCCGTTCTGGTTGTCGGGGTGCTGTCGAGTATGTCCATGGTTGCTGTGAGCCTGATTGTGGCCAGCTTTTTGAACACGGTGTTTGATGTGCTGACGGTCGGCTGCTTTCCGTTTTTTATACTGATGTTTTTTTCGGGCAGCCTGTTTCCCCTTCCGGAGCTGAATCTCATTACTGTACACGGGCGCGCTCTTGGCATGACAGATCTGCTGCCGCTTACGCATACTGCAAGTGCCTTTAATCAAATTCTGAATGATGGAGCGGGACTGCCGGATGTGGGAAGGGAGCTTATTATGATCACCCTGCTTACCATGGTTTATTTTGCGGCAGGACTCCTTCTGTACAGGAAACGCAGACTTTCCAAGGCATAAGCGGATTCCATTAAAAAACCAGCCGACCCCGGGTGCCCGGAATTGGCTGGTTCTATTTTGCCTGCGAATAAAAGGTATTCCAGAACGGCTATTCTTCCAAAAACACCAGTCCGATAAAGTCCTCAGGCTCAATCCGTCCAAAATAATGCTTCAGATCAAGCCCGGACAGCGCCTCTCTGACCTCTGCATTCTCATAACGCTTGCCTCGCAGCGCATTTTCTACATCCGCTACGTCACCTACGCCGAAGAAATCGCCGTAGATTTTGATGTCTTTAATGTAGGAATCCTCAATGTCCATACGGATATCGACCAGGCCGGCCGGGAATTTGCGGGTGTGCTTCACATTGCTCTTCGGCGACAGGCCGTAGTTCCAGTCCCAGTTCTGGTAGTGCTCCTTGGAAATTTCGTTAATGCGGACCCAGTCATCCATCGTCAGCTTGTACTGCGGAACCTCGGAAGGCTCCATGCCGAAGATCGAGCGCAGCAGCCCGTCGCGGAACTCCTCGATCGTCATGTCTGTGCCCAGCAGTTCTTTGATGTTGGCAACCCGGCTGCGCACGGACTTGGTGCTCTTGGATTTGAACTTCTCCGGGTTCACGTTCAGGGAAGCTTGTACATCATCGAGGTTCAGGTCGAACATCAGGGTGCCATGGCTGAACATCCGTCCGCGGGTGGAGAACTGGGCGTTGCCGGAGATTTTGCGCTCGCCGACCTGCAGGTCGTTGCGTCCGCTCAGCTCAGCGTTGACTCCCATGGACTGCAGATAGTCGATGACCGGCTGGGTGAATTTGAGGAAGTTGTGGAACGATTCGCCGTCATCCTTGGTGATGAAGCTGAAATTCAGATTGCCAAGGTCATGGTATACTGCTCCCCCGCCGGAGAGCCGGCGCACGACCTGGATGTTGTTTTCTTTTACATATTCCTGATTAATCTCTTCGATTGTATTCTGGTGCTTGCCGATGATGATGGACGGGCTGTTGATATAAAAGAGCAGGTAGCTGTCGTCCATCGGGAGGTTTTTGAGCGCGAACTCCTCAATGGCCAGGTTGATCGAAGCGTCTGTAATGCCGGTGTTATCAATAAAGAGCATAGTGAATTCCTCCGCCTGTACATGGTTAACTACTGCATTTATTCTAAACTAAAAGCTTGCATTTCACAAAATAGAAAGTGTATATCAGTTTATTAGGCGATGTTGAGCGGATTGGGAGCTGGAAGGGGGCCAAGAGCAGGAGCGATTTGTGAAAGCCGGTTACATTGGCAAAACAGTCCTACATCCATCATTGACGCGCTTCTGCGGGAAGGCAATAATTGGGGCAATGGGTAACTCAATACGAGACAAACAGAGGGAGTGTAACGATGCTTGAAAAATATGGCCACGGCGGCGATTTGCTGACCGCAGCTGAGCTTTACGGAGGAGGCGGCGGGGGCAGGGACATCGCTTTTATTGACTTCAGCGCTAATATTAATCCGCTTGGCCCGCCGCCTGCCGTGCTGGAGCTGCTGCAGGATGCTGCGGCAGCCGTCACCGCTTATCCAGATCCGGGGCACCGCCGGTTAAAAGCACTGCTGGCCGCCGAGCTGGGTGTCAGCACGGAATGGATTACTGTGGGCAACGGGGCTGCCGAGTCCATGGCGCTGCTGCTGCTGGCTGCAGCCCCGCGCCGCGTGGGGATCGTCGAGCCCTGCTTCTCCGAGTACCGCCAGCTGGCGGAGCAGTTCGGCGCGGAGGTGCTCACGGTACAGGGGACGGCGGAGCAGGAATACCGGGCGGATGCGGAAGAAATCGCCGGACTGCTGGAGCAGGTCGATCTGCTGTTCCTCGGCCAGCCGAACAACCCCAACGGCGTCCAGTATGCGCTGGACGACCTGCGGCTTCTGGCCCGCAAGGCAGAGGCCTGCGGGACCTTGCTTGCCGTGGATGAAGCGTTCATCGACTTCATCCCGGAGGAGCGGCGGCAATCGCTGCTGCCGGAGCTGGCCGGGTTCCGTCAGACGGTGCTGATCCGCTCGATGACGAAGTTTTTTGCCATTCCGGGGCTGCGGCTGGGCTTCACCATAGCAGCCCCGGAGCTTGCCGCGAGGATGAGCGGCAAGCAGGTGACCTGGAGCGTGAACGGCCTGGCGCAGCTGGCCGGGGAAGCGTGCCTGCGCAGCGGGCGCGGATATGCCGCGCGCACGCGTGAGCTGATCGCAGCAGAGCGGGAGCTGCTGCGGGCGGGATTGCGGCGGCTCGGCTGCAGCGTGCCGCCGGGCGAAGCGAACTTCCTGCTGGCGGAGCTGCCGGAAGGGTGGACAGCTGCGGCCGCGCAGGAGCAGCTTGGCCGCCGGGGCATCCTCGTGCGCAGCTGCGCGATGTACCCGGGCCTGGCCGCCGGCCATATCCGCGTGGCCGTCAAGGGGCCGGCTGATAACGCCCGGCTGCTGCGGGAGCTGGGGGCGGTTTTGGCGGGGGAATGAGCCTGGTACCTAGTTTGGCAGGAGGCAGGTAACTTCTAGGGATGAAACATGCTCCGCTGAGCAATTCAATTCAACTAAGTGGAATTTCGTTATCTATTTCGGGGCCAGCTACCGGCAGGAAGAAACTAGATGGAAAAAGGTCACTTAAATCTGCCAATTTTGCCCGTAATGAGAATTCAGGACCGAAATAGGTGAGGTTTTTCCAACTAATCATTGAAATTGCGGAGAAATGAAGGAATTAGGTGTCAAAAATCCAATTAATGTTTGAGGCAGCCGAGGTAGAGTATGTAGAGTTAATAAAGTAATTAGAGTTTGAAAGTAACCTAAAGTAATAGTAGAGGGCGTGACTAGGTATGGCAGAAGTGAAGACTCCCTTTGAGCTCGCGGGCGGGGCGCGGACATACCATTCCAGTGTGTGGCCGGGGCTGGTGCTGGAATGGAAAGAGGAGCATCTGCTGCTGGAGTTTCCGGCTGAGGCCGACAGTATTTCCAGTGCAGTGTACGGGGGAGGAATGAACCGGTTGAAGCGGGCTGTGAACCAGTACGTCAGCCGAGACTATGAGTGCAGCAATCCGGTGCGCGATATGGAGAACAAGCTGGCAGAGTGGGGTTACCCGCAGGAGGGCTGCGCGGGCCTGATGACGGCGGTGCCGCTGGAGCATGCTGCGGTTGCCGAGGAGGATACCGGCTCGGCGGGGATCTTTTGCTGCGTGACTGCAGCTGCGGGCAATGCGGCCCGTGCCGGGGTGGAGCGGAGTGTGCTGAAGGCTTACCGCCCGGGAACGATCAATATTATGCTTGGCATAGACGGTCTGCTGACTCCATCGGCGATGGTGAACGCCGTCATTACGGCAACCGAAGCCAAGGCCGCTGCTCTGGCAGATCTCGGCATCACCGATCCCGAGAACGGGCTGACCGCCACAGGCACGACGACAGATGCAATCGTGCTGGCAGTCAGCGGCAGCCGCCGCTACGGGGCGGAGCATGTGTACGCCGGTACAGCGACTGATCTTGGCGGAGCGATTGGCAGGCTGGTGTATGCAGCGGTAACGGGCAGCCTCCGCTCGGTGCGTGCTGTCCAGGAGCAGGCAAGGAAGAACGGCGAATGAGCATTTATCTGCGCCGGATGTTTAATAACCGGCAAATGGACGCTGTGATGGGCCAGACAAGACGAGCCCAACAAATAAGCACAGCACTATGCCAGCCATGGAGGACTTGCCTATGACGGTTGCAATCGTGCTGCTTGCCGCGTATGTACTGGACCGCCTTATCGGCGATCCCCGCAGCCTGCCTCACCCGGTTGTACTTATGGGAAAAGCGATTAGCGCACTGGAGCGGGCAATCCGCCGTTTTGTCCGCAAGCCGCGCAGCCTGAAGCGTGCCGGAGTCCTGTTGCCCCTGCTGGTAGCAGGGGGCAGCTGGCTGGTGACAGCCGTGCTGCTCTGGCTGCTGTCGCAGATTTCGCCTTGGCTGGCGCTGGCGGCTGAAGCCTGGCTAATCTCTACAACCATCGCCTCGAAAGGGCTGAAGGATGCCGGGATGGCGGTCTATGCGGAGCTTAAGAAGGGAGATCTTCCGGCGGCCAGACTTGCGCTCGGCATGATCGTCGGCCGTGATACGGCGCAGCTGGACAGTCCGGAAATTGTGCGTGGCACGGTAGAGACGGTGGCCGAGAACATTGTCGATGCAATCATCTCTCCGCTGCTGTACGCGCTGCTTGGCGGTGCTCCGCTGGCAATGGCTTACCGCGCTGTTAACACACTGGATTCCATGGTCGGCTATAAAAATGATAAATACATTAATCTCGGCTGGGCCTCTGCCCGGTTAGATGACGTTGCCAATTACATACCGGCGCGCATCACTGCGCTGCTCTTGACCCTCTCTGCATGGCTGCTGCGGCTGGATTGGCGCAGATGCTGGCAGATGGTGCGGCGTGATGCCCGCCTGCATCCCAGTCCCAACAGCGGCTACCCGGAATCGGCAGTGGCCGGAGCGCTGGGCATCCGCCTGGGCGGGGTGAACGTCTATCACGGCGTAGCCTCGTTCCGTGCTTACATGGGCGAGCCTCTGCGCAGTCTGGAGCCGGATGATATTATTGTCACTTCCAGGCTAATGCTGCTGTCGTCCGCTATATTTGTGGTCCTATGTGCAGCAGCAGCCTTCTTATGGAACGGAGGCTGAGGGGTGTGTTGAATAACCTGAGACAGGAAAAATCACACGGCACGCCTCCGTTAGAGCTGGTACTACTCCGTCATGGACACACACAATGGAATAAGGAGCGCCGCTATCTCGGAAGCAGTGACCTGCCCCTGCTGCCTGAGGAACGGGACGGGCTGGCTGCACACAGGGAGCTGCCGGAGCTAACCGGAGACTTCTGGCGGATATACTGCAGCGATCTGCTGCGCTGCCGGGAGACGCTGGCCGCAGCAGTGCCTTGGCTGGAAGACCAAGCTGTGTATGACCCGCGTCTGCGGGAGATGTCCTTCGGGGAATGGGAGGGCTGCACCTATGAGCAGCTCAGTGATAATCTGCTGTACAGAAGCTGGATTGATGATCCGGCGGCGGTTACGCCGCCGGGCGGGGAAGCCTGGGCAGCTTTTGCAGCCCGGCTGGAGCAGTTCCTGACAGACCTGCTGCAGGAGGCCGGGCTGTCAACAATCTGCTGCCCTGACCAGCAAAGAGGTGACGGGCAGACAAGCAGCAGCGCACCCGTCATCCTTGGGCATGAACGGAAGAAGCTGCGCGTGCTGATTGTCACACACGGCGGCGTAATCCGCCACCTGCTGGCCAAGATACAGCCGGGAGTTACGTTCCGCACCGGGATCGCTCCCCCTCCGGGAACGGCAACGGTAATTCAGCTGCAGTAAAATAGACCTGCTTGCACAAACGGCTCCGCCATCCTGATCAGGACGGCGGAGCCGTTTGTGTATCCAGGCGGAGCAGTGACGAAACTTTGTTAGATGATTTTTCGCAAAAAGGCTAAACGGAGCATTGTAGCTATTCATTGGATTATGTCGCAAAAGTCCGGCAGAACAGTGTTGCTCCTTCATTAAGTAACTATATTTAAAAAATCAGGCGGGCCAGCGTTGCTCCTTGGATTGGGGCGCTGGTCCGCCCGTTTTCATTACGGCCCCGGCTCCGCTAACGGACCCAGGAGGTGTTACTTGCTGGATTTAGCGGGTATTTCTGATCTAAACGGTCTCAGCAGCCGCTATTTACCGTCATATGACCTCGGAGGTGTGTTTTGGCGCTAAATAAGGTCATTTGAGACCGTTAGGTTATACCGGGGGGCGAATTGGTGCAGATAAGGTCATCTGAGTCCGTTAGACTGTTTGTAAGGTTAAAAAAAGCCCGCGCCGTCAGGCGAGGCTTTTAAGTACCAACCACAAACCATCAACCACCAAACAATCCTCAGTCAGTCCATGACTGATAAATCCGCCGCACCTCGCGGAACGACTGCTTGGGCTTGCGGTATTCGTTGACGAGGCCCTTGTTGTTGAAGCCGCGGGCCCGGTCGCGGAAGTTTCGGCTGCTGCTCTTCAGGTCGCCGCGGATGTCGGCGAACTGCCAGATGTACGTGCCGCCGATCTTCGGATCAGCGCGGAAGATGTTCAGCGCTTCGGTTACGATATGCGCCTGATAGTCCTCGCTGAACAGCCGCGGCTCCCAGCCGACATCCCCGAACAGTCCGGCGCCGCCGAACTCGGTCATCAGCACCGGCGTATCACCCGCTCCCAGCTGCTCCGCACGCTGATGGAACTGCTCCAGCATGCCCTTGAAGCCGCTGACCTCGCCTTCGTACCAGCCAAAATATTTGTTGATGCCGATCACATCAAACAGCGGCAGCAGAATGTCCTCCAGCGGATGCATGGTCGCATAGGTGACAAGCCGTGAGGTATCCAGCTTCCGCACAAGTCCGATCAGTGCTTCTGTGAATGCATAGGCTTCCTGCGTGCGGGTATCGATCTCGTTGTGCACAGACCAGAACACCACGCTCGGATGATGATAATGCGTCCCGATCATCTCTTCAATCATGGTCAGGGCGCGGTCCCGGAACAGCGGCTCGCTGACGGTCTCATTCGGCAGGAAGCAGCCCCAGATTGGAATCTCGCTCCAGAATACAAGCCCGTTCTCATCGAGCAGGTCGAGCCAATAGGAGCTTTGCGGATAATGGGAGCCCCGGACGGTGTTGCAGCCCAGCTCCAGAATAATATCCAATTCTTTGTGCATCAGCTTCGGCGGAAAAGCAAAGCCCCATTCCGGATGCTCCTCATGCCGGTTCACACCCTTTAGATAGACAGGGGCGCCGTTGATCAGAATCCGGTGGTCCTTGGTCTCGATCGTGCGGAAGCCGATCCGCTCAATTTTGTCGTCATGCTCTGTCCGCAGCTGGAACGTATACAACTCCGGCTTGCCCACATTCCACAGTCGGACATCCGCCAGCCGCAGCTTGATTACATGGTTTACTATTTGTCCTGCCTTAACCTGCACATCCTCCGCGTGCAATTCCTGCCCACCTTCACTGAGCACCAGCCTGGTCGCCAGCGCAGTCGTCAGCAAAGAGCGCAACTGCACCTGAACAGACACCTCAGCCTCTGCACCCTGCAGCTCATAATCGATCTTCAGCTGTTCAATATAGAGGTCCGGCAAAAACTGCAGCTCCACAGAGCGGATGATACCGCCGTAATGGAACCAGTCCACCTGCTCCGACGGAATGGTGAAGCGGTCCAGCGTGCTGTCCGTGCGGATAATCAGCTCATGCTCTCCTGCAGCCAGGGATGGCACAAGGAACTCAAACGGCGTAAAGCCGCCGTAGTGGTAGCCGAGATGCTGCCCGTCCAGATAAACATCGGAGTGGCCCTGCACAGCGTGGAAAATCAGCCGGACATGCTGCTCACTGGCCAGCACGATTTTTTTACGGTACCAGCCGACGCCCTCATATTCATACATCCCCAGCTCGTTGTTCCAGCAGGAAGGGACGTAAAGGGTCTGCGGAGAATGTGGAAAACGCTCAAACCATTTTTCCTCAAGGCCTGCATTTAAAGGATCTTTTGCAAAATCCCAAGGCCCGTCCAGTAGTTCTGTTACGCGGATGTTATGCTGACGAAAAGTTCTTAACAAGTGTGTGCGCCTCCCCGTTATTGTGCGATGGCATTGTCTTTTGCAGGCATCGTGTTAGTATGGATAGTATCATTTACCATTCCGGCATTGAATAGAAAAAAACAATAAAGTCTTGTATAAATCGCGCCTGCAGCCGCAAAGGGGAGACTATGCTTGGAAGAGAATGTCTATAACCTGAATGATCTTAGCGTGCATATTCATTTTGTGCTGGATAAAGTGACTTTTCCGGGCTGGGAGGACATCCGCAACATGGTCAATGTGCACAGCCTGTACTGGATTCATGAGGGGGAGGGGTTTTTCCGGACCAATGTGGAGCATAAGGTGCAGGCAGGGATGCTGGCTTATCTGAAGCCCGGTCTCAAAATGTCCATGCGTTCCGAAATGGAAGCCCCGCTGCGCATCACGATGCTGCTGTTCGATTGTGCGGAGCTCGGCTATGATGCGGTCTGGAGAAACGTCCGGCCGATTGAGACACTGCGGCTTCCCTTTCTGGGCCAGTATGGCCCCGGGCAAGCTGAGGAGATCAGCGCTATGTTCCGGGAGATTAATCAGGAGTGGCTGCCGGGGCAGACTGCCGGAACGGCCGTTTCCCGTGCCAAAACACAGATTCTGCTCCATAAGCTGCACCAGAGTGTACAGGCGGACTGGAATCTGATGGAGTCTGGGGCTTTTGCCGCTTTTGAGCGGATTAAGAGCAAGCTTGAGAATGCTTATATGGACCATCACCGGATCGAGAAGTTGGCGGAGGAGTACGGCATTTCGGCCTCGTACCTGCGCAAGCTTTTCCTGAAATATACCGGCATGGGGCCGAAGGAATATCATATGCATATCCAGAACCAGCAGGCGTGCCGCTACCTGACGTTTACGGATTATCCGGTGAGGGAAATTGCCAAGCTGTGCGGCTTTTACGAGGAATACCATTTCAGCAAAATGTTCAAGCAGCTGAACGGCGTATCGCCGACAGCCTACCGGAGCAGCCAGCGGACCGGGGAGTGAAGGACCAGGAGGAACCACAGGCGGGGGAAAATGCCGGGTCTGTGGTTCTTTTTTTACGGAAAAGATTATGCCATGATAGCTACAGGGGGCGACTTACGGATGTTTAACGATTTCAGGCTCATTGCCGGGCGGCCGGTGTATGTGCAGGTTAAGGATTATATGAAAAGCCTTATTCTGAGGGGGGCCCTCCAGGGGGAGCAGAAGCTGCCCTCTACCCGGGAACTGAGCCTGCTGCTCAAGGTCAGCCGTAACTCCGTGATCTCCGCCTATATGGCGCTGGAGGATGACGGGTTCGCTTATACCGTACAGGGACAGGGGAGTTATGTCAGTAACGCGGCCCTCCCGGAAAATACAGCAGCGCCCGTCTGGAGCGTGGACTGGAAAAGCCGCCTGAGCAGCAGGGCGCTGCTGGCCGAAGAGCTGGATATTATGAAACGCGGCATCCGCGCGGGGAAGGACACGATTTCTTTTACCAGCATCGCACCGGATGAAAGCCTGTTCGATCTGGACAATGTAAAACGCGCCTTTCTGGAGCGGATGTCTGTAGAAGGCAATGTTCTGCTGAACTATGGCTATGCCAAGGGGTATAAGCCTTTGATAGATTATTTGAAGCAATATATGGAGCACAAGGGCGTAGACATGCGCGGCAAGGATCTGCTGATTACAAACGGGTTCACGGAGGGTTTTGATATTGTGCTGTCAGCGCTGGGGCAGCGGCATGGAAAGGTACTGTGCGAGAATCCGACCCATCATACGGCGCTCAAAAACCTGCAACTGAACGGCTTCGGCATCCGTGGTGTCGCAATGGAGCGTGACGGCATCCATCTCGGTGAGCTGAAGCAGGCGCTGGAGGAAGGGATGTATGATTGTGCCTACCTCGTGCCGTCCTACCACAATCCGACCGGAATTGTCATGTCTCCCGAAAAAAGACTGCGCGTGATGAAGCTGATGGCCGACTACGGTGTGCCGGTGATTGAGGACGGGTTCAACGAGGAGCTGCGCTATTCCGGCTCGCATGTGGCTCCGCTGATCGCGGCGGCCGGGGGCGGCAACAGTGTGATTTATCTGGGGAGCTTTTCTAAGGTGCTGTTCCCGGGGCTTAGAGTAGGCTGGGTACTGGCGGATCAGGAGCTGATCTACTATCTCGAAAGTGTCAAAAGAGCACGCAGCATCCACACCTCGACGCTCGACCAGTCCATTCTGTATCAGTATTTGCTCGGCGGGAATCTGGAGAAGTATCTCAAACGGGCCAGAACGGAATACAAGCGTAAATATGAGCTGACGATGGCTTGCTGCAGGGAGCTTTTGCCGGATTGCAGGGTGAGCGGGGACGGGGGATTGCATCTGTTCGTCACGTTTCCGGAGGGCTTCAGCACAAGAGAGCTGCTGGCGGCGTGCCGGGAGCTGGGGGTTATTTTTACGGTGGGGGATATGTTCTTTACAGACGGAACAGGACAGAACACGCTGCGGCTGGGCTTCTCCAGAGTGGCGGATGACGATATACGCAGGGGAATCGGGATTATCGGCAGGACAGCACGGCAACTACTACTCGGATGAGATGAAAAGGGGAATGGGGATATGTTAAAAGTAGGCGTAATTATGGGCGGAGTGTCCTCTGAATACGAAGTATCGCTGAATACCGGGAAAGAGATGATGAAGCATCTGGACCGGAGCAAATATGAGGCGGTGCCGGTTGTGATTGAGGAGCGCGGACAGCTGGTTGATGCGGTAAAAGGGCTGGACTTCGCGCTGCTGGCGCTCCATGGCGCCTACGGTGAGGACGGAACGGTGCAGGGAACACTGGAAACGCTCGGTATCCCCTACTCCGGGAGCGGTGTGCTGGCGAGCAGCCTGTGCATGGATAAGCATCTGTCCAAAACCATTCTCCGCAGCAAAGATGTACTGACCCCGGGTTGGCTGTGCTGGGAGAGCATGGAGGACTATTCAGAGGAAGCTGTGGGACAGCTTGGCTACCCGGTTATGGTAAAACCGAATTCCGGCGGCTCCAGCATCGGCATGTCCAAGGTGGATAACGCGGAGGGGCTGCGTGTGGCGGTGGAAAAAGCTTTTGCCGAGGATCGTGCGATCCTGATCGAGGCCTTCACTGAAGGGCAGGAGATTACCTGCGCTATCCTTGGCGGAGAGCTGCTGCCGGTGATCGGCATCCAGTCGCTGGGGGCGGAATGGTTCGATTACAGTGCCAAATATGAGCAGGGCGGAGCGGATGAACAGGTTATCCAGCTGCCCTTGGGTACACATGAGCGGGTGCGGACGGCGGCGTTCGCCTGCTATAAGGCGCTGAAATGCTCCGTTTATGCCCGGGTAGATATGCTGCTGAAAAAGGGTGTGCCTTACGTGCTTGAGGTAAATACGCTGCCGGGCATGACCGAAACGAGCTTGCTGCCGCGCAGCGCTGCCGCTGCCGGGTATACGTTCAGCGGACTATTGGATGCGATTATTGAGGGCTCGCTGCGGGAGCGCGGGGAAGGTTCGGGGCGGAGCAAGGGCGCTGCCGGGGAGGAAGCACCGGATGTGACGGCAGAACATAAGCAGGCTGCAAAGGGGCTTAACACAGGAGCCGCAGCGGCCGCAGCACATGCAGCAGCGGAAGGAATAGGCATAAGGGAGGTGACCAGCCATGTTTAACAAGCAGGTGTCTCCGCACACGCAGGGGTGGATTGCCCCGCGTGTGCGGGAGATAGCGCCTTCGGGCATCCGCGCTTTTTTTGATCTTACAGCGGGTAACAACGATATTATTTCACTTGGTGTGGGAGAGCCTGACTTCAAAACGCCGGAGCATATCCGGGCTGCCTGTATCCGGGCGCTGGAGCGTGGTGAGACCACATACACGCCGAACAGCGGACTGCCCGAGCTGCGGGAGGAGATAGCGCGTTATCTGCGGACTGGATTTGGGCTGCAGTATAATGCTGCAGATGAGGTGATCGTTACCGTAGGCAGCAGCGAAGCGCTGGACCTGGCGCTGCGGGCATTCACCGCTCCCGGGGATGAGATTATCATCCCTTCTCCAAGCTACATTGCTTACTCGCCGATAGCCCATCTGAACGGGGGCACTCTAATCGAGGTGGAGACTACGGCGGAGCAGGGCTTTAAGCTGACGGCTGAAGCCCTGGAAAAGGTCATCACACCGCGATCCAAGCTGCTGGTGCTGAACTTCCCTAGCAATCCTACCGGTGCTGTGATGTCTTACGAAGACTGGCTGCCGGTTGCAGAACTGGTGAAGCAGCATAACCTGCTGGTGCTGTCAGATGAAATCTATGCCGAGCTGACCTATGACAGCAGGCATGTCAGCATTGCCTCGCTTCCCGGGATGCAGGAGCGGACGATCCTGATCAGCGGCTTCTCCAAGGCGTTCGCCATGACCGGCTGGCGTGTCGGCTACGCCTGCGGCAGCCGCGTGCTGCTGGCCGCGATGCTGAAGATCCATCAGTACACCGCGATGTGCGCGCCGGTGCTGGGCCAGATCGCTGCCCTGGAATCGCTGCGCAGCGGGCTGGCTGACAAAGACCGGATGAAGGAGGTCTTCCGGCAGCGCAGAACGCTGTTCGTCGAGGGTCTGCGGACCATCGGCCTGGAATGCCGCGAGCCGGTGGGGGCGTTCTACGCCTTCCCGTCCATTGCCCGTACCGGAATGCGGTCGGAGGAATTTGCGCTGCGGCTGCTGCAGGAAGCAGGGGTTGCCGCTGTTCCCGGGCATGTGTTCGGAAGCGGAGGCGAAGGGCATATCCGCTGCTCCTATGCAGCTTCCACAGCTAAGCTGACCGAGGCGCTGGAGCGGATGGAAGGCTTCATGAAGGTAAAAATGTAATTGTAAGATCATGGCGTATCCCCTATAATCCTTGAAGAAGAAAAAGGGATATGGCTATAAGGCGTGTGCTGATGCATAACGGCGGCAGACGGGAGCTCCCTTCTTCGGATGGGGGCTTTTTGACGTGAAACGGGCTGCCGGATGTAAGTTGCCGGGCTGGAGGCGCTCCGGTTGTGCCTGCACCTTCAGGGCATCCTGACCTACGGGTGTCCTTTTCGCAGCAGACGCATAAGCGATCTCTGAAAGCCTCCCTGGAGCGGGAATCGCCCAATACTTCCCGAGGTCCATGGATTCATGGACTTACAACTTCTGAAGCTTTCTGAGCCAGCTTGGCTGATGTATACCCTGTTCAGCTGTAACGGACACAGATGACCTTATTTGCTCATTTCAGTCTTTTTGGACCGGCTAACGGACTCCAGTGCACTTATTACTATCAAATACCGTCTTATTTGCTATTTAGTAAGCAAATAAAGGCTCCTGAGTCCGTTAGCACAGGCAATTGTCTGTATGCTGCTTGATAAGGGCTGTACGGTCTGTTAGTGATGATTGGCTCTTTAGTGGCAGTATGGTGGCGAAGATATTGTTAAGAAACACGCGGTGAGTAGCTAGTGGCTGATGATGAGTAGCTGGTGTCAGATGATGAGTAGCTAATGTCAGATGGTGAGTAGCTGGTGTCAGATGTTGAGTAGCTGGTGTCAGATGGTGAGTAGCTAATGTCAGATGGTGAGCAGTTAGTAGCTGATGTCGAGTAGCTAGTGTCAGATGGCGAGCGGCAGATGGCAGTGGTGAGTGGCAAGTCGCATTTGCCGGGCCGCTTGTGGGAAATTCAGGATACACGGCAGATAGTAAGAAATGTGAGGTAGACGATACATAGGAGGAATTGCGATGCAAGCAGCAATTGATCAAGTCATCAGCCGGATCACACCGGCTGACAAAGAAGCGGTACAGCGGGCGGAACAGCGGCTTGATATTTTGACCAAGCCGCCGGGAAGCCTCGGGCGGCTGGAGGAGCTGGCGGTGCGGCTCGCGGGGATTTCCGGCACAGAGCAGCCTGCTTACGGCAAGCGGACAGTGGTGGTTATGGCCGCTGACCACGGCGTATGCAGCGAAGGTGTCAGTGCTTTTCCCCAGGAGGTCACGGTTCAGATGGCTTACAATTTTCTCGGCGGAGGAGCAGGGGTTAATGTGCTGGCCCGGCAGGCCGGAGCAGAGGTCAAGCTGGTTGACATCGGCATAGCCGGGGACGTCAGCCATCCTGAGCTGATTGCCCGCAAAGTGCGCTACGGCAGCGGCAATATGGCGCAGGGCCCGGCGATGAGCCGCGAAGAAGCGTTGCAGGCTGTTCTGGCCGGGATCAGCGTGGCTGAGGAAGCTGTTAAGAGCGGAACCGAGATTTTTATTACCGGCGAAATGGGGATCGGAAATACAACAGCCAGCGCTGCGGTTCTTTGTGCACTGGAAGGCATCCCGGCCGAAACGGCTGTAGGCCGCGGTACCGGTATTGACGATGAGCGGCTGCGTCACAAAATTGCCGTTGTAGACCGTGCGCTGAAGCTGAATGCACCTGATCCCGGGGACGGAATCGATGTGCTGTCCAAGGTGGGCGGACTTGAGATCGCGGGTCTGGCCGGACTCATACTGGGGGCGGCAGATGCCAAGGTTCCAGTGGTACTCGACGGCTTCATCTCCGGAGCGGCGGCGCTTGTTGCTAAGGCGCTTGCCCCGGATTCTGTTCACTACATGATCGCTTCCCATATCTCCGGCGAGCAGGGGCATAGGCTGATGCTGGAGCGGCTTGGACTGACAGCGCTGCTTGACCTCGGGCTGCGTCTTGGGGAAGGGACAGGAGGCGTGCTCTGCCTCCACCTGATTGAAGCAGCCAGCCGCATTATGCGCGAGATGGCCACCTTCGAAAGCGCGGGAGTCTCGGGAGCGGAGAGCCGATGAGCATTCTTGTAACAGGCGGTGCACGCAGCGGCAAAAGCGGCTTTGCCGAGCGGCTGACGCTGTCACTGGCAGAGCAGGCAGTGTATGTGGCGACCGCCCAGGCTTTCGATGATGAGATGAGGGCGCGGATTGATCTGCACCAGCAGCAGCGCGGGGAAAGCGGCGGGCAATGGGAGACACTGGAGGAGCCGCATGATCTGTCCGCACTGCTTGACCGCCTCTCGGGAGGCAAGGCGGTGCTGGTGGATTGCCTGACGCTCTGGCTATCGAATGTGCTGCTGGCTCTGGAAAGCGAGCCGGACAGGCAGGAACGGGTGGAGCAGGAGATCGCCCGGCTAGAGGATAGCGTGTCGTCCTTCCAAGGGACGCTGGTGCTTGTAACAAACGAAGTTGGTGACGGGATTGTACCGGAGTATGCGCTTGGACGGCTGTACCGCGATCTGGCCGGCAGGATGAATGCAAGACTGGCTGCACGTTGTCAGCAGGTCTTTCTGGTCACTGCCGGCATTCCAATAGAGCTAAAGAGCAGGGAGTACAAGCTGTGAGCGCGCGCAGGGATGCCGCAGCCGCTTTTCAGTTTCTGTCCCGCTTTCCGGTAAAGGATGGCGGAGACTTCTCGCCGGAGCTGCTGCGGCGCAGTGTGGTCTATTACCCGCTGGTTGGCGCAGCCATCGGGCTTAGCGCAGCGGCAGCAGCAGCGGCTGCCGCCTGGCTGCTGCCGGTCTGGCCCGCCGCTGTCATCACCCTTATTCTGTGGGTGGGACTGACCGGCGGGCTGCATCTCGACGGCTGGATGGACAGCGCCGATGCGCTGCTCAGCTACCGCTCAAGGGAGCGGATGCTGGAGATCATGAAGGACAGCCGCGTCGGGGCCATGGGCGTACTGGCCTGTGTGCTGCTGCTGCTGCTGAAGGCAGCGCTCCTGGCAGCCTTTATCGGGGGCAGCCGTTACTACGAGCTGCCGCTGCTCCTGCTGCCGCCGGTGTGGAGCCGCTGGTACATGGTGCGGGCGATGGCCCGCTTCCCCCTGGCCCGCGGCAATGAAGGCCTGGCAGCGAGCTTCGCTGCGCTGCCGGTCCGCCAGGAGCGGCGCGCCATGCTGCTCGCCGCTCTGCTGACGCTTCCCGCAGCCGCAGCACCTCTGGTGCTCGGCGCGGGAGGCGGGGCGTGGCCGCAGCATCTGGCTGCGGCCTGCCTGGCGCCGCTGGCCGCCATTGCATGCGGCGGGTACGCGGCGCGGCGGATCAGCAGCCGGCTCGGCGGGCTCACCGGCGACGTGTACGGCGCGCTGAACGAGCTGCTCGAAGCAGCATTGCTGCTGCTTCTTGTGCTGCTGCAGCACAATCTGCTGTAGCAGCTGCCGGGCAGACGAGCTGCACACGGGAGCTGAAGCAGGCCTGGCCTGCGGCCTTTACTCCGATTAGCAGGAAGAGAGCGAGGAACCATACATGGAGAAGCAAGCAGAGCAACGAGCGGACAGAACTGTACCACAGCGGCCGGCGGCCGTTCTGATGATACAGGGAACCGCTTCGGATGTCGGCAAAAGCCTCGTCACCGCGGCCATCGGCCGGATTATGACACAGGACGGATACCGTGTAGCGCCTTATAAATCACAGAACATGGCGCTGAATTCCTATGTTACCGAAGACGGCAGGGAAATCGGCCGCGCCCAGGGGATGCAGGCCGAAGCTTTCGGGATAACAGCTACCACGGACATGAATCCGATTCTGCTGAAGCCATCCGGGGAGATGAGCGCCCAGATTGTGGTACATGGTGTGCCGCATACGGCGCTCAGTGCCAGGGAGTACCGGGAGAAGTTTCTCCCGGAGGCGAAGGATACCGTGCTGTCTGCGCTTGGCAGGCTGCGTGATACCTATGACGCCGTGCTGATGGAGGGGGCAGGCAGCCCGGCGGAGATTAATCTGAAGGCGCGTGACATCGTCAATATGAATCTAGCTGGCTGGGCGGATGCCCCGGTACTGCTGGTTGCAGATATTGACCGGGGCGGCGTGTTTGCGTTCCTGGTAGGTACGCTGGAGCTGCTGGAGCCGCATGAGCGGGCCCGAGTAAAGGGCTTTATTATTAACAAATTCCGCGGTGATCTGTCACTGCTGCAGCCGGGGCTGGACTGGCTGGAGGAACGTACTGGTATCCCGGTGCTTGGGGTGCTGCCCTTCCTGCCGCAGCTGCGGATTGAGGCGGAAGACTCCGTAGTTCTGGAAGGAGCCCCGGCAAGGCCATCCGGCAGCACCAAAGAACTGGATATCGCGGTTATCCGCTATCCGCGCATTTCGAATTTTACCGATTTCGATCCGCTGCAGGATGAGCCGGATGCTTCCGTGCGTTACGTGAGCTCCGCTCTAGAGCTCGGTACGCCGGATGTTATCATTCTGCCGGGCACCAAGAATACAGCGGCAGACCTGGCATTTTTGAGGCACCAGGGGTTCCCGGAGGCTATTGCACAGGCGCTTCGCCAAGGGACACTGCAGCTTGCCGGAATCTGCGGCGGCTATCAGATGCTGGGACAGAAGCTGCTTGATCCGGATGCGGTGGAGAGCGCAGAGCCGGGAGAAAGCGACGGACTCGGTTATCTGCCGCTGTCGACAGTATTTTTACAGCATAAAACCACCGTCCGGGTACAGGGTGTTCTCGCGGAGGGCCACCCGCTCCGGTTAAGCAGAGCATCTCGGGCAGAAGAAGCTGATACCACTGTCAGCGGATACGAAATTCATATGGGAACAACAGCAAATCATGATTCCGCAGCAGTCCGCAGCCTGTTCAGACTGGCGGGGGAGGATGGGCATGAGCAGCCTGAAGGCTGGGGGACGCCTGACGGCAGAATCTGGGGAACCTATCTGCACGGCCTGTTCCATAACGATGAGCTGCGCCGCCGCTGGCTGGACGGTATACGGGAAGCCAAAGGATTACCGCCGCTGGCCGTTACCTTCTCGGCGGCTGCCCTGCGTGAGCAGGAGTTCGACCGGCTGGCTTCATCTGTGCGGGACAACCTGAATATGGAGGCTGTATATACAATAATGGGCCTGCCCGGAAAAGAGGGATAGCGATGTTCATGGCCATACTGCTGTTTATAGTGGCCGGGCTGGCCGAGATCGGCGGAGGGTATCTGGTCTGGCTCTGGCTGCGGGAGTCCCGGCCGCTCTGGTATGGAATTACAGGCGCAGTCATCCTGATTGCCTACGGCATCATCCCTACTATTCAGAAGTTTCCGTCCTTCGGCAGAGTGTACGCAGCATACGGTGGCGTGTTCATTGTGCTGGCGGTCCTGTGGGGCTGGCTGGTCGACAAAAAAACACCGGATATGTATGACTGGATCGGCGCTGCCATCTGCGTAGTCGGAGTCTCAGTCATACTGTGGGCACCGAGAAGCTGACTAGTATTACTGTAAAACAGCAGCCTGTTGAGCACTTAGCATACAAAACAAAGTTTGAAAAGGTAACTGGCATACAGCTGAAATATTATGCAGCCCTGTAACGGACTGAAATGACCTTATTCCCAACCCAAAGCCTGTTTTTACAACCTAACGGACCTCAGCGTCCTTATTTGGCTAGACTGGGGAGAAAAACGCCTGCCAGGCAGCCAATAAGGGCGCTACGGTCCGTTAGCTGAGGGAAACTGAAATAACAGAGAGAATAAGGGCGCTAGGGTCCGCTAGAAGCAGAATCAGCAGTAAGCAGCAAGAGATAGCGGTCAGCTAGCAGAACAGAATCAGCAGTAAGCAACAAGAGATAACAGTCAGCTAGCAGAACCAGCAGTAAACGGTAATATCTATCAAGCTAGCGGCACAAATACACTGGCTGGGCAGAGGCTGCAAGCACAGCTTACAAAAAAAAGTAGCAGTGGAGTATTCGGAACGAGAGTTAACTTTAGGGAACTGGAATGTCCGCCTGGATGCATTTCTAATTGCGGTTATCGACTGCGAGTAGTAGGCTGAATTAGATATAAGTCCGTCATAAATAAGGGCAGCAGCTGAAGCCAAATATTCTAAGCGGTCACAGCCATTCCTCTATCGAACATTGCAACTAAAAAGGACCCTCTGGAAGCTCGCCAAGCGGCGCCTTCAGAGGGTCCTTTATTATTAAATCTTAAACTGGGCAACAGCCCGCTGGAGCTTGACGGCCTGCTCGTGCAGATGCTCTACAGTCAGCGAATTGCTCTCCAGCTCCTGATGCTGCCGGGAGGAATCTTCAGCAAGCGAATCAGCAATGGTCTGTGACACGGCTGTAATCTGTGCCGCTTCTTCAACAGAGGCACTGACTTCCTCGGTGCCGGCGGAAATTTCCTGGGTTGCGGCGGAGACGGACTGGATGCTGTGGCTGATGCTCTGAATCAGAATGAGCAGGTGATTGAAGGCATCTCCGGCAGCAACAACCTTTCCGACCCCGGAGGATACCTCTGCGTTCACGTGGTTCATTTCCTCTACCGAACGGTTCATATCCTCCTGCAGGCTGAGCAGGAACTCACGGATCTGCTCATTGGAATGCTTCGATTGCTCAGACAGCTTGCGGACCTCGCCCGCGACAACCGCGAAGCCCCGCCCATGCTCGCCTGCACGGGCCGCTTCGATTGAAGCGTTAAGTGACAGCATTTGAATCTGCTTCGTAATTTCGGTAATCCCCTGAACCACTTCGCCGATCATCTGGGAACGTTCATTCATGATACGGAACTGCTCCAGCGAATGTACGGAGACCTGCTCTACCTGGCGCATTTGCTCAACGGCACTCCGTGCGGTTTCATTCCCGCCGGTCGCCTCCTGAGAAGCCTCGCTGATCTGCTCGGTTACTTCGCCTGCAGCGGCAGCGATATGCTGGATGCCGATATTGATTTCTTCCATCGCCTTGGAATTCTCGAAGGCGCTGGCCGCGATGGTTGCGCTGCCCTTGCTGATCTCGGTCACTGACTCGCCGGAGCGTTCAGCCATTGTGTTCAGTACCTCGACGCGCTTCTTCAAATCATTGGCATCGGCTACAACGGTATTGGAGGTTTCCAGTACCTGGCCGATCATATCCTTCAGCTTGAGACCCATGCTGCGGAAGCTTTCCGACAGCTGGCTGACCTCATCGTTCCCTTTGATAATCAGCTCCTGGGTGAAATCGCCTTCTGCCAGCTTATTGCTGTATGCCGTGAGCTGGGTGAGCGGGCGGGTAATCCGGCGGCTCATGAAGTAGGCGGCCGAGAGTCCGACAATCAGAGAAGCCAGCGTAATGGCAATACTGGTCCAGACGATGCTGTCTATTTTATCCTGAACAAAACCTACATCGTAACTAACGCCAATCAGCATCGTGCTGCCGGGAACTCCGACATACGCGGTTCTATGTATACCGTTGCTATCACTATATGTATCGCTGATTCCTTGTTTGCCTTTCGAGGCCTGAGTCATTGCTGCATTTACGGCAAGACTATCACCCTGCTTCAGTTTGGAGTCTTGATCAGCGGCCAGCACAGTTGCCTTGCCTTCGGCGAGATTGATCAGGAAGATGCTCTCCACATCATGCTGTGCCCGTTTATCTTTAAAATAGAATTTCAGATTGCTTGCGGCCTGTTCACTCTTGTTAAGCGTCTGCTGGGCGTGTGTGGCGTTCATTCCCTTGTATGAATCCTGGGCGGCTGCAGTCAGAAGCTTGTTAATCTGCGGCATTACGTAGCTGTCAATGGTACCCATGGAGATAAAGTAGAAGCTGATACTAAGCACAAGCGACGTTAGCAACAATACCGCAAACAATAGAAGCGTGAACTTGCGGCTGATCGAATTTTTAAAGCGTACCATTTCATTCTCTCCTTCGTGGTTAAGATGCATAGCATATCCCGCTGCAATGCCTCACAATGAAAGCAGGCACAATATATTCCGTCGGTAGGGTCATATATGAGGATATCGGTTTCAGAAATGCAATTGATAACTATTCTATAGAATTAACCTCCGGTTGAATAGTGAAAAATACAACAATAAAGCAGAATTTTCTGAAAAATTTAATAATTTTTGATTGTAAACGTCGATTTTTGAAAATATACAGAGAAAATGTTGAATTTGCTGGAAATAAAATTTCATGGCGTGTAAGCTTTTATTGTGATAGAGTAGTAATGTTTTGTTCCGGCATAACATCATAACCGCGGTTCGTAACCATCCCGCGTAACCAAAACTAGGAGGCTTTACAGATACATGTTTAATTTGCTGTGGGGAATATTGTTTGTTATTGTCAATTTTGCTTTTTTTCTGATCTGCTACCGGCTGTTCGGCAAAAAGGGCCTGTATGCCTGGGTTGGAGTAGCGACTGTTATTGCCAACATTCAAGTAGCCAAAACAATTGAAATGCCGCTGGGCATTGTGATGACGCTCGGCAATACGATGTATGTCACACTGTATATGACCAGCGACCTGCTGAATGAGAAATACGGCAGAGCTGAAGCGCGTAACGCAGTCTGGTTCGGCTTCTTCACGCTGCTGATGACGACGGCGATTATGCAGATGGTGCTTGTCTTTGAGCCGCAGGAGACAGATATCGCCCAGTCCTCGCTGGAGACGATCTTCGGCATGATGCCGCGCCTCGCGCTGGGCAGTCTGACCGCTTATTTCATCAGCCAGTTCCTGGATGTACGTCTTTATTCCTGGATCAGAAAATACTACGGCAGCTCCCGCCAGCTGTGGATCCGCTCGAACGGCAGCACGATGATCAGCTCGTTTGTGGATACGCTGATTTTCTGCACCATTGCTTTTGCCGGGCTCTATGATCTCAAGGTGTGGACGGAGATTCTGCTGACAACCTATCTTTCCAAATTCCTGCTGACCGGCGCAGGCACGCCTATCCTGTATATTGCCCGTTCCTTCAGCTTTGCTGAAGAGACAGGAAGCCGCAAGGATACCGGAGCGGGGCTTGATGCATAAAAGAATAAATTTACCCATATATAATAAAAAGCAGCAAGCCCCCGGAAAAGGGCTTGCTGCTCAGATTGTCGAGAAACCCAGGTCTTTAAATGACATGGGTTTCTTTTGTATTTCAATAACGACCTGCAAACGGGAAAATGAAGGGATTAACCCCGTTTTTCCCGGCGATCCAGGTGGATCGCCATCTTCTTCATGTTCTGCACAGCTGCCGTCATCAGCGCTTGTTCCCTGACATTTGGTAGTCCGCGCAACCGGCAATAGCGAAACCCATGGAGCTCTTTAGCATCCGCGAAGCTTCGCTCAATGGTTTCTTTTCGTTTGCGATACAACTGCTTGCCTGACTTGCTGAGCCGGTTGTTCCGGACCCAATCCTTGCTGTCCTCCCAGACATGCCGGGT
>NZ_FNDX01000074.1 GCF_900099765.1 Paenibacillus typhae | reverse complement strand
TCACTGCATTATCTTTCAACCCATGCCGATCCCTCTACGCCGGAGGATTCTTCGCTGTTGTTCCAAGTTCTGCTCAGCTTCCTTGGCCTTCGTCCATAGATGCGGGACTCGGCATCCTCTGTTCCCCTTCGCAGGGCCTTTTTGACGACGCGGCAGGATTCACTTGATATTACGGCCTGGGTTGTTGCTCGCCCGGTCTCTGACCGGTACTTTTGTCGATGCGCTTTTACACACAGATTTCGCCATGCGCAAGCATCCTAGCTACAAGAGTGGCTTGGCCCCTCTCTTGGTTGGACTTGCACCAACTAGATAATGCGTGCCTCTGGGCACGCCACATACAAAAAGGGGGGCAATCAGCCCTCCTTTTCCTATCTTTTAAACTATTCATCACTATCCTCCCAATTCACCCGCTGCCGTGTCCGGATTCAGCCAGAGCTCCCGGCAACGCCCATAATTTCTTTGAAGGACTTTATTCTCTATAGGCCGGACCACTGTGTAAACAAATGAATCGGACAGCCGTCTCCATGCCCCGCTGATCTGTACCTTTCATTCTTTTCTACATTTAATTACATATACAAGTGTACTTTCTGTCATGCTAAATGGAATTCCCCATTCAAGCAATAGCTTTAATTGTAGTTCATACAACTAAAACGCCTGTTTTTCCCGCGCCTCTGCTGCTTAACTGCACTCTATGCAATTAAAAAAGGGAATAATGCTGATTTTTGCTGTATCAGGCTGATTTAGTTGTACCAAATGCAGCTATCCGCTGAAAAAGCTGATATCCACTGGTTTTAATTGCAGAAAGTGCAGCTATATGGATTTATACACAAAGGAAAGAATAGCGGAGATGAATTGGAGATGCAGCGGGTTAACGCGGTTATTTCTATCGCAGAAGCGTCCTCATTGATAAGCTCAAACTATATAATATTTGTATATGACAAAAAAACGGCCGAGCCCAGGCTCAGCCGCTTGCTATTCTCTTTCTATTCCACCAGCCTCTCAGATCAGAGGAAGCCTGCTAAACTCTTCATAATCCGCAAAAACATAACTCGGCACATGCTCCGTGCGCGGCTGTCTGCCGCGGGGGTTGTACCAGCATACCTTCCATCCGGCCGACAATGCGCCTACCACATCGTTATCCCATGTATCGCCGACATACAGCGAGTTGTCCGGGGTGGTTCCAGTAGCCTCATTGACATGCCTGAAAATCGCCGGGTCCGGCTTCGCCAGTCCGACCGCATCCGAGATAAAGATCATCTCCGCCGGAATCAGCTTGTCGATGCCGAGGCCCCGCAGCTTGTTCGTCTGATGCTCCTTCGGCCCGTTGGTAATAACCCCTACCTTATGCCCGAGAGCCAGGAAACGCCGGATCTGCTCCTCCACCCCGTCAATCATTTCAATCGTGTACTGCCGCCCGATATAGGCCGCCTGCACCCGTTCCGCCTGCTCCCGGCTAAGCGCTATGCCATATTCGGCAAAAGCCAGCTCCAGCCGCAGCACCCGCGTCTCCTCCAGCTCAAGCTCACCGCTGAGGTACTTCGGCCAGAGCAGATCGCTGTGATGCCTTACCGTATAAAATAATTCCGCATAATCGAGACTGCCCTCATCCGGCGCCAGCACCTCGCACACCGCTTCACGGAACGGCACCAGATGGTCGTACAGCGTATCATCCAGATCAAAGAACACTGCTAATTTACTGCTGTTATCCACGCATATTCTCCTTACTTGAAGCTAATCATTTAAAAATAAGATCATAAGTGTAAAATTCCTCATCCCTTACGTACCCTTGAGACTCATACAGGCGCTGTGCCCGGATATTATCCGTCATGGTGGTGAGCGTCAGTCCCTTGCTCCCCGTACTCAAAGCAAACTCTCGAACACCCGCCAGCAGCAGCTTGCCCAGAGCCTGCCCGCGTAAATGCTCCGCTACATACAGATCGTTCAGCACCCACAGCCTCTGCATCGTAACCGACGAAAAGGACGGGTACAGCTGTGCAAAACCGCCGGCCTGCCTGCTGCCATCCTTATCCGCTACGGCAATAAAAATAACAGATTCTTCTGCCTTCAGCCTGTCCTGTATAAACTGCAAAGCTCCTGCGGGGTCGGGCTGCTGCCCGTAATACACCCTGTAGTCATTAAATAGCGGGGCAATCAGCTCCGCATCCTGCCACTTTGCCTGTTCCAAATGGTAAGCTTCCATTCTGGTTCCCTCTTTTCGCCACTGCGGCTCGTGTTTAATGGAATTCTAAAATAACCGCCGCCGCACTGCCATGGAGAGAATGACAGATCATTTGGACAAAAGCTCCCGCCTTCCGCTATTCCTTGGAATCGTAGAAGACATGCCGGGCGCTGATCTTGCCGTCTTCAATATCCAGTATCCCGAAAGAGTACTGCTTCTCGCGACGTTTGTCGGTAGGCGAACCGGGATTGAACAGCAGGACGCCGTTCTCCCTGCGCATCAGCGGCTGATGGGAATGGCCGAACAGGATGCAGTCCACCTCCTCACCTTCAAAGGCCAGCAGCGCGTTGCCGTCGGTTCCTTTGCGGGAGTAAGGGGCATGCCCATGGATCAGTCCGATCCGCACGCCGTCCAGGGTAACAATCTTCTGTTCTCCGAACCGGCGGATAATCTCCTGGCCGTCGTTATTGCCGGCAATCCCCTCAACCGGGGCAAGCTCGGCCAGCAGGTCATAAATCTCCAGTGCCACCCAGTCTCCCAGGTGGAGAATCTGGTCTACCTGGCGGAATTCTTCTACAAGCGCCTGTGGCAGTGCCTTGGCCGACCGCGACAAATGGGTATCCGATACGACTCCTATTTTCATCTGATTCAGCTCCTAATCCGCATAATCTGCATAATAATCTTGTGCACCTTCATAACTTCAGCGAATGCATATTTTCAGATTATTGTACGATTTGCAGCAGGCAGAAGCAAGTAAAGCGCTATCATGCGTATACAGGGACAGCCCATTCGCGAAGGGTCTGCCCCTGTTACACCAGCCTTAGCTCAACTTTAGTCCCGCCAGTTCCACAGCCGCACCTCACCGATCCGGATATGGCTGATCCAGGCATCCTCCTGCAGCTCCAGCAGCTCCTTAACCGGTCCAGTAACTACCACGCCGTATAGCTGGACTCCGTTCTTCTCAATATAGCTTAACGATTCTTCCAAGTCCGAGAACAATCCTGCGTTACCGGACAGGAGTTTATATTCCTTCAGCAGCCGCAGCGTATCGAGAATTTAGTCCCGCCAGTTCCACAGCCGCACCTCACCGATCCGGATATGGCTGATCCAGGCATCCTCCTGCAGCTCCAGCAGCTCCTTAACCGGTCCAGTAACTACCACGCCGTATAGCTGGACTCCGTTCTTCTCAATATAGCTTAACGATTCTTCCAAGTCCGAGAACAATCCTGCGTTACCGGACAGGAGTTTATATTCCTTCAGCAGCCGCAGCGTATCGAGAAAGTTCCTCTCACGGAGCTCACTGCTGCCATAGGCTTCAACGGAAGGTGAACTGGAGGAGCTGGAGGTTACACTGCCGAACCAGCCCCGCTTCTCCGTTTTAGCCGACAGTATTGTCATATCCTTAGCATGCCAGATCGGCTGATAGGGGAAGCCCAGCGGGCTGGTTACCACAGCGTTGTTGGTACTAATGCCATCATCCACTGCGAACCACACAGGCAGCACATTCAGCGGCTCCAGCTTTCTCAGCAGGTCAGCCGTGCTATACAGCTGATCAAGGGAAAGATAGGCTTCGGCCACCGTTCCCTCCGGCAGCTTATCAAGACGTTCCCACTGCTCACTGTCGTCAATACCCTGGGACTGGCCAGCCTGCGGATAAATGAAGAATTGGCGGGAGGTGCGCTCATCGGTCCAGTTATAGGTACCTACTCCCCCAAGCCCGAACAGCATCTGGGTAGAGTAGCTGCCCGCATCGACCTGATCACTTCCAACCTGCTTCAGCAGTCTGCCTGAATAATTCGCTCTGAAAAAGTATTTGGCATTGGAACTTAAATGTACGACTGTATTGGGACTAGAAACTGCAATAGCTGAGGAGATAACGTCACCGTACGTTTCTCCCCGGTTTCCAGTGCTGTAATAAATAGCAGTTATGATTGAACTGATGACCGTAAAAGCCAGAAAGGCTGACAGCACGGTCATGGTATTAGCGATGCGGGCTTTCCATTTCCCCCTGCGGATTATCCGCTTCTCTCCGGTTGCCGGCTTTTTATTAGCCGGATTAGCCCCGTCTTGAGCCGCCATCCAGCCGGACCTCCACCCAGCCTTCTGGGCAGATTGCTCCTCATCGCGCTCCATCAGCTCATCCAGATAGCCCTGATAGGCCTCCAGCTTCTCCAGCTCCTGCTCCATTTCCGCCCGCTCCGCCTCCGGCAGGCTGCCTTCACTGTATTTGCGCAGCCTTTCTCTAAACTCCTCACTCATGCCCGCTGCTCCTCCGTTCTTCTTCCCGTAGCTTCTGCCTAGCCCGGAAGATCAGTATTTTATATTGCGGCAGGCTGACCTCCATGATGGCCGCCGCATCCCTGTATGCGATTCCGTGAAAATCATGCAGCAGCAGCGCATGGCGCTGCGCCTGCGAAAGCCTGCCGACAGAGTCAGCCAATGCCTCCATCCGCTGCCGCCGCATGAATACCTCTTCCGTGGTTTCTGGATGCGGCAGCCTATTGAAGTAACCCTCTTCTGTCGGAATGCTGCGGCTCGCTTTACGCGTGTGATCAATAAAAGCATTGTAGGCCACACGGAACAGCCAGGGCTTGATCCGCTCCTCCCGGCAATCCTCCAGATACAGATAGGCACGGTAAAACGTCTCCTGTGTCAAATCCTCGGCGAGGTGGTGATTGCGGCAGAGGGCGTACAAATAACGGTGTATATCGTGAACATAACTCTGATAGTGATGATCCAGCGAATCCGGCTTCATTCCCTCCCCCCTCACACCAACCACGTTTCAGCTGCACGAAAGTTACAGAATCCTCCAAACTAACCTCTCAAAATAAAAAGCCATGGCCGGCCGCTTAACCTTCAGCGGCCGTCATGGCTCAAGCTATACAGCAGAGATTCAATAAAATCCGATCGTGGACGAGGCATCCCGCAGCCACTCCCGCTTGCGGCCTTTATCCAGCTCGCCGCGCATGCCGCGGACGAGCTGCTCGACATCGGCCGTGCCGTTCTCATGCCACTCCAGTGCGGCGCTGACATACAGCTCGCCCAGCTGGGTGAGCGAGAAATCCCCGGTCAGGCGGGCTGCCAGGCCGACCCCTTCCTCACCGGCAAAAGCGGAGAAGCCGCGCAGCCGCAGAAACTCCAGCCGCAGCGCCTCATTCGGCATTTTGATCTCATAGGCACGGTCGAAGCGCCCGGCGCGGTTCATGAGGCCCGGATCGATTTTGTCCGGATAGTTGGTCGTTCCGATCAGAAAAATCCCTTCCTTGGAGGTCGCCCCGTCCAGTGTATTCAGGAAGAACGAACGGACCTCCTGCGGCATCGAGTCAATATCCTCAATGACCAGCACCATCGGTGCAAGCCGGGCCGCAGCCTCGAACACCTCATTTACTGATTCGCTGCTGGTATACTCGGTAATCTGCCAGTACACCACAGGCCCGGGCACACTGCCGGCAATGGATTTTACGAGCGTGGTCTTACCGTTGCCGGGATGGCCGTAGAGCAGAATGCCTCTTTTGTACGGGATATCATATTTGACATAAAAGCTGCGGTCCGCATCAAAAAACTGGTCCAGCGAGCGGTATATTTCTCTCTTGACTGCGGCATCCAGCACGACCTCCTCACGGGAGGCAGCCCGGGTAATCGGCTCATCCTCACGGCAGACCCCGTTACGGCGGTCGGTAAACACTGTCACCTTGTTGATGTTCTGCTCCCGCTGCCGTTTACGCACGTTGCCGAGAAAAGCCTGCAGCTGCGCATCCGATGCGGCGAATACAAAATCCTGAAAATTAATGCCGTTTTCCTGAAATACAGGCACCCGGGCGAGCGCAACACCCATCGACGGATAAGCCAGCACATTATTACGGATTGACAGATGGATATTGTACTCCGGCTGCTCCTTGTCATCGTCGTATACGAAGGTTCTGTCTTCCAGCCGGTCAAAAATCCGCGCAACATGCTCAACCTCCGGATTGCCTGACTGCACATCATCCTGCAGCAGCTTCCAGTACTCACTGTTCGGATCATCGCTGGCGTACAGCTCATAGCGGACATTATAGCGTGTATACAGGGCTTCAAGAATACCGTCAACGAGCCGGGCATAGACGTCATAGCCCTTGATCAGACCGCTTGCACCTGCATCATAAGGAAAAACTACAGCCTGCTTCTCATACTCCTGCTTCATCCTATTTCGTCCCCTTTATCGCTGCGAGCGGCTTGCATTTGGCTACCACAGCAGCCAGGCCGGCGCCCGTAACGCTTTCTATGATCTCATCTACATTCTTATAGGCTTGAGGGGATTCGTCAATGATAGATTCCAGGGAATGCTGATTTACTACAATTTCATCCTCTTTGCCGACGTTAAGCGAACGGGAAAATTCCTGGACCGATACCAGCCGTTTTGTCGCTGAGCGGGAACGGATACGGCCGGCCCCGTGGCAGATGGAGTAGTAATTTTCTTCTCCGCCGCTCTGCCCGACCATGATGTACGACGCAGTTCCCATAGAGCCGGGAATGAGGGCAGGATGGCCGGTTGCGGCATAGACATCCGGGTTATCCGGATGGCCTGCGGGCAGCGCCCGGGTAGCCCCTTTGCGGTGCACGAATTTGGTGCCGGAGGAGGTCTCTTCCTCCCAGGCATAGTTGTGCATCAGGTCGTACAGCGTCCGCAGCTCACATTTGGTACCGAATACGTCACGGAAGCCCTCTCGCACACCGTAAGCAATCAGGTGGCGGTTCACCACCGCATAATTCAGCGCGGAGTACATCAGATTGACGTACCGCTGGGCTTGCGGGTGGGCAAGCGGGGCATAAATCAGCCGCGGATCGGCGCTGCCCAGTCCCAGCTGACCCATGACCCTGGCAAAGGCCGGGGTACAGAACTGGTTCACCATCCCTCCCCAGGCCCGGGAGCCGGAGTGGATCATCACGGCAATCTGCCCGTCCTTCAATCCCCAGGCTTCGGCTACAGCCCGCTGCTCCTCTGCGATTTCAATGGCCTGTATCTCTACGAAGTGGTTCCCGCCGCCGAGTGTACCGAGCTGGCGGTGGCCGCGGTGCCAGGCCATATCCGGCAGCTCGTTCAGAATCTCTTCGTCAAAGCCGAGCCGCTTAATCTCGACATGGGACAGCGCGCTCGATTTCTTCGGTGTGTAGCTGTCGGGGATATACTTGTTCGGCAGGCCCTGCAGGCCTTTGCGGACAATGTTCTCCAGCCGGATATCGCCATAATGGCCGCGCTGCTGCTGCTCCATCGGCAGGTATCTCTCAATCGCACGCACCAGCTTGCGGCGCAGCTTCACCTCGCGCAGATCGTCCTTATGCAGATTGGTTAGATGCACCCGCATGCCGCAGCCGATGTCGCTGCCCACGATGGACGGTGACACATAGCCCGACGAGGCATCCCATACGGCGGTAGTGCCGATGCAGGTTCCGACACCTACATGTACATCGGGGGTATAGCTCATATATTCAATACCGGGAATCTGCAGATTGTTATTAGCCATTTCAAGCACTTTATAATCCAGGGAGCCAAACAGCTGCTCGCTGGCATATATCTTGAGGTCGCCGCCGGGAAGAGCCACCTCATGTTTATAGCGGGGCTCATAGCCCGCTTGCTGATTAATGTTATTCATATATTTATGTCATTTCCTCTCAGGTTGGTTAGTATAGAACAATTTTTATTAGAATACAGGGATGTCGTAACTCCGGTGAATATTTGGACTTCCGGGCCTCCGTTACTCCCTCTTTTCTAAAGAAAATCGTTTTATACAAGTTTTATTTTTTATTTGCAGGTACAACAAAAAGAGCCGCAGATCAGTTTCTGATCATACGGCTCCAGGTAAGGCAGGGCGGCTTGAGGCTCCGGGCTGCGCCGGCTCAAAGCATACCCTTATTCGATTAAGACAGATGAGCACAACTGCGCATCATGTCTCCCGGACGAAGACGCTGGGATCAGATGGTTCATATGCGGTTGTGATATGGCTTAGCGGCAGTGTCTGTACATTTGTTCCAATCATGACCCGTCGGCCTCCCTTCTGTTCTTAATAAACCCAATATAATCGGCGCTGGTGTAAATTGTCAACCCGGCAGTCCGGTAAAAAATTATTTAAATTTGTGCCAGTCCTGATTGCTGTTCTCCAAAAGATGGGCAAAATCATTCTCCAGCCTCTTCTGTTCGGCCTTGCGCTGATCCTCTGCTGCTTTGCGTGCTGCTTCCTTTTTATCCTGTTCTTCAGCCTTCAGTGCATCCGACTGTGCCTTCAGCTTGCTCAGCACATCACTGCTCAGCAAGTCCTTCAGGGTAGCCGGGGCATCGGCCGCAGCGGGGCGCGGAGCACCGGTATTCTGCTTCTTTTTAGCCATTGTAATCATCCTTTCAGCTTCTGTATTTACTTCAAGTTTGTTTTAGCAGGTAGTCTTTCCGTTTATAATGTAAGGTAAGAGGTGAGCCTTATGAAATCCGTAGACCTGTGTCCAAAGCTGCAAAAAAGCATGGATATTATCGGCAGACGCTGGACCGGCCTGATCATCTATCAGCTCCTTCAGGGACCGCAGCGCTTCAAAACGATCGAAGCCTCATTGCCAGTCAGCGGGCGGCTCCTGTCCGAGAGGCTGAAGGAGCTTGAGCAGGAGGGCATCGTGCTGCGCGAGGTCTTTCCCGAAACACCCGTAAGAATACAATATTCCCTGACCGATAAAGGCCGGGCTCTGGAATCCGTCATGCGTGATCTGGAAAAGTGGTCGGACACCTGGATCGACTCTGCTGAATGCCCGCCGCAGTAGGAGCTGCCTTCCTCCGGGAAGCAGGCTGCTCTTGCACAGCTTAGGCAGCTACAGCTTGCGTCCGATGATAACCAGATCACGCGGGATGCCGTCCATTACGGCAACACCCGGAAGCAGCCCCCATTCCTTGAACCCGAACTTGCGCAGCAGGGCAAGGCTCGGCTCATTGTGTCCGAATACAAAGCCCACCAGATTCTCGAGGCCAAGGCGCGGGCACTCTTCCAGTGCCTTGGCCAGCAAAATGCTGCCGGCCCCCTTGCCGCGGAAGCTTTCATTCACGTACACGCTGATCTCAGCGGTTCCGTTATACGCAGGACGCCCGTAAAAGGACTGGAAGCTGAACCAGGCAGCAATCTCATCACCCTGCTTCAGCACCCATAGCGGGCGGTGATGGCTGTTATGCTCATGGAACCATTTAAGACGATCCTCCACACTTACAGGCTCCAGATCTGCAGTAACCATCCGCCCTGCTACGGTAGAGTTATAAATCTCCACGATTGCCCCTAAATCCTCAAGTGATGCATCTTCTATGCGGCAGTTGTTCCAGGCCATCCTACTTTTCCCCCTAGTTATTATCTAAATCACTTTAACCAATGATTTGGCTGTATTTATAATCTGTACATCCCTTACTGTGCTGCCCTTTGATATCTACCGCTCCAATCCGGCATGCTCCAGGCTCCATTGCCACAGACGGTCCGCTTCCTTGTCATCTGCGGCTCTCGGCGACAGCTTCTGGATCTTGCGGCGGTAGTAGTACTGTCCGCTCACGCCGCCGACCTCCGGTGCCGTTGCCAGATAAACGGCGGTGTCCGCCCCTTGTTCCGGTGTCAGGAAAAAATACGACAACAGCTTCAGCACAGAACGGCCGAAGCCGGTCTCCCGGTTCACTCCGATGCTTGTTCCGACAGCCCCGGGATGAACTGCATTGACCGTAACTCCTGTACCCTGCAGACGGGCAGCCAGCTCCCGGGTGAACAGGACATTGGCCAGCTTGGAACGGGCATAAGCCTTGGCCGGGTTGAAGCCGCGCGACAGCGTGTGGTCCTCCAGATAAAGCTTGCCGATCTTGTAGGCGCCGGAGGCGACCACAACAATTCTCCCCTGTCCGGCCTTCTTCAGTGCTCCGAGCAGCAGATTGGTCAGCAGGAAATGTCCGAGGTGATTGACTCCAAAATCCATCTCGTAGCCGTCTGCCGTCAGCTCCCGCTTGATCGTAACGACACCGGCATTGTTGATCAGTACATCCAGCACCGGATAGGCTGCCAGAAACTCTCCCGCAAAGCTGCGGATACTCTGGAAGGAAGCCAGATCACACAGCATTAGCGTAATGTCCTCCGACCCGCTCCGGCGCCGGGCTTCAGCCAGAGCTGCTTCGCCGCGCGTCCTGCTGCGGCAGGCCATAACCACCTTCGCGCCCCGGCGGGCCATTTCAATCGTTGTAGCCAGTCCCATACCGGAGTTGCCGCCGGTGACGAGCACAATTTTGCCATGCATAGCCGCTCATTCCCCTCTCCTGCTCAGGACCCTGCCAGCTTCAGTCCCGGCCTGGCCTTTTCCAGGCAGTTGATCTAAGATAATGTTACATTATATCAGGGGTACAAGAAAAGAATAGCCCCAAAACTTTCAGGAGGTGAGTCCGGGAGAGGCTCCCGGAGCTATCCATGCAGATCAGACCGAATGTTATTGTGCTTACTATCCCTCTGGGAGAATCCCAGGTGCATCCTGTATTGCTTAAAGACGAAGACGGACTGACGCTGATTGACACCGGCATGTTCGACCAGTATGAGGCCCTGATTCAGGCTATTGAGGAAGCAGGCGAAGCCCCTTCCAGCCTGAAGCGGATTATTCTTACTCATCAGGATACAGACCATATCGGGAACCTTCCCGCACTTGCCCGTGAATTCCCCGTTGTCCGCCTGTTCGCCCATCCGGGGGATCTGCCGGTCATCAGTGGCAGCCAGCCGATGCTAAAAATGACCCCGGAACGGATGGCCCAGCTGCCGCCGGAACGCCGGGAGGCATTCGGGCGCTTTCTGGAGCAGCTGAAACAGCTGCCGGAAATCGAAGAGCTTCATGATGCTGAACATCTGCCCTGGGGCGGCGGTCTTGAGATTATCCATACTCCCGGGCATACACCTGGACATATCTGCCTCTACCTGCGGGAGCAGGAGCTGCTGCTTGCTGCCGATGAGCTGCGTGTTCTGGACGGGGAGCTGGCCGGACCATGGGATGCAGCCACACCCGATATGCCGCTGGCGCTGCGCAGCCTGCTGAAGCTGAAGGATCTGCCGGTCCGCACCATCCTCTGCTATCACGGCGGTGTGTATGAAGGCAGTCCTGATGAGCTTATCGGGACATTGACCGAATCTCTGCTATAATAAGAGAATTGAGTTTTAAACGTGTTATACGAAAGGGGAACACCTGTAATGAACGATGCTCTTGTTAGCCTGGAGCAGGGAATGGCGGGAAACGGGCTGGATGCACTGCTCGTCACCGATCCCAAGCATGTATATTACTTGACCGGCTTTGCCTCGAACCCGCATGAGCGGTTTCTCGGCCTGCTGCTGATCCGCGGCGAGGAGCCGGTACTGATTGTTCCGGCGCTCGACAGTGAGGCTGCACATGCTGCTTCCTCGGTCCAAACCATTCTGACACACAGCGATACGGATAATCCGTATGAGCTGCTTAAGTCCCGTTTTGTCGGAACGGCGCCGGGAACAATCGGCATTGAAAAAGAGCATTTCTCCGTAAGCCGCTATGAGCTGCTGACGGCAGCCGTTCCGGCCGGAAGCTTCAGCGATATCGGCCCTCTGCTGCGGGCGATGCGGGCCAGAAAGACTCCGGAGGAGATCAGCCGGATGAAGCACGCCGCCGAGCTGATTGAAGAAGTACTCCGCCGCGGGCTAAGCCACATCAAGAACGGAGTAACAGAGATCGAGCTGGTTGCCGAGCTTGAATATCTGATGAAGAAGGTCGGCGCTTCCGGCCCCTCGTTTGATACGATGGTACTATCCGGTCCCAATACGGCGCTGCCGCACGGCGTACCTGGCGACCGGATCATTCAGCAGGGCGATCTGCTGATGTTCGACATGGGCGTATATGCGGCGGGCTACGCCTCTGATATAACGCGTACCTTTGCGGTCGGTGAAATCGACAGCAAGCTGGTTGAAATCTACAATACCGTTCTGGCCGCCAATATGGCCGGGATCGCTGCTTCCAGAGCCGGGGCTACCTTCGGTTCTGTGGACAAAGCTGCGCGTGATGTGATCGAAGCTGCAGGTTACGGCGAATACTTCATGCACCGTGTCGGACACGGTCTGGGCATGGACACCCATGAATATCCTTCTCTGCACGGCCTCAATACCGACATCATTGAGAACGGCAATGTGTTCACGGTCGAGCCGGGCATCTATGTACCGGGTCTGGGCGGTGTGCGCATTGAGGACGATGTGTTTATTACCGCCGAAGGTCCGGTTACCCTGACCAGCTTCCCGAAGGAGCTGACGGTTCTTCATCTGTAGGCAGCGGCAGCCCAGTTGCACCGCAGCCAGACAAAAAAGCAGCAAGCCCTTTTCCGGGGGCTTGCTGCTCAGGCTGTCGAGAAAGTCTCGACAGCCTTCTTTATGTGATCTTGGTTTCACACGACACCGCGTTAATGTTGTATAATATAGGTAACTATTTATAGAACGGATGGTGTGTCAAAGATGCTGCGTTCCAATCGAGAAAAACAACAAGCTTTCGAATTTGTTTCCATTGAAGATTTGGTTCCCCAAGACCACTTGCTTCGCAAGGTGGATAAATATATAGATTTTTCGTTTATTGATGAGAAGGTTAGATCCCTGTACTGCTCGGATAACGGGCGCCCTGCAATTGATCCAGTCGTGCTGTTCAAGATGATTTTCCTAGGGTACTTCTACGGCATTCGTTCC
>NZ_FNDX01000055.1:5294-39099 GCF_900099765.1 Paenibacillus typhae | reverse complement strand
AAAATTCCGTGTGGGGGAGGGTCTCCCCAGTTCACTGCACTATCTTTCAATCCATGCCGTTCCCATTACGCCGGAGGATTCTTCACTGCTGTTCCAAGTTCTGCACAGCTTCCTTGGCCTTCGTCTATATGCACGAGACTCGGCACCCTCTTTTTCCCTTTGCAGGGCCTTTTTGACGACGCGGCAGGATTCACTTGATGTTGCGGCCTGGATTGTTGCTCGCCCGCTCTCTGACCGGTACTTTTGTCGATGCGCTTTTACACATAGATTTCGCCATGCGCAAGCATCCTAGCTACAAAGGTGGCTTGGTCCCTCCTTTGGTTGGACTTTCACCAACTAGATAATGCGTGCCTCTGGGCACGCCACATAAAAAAAGGGCTTTACCTGCATCCTCACGGATTCTGCAGAGAAAGCCCTTTGCTGTTTAATCCAGTCAAGACGGGAAGCGTTAGCCCCCGATGGCCATTGCGCTGAAAATAACCGGTCCCACCACAGTTGCGGTGGAATTGGCATCCTGATTCTCAACGATCAGCTGATAGTTTTGCGTACCTGCCGGCACGTTGACATCTACCATGTGCAGAGAGATAATCCCATCGTCATTGAAGAAATCCTCATATTCGGCACGCGCGTAAAAAATCTCCGTGCCTGCACGCCAGATGCGCACGAGGATGTTCGGCGTGTCCAGCAGCACATTCACACCAATCGTTGCCTTGAGTTCAACCTTGTTCGGGAAATGCGCCGGTACCGCCGGATCAATATACACTCCTACTCCAGCGATCTGTACACCGGCAGGGGAAATCGGAACAGGGATGGAAACTCCGTTGGTAATGGGGGTAACGACCTGAGCATTGTAATCCAAGAGGGTTTTTACCACAATCTATCACTCCTTTTCATAGTTATGCTTCAGTATATGGAGGCTATGAAAAAGAGCTTGTGTATATGAAGTGATAGATTTGCCTAATTATAATAGAATCATCTGCGCGCTGCCCCGTATTGGACCGCCGGCCGGCTCCCGCCCCGTCCCAGATACAGCCTGGACAGCTGCGGCGAACGTCCTGCCCATTTAGCCGCCAGCAGCGGCAGCACCACACCTACCAGGGTAAACGGGATCAGCCCGTATTCTGCCCCGAGCAGAAATTTCAGGCTGTAGTTCAGCGGCAGATGCAAATACATGATCGCGATTGTGTTGCGGCCAAGCCTGCCCATGAAGCCAAGCGGCAGCCGTTTGGACAGCTGGAATACAGCAGCGCAGATGGTGAGCGAAATCAGCAGCGGTAACACCAGGTCAAGTACCAGCGCATCATACACCTTATACTTCATATCAAGGCTGTAGCTGATGACTCCGCGGCGTTCCAGCCACAGCACAAATCCGCATAACGGCAGCAGCAGAAGCAGTACGTACAAGCGGCTGATCAGCACAGGAATGGCTTTTTTACCATAATATCCGATTGCATAATAGGTAACAGCAAGCAGAGCAACGTCAATGTTCCATGGAAGGTTAAAGTTCTTAAGCGGCGTCAAAGCGATGATGTGCGACAGTAAATAGGCGGAGGCGATCAGGAGGAATTGGATTCTGCGGCTGTACCTGACTATGTATCCAAAGAGCAGCTGCGTGAACAGGAGACAGGTGATAAACCAGAATACCCCGTAAGGTCCGGTCAAGGTGAGCCCGCCGTAGAGCAGCCTGGCGATATTCCCGAGAAAGCCGGTAAAATTGAGGGAATACAGCAGCATTCCTGCCGCAATCAATAATCCGTAGGCAAAATAAGGCGTCAGCAGCCCCTTCGCCCGCTTCACTGCCCAGCCGGCATACTGCTGCGGCGGGGTCGGCTTAAACACCAGACCGCTCAGCAGAAAGAACAGCGGCATCCGGAACCAGGACAGATAATGATTCGCGGCGGCATCGCCGGAATGTCCCATCACTACAAAAATAATACTGAAGCCCTTGGCGGCATCAATCCATAACTCACGTCGTTTATCCACTTTTTCCTTCCAACTCCTCCCAATCCAGTTTTATTTTTAATATAATTATAGAAGGATTGAATTATTTGATCAAATTTTAATGAATATTTTCATCATGTTTCAGAAAGTTAAATTCATTTAACAACGGTACATACACGAGAAAAATAAGTCATTGAGCCTAGGACCGGGACTTTTACCGTTATTTTCGCGTTCAGGACTGCTTTCAGGCCTATCAACGGGATTCCTCCTGCTGTCCAGTTTCAGCCCCTCATTATGTCCAAAACGATTACAACGCCCATCCGTCTTCCTGTACGGAAGCGAAAAGGCGTTGTAATCATGCTTATTTATTGTCTAAGCGAATCTGACCACTGTGCATCTGCCGGCGGAAACTCATCTCCTGCGCTCAGATAGATCCGGTCTACCCGGAGCTGGGACTCGCAGGCCAGTATGGACAGCACATGCTCGCCGGAGCTGATCTCAAGGTCAGAGATATGGCACCAGTAGTACACTTGGGCGGTATTGTAAGTATGCAGCACCCCGCCGCCAAACTGCTCCTTCAACGGCTGCACTGCACCGTCAAGCGCAAGGTAACAGGAGTCCGACTGGAAGTTATGATGTCTGACCAGCAGCCATGCATGGTAAACGCCCGGGGTATGGACGTTGATCCGGTAATGCATGCCCGGCGCGGCAGCAGGCTCTTCCCACTTCAGGCCTGCGTCAGCAACATGCATCGCGAAGCCTGTTCTGCCATTCGTTTCAGCCTGGAGGTGACTCCAGTTCAGGCTGTTATCGTCTGCTGCAGGCGTCAGGTATGCATGCTCCGAGTTCGCAAGGGCGTATTCAGCTTCGATGGCGATAACACCGTCCTGCTCGGTAAAGCAGCCTGAACCGAAGGCTTCGATGATGTTCTTGTCTTCCGTGCTTTTCCAGAGGGCCTCATAACGCGCATCCCCCAGTCTGGTCTGAGACTCAGGATTGGCTTTCTGGAAGATTAGATCAAACCGCTCCTCGAAAAAGGCTCTGTCCGCGTACAGGACCGCCGGCAGCGTGACCTCCTCCTTTTGCGTACTGTAAAATCCGCTGCACAGCGCCTCTACTTCCTTCCAGTCCACCTGCGGGCTTTCTGCGCCATAGCAGGCAGCTTGCTTATGACCTAGTGTGCTGAAGGCCGGACCCAAATTGGACTCTTGTCTGGCGTTTGTATACAGCACAAGCTTGGAGATCATTACATAATTATCGATCATGTACAGCTTGAGCGTATGTGTGCCAGCCTCCATATACGGCAGCTTCACCAGCAGCTTTTCGCCGTTATCCTTAATGCTCTGCTGCCAGCTGCCCTTCCACTCGTCATTCGTGTCCGACTCAGCCAGCACCGGCTCCCCGTCATCTACGCCTACACCGAAACGGATGCGGCCTGTAGAATTTAGCGTCAGGAAGCGGTGGACTTCCAGAACGTACTCTCCGCCCTGCTCCACGTAAATGTCATACCCAACAGATGCATTGTCCTGCAGTGCCCTTTCCGGCGGCTGTCCTGCAGGATGCCAGGCCATCAGCGCAGCTCCCTCGTACCGGGCCATGCCCGGCACCGGTAACCAGGCAGACTGAATATCCCCGGCGTTGTTCGTTACATTCAGGTTGTAATGGCAGCCGTCAGCCGGGATAGACACATAGCCGTCTGCTTCAATATATCCGGTGAAGCTGTCCGGAACGGCCGGAGCGGTTAGAGCCTCCACCTTAACAAAGATGACAGCGTCGTTTCTGTGATCGCGGATGACGATGAGACCACGTTTGCCGGCATGGGCTGCGGGCTCTTGGACGGTTACCAGAATCCGCTTCTCGGTTTGCAGTGTCCCGGATGTGTCAGAAAGGGTGATCCAGTCTGCCCCCTCCCCAATCTCAAGGGTATACGGAATGCTGCCCGCCCCCTGGTTGCCCAGCTCAATCCACTTCTCATGCCGCCCATAGAAGGAGAAGCGCAGCGTTTCCTCCCCGTTCCAGAGGTCAGCCCGCAGGCCGCTTCCCGAGATCTGCAGCGCCGGCTTCCGCACCGGGTACAGCGCAGTCGGCGGCGGCGGGAAGCTCTCCGGAGTCAGTATACCCTCCCATTTGCCGCCGCTTAGCTTCCGGTCATAGAAATGCAGCATCCGCCGCTTGTTGTCCAGCATCTCCGCCGAGAGCTCCGCGTACCGGTCAGCCGCCTGCATGTTGCCGCGCTCATAAGACAGCACGCTGCGATCGGCGTAATAGAACTCATGGTTGGTGTAATAGGAGGCGTGAATCTTCATCAAGAACAGCTGGAAGAAGGCGGCGCGCTCCTCCTCAGGCAGACAGTATAGAATGGCATTGCCGCGTCTGTACAGATCCTCCAGCAGCATCAGCCTGCGGCCGGCTTCATCCCCGTAAGCCGTCTGCGAGAACACGCCCGGCTGCATATGCTCGATCTTGCGTACATTGGTCGCCTGGGCAAAGGCCGTATACAGCTGTGCTGCCTCAGCTCCGTGTCCGCCAGTGAAATTAGTGTTGATCCAATGCTCCGTGAATGCCTGCGGGTCCTTCGTAATCCCTTCCGCTTTACCGGCTTCCCAGCCGTACCGCACAAAATACTCCAGATCCTGTTCCACCGGCTTCAGACCGCCGACATTCAACACCCACACTTTGCGGATGCCTGACTCCCAGGATTTCTTCAGCTCATTGCCTGTCTGCGCCAGCGGGATGGAATTGATGAAGAGGTAGCTCATCCCCGTACCCGGAGCGGCCCAGTAGGAGCCGTGGAAGTACAGCCCGTTCCCGCCGCTGCGGCTGCGTTCAGCTGCCGAAGGATAGCGGCGCATATGGCCGAAATTATCGTTTGCCCAGATCAGGGTCAGATCCTCCGGAAGCTCCAGCCCCTGGTCGTATAGCGACAATACCTCTTTATAAGGGACGAAGGTCTGCAGCGCTGCCAGCCCTTTTTCCTCACCCAGCACCTCTATAAGCAGCTGCCGCTGATCATGGACCACCTGTCCGAGCAGCTTGACCTTGGCCTCTTTCCTCTGCTCTTTACTCAGAGAATCGTCCTCATCAATAGCCCTGGTGTGGAAGCCAGAATCATGAATGCCCCGCATACCCATTGTGAAGCAGACCTCATAGTTCCGGTTCTGCTCGATGCTTTCCCGCCAGTATTCCAGCAGAATCTCCCGGTTACGCCCTTCAATGGAATAATCGTATTCGGCATCCGTATAGCCCTTGCTTTCAAGCCACGGGGTCCACTCATTCTGGTTGCTGCGCAGCAGCATATCACAGTGCGAGGTGCCGACAACAATACCCATCTGCTCCGCCAGCGCACCGTTCTCGGGGTTGCCGTTGAAATAATTGACATGCATCGCCGGCCAGATATAGTTCGCCTTCAGGCGGAGCAGCAATTCGAAGATACGGCTGTAGGCTACCGGCCCGATCGTATCGTCCGGTGTATGCAGCTTAGCCCAGTCTTCCAGCTCTTCTTCATCGTTCAGGAAAATGCCCCGGTACTGCACAGACGGCCAGTCGGCTTTGCTGAAATCTGCCGGTACACTATACGAATCTTTGATCTTAGCCGGGACATCCCCCCAGTAATGCCAAGGAGATACGCCTATCGCCTCGCACAGGTCATAGATACCGAAGATCGTGCCCCTGCGGTCCGTACCAACAATGTAGAAGACGCCATCCACAGCCTGCTGGAGAAAAGCTTCCCAGCGCCACGCTCCAGCCTCATCTTTTAACAGCTCTAAGGGCAGCTCTGCGTTCTGCCCGGCAGCAGGAAGCCGCCCAGCCTTATCCAGTGTAGCTATAATGATGGCGCATTCATGAATTTCAGCCGAAAGAACCGCCTTGCAGCCGAAGACCCGCTTGATGTCGGTAATCAGATTGGCTGCGGCAATCTGTACGGCACTGTTTTCTTGATCAGACACATAGATATGTACCGGCTTGCTGCTGGTGAACAGCTCCAGACGCTGGTCTGCTGCATGGATTGTATTCAAAGGTATATTAGCCTCCTCATTGCCGGCGGCACCATGGCTGCCTGCTTTCTGTGGCTCAACTATACCTCAACATATAACAACATTCTTTTATTATGTTGCTTTTATCGCCGTTTGTTATACTATATTGCTATAAAAGACGGAGGTTAAATCCATGGGCGCAGATCTGTTTGTTCCGCATCCTTTATTCTATATCGAATATATGAAGCATGACGCCGGCCACCGGATGCAGGGTGTTCATTACCATAACTGCTATGAGCTATATATCCTAGAAGAGGGTCACCATAATATGCTGATCAATGACTCCATGCTTACGCTGGCGGTCCACGATACGGCGCTGTTTAAGCCCAATCTGTTCCACCAGAGCTACCGGAATAACAGCTGCGCCAGAACCTGTATCTACTTTACGGACCGGTTTTTACGGATGTATTTTACGGAGAAGGCCGTCAATTCTTTGCTGGGCTGCTTCGACAGAGGCGTTATTTCTATCGACAGGGAGCTGTTTCCCCGGGTTAAAAAGCTGATGCTGCTGCTGGAGAAAGAGGATGTCGCGGATAGCGGCAACCGGATTTTCATCTATCTCGCCGAAATTCTGGATATTCTGAACCAGAGCAAAAACGCGCCAAAAACAGCCCAGACCACGGCCTCCCCCGATCAGATCGACCTGATTCTCTCTTACATCAATCATAACTATGCTACGATCCGCAAAATCGAAGAGATTGCCGCACAGTTTTACATCTCCAAATACTATCTGTGCCATATCTTCAAGGAAGCGACCGGGCTTACCCTCGTTCACTATATCAACAACATCCGAATCCAGCATGCCTGTAACATGCTCGTTAATACCGGCCGCTCGATTCTCGAAATCGGGCTGGCCTGCGGGTTCAATTCATCCATGTATTTCTGCAAAACCTTCAAGCAGGCGCTGAACGTAACGCCGAGTGAATTCCGGAGGAAGGCGTTGTAGCTGGTGGTATACTTAAAAAGAGAGCAGCCTCTATTCCTCACGGGAAGAAAGGCTGCTCTCTTTGTTATGCCGGCCTGCCGTATGGCCCTCGGCAGGTTAATATAGGTGGCAGGACACCTGATGTCCGGTGTCCAGCATGCGCAGCGCCGGTGCCTCGGACTTGCATCTGTCCATGGCATAGGGACAGCGCGGGTGGAAGGCGCAGCCGCTTGGTGGCGTCTCCGGGTTCGGTACGTCACCGGTCAGGACGATCCGCTGCTTTTTCTGGCCCGGATTCGGCACAGGGACAGCTGACATCAGCGCCTGCGTATACGGATGCAGCGGCTTCGCGAACAGCTCCTTGGTCGGGGCCAGCTCGACAACCCGGCCAAGATACATAACGGCCACGCGGTCGCTGATAAATTTCACGACCGACAGGTCATGGGAAATGAACATATAGGTAAGGCCGTACTGCTCCTGCAGATCCTGCATCAGATTCAGCACCTGGGCCTGGATGGACACATCCAGCGCCGATACCGGCTCGTCGCAGACAATGAATTTCGGATTCAGTGCAAGCGCCCGGGCAATCCCGATCCGCTGCCGCTGGCCGCCGGAGAATTCATGGGGAAAGCGGTGGGCCTGATAGGGGGACAGGCCCACAACCTCCATCAGCTGCTCCACCCGGCTTTTCAGCTCGCCGGAGGAGGCTGCGGAACCATGGGTCCGCAGCGGCTCCTCCAGAATACGCTGGACAGTCCAGCGCGGGTCAAGCGAAGCATAAGGGTCCTGGAATACCATTTGCATATCGGTCCGGAAGCGGCGCAGCTGCTCTGTGCTCAGGCTGCGCACATCCGTACCGTTAAACATAATCTCGCCGTCCGTCGGCTCAATCAGGCGCAGGATCGCCCGGCCGGTCGTGGACTTGCCACAGCCGGACTCGCCGACAACGGCCAGCGTTTCGCCCTGCTCGACGGACAATGTGATCCCGTCAACCGCCTTGACAGCGCCGACCTGCTTCGAGAAGAAGCCTTTGCGGATCGGGTAATGCTTTTTCAGATTGCGAACCTCAAGTAATGTGCTCATAGGACTCCCTCCTCCTGCAAAAGACACCGGCAGGCATGGCCCGGCTGAATCTCTACCAGCTCTGGACGTTCCGTAAGGCAGCGGTCAACCGCCACCGGACAGCGCGGAGCAAACCGGCAGCCTGCCGGAAGATTAGCCGGATTGGGCACCTGGCCGGGAATCGAGGTCAGGCGTTCGCTGTCTCCGGCAAGCTGAGGCAGCGAAGCCAGCAGTCCGCGGGTATACGGATGCAGCGGATTGCTGTAAAGGGTAGCAACATCCGTCTCCTCGACAATCTGGCCGGCATACATAATGACAACCCGGTCGCACATCTCGGCAACGACGCCGAGGTCATGGGTGATCATCAGGATGGACATGCCTTCCTTCTCCTGCAGCTCGCGCATCAGATCGAGAATCTGCGCCTGGATTGTTACGTCAAGGGCCGTTGTCGGCTCATCGGCAATCAGCAGCTGGGGATTGCAGACCATCGCCATCGCGATCATCACCCGCTGGCGCATTCCGCCGGAGAGCTGGTGGGCATACTGCTCGGCAATCTTTTCCGGACGGGGAATGCCAACCTTCCGCAGCATTTCAATCGCCCGCTCGTTCGCTTCCTTTTTGCCCAGCTTCAGATGGTAACGGGCCGATTCGGAAATCTGCCGCCCGATCTTGAACACCGGATTGAGCGAGGTCATCGGCTCCTGAAAAATCATTGCAATCCGGTTGCCGCGGATGCTGCGGACCTCTTTTGCCGGCATCTCCAGCATATCCTTGCCCTCAAAACGGATCTGGCCGGAGGCGATCCGGCTGATCCGCTTGGGCAGGAGCTGCATGATCGACAGGGAGGTAATGCTTTTGCCGCAGCCGGATTCACCGACAATGCCCAGCGTCTCCCCCTTGCGCACTGACAGACTGATGCCGTCCACCGCGCGGATTGTACCCGCAGCTGTTTTGAATTCGGTGCATAGCCCCGATACTTCCAGCAGTTCTGCCATGATTGCCCCTCCTTTATTTCTGTATCTCGCTTATATCGTTTTTATCGTTTATATAAATCCGGCTATTATTTGCTTTCTTCTACGCCCAAATATTTGAGCGCAGTGAGTGCATAGACCTTGGCGCACTGGATAATCTGCCAGACCGGAGCTTTTTCATTGAAGTTGTGAATGGTTGACAGCTCAGCGGGACCGTATTGCAGCACCGGAATGTTATGGGTCCGGAAATGGCGCGCATCGCTTGATGCCCATTGCAGTACGCCGTAAGCTTCCTCTCCGCTGACTTCGCAGATGCTCTCTACCAGATCGCTGACCACCGGCTCTTCAGGAGCCGTCCAGTTCGCATTGCCCTGGAAGCCGAAGCCTTTTACCTCGGATTCAATGCCCGCTTCAAGCAGGAGTGACCGGGCACGATCAAGCACATCGCGGTAATCCACGCCAAACGGCACGCGGGAATCAACCTGGATCGTGCAGCGGTCAGCCACCACGTTCACCTTGGTTCCGCCCTGAATCGTTCCGATGTTCACCGTCACATGATCGAAGACCTGGTAAGCAACCGAACCATACTCTTCACGCTGCTTCACATAATCCTGGGAGATGCGGATGATCTCTTTGACTTCCTCCGGAATATCCGGCTTGATGTCCCACAGGCGCTGCAGCGCCTCGATTCCTTTGGCTGCCTTGACGATTGCGCTGTCCCCGACCACCGGCGACAGGCTGCCGTGGCCCGGCGTGCCCTCTACGGTGAATTCGAACCAGCAGCTGCCCTTCTGCCCGATGGTCGGATTGAGCGGACCGGACGGCTCGGCGATAACCGCCGCCGTTCCGGTAATCAGCCCGCGCTCCAGCACCCACGGCACGCCCAGATGGCCGCCTGTTTCCTCATCCGGTACAATCAGCAGCGACAGGTCTCCTTTTAAAGGAACCCCCAGCTTGGCGAGCAACGCCACTGCGTAGATCAGTCCCGCCAGACCGGCTTTCATATCGGAAGCACCCCTGCCCAGCAGGTAACCGTCCACAATATCGCCACAGAACGGATCGAAATCCCAGCGGGAGAGGTCACCGGCAGGCACAACGTCGGTATGTCCGCAGAAAATCAGATTTTTGCCGGACGGCTCTTCTGCTCCCGAACTCAAAGTAGACACAAGATTCAGCATCGTATCGGTCGCCGGATGGATCGTTGTATCGATACCGGCTTCTTTTAAATAATGGATAATAAAAGCGCTGATGTCGCGCGAATCGCCCGGCGGGTTCTCCGAAGGGAAGCGGATCAGCTGTGAGCACAGCTCCAGGAGCCGGTCCTGCTCATCGTCAATCGCCTGCAGTATCTTGCTTTTCCAGTCTGTCATTGCTTGCAGCGCTCCTTTGCGTCCTCATTGCTGGCACTCGGGGCCAGGGAGAATTATATGAATTTGTGAAAATAGAGCAAGCAGAAACGGCTGTACCGCCCTTTATAGGACGGTACCGTTTCAGCCAGCCTTCTTATTGTTCAAACGACAGCGGGTAGAAGCGGATGACTTCATCCGGATAGAACGCATAGCCGCTGATCTTATTGCTCATGCCGACAATGCGGTTATATTCGTACAGGTACGCCCAAGGCGCTTCCGTGGTGATGATCTCCTGCGCCTGCTCGTAGAGTGCGGTCCGTTTGGCTGCATCTGTCTCTACGTTTGCTTCTTCCCACAGCTTGTCTACCTCAGCATTGCTGTAGTTAATGTAGTTGGAAGAACCTTTGCCGTAGAGCAGGAAGCCGAGGTGGTAGCCGGGATCATTGACAAAAGAGGTCCATTTCGAGATGTAGGAGGTCAGGTTGTTCGTTTTCTGCTGTTCAAGGAACTGGGCACGGGCCAGCTTGTTGATGTTCATCGTTACACCGATTTTGGCCAGCTCCGCCTGAATCAGCACCGCATCATCTTCCCAGTCATCGAAGCCGGAGCCGAGTGTGAAGTCAAAGGTAAATCCGTCTGCATAACCGGCTTCAGCCAGCAGCTCTTTTGCCTTATCAAGGTTATGCTCGTAGACGAAGCCTGCATCGGTGAAGCCCGGCGTATTGCTTGCTACAGCGCTCTTCATCTGTTTGGCCTGTCCGTACATAACACCGCTCAGCAGCTCATCGTAAGGAATAGCGTAGTTAATAGCCTGGCGGACTTTTACATTGTCAAACGGCTTCACGTTGTTGTTCATGGCGAAGAAGAGGATCCGGTTACTCGCGTTGGAAGCGACCGTCAGGTCGGTGTTGCTCTGCAGGGAAGCTACATCCTTGGGAGGAATCTCGATCGCCATGTCCACATCGCCCTTATCAAGCAGCAGCACGCGGTTGGAGGCTTCCTTGGTGAACTTCATAGTAACCTTGCTTAAGCTTGGCGCACCCTGCCAGTAAGACTCGTTGGCGGTAAAGACTGCTTCTGTAGCCGGGTCCCATTTCTCAAGCGTGAACGGGCCGGAGCCTGCTGCATTTGTCTTGAGATAGTCGGCGCCCTGTGCTTCTACTGTCTTCTGGTCCACGATGGAGAAGGTATACATGGCGATAATCTGCAGGAAATTATGATTGGCATTAGTCAATGTAATTTCAACTGTGGAATCATCCACTACCTTTACGGATTTGATCGCAGCCATTCCATAGAGGAAGCTGCCGGAGCTGGAGCTGGCTACACGGTCAAAAGAGTAAGCAACCGCTTCGGCATTCACCGGGTTCCCGCTCTGGAAGGTCACGCCTTGCTTCAGCTTGAAAGTATATACGGTATTGTCATCCGACACTTCCCAGCTCTCAGCCAGCATCGGCTGGATGTCTTCAGTATTGGCGATATTAGCGCCGTCTTCGGTTTTGATGCCGTAGGTAACCAGCTGGTCATATGCGGCAAGTACAAGTGTATCGGAGGTAAGGTCATTGGCTTCCGCCGGGTCAAGCGTGGTTCCGCCCTCGGAATAGGCAACCGTCAGATTGCTTTTGACCGCAGCAGCTGGCGTTCCCGTATTTCCTGTAGCCGCTGTAGAAGCGGGGTTGGTCGGATTGGCGCTGCTTGCGCAGCCGGCGAGCATGATGGAAAATGCGACGAGCGTTGACATCAGTTTGAATCTTTTCATCAGTAGTTCCTCCCTTTTCTATATCCTGCCTGCAAAATAACACTGGTGCTGCTTGTGATCATGTGCCGCTGGCGGCCGGGGAATGCGCCGACCATGGGCTTTTCTGATCTATATCTACCGGGATTCTGCTGAGCCTGGAGAACCGTTCCCCCGCTCTGCTTTATTTGCCCGAACGAAGCCTTGGGTCAAGCACATCTCGGAATCCGTCACCGAGCAGGTTAAAGCCTAAGATTGAAGTGGCAATGGACAGTCCCGGAAAAGTAACCAGCCACCATTGCCCGGAAATGATATATTCCCGGCCTTCAGAGATCATCGCCCCCCATTCGGCAATCGGCGGCTTAACGCCAAGCCCGAGAAAGCTGAGACTGGAGGCGGTCAGGATGGCAAAGCCCATCCCGAGTGTTGCCTGCACCATAAGCGGGGCAAGGGCATTCGGCAGAATATGGCGGTACAGGATCACTGTATTTTTCACGCCGATTGCCCGGCTTGCTTCAATATATTCCTTCTCGCGGAGCGAGACGGTCTGTCCGAACATCAGCCGGGCGAATTCCGGGATGCCGACAATCCCGACGGCGATCATCGCAGAGGTCAGGCCTGCACCGATCGAAGCGGCGATCGCCATCGACAGGACCAGCGACGGGAAGGACAGCAGAATGTCCATCAGACGCATGATAACCGTTCCGGTACGGCCGCCATAGTAAGCGGCAATTCCGCCGAGCGGCACGCCGATCACGAAGGAGATGGCGACCGCAATCAGACCGGTCCAGATACTGATTCTTGCCCCGTAGAGCACCCGGCTGAGAATATCGCGGCCGAAATTGTCGGTTCCGAACCAATGGCTGGCCGAAGGAGCCTGAAGCTTGTTCGCCATATTGGTCGCATAAGGATCATGCGGTGCAATCCATGGGGCAATAATGGCAATGACCGTCCAGATGAAAATAAAGGTCAGCCCGAGGGCGGCCAGCCGGTTTCGCAGCAGCAGGGACCATAGGGTTTTTGGCTTGGCGGCAGCCTCCGGCCTGGCCGGTTTGCCCTGTGCCGGCTGTGATGATTGCGCTGAATGTGCTGCAGTGCTCAACGTAAGTCTCCTCCTTTCTCAGAAGCGGTTCTATTCATAGCGGATACGCGGATCAATAAAGCCGTAGATCAGATCGACAGCCAGGTTAATTCCGCAATAGAGTACGGCGCTGACCAGAGTAAAAGCTTGGATCGGCGCGTAATCCGCAGCCAGGATGGAATCCGTGACATAACCGCCGATTCCCGGCCAGGAGAAGATCGTCTCCGTTATAACCGCTCCGCCCATCAGAAAGCCGAATTGCAGTCCGAGTACAGTTAATGTAGGGATCAGCGCATTAACCAGGGCATGCTTGTACACGACAGCTGATTCCCGCAGGCCTTTGGCCCGTGCCGTGCGGACAAAATCCTGATCAACCACCTCCAGCATACTGGAGCGGGTCATGCGGGCCACGATGGCCATGGTACCTGTGCTCAGGCAGATCGCCGGGAGCAGCAGGTGGGCCAGACTGCTTTTGAGGGCAATGATGTCTCCGGACAGGATACTGTCCAGCACATACAATCCGGTCAGATGCACAGGCGGGTTAAGATCGCCGCTGATGCGGCCCATCGGTGCCGGAGCCCAACCGAGGATGGAATAAAAGATATAAATGAACATCAGGCCCAGCCAGAAGATCGGTACACAGGCCCCGATCAGTGAGAACACCCGGGAGATGTGGTCCAGAATCGATTCTTTTTTTGTAGCAGCTACGATCCCGACAGGGATAGCTACCAGAATCGCGATCAGAATGCTGGCCAGCGTCAGCTCAACCGTAGCCGGGAAGCGTGAGGCCAGATCGCTGGCTACCGAATGCCCGGTATGATACGCATAGCCGATATCCCCTTTGAGCAGCTGCCCGATGTAAGAAAAGAACTGGATGTACAGCGGCTTGTCCAGCCCCATATCCTGGCGGATTTTGTTCACCGTCTCCTCCGGCGCCTGTTCCCCGGCCAGCATGATGGCGGGATCTCCCGGCAGCACTCTTGAGAGAATGAAGGTGATGACGATAATGCCGAGCAGCGCCGGAACCATCTGCACCAGTCTTTTTAATGTGTAAGCAAACAATGAATCAACCCCCTTACGGCTTCTGTAACGATCCTTCCAGTCTTGAACGGAGCCTTCTCTTTACGGCAGAACCTGCGGCCCCATGTCAGGTACTGTGCTGTTTCCTGCTGTTCTTTAGTGGTTGTGCTAATTCTACATAGATTTCAACGCCCGCTCTACGTCCCGTTTAACTAAAAAAAAGCACAACCGTTTGTCGGTTGTGCACTACTGCAACGCGTGAACGTCACTTTATCTGACATTGCTTTCCGTAAAAATTCCATTCCCGCCTATTTTTCCTGCAGGTAGTAGTAGATCAGGCACAAATGGCAGACGAACTGCTCGCGCGGATCATTCAGATCAAACCCCGTAATATCGCGGATCCGCTCCAGCCGGTATTTGACCGAATTGCGGTGTATGTACAGGCTGTTGGCGGTGTCAATCAGACTCCCCCGGCATTCGAGATAATGATAGAACGTCAGCAGCATGTTGCTGTCATGCTCCTTGTCATACTGCAGCAGCTTGCCAAGCTTGCGCTCGAACAGGCGCTCAAAGCCCGGTCCGCCAAGCCCCTCCAGCAGATGATATACCTCCATCTCCTCATAGCGGGTAACACTGCCGGTGCCCTGTCCCAGCCGTCTGGAGACAGACAGCGCCTTACGGGCCTCGTTATAGCTGGTGTGGATGTCCCACAGATATTCCGGTGTTCCGACGCCGGTCCGGTAATTGGCGAGGCCGTTGCTTTTGTCCTGCAGCCAGCCCTCCAGCGTGCTGGACCAGGACTCCTGTATATCTTCAGCCGCGCTGAGCTTACGCCCCTCTGGCGTCGGCAGGAACAGTACAGCCCGGCTGGAACGGTACTCGGCATGGGGGGTGACGCCGCGCTTCTTCGCTTCCCGTTCCAGCAGCCGGTTGACCGTCTCCTCGCTCGGCGCGCTCTCCCCTTCGATGACCGCCACCTCCCATTTATGCTCGGGGTTCATGCCCAGCTGTCTTGCCCGGCGCTCCACCTCATGGCGCGTAGGCAGGGGCGGGGTCAGCAGCTCGTCGATGAAATTGCCGCGCAGCCGGAATTCCGTGTCCTCGGCGACCTTTCTGCGCATCAGCTCCAGCGCGAACACCAGCCTGGCCTGCTCGATTCCTACCTCCTCCATATCGTCCAGCCGCTGCTTATCCACCAGCAGCTTGGCCACGGTGCGCCGGTCTACATGAATGCTCCAGTTCAGCGGCACCGCCTCCTGCTGCCATTCATAATCCGCCGGAGAAGAGACGATAATCTTCCGCTCCGGATCAACCAGCGCCACCGGCGCCTTCAGAAACTCCGCCACGTTATCCGCCACTGCCTGGATACCGCTGTTCTCCAGCACCATCGTTGTCAGTGTACGGTATACCTCCTCCGCACGGCGCAGCAGCATCGCCTGCCGGCCGAGCAGCAGCTCCGTCACGGGCTGGGTGATGTCCGTATAGGGAATTTCCGGCGGGATTTCGACAATCGGTAAACCACAGGCGTTGCTGGCCTCAATCGCGCTTTGCGGTATCTCTTTCAGGAACCGGGCCGGCTTGATCGCCAGTGCCGCCGCGCCCAGATTATCAAGTGTATAGATCAGCTCCGCCAACAGCGAAGGATCATGACGGATCGAGTAGGCGGTGGTCAGCAGCATAACGCCCTCACTGATCCACCCTTTCAGTTCAGGGACCTCCATAATATCTACAAACCGGACAACCCGGTCCAGCCCCTGCTCACCGCTGATCACCTTCGCTTTGCCGAGCACGGACAGCTGCATCAGTTCTCTTAATGTAATTCCGCGTGTCTTCAATGCTTCTGCCTCCCTCTGCTGTCTACAGTATTTCATTATTTTTCCTGAAATATGCCGCGTTAATTGCTCATGATAGTTTATCAGACATAAGCCGTTTACCACAGGAAAATATATCAAATTGAAGACATTTCCAAACGGCAATACGAATGTATTCGCCGGAGCGAGCTTGTCTTACGAGGAGCTTTAGCTCAACTTCCGCCGCCGTGATGAGCTACTTTCGCCGAATCAGAGGCATTTTTGCCTCTGATTATGAATGAAAGGGGCTTCCACCAGAGCAATTTCAGGATGGCCAAACCTGAACACTCACTATACTCTACCAGTCCTCCCGATTCGCCCTTAACGTTCTTAACAGCAAAAAAAAAAGCATCCCCGCAAACGTTCCGGGGACGCCTTAACCGCATTGTTGGCTGAGGAACTCGCACAGCAGCTGCCAATATAGCTTTCACAGTGAGAATATCACCAGACTGTTCTTAGACTTTTCATGCCAAGTACCTCGATCTTAACTCGTTCTTCGCACGCATTCCGTACATACTTTGCACGCATGCGGGACATACCTGACATGCGCCTGGTACCGGCTTAACGTGATATATTAGCGCGCCGCAATCAGCGCCGCGTTCGATCAGGCAAAGAGGCAGCTGAAGCTGCAGCCGCGCCGAGTGACAGGATCGGGTCAAAGGCGCGGATACCGAGCTGCTTCTCCAGCTCGGCCGCAAGCCCGATGGTGGCGAAGCCGGTGCACGCCAGCACAATTGCATCGGCTCCGCGTTCGACGAGCCGGGCTGCACCGGCAAGCGCGCCGGCCCGTCCGGCTGGTGTACCGAGATCCAGCGTAGTCGTTACGCCGTCAGGGCGGTCCATGCCCATATAGGCGTCACCAAGAATACCGCGGATCAACGGCGGCACCTCCGTAAGGATTGTCAGGACACCGATCCGGCTGCTGCAGGTCAATGCCAGATGCGCGGCGCAGGAGCCTGCACCGAACACCGGAACCTTGACCGCCGCCCTTGCTTCCGCAAGGGCCGGATCTGCAGCACAGCTGATGCCGATCGCAGTACAGCCTTCCGCTTCAAGCTGCCGGGCAAGTTCAATAATCTTTGGCACCGATTCCGCTTCCGTCTCGTCGTTGTACACGCCCCGGGGCTGGTCCGGAATGCAGCGGCTGAGCACCGGCAGGCCGTAGCGGTCTTCAATCAGCGCCCCATGCAGATGGACAGCAGACTCATCCTGCAGCGTAATCACACGTATCATTCCAAGCATCCTTATCTCCCCCTGATCAAACATCGTAATTAGTCCGTCCTAGTGCTGTTCCCGGTCAGACATACACGGAGCCGTATGGCCGACAGCTTCCGGCCCATTTCCCTGCCGCTGGTATGAGCAGCATCTCTGCCTATATAAGCTCCCCGGCACGCATAATCAGCTTCCCGTCGATATAAACATCCGGCTTCATCACTACAGCGTCGATATGTACGCCTGCTGCAACCGTTCCGCCGAAGGTATTATTGCTGCCGAACGCCACATGGATCGTGCCGTAGACCTTCTCGTCCTCCAGCACCACTCCGGTAATTCTGGCCTTGTTATTGGTACCGATGCCGAATTCCCCGAGCAGGCGTCCGTCGCCTGAACCAAGCATCTCCAGCAGCTTGTCACCGCCTTCACCATCAGCTGCGGTCAGACAGCCCTGCTCAACGCTCAGCACCAGCGGGCTGTTCAGCGCACCGATTCCAGCGATTGAGCCGTCCACAACAATCTGCCCGGCCGCAGTGCCTTCCAGCGGCGCGATAAAAGCCTCACCGGACGGCAGATTGCCTGATTCACCGGGATTCAAGTATAGTCCGGTGCTCAGCACGCCGTCCCTGCCGTCAATCGAGAAGCGGAGGCTGAGCCCGTCCTTCTCTACGCGGACCTCACGGCCTGCGGACAGCAGCGCGGCCACCTGCTCGGTCAGTTCCTTGACCTGCGCATAATCTGCCGTAATCGCACCGTGGCTGAACATATCGTCTGTCATCCCCGGCATGGTCGCCACCCGGGTTCCTGCTGCGGCCGCCTGTTTACGGGCCGCCGTATGTGTCATGGAATGTGTTGTTATGCATACCGCCACATCCGCCTTGGCCATCGCTTCGGCAATTGGAGCAGGCGGCTCTTCACCGGATTTGCTGCGCGGCTTCATGACCAGCAGCATGGACTCAGCGCCCAGCCGCTTGCCTGCCTCGTACACGGATTCGGCAAGCTCACGCTTGTCATCATCGGCTACAACAGCCAGCAGCTCGCCGCTGCGCAGCCCCAGGCAATCTTTTAGAACATTCATGCTGATACCTGTTCTTGCTTCACTCATGTTAACTTCCTCCTGATTACACCATTTCTGCTATCAGCTTGCCCATCAGGGCATTCGACAGCACCGCGGGCACTCCTGCTGAAGCTGCCCATTGTCTATGCTGCTCCACATAGCCCATACAGTCAAGTACCAGGACGTCAGCCTCGCCCCGCAGCCGCTCGGCAGCAGCGCGGAAATCACTTTCCGTACCGGTATACGGCGATGCCGCAGCAAAGGGAACCCGCACGCCGGAAGCGGCGAACTTCTCATTCATACTGTCCTCCTGCTCCGGCAGCGGACCGATCAGCCCCAGGCGGCTGCTGCCCAGCATGGCCTGCACGACAGGCGGAATGATTCTATCCGGCTCCAGCAGATGGGCACGTTTCGTATGCAGCCCCGGAAACACACCGGTGCAGAGCAGCAGAATCGTAGTGATCCCGTCCGCTTCCATTGTATCAATCTTCCCCTGCAGCACCGGTGCGATCCGCTCCCGGGAAATAACTGCCGCCGACCCGTCCGCCATGCGGGTAGTCAATACATACTCCCCGGCCTGCGGACTAAAAAGCTCACGCACCTGTTCAGCAGTATAGCCGTCCAGTACCCCGGCCTGTACCAGTCCGGCCCGCCCGTCCAGCTGCTTTTCGATAATCGGTGCCACATCCGAACGCGGGGTCTGGCCGATTGTAATCATGCCGATATTGTTCAAGCTGTTCCCTCCTGACAATCCCTGTTTCTTTATCATGCTTTCCCGGCACCCGGGTTCCAAAATTCTCCCCCGTTACACTTCCCTCAGCTTAAATTTCAAGTCCACTCCACCTGATATACAAATGGCGCTGAACCGCTTCAGCGCCACTGGCTCCTATACTGTTAAAGGACTGTTAATGGGAAGCCACTGCCGGCCGGCCCAAAGTCTGCAGCACATTCATTGAACCATACAGTTCAGTAATGCGTGCGAACTCCTCCTCGTTATAGAAGGAGCAAGTCCCCTGTGTCACTTCTTTGGCCGTTTCAATGGCAAAACGCACCGCCTGGGCGATATCCACTTCATGGCTTGCCCCCGTGCCGCAGCCGGGAACCATGGACTGGGCAGTAATCGCCAGCCCCACAACCGGTGCCGATGTAGCTACCGCAGGCTGGAGAATGGAGTTGATATGGTACAGCCCATTCCCGTATGGCGTAATGTCCTGTGTCGTCACAGGAAAAGTAACCGGATACTGGCCGGTCGTCATTTCCTTGATCCGCAGCAGATCCTCACTGACCCGCAGAATGTAGCCTTCCTTGACAGTAGGTGAGATGGCAATGCCTTTGTGGTTGACTACTCTGTTGCCCTTGGTCGTGTCAATGGACAGCACGGCTTCCATCTCAGGCAGCACCTCATGCTCATTCATCTGCAGAATGTCTACCGGGGAATCCATGAAATCCACCGGCTCATGCGGCAGCGTCGGCGCATCCGGGCAGATATGCGTTGTAATCAGCACATCCCCTTTCAGCACATCCCCTTTGGCCTGCATGTCCGCCAGCTTGAGTGCTGCAGCAACAGCCGCAACTGCCCCGTCTGCGTCAGAGACGATCCCGATCCGGCTTGGACGGGCGCCGATTCCGCCGAGACGGCCGACAATGCCGAAAGTAGGCGCGCTGCCTCCGTTAAGTTTACCCTCGCTGCCCGGAATCGTAATTTTAACGAATTCTGTGCTGCCTTTTTCACCCTCTACCTTTTGAACAAGGACCTCAATCCCGGAATAATCAGAAAATAACTGCCTGATCTGCTCCCCGTTCACATAAGCGCTATCCATTGTGTTCATTACAGTAATCGTTTGCTGAAGTGCCATTCTATTCCCTCCCGGATGTCGATCTCAAGATTGTAATGTTAGCATTTATACTATCGTAAAGTCAGAAATGTCCACAATGTACCGCCCTGCCAAAACTAACGCGGGTTTCTTGTCCTTTGCAGATAAACCTGACGTCCCGCGTATGCTCTTTACCGGCAGCAAATGTTTCATAGAAGAAGTAGACATACCCTTTTGGAAGCAGGCATGATATGGTAGCTTATGAAGCTTACAGACAGAAACATCTACCCTAGAGCCATTACATAGCAGGAGGTTATTTTATGCTACAGCAACAGCAGGCGGCGGCCATGCAATCAGAAGCGGAGGCGGCGGGATTCTCGGGGTCTTTTCTCGTAAAAAGCACTGGTAATGCTGCAGTCTCCGGCGCATACGGATACGCTAACAAAGCTGAGGAGATACTCAACCGTCAGGATACGCGGTTCGGGATTGCCTCCGGCTGCAAGCTGTTTACAGCGATTGCCGTGTGCCAGCTGGTAGAGCAGGGCAGGCTTGCACTGGAGAGCAGCGTTATGGATATACTGGAGCGCTCCTCTTTTCCCCTTTTCAGCACCAGTTTTACTGTGCATCAGCTGCTGACCCACAGCTCCGGGATTCCGGATTATTTTGATGAAGAGATAATGGAGGATTTCACCAAGCTATGGATAACCCGGCCAATGTACCTGCTCAGGCGGCTTGAGGATTTTGTGCCGATGTTCCGTGACCTGCCGATGGCTTCTGAGCCAGGTGCCAGATTCCATTACAACAATGCCGGTTACATTCTGCTCGGACTGCTCGTTGAGAAGCTTAGCGGGTTAACCTTTACGGATTATGTGGAGCAGTATATTTTTGCCAAATGCGGAATGAAGGATTCGGGATACTTTGCACTGGACGCGCTGCCCGGTAATACAGCTCAGGGGTATATTATAAAAGAAGACAGCACATGGACTACCAACATCTATTCCATCCCGGTTCAGGGGGGCGCCGACGGCGGAGCATTCACGACCGCTCCTGATATGCTGCTGCTGTGGGAGGGGCTGCTTCAGCATAAGCTGCTGGGTCCGGAGATGACCGCCCTGCTGCTAACGCCGCATATCCATGAAGAGAAGGATAATTACTACGGGTACGGGGTGTGGATTACGAAGCGTGACGGCGGGGTGTTCAAATATCATGTGATGGGCTATGATCCCGGCGTATCCTTCCACTCTGCCCACTATCCGGCCAGCGGTACGACCGCTGCAGTCCTCTGCAACGAGAGCCGGGGAGCTTACCGGATGCTGCAGGCCGTAGAGCGTAATCTGAACAGTAAGAGAGAAAGCTGAGGCGAATCATTGTGAAAAATAAAGTGGTTATGGCCATCATGATCCTTTCTCTAATTACGTCGTTAATTACCTTTGCGCAGTCTCACCTGCGGACAGCCACGGGTCAGGGTTCAGCTGAACAGCAGATCCGCAGCCGGATTTTTGACCTGTCTGACCGGCAGATGAAGGAAGCCATTGCAGCCGGAAAAGGGGATTTGCCGTCAGTCACGGCCTTTCGTTCAGGGCAGAGCCTCCCTGTTCTCGGAAGTTCCATGACCGTTCCGCAGCCGGCAGTCAACGTTAATACGCCGTATTACTATATCGCAATGATGTCTTACAATGCTTTCAGCCAAGGCCGTAAGTATTCTCTCAGCGATGCGAAGAAGATAAATACACAGTTGTCCGGCTTGGGGCAGCTGGGATTCAGCGTCAAAGCTGCCGGGGATACCCCTCATTTCACCGATCATATCAGCATCAAGCTTAAGCAGGGGGCAGCAATATTGGAGCCGGACAGCATAACCGGAAACGACGGTACAGCTGATCAGGACGGGACGGGCAGCGGGCGCTATTCCAAAATCCTGATCCCCTATTTCAATACAAGCAGAATCGACTTCAGCCAGCCCGCCGAGCTGATCTATCTGGATGAAGAACTGAATCAGTCCGTAACATATGAGGTGGATTTTGCGAAAATAAATTAAAAAAACTGCCGGGAGTTCCCCGGCAGTCTGGACGTACGGGACTGCAAATGTTCCGTACGTTTTTATTAAATTGCGGATCTAGTACCGCGTAACGCCGTCCTTCGTCACCAGCGCGAACACCAGCGGCTGCGGCGGAACCGGCTCGGCGGAGATGCGGTAAGCTTCCAGCACCTTGGCTTCCGCTTCCTGCACCTTGCTCTCGCTGGCGTCATTCACATGCAGCACGGCAAGGGTATCGCCTGCGGCAACAGCATCGCCGACCTTCAGGGCCAGCTGGATGCCGACAGCCAGGTCAATCTGCGATTCCTTGGTCTCGCGGCCTGCGCCGAGCAGCATGGCGGCTACGCCGATCTCCTCGGCCTGAATGCTCTCCACGAAGCCTGCGGAAGCAGCCTTCACCTCAAGGAAGCGGCTGGCCGACGGCAGCGTGTCCGGCGACTCAACCTGCGTTACATCCCCGCCCTGTGCGGATACCATCTGCTTGAACTTCTCAAGGGCGCTGCCGTCCTCGATGTGCGACAGCAGAATGGAGCGGGCTTCCGTCTCATCCTTCGCCTTGCCGCCCAGCACCAGCATCTGGCTGCCCAGAATGAGGCAGACCTCCTGCAGGTCCTTCGGCCCCTGGCCCTTCAGCGTCTCGATGCCTTCCTTGATCTCCAGCGCGTTGCCGATGCCGAAGCCCAGCGGCTGGTCCATATCGCTGATCACGGCTACGGTGTTACGGCCGAGATGCGTGCCGATATCAACCATGGCCTGTGCCAGGGCGATCGAATCGTCGAGCGTCTTCATGAACGCACCGCTGCCGGTTTTGACGTCAAGCACGATGGCGTCTGCGCCGGCGGCGATTTTTTTGCTCATGACGGAGCTGGCAATCAGCGGAATGGATTCCACCGTTGCGGTCACGTCACGCAGCGCATACAGCTTCTTGTCGGCAGGCGTAATGTTGCCGGACTGGCCGATAACAGCCGCGCCGATCTCCCCGACCTGGGCGAAGAACTGCTCACGGCCCATCTCCACCGAGAAGCCGGAGATCGACTCCAGCTTGTCGAGGGTGCCGCCGGTATGACCCAGACCGCGTCCGGACATTTTGGCGACCGGCACGCCGGCAGAAGCCACCAGCGGGGCAAGTACTACGGTTGTCTTGTCGCCTACGCCCCCGGTGGAATGCTTGTCCACCTTGATACCGGCGATCGGGCTAAGATCCACCTGGTCGCCGGACATCGCCATCTCCAGTGTCAGATCGCCGGTTTCCCGCGCGTTCATCCCCCGGAAGTAGACTGCCATGGCCCAGGCAGAGATCTGGTAATCAGGGATTTCACCTTTGCTGTAGCCCTGCACCAGGAATGCAATTTCTTCACGGCTCAGCTCGCCGCCGTCTCTTTTTTTCTGAATCAGATCAACTGCACGCATTAGTTTTGCACCTCACGGATAATGGCTCTAACGAGCCCGATAATTTAGTTTACAGCCCAAGCAGAACGCGGGTAATGTTCAGCCTACATGTTAGGAATGAAGGCCAGCACCAGCTTCAAAAAGCGCTCGCGCACACGTTCCGCCGTCTCCATAACCTCGGCATGATTCAGCGGCTGGTCCAGAATACCGGCAGCCATGTTGGTAATACAGGAGATGCCCAGCACCTCAAGGCCTGCGTGACGGGCTACAATAGTCTCCGAAACGGTAGACATCCCCACAGCATCCGCACCGAGGACGCGCAGCATCACGATCTCTGCAGGTGTTTCATAGTTAGGACCAAGCAGGCCGGCATAGACGCCTTCCTTGAACTCAAAATTTTGCGCTGCCGCAGCTTCCTTCGCCACTGCAATCAGACGCGGGCTGTAAGCAGCCGACATGTCCGGGAAACGTACGCCGAGTGCATTATCGTTTGGTCCGATCAGCGGATTGCGGCCGGTCAGGTTGAGATGATCGGTAATCAGCATCAGATCGCCCGGGGTATAGCCCTTGTTCACACCGCCAGCGGCATTGGTCACAAGCAGGCTGGTTACCCCAAGCTCCTTCATAACCCGTACCGGGAACGCCGTTGTCTCAGGGCCATAACCTTCATACATATGGAAACGGCCTTTCATCATGACTACGCGGCGTCCTTCGATCAGACCGATCAGCAGCTCGCCTTCGTGGCCTTCAACGGTCGATACCGGAAAATGCGGAATTTCATTATATGGAATGACAACTTCATCTGTGATCAGATCTGCCAGCACACCCAGTCCGGAACCGAGGATCAGGCCGATTTCCGGCGCTACGGTGCATTGATCTTTGATATAGGCTGCTGCCTCTTGAATATGGTTTTGAGTTACTGCCATGGTTGATTGCCTCCTTGAGGGTATAAGGTTCGTTATTTAAGTTCTGCCAAAAAGCTTGTCCCGTACTGCGGCGCCTTTGCCCCGAAATTGTCGGCAATCGTGGCGGCTACATCAGAGAAGGTCTGGCGGATGCCCAGGCTGCCAGGGTTCTTGAATCTCGGGCTGTACACCAGCAGCGGCACATATTCACGTGTATGATCCGTTCCGCTGTGGATCGGGTCATTACCGTGGTCGGCGGAAATAATCAGCAGATCGTCTTCGCCCAGTGTGGACAGCAGCTCCGGAATCGCCTCGTCGAATACTTCCAGCGCACGTCCATACCCTTCCGGATCACGGCGGTGCCCGTACAGGGAATCAAAGTCTACCAGATTAGTGAACAGGAAGCCGTCAAACGGCTTGCGAAGCTCATCAATCGTGATCTGGATGCCATGCTCATTGCTCTTGGTTGGATACGAGGCAGTAACCCCTTCCCCGGTGAAAATATCGTTGATTTTGCCGACGGCAATCACATCCTTGCCGATATCCTGCAGCGCGTTCATCACGGTCGGTTCAGGCGGCTTAACGGCATAGTCATGACGGTTAGGCGTACGCTTGAAATCTCCCGGCTGGCCGACATAAGGACGGGCAATAACACGTCCTACCGAAAATTCGGGAGCCATGGTCAGCTCGCGGGCGATTTTGCAGGCGCTGTACAGCTCTTCAAGCGGAATGATATCCTCATGGGCAGCGAGCTGGAATACACTGTCTGCGGACGTGTACACGATCCAGGCACCAGTCTTCATCTGTTCTTCGCCGTATTCCACCAGAATTTCAGTACCGGAGGCCGGTTTGTTTCCGATTACCTTGCGGCCCGTGGCCGTTTCGAATTTCTCAATCAGCTCTGCAGGGAACCCGTCCGGATACACGTTAAAAGGAACCTCGATCTTCAGTCCCATTAGCTCCCAGTGGCCGGTCATCGTATCCTTGCCTACCGATACCTCCTGCATTTTGCCGTAGTATCCGGTCGGTTCAGCTACCGGTTCAAGCGGCGGCAGGGCAGCAATGTTGGCCAGACCCAGTTTTTGCAGGTTCGGCAGCTTCAGTCCGGGTACCCGCTCCAGAATATGGCCCAGTGTGTGGGAACCCTTGTCCCCAAAACCTTCGGCATCCGGCGCTTCGCCGATCCCTACACTATCAAGCACTATAAATCCGATCCGTTTAAATGATGACATTATATCATTCACTCCTTCGCAGTATTCATAACCTTATTCATATCCTTGGGAAAGAACCATCCGGAGAATCCCGTGTCCGGCCATTCTTTCAGTATGATTCCATCATAACGATCTTACTCATAAAAAGCATCTTTTTAAGCCCGGGGGTGATGGCTCTCGTAGACTTCCTTCATATTCTTGCGGGCAATGCCGCTGTATACCTGTGTAGTCGAGATATCGGCATGACCCAGCATCTGCTGGACCGACCTAAGATCCGCACCGCCCTCCAGCAGATGCGCAGCGAACGAATGCCTCAGGGTATGCGGGGTAATATCCTGCGCGTGCGCGATATCGGCTTCCCGCGCATATTTCTTGATGATTTTCCAGAAGCCCTGCCGGGTCAGCCGTCCGCCGAGACTGTTCAGGAACAACGCGGGCTCCTCCCTGCTGCTGCGCAGCAGCTTGTCCCGCATCCCGTCCGTATACCGCGCAACACTGTCTGCGGCAATCGTCCCGATCGGGATAATCCGCTCCTTGCCCGATGCTGAGCTGCAGCGGGCATATTTCAGCCCTGTCTGCACATCCCCGACATCCAGCGAGATCAGCTCGGAAACCCTGATGCCGGTAGCATACAGCAGCTCCAGCATTGCCTTATCGCGCATCCCCTGCGGGCCTGTTACATCAGGAGCGGCCAGCAGCCGCTCCACTTCCCCGATGCTGAGGATCATCGGCGGCTTCTTGCTGGGCTTTATTTTGTCCATCTCCAGGGTCGGGTCCTGGCTGATCTGCCGGGTTTTCAGCAAATAATGAAAAAAAGCACGCAGCGATACCGTGCTCCGGTTAACAGTAGCCACCGCCCTTCCGGCTCCGCGGAGCTCGGCAAGATACTGGAGAAGATGCGTTCTTCTTATTTCGTCCGGCGAAGCGATCCCCCGCCCGGCTGCAAACTCTAAAAACTGCGAAATATCCCGCCCGTAAGATTCAAGCGTGCTTGGGGACAAACCCTTATCCTCGGAGAGATACTGCATAAAAGGCTGCAAATGCGACTTCATTCGTTCACGCTCCTGTCTGCTCAGGCTGCTTATCGCGGCTATGCAGCATTTAGGCATATGATTTTCAAATTTAATCTACAACGCTTCATTCGACAGACTTCTAGCTTTTTCCTGCTTGTGGCCCCGGTCTCACTCCCCGTACCAGTAATACAGCCGCAGGCGTTCAGCTGCGTTAAGCTCGTCACCGGTACGCGGTACATCCTGAAATGCCCGGACGGCCGAGCCTTCGGGAATGTCATAATGGTCAACCGGACTGATCCAGCCGCCGATCCAGTTCAGAGCATAATAGAGCAGACAGCTAAAAGCAACCAGCAGGGTCATGAAATACAGCCGGCGCACTGTTTTGGGTACAGACACTATCATAAGATTACCTCCCGAAGGTTTCATCGAGTACAGGTGAGTGCCAATGGAGCAGCTACCTGAAATCGACTCGTCCTACACTTTATGCGCCGGTCTTAATGGTTATGTACTGCCAGATTTGAAAAAGCCCCCTCCGGCTGATACCGGAGAGAGCTTGTGCGGTAATTCCTCATCTATAAGCTTTATTCGGGAGCGCTGCCGTCCGCTGCATTTTTGTCCTTACAACGGTGGCAAATCCCGTGAAAATCAAGTCTATGATCAAGCACCGTAAAATTAAATTCGTTCTCAAGCCGCTCTTCCAGCGGTCCCAGCCAGTCCTCACGGATCTCGTCCATGGAGCCGCACTGTACACAGATCAGATGATGATGATGATGCTTGGCCGTATCCGTCCGCAAATCATAGCGGGCAACGCCGTCACCGAAATTGATTTTCTCCACGACATGAAGCTCGCTGAGCAATTCCAGGGTACGATATACGGTGGCAAGACCGATCTCGGGAGCCTTTTCTTTTACAAGCATAAACACATCTTCCGCGCTCAAATGATCCTCTTCGTTCTCCAGCAGCACTCTTAAGGTTGCTTCCCGTTGGGGCGTAAGCTTATATCCTTGGGATTGTAGCTGTTGTTTAATCTTGTCTATCCGGGCTTCCACCTATCTCCCTCCCCCTTGGAAAATTACCGCACCGGGCACAAAACCACTTCTATATTATAGGGGGTGTTCCTTTGAGAAGTCAAACGCTTTTAGAATCATTTTAAATTACGGATATTCACAAAAAAAAAGGACCCCGTCAGCGTCCGGCGGGGTCAAGTTCTATTATAAGGGGGTCATGGGATTACTATAAGCCCTGAAGCTTAAAACAGGATGAAAGAGAGATAAAGGTTTGATGAAACGGGGCTTTATCTACTCAAATATCAGACCAGCATCGGTGTAACCCAGCGCATCATGGCCGGCGTTACCCAGGCTTCGAATCCCGAAACACCGAGAACCAGCACAGCCATGCCCAGAGAAAGCAGTGTATACATGGCAAAAGGCCGGGTTACCGGTGTACGCCTGCCGCCAAGCACGCGGCTGCGGATCATCAGCAGGGAGAAGGCAATGGCAGCAGCGCTGCTGACCAGCAGCACCGGAATCAGAATCAGGTTATGGGGCGCGACGGAGACCAGCGCGAACAGCAGCCCGTGCCAGGAGTACTCGCTGACCATGCAGCCGACGGTAAAGCCGATCAGCACGCCTTTGAGAAAATCAAGAATGAGAATTCCCGGCAGCCCGATCACCGATAAGCCCAGAATCCAGATCAGCCCCACCCATTTCAGGTTCAGCGCGGCTATGCTCCAGTAAGAATCCGGGGCGGCCGGCAGCCCCTGCTGATCCACGGTCACAAAGAAATTACCGAGATAATCCCCCAGCTCCTGCTGCTGATCGAGCGTCAGGCTGCTGACAATCAGCGCCCCGAACACAACCCCGACCAGAAATAATACCGCAACAAAAATATAAAGAGGCGTCTGTTCCTTGATCATCAGCCGCAAACTGCGCATAGGGACGTTCTCCTTTCAGGTCACATGTTACACCATATGAGGAAACGTCCCGCTCTATGACTTGTCCTGCGGACAAGAAGGGATTAGCTTTGCGATCTGTCCACCTTACCGTAGGTTCCGCCTCCGCCTGAAGTCAGCGCCAGCCGGCCGCTGCGGGCCAGGACGATCTGCGCTGCCAGCTCAGAGCCGGCTACTGCGGCCAGCTCAGCTTCGCCGGCACGGTGCAGTATGTTCATCTCCGTGCCGAAAGCGGCCAGCAGTGCGTTCATCCTGGCCTTGCCCAGCCCCGGGATGAATTCCAGCGGAACCTGGTAATGGTAAGGCGGACGGTGGGCGGGAACAAGCGGCTGCTCCCGGTCGGCGATGTGCAGGATGCGGTCGAATACGCCCTGTACAAGCTTGGTGCTGCCGCAATAGGGACAGCGCTCCGAGGTGGCTGCCGCTTCATCGATAATACTGCCGCACCCGGAGCAATAGCTCCGGTGATATTTGCCGAGCCGCGGGTTAAGGCCAAAATTGGCGCTTACCCTCCGCCCTTCCTGACGTGCAAGCGCCAGCCGGAATTCGTTGAACGACGGGGCGGCCAGTTCGAGTACATTGTATTCGCGTCCGATTTTGCCAAGGGAATGGGCATCGGAATTGGTCAGGAAGGAATAACGGTCCAGCTCGGAGATGTACCCGGCCATTTCAGAATCAGCGCTGAGGCCAAGCTCTACAGCCGCAATCTGCCCCAGATCAAACAGCTCGGCCATCCGCTCCGCCGAACAGCCGTACAGCCCCTTGTGCGGTGTAAAAATATGAGCCGGAATCAGCAGGCCGCCCCGTCCGTATATTTCCTCCTGCAGCACTTTTGAGGAGGCATACAGCCGCTGCGAGCTGAGGCTGACATTGCGCATATGCCGGCTCATCCACGCGCTGAAATCCTCCATTGCCGCAAGGTCCGGCATGAAAGCCAGTACATGGCACTCCTTGCGGCCCGGTTCCCGTATCTCAATTTCAGTGCCGAGCAGAATCGTCGTTCCCCGGTAGGCAATCCCGCCGCCTGCCGCTTCAGTCATCTCACCCGACATCAGCAGATCACGGATATCCTGCATGACGCCGGGCGAATGGCTGTCAATGATGCCGATGAGCTCTATTCCTTTGCGTTCAGCCGCTTCTTTGGCAATATTGGCAAAGGTGAGGTCGCGGCTGCCGCTGATTTTGACAGCTGCTCCCGCAGAGGTCCTGCCGATATGGACATGCAGATCACAGTAGAAGCTGTGCAGCCCCCGCTCTAGTGCCATTGGCCTGTCAGGGTGTAGAGGTGCCAGGCGTAGACGGCCATCATCGTTTTGGCATCGGCAATCCGTCCGTCTGCAATGTACTGGTAGGCTTCCTCCAGCGTCAGCTCGGACACCTCAAGAAACTCATCTTCATCCAGTGCCATTTCCCCCGGCTGGGCGTCCTCGGTCACATACAGATGAATCATTTCATCCGCAAAGCCCGGCGAGGTATAAAAAGACTTCAGCAGCTTCAGCTCTCCGCTGTGAAAGCCTGTCTCCTCCTGCAGCTCACGGCCTGCCGCTTCCAGCGGGTCCTCGCCCTTGTCCAGCTTGCCGGCCGGAATCTCCACCTCTGTGCGGTGCATCGGCTGGCGGTACTGCTCCACCACCAGCATTTTATTATTATTCAGCGCAAGCACGGCCACGGCTCCTGGATGCTTCACAACCTCCCGTGTAGCACTGTTTCCGTCCGGCAGTTTCACCGTATCCACCTGCAGGGTGATGATTTTACCTTCAAAAATCGGCTGCGTGGACAAAGTCTCTTCGTCTAGTGCAGGGTTGCTGTGCAATTCATTTTTTTTCATAGATTCATGGTCTCCTTTAGCTGGATTCTGCATAGGGTGTATTATAGCAAACTTAAGGGGAAAGAAGGAATGCAAGCATGAACGACATCCTTATCCGTACCAGCAGATCAGCCGTTACAGTCGCAGGCAAGCCTGAGCAGATTAAAGCCGTTATAGCAGGATGGATCGAACGGTACGGACGCGATATGCCTTTGTCCTACGTCCTTCTGCTGCAGGCAGAAACACGGGTTAACCCGCCCAAAGCCGGCTGAATGCCGCCCTCCTTCGCCCACCGGTAACAACAAGGAGCTGATCCCGGCTTTACCGGAAACAGCTCCTTGTTTCATATAGCGCAGCCGCAGCGGCGGACAGGCTTTATTCCTTTACACTTTCCTTAACAATGGCTACGACAAGCTCTGCCGCTTTGACGAGGTCATCGGCCTTGATCCGTTCCTTGGTCGTATGAATATGCTCATAGCCGATGGCGAGGTTCACTGTCGGCACCTTCAGTCCGTTAAATACATTGGCGTCACTGCCGCCGCCGGATGGGAACAGACGGGTTGTCAGGCCCAGGGAAGTGATTGCACGATCCGCCAGCTGCACTACCGTATCATTTTCATTAAAGCTGAATGCCGGATAAATAATCTCACTGCGGAACTCGCATTCCGCACCGTATTCACGGACGGTCGTTTCGAGCGCTTCGCGCATCGAGGCAATCTGCAGCTCTACCTTCTCCTGCACAATACTGCGTGCTTCCGCATCCAGCTGCACATGGTCACAGACGACATTGGTCGGGCCGCCGCCGGCAAATTTACCGATATTCGCTGTCGTTTCACTATCGATCCGGCCGAGCTTCATTGCGGAAATCGCCTTGCTCGCAACCTGAATCGCACTGATTCCGTCTTCAGGGTTAACGCCGGCATGGGCGGATTTGCCGATAATCTGCATCGTAATTCTGGCCTGAGTCGGTGCAGCGACTGCAATGGAGCCAACCTCACCGTTGGAATCCAGAGCGAAGCCCATATCCGCATCCAGATGGCTTGCGTCCATAGCCCGTGCGCCAAGCAGCCCGGATTCTTCGCCTGCGGTGATAACGAACTGGATTTGTCCGTGAGGAATCTTCTGCTCCTGAATCACGCGGATCGCTTCGAACAGTGCCGCCAGCCCCGCTTTATCATCGGAGCCGAGAATCGTCGTGCCGTCGCTGGTAATCCAGCCGTCTTCGCCAAGCGAAGGCTTAATGCTTTTGCCGGGAACAACGGTATCCATATGGCAGGTGAACAGCAGCTTGGGTGCAGCAGCACCGCTGTCTGCCGCCCAGGTCACGAACAGATTGCCTGCTCCGTGTCCGGTGCGCTCCATGGAGTTGTCTTCGATGGCAGTCAGGCCGAGGGCGCTGAATTTTTCTTTTAAGACATCGGCAATCTGCCGCTCATTTCCGGTTTCGCTGTCCACCTGGACAAGCTCCATGAACTCCTGAATCAATCGGTCTCGTACTATCACTGGACTTCCCTCTCTTTCACAGATACGTTACAATAGTGGTATATAGCCTGAACTTAGAAATGAATGACAGGCAGCATTCTTAAGTTCACCTTCTGTAATGCCTATAATTTACACTTACACTAATCCTAAAGGAGTCACACATGAATCGTCAAAAATGGTTCCGCATCGTCATTTATATCATGCTGATCGCGATGGTCGCCTCAACCCTGCTGATGGTAGTTGAGCCTTTCCTGGCCGGTTAAGGACAGGCCCTATAAGCTTAATAACAGCGTCCGGCATTTGCCGGGCGCTGTTTGCTGTGTCACGGCAAATGTGCTGCCGCTGATTAATAGATCTTCGTATCCGGCGTATAGCTTTCCAGATTATCTTTTACGCGCTGCAGGAACCGGCCGCAGATGACACCGTCGAGAATCCGGTGATCCAGCGACAGGCAGATGTTCGCCATCGAGCGGACGGCAATCATGTCGTTGATGACGACCGGCTTTTTGACAATCGATTCAAACGTCAGGATCGCTGCCTGCGGGTAGTTGATGATCGGATAAGACAGGATGGAACCGAAAGAACCGGTGTTATTGACTGTAAAGGTGCCGCCCTGCATATCATCCAGGCGCAGCTTGCCTTCACGGGTCTTCTGGGCCAGCTCGTCGATCTCACGGGCGAGGCCGGCGATGTTCTTCTGATCAGCCTTTTTGATCACCGGGGTCATCACGGAATCCTCGGTACCGACCGCCAGCGCGATGTTGATGTCGCGTTTGACGATGATTTTGTCCACGGCCCAGACGGAATTCATAATCGGGTAATCTTTAATCGCACTAACGACTGCTTTCATCATAAAGGCCAGATACGTCAGATTAATGCCTTCCTTGCGCTTGAACTCATCCTTGACCTTATTGCGCAAAATAACCAGATTGGTTACGTCCACTTCGATCATCGTCCAGGCATGCGGAATTTCCGAGACGCTCTGGCGCATTCTTGTCGCAATCGTGTTGCGGATCGGTGTAACGTCGATCAGGTACTCTGAGCTGCTGCCCAGTCCACCCTCAACCTCGATGGTCGGAATGCGCGGGGATTCACTCAGGTGAAGCCCCGAATTGCGCACCGGCTCCAGCTGCTCTTGCACCTCCGCCTGGATCGCCTGAAGCGCCGGCTGCTGCTGCGCTTCAGGCACCGGCCGGCCGGCTTGCCCCGCGCCGGCCGCGCCCGGATGTGCAGGCACGGATTGAACGGCGGCTGCGCCGCCGTTCTCAAGATAAGCCAGCACATCCTTGCGCGTGATGCGCCCGCCGAGCCCGGTGCCCGGCACGGCGCTAAGGTCAATGCGGTGCTCCGCTGCCAGCGTCTGCACCGCAGGTGAGTAGCGGGAGCGCATAGGCGCGTCCGCTGCTGAGAGAGACGGCGCTGCCGGCCGGACCGGCGCGGCTGGCGCGGCTGTTGCAGGCGCGGCTGCTGCCTGCGGGGCAGTGCCCGCTGCCGGCCGGACCGGCGCGGCTGGCGCGGCTGTTGCAGGCGCGGCTGCTGCCTGCGGGGCAGTGCCCGCTGCCGGTGCGGAGCTTCCGGCAGCACCAGCCACGGCGATGCGGGCGATGACCTCGCCGACGCTGATGACCTGGCCTTCCTCGGCCAGCAGCTCAACCAGCGTGCCTTCCACGGTGGAAGGCAGCTCGGCATTGACTTTATCCGTAATCAGATCGCAGATCGGCTCATATTCCTCTACGCGGTCGCCCGGCTGCTTCAGCCACTTGCCGATCGTAGCGGACACCAGCGATTCCGCCAGCTGCGGCATCACCACATCCGTCAGCTTAGTATTGTCAGACATATTGTCACTCCTCAAAGTTTTGTAAGCATATACTTCCTGGGATTACTTCGTACAAAACTCGCCTCGAAAGCATACGCTTAAAGTTTTGTAAGCATATGCTTCCTGAGATTACTTCGTACAAAACTCG
>NZ_FNDX01000055.1:0-5134 GCF_900099765.1 Paenibacillus typhae | reverse complement strand
TGCTTCCTGAGATTACTTCGTACAAAACTCGCCTCGGAAGCATACGCTCAAAGTTTTGTAAGCATATACTTCCTGGGATTACTTCGTACAAAACTTGCCTCGAAAGCATACGCTCAAGTTTGGTAAGCCTGTGTTCCTTAAGATTGTCCCGCCCTTGGCCCGGAAGCATGTGCATAGGATATTAATTAAGTAAAGGATTCCCTGTATGACCAAGGTTCCGTCAAAAAACATAAGTATAACCGGCACAGTAACGTACCTAGTTGGATTTTCACCACTTAAATCATTCTTAAACGTCCGCAAAACCAAATTAGTAGGAAAAACGCCACCTAAAAGCTCACATTACACCGTTAAAGCCACATACAGACGAATTTAGATGACGATTTTCCACCTAAATCCTCATTAAGGCCTAGTTAGTCGAAAATAAGTGGCGAAAATCCATCTAATCTGCAGACGGTGGGCGTTTGAGAAGGTGCCAGAGTATTCGCGGGTTGGCGTTTGGCCAGCTGGTGACGCGTTTCTGCAGAGTGCCCATTGGCCAGCTGCTTACGCATTTCCGCAGAGTACCCATTGGGCAGGTGCTTACACATTCCCGCGGACACGGAAATGCGTTTGCCATGGTGCATGATGTGTTTCCTTCAATTTACCTTCCACCATTCACCCTTATCACATCAACCCGCGTCCCTGCACCTAGTACTGCGCCAGCCGCAGCATCTCTGCTTTCACCTTATCCTTGCTCAGCATGAAGAACTTCTCCATCGGCGGGCTGATCGGCATCGCCGGCACATCAGGGCCGCACAGCCGGAAGATCGGCGCGTCCAGCTCGAACAGGCAGTGCTCCGCAATGATTGCCGCCACTTCCCCGCCGATGCCGCCGGTTTTGTTGTCCTCGTGGACGATCAGCACCTTGCCCGTCTGACGGGCTGCGGCGATAATTGAGTCACGGTCAAGCGGCTGCAGCGTGCGCAGATCCAGGATGTGCGCGGTAACGCCTTCCTCGCGCTCCAGCTCCTCCGCCGCCTGCATCGCAAAATGCAGCGGCAGGCTGTACCCGATCACCGTAATATCGCTGCCCTCGCGCAGCAGGTTTGCTTCGCCGATCGGCACGATATAGTCACCTTCCGGCACATCTTCCTTGATCAGCTTGTAGCACTTTTTGTTCTCGAAGAAGAGCACCGGATCAGGGTCGCGCACCGCTGCCTTCAGCAGGCCTTTGGCATCGGCTGCTGAATACGGTGCTACGATCTTCAGCCCCGGCGTACCGAAAAAGATCGACTCCGGACACTGGGAATGGTACAATCCGCCGAAGATCCCGCCGCCGATCGGCGCGCGGATGACAACCGGACAGCTCCAGTCGTTGTTCGAGCGGTAACGGATTTTGGCCGCCTCACTGATAATCTGGTTGGTCGCCGGCAGCATGAAATCGGAGTACTGCATTTCGGCAATCGGCTTCATGCCGTACATCGCCGCACCAATAGCTACACCGGCAATTGCCGATTCGGCCAGCGGCGTATCCATCACGCGTTCTTCCCCGAACTGCTCCTGCAGCCCTTTGGTGGTGGTGAACACGCCGCCCTTAACGCCGACGTCCTCGCCGAGCACAAAGACCGACTCATCGCGCTCCATTTCTTCCTTCATCGCCAGCCGGATCGCATCGATATATTCCATCATCGCCATGATTTATGCTCCTCCCTTGAGGCCGGATTCGTCGTACACATGCAGCAGCGTATCTTCCGGTTTCGGGAACGGCGCATTTTCGGCATATGCAATAGCCTCTTTTAATTCCAGATTGTATTCGGCAACAAGATCACGCTCCTGCTCGTCGCTCCACAGTCCCTGCTCGATAAGGTAGGTCCGGAAAGCGGCAATGCCGTCTTTTTTCCAGTTCTCATCAACCTCTTCCTTCGTCCGGTAAGCCAGATCATTGTCGGAGGTGGAGTGCGGCGACAGACGGTACATCATCGCTTCAATCAGCGTCGGGCCTTCGCCGGCCAGTGCACGCTCACGAGCTTCCTTCACTACCCTGTAGACCTCAAGCGGATCATTGCCGTCCACACGCACACCCGGGAAACCGTAGCCCAGCGCGCGGTCACTGACCTTGCCGCCCAGCTGCTTGTGAACCGGAACAGAAATCGCATACTGGTTATTCTGGCAAAAAATAATGACCGGCAGCTTATTCACTCCCGCGAAATTGCAGGCCTCATGAAAATCCCCCTGATTGCTGGAACCCTCGCCAAAGGTCACAAAGGAAACAAACTTCTTCCTCTGCATTTTTGCCGCCAGCGCAAAGCCGACTGCATGCGGTACCTGGGTTGTCACAGGACTTGAGCCTGTTACAATACGCAGACGCTTGCTTCCGAAATGGCCCGGCATCTGCCGGCCGCCGCTGTTAGGGTCCTCCGCCTTGGCGAATACGGACAGCATCAGCTCACGCGTAGTCATCCCCACGGACAGCACAAAGGCATAATCCCGGTAGTAGGGTAAAAAATAATCATTTTGCCGGTCCAGCGCAAACGCAGCAGCAACCTGCGCGGCCTCCTGGCCGATTCCCGAGACGTGGAAGTTGATCTTTCCGGCCCGCTGCAGCAGCAGGCTGCGCTCATCGTATTTCCGTCCAAGCTGCATATATCTGTACATATCAATGACCTGGCCGTCTGTCAGTCCAAGCTGTTTATGTCGGCTAATCGTGTGTGCAGTAGTACCTTGAGATTCCATACAGAGGTACCTCCTAAAAATTTTGTTGGCATGCTGTCATAGTCCACCTTTAACCTGATCTTATAACCAGGTACTAAGACTAGACTAAATACATTATACGCCCTTTCCCTGCAAAAAGAAAAGAGAGGAAAAGCCGGAAAAAAGCTTTTTTGCGCCCGTCTTGCGGCGCCCGCTCTCTCCGGCATTCCTTTTATTCCCCATAGCTTATATTTAGAATCCGATTGCCCTGCCGTCTACGGCCAGCATGGCCTCCCCGATAATCTCCGACAGGGTCGGATGGGCATGGATTGCCTCGCCGACCTCCCAAGGTGTAGCGTCCAGCAGCTGCGCCAGCGCAGCTTCCCCGATCAGATCAGTCACATGCGGCCCGATCATCTGTACACCGAGAATATCGCCGCTGCTGCGGTCCGCAACAACCTTAACGAATCCGTCCTTCATCCCGTGGACAATCGCCTTGCCGATGGCTGAGAACGGGAACTTTCCGGTGACAACATCATGCCCCAGGTTCTGCGCTTCCTTCTCGGTATAGCCGACACTGGCTACTTCCGGCCGTGTGTAGACACAACGCGGGACAAGATGGGCATGGTACGGATGAAGCGGCTCGCCTGCCAGATGATTTACGGCACGTATGCCTTCATGGGAAGCGGCATGAGCCAGCTGCAGTCCGCCGATCACATCACCGATGGCATAGATATGCGGCTCACCTGTCTGCATGTTGGCATTGACCTCGATCACACCTTTGTCAAAGCGGATATCGGTATTTTCCAGCCCGATATTCTCCGTATTGGCTACCCTGCCGACTGAGACCAACAGTTTGCCTGCAGACAGCGTCTGGCTCTGCTCCCCTTTGCGGGCTTCGATACTGATCCCGTCCTCTGTAATGGTGCTGGTCTCCGGATCAACGGTCGTGCCGGTCAGCACCTTGACTCCACGCTTTTTGAGCAGCCTTGTAAGCTCACGGGCAATCTCGCCATCCTCCTGCGGCAGCAGCTGGTCTGCGGCTTCCACAACGGTTACCTGGACGCCAAAATCAGCCAGCATCGACGCCCATTCCACTCCGATCACGCCGCCGCCCACAATGATCATCGAGGCAGGCAGCTCCTCCAGCGTCAGCGCTTCTTCGCTGCTCAGAATGACCTTGCCGTCCGGCTTGAGGCCCGGCAGCACACGCGGGCGGGAGCCGGTCGCCACGATCAGATTGGTGGAGACTACCGTCTCCATCTCCCCGTCCTCCAGCTCAACAGCCACCGCACCGCTGCGCGGAGAGAATATCGACGGGCCTATAATGCGCCCCTTGCCCTTTACCACCTGAATTTTATTTTTACGCATCAGATACTGTACACCCTGGTGCAGCTGCTCCACTACGGCTTCTTTACGGGCCTGCACCTTCGGGAACACCAGCTTCACGCCTGACGTTTCAATGCCGTAGCTTTCGCTCTCCTGTATTTCAGCGTATACCTCCGCACTGCGCAGCAGCGACTTGCTCGGTATGCAGCCGCGGTGCAGGCAGGTTCCGCCCAGTTTGTCCATTTCGATGACGACGACAGACTTGCCGAGCTGGGCAGCGCGGATCGCTGCCACATATCCTCCGGTTCCTCCGCCCAGAATAGCCACGTCACAGGAAATTGTCATTGTATGTATTCCTCCAGTCAATACTCAAAAGTTCTGCATAGCTCCCTACATTGTACTCCCTTTTCTGCTCAATACAAAACTTACAAACGTCATATAGGCATGGACTTTTGCCATTTGAAGCGTTATCATATGGGTGAATTCAACAGGCTTCAAGGAGAGTGTTGCCGATATGAAACTGATCATTTCACGCTTCATTGCCATTATCATTCTCGTCATTCCGGGACTCCTGGCGATGAAGGGCTTCCTGATGATGAAGGACGATATTTTCAATTATCTCTCCATGCACGGCGACGACAGTGTAACCCCTGTGTTTGCCTGGCTGCATTTTGGCGGCGGGCTGCTGCTGTTCGCGGCGGGCATGAGCTTTCTTGGCGGCTGGATTCTGACCCGTGACCGCAAGAAGAACTACGTCGGCCCCCGGTTCAGGGAGAAGCAGAAAACGGAGCAGCCTGCGGCTAAGAGCAACTTGTAGGCTAATATATTCACTAACGTTACTCAATTAAGGGCATTTGTGCCTCTCATTCCGCCACTTTCCCTCATTCTGCCGAAATCAAGGGCATTTGTGCCTCTCATTGCGCCAACTTTACTCATTCCGCCGAAATCAAGGGCATTTGTGCCTCTCATTGCGCCAACTTTACTCATTCCGCCGAAATCAAAGGCATTTGTGCCCTTCATTCTGCCTACTTTACTCATTCCGCCGAAATCAAAGGCATTTTTGCCTCTCATTCCGCCACTTTCCCTCATTCTGCCGAAATCAAGGGCATTTGTGCCTCTTATTGCGCCACTTTCC
>NZ_FNDX01000057.1 GCF_900099765.1 Paenibacillus typhae | reverse complement strand
GTGATGGTAGCGCCAAGCACGCTGGTAATAGTCCCGTTCAGGATGTTGGTTACTGTACCTGCGGAGGATAATGTACCGGCAGTGATGGTAGCGCCCAGGATGCTGGAGATCGTGCCGTTCAGAATGACGGTGGTCAGGTTTCCGCTGGGGTCCGTAGTCAGCGGCAGATCATTTAAAGTGGACGGGTCCCGGCCAAAAATCAGCGTACGCAGATTATCCGGGTTGGATTGAAACGAACTGTAATTCGGAACAGTGGATCACCCCTTTTTCATAGAATAGAGTGTGCAGGGCATACTCGGGCAAAAGACCCAAACCGTCGTCTGGGTCTTGGTCGGGATAAGCTCTGCGCAGGCAAGCCAGAAAGCCTGTACGGATGTAAAATAAGCCATTCGAATGGTGTGATAATAATATATGGGGAAGACAAGAGGATGCTTGGGCCAAGCGGGAAAAAATACGCGGATTTTTAGACAACCTGTGGCCGCCGGCGGCATAAAATAAAAGTATTCTCGTAAGAGGGAGGGCAGAAATATGCCGAATGATGCTGTTTTTAACCAGAGCGGCCAGCCGTTATATACCGAGCAGGTCAATACCTATATTGCTCCGGCAATTGATTCCCTTCCGGAAGCTGATGCGGCCATATCCGGCCTGCTGTTTGCCATTCCATTTGCCTCTACAGTAACTACATCTGCCCCGCTCGTAATCCAGCTGTTCAACCCCGCGGACAGAGGACGCACCGCCTACGTCTCAAGGGTGACCGCAAGCTCGGCCACGGCGGCCGTGACGCTGACCCTGCTGCGGAATGCGACGGTTACGGGTTCTATAGGGACACCAGTCAATTTTAACTTCGGAAGCAGCGTGACCAGCGTAATGACAGCCCGCACGGCCACAGCAGCGCCTACCGGCTCGCCGGACACTCTGGCTTCACTTCTGCTGGCTGCAGGTCCGCTTATTGTCGATTATAACGGGCGGATCATCGTGCCTCCCGGCAGCTCCCTGACGCTCTCCGTAACGATAGCCTCTGGAAGCTCAGCCGCAACCGGATCGATTAACTGGTGGGAATATTGAAGCGGCAAAGGAGGAGTACCAGTGCCTAATCATAATGTGTTCAATGACAATGATCAGCCGATGTCTGTGGAGATGACTAATACGTTCCGGTCTCCGGATATTACAGCTCCGCCGGAGCTGGATGCTTCGGAAAGCGCGGTCCTGTATTCGGCCAACGCCTCCGCAAGTGCCACAGTTGTTCTAAGCCTGATTTCGGCAATCATCTCTGTCCGTATCAATAACCCGGCCGGCAGCGGCCGGACGGTCTATATCTCCCGGATTACCGGGAGCATCGGAGGTTCTTCGCTGCTGTCCGCTATGTCAGGTACCTTTACGATAGTCAGAGGGGGAACATTGACCTCGCCCGCAGCCCTTCCTCCGGTTAACAATAATCTGGCCAGCGCAGCTGCGAGCAGTATGACGGTTCAGTCCTCGACGGCGGCAATCAGCGGCGGGACAGTCTTGAACAGCTATCAGATGGCGCCGGGCAGCTTTTCACAGGCTTTTACAGGCAGCATTATTGTGCCTCCGGGGAGCTCGCTGAGTGCGGGTGTAACCTCGTCCAGCTCAGCGGTAGGGCTGGTCATCACTTCCGCCCTTAGCCTGACGTGGTGGGAGAGCTGACCACGCTCACCCCGGAGACCTGCACGGCGTAAGCCTTGACGATTGAATCGTTAAGGCTTATTTTGCATTTATTGGATACAATGAAAGCATAAGTGCAGCTTCGCTGTATATTCCCATAAGAAAAGAGGCCTGATATGGACAGTTGTTTATTCATTCACGGCTTTACCGGCGGAGAATATGAGATTTCCCCGTTGTCACAGTATATGGAGCAGCATGATTACCGTTCCCGGACCTTTACGCTCAAAGGCCATGGCGGCGGCAGACGGGAGCTCAGGCAGTCCGACAGATTTGGCTGGCTGCAAAGCGCTGAGGAAGAATTGAACAAGCTTCTCGAGGAGAAGGAGCCCGTACATTTGATCGGATTTTCAACCGGTGCGCTGATTGCTTCCCATTTGTGCGTACAGTACCGTGCCGGCGTCAAGTCACTTACCCTGCTGTCGGCACCCGTGTTCCCGCTCAATCCGCTGGAGATTGTGAGAACACTGGGCAAGCCGGCGATGCTCAAAAATTATATCAGCAAGTTCGGCTCCACACCGCCCAAAGCGACCCGGGAGTTTCAGCGTCTGGTCCGCGAGAGCTTTGATATTTATCCGCAGATAACAGCTCCCACCCTGATTGTTCAGGGAACAAGGGATCATCTTGTAAAAACCAAAAGCGCCGGGTTTCTGGAGCAGACGATTCCGTCCGGACAGAAGCAGGTGCTGATGGTGGAACAAAGCGGCCATATGGTCTGCCATTGTGACAAGCAGGATCGGGTGATGCAGGAGGTTCTGCATTTCATCAGACAAGCGGGCGCTTCATGAGCCTGCAGCTGAAGGGAATTGACAACGTATACAGCAGATGGTAATTTCAATTTAGAGAAACCGGTTTCCCTAGCGAAATAAGGCGTTAAGCAGTCTTGAACGGCCCATGGCCACATTCACTCAGGAATCCGGACGATTTTACCTAAATAAGGAGACTGTATAATATGCCGACACGCTGGTTTTTTCACCATACTGCTGAGGATCCGTTTGCCTTCCCTGACGGAAAAGGGGCACTGAAGCTGCGCCTGTTCGTGCCCGCCGGTCTGCAGCTGTGCTGCACCGTCATTCATTCGGACCGCTATGATTCACCCGGGAGTGAGCAGCCGCTTCTGATGGAGCGGATAGGATCAGCCGGAGCTTATGAGCTTCATGAGGCAGTCATTCAGACCGCAACCGGCAGATGCCGTTATGTATTCCACGCCTCTGATCCGGCCGGTAATTATGCGTGGTATGGGGAGAGAGGAGTAGCCGGAAACCGCGAGCATGCCGGAGCTTTCCAGTATGCCTACATGCACCGGCCCGAAGCGCTGGCAGTGCCGTCATGGACGAGCGGGACGATCGTATACCAGATTTATCCCAGCAGCTATAATCAGGGAACCCTGCAGGGCATTACGGATAAAATCCCTTATCTCCGGGAGCTGGGTGTAACAGCCGTCTACATGACTCCGATCTTTGAATCCCCGTCCGAGCACAAATACAATACTTCCGATTATTACAGGATTGACCCCGCCTTCGGAACCGCAGAGGACCTGAAAAAACTGGTGGAGGAAGCTCATAGACATGGTATCAAGGTGCTGCTGGATGCGGTGTTCAATCATGCCGGCGATACTTTTTTTGCATTCAGGGATGTGCTGGAAAAGGGGGAGCAATCGCGTTATAAAGACTGGTTCTTTATCCGTTCCTATCCGGTCAGCCAGCTGCCGACCCCGACCTATGAGACCTTTGCCAAAGCTGAAGCGCATATGCCCAAGCTGAACATGGATAATCCCGAAACCGCTGATTATATGCTTGCCGTGGCGAAGCACTGGGTTCGTGAGGCAGGAATTGACGGCTGGCGGCTTGATGTGGCCAATGAGGTGAATCCGCAGTTCTGGACACGGCTGCGCCGTGAGCTCAAGGCGGAATTTCCCGAGCTGCTGCTGATCGGCGAAATTATGCATGCCTCCGGTTCCTGGCTGAGGGGCGACCAGTTTGACGGCGGGATGAATTATGTACTGCGTGAAGCGGTGCTGGAGTTTTTTGCGCTACAGTCAGCCGGACCGGTACGCTTCATGGAGCAGCTGCTGCATATTGAAGCGCTGTATAATGACCAGGCTAATTCAGCCATGTTCCAATTGCTTGGCAGCCATGATACCGAACGGTTTCTGACCGCCTGCAAGGAGAACGGACGCGGCTGGGACAGGCAGGGAACAGCGCTCGCCCGGATGAGGCTGGCTGTCTTTTTTCAAATGACCTATATCGGTATTCCAATGATCTACTACGGAGATGAAGTCGGCATGGAGGGGGCGACCGATCCGCATTGCCGCAAGCCGATGCTGTGGCAGGAGCAGGAGCAGAGCAGGGAGCTGTTTGATTGGTACAAAACACTGATTGCCTTGAGAAAGCAGCATGCGATCCTGCAAAAAGGCGCATTCCGCCCTTGGTTCACGGATGAGGTCCGCGGTGTCCTGGGTTTCGTGCGCCGCCTGGAACAGGATAAAATCGCTGTATTGATCAATAATTCTCCAAATGCCTACCAGCTTGAGCTGAACAGTATCCGGTCTGATAAAAACGTGCTGACCGAGCTGCTCAGCGGGCTGACCATCCGTAATACCGGGAAAATGCTTGTTGAGCTTGAGCCGTTCGGCTGTATGCTGCTGTACTAAGGCCTTCTTTATTTTTTCTTGTTTTTCCGGGCCCGGTACTCCTGATTCTCCCACTGCTTCAGCAGTGGATAAGGGTCAAAAGCCCATTCTGTAATGCCGCGGTCACGATAGATACCGTAGTGCAGATGCGGGGGGAATTTGCCCTGTGTTCCCGGGCTGCCGTAGCCGGAGCTGCCAACCCAGCCGATTTGTTGGCCAGGCGTCACAATATCCCCGCGTCCTATGGATTTATCATAACCGGATAGATGGGCGTAGTAGTGGTACCGGTTTTCAATATCCCGGATTCCGATCCGCCAGCCCCCGTAACGGTTCCAGCCTTTGGTTTCGACTATGCCGAAGCAGGTGCTGCGTACAGGCATCCCATGCGGGGCGAACAGGTCTGTCCCTTCATGAATACGTGCTCCACCCCAGCTTCTGCCTGTTCCCCAGGTGCTGCGGTAAGCATAAGAATTGCCGATCGGCAGCGGAAAAGCGCTGCCGGCCAGATCAAGCCGTCCAAAATGCTCGTACAGCTTGGCGAACTGTCCAACACGCTGGGCAGCGCGGCCGTTATGGTAATATTCCCAGATGGCGATGCTGAAATCACTCGCAGAGTTACCGTATTTCAGTAAATGTCTGGCCATGCTGTAGAGCAGATCGGCGTCGTTGTCAGGATCGGCAAGGCCGTCTCCGGAGCCGTCATGGCCCATCCCGCCAAAAAAACGGATGGAATCGGGGGACATATCCGCCTGATCCGGATTAAGCGGTCCGGCCCACACCGGGGCAGGAATCTGGATGCCGGTAAGACGGGATTTGACCGGAGCTTCGGCGGTGCCGGATTTCTTCTTGGCAATGGTCCGCTCGTATTGATCAATTGCAGCGAACCGGAACCAAGGGATCCCGGTAGCTGCGCTCATCTGCTCATACAGTTCCTTCCGCGCAGCTGCTACATCATCTTTGGCGGCTGAGGAACTTCCAGACTGCACTGCCGGGGCAATGGCGGCGGCTGCAGCTTGCCGGACCGGACTGCATAACATAACAGCTGCGCTTAGACATAAAAGGGCTCTCCATTTTGCTTTTCTTTTGCTCAGGACCAGCATGATAACTACCTCCTACATAAAATGAAGCCTTGACCCGGAATGGTCCGCTGCCGGATGCTTTTGTTATAGATTGAGGCAAATAGCTGCATTTTATCCGCATCTGTCTAGAAGTACCAGCTTGCCGGGAAATTTCCGTCAGACAAATTTCACAAAAACAGGCAAATGCACAGTCCGCATGCTATAATATGAGGCAACGGCTATACACATTGAAACTTTTACAGTTGAAAGGCAGGCGACTCACGCTTGATCGTTATAGGTGGAAAAGGCTACGAGCTGATGCTCGATCATAAAGACGGCTGGAACCCGGAGGCATTCCGCGGGCGATACAGCGAGGTGCTGGACCGTTATGATTATATTATTGGTGACTGGGGTTACAGCCAGCTTCGGCTGAAGGGCTTTTTCCGGGACAACCACCCTAAGGTGAACCGGGATACAGCCATTTCCGGCATGGTGGATTACATCAACGAATATTGCAATTTCGGATGCGCTTATTTTGTGCTGCATAAATTAAAGGAAATGCCCAAAGAAGGGGATTTCAAGGATATTCTGATCAAGGAAGCTCCTGAGCCGGCATCGGCGGATTCCCAGGCGGAGCAGACGGAGCAGGCCGAACCCGCGCCTCAAGTAAGAGTGCATCGGGAAGGTCCCAAAAAAGACCGTAACAAGGATGGAGGCTCTTCAAAAGAGCATGGCAAGGATCGGCCTGTGCGCGAGCACCAGAGCCGGAATCACCGGAATAAAGATGCACAGGGCAAGAAGCATCACAAGGATTCCCAGAGCAGGCAGCACAACCAGAATCAGCAGCAGAATAAGAACCAATCCAATCCTTCTGCCAATTAACTGGTACTTGCCGGAATAATTGAAGGACTTGAACAAAGAGCATCCCGGCAACCATTCTACATGGTTGCCGGGATGCTCTTTTTGATAACACAAGGATTATTTTACAGATAATTTCAGCTGATTGGCTGCTGCATTATAGCTCCAGGTAAGAGCAGGGAACTTCTTCGCGAACGCACTTACATCGATCAGGGTTTCATTGTCCTTGGATACCGCTTCTTTGGAGGCCAGAGTAAATCCGAACACTTTGCCGGCCCCGTTCGTGAATACGGCTTTCTTGTTCTTGGAATCCCACGTAATGTCGCTTTCTACGAGTGCAGCAAGCACGCGTGCCGATGCGTATACTCTGTTATTCTGCTTCAGCAGACCGAGGTTTCCGGCAAAAGCGCGGCCGTTAACGTCCAGAATGTGGTTATCGCCAGCCAGTGTAATTGTGGTCAATCCGGCGATCCGCAGAGCGGTAACCAGCTGTGCCGTTTTACTGCCTTGAACCTCAATATCAGGAGCGAGCCCGATGTGATTAAAATCTTCTTTATTCGGTGTCAGATACTTCATCGTCGTCAGCTTAAGCATATCGCCGTTGGATACAGGAAGCAGGCTCTGAATACGGGCTTTGCCGTAGGAGCGTGTACCCACGATGGTTGCCAGCTTGTTGTCGCGCAGCGCGCCGGTCAGTGCTTCTGAAGCACTGGCTGTATACTCGTTGGTCAGGACGACTACAGGCACGCCGATCTTGGTTCCGGACGTAATGGTAACCGGCGTAAGTGCACCGCTCTGGTCAGAGGTGTACATCATGATGCCGGAATCCATAAACATGGAGGCAATGTTATAGGCGGTGTCCATGTAACCTCCGGTATTGTCTCGCAGGTCAAGAACAAGTGATTTCATACCCGCAGTCCGCATATTGGCCAGCACCTTGGCGAATTCCTCGTCAGCGCTCTGGCTGAAGCCGGTAAGGGCAATATAGGCCGTATTACCGCCGATAATCTGTCCGGTGACCGAGGCGCTGGTAATGGCATTTCTCGTTACGACGATTGTTTTGCTGGCTCCGTTTCTGCTGATCAGGAGGGTAACCTTCGTTCCGGCAGCTCCGGCGAGCTCATCGCCCGAAGTGTCGCCGATGGCAACACCGTTGATCTTCACAATCGTGTCACCCCGCTTCAGACCCGCCTGTTCAGCCGGTGAACCGGCCAGAACCTCTTCAATATAAAGCTCCTTGGAAGAAGGGATGTACATCATTCTGATGCCGATTCCTACATACTCCAGGTCCACCTGATGCTCGAATTCTGCAGCTTCTTCCTTGGTAAAGTAGGTGCTGTAGGGATCCTCCAGCGTGTTGACCATCCCGTCAATGGCACCGCGGATCAGCGTGTCGCGGTCAACGCCTTCCACGTTGTAGTCCTCCAGGTACTGCATGATTTCGTTGATCAGATCCATATTAGAGGCAGCTTGCGCATTTTCTGCTGCCTGGGCTGCCGGTGAGAACAGGAGTGACATGGCCAGACAGCTGCTCACAACAGCAGAGATTAATTTTGCCGGTTTCATAAAATAGATGCACCCTTTTAAGTTATTTATTGGCGCTGCACGAGTAACTAGTCAAGATAGTAGAAATCATCAATGGTCCAGCCGCCGGTCTCTGTCTGATAGAAGATGAACAGCATAGGCTGCTCTACGCTTTCCCCTGTTTTGTCTTCCTTGACCGTGGTTTCTGCATAGACGGCCGCTTCACCCGCAGCAGCATCGTAATAATAAATATTGGAATTGTTCAAAGTGTATCTCAGGTCCAGCTGCTTAAAGAATTCCTGTAGGGATTCCTTTTTGGCTGCATCGTATTCTTCGCCGTAAGAGGACATCTGGGCCAAAGTGGCATCGACATTCTCGGCGGTCATAGCCTGGAAGTACTTGGAGAGATTATCCTTGATAAGGGCTGCATGTCCCTGGGGAATATCTGTGGTCTTCATGGCCTGCTCTTTGGTTAACAGTACAGTGCTGTCCTGGTTGGTGATCTCGGATATTTTCCAGGCTCCGTTGACGCGTACAAGACTGTACAAATATTCGTTACGCTCGTCAGGGAGATAATATCCGCCGGCCCGGACATCTTTTTCAACGGTGTAGGCTGTAGCTTCATCGCCCTGGACATTAAGTACCTTGAGGGTTTCGATAGTTGTTCTCATGTCATAGTTCTTGAAAAAATAATTGAGTGAGGCAACCTCGTCACTAAAGCTGTCTGCATCATCAATAAGATTGTAATAGCTGACGGCTTTCTCTTCATTGTAATACTGGATCGCCTGTCTGATCAGCGCTGTGATCGCCTGCTCGTCGCTTGCTGCGGTGGACACGGCAGTTGTGATCTGCACACTTCTGCTGGAAGCATCCCAGACTGCGGAGCCCCCGGTTGCTTCAGCTACAAAACGGAGCGGGATGTAGGTCGTGCCGTTGCTGGATACAGGGGCGACTGTCAGTTTCTTGACTGTGCCGTTAACGGTGGCCAGCTTGCTGCCGATCTTCAGGGTAATGGTAAGGTTATCGCTTGTTCCGGTTACAGTACCGGTTGCGGCATCCCACAGCACCTGCATTCCAAGCTTTTCGAAAACAACCCGGAAAGGCACCAGCACGGAGTTGTTATCCAGGTAAGGGGTACCGGCCGGGAAGGTAAGATTAGTCCCGTTAACATACACGGAAATAGGTTTTTCTGCTGCAAATGCAGGAACCGAAAGGGCGAGAGCCAGCAGACTGGTCCCAAGGATAGCAGATAATTTTTTCAACAATGTTCTCTCCTTTTTGAGTTACAAACTCTATGTAAAATAGGTTCATTATACCATTCAATTTTTCTCTCTGTCTACCAATTCGTGTCAATAATAATAGAAAAGATTGTAAAAATCCTGCACGTAAAAAAGCCGGGACTGCTGTTGTTTCCCGGCTGCTCAAATCATGCTGAAACCAGCTGTGCTAGATCAGAAAGGCTTCACGGACCCGGTTCCAAAAAGGGAAGGGACGGTATCTGGCAAAGCTGATTTTTTTGTCTGACACCTGACAGCGGACGGAAATCAGATCATCAACGGGAATGTTGATATGGTCGACCGTCAGCAGCAGGCGCTGATTCTTGCGAGAGTAAATGTCGCAGTGATGGTGCTTGGGCAGTAAAAGCGGCGAGCCCATTGTGCGGAACACGCGGTTGTTGATGGAGGCGATCTCGGAAATCTGCAGCGCATCAATCGAAGGATGCATCATTGCGCCGCCAAGGCTTTTATTGTAGGCCGTGCTGCCCGACGGTGTGGAGACGCAAAGACCGTCGCCGCGGAACATCTCGAAGTTATCATCATTGATGTCCACCTGGATGACCACTGTCCCGTCAACCCCTTTGAGCGTAAATTCATTCAGTGCAATATGGGAAGTGGACCCTGATTTCTTATGGATCTCCAGTTCAAGCAGCGGGTACCGCACAATACGGGGCTTGTGGGGCGGAAGATCCGTGGTTCCGCACATATGGTCAATCAGAGCAGGCAGCTCTTCAGCCTGCCAGTCGGCATAAAACCCCAGATGCCCGGTATGCACGCCTACAAAAGCAAGATTGGGAATCTGGTCAATAAAGGTGTGAAAAGCATGCAGCATGGTCCCGTCCCCGCCAATCGAAATGACGATTTCCGGGGACTCGGCATCCAGAACGAGGCTGCGCTCCGCCGCCAGCTTGTGAAATTGCTCCGCAAGTTTGATGGACAATTCGTCTCCGCGGTCCAGAACATAATATCTCAAGATGTACAGGCTCCTTTGTATGTTTCAGTCATACAACGATCATAATCAATCTTGAACTGGAACACAATATAAGGGCCTGCAAAGAATCACTGCCGGCAGTGCAAGGCACGCCAAGGGACGCTCATAAGTCAGAGCTGCTGCAGGCGCCGTGCGAAGCTCCGGAGCAGACCGGCCAGCAGCGACAGCAGCAAGGCTGCTCCCAGCAGCAGGCCAAGCAGGACTAGACTGGCCGCAAAGGCCGGGCCCGGCGCTGACGTTAGCCCGGCAGCCGCCGGCCAAGCGCTGAAGCCTGCGGAGAGTCCCGAGCCGGTGACAGGCTTCCAGAGCACCAGCAGCAGAACCCCTGACAGCAGACCATGGACGAGCCTCGCAGCCAGGAAGGGCACATAGCGCAGTCCTGTGCCGTTCAGAATGCTTGCCACCTGTGCATGCACGGACAACCCTCCCCAGGAAAGGATGAATGCGGCGGCTGAGGCCTTGTACTGCAGGGGAATAGAGGAAGCCGCTTCACCGGCGGAACGAGCGCCGATCGTAACTTCAAAGAACCCGCTGGTGAGCGCTGCCGACAGCTGCTGGGGAAAGCCGGCCAGGGACAGCACGCCGCCCAGCATACTGAACAAGGCAGACATAATGCCTGCGCGGGTCAGCAGTTCCATCAGGACATTAAAGAATACAACCAGTCCGCCGACAACAATAATAAGCTGCAGCGAGGACTGGATGGCACCCTTCAGCAGCTCCCCGAAGCTCCGCCCGTCCCTGCGCCGGGCTTCGGTCATGGAGCTCAGCGCCAGGCGGAGCCGTCCCCGGGGCTGCAGAGACTCCGCTTTATGGGCTGCTGCCAGCGGAGGGTCAGCGTACTTGTCCCCGCGTCCGTGGAAGGACATCAGCAGTCCGACAATTAAGCCGCCGCCGTAGTGGGCGAGCGCCAGCACCATTCCTAGAGAGGCATCATGGAAAAAGCCGACGGATACAGCCCCCAGCAGGAAAATCGGGTCCGAGGAAGTGGTGAAGGCAACCAGCCGCTCCCCTTCTACCCGGCTGACCAGCTGCTGCTCGCGCAGCTTGGCGGTTAATTTGGCACCGACGGGATACCCGGAGACATAACCCATCGCCGCTACAAACCCGCCGCTGCCGGGGATATTAAACAGCGGGCGCATCAGCGGGTCCAGCAGTGCCCCGAACAGATGAACGACCCCCAAGCCCAGCAGCATTTCTGAAATGACGAAGAATGGAAACAGCGAGGGGAAGAGCACATCCCACCAGATGGCCAGCCCGCGCAGCGCAGCAGCAAGTGTGCCGGCAGGGTATACGAGCATCAGCACCATACAGCCGGCCAGAGCAAGGCCCAGAAGCGGACCGCCAAGCTTTTTACGAGTCATCAGCAACGCCTCCCGGTCTATGATTAGTTGTATGCGGAAAGCAGGACAAACAGCACAAAAAAAATCGGAAAGCGTTTGCAATAACTTGTGATTTTCAGCCCCGGTTATGGTATTATTAAAGAGAATAACGCACGCCTTTTTTATTTTAATAATTAGGGATGGAGTGATGGTGATGAGTGTGGTTGCCGGAGTTCTGGTTTGTGCTTTTGTATATGTAATCCGGGTCTCGCTCGTCCCTCCCGGTGATGAGGAGTTCAGGACCTATTAAATAATGTACAGGGCGCTAAACCTGATTTAGTGCTCTTTTTTTTAAAATATAAGAATTTATGGCAAGTACCTGAATCAGCATCCATGTTAAGGCCCCACTTTGTGGGGTTATTTTGTTATAATGAAAAGGACATACACTAAAAAAGGAAGAAAGCTGGTAACCTCCATGAATCCGAACCAAAGCCTGTATGACAACCTGGGGGGCGCTGAGGGGCTTCGCCGGTTGGTGGAAGTATTTTATGCCAAGGTGCAGCTTCATCCGCAGCTCAGCCCGTTATTCCCTGCTGATATTACTCCTGTTATGGAGAAGCAGTTTCAATTTTTAAGCCAGTTTTTTGGCGGGCCGGCGTTATTTTCGGAGCAGCACGGACATCCGATGATGAGAGCCAGGCATATGCATGTCCCTATCACGCCCGAGCGGGCGGAGGAATGGCTGGACTGCATGAAAGCAGCGCTGGAAGAGTTGGGGGTCAGCGAGCCGCTCCGCTCCGTCCTGCTGAGCCGTCTTTCCGGACCTGCACATCATTTTGTCAATATGCCCGAGGAATAAAGAGCTGCTGATTGTGAAAGGATGAGGGCATTTGTCGGAATTAATCCCCCTGTATTCAATAAAAGTAATCTGTATTCACTGTGAAAATGAATTTTCTACCTCAAGGGTGCGTCCGAGCCTGAAGCGGGCCATCCGCCGGGATGCTGATTTCTGCTCCTACTACAAAGACGAGAATCCGGACTATTATGTGGTGCGCATCTGTCCGAACTGCGGGTTTGCTTCTACCGAGAATTCAGCTGACAAGCTGGCCGACTGGCAGAAGAAGGCTTTCAAGGAGCAGGTGGCAAGCCGTTGGCAGTCCCGTGATTTCGGCGGGAAACGCAGCTGGGAGACTGCCCTCGAAACATACAAGCTTGCGCTGATCTGCAGCCAGTGCATCAACGATAAATCGCGGATTATCGCCAGCCACCTGCACCATATCGCCTGGATGTACCGTTACAAGGGAGATACAGAGCAGGAGCGGCGATTCCTGCGCTACTCGCTTGATGAATACATTAAAGTGTTTGAAAATGACGGGATGGGCGGCAACGATGCAAGGCTGATGTTCCTGATCGGCGAGTTGAACCGCCGCGTAGGCGAGTATAACCAAGCGGTAAGATGGTTTTCGCGTCTGATTAACGACCAGAGAATTATGGATGCCGCGATGATCCGGTCGGCCCGTGAGCAGTGGGCCCTGCTGCGGGAGCAGATGCGCGGGGAAGATACTGAACCGGACGGAATGCCGGAAGGCGCGAATCTGTAGGGCTTTGGAGAGCGGCGCTATAACGGGCATAAATAAAGCGCAATACAGGATTCCCTGTTTGCGCTTTATCCGCAGTGCAAGACTTAAGTTCTGCCCAACCGGTCAGCGGACGGCACGGTCGAACAGCAGGTAATCGGCATCGTTGTCGATGACCGTCGGGCTTGTGCTGCAGCAGGGGAACACCAGGAGCTTTTTTTTGCCGTCGCGCACAAGCTGCAGTTCCTTTGGTTTCATCGGCAAAAGCACGTTCTCCTTGCTGCAGAACGGACAGGTCTGTACATACAAGTCCCCGTAGATAATGTCATAAGGCCAGGTATGGCTGAACGGAATCATTCCTGTTCCTTCTCAGGCGGACTTTCAGGACCGGCGGTCTCGCTCTGTTTCTTGGATAATTCGGCAATTTTCTGCAGCAAAATATGTTGAGGCATATGCATCAAGTGTTCCAGGGGAACGCCGAGCTGTTTCGATAAGGCAATGGCCGTTTCCGGCGAAATTTGCAGTGGCTTCATGTTGCAGCCCTCCTTAAAAATGTGATGAACTGCTCCTTTTCGTATTCACTTTACCATGGCTTAGATTCAAATACAAAGAAAACCCAATATGTGCAAAGGATTGGTGAAAAGCGATGAAACAACCTATCTCAGTAACCTGGAATCTGGACTCCATTTTTCCCGGGGGATCCTCCTCCGCCGAGTTCGCAGACTTCCTGAATAAGCTCGAAAGCGACATAGCTGCTCTGAGTGAGCAGGTTAACAGTGCTGTATTTCCCGTCAATGCCTACGATACGGCTGCCCTGGATGGCGTGATCGAACTGCTGCAGAGCTGCGCTGCACGTCTGACCCAGGCTTCGGAATTCGCCGGCTGCCTGGGCGCCCAGAACCAGCAGGATAAAGGAGCTGTCCGCCTGTCCGCCAAGGTAACAGGACTCCGTGCCGGGTTCGAAGGCATCAGCTCCCGGTTTGACAGCATCCTCCGCCAGACCGCTGATGAAGTATGGGCACAATGGATGTCCCGCCCCGAGATTGCCCCGCTTACGTTTGTGCTCAGTGAGCGCCGCGCCCAGGCCCGGGAGAAGATGAGCCCCGAGCTGGAAAGCCTTGCTCTCGAGCTGGCCGTTGACGGATATCACGGCTGGAGCGAGCATTATGAGACGATTGTCGGCGCAATCGAAATCCCTTTTGAAGACAAGGACGGGACCAAGCTGCTGTCTGTCGGGCAGGCGTTCAACAAGCTGAGCGATGATGATGCCGGTGTCCGTGAAGCCATGTTCCGGAAATGGGAGGCTGCATGGACGGCTGCCGAAGATTATAGTGCCGATACACTGAATCATCTGGCCGGCTTCCGCCTGAAGCTGTATAAGGGACGCGGCTGGGAGGATGTGCTGAAGGAGCCTCTTGCCATCAACCGCATGTCGCGGGCTACACTTGATATGATGTGGGAAGTAATCACCAGAAATAAGCCGGCGCTTGTTTCCTACCTGCAGCGTAAAGCCAGGGTTCTCGGCAAGGATTCTCTGTCCTGGGTTGATGTGGATGCGCCGGTCGGCAAATCCTCCGGCAAAATTCCCTACGAAACGGCAGCACAAGACATTGTGACGCAATTCCGCAAATTTAGTCCAAAGCTGGCTGATTTTGCCGAGCAGGCTTTCGACAATGACTGGATCGAGGTCGAAGACCGTCCGGCCAAGCGCCCTGGCGGATTCTGCGTATCGTTCCCTGAGAGCAAGGAATCGCGAATCTTTATGACATACAGCGGCACACCCGCTAACGTGTCGACACTGGCACATGAGCTGGGCCATGCTTACCATTCCTTCCTGCTGGATGATCAGCCCTTCTTTAACCAGAATTACGCTATGAATGTGGCGGAAACTGCCTCCACCTTTGCAGAAGTGATTGTGGCTGATGCCCAGGTTAAGGCTTCTTCTGATGCAGATGAAAAGCTGGCCCTGCTTGAAGCAAAAATTCAGAACAGCGTAGCTTTCTTTATGAACATCCATGCACGCTTCCTGTTCGAAACGCGTTTCTACGAGAAACGCAAGGAGGGTCTCGTCAACGCCGAGGAGCTGTCGGTGCTAATGGAAGAAGCGCAGAAAGAAGCATTCTGTGACGTGCTGTCCGAATATCACCCGCATTTCTGGGCTTCCAAGCTGCATTTCTACATTACGGATGTTCCATTCTACAACTTCCCGTATACTGTAGGTTATATGTTCAGCACTGGACTATATCGTCTGGCTCTGGAGGAAGGATCGTCGTTCGCGGATAAATATGACAGTCTGCTGCGTGATACCGGAGTGATGACGCTGGAGGATCTGGTCATGAAACATCTTGGAGTCGATCTCACGAAGCCAGATTTCTGGCAGGGAGCGGTAGATCTTATCGTTGAGGATATCAACGAATTCCTGCGTCTGACTGAACAATTTGCTTGAATGTTTGTCAAAAATGAGACAAATCATAATATTGCAGAATGAATAGTATGGTTTAATGTACGTGTGAATGCGCAAAAGCCTCTTTTTAGAGGCTTTTTTTGTATGGAATATTGTCGAAATTAGTCGTTATTTAAAGCTATATTCAAAAAATACATTGTGAACTGCGCATATTTAGGAATATTAACCCAATTATGTTGAATAATGTTGAAGCTCTGAAAGCTGTGTCCTATAATGAGCCTAAAGCCTTATATAAGGCCTGCTAGGCATAAATGTGAAGGTGAAATTGCATGAAAAAACCGAGAACTAAACGAATTAGAGGCTTTTGAAATGAAATTTGTCGAAGAGTGTTTTGCGAAGATTAATCAGGAAGCTATGCTAACAAAACGAAGTGTATGCTTCCGAAGCAAGTTTTGCGAAGATCAATCAGGAAGCTATGCTAACAAAACGAAGTGTATGCTTCCGGAGCAAGTTTTGCGAAGATCAATCAGGAAGCTATGCTAACAAAACGAAGTGTATGCTTCCGAAGCAAGTTTTGCGAAGAACAATCAGGAAGCTATGCTAACAAAACGAAGTGTATGCTTCCGGAGCAAGTTTTGCGAAGATCAATCAGGAAGCTATGCTAACAAAACGAAGTGTATGCTTCCGGAGCAAGTTTTGCGAAGATCAATCAGGAAGCTATGCTAACAAAACTTTTAGGGGGAACAATATGCTACGGACGGAACAATTATCTCTGGCAAGACAGGTGGATTTGGTATTCAAGGAACTGCAGGAGGAATTGTCCGGGCTAAGCTCAGGTACTGTGTTCATGCAGATCAGAAATAATGTCATCGGAAAGTTCGGCATCCGCCATAATCCCTTGTCCGGCCGCTGCGGCAGCTTCAATGAAGAGCAGGACGGGTTAACCTCTGCCCAGCAATCCTCTTTTCGCCTTATGGCACTGGAGAGCCTTAAATATAAACGCCGCTGGACGCATGGTGAAATCAGCTATGAATTTGCTGTCCGCCAGGGCATGGTAGCGGTTGATGCAGTGCTGGAGTCCAACTACAATATGGCAAATCTGATGATCCGGGCTCCTCGAGGCCCGCACGCCGGTGAAATGGCCGACAAGTATTTAGGCTGAGCCCTTATACATAGTGCCTGCAATTGAATCATCAAAAAGCCCGCCCGCGCTTCGGCATGAAGCGCAGACGGGCTGATAACCAGCCCGGCAGGGAATGAACCCTGCCGGATAAATCCATTTAAAATTAGATACTACGCACGACCGGACAGTTGTTGCTCAGCCAGTTGTACCAGACGTTTTGTGATGTAACCTCCCAAAGAACCGGTTTCGCGGGAAGTGTAGTTACCGTAGTAACCATCTTGAGGAATCGTTACGCCAAGCTCCTGTGCTGCTTCGAATTTCAACTGCTGCAGCGCTGCATTCGCTTGTGGAACGACCAGGTTATTAGAACGGCTTCCACGACCTTGTTGACCTGCTTGACCCATGTTTGTCACCTCCTTCGTCCGTTGTGAAGATAGTATGGGCGCGAGGAGAGGAATTCATGCACGGATTCAGAAGCTTTTAAGGCTGGGAATTATATGAAAATCAGAGCGTGGGATAAAGGATTTCAAGTGTGCTCGGCAGGGTCAGGGTTTCACCGGGCTTCAGGGTAATCAGCCCTGTGAAAGAAGCATCCCGGTCAAGATTGGGCGCATTCGGCAGCCAGGTGTACGGCTCGGCACACAGGTACTGCTCTGCCAGGCCTTTGGTGTAGATAACCCAATGGCGGAAATAGTCCTTATCCGCTGTATAACGGATGCCGTATCCGTCATCACGCATCAGCAGGGCTTCGGACGGCTGATGTCCGCCTGTTCTCAGCACGGTGTCCAGATCCTTGCCTGAAAGGCTCATGCCATGCTGCAGGGAGTCCAGCGGACCCAGAGGAAGCAGATTACCGCTCGGCAACAGCTCGTCATTCAGTTCATAGATGCTCTCTGCGGGCAAAGTCAGCTTCCAGCGCTGCGGCTGTCCGTCAATCATGAACCAGGTGTGGTAGCCGATCCCGAAAGGAATGCTTGTGTCTCCTAAATGGGTGACCTTCAGCGTCTGCTGCAGTCTGGCATCCTGCAGCCGGAACGTCATTTCCAGACGCAGCGGAACAGGGAACTGGGCCATCCAGCTGTCATCGTCAGCGGTATTAAATTCAGTCGTTACCGCACAGCCGTCCTCATCTTCTTCAATGTCGCTGACACACCAGGACTGGGTCCGGTGCAGGCCGTGAATGTGATGGTCTCCTGCCGAGTTCTGCTCGAACTGATAGCTTGCACCTCTGAACCGGAACTGTCCCTTGCGTATACGTCCTGGAGGAACTAACAGCGGGATGCCGAAATGATAGGGCTTCTGCATATAAAAAGCCAAGTCGCTTTCATCAGGCGTGCGCAGGATTTGCCGCTCTTCCTTACGGTCCCATAAGGAAATCACGTTGTTCCCCAGACGCGGCAAAAGCGTGACTTCCAGTTCACGGCTATGCAAAATGTAGGTATCATAACCGCCCCACTGTCCTTTGGTCACCTGTTTCATAAGAGATATGCTCCTTTAATTTACTTGATTGCATAGAACACGAATATCTTTATCATAACAGATTTAGGCAGGAGTAGTTAAGCGATTTGACAACATCCGGGGTTCGCTCTATGATGAATGCATTAAGAATTGATTACAATGTGATGACAGGGACAAGTAAGCAGAAAGTGCGCCTTCAGAAAACCGGTGGTTGATGCGAACCGGCAGGACACTCCTGGCCGAATGGACCCTTGAGCGCCGCGTTTGAACAGGCAGCAGGCCTTAGTAGACCGGACGGCTCTTCCCCGTTACCGGAAGCTAAGGCTGATTTGTGCACTGTTCCTGCGGGGACTCCCGATCAGCGAATAAGGGTGGCACCACGGTCTCACGTCCCTTGCGGATGTGGGGCCTTTTTGCGTTCGCGCAAATAGGAATTAATGAATGGAGGTAATTATAAGCATGGCTAAAAAAGTATTGTCGGGCATTCAGCCCAGTGGTTCCCTGACCCTCGGTAACTATATTGGCGCGATCAAAAATTTCGTGAAGCTGCAGCAGGAGCATGAATGCTTCTTTATGGTCGTGGATCTGCACGCCATTACAGTGGCCCAGGATCCTGCGGCGCTGAGGGAGAACTCGCAATCCGTTGCAGCACTCTATCTTGCAGCAGGGATCGACCCGAAAATTTCCAGCGTATACATGCAGTCACATGTACCCCAGCACGCTGAGCTGGGCTGGATTCTCACCACACTGACTGCCATGGGCGAACTGGAACGGATGACACAGTTCAAGGACAAATCCTCCGGCAAAGATTCGGTAGGCGCAGGGCTGTTCGTATACCCGTCACTGATGGCGGCGGACATTCTGGTCTACAATGCTGATCTGGTACCTGTAGGAGAAGACCAGAAGCAGCATCTGGAGCTGACCCGTGATCTGGCGGGACGCTTTAATCACCGGTTCGGTGATTTCTTCACTGTTCCTGACCCGTATATTCCGGAAGTAGGCGCCCGGATTATGTCGCTGGACGATGCGGGTAAAAAAATGAGCAAGAGCAATCCTAATCCAGGCAGCTACATTGCACTGCTGGACCCGCCGGATGTAATCCGTAAGAAAATCAGCCGGGCGACTACCGATTCGGGGCGTGAAGTGGTGTACGATCCGGCGAACAAGCCGGAAATCAGCAATCTCATGAGCATTTATGCAGAGTGCTCCGGGCTGAGTCTGCAGCAGATTGCCGATCAGTATGAAGGGCAGATGTACGGGGGCTTCAAGAAGAATCTGGGTGAGGTGCTGGTGGCTACACTGGAGCCGCTGCAGCAGCGATATCATGAAATCCGCAGCTCGGGCATGCTTGAGGATATTCTGGCCGAGGGCGCAGAACGCGCCCGCAGCGTAGCCTCCCAGACACTCACTGAAGTGAAGGAACGGATGGGCTTCCTGCCTTACCGTTAAGAGGAACGCTGCGCTGCGGCTTCCGCCTTGCGTCTCAGTCTGGCTTTGAGAATGAAGCCCCAGCCGATATTAAGGACGCAGAGCAGCCCCAACAGCAGTGCCAGCCAGATATTGTAACTGATACAGATTGAAGCGGCTGTAAGAATCAGTATTGAAGAAGTTGCGAACCAGAGCGACAGACCTTTACCCATGCCAGCCAGCCTTCCTTTCTATAATAGCGAGTTAATGGATCCTGCCGGCTTACGCCGTGCAGGATTTTTTGTCTGTAAAGCAGGGAATATTTTCAAGGATGAAGAATTGCTACTGAAAACGCTTTATGGAGATTGTGCCCTATGCCGCCTCAGGCGTCAAGTGGGATAATATCCAATGGGTGAAACCAAAACAGGCAGAGCGGCTATCCCCTGACTAAGGGGTGTTGCCGTCCTGCCTGCTGTTAAGATGGAATTTAGGCTAGAGCTTCATTGAACCTGGATCGATAGCGAACCGTTCATCCAGCTTTTCGCTGCTGAGCCAGCCGACATAAGTATTAAGCACATGATATTCGCTGTCCATAGCCAGCACTGCCACGAAAGGGAATTGCTTGCGGTGTAAATAACGCACATCCCCCCAGCGTACAATATAACCGGAGGGAAGCTCCTCCACTTCGGCCACGGCATAGGAGGTAAAATACAGAAAGGCCTGAACATCCGGATGTGACTTGGAATGCTCAACCGCAGGGTGGGTGGAGCATACGGCGTGCTTAAACCATTCCAGTCTTCCGCCGTTTAGCACGCCAACATTATAGCTTCCGTCTGTCTTGGCTTTGACCACGTTCCAGCGTGTAGGCGAGATGGAAGGGATAACGATGTAGCGTTCTCCCGGAGCATGGTGCATATCTTTGTTTTTGATATGGTGAGTAATCCGGGCATGTACAACCGTCCGCCAGACGTAGTAAGCTGCTACACAGACATACAGGATGGTGAACAGCGGAGCCGGCGGCACAATACCGCTGATCCAGAGAATGATCGCCGCCGCGTGGCTGCCGAAGATAAACGGATCGAAGATATGGATAATGTTCCAGGCGATCCATTTCTCGGTGAACGGCCGGGCTGCCTGTGTGCCGTAGGTGTTGAACAGATCCGTAAAGACATGGACGGCAACACCGATAAAGCTCCAGAGAGCGATATGACTTAATGCCTGCAGGTCTGTAAGGCCGAATAACGGGCCGATGACTATGGTAATCAGAGCCGGCCACAAGAGCAGAAAGGGCAGAGAATGGGTGATCCCCCGGTGGTTGCGGATATACACGGCATTATTTTTGAGGCGCAGCGCCGTGTCGGCATCCGGGGCTTGAGAAGCCAGTACAGTGGCGATCATGACGGCTCCTGCCAGGGACGGCTGCGAGGCCACGACAGGATCTACGAAAGAAAGTCCGGCAAGTCCGAGGCCCATTACAAAATGTGTTGCTGTATCCATTTGGTCAGATCTCCTTTGTACGGAAGTTCTCTATTAATAACTACCCATTTTTAAGCTGACTTATTTAGACGGACGGGAAATAAATAAAGTCACGTAATTGTCGAATTGATGAACATCCGGGCCAATGATTGTCAAAGTCTTTTACGGTTTGATATGATAAAGTTAACAGCGGAGTGAATATTTTTCTCAATTGAGAACGATGTAAGATGATCGGAAGCTCCGATAGAACGCTTAGAAGTCCCTTATAAGGAGGAACACCACACGTGGACAATCAATTGAGATATCAAGCTTCTTCCGATTCCGCAGCAGCAAAAGCCAAATCACCCCCGGAAGGTGCCGGCTGGCGTGATTTTATTACAGTAACGAAGCCAGGCATTATCCGCTCCAACCTGATCGCTGCCTTTGCAGGCTACTGGGTGGCTTCCGGATGGGATGTCCAGTACGGGAGATTAATCCTGACCCTGCTGGGAACCATGCTGGTGATGGCCTCGGCCTGTGTATTCAACAACTATTTCGACCGTGATCTGGATATGAAAATGGAACGCACACGCGAGCGCGGTCTGCCGACCGGCAGGCTGAAGCCTAACGTCGTGCTGATGTACGCCATCGTGCTCGGTATAGCCGGTCTGGCTGTATTGTTTGCCTTCTGCGGCGTCCTGGCCGGAATTTTTGGCATTGTCGGCATGTTCGTTTATGTGGTTATCTACACACTCTGGCTTAAAAGAACCTCGACCTGGAGCACTTCGGTCGGCGCAATCTCCGGTGCGATGCCGCCGGTTATCGGTTACGTTGCCGTTACCGGTACTGTGGATCTTGGTGCCTGGCTGCTGTTCGCCATGCTCTTCCTGTGGCAGCCGCCCCATTTCTGGGCTCTGGGCATCCGCCGCAAAGAGGAGTACAGAGCTGCAGGCTTTCCGCTGCTCCCGGTCGTCAAGGGGGTACGGCGCACCAAGTTCCAGATGATTCCTTACGTGGCGCTGCTGCTGCCGGTGCCGGTGCTGATGTATGCCTATGATTATGCAGGGATTTTCTATCTCGTTATCTCGCTTGGCTTGTCTGTAGCCTGGCTCTATCTGACTATAATCGGCTTCAAAGCCAAGGATGATGATGCCTGGGCCAAGAAAAATTTCTTTTTCTCCATTAATTACCTCACTGTCAGTCTGATCGCGCTTGTATTGAATACAATCCACGGTTAAGAGGGAGAGAAGCCTGTGCAAACCTTGAAACGCTACAAATGGACCTGGCTGCTGCTGGTGATTGCCCTGTGTCTGGCGGCTTTTCTGGCAGTCAACTCAATGGGCCTGGCCAAAAGCAAGCTGCCGGTCATCGGGGAAGTACAGGACTTCTCTCTGGAGAATGTGGACGGTAAGCAGATTACGCTGGCCGATACGGAAGGGAAGGCCCGGCTGGTCTATTTCTTTTTCACAGAGTGTCCGGATGTATGTCCGATTACCACGTATATGCTGTCTGAAACCCAGGATTTGCTGGTCAAGGACGGCAGCTTCGGCAAGGATACAGCGTTTGTCTCGATCTCCTTCGATCCGGAAAAAGATACCCGCGAAGCCATCAGGACGTTCGCTGACCGCTTTCACGCGAATTATGACGGCTGGTATTTTCTGCGGGGGGATCAGGAGCAGGTGCGGAAGCTGGCGGCAGACTCCTTCAAGGTTCTCATATACGGGGACAATAAGGATAACTTTGCCCATGCTAATCTGATCGGCCTGGTCGACCGGAACAATCAGCTCCGCGGCCTCTACGATGCCGGAGATACGGAGAATGTAACGCCTGAATTCCTTGCGGATTCCCTGAAGAAGCTGGCCCGTGAATAAAACATATTTCTGCACAAAAGAAGCCTTGTCCGGCTCCGCTGCTGCTCGCGGACCTGAACAAGGCTTCTTCATGTGTTACCGCTCCAGATAAGGGAGCGGCTGCGGGTAGATGATGAACTCCTCAAGGCCTGCTTTTTCGAGCTGGGTAATACTGTATTCATCCGGCGTGCCCTCGACACCGGCATAGCCTCTGCGGGTGTAAATATGGACGGCGTCCGGAAAGGTGTCGCGCAGAATACCGCGGATCTTTTTGCCGGAGCTGTCATTATCCATGTAGAGGTATACTTCGCCGTCCCCGATTTTACGCCGCAGTGAATCCAGTTTCAGCGTATTGAGCGTACCAAAGGTGCATAAGATGTCGACCTCGGGGCTAAGCACGCGGCGCAGACGGCTCTTGTCGTTTTTGCCTTCAACAATGATTGTAATGGACATAAGCGGGTCACCTCTGGCTCTGAAATGGTCTGAAAAGAGTGTGGTTGCTTAAGCGGATTAAACATTAATGCAGGTACGTATCTGTTATTTTACCTAAGCTTCGCCATTTTTAACAGCCATATACGACAGCAATGCAATCATTACCCGGGAAATGTCGTAAAAAGAAAGATCACCCGGCGGCGGCCGGGTGATGAAATGACTGATTTCAGCAGCGGTACAACGCGGACTTTAGCGGCTTTTGTTAACTGCCGGAGTGTTCATATGAGACTGTAGCCTGTGGTGTTGTTTTATGCGGCTGGACTGTTTAAGCCTGGATGGTATGCGGAGCGCAGGCTGTCCCCTTTTGGCGGGAGCAGCAGGATTGCGGTCATCAGCAGCACAAAGGCAATGAAATAAGGGGAGACATAACCGCGAAGCTGTCCTGCGGCAACAGGGCCGGCAAAAGCGCCAAGTGACATGGCAATCGACTGCAGAGAGAAGGTGCGGCCCAGATGGCCGCCGTTCCCCAGACTGATAAAGAGGGAGGCCATGGCCGGGAACAGCACGCCCTTGGCGGCCCCGAGCAGGAACAGGACAGCACCTGCAGGAATGCCTGTAAATGCGGCAAGGGTAAAGAAGCAGAGCGCCATCGCCAGCAGGGCTGCGGCAATGCGGATGGCTGGTGACAGGCGGTTAAGGAACATCAGGCTTAGCGTGGACAGCGCCCCGAGGCTCATCAGCGAGAGAAGGACTCCTGTGGAGACCATCCCGTCCTGCCCCTGCGACAATGGCAGCTCGAAGAACAGGACACCCTGCGAGCAAGAGATGAAGAATGGCAGCAGGTAATAGCGCCGGCTGGTTTTGGCTTCCTTGCGGCCGGCTGGGGAGGGTTCGGCCGGAGCAGGCATAGTCTTAGGCGCACCGGCGCGGACACGCGCAGGCGAATGCTTCGGCACGCTGACCAGAGCCATGATTCCGGTGGCAATCAGCAGCCAGCCGAGTGTGCTGAAGGTGCCGGAATAGCCTGCCCTGTGCACAATATAGGCACCGGCTGCGGGAGAAACCACGGAGGCGAGGGTATGGACAATGCCGTGGCCGGACATGTATTTACCCTGCGTTGCCGAATCATCCGACAGCGAAGCCAGCAGTGTCATGCAGGCGGGGGAGAGGAAGGCCAGCGCAAAGCCGCTGGCCGCCCGCAGCACCAGCAGATGCCAGGGAAGCTGGGCGTAAGCCTGCAGCAGCAGCAGCGCGCCGGCCGCCACGAGGCTGAAGACAATGTAGCGCCGGCTGCCATTCTTGTCAACAAGTACGCCTGCGAGCAGATTGCCTGGCAGATGGGTCAGTGAATACATGCCCATCATCCAGCCGATGAAGGCAGGACCCGCCCCGAGTGACATGGCAAACGGGGTCAGAATCGGATACTGGGCATGCAGATCAAAGAAGGCCAGAAACAGAAACAGATACAGCCACAGTGCGGTTTTCAAGGTCTACACCTCCGGTAGGGCCGGTCATGAGCCCGGAGGGCCATGCCGGTTTTCTTTTTAACAGCGGAATCTGGACGACAGCAGGCGGAAGCTTGCAGTATAGCCTACTTGTACTTTACGTGTGCATCTGGGGGCTTATACCATTTTATTCGTCTAACCTGCATACCGTCAGGCAATCATGAATTATATGGGGCATTCATGTATAATAATGAATATGAAATTTTTGATAGGGGTGTTGTGAAATTGATGGATCCGGCAGTATGGTCACAATTTATCAGAGAGAATTGGCTGGTTATTGTTATAGCACTTGTTATTCTGTTTGCCGTAATCAATCTCGTCAAAACGGTGCTGAAATGGGCAATCGTCATCGTAATTGTCGCCGGCCTGTTCATTTACAGCGGGGTTACGATGGAGCAAATCGGTGATGCCGTAAACAAGGTGGCGGACAGTACGGTAAGCACACTGAAGAGTGAAGCGCAGGAAGTGATGCTGAGCGAAGCCAAGGAGGCAAAATATACCTCTGGCGGGGACGGCACCTTCACGATTACAACGCCGAATCTTGAGGTGAAGGGCACGGCTGGCGAGGATAAGGTTGAAGTCACTTTCCGGGGTGTCAGTCTTGGGAAGTGGAGCATTACGGATACGACCAAGACCTTTATAGAGGAAGCGCGGAAGAACGGAAATTAACATCGAGGGGGATGGAAATGCTCGACAGCTGGATAGCAAGCTTAACAGAAGCGAATCTCATCTCGATCCTGCTGCTGCTGGTTGTGCTTTTCTCCGTCTTTCAAGGCTGGGTCCGCGGCTTCAGCCGTGCGGCGGGCGGGCTGTTCGGCCTGCTGGGCACGGGGCTGCTGACAGCGGCAGCGCTTGTCATCGCCATTCCGGCAGCGCTGTATTTTTCTCCCGCAGTCCAGGCATGGGCTGCATCTGTAGTGTTGCCGGACAGCAGACTGAGCGGGTGGCAGCAGCTGTATTATACTGCAGTGTCGGTGCTGGAGGGTTCACCGCTGGTGCGGTTTTTCCTGCTGCTGCTGATAGGCTACAGCCTGATCCGCCCTCTGCTTGGCCTGCTGTTCCTGTTTCTGCCCTTCCGTCTTCCAGGGCGGAAGGAGCGGCCGCGTGACCGGAGGATTACCCAGATCAGCAGGCTAAGCGGTGCGGCTGTCGGTTTTGCCGTAGGTCTGGTGCGCGGTCTGCTGCTGGTCTTCGTTCTTTATCTGGGAGTCGGGCTGAACCCCGACAGCGGCTTTAGCCGTTATGTTGAGTCCTCTCCTATATACAGCCAGAGCGCGGCGGCGGTATTTGAACCGATTGCCGGTGAAAATGTGCGGAGCAGACTGCCTGTACTGACCAAGGCGGTAGCCGCCGAGATGAATGATATCCTCCGCCGCAAATATGAGGTGATTGATCATGACATCTCGCCGGACATCGAGGAGGCCGCAGCAGATATTGCCGGACAAGCCTCTGATCCCGAGGAAAAGGCCAGGCTGCTGTACGACTGGATTGGTTCGCGGGTCGCCTATGATTATGCCAAGGCGGATAATTATGAGCAGAACGGGATCTGGCACGAGCAGACGCCGCAGGACACCTTCGATACCCGGCTCGGTGTCTGTATTGACTATGCCCGACTGTATGCCGTTATGGGACGTTCCCAGGGGCTTCAGGTGCGTGTGGTTACCGGCCGGGGCTATGATGGACGGGGAGGGTACGGCGCTCATGCCTGGAATGAGGTCTATATACCCAATAGGGAGGCCTGGATTCCGCTCGACTCTACCTGGGCCTCAAGCGGAGACTGGTTCAACACAGCGGATTTCGGAGAAACGCATATTAAAGAGGACGTACTGTGACAAAGAGGAAGTCAGACCTTGTTATATGGTACAATTCGGGGGGAAGTACTGTTGTACTGTTGCAAGGTTTATTTAAGATGTAAAGGAGTGAAAGACTGTGAGTTTTTTCCGTAAGCAGGCCACCCCGCCGGATGAAAATACAGCGAAGAGCTCGCTCGGCCTGCGGATTAACGTGTTCTTTTTCAGCACGTTTGTTATTTTCTGTGTCATTATCATCCGTCTTGCCGTTTTACAGTTTGTTGAAGGGCCTACCCTGACTGAAGTGGAAACCAGCCGCGATACCAAAAATGTACCACTGGCGGCGATCCGCGGTGTAATCCGGGCAGCCGGGGGCGAGGAGCTTGCTTATTCAACGTCTGTACAGTCGTTATACATTACGCTGACAAAGGAATACACTGCCAAAACCACGGATAAAGCGACTGGTAAAACCACGCTGACCCCGGAAGCCCAGGCCAAAGGCGAAGAGCTTGCAGCGCGGCTGGTTGAGGATTTCAATAAATATGGTGACCCCGCTGGTCCGCAGCTGACACAAGAGGATGTCATCGCTTCGCTGGACTTATATTTCAAGAAATACTCCGGATTCATGGCCCGCAGAATCAAGGCAGGACTGACTTCGCAGGAAGTGGCTTACTTTATGGAGCACAAGAATGAATATCCGGGTCTGGAAATTGTCGAGGAGAGCAGCCGGCATTATGACAAGGACACAGTAGCCGTGCAGACGATCGGTTACATCAAGCCGTTCAAATCCTCCAGCAGTCTGGATATTTACAAAAACATTCAGGCCGCGATGAAAAAAATAGATGCTGATCCCGGCCTGAGCTACAAAGACGATGAATTTGTCGGATTTGACGGGCTTGAGCTGCAGTATCAGCGCGAGCTGCGCGGCAAAAACGGATATCAGGTCATCTCGGTCAATCCGCAGAATATGGCTGAAAAGGTTGAAGAGGTTGTGCCTCCCGTCAAAGGCAATGACGTCTGGACAACCATCAATAAATCGATTCAAATGAAGACGGAGCAGGCGATCACCGATCAGATCAGCTGGCTGCATACGCATTCCGTCCAAGGCAAGACGCATCCCGATGCACTGACCGGCTACGCGGTGGCGATGGAGGTCGATACCGGAAATATCGTTGCGATGGCGAGCATGCCGGACTATGATACGAATGTATGGACGGCCGAGAAGATGGATACCGATGTATGGAATGAAATTATGGGTAACTATCAGAACGGGACCATTACACCATACTCCTCGGGCATGTCAGGCCATGAGTTCGGTTCTACGGTGCTGCTGGGCTCCACCATCAAACCGCTGAGTGTGCTCATTGGACTGAATGAAGGCTTTTTTACGACTTCTACCATTTATCAGGACAGAGGGATTGCCTACTTCGGTAAAAATGACAATGCCTCCGTCCGTAACGCTTCCGGTCACGTATATGGTACTATGGACCCGGCCAGAGCGATTGAGAAATCGTCCAATGCCTTTATGGTCGATATGGTCGGCAAGAAGCTGTGGGAAAAGTATCAGAGCGGCGGGATCGATGTGTGGGATAAATATATGAAGGAATTCGGGTTGGGCGTTTCGACCCAGAGCGGGTTGCCGCGGGAGTTCCTGGGACAGATCAACTATACCGATACTGAGGCGGCGGGAAGTGCGCAGGCTGCCCTGGTCTATGCTTCCTTCGGGCAGCAGGGACGGTATACTGTGCTTCAGCTTGCCCAGTACGCTTCTACGCTTGCGAATGAAGGCGTACGGATCAAGCCGCAGCTGGTCAGCAAGATCACCGATTCTGAAGGGAATACCGTTAAGGAATTCCACCGTGAAGTATTAGATGAGGTCACAACCTTTGACAAGTCCTTCTGGAGGGAAATTAAAAAAGGGATGAACAGTGAGGTTTCAGCGTTCTCTGATTTCCCTTACGATTTTGCCCGCAAGACAGGAACCTCGCAGCAGACAGACAGAACCAATACGAACCGTGACAACGGCGTGTTTATTGCTTTTGCCCCGCGCGAAAATCCTAAGCTGGCTGTTGCTGTAGTTATCCCTGAGGGCGGATTCGGCTCCAACAGTGCTGCACCGGTAGCACGCAAGATTTTTGATGCTTATGACTGGGAATACGGCCTTGACGGCATTCCGAAAAAGACACTGAAAGCTGCAAACAGTGATGCAGCTGCAACCGATGGAACGGATGCTGCAGCTGATACAGATGCGGCGGATTCAACGAACTAGGCAATATTAATCAGCCCCTAATGATGAGGGGCATACAAGAAATGGAGGGGTGGCAATGACTGCCAAATACCGCCTGCTTGCACTGGATATGGATGGAACCCTGCTGAATGATGAACAACAGATTACCCCCAAGACAGTAGAATGGATTCAAAAAGCGGTCGATGCCGGCGTTCACGTCTGCCTGTCCACAGGACGGGCGTTCCGGAGTGCTATGCCTTACGCAGAGCAGCTTGGACTCAAGACACCGATGATTACTGTGAACGGCAGTGAGCTCTGGCGCGAGCCGTTTGAGCTGTACCGCCGCTCGCTGATGGACCCGGCGCTGATTCAGCAGCTGTACGAAATTGCTGAGGAATACGGCATCTGGTTCTGGGCTTATTCCACAGAGCAGGTGTATAACCGCAATAACTGGGACGGGGACATTATGGGCAGGGAGTGGCTTAAATTCGGCTACTCCACAGAGGACGACGAGATCCGCCATAAGCTGCTGATGCAGCTTATGGATTTGGGCGGCCTGGAGATCACCAACTCGACCCCGACTAACCTGGAGATCAATCCGCTCGGCGTGAACAAGGCGTACGGAATCGGCGAGGTCTGCAAGCTGCTGGGTATCGAGATGTCCCAGGTAGTCGCTGTAGGAGACAGCCTGAACGACCTGGCAGCCATCCAGGCGGCCGGTCTGGGCGTGGCGATGGGCAATGCCCAGGAGACGGTGCAGCAGGAAGCGGATGCGGTCGTTGCCTCAAATAACGAGGACGGCATTGCTGAGGTGATTGAGAAATATATATTAAGTGAGGCGGAAGTGACGCTTGGCACTGACTGCTGATTGCGAAGCTTGGCTCTCGGCAGATGCAGGAGAGCGGAGGAGCGCAAGCTGTTGCACTTTCTGCAACAGAATACCGTCAAAGCAGTCTGAAAATAAAATCTGTACTTTTTAGCGGTTAAGTACAGGTTTCTATTGCACAAAATGCAATCAATATGTGGATTAGTTGCAGAATGTAGACAATTTCATAATTCAAATATCACCATATTTACACGCACAATCTTATAGCGAAAATCATTTATTGTTCGGAAATAACTGTTGTTGTGACATTAATGCTCATCAAACACGAAAAAAGGTACGATTATTTCATGGTAAAAAATGTTTATGAAATTGTCTCCTTTGTACAGCTAAATCTGTCCAAATGGCTCCAAATCCGCTTTATATGGCTGTATAGTTGTACAAAGTGCAGCTAAAACGGGAAATGTGGTAAAAAACAGTTGTTTTAGTTGTACAAAGTGCAACTAAGTGTCTGCGACTAACTACCGGCCGAAGAGTATCAGACGTGGCTGGGGAGGCGCCTTAAAGAATGGCAGCAAACGGCTGATTATTAGTCCATTCCTGTGTTCGAACGAGTTGTTGCCGCAGATGTACTATGCCCTGAGTAAGTGCTCATGGTTTGAGTCAGCTAATAGTATCATTGCATTACCGAGTAGTAACAAGAAACTATGCTAACAAAACGAAGAGTACGCTTCGAAGGAAGCTTGCAAAGGAATTCGGAGAAGCGGATGCTATCAAACAAAGCGTATGCTTCCGAGGCTGTTTTGCGAAGTATGTTTCACAGAAGTATATGCTAACAAAACGAAGAGTACGCTTCGAAGGAAGTTTGCGGAGGAATTCGGAGAAGCGGATGCTATCAAACTTTAGGGGATGAAGGAATGGCAATCCTGGGTTGGATTCTGATCATTGCTTTGTTTGCGGTAGGGCTGGCGGGGGCGGTGTATCCCATCCTGCCCGGTGCGCTGGCGATTTATCTGGCTTTTTTTGTATACGGCTGGTTCTTTTCGTTCGGATCGTTCGGGGTGTGGTTCTGGACTATCCAGACCCTAATCGTGGTTGTGCTGTTCGTAGCCGACTATGTAGTCGGGGCATGGGGTGTTAAGAAGTTTGGAGGGTCAAGAGCATCGGTAATCGGCAGTACAATTGGTTTAATTGTTGGTCCATTTATTAATCCTATTGGATTGATTCTTGGGCCCTTTATCGGTGCATTCATCGGTGAGCTGATCGCCGGCTCCCAGCCGGGTAAAGCGGTTAAAGTAAGCTTCGGCTCCCTGCTCGGCTTGTTCAGCAGTACCGTAGTCAAAGTAATTCTGCAAATTATGATGGTGGTCCTCTTCTTTATCTGGATCAGCGTAAATTAACAGCGAAGAAGGCGAAACAGTTTGTCAAAGAAAGAGTCTTTTGTCAAAGGCACGCTTATTCTGGCCGCAGCCGCACTTGTGGCCCGCGTGCTCGGGCTTGCCCAGCGGGTGCCGCTGGAACACTTATTTAATGTTACAGGAAATGCTGCATTTGCACAGGCCAACACGGTGTACTTGATGCTGCTTCCACTGGCTACAGCCGGCATTCCGAGCACATTAAGCAAAATGGTGTCCGAGCGTTATGCTCTAAATCGGCCGCATGAGGCACAGCAGGTGTACCGGGCAGCGCTGATCTTTGCTGCTGTCGTGGGTGTGCTGATGAGTGCTATCCTGTACATAGGAGCCCCTTATTACGCTGACTATGCCAAGGTTCCGGAGAGTACACTGGCGATCCGTGCGATCGCTCCGGCGCTGCTGCTGTTCCCGTCCATCGCTATGATGCGCGGGTATTTCCAGGGGCGGAACAATATGATGGCCGGCGGGATTTCCCAGATCGTCGAGCAGATTGCCCGGGTATCCACCGCGATCCTGCTGGCATATATTCTGCTGAAGCAGGGATATGATAATACATGGATAGCAGCCGGCGCTTCGTTCGGCAGTGTGCTTGGCAGTGTCGGCGCATTTGGAATTATGCTGTATTATGCAATAAAAATGCGCCGCACTGAAGAAAAGGTGGCATTGTATGATTCAAATGCAGCCAGACTTCCGCTGCTCGGTATTTATAAGGATATTTTTAAATTGTCCATCCCGATTGTATTATCTTCTGTAACTGTACCAGTGGTAAGCTTTATCGACACAACGTTCATTGTACCGCTACTTAGTGGTCAGACCGGCTTAGAAGAGGCAATACGTGCACTGGGGATCTATGGAAACCGCGCAATCAGTGTTGCCGGAATTCCTCCAGTGCTGGCTATTGCGCTGAGTACTTCACTTATCCCGATCATTTCGGCCGCTTATGCCCGGAAGGACGAGCAGCATCTACAACGCCAGGTCACACTGGCCATGCGGATCTCCATTCTTACGGGGACTCCGATTGTAGTCTCGCTGGTGGTCGCTGCCTATTCCATTAACGGTCTGCTGTTCAGCAGTCTGGACGGCAGCGGAATCGTTGCCATGTTGACGGCAGGGACGATTTTCCAAATTACCATGATGACGACGAACTCCATCCTGCTGGGGATGGGGAAATCAAGGATTTCGATGTATTATGTGCTGGCGGGGATTCTGGTTAAGCTGGCGGCAAGCTTCCTGCTAAGCAAGGTGTTCGGTATTTACGGAATTATCGGGGCAACGGCTCTCTGCTTTATTGTCATTACCCTGCTTAATCTGCGTATGCTTAAGAGTATCGTATCCTTTACGATTATGGGCAAACGCTGGGGCGGCTTCGCGGTTGCCGTGCTGGCTTCCGGCGGAATCGGCTATGGCCTGAACGAAGCGGGAATTATGCTGACCCGTCTGATGCCGGACCGGGTTGCTTATCTGATTACCTGTCTGGTAGTGGGGGCGGCGGTTGTCATCATCTATCTTGTGCTGCTGATTGTACTGGGCGTGCTTGGCCGTCAGGAGATTGCCGGCTACCCGCGTGTTCTCCAGAAGGTATTGAATCCGCTTATGAGACTACAGCCTGCCAGGGTGCGTGCAAGCGAATAATGCTGTGATTTTTGTCTTATTTTGTTCCTTTTTAATTGACTTCCTGTGTACAATTTGCTTCACTTAGAGAAGAGTAAGATACAGTTTAACCTGGAAAGGATTGACCCTAACATGGATAAAATTTCTTCCGCTGCGGAATTTCAGGTTGCGATTCAATCGCCGCGTTTAACGATTGCTGTATTTAAGGCAGACTGGTGCTCTGACTGTAAATTTATTGATCCGTTTATGCCTGAGGTAGAAACCCAATATGCGGATCGCCTGACACTGGTTGAAGTCGATGTTGATGCTGTGGGCGAGGTCAGCCAGGAACAGAACATTCTGGGCATTCCCAGCTTTGTCGCTTACAGTGACGGCCGGGAACTTGTACGCTTCGTCAACAAGCTGCGCAAATCCCGTGAGGAGATTGAGAATTTCCTGAACCGGGCGCTTGAGGTATATCTGAGTATTCACAAGTAAAGTAACAGTCAACTGATCAAAGCACCGCCTCCGCCCGGCCAGAGCAGAAGCGGTGCTTTTTTAACAAGATAATCCATAAGGCAAGCAGTAATCATAAATATCCTTCCATTCATTCCTATACATGCGGGTGATCTGATGACAACAGCTCATTTGAAATGGCTCAGCTACATAACCTGCCTCGTGATGTTTCTCGCCTTGTTTGGAGGCGCTGTAGTGACCAAAACAGGCTCAGGACTGGAGTGCGGGAACGAATGGCCGCTGTGCCATGGCAAGCTGATCCCGGCTTATACGCTCGGCTCCCTGATCGAATATACTCACCGTTTGTTCAGCGGCTTTGCCGGCCTGCTGTCACTTGCCTCGATGTTTGCGTTCTGGCGTTATGCGCGCCAGCACAAGGATCTGCTCACCTATGCCCTGTTAACCCTTCTGTTTGTAATTGTGCAGGGAGGAATGGGAGCGCTTGCGGTCGTACGGTCACAGTCTGCGGCAGTAATGGCGCTGCATATGGGCTTCTCGCTGATAGCGTTTGCAAGCTCGCTAATGCTGGCTCTCGGGACGAAACGGTGGCATGAATCCGCCGGTCTGGAGGATGCTGCCGGAGCTTCCGTGAGCCGGGGGTTCCGCAACTTAACCTGGTTTACAGCGTTATATTCTTATATCGTCGTTTATATCGGAGCCTATGTCAGCCATACTGATTCACAGGGGGGCTGCTCCGGCTGGCCGCTCTGCAACGGGAAATGGATTCCTGAGCTTAGCGGCGGCGTGGGCATTGTGTTTACGCACAGGGTTGCAGCGGCACTATTGTTTGTTTTGACAGCTATATTGGGGCATCTGGCATTCTGGAGATATACCGAGATTCCGGAGCTGCGGAAGCTGGGAGTAGCCGCGGTTACGCTTTGCCTGCTGCAGGTCTTCAGTGGTGCGGCTGTGGTCCACACGCTCTATAACGATAAATTGTACATATTTGCCGCGCTTTCCCATATCGTGCTGATTGCCGGGTTATTCGGAATCCTGAGCTACATGAGTGTACGCGTATGGCAGCTAAGCATGAATAACAAGTAATCTGTTTCTGTTAGGAGGTACAGGATAGTGGGATATGGAAATATACGGCGGTGGATCGAGCAGCTGCGCAAGGATAAAGAGCTTGCCGTTATAGAGGCTCCGGTGGATCCTTATCTGGAGCTGCCAGAGATTCACCGGCGTGTGGTCCGGGAGGAAGGGCCGGCATTGCTGTTCACTAATGTTAAAGGAACCCCGTTCCCTGTCGCGACCAACCTGTTCGGAACGGCCCGGCGCGTGGACAGGGCTTTTGGCCAGAGGCCGGAGCAGCTGCTGAAAGCGGTGGCCGGGGCAGCCGAAACCCTGCTTCCGCCTTCGCTCCCCAACATGTGGAAGGAGAAGAAGCTGGTTGTCAATCTGTTGAAAACAGGCATAAAGCATGTACCGCAGGGTGAAGCCCCCGTTCTTGGGGTCTGCCGGACCAGTGATCCGTTAAGTGAACTGCCGCATGTTACAAGCTGGCAGGAAGCAGGCGGGCCTTATATCACGCTTCCGCTTGTCTATACCGAAAGCCAGACCGCTCCGCAGAAGCACAGCCTCGGAATGCACCGGCTCCGCTTAATCGACCACAGTACAGCCTCGATAGACTGGAATAGCCACCAGGGGGCGGAGCTGTACCATCAGGAGGCTGAGGCCCGGGGTGAGGCACTGCCGGTATCTGTTTTTATCGGGGGCCCGCCTGCACTGATAGCTGCAGCCAGCGCCTCCCGCACAGCCTGGCTGCCGGATCTGGTGCTGGCTTCGCTGATACTCGGCAGCCGGCTGCAGATGGTCAAGGACCCGCTGGGCGGTCACTCCATTCCGGCCGAAGCGGAATTTGCACTGCGTGGGCTTGTACCGCCAAGAACCCCACTACAGCAGGCACCGGTTATGCATGTACAGCGGATCTGGCACCGCAAAGATGCCGTCTATCCGGCGACCATTGCCGTTACTCCGCAGGAAGAAAATTTCTACCTGGTCGATTATCTTCAGCAGCTCCTCTCTCCTGTACATCATCTTGCGATACCTTCAGTGAATGCCTTCTGGACTTATTCCGAATCGGGCCCGAATGGTCTGGCCGCAGCGGTCGTACAGGACAGCTCCCCGCGTGAGGCCCTGGGTACTGCCTTCCGCATATTAGGGGATCGCCAGCTCTCAGGCAGCAGACTGCTGCTGCTTACAAGCGAGCCGGCTGCTTTTTCTGATTTGCCCGCTATTCTGGAAAATGTTCTGGAGCGCTTCAATCCGGCGACCGACCTGTATGTATTTGGCAGCGGGGCCCGGCTTGGCGAGGAGCATACTGAAAGCAGGCCGGGTCCTGACAGCCAGGCTGTGCTGCTGGGTGTCGGACGTGCTGTAAGGGAGCTGCCGCGTACCTATTCTGAGGGCGTATTGCCAGGAATTAACGAGGTCATTCCTTATTGCGGGGGATGCTTAGCCGTTTCCGGTGCATCCTATGAAGAAGACCCTGAGCTGCCTGTCCGTCTGGGCGCCCAGCTCCGCAGGCAGCAGTCAGCCTGGCCACTGGTAATTCTGACAGATCATGCCGCAGATGCGGTGCGAACCCAAAGCTCCTTTTTGTGGACGGTGTTTACCCGGTTTAATCCCGCCGAAGATATCTATGCCGAAACGGAAATCAGGCAGCATCAGCTTAGTTACAAGCTGCCTATCGTGATCGATGCACGCATGAAGCCGGGATACGAACAGGAGCAGACGCCCTGCAGCAGCACACTGGATCTGGTCGACCGGAATTGGAAGCATTATTTTCAGCAGTAAAGCCATCGTTTCATTCAAGACGGAATTATACATTTTCCTTATGTTAAGGGGGACAAGTCATGCTGCGGATCTTACTCGGGGAGCCACCGCGCCGCAACAGCGGCGTGCTGGCTGAAGCAATGGACAACATGGCAGAGGTAGCGTCCATGCTGCGCAAGGAGATGAACGCCCATGAAGACCATGACCATGAATTCCGCAAGCTGGAGATCTGGACCCGCGGTCTGATCTCCTCGCTGGATGAGCTGGAGCAGAGCTGCTTCGCAGCCGGCTTTTACCGTAAACTCGTGGTTGCAGGATATATGGATGATATGTCCACCCAGGAACAGGGGGATTATGCGCGTTATGTCTATTTTTACAAAAACGGCTTTATCCGCGTCTTCTCGCTGCTCGACAAGCTGGGAACGGTGCTGAACAGCCTGTACAATTTGAACACAAGCCAGAGCAAGGCCCATTTCTCCTATTTCACGGTGCTGCGGCAGTTTCAGCTGCTGAAGGAGCATGTTCCGCTGTCAGAGGAGCTGGAGAGCATCAAGGACTCTTACCGTGAGCCGCTGCAGAATCTGCGTAAGCGCCGCAACGCCGAAATTCATTACATGAACGCTGAAATGCAGGACGATCTGTGGCAGAGACACCAGGGGCTGCATGACAAAATAAGACTTGAGGATCTGGACAGCCATCTGGAGGATTTGAAGCAGGGGCTGGAAATGGTCTGCAAATCCTTATGCGCAGCCTTTCGCTACAGCAATGAGCAGTGGCATAAGAACAAGGCTATAACTTCAAAAAACGCCGGGACAGAGTCGCGTTAATAGGGCAAAATCTTCCTTTGACAAAAAAGCGGAAACTCACTATACTTAGGCTTGCATTATATTCTTACATTCTGCGACAAGTAGTTTCATATTTTTCTTATCGAGAGCGGCGGAGGGATAGGCCCGATGAAGCCCGGCAACCGATTTGTGTCCAGCATTTAATCTGTGCTGCATGCAAATGTCATGGTGCTAATTCCTACAATGCGGCAAGCTCCGGGCATTGGCAGATGAGAAGGCATTGTAAATATACGCACAGGGCCTCTTACGATCTGCAATGATCGAAAGAGGCTTTTTTGATTTTGGGCGTGCCCAGAGGCACGCATTATCTAGTTGGTGCAAGTCCAACCAAGAGAGGGGCCAAGCCACTCTTGTAGCTAGGATGCTTGCGCATG
>NZ_FNDX01000059.1 GCF_900099765.1 Paenibacillus typhae | reverse complement strand
TGTGCCTTTAAGTAATCTCGTTCTTCTTCTATACTGGAAAATGTAGAACGTGGACGTCCTTTTAAAGGGCTGGTTGCCCCTTTTCGTGTATCGAATGGCTCTCCATTCCGATATTTCTTTACCCATACTTTAAGCTGGGTACAGTTCGCAATCCCCAACCTGTCGGAGACAATCTTGTAGCTCTCACCTCCTGTAAAATAGGCTTGAATAGCCTCTGTCTTGAATTCCTCTGTGTACGATTGAAATACTTGTCCCTTTTTGGCCATACAAAAATCCCCTCCAAGTTCACTCATTTCCTCATGTTAACACATGAGGTTTTTTACGAGTGTCTACTTGAAGGGGATAATACCACATTGATGCTGCGCGGGAGCAGTTTTTTTGCCGGAAAGGATAAAGCAGACGGCAAGAGTAGCGGAGAATTCGCGGGTAAAATAAATGTGCACCGTCCGCCGGCCCGGGCATCGAACTCAAGAATTTCCTGTTTATTATAGCAGTGTCCAAATTCATCTTGCAGCAGGGCGAGATTCCATCGTAAAACCTTATTTCCCTGGCGTTCCAGGCCGATAATAATAGTATATATTTTTAATTTGAGATAATATGGAAATGATACTGCAGGGTATAGCATAGCAGGTCAAAAAATGGAGATCACTAAGATTCCAGTTGTACGAAGGATATTTCCGGCATCTACTATAGAGTAGAAGTACAAACTATACTTTACAGTTAAGCGACAGCAATTTGAGGGTTGCAGGAGGCAAGGGGGAAAACATGCGAAAGAAACATAGGTCGCTGATGAAGGCGTTACTCGGGGGGATGCTGCTGTCTGCAGCTTTGCCGCCGGCGGCTTACTACGGCTGGGGACAGGTCCATGCGGCTGCTGCATCCGCTTCGCTTCAATCGGTAAGCGAGATGACGCAGAAGCTGACCGGGGCAATGGGCAACCGCCGGGAGACGATCACCTTTAAGTATACGGGAAAGACAAACAAGCTGAAGGCACAGGTACAGAGTGCAATTGACCAGGCGATGGCCAGTGATATTTATTTGTATTACATCGTTGACAGCTATGCCTTTTCATATAAACAAAACGGCCAGTCTGCTAATGTGACAGTACAGGTGAAATACCGGGAGACGCTGCAGCAGACCGCCTATGTAAATCAACAGGTAAAAGCCATTCTCCAGAAAATCATCAAGCCGGGCATGAACAACCACCAGAAAATTAAGGCTATTCATGACTGGGTGGTGCTGAACCTGAAGTACGATAATTCGTATACTAAATACACTGCTTATGAAGGGCTGACGACAGGCAGCGCTGTATGCCAGGGCTATTCCCTGCTCACCTATAAGCTGCTGCTCGGCGCAGGGATCCCGAATAAAATCGTCGAAGGCACTGCCAAGCCGGCGGGAGGTGCAAGACAATCCCATGCCTGGAATCTGGTTCAGCTGAACGGGCTCTGGTATCATCTGGATACTACATGGGATGATCCGGAGCCGAACATCGAGGGGGGAGTCAGCACGGCATATTACATGAGAACGGACTCGCAGATGCGCCGTGACCACTCCTGGACCAAATCCTATCCGGCTGCATCAGTCAGCTATGCCCAGACCTTGTCCGAGCTGGCCAGCCGCGGAGGAACGGGCGTGTCCGTATTCGAGCAGCTGCAGGAGCAGTTGAATTACAGGCTGTATGAGGAAAAAGAGGTTGTGAGCTCTGCTGCAGAGCTGAAGGAGCTGGCAAAATCTGCCATCGCCTCCGGCAAGCAATCGCTGCTGTTCCGTTACCGGGGAAGCGAGAAACTGCTCAAAAATGATCTGCAGACATTGTACACGCTGGGGCTGGACCAGCTTGCGTACACCAGCTCTGCTTTTGAGAATACCGGTGATCTCAAGGTCTATGTTACCTGGAAATAACAGCGGATGGGCACCTCCCATGGGTTGCTGTCCTGATGCGGAATGAACGCAGCAATCAGTTGTGTGATTACCCTTTATTTCTTCAGATTCCAGCTGTCGGCACCATACTTCTCCTCAGCAAGCTGGTTGGCCAGTTCAATCTCGAAGTCAGTCAATGTCCCGGGGATGAGCTCCGTACCCAAATTTTCTGCGAAACCTTGATGGAAGGCTTCCTCCAAATCACGAATCGTCACCGGAGGATCCCCTTTCCGCCGCAGACACGAATTAATATCAACCGCTTTGCGTCCGAAAATCTTCTTCATCCGCTGTTTGTCCTCTGAATCGTTGAAGCTCAAGACATTGAAGAGAAGATCCGAGTCCAGTTCAAGAAGAACGGAGCCGTGCTGCAGAATGACTCCCTTGGAACGCATCTGAGCGCTTCCCGCGATTTTTCTGCCTTCGACTACAAGTTCGTACTTGGACGGCGCATCGAAGCAAGCCGCCGACATGGGCTTGTTTCCACGCCGGGAATTATCTGCTTGCCAATCTGCCAAGGTTGGTGTCTCTAAAGATTCCAAGCCCGTCATATGTGCATCCAGACCCAGCTTCCGGAAACCGAGCAGCAACCCCATGCTTAGCACGCGGTATGCCTCCACTACACTTGCCGGAATACCGGGATAATTCTCCGATACGATGATGCTGTAAGTGAGCTCTTGATCATGAAGCACGGCCCGGCCGCCGGTCGACCGCCGCACAAACCCCAGGCCGTACTCTCGAAGCGCAGTGAAGTCCACTTCCTTGGCTGCATGCTGGAAGCAGCCGATGGACAATGTCGCTGGATTCCATCCATAGAATCTCACCGTGGGTGGCACGAGACCCCGCTCGTGTGCGGTGAGCATCGCTTCGTCGATCGCCATGTTTTCCGCAGGCGTCCGGTTTCCTGTATGTACAAACCTCCACATCGCCTATACTCCCTTCGTCAGAACTTAAATAACGCCAGCTATCTCTAGACCGGAACCCCTGCTCAGTTCTCAAGCACAGCGGCTTCCGTGCCCGCAGCAGCCGATTTCGCGCTCTCCGTTTGCTCCCGGGCATGATAGGAGCTGCGGACAAGCGGACCCGCCTCGACATGTGCAAAGCCCAGCGCCAGTCCCTCCCGCTTCAGCTCAGCGAATTCTGACGGTTCATAATAGCGGTCGACCCCAATATGCTTGAATGTAGGCTGCAAGTACTGACCGATCGTCAGAATGTCACAGCCTGCAGCTCTCAAATCCTTCATCGCTTCGATGATTTCTTCCTTCGTCTCACCCAGCCCGACCATCATGCCGGATTTCGTCGTCTGCTCCGGACGCAGCTCTTTCGCAAGGCGCAGCACAGAAAGAGATCGCTGGTACTTCGCCTTCGCCCGCACTTTGTCCGACAGCCGGCTTACAGTTTCTAGATTATGGTTCAAAACATCCGGCTTCGCCGCCAGTACGAGAGCAAGCCGATTCACTTCCCCGCCTAAATCCGGGATCAGTACCTCGATGTCCGTCAGTGGATTGCTCTCACGCACCGCTGTAATCGTCGCAGCGAACATCGAAGCTCCGTGATCGTTCAGATCATCCCGGGCAACGGAAGTAATAACGACATGCTTAAGCCCCATCTCCTTGACCGACTGTGCCACATGCCGCGGCTCCTCGAGATCAAGTTCCGTCGGTAAACCCGAGGTAACGGCGCAGAACCGGCAGGCGCGTGTGCAAATATTCCCCAGAATCATGAAAGTCGCTGTCCGCTGACTCCAGCATTCATAAATGTTCGGACATTTTGCCTCTTCACAGACCGTGTGAAGCTTGCGGCCGCGCATCATCGAGTTAATCTCTTTATAACCGTCCCCCGTATTCAGCGATATTTTAAGCCAATCGGGTTTACGTTCTCTTGCCTTCTGCATTGTCAGCCTCCCATATTCAAATGTAATGAATAACTTCTGCTTGCCATGCTGTGAAATCGGGCATAGGACTGATGGAAGCCTATGCTTATTTTTACCATAGTCTACCGCCTGGTACATGAACAACGCAAGAAATATTCGTAACAATTTTAAGAAAATTTTTTCTGAATCATGACATCTGCAGACCGGCTGGACATTCTGTCAGAGGGAGTACAACCGGGAAGCATAGAAAGGAATGTAAATGGAATGATCAACAAAAAAGGATGCTCCGCGCCACAGAGGCAACGGGAGCATCCTTTTTAATGTAGTAGATAGTTCAATAGCTGAATGAGGACTTAATCCGCATGGGTGCTGAGATCGCAGTCCTGAAGCGGAACAAGTCGGCTGGGTCTGAACCAGCGGTAGCCGGCCCAGATCAGCAGGAACAGCGGCAGGCTGACATAGGAGACCAGCACGCCGTACCAGTCGATGCTTCCGCCGGTGAAGGCGCCCATGTTCTGGCCCAGTACTGCGATCATGCAGAGTGCGAAGGCAAAGAGCGGGCCGAACGGGAACCATCTGGCCCGGTACGGCAGCTCATCCAGTGAATGGCCCTGCTTGACGAAAGCGCGGCGGAACCGGTAGTGGCAGACGGCAATGCCCAGCCAGTTGATGAAGCCGCACATCCCGGAGGCGTTAAGCAGCCAGTTGTAGACAGCGCCATCGCCGAAGAAGGAGGCCAGGAAGGCCAGCATGCCGACCGCTGTAGTCACCAGGAGGGCACCGACGGGCACGCCGCGGCGGTTCAGCTTGCCGAGCGCACGCGGTGCCATCCCGTCCTTGGCCATCGCGTAAAGCACACGGGTGGAGGCATACATGCCGGAGTTTCCGGCCGACAGGACGGAGCTCAGAATGACGGCATTCATTACGGAAGCGGCGATAGCCAGTCCGGCTTTGTTGAAGACAATGGTGAACGGGCTGACGCCGATGTTGTCGATGCCTCCGCGCAGCAGATCGGGATTCGTATAAGGAATCACCAGACCGATAACAAGAATGGCGAAGATGTAGAAGATCATGATCCGCCAGAAGACCTGGCGGATCGCGATCGGCACATTACGGCGCGGATTCTCGCTCTCTCCGGCGGCAACGCCGACCAGCTCGGTTCCCTGGAAGGAGAAGCCGGCAGCCATAAAGACACCGACGAAGGCGAAGAAGCCGCCGTGGAACGAGCTGCCGCCAAGCTGGAAGTTGCTGAAGCCGATCCGCTCACCGCCCATAATGCCGAAGATCATCAGCACGCCGACAATGAGGAAGACGATAACGGTAATGATCTTGATAATCGCGAACCAGTATTCCGACTCCCCGTACCCGCGGGAGGAGAGAAAGTTAAGGCCGAACATCACCAGCAGGAACACCAGGCTCCAGAGGGCCGAGGAGCTCTCAGGGAACCAATACTTGATAATGACCGTTGCGGCGGCCAGCTCGGCTGCGATGGTAACGGCCCAGTTGTACCAGAAATTCCAGCCGATGGCGAAGCCGAAGGCCGGGCTGACGAACCGGGTGCCGTAAGTGCTGAAGGAACCGGAGTCAGGCAGGTAGGTGGCCAGTTCACCGAGGCTGGTCATCAGGAAGTACACCATGAGCCCTACCGCAGCATAGGCGAGAAGGGCTCCGCCCGGACCGGAGGAGGCAATGGCGCCGCCGCTGGCCAGGAACAGCCCGGTTCCGATCGATCCGCCGAGGGCGATCATCGTCAGATGTCTGGCTTTGAAGGCTTTGCGCAGTGCCGGCTGCTGGTTGTCTTGTGTTGCTTGCATAAAATGGACACTCCTTCTGAAAGTTCGTGTTTCTGTTCATGAAGGGGAGTGGTATACGAAGCCGCCCTTATGCATGAGGGCGGCAAATCCTGTAGGCGCAAAAAAACCGCAGACGGATCTGCGGTTTCCTGAAAATACGGCTCCGCATCATACTCCCTGTTTAAGATAGCGCAACACAGTGCAGAATTCTGCAGGCAATAGCGCCTGCAGTACACAGTGACAGTTCCGTGCCTGTTCGGCAACGGCCCCAGTCTGCGCCGCATTAGGAGCGGCGGCGCAGACTTCGGCGGATATTCCTTTCGGCGGCTTCATTGACGGCTCTTAACGTCTCAACGCGCGTACTTATAATATTCGCGACCTCTACCTCATCTTAGGTATGATGAGGCTATCTTTATACAATATGAACACAACAGGAATTAGTATAATGCAATTGATGAGAGTCGTGCAATAACAAAATACGGCAGGTGCGTGTCAGGTACGGCGGCGCTCCGACATTTGCTGCCAGACGGTGCCGGCCGCTTCCTCGCCGGAAGCGATCCGCGTAAGCGCCATGCGTGCCTGCAGGCCGACCTCGAATTCCGGGTCGTCGGCCGCTGCTGCCAGTGCATCCTGCGCTTCGGCGGTGCCGACCTCATAAAGGAAGCGCGCCGCCCGCCAGCGGACGAGCTTGCTGGCATCCGTGAGCGCCGCCGTCATCACCGGCGTCGCAGCCGGATCGCCGATGTCGGACAGCGTGTCACCGGCCGTGCGCCGCACGGCCGGGGCACTGTCTGCCATCGCCTCATAGAGCAGCTCCATCGCCTCAGGCGTGCGGATGTCGCCCAGGTACACGACCGCAAGCCTGCGCAGCTGCAGCTTGGGGTCGTGCAGCGCCTTGCGCAGCTCCGGCAGGAGCTCTGCACTCGGCGCCAGGTCCTCCAGCGCGGCGTAGCGCACGCGCCAGTCATCGTCCTGCAGGTCTCGCAGCAGCTCGGCCTGCCCCTTCTTCTGCCGCTGCTCGACGAACTCGCCGGCGGCCCCGTGCGCGATGGCCTGCTGCACGAGGGAGTCGAGGCGTTCCTGCGGATACGCCGCCTCCAGCTCCTGTTCGACCTCGCGGGCAATTTCCGGCGGCTCGCCGTAGCGGACGCCGTAATCGGTGAGCTTGCGCTCCTTGATCAGCACAGCGCTGGCCACATCGGTCACCGCCTTCGTGAAGCGGCTGGAAAGGGCGATGCGCTCCTCATTCGCACCGGTCTTCACGCGGATCTGGATCGGGATGCCGCGGAACATCTGGACGAACACCTGCGACTCCCCGAAATGGGCGCCGGCATCCTCATCCTCCAGATTGATCTCTGCGCTGAGGCCGTCTGCGCCGAACCGGCGCTGCACCTCGCTGAGAATCGCCGCCCAGTCGGCGCTGCCCTTGCGTTCCAGGGCAGCGAAGTCAGCGGCGTGGTAAATGCTGGTCACGCCGGGAATGGTCAGCATATCCCGCGCCCAGGCAGGGGCGCTGCGCTCGCTCTCGGGTGTATAAGTCCGGCGGATGCCGGGTTCCAGGCTCTCGTCCAGATGAAGCTTCATCGTATTTGGACTTGGAGTCGGTTCAATAAAAGTGATCTTCATACGTTTAGCTCCCCTTTGACCGGTATAGACACCGTAGTCTTTACCCGCATTTTACATCATAATACGTGCGGAATACAAAATACGGGCTGGCGGAGACAGCTTAATTCTGCCCTGAAATGGGTAAAATTTGTACTGAATCCTGTTAAGGAGAGATGCCGTTATGGCTAAAATAAGATATCGCAATATCGACAATGTCGGTGTCGACAAGACGCTTAAAGAGCTGCGCCAATGGCGGGAGGAACGCCGGACCAAGCAGAAGGATTATTCTTATAAAGTGCCGAACCATCAGCCGGAGCTGACTTACCTTACCGGGAACCGGCTGGATACGACAATTACCTGGATCGGGCATTCCACCTTTTTCATGCAATATGAGGGGCTTAACATCATTACAGACCCGATCTGGGCCCGCCGGCTCGGCTTTGAGAAACGGATCGGCCAGCCGGGGATTCCGCTGAATGAGGTGCCGCCCGTGGACCTGATCCTGATCTCGCATTCCCATTATGATCATTTGCATTTTCCTTCGGTCCGCAAGCTGTATAAGGCGGCGACCAAAATAGTCGTTCCGGCCGGCCTGAAGCGGAAAATGCTCCGCAAGGGCTTTCCGAACTGCTATGAGATGCAGTGGTGGGAGGAGCTTACGCTGGGGCCGGTCAAGCTGACCTTTGTGCCGACCCAGCACTGGACCCGGCGCACGCCCTTTGATACCAACAGCTCCCACTGGGGAGGGTATGTGCTTCAGCCCGCCGACCCCGGCAAGCATCCGGAGGGGAAGCAGGATGGACAGAAGCGCAAGCTGCCGCCTAATCTGTATTTTGCCGGAGACAGCGGCTTCTTTCCGGGCTTCAAGGAAATCGGCAGCCGCTTCAAGCTGCATATCGCCCTGATGCCGATCGGGGCCTATGAGCCGGAATGGTTTATGAGCTCTCAGCATGTGAATCCGGAGGAAGCTATCCAGGCCTTTCTGGATGTGGGTGCAGAGCTGATGATTCCGATGCATTTCGGCACCTTCCGGCTGGCGGATGATACGGCAAGGGAGGCGCTGGACCGGATGGAGCTGGCCCGCAAGGCCCAGGGAATCAGCCCCGAGCGGATACGTACTTTAGGCTACGGCGAGACGCTGATCGTGCATCCGGAGGAGCGCTATTCGGGGCAATAAGGTGACTGCTTAGGGATTTAGTGCCAAAACCGCGGGAACAACGTGATCTTACGGGCTATTTGCCCTGATTTTATGCTATAATGAGCCGAAACCCTAAGTGAAAAGGATGGTAATGCTTAATGATTAGCACAAGCGGCGTAACACTCCGCTACGGAAAACGCGCACTTTTTGAAGATGTAAACATAAAATTCACACCAGGAAACTGCTACGGCCTGATCGGGGCGAACGGTGCCGGTAAATCTACTTTTCTGAAAATCCTGTCCGGCGAGATTGAAGCCAACACCGGTGAGGTGCATATGACTCCTGGCGAACGTATGGCTGTATTGAAGCAGAACCATTTTGAGTACGATGAATACCCGGTTCTGGAGACAGTCATCATGGGGCATACCCGCCTGTATGAGATTATGAAGGAAAAGGATGCGCTCTATGCCAAGAGCGACTTCACCGAAGCCGACGGCCTGCGCGCCGGTGAGCTTGAGGGTGAATTTGCCGAGCTGAACGGCTGGGATGCGGAGCCGGATGCGGCTGCCATGCTGATCGGTCTGGGCATTACGCGCGAGCTGCACGACAAGAAAATGGCCGAACTCAGCGGTAATGAGAAGGTCCGGGTCCTCTTGGCCCAGGCTCTGTTCGGACGTCCGAACAACCTGCTGCTCGATGAGCCTACCAACCACTTGGATCTGGAATCCATCGGCTGGCTGGAGAACTTCCTTATGGATTATGAAGGCACTGTTATCGTGGTATCCCATGACCGTCACTTCCTGAACAAGGTCTGCACGCATATTGCGGATATCGATTTCGGCAAAATCCAGATGTATGTCGGCAACTACGATTTCTGGTACGAGTCCAGCCAGCTGGCCCAGACGCTGCAGCGTGATGCCAATAAGAAGAAGGAAGACAAGATCAAGGAGCTGCAGGCGTTCATCCAGCGTTTCTCGGCGAATGCTTCCAAATCCAAGCAGGCGACTTCCCGTAAAAAGCAGCTCGAGAAGATTACGCTGGACGATATCCGTCCATCGAACCGTAAATATCCTTTCCTCAACTTCAAGCCGGAGCGTGAAGCCGGTAAGCAGCTGCTTACGGTCAGCGGCCTGACTAAGACAGTAGAAGGCGAGAAGGTGCTGGACGAATTTAGCATTGTGGTGAACAAAGGTGACAAGATTGCTTTTGTGGGCCCGAATTCCCAGCCGAAATCCATGCTGTTTGACATCCTGATGGGTGAGAAGGAAGCGGATTCCGGCGAGTACTCATGGGGTGTAACGACTACCCAGGCGTATTTCCCGAAAGACAACTCCAGCTATTTTGACGGGGTCCAAATGAATCTGGTTGAATGGCTGCGCCAATACTCCAAGGATCAGGACGAAACCTTCCTGCGCGGCTTCCTGGGCCGGATGCTGTTCTCCGGTGAAGAAGCGCTGAAGAAGGCAAGCGTACTTTCCGGGGGAGAGAAGGTCCGCTGCATGCTGGCCAAAATGATGCTGAACGGCGCGAATGTGCTCGTATTTGATGAGCCTACCAACCACTTGGATCTGGAATCCATTACGGCGCTCAACAACGGGCTGATTGATTTTGACGGGACGATTCTCTTTACTTCCCATGACCATCAGTTCATTCAGACCATCGCCAACCGGATTATCGAAATTACTCCAGCTGGTGTGATTGACCGCTCCATGAGCTATGATGAGTACCTGGAGAATCCGGAAATTAAGGAACTGCGCCAGCGCATGTATCCAGTCGAAGTATAATACCATGAATAGAATGAACGGTTACTGTTCATAACACAACGGCTGCGTTATCCTGAAGAGGATGACGCAGCCGTTTATGTTCCTTATAGAGCTATACCCCGGACCTAAAGTCCTAGGAGCCGCCGGTGCGGCGGCGCTGATTGTTAGGCTTTTTGTTGTTCTGGCTTTTCAGCGGCTTGGCGGAGCCGGCCTGAAACGACGAACCCGGTTTGTTGCTGTTCTGCTGTTTCTTCTGCTCCAGCTTCTGGCGGATGGCATCGGCCAGATTGATCTTCGGCTTTTCGGTATTTTCGCTCATTATGTTACCCCCTTATGAAGCAAGTCCTATTCCTCATTTTAATTGTTTTTAAATGCTGCCACAAGGGCAAGAATAATTCAAGAAATCAATTGCCGGAGCGTCCGGGACAAAAAATGAAACAATAGGGAGTGTCAGCCGGTGGCCGATATTTATGAGGATATACGTAAAGGTGAACGCGGGGCGATGATCAGTATTGCCGCCTATCTGGTTCTGTCCGCTTTTAAGCTGGTCAGCGGCTATTTATTCGGCTCCAGCGCCCTGCTGGCGGACGGTTTCAATAACCTGACGGATATAGTAGCTTCTGCTGCAGTGCTGATCGGGCTGCGGATTTCCCGGAAGCCGCCTGACTCCGATCATCCGTACGGGCATTTCCGGGCCGAGACAGTCGCCGCCCTGCTGGCTTCTTTTATTATGGCGATGGTTGGCATACAGGTGATCGTTGAAGCTGTGCGTTCGCTGTTTGAAGGAGCCAGAGAGATTCCGGATCTATGGTCGGCAGGTGTGGCTGTGGTGTGTTCAGCGGCGATGATGGGGGTATATATTTATAACAAGAGATTAGCCATGCGGATTAACAACAGCGCCCTGATGGCCGCAGCCAAAGATAATTTCTCGGATGCCATGGTCAGTATCGGGGCGGCGGCGGGAATTATCGGCGCGCAGTTCGGCCTGCCATGGATTGATTCTGCTGCCGCAGCCGTGGTAGGGCTGCTCATTTCCAAGACTGCCTGGGATATATTCCGCGATGCTACCTACAGGCTGACTGACGGTTTTGAGGAGGCCAGATTGCTTGATCTGCGCAGCACGATTGCCAGGACTCCTGGAGTGGAAGGGATTAAAGATATCAAAGCCCGCGTCCATGGTAATCATGTTTTGGTCGATGTAGTCGTAGAGGTTGACGCCGCCATCAGTGTGACAGAAGGCCATCTGATCAGCGATTCAATCGAGGAGCGTATGAGCAGCAGGCATAACATTATGAATGTGCAGGTTCATGTCGAGCCCAAGAAGGACTCCCGGGCTCCTAATTAGCTGTAATTTCCACCAAATCCAAGGAGAAATCAAGACTATAGACCCGGTGCTTACCATAACTTGGCAAGTGTTTTTGTGAAAATAGAAGCATGTTCCAATTCCCGCCTGCCTCTATAATGAGGGCAGAAAGCAACAATCGTAGCGCGCGCCGTTGTTGAATTCTCATCATGCATAAGCGGGGGAACGCTATGATCAGATCACATAAACAGCTAACAGCGTCGTTATTGGTCTCGGCATCAATTGCATTATCCTGGGGAGTGTTCAGCCCTCAGCAGGCATTCGCTGCACAGGCAACTTCATCTGTTACGGCTTCAGCTTCGCTGACGGGTATTATTCAATCTTCGGTTCGTCTGCGCACCAGCCCTTCTACAAGCGGCAGTGTGATCAAATATTTGAGCAAAGGCGATCAGGTCGTTATTCTTGAAGAAACCAACAGCTACTGGTACAAAGTCAGAACCGCTTCAGGCGAGGTCGGATATACAAGCTCGGGCGACCAGTATATCAGCGTTGTTTCCGCTCCTGCGGTGACACCTGCAGTACAGACGGCTGTTATTCAGGCCACTGTCCGGCTCCGTGATACCCCTTCGACCAGCGGGAAAGTGCTTGGGTATCTGTATGAAGGCGACCCGGTAGTTATCCTTGAGAAGACCAACAGCTACTGGTACAGAGTACAGACTACCAATGGCACTGTCGGCTATACCAGCTCAGCCGATCAGTATATCGAATTGGATGGAGCTGCACCAGCACCGTCTCCGGCACCAGCACCGTCTCCGGCACCTCCGCCACAGTCAGCTGTCATTGATAGTGTCATTGAGGCAGGAATGAAGTATCTGGGGACACCCTATGAATTCGGCTCCAGCAGAAGTAATACAAGCACCTTTGACTGCTCTGATTTTATCCGGCAGATGTTCAAGGATGCCATTAATTTAACTTTGCCTGCCGATTCCAGGCAGCAGGGCTCGTGGGTGCGGGAGAACAGCACCGCAGTTACCGATATTTCCAGTCTCAAACGGGGAGATCTGATGTTCTTTATGGATTACAAGGGCAGCTCAGCCTCTGCTTATGCAGGAGTGGACAGATTTGCAGAACGGATCTCGCATGTGGCTATGTATCTGGGAGACGGAAAAATTCTGCATACCTATTCCGTATCTTCCGGCGGTGTGAGAGTGGACAATCTAAGCGCTTCCTGGACGAACCGCTTCCTTTACGGAGGCTCGGTAATCCGCTAATTATAAATAAAGGAATGTATGTGGAAGCATCAGCAGTACAGTGTTTGTGACGGGTGAACTAGGGCAGTTACGGTGGGCTATCTCTTTGGAGGAATTCTTCTGAAGAGGTAGCCTTTTTTTTGGCAGCAAGAATGAATAAGCTTTCCGGGGTTATTTTGAAATATAAGAATTTATATGTTCTACGCTATCAATTATCCTTATATTTCTCGCAGAAACGGTTACCGCCTTCTCTGAAGGACGGCACAGCCGTTTCTACTTGTGTTATCTTAAAAAAGCAAGACAGCAGCCGTAAGACTTGGAAGTCTCAGGCTGCTGCTGTATATGCCCGGGCAGGGGCATAAGCCGGATCCCGACTGTATTATGGAGTAATTACATAAGCGGAAGCAGGAACCTTGATCCATGCTTTGCCGAGCCAGGTGTAAACCTCTCTCCATTCATTGCCCCAGGCATCGGTCGTCACAGCGCCGGTTGTATCAATCGTCTGTGCGCTGAGCCAGCCGGCTGGTGTCACGCTGGAAGTGGAGAAATGGAAAGGAGTTGCTTTTGTCAAAATAATCATTGGAGTCGCCGGTTTAAGATCTCCCGGAGTAATTACAGTTTCGAATTGTTCATTGTAAGTGCTTGCGGTAACTGTAGTGGACGGATCTGCAGTGCCGGTAACTTCTGCCGCTGAAGCCGATGCTGCCATGGTTGCCATGAGACCTGCTGCTACTGCGAAACTGGCTAATTTTTTCATCTGTGATTCCTCCTAGTGTGGTTTTGGGTTAGCGGTTTTTTCCAAAGTTTGTACTGTGCTAATATGCATGTAAACAAAAAGGGGAGGCAGTGAACCAGCCGCCAAAAAAAACTTTAAATTTGCATAACAGGGGAGGAGGCCTATACTTTTTTCGGTCTGAATAGGATATAGTAACAGCCGATAATCCGTACATAAAATAACCCGGAGCACCTCGCTTGGAGACTCCGGGTCTGCAGCATTATTATATTTGCGAGTTCATAGCTGAACATTCCGTTTGAATAGGACTTACATTGACCTTCCGCGCTGTCCGGTAAAGAGGGAGATAATGAACAAAATCAGGAAGATGAAGAACAAGACTTTCGCTATGCCGACTGCAGCTCCTACAATATTGAAGAATCCGAATACACCCGCGATGAGTGCAATAACCAGCAGAATTACCGACCATTTCAGCATGTGAAGTCATCCTTTCTGTCAGGTGGTGTAGTCAATGTTTAAACGGGTTCACCCACTCTGAAACATCACGGCCGCTTCTGGTCTTTAAGACTCTTGACAGGTTGTTTCGGGCTAATAAGGTCAGGGTAACTATGCAGTAACAAGGCAGTGCAAGCCGACATTTATGACTTGGAAGGGGTTTTGAAAATGATCATTGAACTTAGCGTAGCATTAGTTGCTGTCGCCTTCGCCGTACTCGTCTTCTTTTTAATTAAAACGCTGAAGTCAGCAAAGGAATCCCTCGACAAAGTCAGCCAGACTCTGCAGGAAGTGCAGAAGACGGTGGATGAGCTTACCTATGAGATTAAGACAACCGTGCGGCATGCCAATGACATTACCGCAGATGTACAGGGCAAGATCCAGAAGATCGATCCTATTGTAGATTCTGTTAAAAATCTCGGTGATGTTATGAACGAACTGACCCTGACCGTTAAGCAGGTATCCGTGACCGTGATCGAGAAATACCGCAAATCCCGTGAGCTGAAGCAAAAGGCAGGAGCTGTCTCAATAGACGAAAAATCGTTGACTCCGGCAGAAGAGCGTACGGTGAAGTCCTATGACGCCGCATACGCCAAAAAAGCTCCGGGTAAAATAGCAATGGCGCTGAAAGGCGTAGATACTGCAGCTGCGATCTGGCAAAAATTCCGGCACTAAACCCAAGGAAGGCCAAGTCCCCTTACACAGCACCGGCGCACATTATGAAAGGCGGGACGTCTTATGAACGTCATCATTCTTTTGTTTAGTCTGCTTTCCTCTTATGTCACTTCCTCTGAGCAGAGGGAGCAGGCGCCTGTCAGCTTTTTCGCAGTGCAGCCCCAGGCTGTCCTTGCATTTGAACACAGTCTGGGTTTGAACCCTTATATCAGCAGCTTCGATTCATTGGCGGGTGCAGCCTTGTACGCGCCGGAGGAAGAACTGCTGCGGAGCAAGGGTACACCGCTGAATATTACAGCAGATCCGTGGCAGGAGTGTCAGGAGTACCACTACGCCGATATGTCAGCCGGAATATGCGGCGGCATTGTCGCCTATATCCATGTCTCCCCGGCCCAGGCCGGATTATACGGACTGAAGCTGAATGAGGTAACGCTGAACCCGGCGGATAACAATGTGCGTGTGCTGCTGGGAAAACCGGATTTTATCGCTGATGACGGCGACGTGTATATAAGAGGAAACGAGGCGCTCAAGATTTACCGCAATCCGGTGACCGGTGAATGGGATGGAATTGATTTATTTGATGCAAATGCTTCATGAGGTGTTTCATCGGCTTCAGATGAGGTTAATAAAAGTACAGTTGTCTTCTTTGGGACAAACCTAACCTTACAATCTAAGCTTAAGGAGCGTGATCTCATGGGTTCAATCGGTGCACAGTCGTATGCCAAGCTTTTGGAGAACGGTGTTCAGGCGATAGAAGAAGTGAACCGTCTGCGGGACAGCGGTTACTCCAAGGATAACATTTATGTTATCAGTCATGATCAGGACCGTGAGAACCGCATTGCTGATGCGGCGAACACAAATGAGGTCGGCTTAGGTGAAGAGGGGTTGTTTGGCGCTATTGCCAATCTTTTCCGTTCACGCGGGGATGCTTTGCGTTCCAAAATTACATCCCTTGGCTTCAGCCCTGCTGAAGCTGGCTTCTATGAGAAAGAACTGGATGCGGGTAAAGTTCTGGTGATTGCCAAGAAATATCCGCAATAAACAGCTTCTTCCGGCGTGCCTGAGCTATAGCACAATAGCGTAACCTCCATTTCCACTATCTATAGTGGAAATGGAGGTTACTTTGTTGAATACGGAAACAATCCCATCCTTATTTGCCAAATTATTGAATTGTGGAAAGAGACTGTTTAATTATCGTATGATTAAAGGATGAAATACAAGGGATGATTACGGAGCTAACATTATTCGTGCGAGGTGAAGATGCTTGAAAATATTAATTGTTGACGACAATCCGACCAACGTAATTATAATCCGTGAAATCCTGAAAAAGGAAAACTACCGGAATTTTATAACCGCATCATCTGCAAAAGAAATGCTGAAGATTCTGGGGGTCGGCTCCGGAAATGATACCCAGAGGCCGCGTCCGTCTGATGTTGATCTTATTCTGCTCGATATGATGATGCCGGAGATGGACGGAATTGAGGCCTGCCGTGTAGTTCAGCAATATGAACATCTGCGTGATATTCCGATTATCATGGTCACTGCCGTGGGAGATTCGAAGAAGCTGGCCGAAGCCCTTGATGCAGGCGCCGGTGATTATGTTACGAAACCGATCAACAAAGTGGAGCTGATGGCCCGCATCCGTCTGGCGCTGCGTCTGAAGCGAGAGAAGGACTGGCATAAGGAGCGGGATCAGCGCATACAGGATGAGCTGAAGCTTGCCGCCTTGGTTCAGAATGCCGTGCTTAGCCTGCCACTCAAGGAAGAGGACTTTGAAGTGCATGCTATTTATCAGCCCTCCTTTGAGCTGGCCGGTGACCTGTATGCCTGGTTTCCGCTGGGTGACGGCAGATATGCTGTGATTTTACTTGATATGATGGGCCACGGTATCTCCTCGTCGCTGTTCTGTATGTTCCTGGCATCCGTGCTGAAGGATACGGTGACTACCTATGTGGAACCGGAGAAGGTGATCCAGGAGCTGAACCGCCGTTTCAATCAGCTGTATATTGAGAAGCAGCTGGTCCAGTATTATTTTACGGCCATCTATCTGGTTATTGATAGCCGGATGAAGCGGATCGACTACGTGAATGCCGGGCATCCGCCGGGACTTTTCTTTGAAGGAGGGACCAAGGAGCCTGTTCTTCTCGAAAGCAACTGCCACCCGGTAGGCTTGTTCGACCGGATTGACATTCAGCCGCAGAGCCTCAGCTTTGAAGAAGAAGGGCATCTGGTGCTGTATACGGACGGACTGCTCGAAATGGCCGAAGGTGATCAGGAGGATCAGCTGAAATTTATGACTAGCCATTTGAACGGCGGACATGAATGGCGTGAGGAAGCGATGCGCGAAGCCTTTTTTGTGGACGAAGCCGCTGTGGAGCGTGATGACGATAAATGCCTAGTGTGGATTACGCTGGGGAAAGGAACTGAACAGTGATGAAAATAAAAGCCAAGCTGCTGATCGGCTTCAGTGCGATGCTGGCCATAATGCTGGCGTTAACAATGATTGGCTACGATCGGCTTAATTATATGAGCAGTCAGCTGGACAGCTTTCAGGAGAGATATGACAAAGGTCGCGCTTCCTCCGGGCTGCGCGGCGAAGTCAATGATATGGCCCGCATCTTGACCACAGCGATGCTTAACGCAGATGTAGAAACAGTAGAGGTCCAGAAGACAGAGCTTGAAAATAAGACGGTTAAGGCAGAAGGATATTTGAAGGCCATCGAAGCCTCACTTATCAGTGCTGATGAAATCCAGATGCTGAACCGGATTGAGAATGCGTATACCGCCTATATTAATTATCAGAACAAGGCCGTCGAGATGCTTGAAGCCGGCTATTTCCAGAATGCCAACGCGTACCGGAACTCCGATGGACAGGATATCCAGAATGAGGTGCTTAACAGCCTGAATTCACTGTCAGACTATAATGCCACCCGGATGACGCAAGAAAATGCTTCAGCCCAGGCTGCTTATGAAAGATCTATTCAGATGGTATCCTTAATTATGGCTGTCGGGCTCCTGCTCGGAGTGGGTGTTATCCTGTGGGTGATTCCGAGCATCTCGCGCGGCCTTAACGTTGTCTCTATGATGATTACCAGCTTTGGCAGCGGGAAGATGAGGGCGATCCGCCGGTTGAAGGTTAAATCAAAGGATGAAATTGGTGATGTCGCCCGGGTCTTCCAGCAGATGGCTGAAGATATCGAGCAGAAGCAGCAGCTTGAAAAGGCGTATACCCAGGCGCAGAGCGATCAGGCCTGGCTGAACGGCAATATTGCACGTGTGACGGAGCTGCTGCGCGGTGTCAGTTCACTGGACCAGGTTTCGCAGACCTTCATCAGCGAGTTCACTCCCGTGCTTGGCGCCCAATACGGGGCGCTTTATCTGAAAGATCTCCATAACCCTAACCGGCTTTTGGCAAGCGCCTTTTATGCCGGGGATGCCGAGGATGGCCTCAAGGAGTATTTTGACCTCGGCCAGGGCCTGATCGGGCAGTGTGCATTAGATAAGACGCCGATCAGACTTGAGAGAGCGCCTGATGATTATATTACCGTGTCCTCCGGATTCGGCGATTCCCATCCGGACCATATTTTTATTTATCCTGTATTGTTTGAAGATGAGGTGCTTGGTGTACTTGAATTTGCCTCCTTTACGCCAAGTACTGTATTGCAGAATGAGCTACTTCACCAGCTGGCTAATAATCTGGGCATTATTCTTAATAATATTACCCGCAGAATGACAGTTGAAGAGCTGCTGCGGGAGTCCCAGGCACTAACGGAGGAACTGCAATGCCAGTCGGAGGAACTGCAGACCCAGCAGGAGGAGCTTCGCCGTTCCAATGAGAACCTGGAGGAGCAGACGGATGCGCTCAAACGCTCCGAGGAACTGCTGCAGCGGCAGCAGGGCGAGCTTGAGCATTTCAATACGGAACTGGTTGCCAAAACCCGGGCCCTTGAGGAGCAGGTGCAGGAGGTCGAGGAGAAAAAGGACGAAATCGAACAGGCCCGCCTCCAGCTGGAGAAGCAGGCTATGCAGCTTGCTGTTACCGGGAAATACAAATCGGAGTTCCTGGCCAATATGTCGCATGAGCTCCGGACTCCGCTGAACAGTCTGCTGATCCTCTCCCAGCTGCTTACAGAGAATAAAGAGGGGAATCTCACGGAGAAGCAGGTGGAGTTCGCCCAAACGATCTACATGTCCGGTGCCGATCTGCTGAAGATGATTGATGAAATACTCGATCTGTCCAAAGTGGATGCCGGAAAGATGGAGCTGAACTATGAGGATATCCCGCTTACAGAGCTCAAAACATTCGTAAAACAGAACTTTGCGCCGCAGGCGGCCAAGAAGGGGCTGGCGCTGCGTTTATCCTTTGATGAGCCGCTGCCGGACAGTCTGTATACTGACAGCCACCGGCTTAAGCAGATCTTGCGTAATCTGCTGTCCAATGCCTTTAAATTTACAAGTCAAGGATTCGTGGAATTTTCGGTCAGCCGTGCTGAACCGGCACAGCTGCCGTCCTACCTGCCGGAGGAGTTCGACTATGTAGCCATTGCAGTTAAGGACAGCGGGATCGGGATTCCGTCAGACAAGACGGAAATTGTATTCGAGGCGTTCCAGCAGGTGGACGGCACGACCAGCCGGAAATACGGCGGGACAGGCCTGGGGCTGTCGATCAGCCGTGAGCTGGCCCGTCTGATGGGCGGAGCCATCGGGCTGGAATCACGCGAAGGACAAGGCAGCGTATTTACCCTCTACCTGCCTGTAAAAGGCAATTACAGCCTGCTTCCCGGAGCCGTAGAAGCGGCGGCGGCCCACGAAGCCGCCACCCTGGCTGAATATGTGGAGGAGCTGCTTCCGGCCGCACCAAATGAGGCGGTCCCTGCACCGCTCAACCCGGTTATTGTGGCAGATGACCGTGAAGGACTCAAGGCGGAAGATAAAGTCATTCTGATTGTTGAGGATGATGAGAGCTTTGCCAAGATTCTGCTCGGCATGGCCCGCGGCCGCGGCTTCAAAGGTCTGGTTGCCCTGCAAGGTGACACCGGCCTGCAGATGGCCAAGTCTTATCTGCCGGACGCGGTTATTCTCGATATCCAGCTGCCTGTTATGGACGGGTGGTCCATCCTGAGAGAGCTTAAGAGTGCCTCGCAGACACGCCACATTCCTGTACATGTCATCTCTGTTAATGATGAGGTGAAGCAGGGGCTGATGATGGGGGCGATGGCCTATTTAAGAAAGCCTTCCTCCAGACAGGCGCTGGAGAGGGCCTTCTCGCAGATTGAAAATTATACATCCAGCACCCTGAAGCGTCTTCTGATCGTTGAGGATGATGAAATCCAGCAGCGTTCCATCATGGAGCTGATTGGCCATGATGATGTAGCCATTACAGCAGTGTCCACCGGACAGGAAGCGCTCAGCGAGCTGCGCAGGCATCGGTACGACTGCATGGTGCTTGACCTTATGCTGGGTGATATGACCGGCTTTGAGCTGCTGGATCAGATCCGTGATGATGAGGAGCTTAATGATCTGCCGATCATTATTTATACAGGCAAGGATCTGGACAGCAAGGAAGAGACCAGGCTGCGTAAATATGCCGAATCCATTATCATCAAGGATGTCCGCTCGCCGGAGCGGCTGCTTGACGAAACAACTCTGTTCCTGCACCGCGTGGAGGCCAATCTGCCGGAGGATAAGCGTAAAATTCTGCAGAAGCTGCACAATAAGGAGGAGCTCTTTGACGGCAAGAAGATACTGCTCGTTGACGACGACATCCGTAACGTCTTTGCCCTCTCCAGTGTCCTGGAAGGCTATCATATGGAAGTGAAGTTTGCCGAAAATGGCCGGGAGGCACTGGATATGCTTGTCGAGCATAATGATTTCGACCTGGTGCTGATGGATATGATGATGCCGGAAATGGACGGGTATGAGGCAATGCGCCGGATCCGCGAGATGCCGCAATATCAGAAGCTGCCGATTATTGCGCTCACCGCCAAAGCAATGAAAGAGGACCGGGCGAAGTGTATTGAAGCCGGAGCCTCTGATTATATGAAGAAGCCGATCAGTACAGACCAGCTTCTCTCCCTAATGCGTGTATGGCTGTATTCGTAAGCTGGAAATTGGGGTAATAGCATTACAGTAAGAGTAAATTAACAGTACGGAAATACGGAAGTATGCAAGGGAGCAGAGATAACGATGACAGCCATGGAGCGGGGATACGATGAGCAGGCCGACAATGCGGGAAGCAGACAGGAGCTGGAGCAGATTGAAATTGAGCTGCTGCTGAGCGGAGTACACCGCTTATACGGGTATGATTTCAGAAACTATGCGCTGCCTTCCCTGAAGCGGCGCATCTGGCATCATGTCCATGCCGAGAATGTACCTACCATATCTGCGCTGCAGGAGAAGGTCCTGCATGACCGTGCCTGCTTTGAACGTTTTGTATACAGCCTTTCTATTCCTGTGACGGAAATGTTCCGTGATCCGGGCCTCTTCTTAACCTTCCGCCAAAAGGTCATCCCGCTGCTGCGGACATACCCGTACATCAGAATCTGGCATGCCGGGTGCTCAACAGGTGAAGAAGTGTATTCAATGGCGATCCTGCTGCATGAAGAGGGGCTGTATGATAAGGCGCGTATCTATGCAACAGATATGAATGCCCGTTCTCTGCAGCAGGCCAAAGAAGGGGTATATGAAATCGGCAGAATGAAGCAGTACACCAAGAATTACATGGAGGCTGGCGGTACACGCGCGTTTTCCGAATACTATACTGCGAAATATAACTCAGTGATCCTGCAGCCGTTTTTGCGCAAAAACATCATTTTTGCCGAGCATAATCTGGCAACAGACACCTCCTTTAATGAGTTTAATGTCATTTTTTGCCGTAATGTGATGATCTATTTCAACGATGAGCTTCGTGATCACGTGCATGGTTTATTTTATGAGAGCCTCAGCCGTTTCGGTGTGCTGGTGCTCGGATCCAAGGAATCTATTCATTTCACCAGGTTTAGCGATGGCTACGAGCCCCTGGATAGAGTGGAAAAAATATACCGTAAGAATCAATAGCGGGATAGGAGGGGCCTATGGGGGTTCAAGAACCGGTTCATATACTGCTTGTTGACGACCGTCCTGAGAATCTGCTGGCGCTGGAAGCAGTGCTTGAAAGCCAGCATTATAAGCTTGTCAAAGCTAATTCCGGAGAAGAAGCGCTGCGGAGTTTATTAAGATATGAGTTCGCTGTCATTGTTCTGGACGTTCAGATGCCGGGCATGGATGGTATTGAAACCGCCAAATTAATCAAGGCCAGGGAAAAGACCAAGGACATCCCGATTATCTTTATTTCGGCCAACAGCAAAGAGGCGGAGCATCTGTTTGCCGGGTATTCCGCCGGTGCCATTGATTATATGGTCAAACCCTTCATCCCGCAGATTCTCAAGTCCAAAATTGAAGGCTTCGTTCACATGCATCTGGCGAACAAAAAACACCAGATGCAGTCCATGCTGCTGCAGCAAAAAACACAGGAGCTGGAGAAAATTAACGGCGAGCTGGTCAAGGCCAAGGAGGCGGCGGAAATTGCGGCCAACGCCAAAACAGAATTCCTGGCGATGATGAGTCACGAAATCCGTACACCGATGAACGGTGTTGTAGGTATGATTGACCTGCTGATGGAGACAGACCTGGCTCCTGAACAGAAGGAATATACAGAAATTATCCGCAAGAGTGCTGATACACTTATCACAGTAATCAATGACATTCTGGATTTCACCAAAATGGAGTCAGGAAAAATGGAGATGGAGGAGCAGCTGTTCGAGCTCCAGGGGACGATCCAGGAGGTATTTAGCCTGTTCTCCGCCGAAGCAGGCAAAAAGAATCTGGAGCTTGCTTATTTCATCGACCAGAATCTGCCCAAGCTGATTTACGGGGATATGGCCCGGCTGCGCCAGGTGCTGATCAATCTGGTTGCCAATGCAGTCAAGTTCACCAATCAGGGCGGCGTTTATCTGGTAGCCTCCAAGGCAAGCGGCGCTGATGAGAAGCTGATGGTGGAATTTACTGTAAAAGACACCGGTATCGGCATCTCGCCGGAGAAGTGCGACCGTCTGTTTCAGCCGTTCTCCCAGCTTGATTCTTCCATGACACGGAAGTATGGGGGGACAGGCCTGGGTCTTGCGATCTGCAAATCCCTTGTAGAGATGATGGGCGGCGAGATCCGCGTTGAATCCATGGAGGAGAAGGGAGCAACCTTTGTCTTCTCCATTCAGGCTGCCATGCCTGAGGATGAGCTGGCCAGAGGCTGCGAAGCTGAGGAGCCGGACGGTGTGGTCAGACAGGCACGGATGCACCATAAGGCGCTTGTAGTAGATGATCACCCGATCAATCAGCGTCTAATGGTAAGCATGCTTGAGAAGCTGGGCTATAGCGCCGATGTTGCCGAGGATGGAAGCCAGGCGGTCGAGCTTGCAGCCCGAAACAGCTATGAATTTATTTTTATGGATCTGCAGATGCCGGTGATGGACGGCCTTACAGCGACCTCTGCAATCCGCTCCGGCAGCAGCGAGTCTTCACAAAAGGCTGTTATCATTGCCATGACGGCGAACGTCATGGAGGGCATACAGACCCGCTGTAAAGCCGCAGGCATGGACGGATATGTAAGCAAGCCCCTCAAGCTGAGCAGCATCAAACAAATCATCAGCCGCTATGAACCTCATGAGAGCCCGAGAATGGAACGCAATGCCTCCCTCTCTTAATGAACATCCAGGAATTACCTCATGCGGATTGTCTGCTTTTTGTTTCAACACTATGCCTTTAGGGTTATTGGTAAAGAAAACATTTAATCAGGAGAGATTGTCTATGAATACACATAAAAGCGAAAAGTTCCACGCAAAAACCGAAACCGAAGGCAATGTATGTACGGTTTATCTGATTGGAGAACTCGATTTGTCAGTCGCTCCTGATTTCCGTCTGGTGATGGAGCCGCTTGTGGGAGATACGGGACTGGATCTTGTCATTAATTTGAAGGATCTGAAATACATCGACAGCACAGGCATCGGTATTTTGCTCTCGATTCTCAAGGCAAGACACGGAATGGATGTTAAATTTACGGTGGTGGAAGTTCCGCCGCAGATTCAGAAGCTGTTTGATATGACTGGTATTTCCAAGTTTTTTGCCCCCCAAGAGAACTCCCACTAGGAAAGGATCGAAATAAGGATGAGTGATGACGTGCAAAAAGTAGTTCTTCAGTTACCCGCCAGCGCAGAATATGTCGATATTGTGAGACTTAATTTATATGGAATTGCCTCGAAAATGGGCTTCACCTATGAAGATATTGAAGATATGAAGGTAGCCGTTTCAGAAGCCTGTAATAACTCCGTATTGTATGCTTACGGACAGGAAGACGGGCTTGTGGATGTCATTTTTGAAGTAGGAGCAAGTACCTTGTCCATCACTGTCAAAGATGAGGGGGAGAGCTTTGACGGAATGGATAGTCCTGAACCGCGCATGACGCTGCATGACAAAGAGCTGAATGACGTTGAGGTAGGAGGACTTGGGTTTTATCTGATGCAGGCACTCATGGATGATGTTAGCGTAGTGAGTGAAGCAGGAAGAGGGACTGTCGTTACCCTGACCAAACGGCTTAATTTCAGCGAGGAGAAAGTATGAACGACAAAGTGACTCCCCCAGAGTCCATGAATGATGCGGTAAGTCTGATCTGGGAATACCAGCAGACCAAAGACAACGAAATTGCCACCCTTCTGATCCGTAAATATGAACCCATGGTCAAGATGGCTGCCGGCAAAATTGCCCGGAACCGTCCGGACTTATACGAAGATCTGTATCAGGTAGGACAGATGGCGCTGATCAGGCTGCTTCAGCAATATGACATCAGTCTGGGAATTCCGTTTGAGCCGTATGCGATGAAAAGCATGATCGGCCATATGAAGAATTTCCTGCGGGATAAATCCTGGTACATACAGGTTCCTAGACGGATCAAAGAGAAGGGGGCACTCGTCCAGCAGGCCATTGATGAGCTAACCATCAGGCTTGAGCGTTCACCCGCTGTGGAGGAAATTGCCCAATATCTTGATCTTACTGTAGAAGAAACAGTGGAAGTATTGGCCGGAAGGGAATGCTACCACTATGTGTCGCTTGATTCGCCGCTCTCACAGGAGGAGACCGGGGCTACGCTCGGCGAGCTGATCAGCTCTGATGCCAACGACTATGAAACTGTCGAAAAGCGTATGGATCTCCAGCAGGCGCTCGGCCAGCTCAAGGAGCAGGAGCAGCAGGTACTGCTGCTGGCTTTCCAGGACGGCCAATCTCAGCGGGCCATTGCCCAGAAGCTGGGCGTCTCGCAGATGAGTGTATCGCGGATTCAAAAGCGGGCCACAGAGAAGCTGAAACAAATCATGGCGAATTCTTCTTATTGACCGCGCCGATGTTTACTATATTCAAAAATAGGACATACCTGTTCTCCGGAACAGCGTATGTCCTATTTTTGTTTTAATCCTGTCATCAGCTGTTTGCATCAATATAAGTTTTGATCTCGCCGAGATATTCACCGATAACCGGAACATCAAGGAACAGGCTGAGAATGTAGCCGAGCAGACCGAGAATAACGAAGGTACCCAGTGAAAGTCCGAGCCCGCGGGATATGCCAGCCATCAGGTTGGTGATAATCCGTTTTTTGGGGTCTGTATAATTCTCAAGGATATCCTTGAATTCCGATTTTTCCAGTGAATCCGCAATTTTGTCCAGTCTGGCATTGAGGCGCTTGACTTCATGCCGCAGTTCAAAGGGGTGTTCGTCAACCTCGTACGTTTTAGTCTTGCTGCCCGCATCTCCCATAAGGTCTCCCCGCTTTCTTTAGCCATATTTGGCTTTAATACAGTGCAGCTTCTCTCTTGTTAGATGAAGCTGCACTTAGCATAGCAACAGCCAGCTGCAGTGAGCTGGCTGTTCTCCATTTTAGAATGAGCCGCAGATCACAGCGTGTTAGTAAGAGGACTTGTAAGAGGATTTAACCTCTTCCTTGGCATCCTTAGCTTCAGCGGCGACCTCATCAGTAGCGTCCTTGGCCTTATCGGCAACCTCTTTGGAAGAAGAGGCAGCCTCATCAGTAACGTCTTCGGACGCCTTTTTGACATCGGAAGCTATATCGCTGGATGCCTCGGCTACTGTATCGCCGATCTTTTTGCCGGTCTCCTGCAGCGTAGCAGCGATCTGCTGCTTGCTGTCGCTCACTGTGGTGAAGATGTCAGAGGCTTTGGCGGATACCGTGCTGGCCAAGTCTGTTGCCTTTTCTCCGACAGTAGTGGCAATAGTCTTAGTCTTGTCTGTCACGACTCCGGCAACTTCCTTCGTCTTGTCTGTCGCCAGGGTAAGCTTGTCGGACAGGTCACTGCGCATTTCACGGCCCGGCTTAGGTGCAAACAGCAATGCAGCCGCCGCGCCCAGCAATCCTCCGATAAAAATACCTTTGAAAAATGTGTTCCCGCTCTCTACCGGATGTTCTGTTTCTGCTCTGTTCATCTTCAATCACTCCTTAATAGAATATGGTATTCCCAAATCGGACAGCCTCTTGCCGGTTGCAGCAGCGCTGCAGTGGCGGCTGTCGTCTTGTGGAGTTCAGGATAGCCTGAAGGTTCTTACTTCGTATATAAACGTGGGGATATGGGCTGAAACAGCAGGAAGGTTCAGGAAAGAATAGCCAATACTACAGCTCCGGCCGGAAAGAGATCAGATTTTAGCTGGAATAATATAGGAAAACGGTCTGATTGACAAGGATAGGTTAAGGGTAAGAAATACATAATTAAGGCGCCTATTCATCAATATGAGCGGGGAATCCCCCGTTTTTTAGGATTAAAAAGATTCTAACATCTTTTGGAGGTGCATGGATTATGATCAAAATCGTTACGTCAGCAGAGCGTCATACTTCGAATAGAGAGTGGATCCACAGCGAATTCAGCTTTTCCTTTGCCGATTATGATGATCCCAGCAATGCACACTTTGGTGTATTGCTCGCCCATAACGACAATGAGCTGAAGCCGGGACAGGGCATGGGGGAGCATCCGCATCATGACCTGGAGATTATTACTTATGTCATTTCGGGAGTGCTGAAGCACCAGGATGATCTCGGTAATCAGGCAGAGCTGCAGGCAGGAAGCGTGCAGGTGATGAGTGCAGGCACAGGAATCAGCCATTCGGAGACGAATCCGTCACCAGCAGAACATGTCCGCTTTCTGCAGATGTGGCTGCTGCCGGACCGTCCGGGGGTTACGCCGGCCTGGGATGCGAAATTTTTCCCGCGTGAGCTGAAGATGAATACCCTGCTCCAGGTGGCCTCAGGCACAGATGCTGAAGGGGTACTGAAGCTGGGTGAGGATGTGTCGATTTATCTGTCGGTGCTTGAAACGAACAGGGAAGTGCAGCATTCCCAGCAGGAGGGCAGGCGCACACATCTTTATCTAATTACCGGTAATCTGGAAGTAAGCTGCAGCGAAGGGACTTTTCAGCTGCAGCCCGGTGACGCCGCACGTATCCGCAAAAGCTGTGATCTGACGCTAAAAGGGACAAGCAGCGAAGGGGATGCGGAGTTCATCCTGATTGACCTGCCATAATGCAGAATGAAAACCTAGGCTTACACAGATATAAGAAAGGAGCTCTCAGCCTTGTTGTCATCCGGAGATGGCGGCATCAGGCAGAGAGCTCCTGTTTCGTTTCAGGCCTGTTATTTATTCCGCAGGCGGCCAAGCTCGGAGACCAGGGCTTCCACCTGGGAGATGCTGAGCCGGTCACTGCCCATGGCTACCTCGTAAATATCAAGAATATCCTCATAGTGGTCTACCGAGAAAGCGGATGCCTGCATGGCTGCCGCGCTGGCCATTTTGAGCTTGCTCTTGATGCCCTCGATCATATATTCCACATTTTCCTGGCTGGGCTTTGATAAATCCATGGAGTGCAAACAGTCCTTTCTTAGTAAAATACCTTTGAATTACCGGCCCGATATATGAATTGCGCCGGTCGTTCCTTCTGATGTATTTTATCATGACAGGGCAAAGAAACACCATTTTTTTGTCCAATTCCCCAGAAACATGTTAAATTAAAAGGAATAATTGGATACATTCAGATTCTAAGGAGGAGAGGACAGTGGCAATCAGGGAGCAGGAGAGCAGAAAACGGATCAAAATGGATGCCGACCGGCTGAGCGTTTTCTTCCGGGAGATTGCTGAGCAGCATCCGCCTGAGCGCATCACCTTTTTGTGCATCGGGACGGACCGCTCTACAGGCGATTGCCTCGGCCCTCTGACCGGCAGCGGTCTGCTGAAATACGGTTTTCCGCATGTCACCGGAACTTTACCGTCGCCCTGTGACGCGGATAATCTGGTTGCACGGATTGCCGCGATTCCGGAAGGGCAGCTGATTATAGCCATTGATGCCTGTCTGGGGCCGCCGGCTGCCTTAGGGTTTTATTTTGCAGCCTGCGAACCGCTGCGCCCGGCCCAGTCGGTGGGCCTGGACCTGCCCGAGGTAGGAAACTACAGTCTGGCCGCCATCGTCGGAGTGAACGGACCTTTTCCTTACCGGACACTGCAGACGACACCGCTATACCGGGTAATGCAGATGGCCGAGCAGATTGCACTGGCTGCAGCAAAAGGTTTCAGGCTTGTTCCTTGAGCCGTTTCAAGATGAACCGTTCTGCTTAATAATGTAGAAAAAGCCTTAGTCATTACATAGAAAGAAGGAAACTGTCATGGAAAATATCCGGTGTGAGGGAAGCAATATTTGTTACAGTGATCAGGGGCAGGGCGAGGTTATTGTGCTGCTTCACGGCTTCTGCGGAAGCTCTGCGTATTTTGAGCAGGTCATTCCTTTTCTAAGCGGCAGCTACCGGGTAATTGCTCCCGATCTGCGCGGCCATGGCGCATCGGATGCTCCGCTCGGTGCATACAGCATCGATCAGATGGCTGATGATGTGCTGTCCCTGCTGAATCACCTGGAGATACCGGAAGTGTATCTGCTGGGCCATTCCATGGGCGGTTATGTCGCATTATCCTTTGCCCAGCGTCATGCTTCCCGGCTGAAAGGATTCGGGCTGATTCACTCCACCGGTTATCCGGATGGCGAGGAGGCCCGGGAGAAGCGACTGAAGAGCGTCAGTACGATCCAGAATGAAGGAATTACCGCATTTGTTGATGCCCTGGTACCCGGATTGTTCGCTCCCGGCGCAGCTTCCCGGCTGCTTGAACGGGTTAAGGAGATCGGTTACAAAACTCCGCCGCAGGGCGCGGCAGGTGCCCTGCTTGCGATGCGGGAACGTCCGGACCGCCGGGATGTCCTTTCGGCATCTGCCTTGCCGGTGCTGCTTGTAGCGGGTACGGAAGATGGTCTGGTGCCGCCTGAACGGATCTTTACCACAGATAAGGCGAATGTAACCAGGGCGACCATTCCCGGTGCCGGACATATGAGCATGTATGAAGCGCCGGAGCGTCTGGCGGAGATTATTAAGGATTTTGTACAGATACCGGCAGCCAGGAAGTAAGTGTCCGGATAAATAATGCCAAAGAGGCAGCCTCTGCTGACAAGCGGAGTGCTGCCTCTTTGGGCTGTACCTTACTGGAACCTGCGGATTGCCGGGAGACAGAGCACCGAGGCGGCACACAGGATGCCAAGACCGGAAAAGATGGTGATGGTAGGAAGGCCGCCGATCTGATCAGCCAGCCAGCCGACCAGAATGTAACCTACCGGCAGCAGGGCGAAGGAGCCGAGCAGATCCAGACTGGCCACACGTCCGAAAGCCTCCTGGGGAACAAGCTCCTGCAGGCTAATTTCCCAGATTAGGCCAAAGATCATCAGCCCGAATCCTTCCACGGTGAACAGGGCAACTGCCACAGCCGCATTCGGAATAAACGGCATCAGGAACAGGGCAAGACAGCTCAGGATGACTCCGCCGTAAGCCATGATGCCGCGGCGGGTCCAGTGCTGGCGCAGGCTGTACACCAGTCCGGCAACTATGGCTCCGGCACCGGAACAGGTAACAGCAAGCCCGTATATGTAAGGCGGCCATCCGTGGTATACCTTAAACAGCCAGGGGATCAGAATGCTGGTCACTCCGGCAAAACAAATATTGAAGAACGAGAAGGTGATAATCGTGATCCAGAGCCACGGGTGACTGCGCAGCACGGCGATCCCTTCTTTGAAATCATCCTTCCAGTTCGGGGAGGTATGAGGTGCTCCCGCTGCAGACACCTCCTGAACTCCTGCAGAGTCTGTCGAAGACCTGCCCCTCAGGCCGGCCGTCAGAGCTCTGCGCAGGTAAATCAGGCAGAACAGGGAGAGGATGTAGGTAAAAGCATCGAGCCCGAACCCGATACCAGCTGACAGATGAGTGATGAGCAGACCGCCGAGCGCAGGTCCGATCAGGCGGACCGCCTGGGTGCTCATCTGTGTCAACGAATTGGCGGCAATCCGGATATCCGGTGTAAAGACCATAGCCTGGGTTGCAGAATAAGCTGGGCGGAACAAACCGTCAAGCATGCCATAGAGGCCCATAAACAGATAGAGCAGCGGAATGCTCAATGCACCGGTAAGCGAGAGCACTGCTATGGCGACCATAATGGCAAACCGGGCGATATCAGCCGATATCATAATTTTAACTCTGTCGTACCGGTCCACTATATGGCCCGATACAGGGAGCATAATCACATTTGGCAGCATATAAATGGCCATTACGAAGCCCATTGTCTTGGTCGAACCGGTCATGGAGTAGACGAGGACAGGCAGGATTACCATAGTTACCGAGCTACCGAGAAAGGAAATAAGATTTCCGAGCCAGAGATAAGGGAACGCCTGCGATGCTGTAAACAGGGTGGCGAATTTACGAAAGGGATTGCGGCTCGCTGATTCTGTTGCTGTAACCGGGTTCATTCAGAATTTCCTCCCGATTCTGGCTCATAGTCTGAATGGGGCAGGCGCCCAATGACAAATTCCACGCCGTATTCATCCCCGTGGGTGAACCTTGACTCCCAGGAGATAATCAGCTGAGTCAGCTCCTGCTGAAAATCACTGAGTTCAGCGGGGGATAAGGTCAGCCGGGTGATAAAATGCTCAATCCTGTCTTCTGGACGGAACTGGAAGCCGCTGAACTGTCCGGAGTGAAAAAAGGTTCCTTTAGACCGGTAAAATTTCTGGATAATTCCTCCGGCTGCTTCTGTGCGGACAATCTCGAGCAGTCCGCCTTCGAACAGCTTGACGATATGATAGTGAATATTGCCTGGTGTTTTCTGCAGCTTTTCGGCAACCTGCTTGGAGGTCAAGGGTTCATCCGCCAATGCGTGCATGATTTTAATCCGCAACGCACTTTCCAGCAGCTTATTCTGTTCTTCTGTCAGGGTTAGCCGGGAGGCTGTATCCGGTTTATTCATTACTGTATGTCACCTTCTTTCTTTATTGTAAGATTAAATCTGTATAACAGTTCAATCTGGAATCCAGATCAACGAGTTGGACTTATTATATGAGATTCCTTATGCCCCTGTCAATGATTTCCGGAGAGCAGGTTCCGCTTCTGTTGTACTGTTCAGTGGCGCACAGGGTTAGAATGGTTTAAGATGACTTTTAAGGATGATTAACTGCTTACTGCGGCTAAATATACAGGGCGCATAGCCCGGGAGGAGTGTTGCCGGATGTTTCGGAGAGACTATATCGTACGGATGATTGAAGATATGACGGCCATGGTGGCCAAAGTGCTTACACTCAAGCAGGAAAGGAAGACAACGGAAGCTTTATGGGAAGTGGATGAGCTGCTTAACCGGCATTTCCGGCTGAATTCCCGTCTGCTGAACTCCTTGTCCGCTGAAGATATTGTTGAAATGTTCCGGCTCGGCGGCATCATTGAGTCCGACAAGCTGCAGGGCGTGGCCCGGCTGCTTAAGGAAGAAGGAAGCATCTACGCAGCTGCAGGCGATAAGGAAGCAGCGCTGTTCCGGTACATGCGTTCCCTGCATTTATTTCTGCGTGCGGAACTACATGGCGCCGACCGTGAGCTGTTGAATATGAACAGGGAAATGGAGGAGCTGCTGCAGGAAACCGAGGGCTACCAGCTACCCGTCAAAACAGAACGCCTGCTGCTCTCCTACCTGGAGTCGGCCGGCAGCTATGCCAAGGCGGAAGACAGCCTGTACCGGCTGTGGGAGCAGGGTGTGGATGTTGCTGCGGAAGGACACGGGCTCTATGGGCGGCTGCTGCAGAAGTCTCCTGAAGCACTGGAGCTTGGCGGCCTGCCGCTGGAGGAAGTGCAGCAGGGTCTGGCCGAGTGGGAGAGAATTACTGCTGCAGCGAAGCAGGAGCAGCGCTAATAATTTACTGAATGGCCCAGATGCCCAGGGAATTGTGAAGACAGGCGTCTGTGCTGTTTTTTTTATTGATTCTAACGGGTTGCAATGGTTTTGTTTACAGATAGAAGACTATACAAGAGCTTGTTATAATATCCGGGTGCAGGACATGCTATAATATAACGGCTACTTAAGGCGAACCCGTTCTTTATTTTAATATGTGAAAGTGAGATGTACCCTGTGGAATCTTTAAATACATTAATTGTACAACTGATTAACAACCGCACCTTAATAACGGCGACATTAAGCCAGCTGCGCAGTAAAGGCGAGGTATCCTACACCAAAGTACAGATCAAGCCCGTCGAGCTTAAAGGCAAGCTGCACTATCAGTTTGCCTACTATACCGGACCTAAGGTCGAGCACCGGAACATCCCTGCTGAAGAAGCCGGGGCTGAAATGATGGCGCTGCTGCGGGCAACCTTCCGCCAGGCGCTGCTGTGCACCATTGAGGCGGACTATCAGGTGCTGATCAGCAAGAAGTATAAAGTATCCATCCTGACGAAATCGGCCAGCAAGCAGGAGGCGCCTGATCTGGCCCATAACCGCAAGAAGCGCTATGTGCTGGATGAGGGAGAGCCGGTGCCATTCCTGGTGGAGCTGGGGATTATGAACAGCGAAGGCAAGGTTTTGGCCAAAAAATACGATAAGTTCCGCCAGATCAACCGCTTTCTGGAGATGGTTGAGGATGTGCTGGCTGACCTGCCGGCCGGACGCCCGCTGACCATTGTCGATTTTGGCTGCGGCAAATCCTATCTGACGTTTGCGCTGTATCATTATCTGGCCGTCCGTGAACGGCGGGAGCTGAATGTCGTCGGACTTGACCTCAAGGCTGATGTCATTGCCCACTGCAGCCAATTGGCAGCCAAGCTTGGCTACAGCCAGCTGAAGTTCCTTGTAGGCGACATTGCTGATTATAATGAACTGGATCAGGTGGATATGGTGGTCACTCTGCATGCCTGCGATACGGCAACGGACGCCGCACTCGAAAAAGCGGTCCGCTGGGGCGCCTCGGTTATTCTCTCTGTCCCCTGCTGCCAGCATGAGCTATTTAACCAGATTGAGAGTGAGGTGCTTAATCCGCTGCTGTCGCACGGCATTCTGAAGGAGCGCTTCTCGGCGCTTGCCACCGACGCCATCCGGGCCAAGCTGCTGGATCTGATGGGTTACCGCAGCCAGCTGCTGGAGTTCATCGACATGGAGCATACCCCGAAGAATATTCTTATCCGGGCCGTCAAGGCGGGCGGCGGAGACAACGATGCCAAATGGCGTGAGTATAGCGCCTTCCGTGATTTTCTGGGCGCCAAGCCGTATCTTGAGCGTGTCTGCGCAGACCTGCTGCCAGCAGAGCTAACGGCGCAGGACTAAGGACTGCCGGGACTGCAGACGATGGAAGTCTTGCCGTACAGATAATACCTATAATGCTTCAATGAACAGGACAGTGCACTCTCCTCCGGGAGAAACGCTGTCCTGTTTGCTTTGGAATTCCGGCATATAAATTTTCCAATTTGCGGGAAAACTGACGGATAACAAGGTACATGGAGGTAACGATGGAAATCAACAGACACTGGTCCCGGCTGCAGCGGTTTACGAGCCGGGGGAGCGCAGGCATGCTGTTTTTGGCTGCGGCAGCAGCATGCCTGATGCGCGGGCTTTTTTTTGCCCGGGAACTGTACGGTCTTCTGGCGGTATGGTTCGCCCTGTGTGCTGCTTTTGCCGTCTTAGCGGGCATCAGCGGAAGAGCTGCCGGAGGCAGGGGAAGCCTATTGGAGGGGCCGGAGGCGGGTGAAGGGAATACCGGAGGTTCACATAAGGCCGGGAATTGGATGCTTATTGTTCTGTTGGGCTGTCCCATAATCCTTTTTGCCTTATATGCAGTACAGCTGCTGAGGGGGCCGCTGTCGGTGCAGGGAACGCTTAATGAGCTGTTGCGCTGGGGGCTGTACGGAAGCTTTGCTTATTTCGCAGCTGTTTGTGCAGTCAGCCGCCGGGGTGCCGGATTTCTTGCTGCACTCTGGCATACGCTTGGCATGACCCTCTGTTTAAGCGGCCTGCTGGCAGCCTGCGGATTGCCGCTCCGTTATGCGATTGCGTATACGGACTCCGCGGCAGTCAGTGCTACCGGGGCTAGGCTGGGCGGGCTGCTACAGTATCCGAATGCCTTCGGTGCTGTGATGGCCGTTTTCCTGCTGGAGCGGGCCATAGCGGCCGCGGAGGCGGCTGCGCGTGACAGCCATCGCGCGCAAAGTACCGCGAGGCAGCTGCTGTGCACGCTGCCTCTGTTCCCGTACGCCGCCGCGCTGCTGCTCAGCGAGTCGCGCGGCGCGCTGCTGGCTGCGGCCTGCGCCGCCGCCGCAGCCCTGCTCAGGAAGCGGCGGCTGGCCGCGCCGCTTCTGGTCAGCGCCGCCGCGCCTGCGGCTGCTGCGGCGCTGCTCTGCCGCCAGCTGGCCCGCGCCGGGCTGGCGGCAGAGCCTTTGCCCGGCCTGCTGCTGCTGGCCGGGTGCTGGGCCGGCGCCCTGCTGGCCGGCCTGTGGCTGTGCCGCCGCTGCCGGGGCGCGGCGGGCGGGCCGTTCGCCGCCATGCTGCTGGCGGCGGGGCTGTGGACGGCGGCGGGGAGCGCCGTCCTGGCACTGCTGCGCGGGCGGATCAGCGGGCCGTCTCCGACGGCCGCCGCCCGCGGGCTGTTCTACCGCGACGCGTGGCGCCTCGCGGGGGAAGCCCCCTGGCTGGGGCAGGGGGGCGAGACCTGGCGCAGCGCGTACCTCGCTGTCCAGTCCCGTCCCTATGTGGGCAGCCAGGTCCACAGCGGGTACCTCGATATTCTGTTGAATCTCGGTACCGCCGGAAGTGCCGCTGTGCTGCTAATGCTGCTGGCAGCAGGAATACTGGCGGGCAGGAACGCCCCCGGGCTGCTGCCCCCGCTGCTCGTAATCCTCCTGCACGGCGCAGTGGATTTCAGCTGGAGCTACGGGCTCTTTTGGCTGCTGCTGTTCTTGCTGACAGCAAGAGCGCTTGCCGAGTCACACCAGCACCGGCTTACCGGGCCCCGAAGGGACGCCGAAATGAATCGCCGAGCTTCGGCACAACAGGCAGGAACGCGGGTATTGCTGATAGCAGTTGTCTGCTTCTGTCTGATACTGAGCGCCCTTTCCTTCAAGCTGTGGAAGGGGGAACGCTTATTCAGCCAGGCTGCCCGTTCTTCAGAACCTGCAGTACAGAGTATGCTGCTTCAGGAAGCACTGCATTACAATCCGTACGATCCCCGTATAGTTGTAAGATTTGCAGGACTGCTTCCGCAGGAAGAGAAGGAGGAGCAGCTGCTCCGCAGTCTTGAGTACTCCCCGGGAGATGCCGGTCTGCACTGGATGCTGGCAGAAGCCTGCCTGAAAGGCAATGAGCCGGGGACCGCGCTTTACTGGGTGAGAAGAAGTATTGAGCTGGACAGGTTTAACGCCTTCAAGTGGAGGAGTGCAGCAGAAGGCATGCTGCAGATGGGCCGCCGTGCTTTGGCAAAAGGGGATCTGCAGCGTGCCGCAGCCAGTGCGGTTGCCGGACAGGAGCTGGTGAGGGGATACCGGCTGCTTGCATTGCAGGAGCACATTAAAGGCCCGGAGCACAATGACCGCAGCTTTGAATTCTCAGGGGGAACTGAAGAGGTGGACGCAGAGCTGGATCAGCTGATTGCAGCAGTTTACAATGTGCAGCCATTGCAGACAACTGCTAACTCCCTATAAACCCTCAATGACTTCCCTATTGACCCTGTAGGCATCGTTGGGACTCTATTTTTGTCAGACGGCTTGAAAGGAATAGCCCTAACTAAGTGGATTTTTGCTGCTTAAAATCGCTGTTTAACTTGTAATCCAGTTATTAGTTGGAAAATCCTCACTTAAAAACGCCTGAATTCCCGAACTGGAGGCAAATGGCCTGAAATAAATAGCAAAAATCCACTTAAATCTTATAAACACAAAGAACTCGTAGAATTAAGTGCCGATTTTCCAACTAAATTGGTTAATACCATAGTTTCATCGGTAATATGACCACCGAATACTGCCTTTACTGAAATCAAGGTTGGAAACCGGTTCGGCCCCTTAATTATGGAGTCATTCTCTTAAATTCTCTGTTTCTCGCAGTTTCTTAAAGTGAAATCTTTACTTCCTCCAATTGGCCTGCTTTCCACGCTGCATGGTATTGGTTGGGGCTCAATCGTTTTAAACTGCCATGAAACCGTCGCTCGTTGTAAAAACGAATATACTCGGTAACGCTCTCGTACGCTTCTTCAAAGGTTTCAAAGTACATTTTACTGTATACATCTCGCTCTAAAATGCTGTGGAAAGACTCAATATATGCGTTCATATTCGGCGTTTTGGGCGGAATTCGTTCATGAATAAGCGGCGCCTTTTCGTCCAGGCACATCTCTGC
>NZ_FNDX01000063.1 GCF_900099765.1 Paenibacillus typhae | reverse complement strand
GAAAAGAGCGATTCGCTCATTTTGAAACATCTGACGAGAATGTTACATTCTCATTTTGGAATCACCGAAGTGAATTCCGATACTCACTCGTTGTTCAGTTTTCAAAGATCAATTTGTTTCTTTTCTTCAGTGTCGCGCTTGTCAGCGGCGACTTTTATAATATATCACAGTGTTTATCGTTTTGGCAAGTCTTTTTTTCGAAAAAGTTTTTTTCGTTTTTTCTTGCCGTGCGTCTTCTTTTGAAATAACAAAAGGAGCGCGAGATATAATGTATCACGTACGCTCCTGTTTAGTCAACCCTCTTTATTAAATTAATGGCCAAGCACACAAGTTTATAGGCAGCAGCTCATGTTATCAATGCTTGAACTGGGACGAACGCCCGCCCCACGCATATTTCGACAGCTCCTTCTGCGGAGCAAACCGCGCATACATGCGAAACACCGTTTTATATCGGTTAGCAATGGCATGCCTGATATTTTGGTCCAAGCGCTGATCACTTAAATCAAGCAGCATCTCGTCAAGTTCTTTGCGCAGTACATAGTCGAGCTCCTTGCATTCTTTTTCGTTGAACAACATCCCCAACATATGCTTGGCCTCCTTCATATTATTTTGAGAACAAATCTTTAATGCTGCTGTTTGTGTGTTAGAAGTCAGTCCATTTGATGGGAAATCTGCGCGTATACCCGCTTACACTAGATTAACCGGAGCATAGGAACTATAACCATAATTGCTAAAATTCCCTTTATGGTTCTGCTGAGCACAGGCATTCTTGTGATGTAAGGAATCCCCAAATCAAATCGGTCTTAATGTTATGCTCCATTCTTCAGAATTTTATGATAAAAGTGCCAATGTAATTGTACTTTCGATAATCGCTGCCAGCAGCAGCAGGATTACTATCCATACGGATGCCGTAACGGTCTGGCGCATAAACTCCGCCCAGCTGCTGCCCCGAACTCTTCCGGACATACTCTGTATAACCTTTCCGCCAAGCTGTAGCCCAAAAGCACATGCAATAATAATAGCCGGTATTTCAATAATGCCGTGCGGAAGCAGCCCTTTAACAATGAGTTGAAACAAATCTGCTCCCTGGATGACCGACAGGTGGATCAGATAGCCGATAACAGCTCCGTTTATCAATAAGAAGAACGCCGGAATAAATCCAAACAGTGCACCAAGGAAAATAACCGCCACACTTTTAATGCTGTTGTTCAGAAATATAAAGGTGAAGAAGCTCCATTCGGGATTATCTGAATCCATAAGCTTTCCGCTGATGCTGCTCAATCCTTCGAGCTGCTGGGCAAGCAGCTTCTGCAGACTGCCGGTGCCGATCCAGCCGAGCACTCCGCCCAACAGGAAAAGAATCAGCGCCAGCAAAAGGGCCTTGCGGATTGTACCCAGGTCCTTGACAAATCTTGAAAACGCAAACATAACGGCCTCCTAAAATGTTTAGTACAAGCAGTTAATGAGATTTCTGGTCCGTTCGAGGTCATAAGCGTTAGGTACGAGCATACATTTAGAACAAACAAGCCATTTCGCAATGGGAGAGGAGCGCTGCTAGTATGAATTCTTTTTATGTATTCAGCGGCAAAAAGATAAAACGGTTCATTTATATCTTTGCCGCTGCGCTTCTGGCCGCTGGTGTTGTATACGTGGAGAGGGGCAACATTACCGTTTTTTCGGATGCCCAAGCCCCGTCTGCCATCTACAGTGTGCCAACGCAAAAGAAGCTTATCGCTTTAACCTTTGACATTAGCTGGGGTGAGAAGCGGCCTGAACCGATTCTAAAGGTGCTGGAGGATAAAAAGGTAGATAAGGCCACCTTCTTCCTATCCTCGCCGTGGAGTAAAACACATCCGGAAATCGTCACCAGTATCAAAGAAGCAGGCTTTGAAATCGGAAGCCATGGTCATAAGCACGTTAACTACAGTACCCTCAGTAATGAGGAAATCCGTACCCAAATTTCTACAGCTCACACTGTGCTTACTGAGTTAACCGGTAAATCGCCCAACCTGATCCGTATGCCGAATGGTGATTTTGACAAAAGAGTGCTTCAGGTGGCCAGTGATCTGGGCTACAAGGTTATCCAATGGGACACCGATTCGCTGGACTGGAAAAACATCGGTGTAGACAATATTGTTAAGCGGGTTACCAGCAAGGCTCATCCGGGGGATATCGTCCTCCTCCATGCCAGTGACTCCTGCAAGCAGACCCATGAGGCGCTTCCGCAAATTATTGATAACCTTCGTGCTCAAGGGTATGAGTTCGTTACTGTATCCGAGCTGATCAGCCAAAGCAGTGCCGACGGTACGGAAGTCCGTGATTCCGCTTCTCTGGACAAGGGACTGGAAGACGCTGCAGGCATGTAACTCTTTGGTGTTGCCGGATGATGTACCGTAATCTGTCTAGCTGGCCTGTCTGGCTAATGACGCGGAGATATGAGCTCTGATATATCAGGTGTCGGAGAATTCAGCTTCGGATAGCTCAGGTCGAGACCCTCCAGGGTTTTGACTACGATGGATAACGCCAGATAATTGCGGTACCACCGGTGATTGGCAGGAATCCAGTACCAGGGTGCCTGTTCAGTGCCGGTCTCACGGAAAACATCCTCATAGGCCTTTTGGTAATCATCCCAATACTCCCGCTCCTGCAGGTCACTGGCGTCAAATTTCCAGTGCTTGGTCGGGTCCTGCAGCCGCTCCTGGATTTTTTCAAGCTGCTTCTCCTTGGAGATATGCAAAAAGAGCTTGATCACCGTTGTACCCTCCTCCACCAGCATTTCTTCAAACTGGCGGATATAGCGGAAGCGGCGCTTCATATCGTCTTTTTTTAGACTGCCGTGCACCCGGGGAACCAGTACATCTTCATAATGGGAGCGGTTGAAGGCAGCGATGTAGCCTTTGGGCGGAGTTTTCATATGCACTCTCCACAGAAAGTCGTGGGCCTCCTCCTCCAGTGACGGCTTTTTGAAGCTGGTAACAATAAAGCCCTGGGGATTAATACCGGAAAAGATATGCTTTACCGTACCGTCTTTTCCGCTTGAGTCCATCCCCTGAAGGATGACCAGCAGCGAATGCTTCTTTTGGGCAAAAAGAATATCCTGAAGCTCGGCAAGGCGTTCCTTGAGCTTCTCCATTTTGGCTGCGGCTTCCTCTTTCGAGTGAAAGTCACCGCGTTCTGACGGATCGAGCTTGCTCAGAATATTTTCACTTGTGTCTTTTATCATATAGCGCTTGATGTTCATATATGCCCTCCTTGCTTACTGATTTCAGTTGCGGCCGGCGGTGTGTCCATTAGCTTTTTATGTAAGCTGTTCTTTAAGATTAACCTTCCCCTTTTCATTTTAATCGCGCTGGAAATAAGAAAACCCCGGTCTCTTAATTTAAGAGCACCGGGGTTTCTTCGTAAAGTATCTTTTAAGATGATTGCGGTTTAAGGATTCGGTGCAATCTTAAAATCTGGAATGCATTGCAGGCAATGAGCGGAACAACAATAAACACAGTTGCACTGTCTACGCCGATCTGAAGCACGCCTATCGTCTCTACAATGGTGATGGCTGTCATAAAGAAAAAGGTCGGAATTGCCGCCGCCGCCTTCGTGCTCTGCACCTTGAAATAGGACACAATAACGGCCGTAAGCAGAATGCCCACTCCCAAGAAGAGGTCAGACCCGCCTGTCCTTTCAGCTCCGACAAATGTCCGCAGGAACACCAGTTCGAGCAGCGCCAGCACAGCCAATACCAGCTGTATGTACTGCCACACTTTACGGGAAAATACACCGTTGCCCATATAGTTGAGAATCAGGTAAGCGAAAAATCCCAGCTGTGCGTAAACGCTAACAAGCATTCCGGAACCAAGTAAAATAAGCAGGTACAGCAACAGGTCTGCTGTTCCCTTGAAGGCTATACCGCCATTCACAGCCTGCAGCACAAGTCCCGCCAGCCCGGCCGAGGCGGCGCCTATCAGAAGTGTGGTCCAGAACAGGTGATACCATTTCCTTATACTCAGCCACTCCACCTCCCCTGTGTCAGATTTATTTTACCAAGCCTGCCGTCAAAAAACCATCATAACCGCGACATATCCTGTGCACCGGTGCGGCATACTACCCTCAGGATTCCTATAAAGGAGGGCAGCGCCAATGAGATGGAGGAGTTTGTTGTCTGGAGGACTGGCACTCAGCCTGATTCTCACCTTAACAGCCTGCGGAGGAGAACAGAGCAGTTCTTCCAGCCAGATGGGATATAAGGAAATGAAGACAATGGTTGTCGATATATTGAAAAGCGATGAGGGTAAAAAGGCAGTCGAGGAGGCTCTGACCTCAGGCAGCGGTTCGGAAGGGAGCAGCGTCAGCGGGTTAAGCATGAAAATGATGCCGCTTCAGACCACGGAACAGATCCGGATTGCGGTTAAAGACACCATTACGGCTCCGGAATACCAGAAGGAAATCGAAAAGATTATGACCGATCCGACCTTTGCCGGCGAGTTCGCAAAAGCTATTAACACCCAAAGCAAGGAGCTGCATCTGCAGCTGATTAAGGACCCGACTTATCAGAAGTCAATCGAAGAAATTATGAAGTCGCCTGAAATGATGAAAATGTTCCTGGATCTTACCAAGACCTCCGATTACCGCAAGCAGTCCATGACCATTATGCAGGAAGCGATGCAGAATCCGCTGTTCCGTATGGAAGTGCTGGGACTGCTCAAAACGGTTGTACAGGACGAGCTCCAGCCTAAGGTTCAGAAAAAAGGCGAGGAAAAGGGAGGCGGTTCCGGCGGCGAGGAAGGCGGCGGAGACAGCTCAAAACAGGAGGGCGGAGACGACTCCGGCTCTTAACCACAAAGAGGCTTATCCATTTCAAAATGGATAAGCCTCTTGCAGTGTTGCATATTTTTTACTGGAACGTGCTATTCGTACTTCGCGATCAGCTTGTCCGCGACCTCGGCAAACAGCTGGGCCACCTGGGTATCAGCCTTGTAAACGGAAGGGGAAAAGTCAGGCTCGGAGATATGGTTGTCCGGAGCGCCAAGCGGGACCTGGGCAAGCAGCTCAGTATGCAGTGTCTCCGCTAGTCTGGCTCCGCCTCCGCGCCCGAAGACATAGTCTCTCTTCCCGCATGAGGAGCATTCATAATAGGCCATGTTCTCAATGACGCCGAGGATTTCATGATCGGTCTGCAGCGCCATAGAGCCCGCCCTGGCCGCTACAAAGGCTGCAGTGGCATGAGGGGTGGTTACAATGATCTCCTTGCTGTGAGGAAGCATCTGGTGCACGTCCAGCGCCACATCACCTGTACCCGGAGGAAGGTCCAGCAGCATATAGTCAAGCTCCCCCCAGCCAACATCACTGAAGAACTGGCGGAGCATCTTGCCGAGCATCGGACCACGCCAGATGACCGGGCTATTTTCACGGATGAAAAAGCCCATCGACATGACTTTAACCCCGAAACGTTCAACCGGAATAATTGTTCCTTCTTCGACGACAGGCCCCTCCTCGATTCCCATCATATCCGGAATGCTGAATCCGTATATGTCGGCATCGATAAGGCCAACCTTTTTACCTTTGCGCGCAAGCGCTACTGCGAGATTCACCGTCACTGTTGACTTGCCGACACCGCCCTTGCCGCTGGCTACAGCAATGAACTTCACGCCGGAGTTCTCATCCAGCAGCTCATGGTCCTCAAGACCCGCTGCGTGCCCTTTAAGGGCTGTACCTTGTTCTGGCTCCGGCTTGTCCGCAGAGCTCCCGGTACGAAGAATAGAGCGCTCATAGTCGGTTGCATTACGCAGCCGGATATGGATATTCTCCAGTCCCCCTTCGGTCAGCAGATCACGCACCTTCTGCTCCAGCTCCATCCGGCTTGTATCATCTTCCTCAAGACACACAATGGATAACGAGATTCTATCCTCTTTTACCATAATGTCGCGGATCAGCTGCAGATCAATAAGACTTTTTCCGGATTCCGGGTCAATCAGCGGCTGCAATAGTTCCTGAATTTTTTCCCTGGTCTGCATGGAGAGCACCTCTGTTTCGTTCCGGACAGTTAAGGCTCCGGTTAATTGTATTTATTATAGCATTACCCTTCAACAGAAGAGTAGTACCCGTTCAGGGCTGCTCCGATGCATAACGCAGTATGCCCCGGTAGATGCTGGTAGCCACCTTCCGCTGATAAACATCATCTCCAAGCAGGACAGACTCCTCGGGATGCGAAAGAAAGCCTACCTCAACCAGCGCGGCCGGCATTTTCAGCATTTTCAGCAGATATACCGTATTCACTGTTTTGGCAACACGGGTCGTATTCTCAAGCGTTGTCCGCAGCTCATCCTGGATAAAGCCCGCCAGCGCTTTATTGCCGTCATTGGCCGGATAATAAAAGGTCTGCGCTCCGCTCCACCGGTTTGAAGGCACACTGTTCATATGTACGCTTATGAAAAGGTCTGCCCCTTTCTCCTCAATGCTTCTTACCCGCTGCTTCAGGTCCTCTGTTTTCCGCTTGGAATAGCCCTGTGTTCCTTCACCGGCAAGGTCATAGTCACCCTCGCGCGTCATGACTACAATTGCCCCTGCCTGCTGCAAATAATCCCGTAAATACAGGGAGACGGACAAATTGATATCCTTCTCAATCAAACCGTCCTTGCTGACTGCTCCTCCGTCAGGACCGCCGTGACCGGCATCAATCGCAATAATTTTACCGGACAGCGGCAGGCTCCAGTAGTTCAGCGTCCTGGCAGTAGGCATATCGTAGGCTATAATCCCGATCATTACAGCAAGCAGTACGATCCCCAACACACTTTTTTTGATGCTGCTCCAGGCAATCCAGACCGAGACCTTCCCTTCCTTTCGGCCAGACATAACAAAGACCCCCTCGTCCCGATAGATTCTACTCATCTATATGGGACAAGAGGGCCAAATAGTACTGGCTGTATGATTTTAGACGTTAACCTGCTCAGACATTCCCTCAATCAGAATCTCCGCGACCTCAGGCCGTGTAAATTCGGGAGGAGGGCACTTCCCTTCACGGAGCAGTCCGCGCACTTTGGTACCCGACAAGGTCAGATGCTGATCAGCCGGATGCGGACAGGTTTTACTGGAAGCCATATTTCCGCATTTCACGCAGAAAAAGCTGTGCTCGAAGAAGAGCGGAGTAATTCCCAGATCCTCTGCAGTGAAATTCGAGAAAATCTCCTGCGCTTCATACGTGCCATAGTAGTCGCCTACCCCGGCATGGTCACGGCCGACAATAAAGTGTGTGCAGCCGTAATTTTTGCGGACCATAGCATGGAAAATCGCTTCTCTCGGTCCTGCATAACGCATCGCCGCCGGGAATACACCCAGAAAAGTCCGATCAGCGGGATAGTAATTCTCCAGCAGCGCCAGATAGCTCTTCATACGTACATTAGCCGGTACATCATCCGACTTGGTCTCACCAACCAGCGGATTGAGGAACAGGGCGTCTACAACCTCCATAGCGCACTTCTGGATATACTCATGGGCGCGATGGACAGGGTTACGCGTCTGGAAGCCAACAACGGTTCTCCAGCCCTTCTCAGCGAAGATCTTCCGGGTCTCGGCAGGGTCAAAATAGAACTCTCCGAACTTCTTCGGCTGCGGACGGTTAAGCACTCTGATGGGTCCTCCTACATAGGTAGACGGGCGAGCCAGCAGCTTGCTGACACCCGGGTGGGCCGGGTCCGTTGTTTTGAAAACATTCTGCGCTTCAATCTGCTGGTCTACACTATAAATGCTCTCCACGTCGAGCAGACCGTAAATAACGCCGTCTTCCTCACCAATAAGAGAAACAGTATCCCCCACCGCAAGGCCGGAGGCTACCTCATCCTGCACGGCCAGCGTAATCGGAATACTCCACACTGTGCCGTCTGAAAGGCGCATATTGTTCACTACGGAATGATAATCCGCTTCATTCAGGAAGCCGGCAAGCGGGGAAAACGCCCCTACTCCAATCAGATCGAGATCGGATATTGTCCATGTATTAATTGCAATCGACTTGTTCTCTGAGGCTTGCTGCAGCAGCTCTTCTCTCTGCGCTCCCTCCACAATACGCTGAATCAGTGTTCCTCCGTGTGGAAGTATAGACGTCATCTGGGTACTCTCCTCCTGTGTGTTAACATTTATATGAGCGATATGAGTGCTTAATTATTTGTGCAGTCCGCATTCCGTCTTCTCGTTGCCCGACCATCTTCCGGCACGCGGGTCTTCACCAGGCATTACTGCGCGGGTGCATTGCTCGCAGCCGATGCTCGGGAAGTTACGGTCATGCAGCGGATTGTACACCACATTGTTGGCACGGATATAATTCCATACATCCTCGGATGTCCAGTCAGCGATTGGATTAAATTTAACAAGACCGAATTTGTAGTCGTATTCCACCTTCTTGGCATTGGCGCGGGTTGGTGCCTGGTCGCGGCGGATACCGGTAATCCATGCTTCATACTGCGACAGGATCCGGGTCAGCGGCTCTACCTTGCGGATTGCGCAGCATTGGTTCGGATCAACAGACCAGAGGTTTTCACCGTACTGCTGAGCCTGCTCCTCAACGGAAATTTGCGGCGATACGCGGACGAATTCCATTCCGTATTTATCAGCCATAACATCTCTAGTCTCATACGTTTCTTTGAAATGGAAATCTGTATCCAGATAAAACACATCTGTCGACGGGCTTACCTTCTGCAGCATATCGACAAGCACTACATCTTCAGCACCGAAGCTGCAGGCAAAAGTGATGTTGGGAAAGGTCTCTACCGCCCAGCGGATAATTTCCTCAGGTGATGCATTCTCCAGTTCCTCAGCCTTAACCTTAATTAAATCTTCTTTCTCAAGCAGGTTCATCTTGTATTCCTCCATCCTAATATATAAAACGCTCATTCCGTCAATTCCAACTATTCTTATATGGAATAGTATAAGCGATACAACGCTGAAGTCAATACTTTTATCCATTTTGGGTTAAAGTATTTGGAATGTATATTAACAATTTCTTAGGAGAATATAAAAAGCCCCTGACCCATAAGGGCCAGAGGCTTGATGTCCTTGAAAGACAAGGGAATATTAACGTTTCGAGAACTGTGGAGCGCGACGAGCTGCTTTGAGGCCGTATTTCTTACGTTCCTTCATACGTGGGTCACGAGTCAGGAAGCCGGCTTTTTTAAGAGCACCGCGGTATTCCGGATCAACCTTCAGAAGTGCACGGGCGATCCCGTGACGGATTGCTCCAGCCTGGCCGGATGTTCCGCCACCGTGTGCAAGAACGATTACATCGTAGCTGCCCAGTGTTTCAGTCAGGTTCAAAGGTTGTCTTACGATCATCTTCAGTGTTTCTACACCGAAGTACTCATCCATCTCACGTTTGTTAATGACAATGCGTCCTTCACCCGGTACAAGGCGAACACGTGCTACCGAATGTTTACGACGACCTGTCCCATAGTATTGTACTTGTGCCATGAAACTGTCCTCCTCTATTCTTATCCGCGAAGTTCGTAAACTTCAGGTTTTTGTGCTGCATGTGGATGCTCGGCGCCTGCATAAACTTTAAGTCTCAGCTTCATGTGATCGCCTTGACGAGTCTTAGGAATCATACCGTGAACAGCAGATTCAATTACACGTTCAGGTTTTGTTTTGAGCAGCTGATCAGCAGTTGCAACTTTCAAACCACCTGGGTGCATCGAGTGACGGTAGTATTTCTTGTTCTGCAGCTTCTTGCCTGTCAGGTGAATCTTCTCAGCGTTGATGACAATTACGAAATCGCCAGTATCAACGTGTGGAGTGAATTGCGGTTTGTGTTTGCCGCGGATCAGAGCAGCGGCTTCGCTAGCCAGACGACCAAGTGTCTTGCCTTCGGCATCAATGATGTGCCAATTGCGTTCAACTTCGTTCGGCTTCGCCATATAGGTGGTACGCATGAATGTTTCCTCCTTGTTCTCGTACGAAAATCTTCTGTTTCGTATATCTGATTTCTCATTGGAATTACGATTAAGTTAGTTAGGTAAAGCTTGTTTTGTTGGCATTTTCTTGAGCGGGGCTGTGGGATAGCCATCAAGAAAACACAACTTTTATATTACAGCATAACCGCGACAAGTGCAAGTCATTTTTAATCCGGAGCGCATTTATTTTCCACATGTAGAAACGCCTACGCCGTCCTAATCAAGACGGTATCCATTACTGCGGGAAAGATAAGGATAAAGGATAGCGTGAAACCAGTTCTTTCTTATCTATTGAAAAATAGCAGGCTCCAGATTGTTCAACTATTGTCCTCATCATATTCCACACTCCAAAGGGCAAGGCCTTTAGCAACCGCTGTAGGTCCCGCTGCAGCACGGTTGCAAGCTGCCAGAATATCCGCAACCTTGTCCGCCTGGTACTTGCGCTCGCCCACCTGAATCAGCGTTCCCATAATAATACGGACCATGTGCTGCAGAAAACCGCTGCCGGTAATATAAGTATGAATAACACCCTGGTCATCCGAGCCCGGACGGCACATACTGCGGTCAATCTCCATATATGCTTCATAAATAGTCCGTACATGGGAAGTCTTGGTTGACTTGCGCGATGCAAATGAAGTGTAGTCATGAGTGCCCACCAGATGCGCCAGTCCCTGCTGCATGGCCATTATGTCCAGCTTCAAGGGGTGGTGGTGCTGCCAGCGCCGCTGAAACGGGTCAGGGAACCTGTTGCCGTTTATCGTGTATCGGTAGGTCTTGCGCTTGGCTCCTCTGCGTGAGTGGAACGAAAGCGGAACCTCCTTCGCCTCAGTAACAACGATATCCTGCGGTAATCTGGCGTTAAGAGCCAGACACCAGCGTTCCAGCGGTATCTGGGAGGAAGTAATGAAGTTGAACGGCTGACCGTAAGCGTGAACCCCTGCATCCGTCCGGCCTGAGGCTGTTATCTTCAGCGCCTCGCCGGTCAGATGGAGAATTGCCTGCTCCAGCCGGTCCTGAATCGTATTGCCCTGAGGCTGGGTCTGAAAGCCATCATAATGGGTTCCGTCATAATTGACCTTCATCAATAGATTACGCATTTCATTCTTCCTTTCAAGCTCCTAAGCTCACTTAACCGTAATTCATATTCACAAGTAGAAACGGCTTAGCCATCCTAAACAGGACGGTAGCCGTTTCTGCGAGAAATATAAGGATGATTTATAGCGTAAAACATATAAATCCTTATATTTAAAAAAAAGAGCCCCGGCGGGAGCTCCTTCTACTCTTTACAAGGTGATTCCCGCGGTTATTGGTACAGCAGGGCCTTATCGCCCCTGCAGCACAATAACAATAATACTTACTGCTCAATCTCCGGAGATCATGAACTTAAAGAGTACAAATCGGAAATCATGACTTGTATTACTACGCGCGGTCTACCAGTTCAAGATAAACCATAGGCGCAGCATCGCCACGGCGAGGTCCCAGCTTCAGGATACGAGTGTATCCGCCTGGACGCTCTGTGTAACGAGGAGCAATATCAGAGAACAATTTTTGGATTGCATCTTGCTCACCGTCTACAGTCTCACGACGAACAAAAGCAGCTACTTGACGGCGAGCATGAAGATCGCCCTTCTTAGCTTTAGTGATCAGTTTCTCAGCGATGGAACGAACTTCCTTCGCTTTGGCTTCCGTAGTCTGGATGCGCTCGTATAGGAACAGATCCGTTACCATGTCACGGAACAACGCTTTACGCGCACTGGAATCACGGCCCAATTTTTGGTATGCCATTTGTTTTCCCTCCTTCACTCAAGTACTCAAGCAATCTGTGAACTATTCTTCTGTGCGAAGACCCAAACCAAGCTCTTCAAGCTTCTCTTGAACTTCTTCCAAAGATTTGCGGCCCAGGTTACGGACCTTCATCATATCTTCTTCAGTTTTCGTAGTCAGCTCTTGTACGGTATTGATACCGGCACGTTTGAGGCAGTTGTAGGAACGGACAGAAAGATCAAGCTCTTCGATTGTCATCTCAAGCACTTTTTCTTTTTTGTCTTCTTCTTTTTCCACCATAATTTCGGCGTCTTTCGCTTCATCCGTAAGACCTACGAATAAGACGAGGTGCTCGTTCAAAATTTTGGCTCCGAGGCTTACAGCCTCTTCCGGTCTGATACTGCCATCCGTCCAAACTTCCAGCGTCAGCTTGTCATAGTTAGTCACTTGTCCGACACGAGTGTTATCAATGACATAGTTTACGCGGGAAATCGGCGTGTAGATGGAGTCAACCGGAATTACACCGATTGGCTGATCGTCGCGTTTGTTCCGGTCTGCTTGGACATAGCCGCGACCACGGCCTGCAAAAATACGCATGTGAAGTCTCGCGCCAGGTCCCAGCGTTGCAATATGAAGATCCGGATTGAGGATTTCAACATCGCTGTCCGCACGGATATCACCTGCGGTAACGATGCCTTCACCCTCAGCATCAATCTCGAACACCTTCTCTTCGTCTGAATGGATCTTCAGCGAAAGAGCTTTGAGGTTCAAAATGATTTCCGTCACATCTTCCATTACGCCAGGAACGGTCGAGAACTCATGCAGAACGCCGTCAATTTGGACCGAAGTCACAGCGGCTCCCGGCAGGGAGGACAGCAGAATCCGGCGAAGCGAGTTCCCCAGAGTCGTGCCATATCCACGTTCCAGCGGTTCAACTACGAATTTCCCATAGGTTCCTTCATCATTGGCTTCTACGGTCTCAATTTTCGGCTTTTCGATTTCTATCACGAGTGTACCCCTCCTTCAAACGTCGCTCCTATATGAAACTGTCACCCCATCAGGTGCATCATGTAGTATGCCTAAACACCTATTATTAGCAGATGCGTCAGAATTATACCACAATCACAATTCTGATTTCACTATACGCGGCGACGTTTCGGCGGACGGCATCCATTGTGAGGAACCGGAGTTACGTCTTTAATGAGGTTTACTTCAAGACCAGCGGCCTGAAGGGAACGGATGGCAGCTTCGCGGCCCGCACCCGGTCCTTTAACCATAACTTCAACGGACTTCATGCCGTGTTCCATAGCTGCCTTAGCAGCAGTTTCGGCTGCCATCTGCGCTGCAAATGGAGTCGATTTACGGGAACCTCTGAATCCTTGACCACCGGAGCTAGCCCAGGAAATTGCATTTCCGTGAGGATCCGTGATCGTAACGATAGTGTTGTTGAACGTGGAACGGATGTGTGCCACGCCAGACTCGATATTTTTCCGGTCGCGACGTTTTGTACGTACGACTTTTTTCGGTTTAGCCATTGTCTCTTATCACCCCTTCTTATTTCTTTTTGTTTGCTACCGTACGGCGCGGGCCTTTACGGGTACGAGCATTGGTTTTAGTGCGTTGACCGCGAACAGGCAATCCACGACGGTGGCGAACACCGCGGTAACAGCCGATCTCAGTAAGACGCTTAATATTCAAGGAAATTTCACGACGCAGGTCACCTTCAACCTTGACCGATTTGTCGATCGTTTCACGCAGTTTGCTGACTTCATCTTCCGTCAAATCACGGACACGTGTGTTAACGTCAATGCCTGTTTCATTAAGAATTTTCTGGGAAGTCGTTTTACCGATTCCGAAAATATAAGTCAAGGCGATCTCAACGCGTTTGTCACGTGGCAAATCCACACCAGCTATACGAGCCATTTTACGCTACACCCCCTTCTTAACCTTGTTTTTGTTTGTGTTTCGGATTTTCGCAAATTACCATAACAGTCCCTTTGCGGCGGATGACTTTGCATTTTTCGCAAATGGGCTTCACAGAAGGTCTTACCTTCATGTTAATTACCTCCTCAAAGTTTTGCGAAGCAAAACTTTTGTTGTAGTTCCCATCTATTTACGGTAAGTTATACGGCCTTTTGATAAATCATAAGGCGATAACTGCACGACCACTTTGTCTCCGGTTAGGATACGGATAAAGTGCATCCGCAATTTCCCGGACACATGGGCAAGAATTTGATGACCGTTCTCAAGCTCAACCTTAAATGTTGCATTCGGCAACGGTTCAATGACCGTTCCTTCCACCTCAATGACATCTTCTTTAGCCACAGTTAGTCTCCTTTCTCATCAGCACTTTTTCCAGCTGGATTTCCATACTTCATTACTGCGAACCGCAGCTTTCCGTTGGTTACCCGGCCGGTTTCTTCCAAACTGTCCACAACCTCATTGCTTATGAAGGGTATGAGCTCCAGATGATGAATATTCTTCTTCTTCGGCCCGTCAAACTTTCGTTTGTCTCCGTCAGCAATGTATACAAATCTGCTATCAACAACTGCGATAACAACGGCAGCCTCTCCGGCATCTTTGCCTTTGAGAATTCTCACGATCTGACCAACCTGCGGGCTGCTCCCAGTATTCACGTGAAGATCACCTACGCATTCAGTTTTGTGAAAATTTCCATGCCGTCCGGTGTAACTGCTACTGTATGCTCGAAGTGAGCACAGAGTGAGCCGTCTACCGTAACGACCGTCCAGTTATCTTCCAGAGTTCTGACATATCTGTCTCCGGCGTTTACCATCGGCTCAATCGCGAGTACCATCCCCGGCTTCAGACGTGGTCCGCGGTCCGCTATGCCATAGTTCGGAATTTGCGGTTCTTCATGCAGTTCTGCCCCGATGCCATGGCCAACATACTCGCGCACGACGGAAAATCCGGCGTTCTCAATGTATTGCTGGATCGCATGGGAGATTGTAAACAAGCGCACATCCGGTTTGACTAACGCCAATCCTGCGTACAAGGAGCCTTCCGTGACGTCCAGCAGACGCTGAGCTTCTTCGGAAATGCTGCCCACTCCGTAGGTCCAGGCGGAATCACCGTGATAACCGCGGTACTCGGCACCAATATCCAGCGTCACAATGTCGCCTTCGATCAGCTTGCGTTTACCCGGAAATCCATGCACCAATTGTTCGTTGACTGAAGCGCAAATGCTGGCAGGAAAACCGTTGTAGCCTTTGAAAGACGGCACAGCACCTTGACTGCGAATATATTGATCGGCGATTCTGTCGAGCTCCCCGGTGGTGATCCCAGGCTCAATGGCTTTGGCAATCAGCCGGTGACTCTCGGCAACAATACGACCAGCTTCCCTCATAAAGGCAAGTTCCTGCTCGGATTTACAAATGATCATTACATTAACCCCGCAGTAAAGATACGATTTCGGAAGTAACGACGTCAATTTCGTTCTCTCCGTTTACCTGCCGCAAAAGACCTTTATTCTCATAGAAAGTAAGCAGCGGCGCTGTCTTGTTATCATACTCATCCAGACGCTTGCCTACGCTCTCTTCGTTGTCATCCGGACGTTGATACAGTTCACCGCCATCAATGTCGCAAATGCCTTCTTGCTTCGGCGGGTTGAAAATTAAATGGTAGGATGCACCGCATACCTTGCAGATCCGGCGTCCGGTAAGACGCGCCATCAGCAGTCCGCGGTCCACATTCAAGTTGATTACATGATCCAGTGAAGTGCCGGCACGGCTCAAAATATCTTCCAGCGCTTCCGCTTGCGAAAGGGTTCTTGGAAAACCATCCAATAAGAAACCTTTTTCGCAATCGGACTGCTGGAGCCGTTCCTCAACGATTCCAATGGTCACATCATCAGGTACAAGCAAACCTTGATCGATATAAGATTTGGCTTTCAGCCCGACCGGTGTCTGTTCCTTTATCGCTAAACGGAAGGCATCACCTGTCGAAATATGCGGAATACCAAGTTCTTTTACAATTACAGCTGCCTGCGTTCCCTTGCCTGCCCCAGGAGGGCCCATGAATAAAATGTTCACGTTTCTCTCTTCTCCCCCCAAAAGTTCGCCACCAAGCAAGAAACAGCACAATAGGTGCCGGGAAGTAGGTAGACCTTAGCTTCACGGAACCTATCGCCTATTTGTTGATGAAGCCTTTGTAATGGCGTTTGATCAATTGGCTCTCGATCTGCTTCATCGTATCCAGTGCTACACCGACCACGATCAACAGCGCGGTACCGCCAATCTGCACCTGCCGCGGCAAGCCGGACAGGGAACCGAAGAGTACAGGCAAGACAGAAATAACAGCCAGGAAAAGGGCACCGGACATGGTCAGGCGCGACATTACTCTGGTCAAATACTTCTCAGTTGCTTTACCCGGACGGATACCAGGAATGTAACCACCGTTCTTCTTCATGTTATCAGCCATCTGCTGCGGGTTCATCTGGACGAACGTGTAGAAGAACGTAAATCCGATGATCATGATTACATACAGTACCATCCCTAGCGGCTTATCATGAGCAAGATTGTTGGTGATCCATTTAGCCCATTCATGCGTTGACCAAAAGCTCGAGATTACAATTGGAAATTGAAGCAGTGAAACGGCAAAGATAACCGGAATTACACCTGCCGCATTGATTTTAAGCGGAATGTGTGTATTCTGTCCACCGTACATTTTGTTACCGACCACGCGTTTGGCATATTGTACAGGGATTTTACGGATACCTTGTTGAACAAAGATAACCCCTGTAATAATACCCACAATCACGATCAGTATAATAACGACTTTAAGAATATTCAGGAACACCTGATCCGGCTGAATAAAGCTTGATTGCGCCGTAGTCGTGATATATCCCGGGATGGCGGCGACGATTCCCGCAAAAATCAGGATCGAAATCCCGTTTCCTATTCCCTTTTCAGTGATCTGTTCACCAAGCCACATCAGGAACGATGTACCTGCAGTCAGTATGATCGCGATCAGCAGGTAATCCGCAAAGGTTGCATTTGGAATCATCTCAGTGCCGTAGATCCGGTTAAACCCGATTGAGGTCGCAAACGCTTGAATCAGACCGAGTACGACTGTACCGTAACGGGTGATTTGCGCCAGTTGCTTTTTCCCGTGCTCCCCTTGCTTAGCCCATTCGGCAAACTTAGGAATAACATCCATCGAGAGCAGTTGCACTATGATGGATGCTGTAATGTACGGGTAAATACTAATCGCAAAAATCGAGAAGTTTTTGAGCGCTCCGCCCGAGAAGGTGTTCAAAAGACCCATCAAAGCTTCGCCGCTCTGATTTGTTGATTCCAGTACTTCTTTGTTCACACCGGGAACCGGTACAAACGAACCGATGCGGTAGATGATCAGAACGAACAGGGTAAACAGGATCTTTTTGCGCAAATCTTCAACATGCCATATATTCTTAAGCGTCTTGAACATTAGATCACCTCGGTTTTACCGCCGGCAGCCTCGATTTTCTCTACCGCAGATTGAGAGAACTTATTTGCTTGTACAGTCAATTTAACGGCCAGTTCGCCATTACCGAGGATCTTGATGCCGCTCTTGGAATTCTTGACAACACCAGTTTCAATCAGCAACTGTGGAGTCACTTCAGTTCCTTCAGCAAAGCTATTCAGATCTTCCAGGTTCACAATCGCATACTCTTTACGGGTAGGATTGATGAAACCACGTTTAGGCAGACGACGATAGAGCGGGTTTTGACCACCCTCGAAGCCAGGACGAACACCACCGCCGGAACGGGAGTTCTGACCTTTATGACCGCGTCCGGACGTTTTACCGTTACCGCTACTTGGTCCGCGACCAACGCGGTTGCGTTCTTTGCGGGATCCAGGAGCTGGAGCAAGTTCATGTAACTTCATCGTTTGCACCTCCTTATGTTTTGTTAATTTATGCGAGGCATTTAGCCTTCAATTTCTGTTACGGACAGCAAATGGCTCACTTTGTTGATCATTCCGCGAATTGCAGGAGTGTCATTGTGAACCACGGTCGAGTTGGTTTTGCCCAGGCCGAGCGTCTTAACAGTAACACGTTGTGTCTGTGGACGACCGATTACACTGCGAACGAGGGTAATTTGCAATTTAGCCATTGACGTTCCCCTCCTTAACCGCGTAATTCTTCGACAGATTTGCCGCGAAGTTTCGCGACTTCTTCAATGCGCTTCAGACGGGAAAGACCCTCTAAAGTTGCATTGACCATGTTCATGGAATTCGAAGAACCCAAAGATTTTGTCAAGATGTCGCCAACGCCTGCCAATTCCAATACCGCACGAACAGGACCGCCGGCGATAACGCCAGTACCTTCGGAAGCTGGTTTCAGCAGCACGCGTCCTGCGCCGAAATGTCCAGTAACGAGGTGAGGAATCGAAGTTCCTACGATTGGAATGTGAATCAGGTTTTTCTTGGCGTCTTCAATGCCTTTACGGATGGCATCCGGAACTTCACCGGCTTTACCAATACCCGCACCGACATAGCCGTTGCCGTCGCCCACAACTACAAGTGCACTAAAGCTGAAACGGCGTCCGCCTTTTACAACTTTTGCTACACGGTTGATGTGTACAACTCTTTCAGTCAGCTCTAAACTGTTCGGATCTATACGCAAGTCGTTAACCTCCTTTTAGAAATATTCTAGAATTCAAGACCAGCTTCGCGAGCTGCATCAGCCAAAGCCTGAATCCGTCCATGGTACAGGTATCCGCCGCGGTCAAATACAACCACTGCATAACCCTTTGCTTTAGCGCGCTCAGCGATCAGTTGACCTACCTTGCTTGCAGCTTCAACGCTGCCGCCATTGCCGATTGTTGCGCTCAGTTCTTTATCCAGAGTGGAGGCAGATACCAGAGTAACACCAGCCACGTCATCGATCAATTGAGCATAGATGTGTTTCGCAGAACGGAACACGTTCAAACGTGGACGCTCAACAGTTCCCTGGATCTTCTTACGAACACGCAGGTGTCTTTTGAGACGAGCCTTGTTTTTGTCCTCTTTTGTAATCATGACTTCCATTTCACTCCCTTCAGTTTGCTGCAGAGCAGCTTCACTTTACGATGCACGGGGTATCTTATTGTGAAGAAGAGTAAGCCGATTATTTCTTCTTACCGGCTTTACCTTCCTTACGGATAATACGCTCGCCTTCGTACTTAATACCTTTACCTTTATACGGTTCTGGTTCACGAACGGAACGGATCTTGGCAGCATAAGCGCCAACGCGTTCTTTGTCGATACCTTTAACGATGATCTTCGTGTTCGCAGGAACTTCGAACTCGATGCCCGCTTCCGGTGTAATTTCAACCGGGTGGGAGTAACCAACGTTCAGAACGATTTTATCTCCGGATTTGCTTGCACGATATCCGACCCCAACCAGCTCCAGAGATTTCGAGAAACCTTCAGTCACACCGCTTACCATGTTGCTGACAACGGAGCGGGTTGTGCCGTGAAGTGAACGATGCAATTTGTTATCCGACGGGCGAACAACGGTGATTTCGTTATTTTCAACTGTAACCTTCATGTCTTTATGAAGTTCACGAGTCAAAGTGCCTTTAGGACCTTTTACTGTAATAACGGTGTTGTCCAGAGTGACATCTACACCGCTAGGTACTGCGATTGGTTTGCGACCAATACGAGACATGTGTTGCACCTCCTTATCTTGTGACGTTTATTACCATACGTAGCAGACAACTTCTCCGCCGGATTTGGATTGACGAGCTTCTTTGTCGGTCATAACTCCCTTAGATGTGGAGATAATCGCGATTCCAAGGCCACCGAGTACACGTGGTACTTCGTTGCTCTTCGTGTAAACACGAAGACCTGGCTTACTGATTCTTTTCAGACCAGAGATAACGCGCTCTTGGTTAGGGCCGTATTTCAAGAAGATACGGATAATCCCTTGTTTGCTATCTTCAACGAATTCAGCATCACGAATGAAGCCTTCACGCTTCAGAATGTCCGCGATTTGTTTTTTCATAGTAGAAGCAGGCATTTCTACTGTCTCGTGACGCACAATGTTAGCGTTACGAATACGAGTAAGCATATCTGCAATAGGATCAGACATAGTCATGTGTGTAAACCTCCTTCCCGGTTATAGATCTCTTACCAACTTGCTTTTTTCACGCCAGGGATCTGGCCTTTATAAGCTAACTCACGGAAACAAATTCTGCAAATTTTGAACTTCTGCAGTACCGAATGTGGACGACCGCAACGCTCGCAACGTGTGTATGCACGTACTTTGAACTTAGGTTCGCGTTGTTGTTTAACTTTCATCGAAGTTTTTGCCACTTTAGCCTGACACCTCCTAAACAGTTTCGGAGAAATAGTGATTCTTATTTAGAGAAAGGCATTCCCAGCTGGTTCAGCAGCTCACGGGATTCCTCGTCCGTCTTTGCAGTAGTTACGATAACGATGTCCATACCGCGGACCTTATCAACTTTATCATACTCGATTTCCGGGAAGATCAGTTGTTCCTTAAGACCAAGCGTGTAGTTACCACGGCCGTCAAAGGCTTTAGTGGATACACCGCGGAAGTCACGTACGCGTGGAAGCGTTACGTTGAACAATTTGTCCAGGAAGTAGTACATACGCTCGCCGCGCAGTGTTACTTTTACCCCGATCGGCATGTTTTCGCGCAGTTTGAAACCGGCGATGGATTTCTTTGCTTTAGTGATAACAGGCTTTTGACCAGAGATCAATTGCATGTCGTTAACTGCAGCATCAAGTACTTTGGAGTTCTGAACAGCGTCACCCACACCCATGTTGATGACAACCTTCTCGATCTTAGGTACTTGCATAACAGTTGTATAGTTGAACTTCTGCATCAGAGCAGGTGTAATTTCATTCAAATAACGTTCTTTCATTCTTGCTGCCATGAAGATTTACCTCCTTTCTTTAGGGCTAATTAGTCGATAATCTCTCCGGATCTCTTAGCTACCCGAACCTTCTTACCGTTATCGAGCACTTTGTAACCGATACGTGTTACTTTACCGCTCTTCGGATCGATGTGCATTACGTTGGACACATGGATCGAAGCTTCCTGCTCGATGATTCCGCCTTGCGGGTTCAGCTGGTTAGGCTTCTGGTGTTTTTTCACCATGTTTACGCCTTCTACCAGTACGCGGTTTTCGCGAGGATAAGCAGCGATGACACGGCCTTTTTTACCTTTGTCTTTCCCGCTGATCACAAGCACCACATCATCTTTTTTAACGTGCAGTTTATTGTTATGGGATTCCAGAACTTTTTTCACTCTAGGCATTGATTACACCTCCTATGACTAACCTTCTCAGTACTTCACGTTACTCTGTGGTAACTTATTAGATTACTTCCGGTGCCAAGGAAACGATCTTCATGTAGTCTTTATCGCGGAGTTCGCGAGCAACTGGTCCGAAAATACGTGTTCCGCGCGGGCTTCTGTCGTCTTTAACAACAACAGCTGCGTTTTCGTCGAATGAAATGTAAGATCCGTCTTTACGGCGTACCGAACGTTTTGTACGAACAACTACCGCTTTAACAACATCACCTTTTTTGACAACGCCGCCTGGTGTTGCTTGTTTTACGGAACAAACGATCAGATCACCGATTGCTGCTGTACGGCGTCCAGTACCACCCAGTACGCGGATACACATCAGTTCCTTCGCACCAGAGTTGTCAGCCACATGCAAACGTGTAAATGGTTGAATCATTTTTAATTTCCTCCTTCCGGAAAAACTTTCTGATTATCTTAGATGATAACCGCTTTTTCAACCACTTCAACCAGTCTCCAGCGTTTGTCTTTGGAGAGCGGACGAGTTTCCATGATTTTCACGGTGTCACCAATTTTAGCTACGTTCTCTTCATCATGTGCCTTGAATTTCTTCGTGGACTTGATGCGTTTGTGGTACAGGTCATGCTTTTTATAAGTTTCAACAGCAATTACGATGGTTTTATCCATTTTGTCGCTGACCACTTTACCGATCTGCACTTTACGTGCGTTACGTTCTTCGCTCATAGTTAGCCTCCTTCCTGATTACGGACCTATTGATCCGCCCTCGCTTAACTAATCCCAAGTACTCTTTGATGGATAACGGTTTTAGCACGAGCTATTTCCTTGCGCACATCACGAATCCGAGTCGGGTTATCCAGCTGGCCAGTAGCCAATTGGAAACGGAGATTGAAGAGCTCTTCCTTGAAACCGGCGATCTTCTGTTCAATCTCAGCAGTGGTTAAGTTGCGAAGTTCATTAGCTTTCATTTGCTTCACCACCCACTTCTTCACGTTTCACAAACTTAGTCTTAACAGGCAGCTTGTGAGCGGCAAGACGCATCGCTTCACGAGCGATTTCTTCCGACACGCCTCCGAGTTCGAACATAATCTTGCCCGGTTTAACTACGGCTACCCATTTCTCAACGTTACCTTTACCACTACCCATACGAACCTCAAGAGGCTTCTGAGTAATTGGCTTATCTGGGAAAATCTTAATCCAAACCTGACCACCACGTTTGATGTAACGTGTCATCGCAATACGGGCAGCTTCGATCTGACGGTTAGTGATCCAAGATGGCTCCAGAGCTTGCAGACCGAATTCGCCGAAGTTGAGCTCAGTGCCGCCTTTTGCCATACCTTTCATGTGACCGCGTTGTTGCTTGCGGTGTTTAACGCGCTTTGGTACCAACATGATTAGTTGCCTCCTTCCTGAGCAGCTTGTTTCTTAGCTGGGGGAAGAACTTCTCCACGGTAGATCCATACTTTTACACCGATACGGCCGTAAGTAGTATGTGCTTCAGCCGTTCCGTAGTCGATATCGGCACGAAGCGTATGAAGTGGAACTGTTCCTTCGCTGTAACCTTCTGAACGGGCAATCTCAGCGCCGCCAAGACGTCCGCCAACTTGAGTTTTGATTCCTTTTGCGCCGGAACGCATAGTTCTTTGAATCGCTTGTTTCAGAGCACGACGGAACGATACACGACGCTCCAATTGTTGTGCAATGCTTTCAGCTACGAGAATAGCATCCAGTTCAGGGTGCTTAATTTCGTTGATGTTGATGTGTACTTTTTTGCCGCCGGCGATAGCTGTAACTGCGCTGCGAAGTACTTCTACTTCTGCTCCGCCTTTACCAATTACCATACCTGGCTTAGCAGTGTGAATTGTAACGTTTACCCGGCTTGCCGCTCTTTCGATCTCGATGCGGGAAACAGAGGAATCCTTCAACTTGCCTTTAAGGTATTCCCGGATTTTGACGTCTTCCATTAAAAGAGTACCGAAATCTTTGCCTGCATACCATTTAGATTCCCAATCGCGAATGACACCGATTCGGAGTCCGACTGGATTTACCTTTTGACCCACGTGTTATCCCTCCTTATTTCTCAGATACCACCAAAGTAATGTGGCTGGTACGTTTATTGATCCGGCTTGCACGGCCCATGGCGCGCGGACGGAAACGTTTCATAGTAGGACCCTGGTTAACGAATACTTCGCTAACGAACAGACTGTTCACGTCCATGGAGTAGTTGTGCTCAGCATTGGCAATAGCCGAGTTAAGCAGCTTTTCTACTACTGGAGAAGCGGACTTTGGAGTGTGGCGAAGAATTGCAATTGCTTCCCCCACTTGCTTGCCGCGAATCAAGTCAACAACCAGTTTCGCTTTGCGAGCAGAAATCCGCACCGATCTAGCATGTGCTTTTGCTTCCATTTATTTTCCCTCCTCTCGAACGAAGACCTGTAATTATCTTCTTGTTTTCTTATCGTCACCCGCGTGGCCTTTGTAAGTACGTGTTGGCGCGAACTCGCCCAATTTGTGACCTACCATATCTTCCGTTACGTATACTGGCACGTGTTTGCGGCCGTCATATACACCAAACGTATGTCCGATAAACTGAGGGAAAATAGTTGAGCGACGGGACCAGGTTTTTACTACGACTTTCTTGTCTGCCGCGTTCAGTTCCTCAACTTTTTTCAGCAGGTAGCCATCAATGAACGGCCCCTTTTTTAAACTGCGACCCATGTATGAATCCTCCCTTCATCCGGTTCTTCAAACCGCGAATTCGACGCTTCGCGTTAAGCTGACTTATAGAGAAGCGTCTTATTTCGTGCGGCGGCGAACGATATATTTATCAGATGCCTTGTTTTTCTTACGCGTTTTGTAGCCAAGGGTCGGTTTGCCCCAAGGAGACATAGGCGATTTCCGTCCGATTGGAGCGCGGCCTTCACCACCACCGTGTGGGTGATCGTTAGGGTTCATTACTACCCCGCGAACTTCAGGACGTTGGCCGAGCCAGCGACTGCGTCCGGCTTTACCGATTTTGATCAGCTCGTGATCTTCGTTACCTACGGAACCGATTGTTGCACGGCATACGCTGAGAATTCTGCGAACCTCACCGGATGTCAGGCGAACGGATACGTATTTTTCTTCTTTACCCAGCAATTGAGCTTCAGTACCGGCAGCGCGAACCAATTGTCCGCCTTTACCCGGTTTCAACTCGATGTTGTGGATAACTGTACCAACCGGAATGTTTTCCAGTGGAAGTGCGTTACCAATTTTGATGTCGGCTGCAGGGCCGGACTCAACTTTATCCCCAACTTTAAGTCCTTTAGGAGCGAGGATGTAACGTTTCTCTCCATCGGCATAGTGGATCAAAGCAATATTGGAAGTACGGTTCGGGTCATACTCGATTGTAGCAACGCTACCTGGTATGCCATCTTTAGTCCGTTTGAAGTCGATAATACGGTATTTACGCTTGTGTCCGCCGCCGTGGTGACGAACCGTAATTTTACCTTGGTTGTTACGTCCCGCTTTTTTGCTCAGCGGCGCAAGCAACGATTTCTCAGGCTGGTTTGTTGTGATTTCTTCAAACGTAGACACGGACATTCCGCGTCTTGCCGGAGAGGTCGGTTTGTACTTTTTGATTGGCACTATAGTTCCCTCCTTACTTTAAGAGTATTATTCTACCGCTTCAAAGAACTCAAGCGGCTTGCTGTCCGGGCTAAGCTTAACGATGGCTTTTTTCCACTCTGGAGTGTATCCGGAGTATTTGCCGTAACGTTTCAGTTTACCAGGTACGCGCATAGTGTTCACACTAACGACTTTCACTTTGAAAATTGCCTCAACGGCTTTTTTGATTTCGGTCTTGTTAGCACGGATATCCACTTCAAAAGCATATTTCAATTCGCTCATGTAGTCGGATGTGCGTTCCGTAATCACCGGACGTTTGATAATATCACGAGGATCTTTCATTACGCGAACACCTCCTCTACCTTCAGAACTGCTTCCTTGGTGATGATCAGTTTGTCGTACGTCAGTACGTCAAGAACATTGATGCCGTCAGCCGCTACGAATTTCACCCCAGGGATGTTACGAGCGGAAAGCGCTACGTTATCATCATAGCTAGGAGCTACGATCAACGCTTTGCTGTCTACCTTCAGGTTGTTCAGAATTGCCGCGAATTCTTTCGTCTTCGGAGCATTCAGTGTCAGGCTATCCAATACGATAATGTCGTTCCCGATAACTTTCGAGGACAATGCGGATTTGATGGCCAGACGGCGAACCTTCTTAGGCAGTTTCCAGGAATAGCTGCGTGGTGTTGGTCCGAAGACAACGCCGCCGCCTTTCCATTGTGGAGAACGAATGGAGCCTTGACGAGCGCGGCCTGTACCTTTTTGTTTCCAAGGCTTGCGTCCGCCGCCACGAACTTCAGAACGTCCTTTTACTTTGTGTGTACCACGACGCAGGGAAGCTCTCTGCATAAGCGCAGCTTCGTGCAGGACATGCACGTTCGGCTCGATACCGAATACTGTTTCGCTCAGCTCAACTTCGCCAACTTCGTTACCACTGATATTAAAAAGTGTTACTTTTGGCATTTCATGTTCCTCCTTTCTTCAGTAATTATTTCTTAACGGATTCTTTAACTTTCACGAAGCTGTTCTTAGGGCCTGGAATAGCGCCTTTAACCAGCAATACGTTACGTTCAACGTCTACTTTGATGATTTCAAGTCTTTGAACCGTTACGGTCGTGTGACCCATATGTCCTGGAAGGCGTTTGCCCTTCGGAACGCGGTTAGCTTGAATGGAACCCATGGAGCCCGGTCTTCTGTGGTAACGGGAACCGTGAGCCATTGGTCCGCGGCTTTGACCCCAGCGTTTGATAACACCTTGGAATCCTTTACCTTTGGAAGTACCAGTTACGTCAACAAATTCGCCTTCAGCGAAGACGTCAGCCTTCAGCTCTTGTCCAACCTCGAGTGCCCCGAGGTCAACACCGCGAATTTCGCGAACGTAGCGCTTAGGTGTTGCATTTGCCTTTTTGGCGTGACCCTGTTCAGGCTTGTTGGAGCGGCTTTCCTTCTTATCTTCAAAGCCCAACTGCACTGCTTCATATCCGTCGATATTCAGGTCTTTCTTTTGCAGTACCACACAAGGTCCAGCTTCGATAACCGATACTGCGATCACGTTACCCTCTGGAGTAAACACTTGAGTCATACCGAGTTTTTTTCCTAAGATACCTTTCATGTTGACACCTCTTTTCTTTTCCTAGTTACTAAAGTGGTAGAATTACAATTTGATTTCGATATCTACACCGGACGGCAGGTCCAAGCGCATCAAGGCATCCACAGTCTGTGGTGTCGGGTTCACAATGTCGATCAGACGTTTGTGAGTCCGTTGTTCAAACTGTTCACGGGAATCCTTGTACTTGTGTACCGCACGGAGAATAGTAATGATTTGCTTCTCAGTTGGCAGCGGGATCGGCCCGGATACACCAGCACCGGAACGTTTTGCTGTTTCAACGATTTTCTCTGCGGATTGATCAAGAATTCTGTGGTCGTATGCTTTCAAGCGGATACGAATTTTTTGCTTTGCCATTTTAGTCCCTCCTTCTATCGCCCAATTTATTATCGGACATACTCCGTGAAAATTTTCTGACGTCGACCTCATGGCAAAGGGGCCGGGTGTGTCAGTAACCTCTCACATCATCGCAACGTCTCAGAACAACATTTATTATTATATATAATAGGCGCATACTTTGCAAGCAAAAATAAAAAACAGCCCATGTTTTTTTTCATAAACTGTTTTCTTCTATATAAATAGTACTCCAGGGTTAAAGATTATCTGTAGCTGATCTAAAATACTCTGCTGAGGCCGCACTTTGTGCTGTTGTAGCACCGATTCCTTCTATAGTCTGAATGAGCACCCTGATCTCTTCCTCCACAACAACGATCTCCTGTGTACTGGATTGCATAGAAGCTACAATTTCACTGAACAGCCTGCTCGTCTCTACTGACTGCTCTTTGCCGCTCTTTGTCAGCTCCTGCACCTTGCGGATCTCATTGACCACCTGATTCGTCAACGCCACCGATTTGTGGGTTAAATCACCGATTCTGATAACCGTACTCTTTGTATCCTCAGCGAGCCGGCTGACCTCACTGGCCACTACACTGAAGCCCTTCCCGTGCTCTCCTGCACGCGCTGCTTCTATTGTAGCATTGAGAGAGAGGATTTTGGTCTGATCGGCAATATCCTGTACGGCAGCCACAATCCGCTGAATCTGCTGGGAAGAGCTGCTGAGCTCATTAACCGAGCGCTCCATCTCATTGGTGCTCTCGTAGATCAGGTTGATCTGTCCGCTAAGGCTGCCGAGCTGATCCTGTCCATCCTTAGCCATCTCACGTGACTCTACAGCGGTGGTAGCTGTACGCCGGAAGGTATTGTTCACCTCGTTGCTGCTGGCCACCAGCTGCTCTACAGCCGCATTAGTGTCCATACTCAGATCCACCAGCTCACCGCTGAACTCAGCGATTTTCTGCTTCAGTTCATTTTTGACGACCAGGTACTGTTCTTCCTTCTCTCTGATATTCTCCTTCTCATAGGCTTCCAGCACCAGCTGCTGCTCCAGATTCAGGAGCTTGGTCAGGGTCTGTACAACCTTCAACCGTTCGTTATCTTTAAGGACTTCACCATAGACTACCGTAATGAAAACATTCTGAAGATTCTGGAAGGCGGATAAATACCACTTGGGCTCCAGTCCTACCCTCTTATGAATCTTAGCAATTGTCAGCCGCTTGGCTATGTATTGTTCATCTACGTTACCATCAATAATTTCAATAATATGCTCCTTCAGCGTTCTTTTGAGGCGTTCGATACTGCTATGCTCCAGAATGATGGCTTCCAGCTTGTTAACACCAAGAACGGTATTGTAGAACTGATCGGTAATATAATCGATTTCACGTTCTACCGTAGGCTTCATAAGGCGCAACAGACTTAAATCCTCCTCTGTGAGGTCAATCATCCGCATCTGTTCATTCAGCTCATCATGTCCGCTAAGGGTGTGAAAAGCTGCTGTGGCAATGGGTGCAATAGGCTCGTTGTCCTTGGGGTGCGCGTCGGGAGAAACCTCATTAGTCTTACGTGATTGGATGCCATGCATAAAAGAAAAAGGACACTTCCCCATACTTCCACTCTCCCTGAATTTCTAAATATTAGCATTGCAAATATAGCAATATTCTAACCCACCCGAGAGAGAAATGTAAAGAATTTTAAGTAATATTTTGTAGAAAAATGTTGTATATAAGGCTGTTTGGCGTAGTTTGGTGTCGCATTATGTCGATTAGAAGGGTATTGTCCGTTCTCTATCCGCTGCTGGTTATAGAAATACCGGAATACGAACATTAGTTCTATTCCGTAATTTCTGCAATTTGGGATAGTGACAGTATGTCTAGTATGGTTACTATCCTGTTATTCATCCGGATAATCTTCATTTGCTCCAGCTTGTTTAGCTTGCGGCTGAGCGTTTCCGGCGTTGTCCCGATCATTGCTGCGAACTCTTTTTTGGCAGCCGGCAGACGAAGGCTATATTCCCCCTCTCCGCTGCTCAGCAGCGACTGTCTGGAGTAGAGATGAAGCAGCAGCCTCGCCAGTCTTTTCTCCGCTTCAAAAATATGCAGTGCGCCCGCAAGCTCATCTGCCTGCTGCAGCTGCTCACTGACAGACATCAGAAAGCTGAAGGCAAGCCCGGCGTTACTCGCTAACAGCGGCATAAAATCCTCACGCCGCATCCGGCAAATGGATCCGCTCTCCACCACCTCGGCTGTGGCATAGTGATGCTTGTTATGAAGCAGGGCAAACTGCCCAAAGTAATCCCCAGGAAAAAGAAAGCGGAGAATGTGCTGTTTGCCCTCTTTACTGGTCTGCGTTAGTTTGATTAACCCGTTGTTTACAACAAACAGGGAATCCGACTGCTCACCTTCCCTGAATACGAGGCTGCCCTTGGCATAAAATCTAGATTCTATGATAGATTCCACCTTGTGCAGCTCATGATCCGGCAAAGCCAGAAATACCGGCACCTGGCGCACACAGGAATTCTTATGGCAAGCATTACATTCCATATCACATCGTTCCTTCCTAATCATCTAAAGCCAACATAGCAGGAATCTGCTGACTTTCTGGTGACTCCGCGCACAATATTTCAGAAAAACTTGATATGAATCAAGGATTGCCGGCTTCCTTTCCTTCACAATAGAGGCAGAGGGATTATAAAGGAGATGGACATCTTGTATACTTTTGAAGATATGCAAAAGATGGACAGAGTCAGGCTTGGCAACATGGTGCCGCTGGAGCTGTTCCGCACAATCAGACTGATTGGCATGAATCAGGGTTTGCCTATGGGTGGTAAAGGCACAACCCTTACTGTAGGAAGAAAAATCGGTGAAAGTCTTCCCGTCAGTAGTGTGGAGGACCTCCTCGCTCTTTTTGAGGAATTGAAAATTGGTATTCCGCGCATTGTTTACTCTGATGAACATAGGTTGAACATTGCTGTAGAGGATTGTTTCTGCAAAGGCTTGCCGACACTGGAAGAAGAGAAGATGATTTGTGATCTGGAAGGTGCCATTCTGGAGGGGGCCTTGAGCAAGCTGCTGGGACGCAGGGTCAGTGTCAGAGAGATCAAATGCAACGCTACCGGTCATGAGTATTGCGAGTATGAAGTAAAGCTGTAACCCTCCGGGGAAAACTAAAGGAAAGCGGGAGATCAACATGGAAAAGAAACATATTAACGATGCTATTCAACATTTGGAGGAGCGTTTCACTAAAAAAGTGCTGTTTCAAAAGGGGGATAGCGTAGTATTCGTACTTAACTTCATGCCGGGCCAAAAGCTTCCTGCACATACGCATCCTGGAGCCGATGTGTATATTTATGCCCTCAAAGGAAACGGAACGATTACTGTGAATGAAGCTGATTCAGAATTCACTGAAGGTGAAGTTATCCACATTGCTGATGATGAAGTTTTTGCTTACCATAACAGCGGCAACGCTCCTGCCAGTCTTCATGTCGTAATATCCAAGCTGCCGGGACCCGCGTACGCAAAAGAAATCTAATTTTTATTCACCTGCAAACTCTATCCACAGGGGATATCCTCACTGGATAGAGTTTTTTACTAGAGTAAAGGGCTGGGTTTAAACCAGCCCCTCCTCATCAAACCGTACGTGAGGTTTTCCCTCATACGGCTTTCCGATGTTCGTCATTCATGTGCATGCAGATCACAATAGCGTTTTTAGTCCATACCTATTGGCCATATACTTAACCTCAGATCGTGAACTTATCCATCTCCCGCGTTGTCTCTTCTTTGCGTACCACCGGGTTAAGCGTTGCAGAATATACCAATCCAGTTTCGCTAATCTCTTTTGGCTGTAGTTCGTGTAGTAATAATTTCTCCATCCTTGAATCTTCGGATTGAGCCATTCTACATGCTCCGCGAACGA
>NZ_FNDX01000060.1 GCF_900099765.1 Paenibacillus typhae | reverse complement strand
AAGCTTTACTCCGTCGTTCGGATTTTTTTTTCCCTACTTGACGTCTGTGAGACCTCCCCGGGTAAGAGCGATAACTTTCCCCTCATCTATCTGCCACATTTACATCCTGGAATTCGGGCAGTATTGGACTTTGCTTTGTAGTGCAAGCTCGTCCGTCCCAGCATGCCTTCTATGTGATTTCTGTTCGTCAGACCGAGGGTTTGCCTCCGGCTTCCTTCAGATTCCGCCTCGCGGCGGACACCCTTGCCCTTGGCTAACAGTTCCTACTGCCAAGCCTGTAGCGGACTTTCACCGCCAAGTTATCGCCCATGCCGGGCGCACACTAAAAAACCTCCAAATCTGCATCAGGCAGAATTGGAGGTTTTTGATCGTTCAGGGCGTAACATAAACAGCCTCTTCTGTCCGCGCCTGCGCCCGTGTGCTCCGCAGCTCGGCAGGTCCGTCTGCGGTCTTGCCCAGAAGGTGCAGCACCGTGGAGGCGCAGTTGTGGGGCTGCTGGCGTTCCAGGGCGAGCCGCCGTCTGCGCTGCTCCTCGATCCCCGCGTATTCGCGGAGCAGGAGGGAGAACCATTTGTCCACCACCTGGGAGTCGAGCACCTCCGCCAGCCCGAGCTCTACGAAGTACTGGCAGTTTTTCTCTTCCTGGCCGGGGATGGCGCTGTAGAACAGCATTGGAATCCCTTTGGCCTGCCCTTCCGTGCAGGTCATCCCGCCCGGTTTCGTTATCAGCAGGTCTGAAGCGTCCATCAGCTTGTTGATTTCGCTGCTGTAGCCCAGAATTTTTACATTAGGATGATTTAGCAGCGGAGTGGAGCGCATCCGCGCTACGAGCTTGTCGTTGCTCCCCATACAGAAGATCAGCTGAATCTGATCCATTCTGGCGGTAAGGGAATCCATGACATCCTGGCCGAACATCAGGCCCCAGCCTCCGCCCATAATCAGAACGGTGGGGATATCAGCCAGTCCGAGCTCTTTACGAAGCAATGTCTTGTTGGAACGCTCCCAGAACTTCGGGTGCACCGGAATGCCGGTGACTGTAACCAGCTCAGGCGGCACTCCCCGCCCGGTAAGGATGGATTTGACCCGCGAGGTAGAGACCAGATAGCGGTCAGCCTCAGGGTTCACCCAGCTGCCGTGCGCGTCATAGTCTGTAATCAAAGTATAAAGCGGTATATCCAGCCCCTGCTGCTTAAGCCTGGAGATGACTGCAGCAGGAATCGGATGGGAGCAGATAATAAGATCGGGCCTCAGCTGCTCGACCACCTTTTTGGCATGAGTATAAAAAACCCGGTGCAGTGCTGCACGGGTCAGCCGGTTCAGTGATTTATGATATTGGGTTTTATACATCATGCCGACCAGCTTGGGCTGGCTGCTGACAGTCTTGCGGTAAGCGGAAAGGATCCAAGGCGCAACCGTAGGATTCAGGAATTTGCCCAGCTCAATGACCCGACACTGGACGTCCGGGTTAAGCAGTCTGATTCCTTCGGCCAGAGCATAGGCTGCCCCTGTATGGCCCGTGCCGAAGCCTTCCGAAAACAGCAGTACTCTTTTCTTTCGCATAAGTTCACCTGCTACTTTCCTTCATGGGTAGAATTGCGGGTTCTCTTCTTAGATCGAATACGAGATACCTCTCTGTAATAGTTCTATTACATTATACAAGGGAATGAGCCCCATATCTCACATTATACAAATAAGACGTAATTGGAAAGTTAAAACACTGCAATAAATTAAAAATAAAGAGCGCAGCCGGGTATTGCCAAGTGGAAGGGAAAGTGATAAAGTGAGTAATGACCAAGTGACCGGATTAGTAAAGTGGTCAGGACAATGGGCAGCGATTTTTTTGCAGGAAAGGGAGTGGATACAGGTGGCTGTGGTAGATCGAAGGCAGCTGGTGCTTCAGGCCGCGACGAAATGTTTTTCATTATTCGGCTATAAGGCAACGACAATGGATCAGGTCGCCAAGATTGCGAATGTCGGAAAAGGCACGATTTATACCTTTTTTACGAATAAGGAGCAGCTGTTTGATGAGATTCTGCGTGATGTCATTACCGAGATGAAGCATATCGCCGAGCGGGAGATCAGGCGGGATAAGCCGTTTTTTGATAACCTGCACAGGGTGCTGGATGCACTGCTTGAATTTCGAAGCGAACATGAGCTGTTTATCAAGCTTTCCCAGGAAAGTCGCGATTTCGGAACGCCGCAGGCCGGTGACGGGCTCGACAAGCTCGAGAACGTTGTGCTGGAATATCTGGAACGGGAGGTGGAACAGGCCATACAGCAAGGGGAGATCAAGCCGTGCGACCCCAAGATCGTGTCCATAGTCATGTTCAGGCTGTACATTGTACTGACCGCCGAGCTGAACAAGGTGCATGTACCTTTGAGCAAGGAACAGATCAAGGATTATTTTCACTTGTTTCTGTCAGATGGCCTGGCACAGTAAATCATGAACTGCGGGAGGGACCGGGGCACAGTTTGTCCGCTGTCCCTGAATGCGGCGCTGCCTATGGAGAGTGTTGCAGAATGGCTGAACAAATTTTTTTTGCCTTTGAATGACCGAATGGGGAAAATGGTCATCTGGTGTTACTGCAACTTTCATCCAGCCAGCAAATTCGCAGTACCGCTTAAACAGAGAGAGATTTATAGCATTGTATAAAGAGCATATGATTATAAGGAGAGAACCAGAATGAAATCTTTATCTGTCTTTTTCAAGGACCTGGGCGCGGCGCTGAAGAATCCGAAGGTGCTGATTCCCATGTTTGTCGTCCTGTTCATTCCCGTGCTGTACAGCGGATTGTTCCTCAAGGCCTTCTGGGACCCGTACGGTAAGATGAACGAATTGCCGGTGGCTGTTGTCAATGAGGATAAGGGCGCCGAGTACGAGGGCTCCCGGCTTACCGCCGGAAGTGATCTGGTGGAGGAGCTTAAAAAGACCGACGGGTTCAAATGGCATTTCGTAACCCGTGCAGAGGCGGAAGCCGGTCTGGACGATAATACGTATTACATGGCGATTATTGTTCCTGAGGATTTTTCTGCGAACGCGACGACACTGCTGGAAGCAGATCCGCAGCCGGCCAAAATCATCTATGAGCCGAATGAAGGCTATAACTTCCTGGCCGGCCAGATCGGCGGGACTGCAGTAAAGGATATCAAGACCAAGGTATCCGCCAAAATCACTGAAGCTTATACAACTTCCGTGTTTGATAAAATTACGGAAATCGCCGATGGGCTCGGCGATGCCGGAGACGGTGCAACGAAAATTGCCGACGGCGCAGCCAAGCTGGATGACGGCGCACTCAAGCTGAAGGATAATCTGGTTGTGCTGACCGAAGGCACGGGCAAGCTGGTAGAAGGTGTAGCTCCGCTGACTGAAGGCGTAACCGCCCTGAATACCGGGGCTGCGGCGCTGGAGAGCGGCAGCAGCGCCCTGGCAGGCGGACTTGAGCAATTATCCGCTGCACACAAGAAGCTGCAGGCAGGCGTTGCCCAGACTGCTGACGGCAGCAAGCAGCTCAGCGCCGGACTGAAGAAGACTGAAGCCGGAGCCAAGGCGTTGCAGGCCGGCACACAGTCGGCAGTAGACGGAACAGCGAAGCTTGCGGCCGGCACGAAGTCTGTCGTGGACGGCAGCGCGAAGCTGGCAGCCGGACTGACAGACGCCAGTGAAGGCAGTGCGAAGCTGGAAGCCGGTCTTCAGGCTTCCAAGGAAGGCAGCGCGAAGGTTAGTGCCGCTGCCAAGGCAGTATCAGACGGCCTGCAGCAGCTGGCCAAGTCGAACCCTCAGCTTGCTGCGAGTGCAGACGTGCAGAAGCTGCTGGCCGCAAGCGCCGCTGTAGCCGAAGGCACAGCGCAGCTCGATCAGAGCCAGCAGCAGCTGCTGGCTGGCGCAACCTCGCTGCACAGCGGCCACGGGCAGCTGGTGCAGGGCGCGAATCAGCTGCAGGCGGGAACACAGCAGCTGGACGCGGGGGTTACCCAGCTGCATGAAGGTGCGCAGCAGCTGAATGCAGGCAGCACGCAGCTGCTGGCCGGGCAGCAGCAGCTCCTGGCCGGCGCAGCGAAGCTGGAAACCGGCGGCGGCACATTGTCCGCCGGGATGCAGCAGTTCGGCGCGAAGCTGGACGAAGCAGCCGCAGGCGGAGCGAAGCTGGCTGACGGGGGCAAGGCGCTGGAAGCCGGCACCTCCAAGCTGCTGGCAGGCGCAGGCCAGCTGAGCAGCGGCCTGAACTCCGTAGCAGACGGCTCGAAGAAGCTCAGCGACGGTGCGGGCCAGCTGAAGGACGGCCTTGATGAGCTGAAGTCCGGCTCCGGCGAGCTGGCCTCCAAGCTTGGAGATGCCGCTTCACAGACCAGCACGGTGAACAAGACGGATGCGCTGGTGTCCATGTTCGCACAGCCGGTGCAGATTGAAGAAGTGAAGGTCAGCGCAGTGCCGAATTACGGCACAGGCTTTGCCCCTTACTTCCTGTCGCTCGGATTATTTGTTGGCGCACTGATCTGCACACTGGTTATTCCGATGAGCGGCTCCGAGGTCATCGGTGCAACCCGGTTCAACCGCTTTGTCAGCCGTACGCTGACCTTCTCAATGATGAGCGTGCTCCAGTCGCTGATGGCGGCAATGATTGTACTGTACGGCCTTGGCCTTGAGGTACAGAATGTGGCCTTGTTCTATGCATTTACCTTCATCACCAGCATCTCGTTCATGTGGATGATCCAGGCGATAGTAACCTGGCTGGATCAGCCTGGACGCTTTGTAGTCATTGTGATTCTGATCTTCCAGCTGACAACCAGCGCAGGAACCTTCCCGCTGGAGCTGATTCCGGGCTGGATGAAGTTCTTCAATCCGCTGCTTCCGATGACCTACAGTGTCCGCGGGTTCAAGGCAGCCATTTCCACCGGCAATTACGGTGTGATGTGGAGCGATGCGGGAGTGCTGGCCATTTATGGGATTGTGTTCCTGGCCCTTACGTTTACGTACTTCATGACCCGTGAGCAGGAGAATGAAATTTCTGTAAAAGGTGAACAAGTTTTGACTGTATAATCACATGATCTGAAAACGGCTGATATGTACAAAGGGCGTCCCCGCGGGGGCGCCCTTGTGTTTTTTATATGCGGAAAAGTCCATAAAAAAGAGTATATAGTGAAAACGAAAACAGTCTAAAGCGTTTTCATTGAATAAGAGCTTATACAATAGTTATGCATAAATATGCGCGATAAAGTTTTTTTACACTTTCACTCAGTAAAGCTGTACCGTAAAAACAAATGTTAATCAAACTCATAAAAAACTTTAAATTGCGCTCATGTCAGGTCGATGATAAACTTATATAACCAATCTGGCTTGAATAAATATTAAGAATTTCTTTGTAACATTTTCCTGAGAATCAAGGTACTACTTTAGAATAGAAAGGTTGCGTATGATGAGACACACTGAACTGCCCAACAAACAAGGTCTTTATGATCCCCAGTTCGAAAAAGATGCATGCGGCATGGGCTTTGTTGCCCATATTAAAGGTAAACCTTCCCATGATATCGTAAGCAACGCTTTGACCATGCTCTTTAATATGGAGCATCGCGGCGGACAGGGAAGCGAGCCGAACTCCGGTGACGGAGCCGGCATTATGCTGCAAATTCCGCACCGTTTCTTTGCCGGTGAAGCCAGTAAGCTTGGCTTTGAGCTGCCGGAACAGGGCCAATATGGCGTGGGTATGATCTTTTTGTCTCATAACGAGGAGATCCGCGCCCGTCATGAAGCTCTGTTAAGCGAGATTATTGCTGAAGAAGGCCAGACCGTGCTGGGATACCGTGATGTTCCCACCTATGATGAAATGCTGGGCAAAACCGCTAAGGCTGCCAAGCCTTATGTACGCCAGGTGTTTATCGGCCGTTCGGAAGGCCTTGCTGATGAGCTGGCTTTTGAACGCAAGCTGTTTGTAATCCGCAAACGTGCAGAGCTCGCTATCCGCTACGGCGGTGTTGAAGAGGCTGAATCCTTTTATATGCCAAGCATGTCCTGCCGCAAGATCGTATACAAAGGCATGCTGACAACCGAGCAGGTAGGCCAGTTCTACCTGGATCTGCAGAACGAAGACCTGGAGTCGGCAATTGCCCTCGTTCACTCCCGTTTCAGCACGAACACGTTCCCGAGCTGGGAGCGTGCCCACCCGTACCGCTTCATGATCCACAACGGTGAGATCAATACGCTGCGGGGGAATGTGAACTGGATGCATGCCCGCCAGTCCCTGTTCAAGAGTGAAGTATTCGGGGAATCCCTCGGCAAAATCAAGCCGATTGTAAATCCTGACGGTTCGGATACCGCTATGTTCGACAACACCTTTGAATTCCTCTATCTCAGCGGACGCTCCCTGCCGCATGTGGCCATGATGATGGTGCCTGAGCCTTGGAGCAACCATGAGACTATGAGCGAAGAGAAGAAGGCGTTCTACGAGTATCACAGCACGCTGATGGAGCCGTGGGACGGGCCGGCCGCAATGGGCTTTACCGACGGTGTGCAAATCGGTGCGATGCTTGACCGCAACGGTCTGCGTCCTGCGCGTTATTATGTAACCAAAGACGATATGATTATTCTGTCCTCGGAAGCGGGAGTACTTGATATTCCGGCAGAGGATGTATTATACAAAGACCGGCTGAGACCGGGACGTATGCTGCTGGTTGATACGAAGCAGGGCCGGATTATCTCGGATGAGGAAGTTAAAGCCCAAATCGCCTCCGAGCAGCCGTACCGCCAGTGGCTCGATGAGCATCTGATCGGTCTGGATCAGCTTCCTGAAGCGCCTGAGCTGCCGAATCCTAAGCATGACAATGTGCAGCAGCTGCAGCAGTCGTTCGGCTATACCTTTGAAGATCTGCGCAAGGTGCTTGAGCCTATGGCCTCCACCGGCGCCGAAGCCGTCGGCTCGATGGGCTATGATGCCCCGCTGGCCGTGCTTTCGGACCGTCCGCAGCGTCTCTACAACTACTTTAAACAAATGTTTGCACAGGTAACCAACCCGCCGATCGATGCTATCCGTGAGGAGCTGATTACGTCTACAGCTACCACAATCGGTCCGGAACGCAACCTGCTGAAGCCTGAACCTGAGAGCTGCCGCCAGATTTCCCTTGAGTCGCCAATCCTCTCCAATGAGGATTTCGCTAAGATCCGCCACGTCCGCCGTGCCGGCTTCAAGTCGATGTCGATTCCGATCCTGTTCCCGGCTGAGCTTGGAGCGGAAGGCATGCGCATCGCGCTAGAGCGTATGAATGAAGCGGCTGACCGTGTAATGGCCAAAGGCCACAATATCCTTATCCTGTCTGACCGCGGTGTAGACCGTGAGAATGCAGCCATTCCGGCGCTGCTTGCTGTATCCAGCTTGCATCACCATCTGATCCGCTCCGGATCGCGGACCAAGGTCAGCATTCTGCTGGAGTCCGGCGAACCGCGTGAAGTACATCATTACGCGCTGCTGCTCGGCTACGGCGTAAGTGCAGTCAATCCTTACCTTGCTTTTGAGAGCTTGGACGATATGATCGGCCAGGGTCTGCTGCGCGGCATCTCGCATGAGAAGGCTGTTAAGAACTACATCAAGGCTGCGACGAAGAGCGTAGTTAAAATATTGTCCAAAATGGGAATCTCCACAATTCAGTCGTACCGCGGCGCACAGATTTTTGAAGCGGTCGGCCTGAGCTCAGAGTTCGTGGACCGTTACTTCACTTGGACACCTTCCCGCATCGGCGGTATCGGCCTTGCGGAAGTGGCGGCTGAAGCGCTGATGCACCACAACCGCGCTTTCACCGACAAGGACGGCAACGACAAGGTGCTCGATTCCGGCGGTGATTATCAATGGCGCAGTGACGGGGAAGATCATTTGTTCAACCCGCAGACCATTCATCTGCTGCAGCATTCTGTACGAAGCGGTGACTACGCGCTGTATAAGAAATATGCGGCGCTTGTTCAAGGGGAGAGCAAGAAGCACCAGACGATCCGCTCCATGCTGGAATTCAAATCCGTGAACCAGCCGGTTCCGCTGGAGGAGGTTGAATCGGCAGAATCGATCATGAAACGCTTCAAGACCGGAGCCATGTCATTCGGCTCTATCAGTAAGGAAGCCCATGAGACGCTGGCGATTGCAATGAACCGCATCGGCGGGAAGAGCAACACCGGTGAGGGCGGGGAAGATCCGGCCCGCTTCATCCCAGACGCTAACGGCGATTCCCGCCGCAGTGCGATCAAGCAGGTGGCATCGGGACGTTTCGGGGTAACCTCGAACTATCTGGTGAACGCCGATGAAATCCAGATCAAGATGGCACAGGGAGCGAAGCCTGGTGAAGGCGGACAGCTTCCGGGCCGCAAGGTTTATCCTTGGGTAGCGGAAGTGCGCGGCTCTACAGCAGGCGTAGGCCTGATCTCGCCGCCGCCGCATCATGACATCTACTCGATCGAGGATCTGGCAGAGCTGATCTATGATCTGAAGAATGCTAATCCGCGGGCCAGCATTAACGTCAAGCTGGTGTCTGAGGTTGGGGTCGGAACGATTGCCGCAGGCGTAGCCAAAGGCCGTGCCGACATTATCCTGATCAGCGGTTATGACGGCGGTACCGGGGCTTCCCCGATGAACTCGATCCGCCATGCCGGTCTGCCGTGGGAGCTCGGGCTTGCCGAGACTCACCAGACGCTTATGCTGAACAATCTGCGTGACCGTGTTGTACTGGAAACCGACGGCAAGATGCTCAGCGGACGCGACCTTGCGGTAGCTGTACTGCTGGGAGCCGAAGAATACGGATTTGCAACCGCGCCGCTCGTAGCGGTAGGCTGTATCATGATGCGCGTCTGCCAGATGGACACCTGTCCGGTCGGCGTTGCCACCCAGAATCCGGATCTGCGCAAAAACTTTACCGGTGATCCGCAGCATGTCGTTAACTTCATGACCTTTGTAGCTCAGGATCTGCGCGAAATTATGGCAGAGCTTGGCTTCCGGACCATTGAAGAGATGGTTGGACGCACGGATTGCCTGGATGCAGTCCATGCTGATTACCACTGGAAGAAGAAGGGCGTCGATCTGAGCGGCCTGCTGCATACACCGGAACTGCCGGAAGGAAGCACCCGCTTCCGCAGCAAGTTCCAGAACCACGGCCTGGAAGAAACGATTGATGTATCGAAGCTCCTCGATCTGGCGGCTCCGGCACTGGAATCCGGCCAGCCGGTGGAGGTATCCCTGCCGATCACCAACGTTAACCGTGCTGTCGGCACGATCCTGGGCAGCGAGCTGACCCGCAAATACGGGGCTGCCGGACTGCCGGATGATACGATCCGCCTGAATTTCACCGGCTCTGCCGGACAAAGTCTTGGTGCTTTCGTACCTAAGGGGATTACGATTACGGTCGAAGGCGACTCCAATGACTATGTAGGTAAGGGACTGTCCGGCGGCAAGCTGATTATCAAGCCGTCGCCAAAGGCTACCTTTGCCGCTGAAGATAACATTATTATCGGAAATACCGCGCTCTACGGGGCAACCGGCGGTGAAGCCTATATCAACGGTATTGCCGGCGAACGGTTTGCTGTCCGCAACTCGGGCGCGAATGTAGTCGTAGAAGGCGTGGGCGACCATGGCTGTGAATATATGACCGGCGGCCGTGTAGCCGTGCTGGGTGCAACCGGCCGCAACTTCGCGGCAGGAATGTCCGGCGGTATCGCCTATGTCTACGATCCGGAGAACAGCTTCATCAAACGCTGTAACCTGGAAATGGTCCTGCTGGAGCGGGTTGAAGAAGCTGAGGAAGCAGCAGAGCTGCACAAGCTGATCAGCCGTCATGCCGAGCTTACTGGCAGTGCTGCCGCAGGCCGGATTCTGGACAGCTGGGAAGCGTCGCTGCCTAAGTTCGTCCGTGTCATTCCGAAGGATTACAAACGGATGCTGGAGCAGATCCGCAAGGTAGAGCAGACCGGCCTGACCGGCGAAGCTGCCCTGATGGCTGCTTTTGAAGCCAATATGCGTGAGCTTGCGCGTGTTGGAGGCTAAATCATCATAGCCGGGTCTTTTTGACCGGCTTAATGGAATAAAGAGAAAAGGGCTGTATTCGTCCGCTTGGCGGAGGATACGGCCCTTTTTCATATATACCAGTATAGCTGGTGGCACTCCTCCACCCTAAGCATGATGAATAGTTAATCATGGATTAACTCCATTAAAGCAGGTCTGTCAGCCCAGTCCAAAATGCAGGAATGGGCAAACCTCCCCCAAAGTAGCCAGAGTTAGTCGTAATAGAGGGAAAAATCCCGTTATTTCTGTAGAACAATTGTCCTGTTTAAAGATAGGCGGCTTATAATTCGGCTTATAGGTAGAGGGGTAGAGCATGGAGCGACATTCTTCTAAAAATTTTCTATAGATGCAGTGTTATCGTCCTGTTAAACCGTCTATTAGATAGTTAGCTCTTCCCTTATCCCTGATTTTCAGGAAAAAGGTAAGATGTGGTAAAATGGAAAATAAATAAAATGAAATTTTTCAAAATCTATGCAAGGTAAGAGTAACGAAGGGAATTTTGGAACTGGAAGAGCGGAGCGTCAGCCTGAAAGCTTTTCGCAGAAAAGCTCGCTACGGAAGCATAGGCAGTCTGCGGATTTATACCGCGAACAGCGAGTATGTTCAAGAAATCTGCAGACAACAGCGGCTGGAAGTCGAAACATTCCCTGGAGTCACGGCCATCACGTTAGGAAAACTTCAAATCTATTCTGTACACCAACAGCAGCCTGAAATCCAACCAATCCCCGGAGTTATGACTTGAACCATGCTTGGAGATTTGAATATTTCATTTTATAAACGAAAGAAAGGAAGTGAAGAAATGCCACTTACGGCAGAATCGGCGAATAAGCCTGTAGCCAGCCTGATGGGGGTAACCAAAAAAATCGGCTCCAAAACGCTGGTAAGTGATCTGACGCTGGATATTCCGTCCGGACAGATTTTCGGGTTCCTTGGGCCCAATGGCGCCGGGAAAACAACTACGATCCGCATGATGGTCGGCTTGATCTCGATCAGCCGCGGCGACATTCTGATCTGCGGACGCAGCATCAAGGATCATTTTGAAGAGGCTGTGGCCAATGTCGGCGCGATCGTGGAGAATCCGGAAATGTACAAGTTCCTGAGCGGGTACCAGAATCTGCGCCAGTATGCGCGGATGGTTCCCGGTGTCACGAAGCAGCGGATTGATGAGGTTGTGCAGCTGGTCGGGCTTGGCCAGAGAATTAACGACAAAGTCAAAACCTATTCACTCGGTATGCGCCAGCGGCTGGGCGTGGCCCAGGCCCTGCTGCACCGGCCGAAGCTGCTGATCCTGGATGAGCCGACGAATGGTCTTGATCCCCAGGGCATCCGGGAGCTGCGCGACTATTTGCGGCGGCTGTGCCAGGAGGAGGGGACGACCGTATTTGTCTCCAGCCACCTGCTGTCCGAGATGGAGCTGATGTGTGACAGTGTGGCCATCATCCAGAACGGCCGGCTGATTGATGTTAAGCAGCTGAAAGCAGTAGGAGACGCTGTAATGCCGGTTACGGAAACGCTGTTTGAGGTTGATGATCCTGAGGGTGCGCTGGCCGTGCTTGGACAAGGCGTGTTAAAAACCGGGGGGATCTCCGTGGAGGCCGCACGTGAGGACATTGCTGAGCTGAATGCAAAACTTGTGGCAGCAGGCTTCAAAGTTTATAGCATCAGGGCGCTGGCACGGTCACTGGAAGATCAATTCCTGGAGATTACCGGAGGTGAAGGCATTGGGTGAGTTCGCAGCTCTCATACATAATGAGAACATCAAGATTTACAGCCGGGTCCGCACATGGGTTATGCTGGTTATCTTGGGACTCATGAGTGCGCTGTTTCCGGCACTGATTTATTTTACAAGCAGTTCTGATCCGGTTGGAGTGTGGGATAATTTTCAGCTGACGGTTACGATCTCCTTCTTTTTGAATACCATCTTTACGGTGGTGATCGCTTCTGATGCTGTGGCCGGTGAATTTTCCTGGGGGACCATCAAGCTGCTGCTGATCCGTCCGTGGAGCCGCTCCAAAATTCTGCTCTCGAAATACATTTCGATGATTCTGTTCAGCTTGCTCAGCACTGCTGTGCTGGTTGCTTTCGGATATGCGTCATCGCTCATTTTCTCCGGACAGGATACCTCTGATGTAACCAATCTGATGTCCTGGACCCCGGCGGAATACTCATTGATGGATTTGTTCTGCCGCTACATTGAGCTGTTCCTGACAGCAGCCCTTGCATTTATGGTCTCCAGTGTCTTCCGTGCAAGCGGGCTGGCGATCGGACTGTCGCTGTTTATCATGTTCACCAAAAATATTTTTGTCCAGATTTTTAATCCTGAACGCTTCGAGTGGGCCAAGTATCTGATTTTCACTCATATGGACCTGCGGGGCTATTTGCTCAGCGATACGGGTCCGGGAGGGGTCAGCCTTGGATTCTCGGTTGCAGTGCTGGCTGCATACTATGTGCTGTTCCTGGCGGTTTCCTGGCTTGTCTTCAGTAAAAGGGACGTAGCTGCTTAAACAGGTTATCTGATGTAATAAAAGTGAGGCTAAGCGGGCAGCGCCCGCTTAGCCCGCTTCGCGTTTGCCCTGCTGCTTGGACCCGCGTTTGCCTGCTTTGTCTGTGTTCTCCGCCCCGGCGGCAGCGTCTGACAGTAAGGCAGCAGGTTGTTCGGCTGTAGCGATTGAGCCGTTCAGCACACTGCCTTCCATAATACTCAGCGCGCCCGCCAGAATGTTACCGTGCAGCTGGCCAGTGCCTGTCATGGTGAGCCGCTGGTCCGCTGTGACGTCACCGTACACTTTTCCGGCGATGATGATTTCCTTGGCTTTAATCGTGGAGCGTACGGTTCCCTGTTCACCGATTGTAACGGTCCCCTGGCATTGGATTTCCCCGCTGAAGTTCCCCTCAATCCGCAAGTTCGTATCACACTGCACCTTGCCCTCCAGATTGCCCCCGTGGCCGATCAGCGAATCCGTCGGCCGGAACGGCGCAGCCTGCTTGCGTCTATTCCACATGTATACCCACCTCTCATCCATGTTCTATGGTTTGACATAACCCAAAGGGTTGACCGCTTTATTCTGCTTGATAACCTGAAAATGCAAATGTGGCCCCGTACTGCGCCCGGTATTGCCGAGGGTACCGATTTGCTCGCCTTTGCTGACCTTATCTCCGGCAGAGACGGTCATGCTGTTCAGATGCATGTACCAGGTTTCGAGACCGTTTGCATGCTTGATAATAATGTATTTGCCTCTTGCGCCCATTTGATCCGATGCAGTAACCTCACCCTCCATGGCCGCATAGATGGGGTCTCCAATACTGCCGGCAATGTCAATGCCCGAGTGATAGGCGGAGATTCCCTTGAAGGGATCGGAACGGTAGCCGAAGCTGGAGGTAATAACCTTGGAACGGGTGGGCCAGATAACGGCCGGAGCCAGACGAGCTTTTTCAGCGAGGGCCTGACTGGCCTTAAGCTGGGCCTCTGCATCCCGGACCTCTTTGGCTTCTGTAATGGTGGTGGACAGGCTGGCCAGCATCTCATCCAGCAGGCTGCGGATTTCTTCGTAGTCATCCCGTGTCTCCTGTACCATTCCCAGGGGATCATCCTGATAGACGGCGATATATTCTCCGCCTACCTGCGGAGTTACCGTGCTGCTGATTGCGCCCGAGATGGCTCCCAGACGGAAGCTGATGGCCGGCAGGGAAGCGACAGCGGCGGCAGGACTTACCTGCGGTCCTGCATTTAAAGCAGCTGCTCTATAGCCTGCAGACGGGCCTGCTGAGGTAACTGCAAATGCATTTCCGGAAGCGGATGCCGGGGGATTCCCTGAAATAGAGGCAGAGTCCTGAGCGGCATCTGAATCGGTCCCGGTCGCCTCCTCGCTGTCAATCAGCGATTGCAGCTCTGCTTCAAGCTCACTTACACTTTTGAGCTTGTCTTTGATTAACTCGGCTTCTTCAGACAGCTCCGTTACCTGGCTGCGGAGCTGCTGCAGCGTCTGATCCTTGTCGGCCACCTTCATCTCCATCCGGAGATTGGCCAGGGACAAGGAAGCAGCCTCCGCCTCCAGCTCGGCAATGGAACGTGAGGCATGAAAATGCATCGAGGTGACCAGACTGGAAATAGAAAGGGCGGCCGCAGCCGGCAGGGCCAGGGCCAGCGGCTTGGACAGCTGCAGTTGTCTGACCGGACGTCCGGCTTCGCGGACAACGAGCAGGGTAATCCGGTTATCCTTGTGCTGGGCTTTCATAGCTTCTCCTTTCTGCGGCTGTGCAGCCGCCTTGTACTTGGCTGTGAATCCGGAAATCCTGTAATCCTGGGGCTCATCCGATTTGTCCTATTACTCTATGTATTCAGCCCTTTGGATGAACATGACAACGGTTTGCCTGAATAAAGAGGGAGAGTTCCGGCAAAACCTGTACTAGAATCAGCCTGTCCGGAGCAGCGGGGACGAGGGTGCCGGCTGGTGTTTATAGAGATTGCGGAGGTGACGGCTTGACCATTATTGCACTCTTACTGGCTCTCTTTGTGCTGCAGATTGCAGCCATCATACTGTTCGAATACCGCCGCCCCCAAAGGGCTATGGCCTGGATATTTCTCAGCTTTTGCTGCCCTCCGGCAGGTCTTGCGTTTTATTATTTTCTCGGGCGTGATTACTGGCAGAGCCGCAGAATAGGCAGTCGCTGTACGCCGGCGCGGCGCAGTGAAATCCGCACACATGTCTGCAGTAAAATCAGGATCATCAAAAAAACAGAGGAATGCGGAAATCCCAGATTTGCCGGCCGGGGCAGCCTGCTGCGTCTGCTCTCCGGGCTGTCCGATATGAAGATTACCGGGCGTAACCGCTGCCGGATTCTGCCTAACGCCGGAGCTGCCTATGAGGCTATGCTGGAGGCGATGGAAAGTGCGCGGGAGCATATCCACCTGGAATTCTATATTTTCCGCGATGATGAGATTGGCGACCGGTTTCAGGATGTTATGGTCCGCAAGGCCCGCCAGGGGGTGAGGGTCCGCCTCTTATGCGATGGTCTGGGCAGTCATGCGCTGAGTAAGAGGTTTATCCGCACGATGAAAAATGCCGGCGTAGAGGTTCATTTCTTCCTGCCGCCGTTGTTGTCGCTGCTGGAGCGGCGGTTCAATTACCGGAATCACCGCAAAATAATGGTTGTCGACGGGCTGGTAGGGTTTACGGGCGGAATGAATGTCGGTGATGACTATTTGGGCAAAGACCCCAAAATGGGCAATTGGCGCGACACGCATTTAAGGCTGGAGGGGGATGCGGTATATGATCTGCAGTATGTGTTCCTGAAGGACTGGAAGCTGGCCGCCGGAGACTGGCTCAGCCATCCGCGTTTTTTTCCGGAGCATCAATGCAGCGGGGAGGAAGCTGTGCTGATAGTCGCCAGCGGGCCGGACGGCGCGGTGGATGCATCCCAGGAGATGTTTTTTGGCGCCCTGACGGCGGCCAGAAAGCGGATCTGGATCACCTCGCCTTATTTCATACCAGATCCGGCGATCTGCCGGGCACTGAAAAATGCGGTGCTGAGCGGAGTGGATGTGCGGATCATCATTCCGGCCAAGCCGGACAACAAGCTTGTTTATGCTGCATCCTTATCGTATCTGGAGAATCTGCAGGATGCCGGGGTGAAATTTTACCGCTATACTGCGGGCTTCATGCATGCCAAGGTCATGATCGTGGATGATCTGCTGGCGACGGCCGGCAGTGCCAATCTGGATATGCGCAGCTTCTATTCCAATTTCGAGCTGACTGCGGTGCTGCTGGCCCCGGATATGGTTGCCCGGCTTGCCGCCGCTTTTGAAAAAGACCAGAAACACAGCGAGTTTATTGACCCTGAGAAATTCATGAAGCGGGGCAGAAATGTCAAGTTGATTCAAGGTCTTTGTCAGCTGTTATCTCCGCTTTTATGACCAAAAATAGGACTAAACCTTAACTTTTCTAAGGCGCGAATATGTTCCATACCTTATTTGGCCGTCTTTTGTGATATAATATAAGTACGAGAAGAAATATAAGAAAGTATAGCCCAACCTTATGCTTTCAGTTATTCTTTGGACACTTATTTATAGGGGGAGTTCTATGACTGTGAGCCAGCAAATCTTTACGAATGAGGATCAGAAAAAGCCGCAGAAAGCATCCTTGAAGACCGCCAGACTGCGGTTCGCCCAACGGGTGATTATGATGGTGCTGGGCGCATCGATGATGTCGGTGGCCCTGGAAATTTTTCTGGTTCCCAATGAGTTGATTGACGGCGGAATAACCGGTATTTCCATTATGCTATCCCATATTTTTCATATTCCTCTCGGTATTTTGCTGACCCTGCTCAACCTGCCGTTTCTGATAATCGGCTACAAGCAGATCGGCAAGACCTTTGCCTTATCCACTTTATTTGCGGTCATTGTCATGTCGATCGGTACTCAGCTGCTGCATCCGGTCAATCCGATTACCGTTGAGCCGCTGCTGGCAGCCGTGTTCGGCGGGGTTATACTGGGCGTCGGGGTCGGTCTCGTTGTCAGATACGGGGGATCGCTTGACGGTACGGAGATTGTGGCCATTCTGGTTGCGAAGAAGCTGCCATTCTCTGTCGGAGAAGTAGTCATGTTCTTCAACTTCTTTATCCTTTCCGGAGCGGGCTTTGTTTTTGGCTGGAATAATGCCATGTTTTCCCTGATTGCCTATTATATTGCCTTCAAGATGATTGATGTAACACTCGAAGGTCTGGATCAGTCGAAGTCAGTCTGGATTATCAGCGACAAGTTCCGCGACATCGGGGAAGCGCTGACGGAGCGTCTCGGGCGCGGTGTGACGTATCTGGATGGCGAAGGCGGTTTTTCCGGTGAAAATAAAAAGGTGATTTTTGTAGTCATTACTCGTCTGGAAGAAGCAAAGCTCAAATCCATTGTAGAAGACTGGGATTCTGACGCATTTGTTGCCATTGGCAACATCCATGATGTAAAAGGCGGCCGCTTCAAAAAGAAATCAATCCACTAGCGTGATCCGGGGGAACGGGTACGCTGTCCGAAGGAAGGTATATTTACGAAAGTCAGAGTAATCAATCCGGTGCCTGCAGCTCTTTGTACCGAATTCTCATATAGAACAATACCTTCCGTCCACAAGCTGGACGCCTGATAAGCCCGCAGCCATTATAGGCATTGCGGGCTTATTGCTGTCTCTATGCTGTTCTGGGGCTCTGCTGTCCCTGCCTGATCTATGGCTTCAAGGCAGCTTGGCAGCAATCTCGCCTACAGGCTGCGGCGCTACCATGGCTATAAGATCACCCGTGCGGTTCAGCCGTTCTTCAATATTCAGCAGATGATAATCAAGCGGTGACACGTTGCGTGCAACCTCTTCCCACAGCAGCGGAGTGGACACGGTAGCTCCCGGACGTGCCCGGGGAGTATACGGGGCAGCCAGCGTTTTGCCGCCGTAGTGCTGGAGATAATCAAAATAAATCTTGTCACCGCGGTGTTTTTTCAAGCGTTCCAGCGTGAACAGGTCGGGACGCTTCTCGGTCACATAACGCCCGATAAAATGTCCGGTCTTGCGCAGCTCTTCAAAGGTAATACCCTGCTGTACCGGAACAATAATCTGAACCCCTGTTGCTCCCGAGGTCTTGGGAACCGAGGACAGCCCCAGTGATTTGAGCACATCGCCAACCAGGGCGGCTGCTTCCATAATGCGCGGCTCCACCTCAAGGGAAGGATCGAGGTCAATCATCCACTCACAGGGCAGGCTGCTTCCGGCGTAATGCAGGGAAGGGTGAAACTCCAGCGCGGCCAGATTCCCCAGCCATAACAGCTCCGGCAAGCCGTGCAGAACAATATATTCGATTCCGTCCTGCACAGCTGTTTTTACATATTCAGGCCGCGGCTGGGGGGCGTTTTTCTGGTAAAAGGACATCCCGGGCACGCCGTGAGGGTATCTTATCACCGTCAGCAGCCGGTTTCTGCAGTAGCTGAGCAGGTAAGGCGAAAGAGCGGCCAGCTTCTGCAGATAGATCCGCTTCGTAATCCCCATCTCCGGCCAAAGCGGCTTCTCGGGATTCGTAACCGTGATCTCCTGTCCGTCAATGGTAATCGTGCCTTTAAGGGTTGCCGGCATACAGATTCACCTCCTGTAAAATAGAGCTCAGCCTCTCTGCTCAAGGCGGCAGGCCTCAGCCGGCAGATCTACCTGCGCCTGGATGACCGGCTGGCGCAGCGTTCCGGAGGGATTCCATTCCAGAAAATGCAGCTTGAACACCAGGCTTGGCCTGATCCATACTGCATCCTTACTGCGCTCCGGCATGGCTGCAAAAGGCGATGCAGGTACAGTCAGGTTATGGGCCTGGGCAGTCAGATTACGCCAGTCCATGGCGGTCATTCTGCCCGCCCCGGCGTGGCCGATGTAGTGCAGCCTGCCTTCATTGTCATAAAGGCCGAGCAGCAGGGCATTCACGGTCCCGTCCCGGAAGGTGACTCCTCCGGCTACAGCCGTTACGTCGAGGATGATCTTGCGCTTCTGCCAGCGTTTGTCTTTGCCGCCTAGAGCATAGGTGCTGCTCAGGTCTTTGCAGACAATCCCCTCTAATCCCCCGCTGCCGGCAGCGGCAAACAGCTGGGCCGGATCAGTGTAGCTTGGCACATTCTGCACATGGGAATGGGGCAGCAGCATATCCTGCAGCATCTGCTGCCGCATGGACAAGGGCTGATCCAGCAGCCACTTGCCGCCGCAGTACAGCATGTCGAAGACCATATAGAGTACCGGAACCTGCGGCAGTACGGCGCGGACTGCGGCTTCGCTTCTAACGCCGTCACGGCGCATCACCTCATGAAAGGACGGCTTGCCGCCGACCAGCGCGATAATCTCACCGTCCAGGATGAAGCTGTCTGCCCGGCAATAGCGGTCCTGTACAGTCAATTCGGGGTATTGCATCGTGCGCCGGTTGCCCCGGCGGTTAACAAGCTCTATGCGGCTGCCGTCATAATAGGACAGCATACGGACCCCGTCCCATTTGATCTGTGCAATCCACTGGCTGCCGGAGGGAAGCTGAGCAGCAAGTACCGGTTCGAACGGTGTAACAGGCTTCAATTCCATCATACCGCCTCCTTTGGTGCCGGACCGTCCACGTCAGGATACGGTCTCTTTGCTTTTGGAGCTGCGCCGTTTGGTCTTGGGGGCAATGACCGGAATGGGTCCGGTTGCTTCGCTGAGGACAGGAGTACCGGCTGCTGCTTCTGCGCCGCTGGCCTTGGCTGTTCTTTTCCGGGTGCCGGCCCCCGTCTTGGGCTTGCCTGCAGCTGCAGCAGGAGCGGTCCCGGGATCGCTCGGGATATGCTGAACCGCTTCGATGCTGGCCTGCAGAGCGGCCATCAGGTCAATTACATTGTTCTCCTGGCGGGCCGGTGCGATGTGGAATTCCTCGCCGGAAATTTTATGCGAGATCAGATCCAGCATCCGCTGACGGTAATCATCGGTATATTTGCCCGGCTCAAACGGAGTGGACAGCTGGGAGATCAGCAGCTTGGCCATTTCCAGCTCCTTGTCGCTGACAATTCCCGCTTCCGGCAGGCCCGGAACCTGGGTTACAGGACGCACCTCATCCGGATAAAAAATCGTCTCAATCGCCAGGCAGTTCTCCAGCACCCGGATGGCTGCCAGACTGCTTTTGGACCGGATGGAAATTTTGGCGATCCCGATTTTTCCGCTCTGACGCATGGCCTCCATCAGCAGACGGTAGGCGTTGGTGCCGGCCTGGTCCGGAGACAGGTAGTAGGTTTTTTGAAAATAAATCGGGTCAATCTCCGTCAAATCCACGAAATCGAGAATGGTGATGCTCTTGCTGCTCTCCTCGGTCAGCTGCTCTAGTTCTTCCTTGTCGAACAGGACAAACTTCCCCTTTTCATATTCATAGCCCTTGCCGATCTCCTCCCACCCGACTTCCTTTTCGCATACAGGGCATTTACGGACATAGGACAGCGGGCTTCCGCATTCCTTATGGATGTAACGGAGTGAAATATCTTTATCCTCGGTTGCCGAGAACATTTTGACCGGGACGTGCACCAGGCCGAAGCTGATGGCCCCTTTCCAGACGGTATGCATGGATATCGCCTCCTGAGTTATAAGTGCTGTATAAGTGCTGTATGAGCTGAACCCCATCATGTAATTACTGTTTAGTATGGTGTGCGGGCGCAGTTTCTACCCTGATGCATTTTTTGCGAGTCTTGGGAAAAAATAAAGCCGGGCTTGTAAAAAGCCGGCGTCCCGGCAGTTATGTCTGTCGTGTATAGAGAAAAGCGGAGGGATAAGAACCATGGGCAAAGGGCGCAAGGAATGGCTTGATGATTTATCCGAACAGGATATTCCTGCCGAGGTTGTGGACTGGGCCGGCATTGTTGCCGATCCGGATGACACGGATTCCGGTCCGGAGGCCGGATATCTCGATGCCGATGACACCATCGGTGAGCCTGAGGCGGATGAAGTGCAGGAAGATCCACTTTTTTGAGACGGTACTGTTAAAAAATAAAGCGCATGCTTTCAAAGGAGACTTGAATCATGGACGTAAAACGTGCGATGGATATCTATACATCCAAGGAGATGATCCCGGTTCATCTGGACGGCGAGTCGGTCTGGATCGAGCGTGTGGACGAGGAAAATGGCATGGCAACCGTACAGGTTGGCTCACGGCCAACCAATACGCATACAGTCGGTGTAGACCGGCTGGAGGAGCAGAGGAAGTAGCTGCAGGTTATACAGCTGAAGCAGGATTGAGGTTTAACCGAGTGGTTTTACATTTTTCTATTAATGACAGAGCAGCGTTGTCCGGATACGGGGAACGGCTGCTCTGTTTTGCTGTGTTTCATAAACAGGCAGCCTGCTGCAGGATGCTTGCCTCGCCGGTTGTGCTTCATGGAAAAGGGACAGCAGCCTTGTACCCGGACCAAGCTGCCGTACAGCTGACACAAGGGTTGACGTTGGCGAAAGCCTGGCCCTATATTGGGGAGGTGAATTTGATGAAAAGAGATGATGAGCGTGCGTCCTATTTTGCTTGGCGTCTGTTCGGCGCTGTTTTTTGCGGTAACCTTTGTCCTTAACCGGCGCATGGAGCTGTCGGGAGGAAGCTGGGCCTGGAGCGCCTCACTGCGCTATCTGTTTACACTCCCGTTTCTGGTGGCGATCGTTGCGGGACGCGGCAGGCTGAAGCCGCTGCTGGCAGCGATGAAGGAGCGCCCGGGGGCCTGGCTGCTCTGGGGAACGGTCGGCTTTGGCTTGTTCTACGCGCCAATCTGCTTCGCGGCTGCTTATGCGCCAGGCTGGCTGACCGCCGGAACCTGGCAGATTACCATTATCTCCGGTTCACTCCTGGCCCCGTTCTTCGGACAATGGGTTGCCGGCTCCGGTGGCGCAAGCGTCTATGAACGTGGCAGGATTCCGCTGCGCGGCCTCGGGCTGTCCCTGATCATTCTGGCTGGTGTAGCACTGCTCCAGGCTGATCATGCCCGTGAGCTTGAACCTTCACAGGTGCTGCTGGGCATAGTTCCTGTTCTGATCGCGTCCTTTGCTTATCCGCTTGGGAACCGCAAAACAATGGAGCTGTGCGGAGAGCGGCTCGACGTGTTTCAGCGTATTCTTGGCATGACGCTGGCCAGCCTGCCGTTCTGGCTTATGATCTCGCTTATCGGTCTGGCAGATACCGGGCTGCCCTCCGGCCCGCAGACCTTACAGTCTGTCATTGTCGCCCTATCCTCAGGTGTAATTGCCACCGTCCTGTTTTTCCGGGCTACGGATATGGTCCGCAGCAGCATGGGCGGACTGGCTGCGGTGGAAGCTACCCAGTCGCTGGAGGTGCTGTTTGCGCTGATCGGGGAGATTCTGATTCTGGCTGCGCCGCTGCCTTCTCTGCTGTCCTGGATTGGAATTGCCATCATTATCGGGGGAATGGTGCTGCACAGCCTGTTTTCCGGACACAACCCGAAGAAACAACAGGCAGAGACAAGCAGACAACCGCATTCCTCCTTTGCGGCCGGCAGCCGGGAATAGAGGGGGTTGTTGCGGGACAAGTAGCATACCGATATAATTAAAAGTATTGTTATGCTATGTCGGTTCATGTCTTTAAAAGGATTCTATATAAGGTGGAGTTGCAGCTTGGACAATAATGTTGAAACGGTATTTACATACCGTTCACACAGCCTTCAGGATACGGAGCTGCTTGCAGCTGCGATAGCCGGTGCGGCATCGGCAGGCATGGTGATTGGCCTCGATGGTGACCTGGGTGCCGGCAAGACGGCATTTTCGCAGGCTTTTGCGCGCCATCTGGGTGTAGAGGGGATTGTGAACAGTCCTACATTTACTATTATCAAAGAATACAACGGACGCCTGCCGCTGTACCATATGGATGTGTACCGGATCTCCCCGCAGGAAGCGGACGAGCTGGGGCTCGATGAATATTTCTACGGGCAGGGAGTCTGCCTGGTGGAATGGAGCAGTATCATTACAGATTTGATGCCGCAGCGGCATCTGCATCTATACATGGAAACGGCCGGACCGGAGGAACGCCTGATTACGGTGAAGGCAGCCGGTGAGCCATACGGCGGACTGTGCCGCGAGCTGATCCAGAAGTGGGGTAACGAATGATGATGAACGAAAATAACGGGCCGCGCAAGCGGCTTTTGGCGCTGGATACTTCGACGGCCATTCTGGGCGTAGCTGTTACGGAGGAAGGCAGGGTGCTGCATGAGATTAATGCATCCGGGGAGCGGAACCATTCGGTGCATCTGCTCCCGATAATCGAGCAGGCGATGCAGGCCAGCGGTACCGATGCGTCCATGCTAAAAGGGATTGCCGTCGGCGTCGGCCCGGGTTCTTACACCGGAACGCGCATTGCGGTATCTGCGGCCAAGACACTGGCCTGGGCCTGGAAGGTGCCGGTTGCCGGCGTTTCCAGCCTGCATGCGCTGGCCTGGGGCGGTTATGCTGCCGCGCTGGTTAAGCAGGCGGAAGGCCCGGCTGCTGAAGCGGGACAAGGCGGATATGGACCCGACTGGATCATCCCGCTGATCGATGCCCGCCGCGGACAGGCCTACACCGGGCTGTTTGCAGCTGCTGGCCAGGCTGCTCCGCAGCGGCTTGAACCGGATGCCATCCGGCTGATGGCTGACTGGGTAACGCATCTTGCGGGGCGGCTGAAGCAGGCGGAGTCAGAGGGCAGCAAGCCGCGCATCCTGTGGTTCGTAGGTGAAACCGCTCAGCATGCAAGCCATGCCACCCTTGAGCCGCTGCTTGGCGGGCCTGAAATACAGCCGGTGCCGTACGAGCTGGAAGGGCGCTGGGCAGGCTTTCTTGGCGAAGCGGGACTGCTGGCGGGCAGTGATGATGTTCACGGGTTAATCCCGAACTATACCCAGCTTTCCGAAGCGGAAGCCAATCTGCGCCGGAGCAGTGAAGGGAGCAGAAGCCAAGTATGACGGAGCCTATGATAGTGGGAGATCAGGGAAGCGAGCTTGTTTTTGGCCTGATGAAGCTTGAGGATATTCCGGAAATTCTCGTAATCGAGCGGGAAGCCTTCACTATGCCGTGGACAGAGGAAGCGTTCCGCAATGAGCTGACGCATAATCATTTCGCCAAGTATATGGTGATGGAGCTGCAGGGGCGCATTATCGGATATGCCGGAATGTGGGCGATTGTTGATGAGGCGCATGTAACAAACATTGCGCTCCTGGAGGCTTACCGGGGGCGTAAATGGGGCGAGCGGCTCCTGGACGAGCTGATGAAAACAGCAGGCTTCCTGGGCATGAAATCAATAACACTTGAGGTCAGGGTCTCGAATGAGGTGGCCCAGAACCTGTACCGCAAAAAAGGCTTCCGTCCGGCCGGAACCCGCAAAGGGTATTATTCGGACAACCGCGAGGATGCGCTCATCATGTGGGCGGATCTGCCGGCTTACGGGGAGCAGGGTATGATGGAAGGAAGAGTGGATCTGAAATGAATACAGAAACGGGTGCAGCTGCGCCTGTACTAATATTGGCTATCGAGACGAGCTGTGATGAAACCTCGGTAGCTGTTGTCAAGGACGGCTGCGAGGTGCTGGCGAACATCATCTCCAGCCAGATCGAAACCCACCGCGCTTTTGGCGGTGTAGTGCCGGAGGTTGCGTCACGCAAGCATGTGGAGGTCATTACCCTGGTGATTGAGGAGGCAATGACAGCTGCCGGTGTACAGCCGGAGGAGCTTACGGCTATTGCAGTTACGCAGGGACCCGGCCTGGTCGGTGCGCTGCTGGTCGGTGTCGTCGCTGCCAAGAGTCTGGCGCTGGCTTGGGGCAAGCCGCTGATCGGCACCCATCATATCGCCGGGCATATTTATGCCAATCGGCTGGTCAAGGAGCTGCAGTATCCGTGTATGACGCTGGTTGTATCCGGCGGGCACACGGAGCTGGTGAATATGGAGCGTGAAGGGGAGTTCCGGATCATCGGGCGTACCCGTGACGACGCGGTGGGTGAAGCTTACGACAAGGTCGCGCGCGCCCTGGGCTTCCCGTATCCGGGCGGCCCGCATGTCGACCGGCTTGCTCATGAAGCGGAAGAGGCAGTAGCCCTGCCGCGGGTCTGGCTGGAGCCGGATTCATACGATTTCAGCTTCAGCGGCCTGAAATCGGCCGTGCTGAATGTGGTCAACCAGAGTAAGATGAAGGGGCTGACTCCGGATGTGGCCGGTATTGCCCGGGGCTTCCAGGAGTCCGTGGTGGAGGTTCTGGTAGAGAAGGCTGTGCGTGCGGTCAAAGCCAATCAGGCTAAGCAGTTGCTGCTGTGCGGCGGGGTTGCCGCTAACAAAGGGCTGCGTGAAGCACTGGTGTCACGCTGTGAGAAAGAGGGCATCGAGCTGATTATTCCACCGGCGGTATACTGCACGGATAATGCGGCGATGATCGGGGCGGCAGCCTATGTGAAATGGCGGCATGACGGCAGCACGCCGCTCGATATGGTTGCCGATCCCGGATTGTCGCTGGAGCAGTGGTCTGTTTCTGCCTATTGACATTCCTCAAACGGGAAGAGTATAATCAACCCAATTCAAATAACCAAACGCGATGAAGAGAAGCAGTAAGGTAAATCCGGGTTAAGAGAACTGCGGGTAGGTGCGACGCAGCCGAAGGAGACCTGAACTCGTCTTGGAGCGGAGCGGTGGAAGCGGGATGTTTTTCTGGAGGAGATTCCGGAAGAACATTGAACGGCATGCTAGTGTGCCGGGCCTTTCGTACACCGTCTACGGCTAACCTCCGTGAAAGGGTGGTCAGCGATAGCAGGATGATTGAAGTCATCCGGATGCTTTTGCCTGATTAATTGAGTGGATATTCTCCGGATGGCCTGATACGGTTAAACCGGAATATCAACAAGAGTGGTACCGCGAAGGTGAACAGCCTGTCGTCTCTTGAATGAGACGGCAGGCTTTTTTGTATGCTTATAAGAATTAAATGCGATGAACGGGAGCAGTAGATGATGAGGGTGTGCAGAGAGCTGCGGGTTGGTGCGACGCAGTCACCTGAGAAGCATTGAATCTCGCCCGTGAGCGGAGCGGCGGAAGCGAAATATGTACGCCGCAACGGAAGTCCCCGTTACCGGACACTCATACCTGCCTGACCATGCTTGCATGGACCAGAGCGGGTCTGGGGTGAGCTGGACGCAGCTTGCGGTTTACCTTGAAGGTAAGCCGGATGCGTCAAGAAGAGTGGTACCGCGGAGGGGGAACCCGCCGTCTCTTTATGGAGATGGCGGGTTTTTTGTCTTATTAGAAAGTTGTGTTGTGCTGCAGGTGACCGGGCAATGGCCCGGCTAACTGCAATTGGATCGGGTGCTGCCGGCAGCAGTGGGCGGGAATAGAAGCAGGGTGCAAGTCGACGTGTGCCCTGCATAAGTGGAAGAACAGCTTATTTTAAACTTACATTTCAGGAGGGTTCATGATGATTATCCCGGTAAAAAAACGTATTCAGATTTTTGACACGACGCTGCGTGACGGCGAACAGGCACCGGGGGCCAGCCTGACCCCTGAGCAGAAGATTGTTCTGGCCCACAAGCTTGCCGGGCTGGGAGTAGATGTGCTGGAACCGGGCTTTCCGGTCTCAAGCCCGGGGGATTTCGCCGCTGTGGAGACCATTTCACGGAAGGTGCAGGGTGTAGAGATCTGCGGCTTCGCCCGCGCGGTCCGCGGGGATATCGATGCGGCTGTCCGGGCAACCCGGGATGCGGCGCGGCGGCGGATTCACCTGTTCATCTCCTCCTCCGATATTCATCTGCGCCATCAGCTGCGCAAGAGCCGGCCGGAGGTTGTTGCCGCCGCCCGTGAAATGACGGCCTATGCCCGCCAGTTCTGCGATGTGGTGGAATTCACAGCGATGGATGCGGCCCGGACGGGAATCGATGACCTGATTGAAATGGTTGAGGCCGTTATTGAGGAGGGGGCCAGCATCATTAATCTGCCGGATACAGTCGGCTATGCCTTGCCGCACGAATACGGAGAGATGTTCCGGCGGGTGCGCCTGGGAGCCAGGGGCGGACAGAACGTAAGCTACAGCGCCCATTGTCATAATGATCTGGGGCTTGCCGTTGCGAACAGCCTGGCCGCCATTGAAGGCGGGGCAACGCAAATCGAGGTTACGGTGAACGGTGTCGGTGAGAGAACCGGAAACTGTGCTCTGGAGGAGCTGGTCATGGCGCTGGAGACAAGAGGGGATGTGCTTGGCGCGGAGACGGGAATCGTGCTGGATAAGCTGTATGATACCTCTAGGCTGATCAGCGGGGCGATGCATTTCCCGATTGCCTTCAACAAGCCGGTCGTCGGGCGCAATGCCTTCCAGCATGAATCAGGCATCCATCAGGATGGCCTGCTGAAGGACCGCAGCACCTATGAGATTATGGACCCCGAACGGCTGGGCATTCCGCGCAGCATGATTATTCTCGGCAAACACTCAGGCCGTCATGCGCTGAAGGACCGCGCCGCCAAGTACGGCGTTGCCCTTGACGCGGCAGAGCTGGATGCGCTCTATGAATCCTTCAAGGAGAAGGCAGACCGCCAGAAAGCGGTCAGCGATGACGAGCTGCTGCGCATGGTCAGCAGTGCAACCGGACAGCAGGCACAGTTCTATGAGCTCGGCGATGTCCAGGTACTCGCCGGCAGTGCGCCGCGCCGGGTGGCAGCAGTGACCGTGCGTAATCTGCAGAGCGGTGCGGAGGAAGCCTACACCAGCACAGGCAGTGGCCCCCTTGAAGCAGTCATAGCAGCGATCAGTCTGGGGATTGCTGAAAGCATCGGATTTGCCGGTCTTGAGCTGCACTCGCTGGGAAGCGGAGAGCAGGCCCAGGCTGAAGCAGCGGTCATGGTGGAATGGAACGGCGCCAAATTCAGAGGCACGGCCATTCATCAGGATATCGTAATGGCGGCGGGAATAGCCTATGTGGCAGCCTGCAATGCGGCGCTGCTCTCCGCCCGCGCGGAAACCGGCCAGGAGACGGCCGTGTAACCTGCAGTGCAGACGGCTTTGGACAGTTTGCGGGTTCAGACGACAAGGGGCCGGCGTCTGCCAGGCTGCTGGCCGGGAACGGGAATAATCGCCGAAGCGGAGGCAGAGCGCGGGCAGAAGCAGCTTTGCAGACAATTAAGGTGTTTGATGGCGGCCGATTATGTTGTCTAAAAAGGTAGAATTTTAGCGAATGCAGGATTTGTCAAGCTGTGGACAACGTTATCCACATATTCCGCTCTGATTGTGTAAAAACCGTGTAAAATCAGCATTAACGCCTGTTTTATGCACCCCCGGATTGGGGAGTTTTCCAATGTGAGGTTTGTGTGGAAACTGTGGATAATGTGGATAATTCGGTGGATAAAAAGTACTTGACAGGTGAAATGCTGATTTAATGCATAAAAAAAGCCCCCAAGGGGCTTTTTTTATTAGAGGTTATACACGAAAACTGTGGACAGACATGTGGATAAGTAATTATGAACAAATCGGGAACATCTAAAAAAATTTATTTAACCTGTTTACATTATTCGTCAGCCAGCTGCTCCCATTCGTCGAACCGTCCGCTAAGCTGCTCCTTCTTCTCCTTCAGGTCGCTTTCATGCTGCTGGAGTGCCATATAATCCTGGTATACCTCCGGCTTCGTCATTTCATTCTCAATGACGGCAATCTCCTCTTCCAGCCGGGCAATGGCTTCTTCCAGCTCGGAAATCCGCCGCAGACGGTTACGCTCCTCCCGTTTGGCCGCTTTATCTGCTTCAAAGGAGGAGGCGCTGCCCTTGTCGGCAGACGCAGCTTCCGCATCGGCAATCCGTGCGGCTTTGGCCGCAAGCAGTCCGGCTTCCTCGAGGGCAATGGCTTCCAGCTCTTTTTTCTTCTCGATGTAGTCGTCATAGTTGCCGAGATACTGGTCAATGCCGCCGGGATGCAGCTCCAGGACACGCTCAGCCATTTTGTTCAGGAAATAACGGTCATGGGATATGAACAACAGGGTGCCTTCAAAATCAATCAAGGCTGCCTCCAGCACCTCGCGGCTGACCAGATCGAGATGGTTGGTAGGCTCATCGAGAATAAGCATATTTGCGCCGCGCAGCATCAGCTTGGAGAGCGCCACCCGGGCTTTCTCCCCGCCGCTCAGCGCGGCTATTTTCTTGAGGACATCCTCGCCGCTGAACAGGAAGTTGCCAAGAATGGTGCGGATGCGCGCCTCCTCGAGCATCGGATATTCGCTCCAGAGCTCTTCCAGCACGGTATTGCGCGGGTTGAGGCGTGTCTGCTCCTGATCGTAGTAGGCAATTTTGACCTTGGCTCCCCAGTTGACGGTTCCGGCGGACGGCTGGCGGGTGCCGGTCAGGCACTGCAGCAGCGTCGATTTGCCGATCCCGTTTGGCCCGATGAGCGCTGCCGTCTCCCCGCGCCGCAGCTCAAAGGAGGCATTGCGGAACAGCGGCAAAGATGCTTCGCTGAAGGATACGGCAACGTCCCGCACCTGCAGCACTTCCTTGCCGGACATGAAATCAGGCTCGAAGGAGAAGCTGGCTTTTTTGAGATCGCCAAGCGGCTTGTCAATCCGCTCCATCTTCTCCAGTGCCTTGCGCCGGCTCTGGGCACGCTTGGTAGTAGAGGCACGCACGATGTTGCGCTGCACGAAATCCTCCATCCGGGAGATTTCCTCCTGCTGCTTCTCATACTGCTTCATGCGGATTTCATACTCCGCTGCCTTCAGTTCCATATAGCGACTGTAATTGCCCGTATAACGGCGGGACTGATGGCGTTCTATTTCAACAATGGTTGTAACCAGCCGGTCGAGGAAATACCGGTCATGGGAAACGACCAGAATGCCGCCGGCATAGCCGCGCAGGTAATCCTCCAGCCAGGTCAGCGTCTCAATGTCCAGATGGTTCGTAGGCTCATCCAGCATGAGCAGGTCTGGAGCCTGCAGCAGAATACGGGCGAGTGCCAGCCGTGTCTTCTGTCCGCCGCTGAGTGTGGAGATAGGCGTATCCGGCGCAAAATCCCCAAAACCCATACCGTGCAAAACGCTGCGGATCCGGGTGTTCATTTCATAGCCGCCATGGTCCTTGAACCAGTCCGAGCGCTTGGAGTAACGCTCCAGCAGATCCTCATAACGCTTGGAATCATCGGCCAGCTTCGGGTCAGCGATGTCCGCTTCCATCTGCCGGAGCTCTGCTTCCGCTTCAATTAAGGGAGCAAACACAGCCAGCATCTCCTCCTGGATGGTTTTGTCCGACTGCAGGCCGCTGTTCTGGGCCAGGTAGCCTACTGTTGTCTCTTTGGATTTATGAATCTGCCCGCTGTCATAGGACATCTCGCCTGCAAGAATCTGCAGAAAGGTGGATTTGCCGGCGCCGTTGACGCCAACCAGTCCGACCCGTTCCTTCTCGTTCACCTGCAGGCTGATGCCGTCCAGCACGCTTTGAATACCATATGATTTCGAAATTCCTGTCGCTTGAAGAAGCATACTGATTGAACCCTCCGCCCTTGCATATTCGCCCGGGCGCTCTGGCCCGGCTATATATCTTGCTTATACTACAGTCTACATGAAAAGCTTCTGCCGCGCGAGGGGGACGGTATTCGGGTTTCGTCTAACAGGGGGAATGATACAACCTTGGCGAACCGGGGAGAAGAGTGGTAAACTGAGTTTACAAACGATGATAAGCTAGGCAAAAACAAACGGGAGGCGGCTGCACATGACAGGCCAAAGTGCCCTGCCCGCTGACAGGAAGCGGGAGCTGCGTGCAGCGGCTGCCGCCGCCCGCGGCAAGCTGCCTGCAGACCAGAGAAATGCACTGTCTTCTCTGGTCTGCAGGCATGCGGCGGAAAAGCTGGCAGGGGAAGAAGTAAAGACGCTGCTTGCGTATGTCCCTTTCCGTTCGGAGCTGGATACGCGCCCGCTGATTGCCGGCGCCTGGGCAGAGGGCTGTACGGTGTTGCTGCCACGTGTGATACAAGCCACAGGAATGATGAGCCTGCATCCGGTACACTCATGGGAGGAGCTTGTACCGGGAGCTTTTGGCATACTGGAGCCGGCCGCTGATTCTGCTGACAGGCTGGAGCGCCTCCCCAGGCCGGATGTGATCTTCGTCCCGGGGCTGGCTTTTGACCGGCGGGGCGGAAGGCTGGGCTACGGACGCGGATATTACGACCGTCTGCGGGCCACCCTGGATACTGAAGCTGCCCTGCAAGGGAAAGATCCATTATGGATTGGTCTGGCTTTCGGCCGGCAGGTGGTTGAGGAAGTGCCCATGGACGACCATGATGCTTATATGGACTTGTTGATTACGGAAGACGGCGTCATAGATTGCCGGAGGGAGAGACAGCATGGAATTTAGTCATTTTAACGAGCAGGGACGGGCGCGTATGGTGGATGTCAGCGACAAGGAGATCACCAAGCGCTCAGCGGCTGCAAGAAGCAAGGTAACAATGGATCCCGGGACGCTTGAGGCCATCAAGTCAGGAAGCGTCGGCAAAGGAGATGTTCTGGCAGTTGCACAGGTAGCCGGCATTATGGCTGCGAAGCAGACCTCGGACTGGATTCCGATGTGCCATCCCCTCTCTCTGACCGGTGTTGACATCCGCTTCTCGGACAACAGCAAAGATGAACTTTATATAGAAGCAACCGTGAAGACGACCGGAAAGACCGGAGTGGAGATGGAGGCGCTGACGGCCGTCTCGGCGGCGGCTCTGACCGTCTATGACATGTGCAAGGCGCTGCAGAAGGATATGGTCATCGGACCTACGATGCTCGTTTCCAAGAGCGGCGGGAAGAACGGGAATTACGGGCTGGAAGCTTAGTTACTGCAAGAGAGAAGTGCGGCAAGGCTGCACATTGCGGCCTTCCTTACATAGAACATAAGAGGGAGGAACAACCTATGGCGTGGAAAACAGCAATCCTGACGGCAAGCGATAAAGGATCCAGGGGCGAACGGGAAGATACCAGCGCCCAGGTTATCCGCGAGCTGGTGGAAGAGGAGCTGGGCGGTGAGATTATCGAGGTCAGAATTGTACCGGATGAGCAGGATGAGATTATTGCTGCGCTGATCGAGCTTACCGATTATTTCAAGGCGGATCTTGTGCTTACTACCGGCGGAACCGAGCTGGCGATCCGCGACGTTACGCCGGAAGCTACCCGGCGGGTCATTGAGCGTGAGGTGCCCGGAATGTCGGAGGCGATGAGAAGCACAGTGATGCAGAAGAACCGTGCGGTTATGCTATTCCGCGGTATTTGCGGAATCCGCGGACGGACGCTGATTGTCAATCTGCCGGGAACGCCCAAGGGAGTGCATGAGAACCTGGCGGCGATCATGGATCAGCTGCCGGAGGCGCTGCTTATGGTAACCGGACAATACCGCCAGTAGCAGACGGATTCCCCCGTCCTGTCCATCAGCGCTAAAGCTGTTGGATGTGTGACAAAAGTTATGGTATTATTAAGCTGCTGCTTAATCTATCATGAACGGACAAAGGGCGAGGAGGAAAAGCGAATGCTGAATGGTATTGGTGCTCCCGGAATTATTCTACTGGTGATCCTGGCGCTGCTGCTTTTTGGTCCGAATAAGCTTCCAGAGCTTGGCCGGGCGGTCGGACGTACCTTCCGTGAGTTCAAGGACGGGGCACGTGAAATTATCAATGAGCCGGAACCGGCTCGGCGCAGTGAAACTCCTGCTCCGCCGGCCCCGCAGACATTAGCTGCAGACCTTCCGCAGGACCGGAAGCTGCCGGAATAACAGGTGTAACTACGCGGGGGCGTTTCTCTCAGTCTGCTTCAGACCGGGCGGCGTCCCTTTTTTTGTGAATAGGAGAGCTTAAGAGGCTCTGAACCTGCAGCCATACGCAGGCTATTCTTTAGCGGGGAATTTTACATACGGATCTGGGTGGTGTCAGTCATGTCTCTGGAATCGGAAGAAATGTCGGTGGTTGATCATCTCACTGAGCTGCGCAGACGGATTATATATGTGCTGATTGTGTTCACAGCCGGGCTGATCGGCGGATTATTTGTGGCAAGGCCCGTTTATCTGTATCTGATTGATGCCGAACAGGCCCAGAGCTTTGTGCTGCATGCTTTTTCCTTTTGGGACGGGATCGGAATGTATATGAAGATTGCCATGGCCGTCTCGCTGGCTGTCTCGCTGCCGTTCATTGTCTACCAGCTGTGGGCGTTCATCAGTCCGGGGCTGCGGCCGGAGGAGCGGAGTGCGGCGCTGCGGTATGTTCCTTACGTGGCTGTTTTGTTCATACTGGGCTTATTATTTGCCTACTACATTGTTTTTCCGATGGCGTTGTCGTTTACAATCACAATTACCCGCAGCATGGGGCTGGAGGAGACTTATGGGATTACCGAGTACTTCAGCTTTATGTTCAGCCTCTGCATTCCGCTGGCGCTGCTGTTTGAGCTGCCGCTGATCGTCATGTTTCTGACCAAGCTGCGGGTGCTTAATCCGCTGCGCCTGCGCCGGATGCGGCGTTATGCTTATTTCGCGCTTGTCTTTATTGCCGTGGTCATCACACCTCCGGATTTCATCTCGGATTTCCTGGTCACGATTCCGCTGCTTATCCTGTATGAGTTCAGCGTGTTTCTTTCGGCGCTGGTCTACCGCAGACAGCTTGCAGAGGATGCTGCGCGGGAGGCGCGTTATGTGAAGCAGTAGGGATATTGACAGCCTGCTGCCTGGTTTTGGGGCCGTGGAGGCATATTTTGCCTCCCGGTGGATAGAATGTATGTGAGTGTGCGCAAGGACAACCCCTTCAGCCATATTTTTCCGCATTCAGGATCTGATTTTACGTAAAAGGACTTGAAATCCGTCTTCAAGTTGAGTATCATAAAAATTGTTGTTAGCACTAAAGAAGGTTGAGTGCTAACGCTGCCGGATCATACGGAAACGGCAGGCAGCAGCTGTGCCGAACCGGTATTGTCCCGGGCAGATTCTTGTATTTCAATTTTGTTTTCAAGCTAAACCACATAACTTCAAAGGAGGCTATTTTTCATGATCAGACCATTAGGTGAACGCGTATTGGTAGAAGCAAGCGAGCAGCAGGAAACCACTTCTTTCGGTATCGTGCTTCCGGACTCTTCCAAAGAGAAACCGCAGGAAGGCAAAATTATCGCAGTAGGTAGCGGAGCTCTGAAAGACGGAGTGCGTGTACCGCTGGAGGTTAAAGAAGGCGACCGCGTGATCTTCTCGAAATATGCCGGAACCGAAATCAAATACGAAGGCAAAGAATATTTGATTATGAAAGAAAGCGACATTCACGCGATTCTTGACTAAGAAGATCCTTTATAAGGATAGCGGTAAATATACTTAAGCTTCAACGCACGTAACACAAACCAGGTATATGCTTCCGAAGCTAGTTTGTTCGAAGTATATTCCCAGAAGTAACGCTCACAAACCAGGTATATGCTTTCGAAGCCAGTTTGTTCGAAGGATATTCCCAGAAGTAACGCTCACAAACTTTCAGGAGGTTAACACTAATGGCAAAAGAAATTAAATTCAGTGAAGACGCCCGCCGCTCGATGCTCCGCGGGGTTGATGCTCTGGCTAACGCAGTAAAAGTTACACTGGGTCCTAAAGGCCGTAACGTAGTCCTTGAGAAAAAATTCGGAAGCCCGCTTATCACTAACGACGGTGTTACCATCGCCAAAGAAATCGAACTGGAAGATGCTTTCGAGAACATGGGCGCACAGCTCGTTAAAGAAGTAGCTACCAAGACTAACGATGTAGCCGGTGACGGTACTACAACTGCAACGGTTCTGGCTCAGGCTATGATCCGTGAAGGTCTGAAGAACGTAACTGCAGGCGCTAACCCGATGGTTATCCGCAAAGGGATCGACAAAGCGGTTAAAGCGGCTGTTGCTGAACTTCAGAACATCGCTAAGCCAATCGAAGATTCCCAGGCTATCGCTCAAGTAGCAGCTATCTCCGCTGCTGACGACGAAGTGGGCCAGCTGATTGCTGAAGCTATGGAAAAAGTGGGCAAAGACGGCGTTATCACCGTTGAAGAATCCCGCGGTTTCCTGACTGAGCTTGAAGTGGTAGAAGGTATGCAGTTTGACCGCGGCTACATTTCCCCGTACATGATTACTGATACGGACAAAATGGAAGCTGTTCTGGACAACCCGTACATCCTGATCACTGACAAGAAGATCAGCAGCACACAGGAAATCCTGCCGCTGCTTGAGAAGATTGTACAGCAGGCCCGTCCGCTTGTAATCATCGCTGAAGATATCGAAGGCGAAGCACAGGCTATGCTGATCGTGAACAAACTGCGCGGAACCTTCAACGCTGTTGCTGTTAAGGCTCCTGGCTTCGGCGACCGCCGTGAAGCTATGCTGCAGGATATCGCTGCCCTGACAGGCGGCCAAGTGATCACTGAGAAGCTCGGTCTTGACCTGAAGAGCACTTCCATCGATCAGCTGGGTAACGCACGCCAAGTGCGCGTAACCAAAGAAAACACTACAATCGTAGACGGCAGCGGCGACAAAGCGGACATCAATGCCCGCGTAAGCCAGATCCGTGCCCAACTGGAAGAAACCACTTCCGAGTTCGACAAAGAGAAGCTGCAGGAGCGTCTGGCTAAACTGGCTGGCGGCGTAGCCGTAGTCAAAGTCGGCGCAGCAACTGAAACCGAACTGAAAGAGCGTAAGCTGCGCATCGAAGACGCCCTGAATGCAACCCGCGCTGCGGTTGAAGAAGGTATCGTATCCGGTGGTGGTACAGCTCTGATTAACGTATACAACGCTGTAGCTGCTGTTGAAGCTGCTGGCGACGAAAAAACCGGTGTAAACATCGTATTGCGCTCCCTGGAAGAGCCAATCCGTACAATCGCTGCAAATGCCGGCGAAGAAGGTTCCGTTATTGTTGACCGCCTGAAGAAGGAAGCTGTAGGCGTAGGTTACAACGCAGCTACCGGCGAATGGGTGAACATGTTTGAAGCCGGAATCGTTGACCCTGCGAAGGTAACACGCTCCGCGCTGCAGAACGCTGCATCCGTAGCGGCTATGTTCCTGACCACCGAAGCTGTCATCGCTGACAAGCCAGAGCCTGAAAAAGGCGGCGGCATGCCAGACATGGGCGGCATGGGCGGAATGGGCGGCATGATGTAATAAGATTTACCGTAAACCTTGAGAGGCCTGTTTACAGGCTTCTCAAGGTTTTTTTTGTTTGGGGCGTGCCCAGAGGCACGCATTATCTAGTTGGTGCAAGTCCAACCAAGAGAGGGGCCAAGCCACTCTTGTAGCTAGGATGCTTGCGCATGGCGAAATCTGTGTGTAAAAGCGCATCGACAAAAGTACCGGTCAGAGACCGGGCGAGCAACAACCCAGGCCGCAACATCAAGTGAATCCTGCCGCGTCGTCAAAAAGGCCCTGCAAAGGGGAAAAGAGGGAGCCGAGTCTCGCTAAACTGGACGAAGGCCATGGAAGCTGTAAAGAACTTGGTACAACAGCGAAGAACCCTCCGGCGTAGAGGGAACGGCATGGTTTGAAAGATAATGCAG
>NZ_FNDX01000062.1 GCF_900099765.1 Paenibacillus typhae | reverse complement strand
CACGCCTACCCCGCAAGAGGTAGCGAGAGCTTTACGAAACTGTACAACAAGCGAACGGCCGTGGAACGAGTTTTTGCGTACCTCAAAGAGTATTTTGGCATGAAACGTACACGTCACCGCGGTGTCCGGGCAGGTGTGGATTTCCAGCTCAGTACACTGGCCTACAATTTGAGTAAGTTTGCGCTAGACAAGTTGAACAAGCAGTTAAACAGTTTCCAGAAAGTAGCCTGATTTTTTTTAAAACGATCTCAAAAATTTTGGCCCAGTCTTGCTACTCAACAAACTGAATTATGAAATTGACTCTTCCGTGCAACTATATCCGGTCTATTTAGGTAAAATAGCATTTTCAGCCGATTATAAATGCATCTAATACAGTTATTTCTGAATTGGGCGGCTTTTTGTGCTTTTTAGTTGTATAAAATACACTTATTCCTTAAATCACATAGTTGGCTAACCCTCAAAGAATCTGCCAAACACATTGGCTCACCCAAACCTGCGATAAGCCTCACTCTACAATACATCGCACAAGATTATTATAAAGAAATTACGAGCAAAAGCTCCCCTTCCCGTGTCTAATGGAAAGGAGAGCTTTTCTTTTAGAATCAGCAGGCATATAAACCGCACCACCACTGCGAGCTTATGCAGGCAAGCCAGCATGAAAGCTTAACGTCTATACCTTCACTAACTTCAGTTTCTCACTTCCTCCAGTATTCCTCTGAGCCTATACCGGCTTCAGATCCTCGCGCTCGCCGCGGTATTTGCGGAAAGCGGCATAGGCAAGAGCAGTGATGATGAAGACACCTGCCAGCAGTCCCCAGGCTCCGTATTCTGCAGGAGCAAGCGGCAGGGATAACGCCGGTTCATCGCGCTCCTTGCCGAATAACACCCTCACCGCATCCTGGCCGTAGGAGACGATCTCCAGCAGCCGCGAACGGCCTGGAGGCTGGGCGGAATCAGTAACCCCGGCTGCATAAGACAGCCAGGAGTCAAAGGCGCTGACCGCTTCCGGCCGGCTAGAGATGACGACCGCCGGGCGGATCGTATCATATCTGCTCTGCAGCCGGGAGACTGCAGCTTTCCAGCCCTCCGGCTTGCCTGCCGCAGCGCTTTGCTCCATATCATTCAGATCCTCACGGATCAGCTTATAATACTGTTGCCACATCGGCTGCCGGGGATGACTCAGACTGTTGGCGGCAAGCCTCATTCTGGCTGCAGCCGCTTCCCACTTCCCGGGATCGATCTGGGCAGCTGCAAGGGTGGCTTTGAGGTCCATAATAACCCCGGACAGCGCATTGACTCCTTCAATTGAAGTCAGCCCTTCAAAAGAGGAAGACACAAAAATCTCTGAGATTTCCGCGCTCTTCTGCCTTGCTTTAACCACATCACCTTCCAGCACATAGCTGTACAGCGCTTCTGCCGCCTGTTCTAGCTTTTCTGCGCCGTTCCTGCCGGTCAGGGCAGGTGCTTCGCTCCCGGCAGCAGCCGTCTGCCCGGCTCCGCTATCCTTGGCGGCACCACTTCCATCAGCAGATACACTCCCGCCGGTCATGCCGGCAAGCAGCCAGCACAATATTACTCCAGTCAGCACAATATAACACTTGCGCGGCATGAGACATCCCTCCTAACCTTATTCTATGGCAGGAGGACAAGAGTTAGAACAGCCTGTCAGCGCCGGATTCCGGTCCGCTGTAAGGGATCGTACCGCCTTGTCTTCGGACCCGCTATCCAGGCTGCCGCAGCACTCAGCAGTGTCAGAAGAATCGTAAGATACTGCACCTGGGTAACATCGTCGTCCAATACAGACGGCAGCCAAGGATAGACTCCTGCAGAGTAATCAACCATATCATTAGCCAGCGTCCAGAGCAGAGCCACCGGCAGCATCCGCCGGAACGAGAAGAACCGGGCATAGATCAGGGCCTCTACCGCCATTCCGGTATGCGACACCACCAGCATCCAATCCTTCCAGCTGATTGTATCTCCCTGGTACCCCCCGGCAAAGATAACGCCAACCGCCCATATGCCATACTTGACAGAAGTAACTACAGCCAGGGCCTCGATCAGCTCACGCACCAGCGTCCCCTTCAGACCTTTCGGGGGATACAGCAGCAATAACAGCGCAATGGTAAAGAACAGGCTGGCTGTCGGGCTGTCCGGCACGAACGGCAGCAGCCAGGCCGGATAGTTCTGCGCAGTATACTCCAGTTGATTGCCATACCATATGTATCCGTAAATCGTGCCGAGGACATTGACGATAAAGAGCAGCCATATGATCCCCCGGTGCTTGAACAGCTTGTCTAACATGTTAACCGGCATACACAGTTTCACCCTCCCAGATCAGAACATTTCACAGTCATTACACATACAAAAACCTGACCGCAAGAATACGATCAGGTTCGCGTTATCATTATTTTACTGTTCGCTTTTTTGTTTGGCAAGCCACGCCGCCAGTGAGTCGATATCCTGGTCAGTAAGCCCGGCACCAAGCGCCGTTTCATACATCGGCGGCATCTGGCCCTGACCCTCCTTGATAATGGCCAGGATAGCCGCCTGATCGTGGGTATCTCCTACCCCGCGCAGCGAAGGTCCGCCCCCGCCCTTCAGGTCCACAGCATGGCAGGTAACGCAGGTCGCCTGCTTGAACAGTGCCATCGCCGGATCATCCTTGTCCACGATGGCGATATCCTCAGTCTGCACCGCACTGGTGGTGGGCAAGCCTTTGGCCCTGTTCTCAGCGGCCTTCTCCTCACGCTGAACATCTTCCGGGATCTGGCCGGTTTCGGCCATTTCGTGCTTGTATTCAGTCCAGGCCGTATTGGTTAAATAGACGATCGCCGCCAGAGACAGTAGCATCAGCGAAGAGGCAATCGGCCGCTTGTAGAAGCGACGTTCCCTGCCGGTGTCCAGAAACGGGGCAAGCAGCAGTGCGCCGAACGCCACACCTGTGACTCCCAGAGTTCCCAGCACGATATAATCACCCGAGGCATAAGGCAGCTTCAGATATTGATAGAGAAACAGAAAATACCAGTCAGGAATCGGAATAACGGTCGCCCTGGCGTCTGCCGGGAATCCCAGCGGCGCAGGCTCGGAAATCGTGAGTACTAGAATGCCTACCAGTACAACTACCCCGACCATCCATTCCTTGAGCAGAAAGTTTGGAATGAACGCCTCCGATTTCCCCGGGTAAGCCGTATAATCAGGCGGCGTAATAAATCCGCTGCCCTTCCTTACTCGTGAGTCGCCGACATACACAACCTTTTCCCCGGATCCGTCCTTGCCCTTATGTGCCATTCCGTTCTCCCTCCTTTCGTCGATTAGCCTACAGCGGGCCGGATATTCCCTGTCTGCGGATCATAATAAAGTGTCCGACGAGCAGTATAAGCATAACCGCCGGGAGAAAGAATACATGAAGGGCGAAAAAGCGGGTAAGCGTCTCTGCACCGACAATCGTTCCGCCCTGCATCAGCTCTTTTAACACAGGACCCATAACCGGCACGGAGTTGGCAATTTCCAGTGTAACCTTGGTGGCGAAATAAGCTTTATTGTCCCAAGGCAGCAGATATCCGGTCAGTCCCAGGCCCAACATGACAAAAAAGATCAGCATTCCCACCACCCAGTTCATCTCGCGCGGCGCTTTATACGAGCCTGTAAAAAATACGCGCATCGTATGCAGGAACATCATGACAATGACCAGACTCGCCCCCCAGTGGTGCATACCGCGTACGATCTGGCCAAAAGCAACCTTGGTTTGCAGATATTCCACACTGGCATAGGCATTGATAATATCCGGTACATAATACATCGTCAGGAACATCCCTGACAAAATCTGAATGACAGTGATAAAAAAGGTAAGGCCGCCGAAGCAGTACACGAATGCCGAGAAGTGATGGGCCGGGTTGACATGCTCAGGAACCTCATGATCGGCGACATCTCTCCAGATCGGCGTAATATCCAGACGTTCATCAATCCAGTTATAGATATTTTTAAACATCAGGGCTACGCCTCCTTATTGGCTTCGGTATTAGGTACAATATCACCCAGATACACCCATCCGCCTTCAATCTTGGTCTTGTACTGGTCGAGCGGCTTCGCTGCAACCGCCAGCTGCTTGCCCAGCTTCGTGTAACGTGCGCCATGGCAGGGACAATGGTATTCGTCCGGAAAAGCCTTATCATTGTTCCAGCCCACCGTACAGCCGAGATGCTTGCAGATCGGTGAAAGCGCATAAATATTTCCGCCCTCATCTTTCCGGATCCACGCCGTCAGTGTAGCTGTACTGGCATACCAGCCGTCCTGCTGCTTGAGCTCAAAGTTAAACTCCTGCGGAACATCGGTAATTTGAGAGACTTCGGCAACCTTGATGAAATCCCCTTCCCCCCGCTTATGTAAAATAGGGTCTACAGCAAACCGCGTCATGGGAAGAAGGACTCCAGCTCCCATAAATGCAGTGGCTCCGCCGAGGGTATAGGTCAAAAACTGCCTGCGGGACATCTCCTTGCGGCTGGGCGGTTTGGGCGGATTTACTTCAGGCTCTTCATTGTAACTGCTCATACGGTGTGTAACCCCCTTTTCTAAAATGGAGAAGGCACCTGCAGGTCATGCACAGTCATTTAATGTAAAGAATCCGGTTACAATGACATAAATCACATGTCATATCAATTCACCCTTATCATAGCTTAGGCCCCAATACCCGTCAAGAATTTTGTCTATTTTGTGACAGGCATCCGTACTCACTTTTTATAAATTGTTGATTATTTGTCACAATTAACTCATGTTACACTTTGCCACAAAGCATGGATTTTTTCGTTTATTTCGGACTTTTCCGGGCCTTTACAAACCGGTCCAAATCCAGACAGAGCAAAGACTAAATCGCTTTCATAAATATCTTCTGCCGACATTCCCGGAACGGCTGAAGCAACAATTACATATTGGAATATACTGGATTTGACTTTCCTGCAGACTTCATTAAAATAGTCTGCATTTTGACCTGTCGCATACTGTATAGCCGGATATACAACTATTCGTCCCCGGAATGGCTTCTCGATCAGCTCCAGCAGATCACGGAGCTTCTCCAGCACGGCTGCTGCCTCAGGCGGGCTCTCCTCACCCGACAATCCGGTGAACGGGAGCAGACAGGTATCAAAGTATTTTCCGTGTTCGTTCCAGCTTTCCTCTGTAAATTCACTGAATTTCAACTTGATCATCCCTTCACTGGATTCCTTTTAATCTATTTAATACGGACTTGCCGGATAAGTCAAAAAAAAGAAATGCGCTTAGCGCATTTCTTATGCAAGACTCTTCAGTTCTTCAGTCAGATAACGGAATGCCGCTTTATCTCCGGCCGCCAGCGCCGTGTCAATCTCCCGGTACAAGATGTCGGTACGACGCTTTCGCAGCGCTTCATCCCACACCATTTCTGCCGCAAGTCCTAGCATCACTTCATAGGTAGCCTTCATTTTGTCCATTCGATACACCTCCGCTGTTTAGAAGATTCCATATTCTTTTGCTTTGACTACATAACTTTCACTGGTCTGCTTCATCCGGAGCAGATCCTGCTCCGTAAGCTCGCGGACGACTTTAGCAGGAGAACCCAGACACAATGTATACGGCGGGATTTTTTTGTTTTCGGTTACAATTGAACCGGCTCCTATTAAAGCATATTCACCAATTGCTGCTCCGTTCAAAACAATTGCACCCATTCCGATTAATGTGCCTCTGCCTATCCTGCAGCCGTGGATAATGGCGGAATGCCCCACCGATATCCCGTCCTCGAGGATCAGCGGCAAGCCATTGCCGACATGCCCTACAGCCCCGTCCTGAATATTACAGCGTTCCCCAATAACTACCGGAGCAAGATCTCCCCGGAGCACTGCATTGAACCAGATGCTAGAATGCTGTCCTACCGTCACATCGCCTACCAGCTTGGCGCCTTCCGCCACGTATACAGATTCGTCAGTCCGCGGTATGTAATTCCCGTAAGCAATCCGCATATTCCTCCCCCTTACTTAGGCAGCCGCCTTGGAGTGGCCGCTTCCATTCCCCATGGGGTCATCATAATGACCGGGCCGTCAGGGGTCTCCCCCAGCCGGATCATCCCCAGATGGAGCATCATCCTTAGAACACGCTGTTCCAGAATGGAAGCCGCATCGTCATAGTAGAACGGTTTGATCAGCCAGCCTATTCCTTCCGTCAAGGAAGAGATGCTTACCCACTCTCCGGCGCTCTTACTAATCCAGTATACGATTGATGGAAGATTGGGAACAGCACCTTTATAGAGTTTTAACCAAAAGAAGAATATCTGCATCAGCCTTTCGGTTTTTCCTTCGGCGAGCAGTGTCTCTCCGGCAGCTGTCAGCTTCAAACGGAAGCCCTCTTCAGAAATATAACGGCGGTGCCTGGCATAATCATACAAAAGGGCCATTCTGGGCGGATAGTGCTCGCACGCTCTGCCGTAGCCGAATCTCCACCCGCCTTTGCCAAGCAGCGGCTCGGGTATCTGGAGCGCATTCATCAGCCCCTGCTGATAACGTTTATAGAGTGCGCCCTCCTGGTTCAGCTCAGGCTCATTCTCTTTCACATAACGCATAAACAGCAGCAGATCGCCAGCCAGTAAATCCCCTTCGGACCGGTACACGCCAGGCTCACTGGCATACTCAACTTTTTCCCTGATATAACTGCCCATTTGTTCAAGGAAACGGCGCTTCAAATCCTCCGGAACCTGAAACAGATACTTGCTCTGCTGTGAGGTACCGCTGAACAGCCAGCCTCCATTTTTGAAACGGCTGACCATTTCACGATATCCGCCGTCTTTGCCGTCCGGAATATCAAAGGTTGCCTGTTTCGCTGCGGCCAGCAGATCCTCGAGACTAAAGTGGCTGCGTTCATCAAAAAGCAGTGTGTTCAGAAACCGCAATTCCTCCGGTTTACAGCTCCGGATATGAGAATCCATGAAATCCCGGCTTCCAAGCAGGATGAGAAGACTCTGGATCAAATCATGTTTCGAGTTTCGTTTGCAATCGCACTGGTAGCGTCCCGCTATCGCGGTAAGCTGGCCAATGTCCGCGTATGTGAGCATATCCGCCAGATTCATCATTCATCGCCTCACTGTTTTACTACCATTATGGGAAATACAGCCCTTTTTATTCCTTTTTTCTCAAAAAAAAATAACCCGAAAGCTCGGGTTACCGCTGATTCTGTAAAATATGGCGTGTACAATTATACAAAAGCGCATTCCATTCCTTTTCGCTTTTCTCGATAATGGTCAGGGACAGATTGCCAAGACGTTCTGTGTACTTGTCTTTGTATAAGGCTACATAGAGCTGGGCGAGAAATCCGCCATGGGAGATGACCAGTATATTACTGTCAGGGTAGCGGGCAGTAATGTCCTCCATAAACGCAAGCCCCCGCAGCTGCAGCTGCTCATCGGTTTCCTGCCCTAGCTCAAGCAGATTCCAGTCCTTGCCCCATTTGGCCTCTCGCTCCAGAGCTGTCATCCCTTCCACCTGTCCGTAAGCACGTTCCCTGATTCGCTCATCGGGCTGGATCAGAGGGATACCCAGCTTCCCGGCAATGATTCTCCCCGTCTCTTCTGCCCGGGACAGACCGCTTGTTATGCAGAAATCCCAGCTGTAGGGTTCATTCAGCAGCCGCTCACCCAGCATTTCAGCCTGCCTCCGGCCTTCGTCATTGAGCGGAATATCACTTTGTCCCTGTATTTTGCCTGCTGCATTCCAATCCGTCAGTCCATGGCGTATCAAGCCGACCAGCATCGCCTATCACCCTTCCATCCAGTATGTTTGCTTAATAATGTATCATGAATGCAAACAAATGTCTTCTTTTTGAAGGATTATGAACGTTTTTGAAGGGGTTTCAGTGCCGGAAGCAACAAAAAGGTCCGCTTTACCCGGGGTAAAGGGACCTTGTCATTGTCTGCGGTAACGGTTCAGCCTTGTCAGCAGAAAGATCGACAGCGCTACGCCCAGCATGGATAATACCATCCAGTATTGCGGATGCGTGGGTCCCATGCTAACGACAAGCGGCTCAATAATTCCTCCCCCGGATTCTGTAGCCGGATAGGAAGAAGACCATTCCAGCGTAAGTCCGGCTACACCTGAATCAATAATGCCGCTCTGTGCCGAGCTTGTATTGGCAGGTGTTTTGAACAAGGTGAAATATAAGAAGCTCGATAAAAACACGGCCAGAAAGCAGGCGATCCACAGGCTCAGCCTGCGGCGGAAAACAGTAGTATTCCCGGCAGATTTCCCGTCCCCCGGCATCAGCCACGGACTCTCCAGATAAATCCGCTCCATAACCTTCTGATTAACGGCCTCAGCGCGTTCCGCGCTGATCTCCATTCTCAGGTCCTGCATAAGCTCGTTGCTCTCCTGCCAGATAGCCCATTCAGCGGCACAGTAAGAACAACCCGCGATATGTCTTTCAAGCTCAATCCGCTTAGGATCAGTGGGGGGAGCATCCCACAATAGCGGAATGAAATCCTGCGCTTCCCTGCAGTTCATAGGCCTTACACCCTCTCAGCCTGCTCTTCCACTTCAGGCTCATAAAAATAGGATTCGAGTTGGAGCTTCACACTGCTCCTTGCACGAAACAACAGTGATTTCACGGAGCTGACACTCTGATCCAAAATGACGGCAATTTCCTGGTAGTCCATCTGATCATATTCACGCAGAATCAGCGCCGAGCGCTGCTTCTCCGGGAGATTATTGATTGCTTCGCGGACCAAATTCATCCGTTCCTTGCGCAGTGCAGCCTGTTCTGGTGCAACCTCCGCCGGTGCCACAGGCGTATAGCCGCTTTCTTCGAGCGAGACATTGCCCGCGCGGTTCTTGCGCAGCTCACTGAGCACTGTGTTGCGGGCGATCGTGTACAGCCATGTTGAGAACGAAGCATCCACTTCACGGAAGGAATGCAGGCTCCGGAATGCTTTGTAGAAGGTCTCCGAGCAGAGATCCTCTGCAATGAGCTCCATATGCGAATTCTTGAGCATATGGTATACAAAAGCCAGTATCTTTCGCTGGTATCTGCGCATCAGTTCCGAATATAATTCTGTGTTTCCTTGCTTGATTAACTGGATCAACTGGGAATCCGTCATGGTGAGTTTTAGCCCTCCTCGCCCTTGCACGATTAACCCGTCAGGTCCGTATCTGTATATACCGGCCTGGGGTAAAAAAGTTGCGGTGAATCCTCCAAATTTGCAATTCCGTAAATCCTAAAGTTAAAATCGGTAAGTTTAACTAAATAACGCAATACTTCCTATGTATATTCAGCGTTCCGGCAATTAAGAAATACTGTATGTAAATACAGAAATAAAATTGCACATTCAAATATTTCCAAATGAAATCTATAAACATACTTAACCAGTATAGCATACATTCTATCAGGATGAAATTAGTAGACTTTTGTAAACCTATTCTTTACCCTATGGCAGAAAAGTCGAAATCCGGAGAAGCCGCCGGACTCAAATTAGTTTTAAAGAAAGTGTTGACAAAATGTAAACGGATACATATAATAAAAGTACAGTATGGTTTCTCTCCACTCCTATCCAAACACTGTACGATTCCAATATCCATTGTGAATTGTAGCCGCTTACTTTGTAAGCGGTTCTTTTTTTTGTTAAAAACTTTTTCCTCTGCCACCGGGCGGCTTCTAAAGCGTTTCAGACTGCAATCAAAAACAGCGCGTACCGGCTTAACCGGCACGCGCTCTTTCTTCATAGACTGCTTCTGTCTCCTGCACCTAAAATGATTCGGGCAGCAGCGCTGCTGTCTATACGTATACAGTGTAATCGTTATGCTGCAGGAGCGCCTTGGCCCGCTCCATATCGTTCTCCTGGCGGAACGACAGCCGCATGATCCCCGGCACATCCTCACGGCTCTCAATAATCTGCACGTTGCTGAGGTTAATCCCCTGATCCCCGAGTTCAGTGGCGATGCGGCCGATAATCCCCGGATGATCGGGAACATCAATGTGCAAATCGAACAGCGGGGCAATCATACCCTTGCGTCGTTCTGGCAGCTGGCTGCGGAAGCCGTTCGCTTCATGGAAAGCCTCCTCGATACCAGCCCCGTCCGAGCTCTCCAGCATCTGAATGAAGGAAGAAACCTCCTCATTCCAGTCTTTCAGAAGCCGCAGCATCACTGCACGGTTATTCAGCAGAATGTCGCGCCAGATAATCGGATCACTGGAGGCAATCCGGGTAATGTCCCGGAATCCCCCTGCAGCCAGGGTACTGTACAGCGAATCCTCTGAATCGTAGGCATGAATCTGATTCACAAGAGCTACAGCGATAATATGCGGCAAATGGCTGATGGCCCCGACAATTTCATCATGACGTTCCGGATCAAGCCTGACGATCTGTGCTCGCGTATGTAATAACAGGGATTTCAGTGCCTCATAGGCTTCCTCCGGCACTCCTGGCGGCGGGGTCAACACATAGTAGGCATTCTCGAACAGCAGGGAAGAAGCGGCTTCCACACCGGAACGTTCCGAGCCGGCCATCGGATGGCCGCCAATGAAATGGACGCCGGGAATATTAAGGGAAACTGCACAGGCTGCAATGCTGGCCTTGGTGCTGCCGACATCCGTAATGATGCAGCCCGGCTTAAGCGGAAGCTTGCTCAGCTGCTGCAGGTACTCCTCCAGCATGCCGACGGGCACGCACAGGAAGATATAATCGGCGTCAAGCGCCGCTTCCTCAACAGATAGAGTAGCATGATCCACTACCCCCCTGCTAACATATTTCACCGCAGATTCAGGACGGTGGGCATGGCCGACGACGGTCAGGCCCTCCTTGCCTTTGAAGCAAAGGGCCAGTGAGCCTCCGATCAGACCGACACCGAAGATAGCTATTTTTGTCGTCATATCTTTGTACTACCCGCCTTCTGTTATTTCGTCTTGTACCGATTCTGTCTAAGCCCGTACTTCCTGTTCAGACAGCGTCTGTTCCAGTGCACTGATAAAAGCCTTGTTCTGTTCCGCTGAACCCACAGTCACACGGATATAAGTCGGATACAGACGGTGTCCGGCCCGGACAATAATGCCGAGACGCAGCAGGGACTCAAATACCTCTACAGCAGGCTTGCGTACATCAACCATGATGAAGTTACCGTTAGCCGGGAAGGAATGAAGGCCCAGACGCTGGAATTCCTCCTGCAGCTGTGCAATCCCTTCACCGTTAAGCCGGCGGCATTCAGCCACATAGTCCTGATCAGCCAGAGCAGCAAGGGCTCCGGCCTGGGCCAGTCGGGAAGTGTTGAACGGCTCGCGCACCTTATTGATCAGATTGATGATCTGCGGGCTGGCAACACCGTAACCGATACGAAGGGCAGCCAGACCGTAAATTTTGGAGAAGGTCCGCAGAACTACCAGATTCGGATACTGCTCCAGCAGCTTAATTCCATCTGTATAGGACTCGTCTGTCACGTATTCAAAGTAAGCTTCATCCAGCACCACCATTACTCCAGCCGGAACTGCATCCAGGAACTTAACCAGTGCATTGTGCGGGACAATTGTTCCGGTAGGGTTATTCGGATTGCAGATCCAGATGACCTTGGTCTTGTCAGTGACGCGGGCAAGCATGCCGTCAAGATCGTGGGTCCCGTCTGCCAGCGGTACTTCAATGGTTACAGCACCTTCAATATCCGCATTGCTCTTGTATACCGAGAAGGTCTGATCAGCCATGATGGTCTCATCGCCGGGCAGGAAGAAGGCACGGCAGATCAGAGCGATGATCTCGTCCGAACCGCAGCCGAAAATGATATTCTCGCTCTGCACGCCGAGATGTCCGGCCAGCGCGGCCGTCAGATCAGCTGCTGAGCCGTCGGGATACAGGAACAGATTGTCGAGATCCGCGATAATGGCCGCTTTGGCACTCGGCGAAGCACCATACGGATTTTCATTGGAAGCCAGCTTGATAACCTCTTCCAGGCCAAGCTCTTTTTTAACCTCATCAATAGGTTTTCCCGGCTTGTAGACAGGGAGGTTAACGATATTCGGTTTCGGATTCATCTGTAGTCCTCACTCTCCATGAATAGTAACAGCCTGCTTCAGCAGGCTTGACTGTTATGGTCTTAATTGTGACACAAATTCTCGAATTTGCAACAGCCCGTCACTGCGGGTGGCCGGGTTTTCCAGCAGCGGTATAACCTCTTCCACCTTGCGGACAATCGCGCTGCCTACAACGACACCGTCACATATTTGTGCAAAGCGGGCCACCTGCTCACCGGTCGAAATTCCGAAGCCTACGGCTACCGGCAGATCCGTTGCACGGCGGACCGAAGCAATAAAGTCGTCTACACCGCTGTGAAAAGAGGACCGTTCTCCTGTCACACCAAGCGAGGATACGCAATATACAAAGCCGCTGGCGCCGGAAACGATCCGTTCGATCCGCTCACTGGAGGTCGGGGCAACCAGCGGAATGAGATTCACGCCTGCTTCACGGCTGCGCCGGCGCATCTCCTCCGACTCTTCTACAGGCAGGTCGGGAATGATCAGCCCGCTGATCTCATGGGTATCCAGCTCGGCAAAAAAGGTATCCAGGCCCATCTGCAGCACCGGATTATAGTAGGTGAACAGAATGAACGGCAGCTTGCTTCCGTTCTGCCGGGCCTTCAGTGCGGTTTCCATGCAGGTGCGAAGGTGAACCTTGCCCCGCAGCGCTCTGGATGAGGCCCGCTGGATGACCGGTCCGTCCGCCAGCGGATCGGAATAGGGAACTCCAAGCTCCAGCACATCCGCTCCCGCAGCCTCTAGCTCGGAGATAATATCCAGCGTAGTTTCAAGATCGGGATCGCCTACGGTAAGAAAAGGGATCAGGGCAGTTCTGCCTTCCTCTTTAAGCTTCCGGAAAGCCAGATCCATCCGGTTAGTCGTTTCAGTGGTCATTACAAATCCGCCCCTTCCGTATAAGCCATGATGGATTCCACGTCTTTGTCCCCGCGCCCGGAGAGGCAAATCACTACGATATTATCCTTGCTGAGTCCTGGGGCAATTTTGGCCACATGGGCAATGGCATGCGCCGATTCCAGAGCCGGAATAATCCCTTCGGTTACGCATAACAGCTTGAGGGCGTCGAGCGCTTCCTTATCGGTAACGGGAACATACTTGGCCCGTTCGATGTCCTTGAGATAGGAATGCTCCGGGCCAACCCCTGGATAATCCAGACCGGCCGAGATGGAATGGGCTTCGGTCACCTGACCGTATTCATCCTGCAGCAGGTAGCTCATGGAGCCCTGGAATACCCCGTGCGTTCCTTTGCTCATGGTTGCCGCGTGGAATGGGGTATCGACTCCTTTGCCGGCAGCCTCTACACCGATCATTCCTACACTCTCGTCTTCCATGAACGGGTAGAACATGCCGATGGCATTGCTGCCGCCGCCGACAGCGGCAACCAGCAGATCCGGCAGACGGCCTTCGGCCTCCACAATCTGGCGCCGTGTCTCGTCTCCGATAATCCGCTGGAAGTTGCGGACCATCATCGGGTAAGGGTGAGGACCGACAGCCGAGCCCAGAATATAGAAGGTATCCTCGACATTGCTGACCCAGTAGCGCAGCGCTTCATTGCCGGCATCCTTGAGGGTCCGGGAACCGGAAGTCACCGGGATGACCTCGGCGCCGAGCAGCTTCATGCGGAACACATTAAGCGCCTGGCGGCGGGTATCCTCTTCGCCCATGAACACTTTGCATTCCATGCCCAGCAGTGCCGCTACCGTTGCGGTAGCCACCCCGTGCTGGCCGGCGCCTGTTTCCGCGATAACCTTGGTTTTGCCCATTCTTTTGGCCAGAATCCCCTGCCCGATTGCATTGTTGATCTTGTGGGCTCCGGTATGGTTGAGATCCTCACGCTTCAGATAGATTTTGGCCCCGCCTAGCTGCTTGGTGAGCCGCTCTGCATAGTACAGTGGCGTTTCACGGCCGGAATACTGCTTCAGCAGATATTCTATTTCCTCCTGAAAAGCCGGGTCCGCCGAAAATTTGGCATAGGACTCCTCCAGCTCAATCAGTGCATTCATCAAGGTTTCAGGAACGAAGCGGCCTCCAAAAGAACCAAAACGCCCGTATTTGTCCGGTACTTGTATCATGATTGCTTCACCCTTTCCACGAAAGAAGTCATTTTGGCAATATCCTTTACCCCGCTGCTCTCCACCCCGCTGGAGACATCTACCCCATCTGGACTGTAATCTCTCAGTAATTCACCAACGTTATCCGGATGAAGTCCTCCTGCTACAAATAACGGCAATCCATGTCTTGCCGCAGCCTGCCGGAAGAGCGGAATCCTGCCCCAGTCAAAGGTACGGCCTGAACCGCCGCTGCCCTGCGGATCGTATGTATCCAGCAGCAATGCGTCAACAGTCCCTGCATAGCTGTCCACTATGCTCTGGCCTTCAGCACCTTCCGCTTGTCCGCTGCCGGCCACCGAAAGCGCCTTCCACACCTTAGCCTGCGGAAAAGCCAGCTTGACCTCTCTGCAGTAATCAGGACTCTCCTGCCCGTGCAGCTGAATCACCTCCAGCGGCACAACGGCCAGAAGCTCCTGCAGCTCCTCCAGTTCAGGATTCACAAAGACTCCGGCCGCGCCGGGAGCTTTGCCCGTTTCCCAGCCGGACAGCTCGGCAGCCAGTAGGGCTGCCTGTTCAGCAGTAACTCTGCGGCGGCTCGGAGCAAATACAAAGCCGATATAGTCGAGCGGCAATCGCTTCATAGATTTTAGCACTTCAACGTCCTGAAGTCCACAGATTTTTACCAGCGCTTCAGCCATGCAGGGCACGATCCTTTCCTGCAGAGACCGGTCCGAGCAGCCCGTGTACTGCTTCTTCTACGTTATCCTGCCGCATCAGGTACTCTCCGACCAGCACACCGGCGGCACCGCTTGAGCTCAAATAATCAATATCTGCCGGACCGGCGATTCCGCTCTCACTGATTACAGGCACCCCTTGCGGCACCAGAGCCGCCAGATCGGCTGTTGTCTCCAGCCTGGTCTCAAATGTGCGCAGGTTACGGTTATTGATGCCGAGCAGCACATGAGGACTATTGATTTTACCGGTAGTGATTACGAGCTCCAGCTCGCTTTGGTCATGCACCTCGATCAGTACATCCAGGCCGAGAGAGGCTGCAAGGTCGGTAAAGGAAGCCAATTGTTCTGCAGTGAGAATCGCCGCAATCAGCAGGATGGCATCCGCACCCAGTATCCGCGCTTCGTAAATCTGCAGCTCGTCAATGATAAAATCCTTGCGCAGCAGCGGCAGACTCACCGCATCTCTTACCTGCTGCAGAAATGCATTGCTGCCCTGAAAATAGTCCTGGTCAGTCAGAACTGAGAGGCAATCGGCGCCGCCTGCCTCGTAGCCGCGGGCAATAGCGGAAGGATCGAAATCCGCACGGATCAGCCCTTTTGACGGCGATGCCTTCTTAACCTCAGCAATTAGCCCCATCTCCCGGTTCCGGCGTTGTACCAGCGCATCCCTGAACCCCCTGGTAGCGGGCAAACCCGCTATGACCTCTTCAGCTACTGCTACAGAGAAGCTTGTGCCCAGGGCTTCAACCTCTTTTACTTTGGTGGCGACAATTTTATCAAGATACATAGTCAAGCTCCTTTGTCGTGGCTTTGAGCTGCTCCAGCTTGAGCAGTGCTTTGCCGGAATCGATCATCTGGCGGGCCTGCGCCACACCTTCGTTCAGGCTCTCCGCCAGTCCGGAAACATAGATACAGGCACCGGCGTTAGCGAGGACAATATCACGGTACGGGGTAAGCGCTCCCTGCAGTACAGCTGTAATAATGGCGGCGTTCTCGGCAGCATCCCCGCCCAGCACTGCCTCCAGCGGATGGCGGCTCAGGCCGAGTTCTTCCGGCGTAATCTCATACGTGGTTACCATTCCGTTCTTCAATTCAGACACCTGTGTAGGCGCCGAAATGCTGATTTCATCCAGGCCGTCCAGACTGCTTACAATCATGGCCCGCTTGGAGCCAAGCTCCTTCAGTACGTTAGCGACAATATCGGTCTTATTCCGGTCATAGATGCCCATCAGCTGCCGGTCAGCTCCCGCCGGGTTGGTCAACGGGCCCAGCATATTGAAGACGGTCCGGACACCAAGCTCACGGCGCGGAGCAGCGGCGTGCTTCATGGACGGGTGATAGATCTGAGCAAACAGGAAGCAGATTCCGATACTGTCCAGGCAGCGGCGGGCCTGCTCAGCATTCAGGTGAATGTTCACACCCAGAGCTTCCAGCACATCTGCGCTGCCTGCTCTGCCGGAAGCGGAGCGGTTGCCATGCTTGGCGACGCGTACAGACGCAGCCGATGAGATAATAGCAGAAGCGGTAGAGATATTAAACTTATGGATGCCTGAGCCTCCGGTACCGCAGGTATCCAGCAGCCTGGTGCGTTCTGTGAGCACCGGGGTTCCGAATCCGCGCATCGCCTCGGCAAAGCCGGTAATTTCCTCAACCGTCTCTCCCTTAATCCGCAGCGCGGTCAACAAGGCACCGATCTGTGCCGCTGATGCAGTACCATCCATAATCGTTCCCATTATTTCACGGGCCTGCGCCCGGCTGAGGTTTTTTCCTTCGATTAATCCCGCAATTCCTGATTGTATTAACTGGCTTGCTTCCATATGGATCTTCCTCCTAAAAGTTTTGCAGGCATATCCTTCTAACGAGTAAGCATCGACAAACTCGCTTCGAAAGCATCCGCTTAGTAGTATGGAGCATTCTCTGCTCGGCTCATCTATTCTGACTGCTTCTCAGCTTACGGGGTATATTCGTACATGTAATCCTGATTGATTACCTGCGGCTCTCTGATCTCTGCCGGAAACATGGCCTCTGCCATCCGGATTGCTTTTAACATTGCCTTCGCTTTGTTCAGGGTCTCTTCGTATTCCTTCTCCGGTACCGAATCCCAGACGATCCCCGCCCCGGCCTGTACGTAGGCCCGGCCTTTGCGGAAGATAATCGTACGGATCGTAATACAGGAATCCATATTTCCGGAGAAGCCAAGGTACCCGATCGCTCCTGCATAAGCGCCTCTCGCTTCCCGCTCCAGCTCGGAGATGATCTCCATCGCCCGCAGCTTAGGTGCACCGGAGACGGTTCCAGCCGGCAGGCAGGACAGGAAGGCATCGAAGAAATCTTTATTCTCGTCCAGTGTTCCGGACACATTGGATACCATGTGCATCACATGGGAGTATTTCTCTATCTCCATAAAGGAGTCGCATCTGACTGTGCCGAATTTCGATACCCGGCCCAGATCATTGCGCCCCAGGTCAACCAGCATCAGATGCTCTGCCCGTTCCTTCTCATCCTCCAGCAGCTCCTGGGCCAGCGCCCGGTCCTCTGCCTCGTCCGCTCCCCGCGGCCGGGTTCCGGCAATCGGCCGGGTTGCCACCCGGCTGCCGTCCACCTTCACCAGCGCCTCCGGAGAGGTGCCGACAATGATCTCCTCATCCATCTTGAGGTAGTACATATACGGCGAAGGGTTCAGTGTACGGAGCATCCGGTACACATGCAGCGGTGATACCTCAGTCTCAATATGCAGCCGCTGCGACAGCACTACCTGAAAAATATCTCCCGCCCGGATGTACTCTTTGGCCTGCTCCACATTGGCAATATACTGCTCCTTGGTCAGGTTGGAATGAATCTGACCCAGCTCAATATCCTCCGGTATGCTGCGGCGGTTGACGTTTTCCTTAGGTCCTTCCTTCTGCAGCTCTTCAGCGAAGTCTTCCAGCTTGCCGTTCAGGGCTTCGTAGGCAGCCCGGATATCCGAATCCGTATCCCCGTCCTTAATGTGCAGGTTCCCTATAAGCAGGATTTGCTGCTTCACATGGTCAAACACAATAATACGGTCGCAGAACATAAACCGGATGTCATCCGTCCCGAGGTCATCTACCGCATGCGGGGACAGCTTCTCATAATATTGCAGCAGGTCGTATCCGAAGAATCCGATCGCCCCGCCGGTAAAAGGAGGCATCCCGTCCAGCTTGGGGCTGCGGTAGGAGCGGAGCAGCGCTTTTAGCTCTTCGATCGGTTTGCCGGTGAGCCGTCTCTGCTCTTCGCCTACTTTGACATGGATGACGTTCTTTTTTCCAGAGATGGTCAGAAACGGATCGCTGCCGATAAAAGAATGACGGGCCCACTGGATTCCGCCCTCTACACTTTCCAGCAGAAAGGCATGGGATTCACCGGCAAACCGCTGAAACAGCCGGATCGGCGTCTCCATATCAGCCAGCAGTCTCTTTACTACAGGAATCAGATTATACTCCCGCGACAGCTTCACCACTTCTTCGATGCCAGGGTACGTCATTTGGAATACCTCCTTGGAATGGTCAAATCTATAATCCCGAATACAAAAAAACCTCTACCGGAGTAGAGGTTGTGTAGGTAAGTATATGAAAAAGCGCACTGGACAAGGCATTATTCTCCGAATTAGACGACATCGTCACGTAGAGGATATACGGGTAGCGCAAACACTACCATGAAGTACATCCATGCGGACATATCTAAAATAAACGGAATGCCTCAGATCTAACATCCTGCACTCATCTCAACTATACTCAACTAGGCTCAAACTAAACTCATCTTCTCTCGGCTAACTACACTATACATGATGACGGTGTTCATTGACAACCCGCAGCAGCAAATTAATTACTTGCTCTGTGAGAGATCAGGGCGAAGCTTCTTGGCTTCATTAAGGTAGACGTGGCGGATATCCCGCTGTGACTTGTCCGTATTGACCTGCACCATCAGGCGGATACACTTCGGCAGGCCGCCCTTAACAGGGATTTCGACAGAGCACATCAGAGGCACCAGCTCCCAGCCTTCGATCTCGCGGATGGCACGTGCCGGAAATGTAGCATCAAGATCACCGGTCACAGTAATCCATACGCTGCAGATATCTTCAGCAATAACATCGTTACGCTCAACAATTTCCCGGAGCAGTACTACGGTTTCACGTAATATTTCATTTTCCTCATTATTGACGACGGTTGTTGCGCCGCGGATCCCCCGGTTTACCATGGGCTCCCCTCCTTCTTAAGCTGTGCGATAACTTCACGCACGTCACTCTGCTGCACGTCATTAACGATGCTCACAGCACCGATTGAATCTGGCACAATAAAGGTCATTTTGCCTTCCTTGAACTTCTTGTCATGCATCATTGCTTCCATCAATTCATCCTCGCTGTATGCCGCCGGCAGTCTGACCGGCAGCGACAGCGCAGACAGCATGGATACGGTATCCTCGTAAATGCTGTGGTCACGGCCCAGCTTGGCTGCAAGCAGCGCCGAACCGGCCATACCGATAGAGATCGCTTCTCCATGCAGGAACACACCATAGCCGCCTACCGCTTCAATGGCATGGCCGATTGTATGACCCAGGTTCAGAATGGCCCGCAGTCCGTTCTCACGCTCGTCTGTACCGACCACCCGTGCCTTAATGGCGCATCCGCGCTCCAGCGCATAGCCCAGCGCCTCGGCATCCAGAGCCAGCAGCTCTGAAGCATGCTCACGGCACCAGTATGCAAATTCCTTATCAAGAATAAGGCCATGCTTCACCACTTCAGCCAGACCGGAAGACACCTCGCGGGGCGGAAGCGTGCGCAGTGTATCCAGATCATATAGGACCATAGATGGCTGATAGAAGGCACCGATCATATTCTTCGCCAGCGGATGATTGACAGCGACCTTGCCGCCGACACTGCTGTCATGGGCCAGGATAGTTGTCGGAATCTGCACAAACCCGATTCCCCGCATATAAGTAGCGGCCACATAACCGGCGAGATCGCCGACGACTCCGCCGCCAAGCGCCAGGACCGCGGAGCTGCGGTCCAGCCCGGCCTGAATCGCCGTTGTGATCACTTCTTCGTATACAGCAAGCGACTTGGAGGCCTCACCGGAAGGTATAACATGGCTGGCCACAGTATAGCCCTGTCCGCGAAGCGAGGCTTCCACCACGCCCAGATAACGCGGGGCTACCTCACTGTCACTGACCACCAGCAGCGGGCTCCGCAGCGGCAAGCCTGCTTCCCTGCAGCGCTCCCCGATACCTTGCAGCAATCCGCTGCCGATCAGAATCGGATAGGAGCGCTCGCCCAAATCTACCGTTATGCTGCGCATATCAGTAGCTCTCCAGCTGGGCCAGGTAATTATTGTAGTTGGCTCTGATCTCCTCAAGCGAATCCCCGCCGAACTTGTCGAGGAAGGCTTTGGCAAGCTCCCAGGCTACAACATTCTCCAGCACTACACAGGCTGCAGGGACCGCACAGGCATCGGAGCGCTCCACCTGCGCCGTGAACGGCTCTTTGGTATCAATATCTACGCTTTGCAGCGGTTTGTACAGCGTCGGGATCGGCTTCATGACACCGCGGACGACAACCGGCATTCCATTGGTCATGCCGCCTTCAAATCCGCCCAGCCGGTTGCTGGCCCGGTAGTATCCGCGGGATGGATCGTACATGATCTCATCATGCACCTGCGAGCCGCGCAGAACGCCTGCTTCGAAGCCGATGCCGATTTCCACGCCCTTGAACGCGTTGATCGACATAACCGCTCCGGCAATTGCCGCATCCAGCTTACGGTCATACTGCACATAGCTGCCGAGGCCGATAGGCAGGCCTTCAACGACACATTCCACAATCCCGCCGATGGAGTCGCCTTCCTCCTTGATCTTGTCTATGTACGCCTCCATCTTCTGCTCAGTCTCTTTATCTACAACTCTCACAGAAGATTCTTCCGTCTTTGCAATAAGCTCATCAATAGGCAGATCGTTTGCCGGTGCTTCGATTTCGCCGATCCGGATCACCTGTCCGGCTATCTTCACGCCGAACTCCGCCAGCAGCTGGCGGGCAACAGCACCTACCGCTACTCTTGCAGCTGTCTCGCGGGCGCTGGAGCGCTCCAGCACGTTGCGCAGATCTGTATGGTTATACTTGAGCCCGCCGTTAAGGTCGGCATGTCCCGGACGCGGACGGTTCACTCGCCGCTTCTCCTCGTCACTGCCGGGAATCGGCTCAATATTCATAATATTCTTCCAGTGTGTCCAGTCCTTGTTCTCAACTACAAGGGCTACAGGGGCACCAGTTGTATAGCCGTGGCGCACGCCGCCGACAATTTGGGCCGTATCTTTCTCAATCTGCATGCGGCGTCCGCGGCCGTAGCCCTTCTGTCTGCGGTGCAGCTGAAAATTAAGCTGTTCGAAATCAAGTGTCAGATTGCTGGGCAATCCCTCGATAATGGCTGTAAGCTGGGGGCCGTGCGTTTCCCCCGCTGTTAAGTAGCGTAAACTCATGACGCGTTCCCCTTTCACACTTTTAAACTGTAAACCGCTAAAATATTAAAACTCTTGCCTCATTATAGTATAGCCTACACGCTTTGACAAGAAAGGATAAGCTCCGGCATGGCGGCAGCGTTATACAAAATACCCCCGCAAAGCGGAGCCTTTACATTGGTGCTGACTCAGTACTTTGCGGGGGCGCTTTCATTTCAAAGAACAGCGCCGCCCGACTCTTTCGAGCTCAGGCGGCGCTGCGGCACATCACGGTTCAGAGCTTCCAGGTCTAGCTTCCGATCCTTTGCTGCGCCTCGGGTATGCTTTGCTTGCCTTCCTCCTGCCTGAGCAGGCTCTGCAGCTGCAGCTCTTCGACGCCAAGAATTTGCCCGCACTCGCGGACGGTCAAAAACCCGCGTCTGTACGCGGCAATGACCTTGCTTTTGTCCATGTGGATTAACGACCTTTCGCATAGCATACGGTACCTACTTTTCATTATCACTGAAAAGAGGATAAAGTATACCCGCTCCGGGCAGAACACCGGCTGGCGTGTGCATGCTGTTATTTTTTACGGTAAAAGAAGGTCTCCGTCGATTCAAACCCGTATTGGGCCGGGGTAAAAATCTGCTCTGTGCTGCCTACGAACAGATACCCGCCAGGACGCAGGCTGGCCGAGAATTTGTGATACAGCTTGTTCTTCGCTTCCTCTGTGAAATAGATCATAACATTGCGGCAGATGATCAGATCAAAGCCGTCATCAAATTTGTCGAGCAGCAGATTCTGCTTGCGGAATTCGATATTTTTCTTGAGCGCTTCACTAACCTTGAACACCGGACCCTCCGGTGTGAAATAGCGGGCTGCCACATCCCCCGGCACATCCTTCAGGGAACGCTCCAGATAGAGGCCCTGCTTCGCTTTGGATAATGCACCATCATCAATATCCGTTGCAAGAATGCCGGTCTGGGTCAGCAGATTCTTGTCCGACAGGATCATAGCCAGTGTGTAAGGCTCTTCCCCGGTTGAACAGGCGGCACTCCACAGCTTCAGCCGGCGGCCGGAGCGCTGGAGCTCGGGCAGAATAACATCCCGCAGCACCTCCCAGCGGTTCGGATTGCGCCAGAATTCAGATACATTGATGGTCATCCGGTCCAGGAATTCATAGAATAAGGCCTTGTCCTTCATCATTGCGGCAAAAAAATCAGTAAAGGTATTATATCCGTTCTTCATCCGCAGCGTGGTCAGGCGGCGCTTCATCTGAGCTTCCTTGTACTGGGCAAGGTCTATTCCTGTGCTTTGCTTGACGTTATGAATAAAGCCGGTATAATCCGGGTCTAGCGCTGTTGTTGTCTCTTCACGATCAGCCATCATTCATCCCTGCCTCCTGCCGAAATTTACATCCAGACCGCGATGTCTTTATTGTAGTCAGCCAGTTCATCAGGAGCGAAGAAATTGGCAATTTCGCGTGCTGCGCTTTCCGGAGAATCCGAACCGTGAATCAGGTTAAGCGGGGTGTGGCTGGCAAAATCACCGCGGATCGTTCCCGGCAATGCTTCGCCTACTTTGGTTTTTCCGATCAGCAGCCGGGACAGGGCAACGACGTCATCGCCTTCCCACACCATTGCGAACACAGGACCGGAAGTAATAAAGCCTACAAGCTCCGGGAAAAAGTCCTTGCCCTCGTGCTCTGCATAATGCTTCTTGGCCTGCTCTTCCGTAACCTTAATCAGCTTGGCGGCAACCAGCTTGAACCCCTTATCCTCCAGACGGGCTACAATACGTCCGATTAATCCGCGCTGAACACCATCCGGTTTGATCATCAGATACGTCTTTTCCATAGAGCCACTCTCCAATTTCGCTTTTTATTTTCTGATATTATCAGAAAGCCTGCCATCTGTGAACGCTTAATATTCGGCTCTCCGGCAGTTAATATGCCCTTCCGGTCACAAAATAGGCAATATCGCGCAGATTGCGTCTGGTCTTGTTGACGGGAAGCTGCTCCAGTGCGGCCAGCGCTTTGTCGATATAACGTGAAGCCAGCTCCTCTGACCGGGTAATACCGTCACCGGACAGAATCAGATCGATAGCCCGGCCGACTCCGGCCTGTCCGCTGCGGATCAGCGCAAGCTCATCCAGCAGCGCTGTACGCAGCCGGCTGTCTTCCAGACTGTAAATGACCGGCAGCGTAATATTGCCCTGCCGCATATCACTGCCGGGAGGCTTGCCGATCTGCTTCTCGGTTCCCGACAGATCCAGCAGATCATCCCGGATCTGAAAGGCCATCCCGACGTTGTATCCGTAATTATAGAGCAGGCGGGCTGTTTCCGGCTCTGCGTCGGCAGCCAGTGCCCCCAGCTCACAGCTGATGGCTATCAGGAGAGCTGTTTTGCGGCGGATGCGCCGCAAATAATGGCGGACACTTTGACCGCTGTTGAAGAAATCGCGGATCTGCTCCATTTCCCCGATCGACATCTCCACCATCGCCTTGGACAGGATCTGGTGAATCCGCGGATTCTGGAGCTCAGAAGCAATAACCAGCGCCTTGGCATAAATGTAATCACCGGTGTACATGGCGATCTTATCGCCCCATTTGGCCTTGACGGTAAGCTCTCCGCGGCGCAGCTCGGCATCGTCGATTACATCGTCGTGAACCAGCGAAGCGCTATGTATCAGTTCAAGCGGAATCGCCACACGCTTCAGCTTCTCGAGATCATATTGCCCGAACTTACCTCCCATCAGCACAAAGACAGGGCGCAGCCGTTTGCCGCCGGCCTTCAGCAGATGAAGCGAGGTTTCCGCCAGCAGTTCATCATCGCCCTGTACACTGCGGTACAGCTCTTTTTCTATCTGATCCATGTCCTTACTCAGCATTCCGAAAATTTGCATTCGCTTCATTCTTTCACCCGTGTCAGCAGATTGCGGCTCCATAACTCCATCTTCACTTCCTGCGGCAGCAGGCCCATCTCATAGGCATAGCGGAAATAGAGGTTCAGACCTTCCTGCTGCCTTTCCCCAAAATCATAACATAAATTACTGAAATAACCGTCCCAGTATTCAGAAGTGCCGCCAATACGCGAACAGGCTTCCCGTATAATGGGTGCAGGATTGCGCACACCGCGCTGTTTGCTGTCCACAAAAGCCGCTGCGATCTCGGCAATAGCCTCCGGCTTGTCCTTAGCCGCTTCGCGGTTAACGGCCCAGACGGCAAAGGTCATGCTGTGTCCCGTCCAGTCCTTCCATACCTGCCCAAGGTCAGTAACCAGATAACCCTGGTCCTGCCAGGCTGCCTTGATCGCATGGTCGCCAATCAGGAGGCAGGCGTCCGCCTGATCCATCATGCTGTCCAGCTCAGGCTCAGCCGTAATGTACTCTGGTTTGCCGCCGATCGCTTTTTCCATCAGAATCTTCAGCAGATTCACTGAGGTGGCAGATGTGTTCGTGACAGCTATCCGTCCGCTCCCTATTTGTTCAGCCGGAACCCTGGAGAACAGCAGAATCGACTTGACCGGCCCGTCTGCACTGACTGACAAATCCGGCAGCAGCAGCAGCCGGTCGCTCGCTTCTGCGTAGGCAAAGGAGGATAATGCCCCGACTTGGATAGTCCCTCTGGACATCCCCTGATTAAGAATGGCAGGCACTTCACTCACCATCTCTGCCGGATGCTTCAGGGCAGAGGGGTTAAAATTGTGAAATACCGGCCATGAGTTGGTATAGCTGATTTTACCGATTACCGTATGCTGCTGGTCCTTCATTCATCTTCCCCCCATCTGCGGAATAGGCTGTGCTCAATGCCGAAGCTGTCGAGAACCTTGCCGACCATGAAGTCCACCAGGTCATCCATAGTGCTCGGACCGAAGTAGAATGCCGGCATCGCCGGAATAAGCTTCACTCCAAGCCGGGACAGCTTCAGCATGTTCTCAAGATGAATGGCATGCAGCGGGGTTTCACGCGGCACCAGTACCAGGGGGCGCCCTTCCTTCAGCATTACATCAGCAGCCCGTGTCATCAGATTATCCGAGCTTCCATGTGCTACAGCAGACAGTGTTCCCATGGAGCAAGGCATAATAACCATTCCCTCCGTCCGGAAGGAGCCGCTTGCTATGGAGGCGCCGATATCAGCAATCGGGTGATAAAGCAGAGAACCGGGATGGCCACTGAACCGTGCGTTCAAAAAGCCTTCCCGGTCTGAGACGTTAAAACCCAGCTCCTCCTTGAACACCCGCCAGCCCGCATTGCTGACCACAAGATGGACAGTGTATCCCAGCGACAGCAGGGTTTCTGTCAGGCGAACACCGTAAATCCCGCCGCTTGCCCCGGTAATGCCAACTACAAAATGTTTAGGTTTTGGCCCGGTCATCTGAACTGCACCACCAGGTCAATCAGAGTGAAGGAAAATACCACGATGCTGAGCACACCGTTCATTGTGAAGAACGCCGTCTGAAGGCGGCTTAAATCGCTTGGAGACACGATATGATGCTCATAGAACAGGATAATATATGCAATAATCATGCCCGCCACATACCACCAGCTCAGGTCTGCCATAAAGAGCAGCGAAATGAATCCGATTCCGGTTAAAATATGGAACGCCTTGGCAATAATCAGCGCACGGGCGACTCCAAAGCGGACTGGGATTGAATAAAGGCCTTCCTGCTCATCAAATTCGACATCCTGGCAGGAGTAGATAATATCAAAGCCGGCTGTCCAGAAAACAATCGTGAAATAAAAGATCATCGCCGTCCAGTCCACATTACCTGTAACCGCTACCCAGCCGCCCAGCGGTGCGAGTGCAATCGTCAGCCCGAGAATGAGGTGGCAGGCCCAGGTAAACCGTTTGGTGAACGAGTAGAACACAAGCAGGAAAACGGCTACCGGCAGAAGCTTCGCCGACAGGGGATTCAGCTTGAAGGCAGCCCAGAATAATAAGAAGAAGGAAATGAATATAAATACCGACACTTCTCCGACCTTGAGCAGGCCGGCGGGGATGGCTCTCCCGGCTGTCCGGGGATTCTTCGCATCACTGATCCGGTCAATCAGCCGGTTCAGACCCATGGCCGCACTCCGTGCACCGAACATGGCGACGACAATCCAGCCGATCTGCGGCCATGACGGCAATTCGCCGAACATGACGACTGATCCCAGCAGTGCGCCCATAAAGGCGAAAGGCAAAGCAAAAACAGTGTGCTCAAACTTGATCATTTGCAGAAAAACGCCGACTTTTTTAAACATTACAGTTCTCCTTGAACCCAATATGTAGTGCTGCGATGCCTCCGGTCAAGGGGAAGGATTCCACTTTCGTCAGTCCGGTTTCACGGAAAATCACCGCGAGCTGCTCTCTGTCCGGGAAGAGGGCCAGTGATTCGGGTAGCCATTTGTACTGCTCATACCGCTTGGCAAACAATTTGCCGAGAAGCGGAAGAACCTTTTCGAAATAAAAATAATAAATGCCCTTGAATGGCTGCTTCATCGGCTTAGACAGCTCCAGGCAGACAACCATTCCCCCGGGTTTCACCACACGCTTCATTTCGTTCAGCACTTGAACGAGATCAGGCACATTGCGAAGCCCGAAGCCTATCGTTGCGTAGTCGAAGGAATTATCCCCGAACGGCAGGTCCATCGCGTTGCCCTGAATCAGTGAAATGCGGTCCTGAAGGCCCTGTGCCTCAACCTTGCCGCGTCCCACTTCCAGCATGCCGGCGCTGAAATCCAGGCCCACTACAGAGCCGGTCTGGCTTGCTTCAGCCAGCGCGATGCTCCAGTCACAGGTACCGCAGCACAAATCCACTGCAGAATCCCCGCGTTTCATCGCCATCTTGCGCATTGTGAATTTGCGCCAGGCCTTGTGGCGGCGGAAGCTCAGGATATCATTCATCAGATCATATTTACCGGCAATGCTCTCAAACACGGAATGTACAAATTGCTCTTTAGGCTGTGCTTTCGTTTCTCCCAGAGCGGAAGTCTTCTCTATTGTCATTCTTTACCCCTCCACGGCTGCTTGTCCGGAAATTTTCATCTGCAGGAGGAAGCGGTCCAGAGCAGTGTTAAGCCCACTTACCAGATGCTCGTCCTTAATACCCTGTAGAAGTCCTTGAATGGACTGAATCGACTGGTGCAGCTTGTCGGTCAGCAGGGTATCGCATTTATATTTCATTTTGAGCTTTTTCCAGTCCTTCAGGTCAATCTGCTGCTCCCGGAGCAGTATGGTTTCTTCCTCGGCAGCACTCTCGAGTATCTTCCAGTAGCAATAGCCGTCCCGTGCCGCCGCCGGATCATTGCCGCGCCGCAGCTCGGCGCATATGGTTTCAGAGTGGCTGAATTCGGCCAGCAGCTTCTCCCACAGGCCGGTGAGGCTCTCTTCAATATGCGGTGTAAAAGAAAGGAACAGCCGCATATTGAGCTGTACCGAATGCCGCAGGTATTGTTCCGAGGAGAGCAGCTGCTCCTTCATTTTGCTGTACAGCCGGGCTTTCATCACGTTAAAATCGGCGATGGCCGAGCTAAGGCTGCCCACCATTCCGATTTGGCCGCTCTTGGCCAGCAGATGGTAGAACCAGCTGCTGAAATAGTCGCCGGCCAGCACCTTGAGCTGCCGGGAACGCATGACATCCCCGCCCGGATCCTCGCTCACGTGCTCAATGCTCTCATGCGTGTCGAGAGCAAGCTGAACGAGACCTGTAACCAGCGTGTACAGCTCCTTGCTGCGGTCTTCACCCGCATTTCCGTAACTCAGAAAAATATATAACAAATGACTGCGACCATCTGAAAAAGGCGGCAGTTCCGTATGCCGCTGAATCATGTCGTAGTCGGTGTAAGGTTTAGCTAATTGCGGTATGCGGTACGGTTTCATTTCAGCCTCCGAAGCCATTGACGTTATTACAATATCTTTGTTCACAATCTTGTCTATTATATCACATGTTTTTTTGTCACGCACATGGCACGTTCTAGTTTCTTTTACCCACATCAGGAATAAATGAACTGCTTGCGCCACAGCTCACTTTCACTAATACGGAAGCCCTCCTTCAGAACTTCAGGCAAAGGGCGGTTGCCTGTGGTCTGCAGCAGCTCCTGAAGCCGGAGCGACCATTCCGTGCGGCGGATATCACCCGCAAGCAGCAGACGGCGGCTGTCCAGCCATTTATCCTCCGCAACAATCCGCAGCAGCAGCTGATTGACATTGTCCGTCTCCTGGAATGCAAAAGAAACCGCCAGCGCCATGTTCCGGTACAGCTCCTCCGGCTCGTGATCATTACCGGTTACCTTGAGATCAAGCGATAAAACCCCGTTTTTCCAGCCGGCGCTTCCGATATCCAGACTGAAGGGCAGGCTGCTTAGCGCATCTACGATATTCTCATCTGCAAGTATGGTCCCGTCACCGCCAAGCGTCTCCACCGCATGCTGCGGCAGGGCGGCTTCAAGGGCAGCCATCTGCGGCAGAATTACAGCAGAGGCAGCGGTCACCAGCAACACCATTCCGATCAGCCAGCCCCGGTTCATAGCCTGCCCCCTTATCCATCGTTTCCGCCGGGCCGTGACAATATACGAACCTGCCGGCTTGCCTATATCTAGTTATATTTTGAAAAAAAGCAGGCTATGCCTGCTTTTCAGCTTTCACTTTCCAGTTGTCCGTGCTTGCTCCAGATTTCTGCCTTGCCGCGGATTTTCATCGCTGAGGTATGATCGGTGAACTGGGCGATCAGCACCTCGCCCTTGTCTAGCTTTTCGGTGTGGTGAAAGCGAGTATCATGCCCCCGGGTAAGCCCGATGACCTGGACGCCGTTCTCCTTGGCTTTGACCACAATGTACTCGCTGCCTGCAGGTGCCGGACTTACGCCGTTGTTCTTCTCAGTCATGGTTGATCCTCCTAAAAGTTTATGAGCCTGGCTTCATGAACAGCTTCGTACAAAACTGATTTTGGAAGCATGTGCTTGGTTTAGGCTTCGGAAAAACAAATGCCGCCCAAAAGGCGGCATCGTTATGACTCGGAAAGAATATAGGATCGATATGTAGAAATCTCTATTTGATTCCGTCTTTGAGCGCTTTACCTGGTTTGAAAGCAGGTACTTTGCTGGAAGGAATTTCGATTTCTTCACCAGTCTGCGGGTTGCGGCCTTTGCGTGCGGAACGTTCGCGCACTTCAAAGTTTCCGAAGCCAACCAGCTGCACTTTGTCACCGCTCTGCAGAGCATTAGTGATTGCTTCGAAAACGGCGTCTACCGCTTTAGTAGCATCCTTCTTGGGAAGTTCAGTTGCTTCTGTAACCACGTTGATCAAATCTGATTTATTCATGTCTTCTCACCTCCCTGGGTAAATTTCCGGTATCATACACTGTTTCCGTTTCAACGCAAAATATACGTGATAATCCCGTTAATTACTAGATACGGACGCCTCTCTTCCTAGAAGCGCAACAAACTTATAGTAATACAGCCCACCCATAATTTCAAGGCGTTACTCAAAAAAGGAGCAGAAAGTAGCATTTCAATAGGCCCGTTACACTGAAATGATAGGCTAATATTGTTAGATTCTTCTACGAGAGTACAAAAAAGAGAGCGGATTATTCCGCTCTCCTGAATGCAGGCTGTCTTACCAGCCCTGCTGCTTTATAAAATGATGGCAATAAGTCCGCCAGAGCCCTCGTTTATGATGCGTCCAAGCGTCTCCTGCAGCTTGTAGCGGGCATTGTCCGGCATCATGGCGATCTTGCCCTGAATGCCTTCACGCACGATGGAATGCAGCGAGCGGCCAAAAATGTCGGATTCCCAGATTTTGATCGGGTCGTTCTCGAAGTCCTGCATCAGATAGCGAACCAGCTCTTCGCTCTGCTTCTCTGTACCGATGATCGGGGAGAATTCCGATTCCACATCGACACGGATCATATGAATGGACGGCGCTGTCGCTTTCAGCCGGACCCCGAAGCGTGAGCCCTGGCGGATCAGCTCCGGCTCATCAAGCGCCATTTCAGCCAGCGACGGGGCGGCGATGCCGTATCCGGTCGTCTTGACCATTTCCAGCGCTTCCGAGAAGCGGTCATATTCACGCTTGGCATGGGAGAAATCCTGCATCAGCTGCAGCAGATGATCCTTGCCGCGGATCTCGACGCCGACCACTTCCATCAGCACCTGATCATACAGCTCTTCCGGTGCATAAAGGTCAATCTCCGCCACGCCCTGGCCCATATTCATGCCGCTGAGCCCTGCGCGGTCGATGAAGTCGTATTCGGTAAACTGGGATACCAGACGGTCCACATCCCGCAGGCGGCGGATATCTTTTACCGTATCACGGACGGAATTTTCATAAGCGCTGCGCAGCCAGTGGTTCTCGCCAAGCACCATTACCCAGCTCGGCAGATTGACATTAACCTCATGTACCGGGAACTCATAGAGCACTTCCCGCAGCACACCGGTCACATCATCCTCCGACATATTGGCGGCGCTGAGCGTCATTACCGGAATATCATATTTGGCAGCCAGCTCACCGCGGAGCTGCTGGGTCTCTTCACTGCGCGGACGGGTGGAGTTGATCACAAGCACAAACGGCTTGCCGACCTCCTTCAGCTCAGCGATTACACGCTCTTCCGAGTCAATGTACGAGTGCCGCGGAATTTCGGCGATCGTGCCGTCCGTAGTCACGACTACACCCAGTGTGGAATGCTCCTGAATGACCTTGCGTGTGCCGATTTCCGCCGCCTCCTGGAAAGGAATCGGTTCTTCAAACCACGGGGTGGAAATCATGCGCGGCCCGTTTTCATCCTCATAGCCCTTGGCTCCTTCAACAGCGTAACCTACACAGTCGACCAGCCTTACATTGACTTCAAGGCCTTCCGCAACCTTGATCTGCACCGCGTTGTTCGGTACAAATTTCGGCTCGGTTGTCATGATTGTTTTGCCGGCTGCGCTCTGAGGCAGTTCATCCACAGCTCTTACCCGGTCTGCTTCGCTCGTAATGTTCGGCAGAACAATCGTCTCCATGAAGCGCTTGATGAATGTCGATTTTCCCGTGCGAACCGCGCCGACGACGCCAAGATAAATGTCTCCGCCGGTACGCTCGGCAATGTCCTTGAAAATATCCACTTTTTCCAAAAGAGATCCCCTCCTCATATTACTCCGAAGAAAAAATGCCTGAAGAGCATCGACTTCGCGTTCCGCCGGTAAACGGACCCTTGCAGGACATCCACCGGACTTTGGCATTGCCCGCCAGGGAGCCTAGCCTGCCTAAGCGGAACATTCTTGCCCCGCGCTAAACTCCGAATGCTCGGACATGCATTTGGACTAGTATCATCATATGTATCCGGAACGGATTTATGACCCGCAGCTGCGCTTTTTATGCAGGAATTTCACACACGGCAGCAATTGCGCACAGAAAGGGCTCACGATACCCGGAAACCTTCTCATCCAGCATATGAAGGTTAGATAGCGGATAGAACTTCCTTGTAGCTTTTACAGCCCCTGCTAGAGTAAAGGGCTGAATAAATTCAGCCCCTCCTCATCAAACCGTACGTGAGGTTTTCCCTCATACGGCTTTCCGATGTTCGTCATTCATGGGCATGCAGCATTCTGGCCTTGGCCCATGACCTAGTTTCCCCTGTCGAGTTCTTGAGTGTTTTCTTGCGTGTCGTTAGCCGCTTTGGGCATTCACGGACTCGTACCTCTTGGTGAAACATGAACAAAGCAGGGCTCCTTCCCTCCCTAAGGTTATGTTGTCCTTAGGTTCCTTGGTACTATGAGCCCCTCGGACTCCCTTCCCACAGACGATTCACTTCG
>NZ_FNDX01000077.1 GCF_900099765.1 Paenibacillus typhae | reverse complement strand
CTCTAACTCCTGAACACGTTTTGCATCTTCGATACGTTCGCTAACAGAGGGTGTTGCCTGCTCACCGAATCGTTCTTTGTAGAACTTCACCCAGTTCGCAATCGTGCTCGGAGAAACTGAATACTTACGGGCAAGGAAAGATATCTTTGTTCCATTAATCGCTTCTTGGGCAACTTTGATCCGTTGTTCGTCGTACAACTTATTGCTCTTCATGTTCCTCATCCCCTTCTCTATTAGTGTACCTTATGCATCTTGAGGACTCCAATTCGATTAGGGGGCTTGAGAGAAACAAAGGCATTTTTGCCTTTGATTTCGCCCCGCAGCCCACTTTCAGCCAATTCAAAGGCATTTTTGCCTTTGATCTCGCCCCGCGGCGCACTTTCAGCCAATTCAAAGGCATTTTTGCCTTTGATTTCGCCCCACGGCCCACTTTCGGCCAATTCGAAGGCATTTTTGCCTTTGTTTTCGCCCCGCAGCGCACTTTCAGCCAATTCAAAGGCATTTTTGCCTTTGATTTCGCCCCGCAGCCCACTTTCGGCCAATTCAAAGGCATTTTTGCCTTTGATTTCGCCCCGCAGCCCACTTTCGGCCAATTCAAAGGCATTTTTGCCTTTGATTTCGCCCCGCAGCGCACTTTCAGCCAATTCAAAGGCATTTTTCCCTTTGATTTCGCCCCGCAGCCCAGTTTCCGGCCGGCTCAGAGCCATCCCTATCCCTCAATTCTCACAAAGCCCGGCGCCTGGTCCGTCGGTCTGCCCGGTCTATTAGTCTGCCCGGTCTATCGATCTGCCCTGCCTGCCGCCCCCCTCAACGGAACCTCACCCGCTCAAACGCCTCCGAACCTCACAGCTCCCGCGCCAGCTGCATCAGCTTGCGCATCCCCTCGCGCAGCACATTCTCGCTGGCGAAGGAGTAGCTGAGCCGCAGCCAGGAGGTCATCTCCCCGAGCGGATCGCACAGCTCACCCGGGACGAAGGAGATGGATTGCTCCATGCTGCGCTGCAGTAGCGCAGCGGCGGAGACGGACTCCGGCAGCTTGATCCACAGGTTCAGCCCGCCCTCCGGCGCGGTCCATTCCCAGCCGCTGCCGGCCAGCTCCTCCTCCATAATCTCCTTATGTACCTGCAGCGCAATCCGCAGCTTGCCCAGATGCTGCTGCAGGCGCGGCGACGTGTAGTAGTGCAGAAAGATCTTCTGGTTCAGCAGCGGCGAACCGTTGTCGGCCATCGACTTGGCCGTAATCAGCCGTTCCATGAACGGATGGCGGCAGGCCACCGCGCAGATCCGCAGCCCCGGCGCCACGTATTTACTGAAGCTGCTGATATAGATGACCCAGCCCTCCGTATCGTAGGCGAAGAACGGCGCCGGCGGCACCCCGCCGAAATAAATGTCGCGGAAGGGATCATCCTCGACCAGCAGGCAGCGGTACCGCTCGGCCAGCTCCACCAGCAGCTTGCGCTGGCGCGCCGGGACCGTATGGCCGGTCGGATTATGATGGGTCGGGTTGATGTAGAACATCCGCGGCCGGCAGGTGCGCATCAGCTCCTCGACCGCCTCAAGGTCATAGCCCTCCGGCGTAATCGTAACCGGCAGCAGCCGGGCACCCGCCCGGCGGAAAATATCAAGCGCCACACTGTAAGTCGGCCGCTCCACCAGCACATAATCCATCGGCCCGAGCACAAGTCCGGCAATCAGATTGATTGCCTGCTGGGCCCCCGAAGTAATCAGCAGCTCGGCAGGCGACAGCTGCAGCTTGTAGTGCTCCTGATAATGCCGGCTCAGCACGCTGCGCAGCTCAGGATCGCCCTGGACGGAGGAATACGTACCCATGACCTTCGGATAGAGGTCGAACACTTTTTTGACATAGTCGGACAGGAACAGGTTCGGCAGCAGACCGGGATCAATCAGCGCCTGGGAGAACTGGTATTGAACCGGCATACGCTGAATATCGGACATCGGATTGGTCAGCGAATAGGCCGGCACCCCTGCGGCAGCTTCTGCCGTTGGCTCTTCCCTCAGCATACCGGCAGGAGCAACATAATAGCCCGATTTGTCTTTTACATAGACCCTGCCGCTGCTCGCCAGCTCCCGGTACGCCTTAAAGACAGTCAGCCGGTGCACCTGCAGCTCCTCGGCCAGCATCCGGATCGACGGCAGCTTGTCATGCACCTTCCACTCCTCGCGCACAATCCGGTTCACCATATAATCATAAACCTGCCGGAAAAGCGGATGATTCTGCTCCATGTTGGCCGGTTGTTTCATAGCTTTTGCACTCCCCTCAGCAATTCCCGCAGCCCGTATCTTCTGCAGAGACAGCGTTACGGCCGCAGCCTGCATCCCGCAGCCCTTGTTATTTCCCCTATTGTACAGTATACATCCCGCCATCTGTTCTGTTACTTATTAACTGTTCTGTGTCCGGCCCGTTATGATTAACCAAAATGCTTCACCGTACTGCCATATTACATTCACAAAGGGGAACTATTCATGATTATGCTGGCTTATTCGCTCGTCTGTCTGATTTTCGGCACTACCTTTCTTGCTATTAAAATCGGAGTGGACGCCGGGCTCCCGCCCTTCTTCTCCGCAGGAATCCGTTTCTTTCTCGCCGGTGCTGTCCTGTTTATCTGGATGGTGATCAAAGGTAAAGCCAGCTTCTCCCTGCTCCTGCGCAAAGAAATGCTGATTACCGGAGCCGCCCTGACCTTTGGAACCTTCTCCGCGCTGTACTGGGCCGAGCAATATGTATCCTCAGGGCTTGCCGCCGTGCTGTCGGCTACCGGGCCGATGATGATTCTGCTGATGCAGACGGCTTTTCTCCGCCAAAAAGCACCCTCCTACTCCCTCTATGGCTGCATCATCGGCTTCACCGGAGTTCTGCTGCTCGTCCTGCCAAGCCTTGTTGTGGACGTGTCCCCGCTATGGATCACCGGCTGTATCGTTGTGCTGATCGGGGAATGCTGCTATGCGGCCGGAGCGATTTATTCCAAAAAAGTGATCAATGCCTTTTCCGGTGTCTCGCCCGTTGCCTTAAATGCTGCGCAGATGATGTACGGGGGAGTACTGCTGTTTCTTTTATCGCTTGCTGCCGAACCTTGGCATCCGGAAATTTTAATCTCCCTCAAAACCGCCGGTTCCCTGCTCTATCTGACCGTTATCGGCTCCATGGTCGGACATACCCTGTTCTACTGGCTCGTCGCCAGGACAAATCCGGTGTTCCCGTCTACCTGGCTGTACATCTCGCCGCCGATTGCCGTTGGTGTGGGTTACCTGTTCTATAATGAGGCCGTTACCTGGATTACGCTGCTTGGCGTGTTCACCATCATCGCCGGAACCGTACTGGTTAATGCGGGTGCCCTGAAGGAGCTTTTGTTCAAAAAGAAAACGGCGCCTGCAGTACTGACCGCCCCTCAGCTCGATGCTGCTGCACAGAAATAAAGCAATTTTCGCTTGCTAAATTTATTTATGACGTACTATATGTTGCATTAGTGATCATTATTGCGTATTATATAAACAAGTTAAGGGGTATTATTACCATTAAGACGTCTGAATGAGAGGGGGCATCGGAGAGCGGTACTCCTTTTCCATAGGAGCGACCTGATAATACCCGGAAATTGGAGGGACCTGCAATCGAACTGACATCCCGTCAACTGCAAATTATTGAAATTGTAAAAAAACGCGCACCGATTTCCGGCGACCAGATCGCCGAAAGCCTGAACCTCAGCCGGCCGACCATCCGCAACGACCTGTCCATTCTGGTCATGCTGGAGTACATTGACGCCAAGCCTAAGGTCGGCTATTTTCCCGGCCAGCGGTCTGTGGCGCATCTGGGCAGCGGCTATCTGCTGCGGGAAACGAAGGTCAAGGATATCCAGAGCATCCCGGTAGTCATCCGTGAAACAACCACGATCCAGGATGCCGTTGTCACCCTGTTCCTGCAGGATGTCGGCACCCTGATTATCTGCGACGGGGACGGCAGGCTGGCCGGAGTGGCCTCGCGCAAGGATTTCCTGAAGGTAACGCTCGGCAATCCCGGTGCAGTATCCATGCCGGTCAGTATGGTTATGACCCGTATGCCAAAGGTAGTAACGGTATCGCCTGATGAGCCTGTGCTGGATGCTGCACATAAAATGATTTTTCACGAGGTAGACAGTTTGCCGGTGGTCGTCCCCGGCGGCGCGGAAGATACCGTCCCGGGACTTCAGGTAACGGGCCGGCTGACCAAAACTTCCATCGTTAAGCTTCTCCTCGATCTCGAAGCCAAAGGATAACGGGAGGATTAGAAACGCATGGAGCAATCTTCGCACTACATCACGATATGCTCAGATTCAATAGGCGATACGGCAGAAGCAGTAGTGCAGGCCGTTATCCACCAGTTCCAGAATCAGCGTGTCACGATCAGGAGATACGGCAATGTAAGGCACGAGGATGAATTGCGCAGGCTGATGGAGGAAACGGCGCAGCTGCAGGGTTTTGTCGCCTATACCCTGGTGCAGCCTGAGCTCCGGGAGATGATCCGTGAGGAAGCGGTCCGGCTGGACCTGCGGATTGTCGATATTATGGGCCCGATGATGCAGGCCTTCATCGATACCTTCAATGACGCGCCGCAGGCCCGTCCCGGACTGCTGCACCAGCTGGACGAGAACTACTTCCGGCGGATCGAAGCTATCGAATTTACCGTTGCCTGCGATGACGGCCGTGACCTGGGTGCCATGCTGAAGGCCGATATCGTGCTGCTGGGCATGTCCCGGACCTCGAAGACACCGCTCAGCATCTTCCTTGCCCACCGGGGCAAGAAGGTGGTCAATTATCCGGTCGTACCGGAGATTGCTCCGCCGCAGCAGCTTCTGAGCCTGCCGCCAAGCCGGATTATCGGCCTGACAACGGAGCCGGAATATATGCTGAAGATCCGTTCCGAACGCCTGAGGATGCTGGGTCTGCCTGCGGGCTCGCAATACGCCAGCCTTGAGCGCATCCATGAAGAGATGGAATACGCCGCAGCACTGTTCAAGAAGCTGGGCTGTCCGGTGATCGACATTACCGACAAGGCCATTGAGGAAACCGCCGGCATCATTATGGGGCACTTGTAACCATATATACAACCACGCAGATGCTCTGCACAGCAAATAAACCTATAACCTATAAAATGGAGGGAAAACATATGGAACGCGAATTGGCACTGGAGATTGTACGGGTAACGGAACTGGGCGCTTTATCCTCAGCACGCTGGATTGGCCGGGGTGACAAGAATGCGGCTGATGATGCCGCCACAACGGCCATACGTTCCATGTTTGATTCTGTCTCCATTGACGGAACCGTCGTAATCGGCGAAGGTGAAATGGATGAAGCCCCGATGCTCTATATCGGAGAGCGTGTGGGCACCAAGGACGGTCCTGCTGTAGATGTAGCCGTTGACCCGCTTGAAGGTACGGAGGTCGTCGCCTGCGGGCTGCATAATGCCCAGTCGGTCATTGCGATTGCCGACCGCGGCAGCCTGCTGCATGCGCCCGACATCTATATGGAGAAGCTGGCCTGCGGCCCCGAGCTGGCCGGTAAGCTCAGCCTGGACGATTCCGCCGAGGTTACGCTGCGCAAAGCCAGCATGATTACCGGCAAGGCGCTGTCCGAGCTGACCGTAATGGTGCTCGACCGCAAGCGCCACGAAGATCTGATCAGCACCCTGCGCGAGCTGGGTGTACGGATCAAGCTGCTCGGCCACGGTGATGTGGCCGGAGCGATTGCGGCGGCGCTGCCGGACAGCGAGGTCGATCTGTACATGGGCTCCGGCGGAGCGCCGGAAGGCGTACTTGCCGCCGCTGCCCTGAAATGCCTCGGCGGCGAGCTGCAGGGCCGCCTGATGCCGGAAGGGCCGTTCGAGCTGCAGCGCTGCCTGATGATGGGTCTGGATAACCCGACCCGGGTGCTGTCGATGGAGGATATGGTCGGCACCGGCGATGTCATCTTCGCTGCGACCGGCGTTACCTCCGGCGAATTCCTGAATGGTGTCCGCTTTATCGGCAAGGAACGCGCCGAGACGCATTCGGTTATCATGCGGGCGCAGAGCAAGACCATCCGCTATATCCGCAGCATTCATTTCCTGCCCGGCAAAGAAATCCCGCAGGGCGTATCCGACCGCCAGAACGTTGCTTTTATGTAAGCCGCCGCCAGGCACCGGAATCTGCCGCATCAGCTTCAGCGGCAGCCGGACTGCTGCGCACCGCAGCAAAAAGGGTTTGCCCGGGGTCCAGCAGGACCCGGGCAAACCCTTTTAATAGTTCTGACATACTGTCAGCCTGACCGCCGCTTAACGCGTGCGGCTGTGGTCTCTGTCTCTCAGCAGCTCATCGCTGGCATTGACCTTCACATCCCCCGTCTTATCGACACGGGCCTCTTCGCGTTTCAGGGTATCTTTTACCTGCTCAGTGCCCTGAACCTCACGCTTGTGAATGCCCACCTCACCGGTGACCACCGTGTTCTTATGAACCTCGACCTGCTCTTCGCTGACCGGGATACGGATGGTTTCATCGGCTCCTACTGGCGTTTGGCTGGAGTCATTGTTGACCGAGCGCCGCTCAATCACAATTTCCTCATGGGATACAGGAACGTTGATCGTCTTCTGCTCCTCCACGATTTCCTTGCGAACGCTAACCTCACCGGCTTGCACCCTGTTTTTGGACACATCCAGCTGCTCCTCGCGCAAGCGGAGCTTACGGGCTTCGTCATCCTCGCCTTCATAAGCAAGCGAGCTTCTGCTGTCTACATCCTTGCCCATGCCGTCAGGCGTTCCGGAGTACAAATCAGCCTTCATTCCCGGCCGGTTTAAATCCTCATGCGCCCGGTTATCCGGCAGATCATGCACCGGAGCGGAATTCATGGTATCAAGCCCGGTGTCTGTCCGTCCTTCAAGACCTGAACCGTTAAAGGCGGCATCCACGACATCTGACACTGAATGATCAGCCGCATCTCTATGCGATCCGGTCATGCTGTTATCATCAATATATCTTTCGGCATTGGCCGAATTATGGTTACGGAATACGGTGTACACATCGTTAACACGTGTACCTTCCGCATCTACCATGACCAGAATCCGACCCTCGTCTACATCATTTTCATAGCTTTGCGCTTCATCCTCCGGAATACCAAGGCCGATCAGGCCGCCTACCAGCCCGCCCGTCCCGGCTCCGATAGCTACCCCTGTCAATGTTGCGGCAATTGGACCAGCAGCAATAATCGGTCCGATTCCCGGAATAGCCAAGGCGCCAATCCCTGCCAGGAGTCCGGTCACTCCGCCCAGCAAGCCGCCGGTTGCTGCACCGGAGGCCATGCCTTCCGGAGCTTTCGTGCCTGTCTCTTCATTAATGGCTTCGACATCTCGTTTATTACGGGCAATCACGGAGATATCCTCTGTCAGAAATCCGTGACTTTTCAGTTCTTCAATAGCCTGCGAAGCCTCATATTCGGTATGAAACACACCTACAATTTTCTTATTCATAACGATTCCCTCCTGATAGCTTTTTTTTGTTTTTCTTGGCCACTCTTTCACATCTCTTAATTAACCACTCCCCTATCCGCGAAACTGAAAGTTTTTCAATTTTGAACGATTCCTCAAATATATTTTCGAAACAGAATTTATACTGGAAATCCTAACCTCCGACACATTTCCATCATATTTTCCTTGTGAAAGTCAGGTAAGATCACACAATATTTACGGCATCAGCCCATTTGTTAAGCCTTTTGGAACAATCGCTTCAACCCCATTACACCACCGGCAAAAGAGGCTATACTCCTCGTAAGATAGGTCAGCCATTTTCACATGACCAAGGAGGTCTACCCATGAATATGCGTTTAAAAGTATTGAAGAAGCATCTTCTGTTCTGCTGCAGTGAGCATTGCAACAATCAGGAGGTCGAGGATGTCATGCAGGCGTTCAAGGAGCAGCTGGTCGAGCAGGGAATTAACAAAACGGTCAAAATCAACAAAACCAGCTGTCTGGGGTTATGCGGCAATGGTCCCTTTGTCATCGTCTATCCCGACGGCGTCTGGTATTACAATGTAACAACGGATGACGTTCCGCGCATTGTGGAGGAGCATCTGGTAGGCGGCGAGCCGGTGGATGAGCTGGTTATGCTGAAAATGGAGGCCTGACACGAAGTAACCCCGAAAACATATAAGCACTTAATCGAGTAGGAGGCTACCCATTGACTGAGTAGCCGACCTCTCACACCACCGTACGTACCGTTCGGTATACGGCGGTTCAATCGCATTAGTGCAATTTACGTAATTGCTCGTACTGTGCTGGGAAGTCATAATATCCCGCCAGTGCGAGCTTTTCGTTTGTTATGGAACGAGACAGTACAGGGCTTCCGGCGATACGCCAATAGCCAAGTCGGGAATTCCCCCACTGGTAGGCCTGCCACTCCGGTATCCCTAGCTTGTGTAGGTTTTGCACCTTTGTTTTGGGCTTCTTCCATTGCTTCCAGATGTACATTC
>NZ_FNDX01000068.1 GCF_900099765.1 Paenibacillus typhae | reverse complement strand
CCTACTTGACGTCTGTGAGACCTCCCCGGGTAAGAGCGATAACTTTCCCCTCATCTATCTGCCACATTTACATCCTGGAATTCGGGCAGTATTGGACTTTGCTTTGTAGTGCAAGCTCGTCCGTCCCAGCATGCCTTCTATGTGATTTCTGTTCGTCAGACCGAGGGTTTGCCTCCGGCTTCCTTCAGATTCCGCCTCGCGGCGGACACCCTTGCCCTTGGCTAACAGTTCCTACTGCCAAGCCTGTAGCGGACTTTCACCGCCAAGTTATCGCCCATGCCGGGCGCACACCAAGCAGAAACGGATACCGTCCTAAATAGGACGGTATCCGTTTCTGCGAGAAAGATAAGGATAAAGGATAGCGTGAAATATATACTTTCTTATCTTTTGGAAAAAGTCTCCGCTCCGCTTCCGTCACCGGAAGGGCGCCGGGACTTTTTGCGTTGTCTTACGCCGCTGTAAAACTACTGTATAATGGTGACTATACACCCATAAATCCAAGACCATTTCATATAGGAAAAGAGGCTGAAGGATGGCCATATTTAAATATAATCCGCAGCGGCCGCTGCGCAGCAGCCCCGATCTGCATCTGCATTACTGGGGCTTCGAGCATTGTGCGCCCGGTCATACCGTCGGTCCCGGCGTGCGTGACCTTTACAAAATCCACTTTATTCATGCAGGCACCGGCAGGGTTGCCGTCGGTGAAGCCGAGCACAGGCTGCGGGCCGGACAGGCTTTTCTGACCTATCCCCATATCGTGACTTATTATGCAGCAGACAGCACGGAGCCGTGGACCTATTCATGGGTTGCTTTTACCGGAGAAGAGATTGAATCCCTGTTGTCCCGGACCGCGCTGTCGCCGGAGCAGCCCGTGTTTCCCATGGATCAGCAGCTGATGCCTGCCCTTTACGACCGGCTGACTGCAGCAGCGGATACGGCTGAGGGGCTCGACCTGCCGCTTAAGGCAATCATGTATGAGTTCTTTACGTTGCTGCTGCGTGCAGCCCCGGCGGCGAAGGACAATGTACGGCCTCCGCGTGCCAAAAGCTTCTATGTCGAGGAGTGTCTTCATTTCCTGCATGCCCACTACTGTGAAAATATCACCGTAGAGATGATGTCAGCCTCCCTGAAGCTGGACCGCAAATATTTGTCGGCCCTGTTCAAACGGACAGTCGGTCTGCCTCCGCAGCAGTATCTGCTGAATTTCCGCATCGCCAAAGCCTGCGAGCTGCTGGCGGAGAGCAGCTGCACCGTCGGTGAAATCGCCCGTTCGGTCGGCTACCAGGACCCGCTGCTCTTCTCGCGGATGTTCAAAAAGGTCAAAGGCTGCTCCCCCAAGGACTACCGCAGCCGCCATGCGAATAACGACATTGTGCTATAAACATCTTCCATGCTGACATACGCTTTTGCCCCGTGGTTCCGCTACAATAGAACATGTCAGTCAAGCCGTAAACGCTTCCGTTATGTGGAATGACACATCACAACTAATAGGAGGATCTCACATGTATATCGCCAGTCCTGAACGCTACGACAACATGAAATATAACCGCAGCGGCCGCAGCGGCCTGCTGCTGCCGGCAATTTCGCTCGGCCTGTGGCATAATTTTGGCGGCAACGACCTGTTCGAAAACGGACGGGCCATGGTCCGCCGGGCCTTTGACTTAGGCATCACCCATTTTGACCTTGCCAACAACTATGGACCGCCTCCCGGCTCCGCCGAAGAGAACTTCGGCCGGATGCTCCGCCAGGATCTCGCCGCTTACCGCGATGAGCTGATTATCTCCACCAAAGCCGGTTACTATATGTGGCCGGGTCCATACGGCGAATGGGGCTCCAAGAAGAATCTGGTGTCCAGCCTGGATCAGAGCCTGAAGCGGATGGGCCTGGATTATGTCGATATTTTCTACCATCACCGTCCGGACCCGAATACTCCGCTTGAGGAAACCATGGCTGCGCTCGATCTTATCGTCCGTCAGGGTAAAGCACTGTATGTCGGTATTTCCAACTACCGGCCGGCGGAAGCCCGCGAAGCGGCGCAGATTCTCCGCCGCCTGGGCACACCTTGCCTGATCCACCAGCCGAACTACTCGATGATGTCCCGCTGGATTGAGGATGAGCTGCAGGATGTGCTTGCTGAAGAAGGCATCGGCACCATCGCCTTCTCGCCGCTGTACAAAGGCATCCTGACCGACCGCTATCTGAACGGAATTGCAGCGGATTCCCGCGCAGCCGGACCAAGCGTCTTCCTCTCCGAGAAGGAAATTACCGAAGAGGTTATCGGCAAGGTTCGCAAGCTGAATGACATTGCAGCAGCCCGCGGACAAAAAATGTCGCAGCTCGCCCTCTCCTGGGTTCTGCGCGGCGGTAAAGTAACCTCTGCGCTGATCGGTGCAAGCAAAGTCAGCCAGATTGAGGACGCCGTAGCATCCCTGAACGCCCCCGAGCTCAGCACGGAGGAGCTGGAGCAGATCGAAGCCATTCTGCGCGGATAATTGCGGTGATCACCGCAGGGATGACTGCTGATACAACAATATAAAGACGGCAAATGAACCAGCACGGCCGGAAGGCGGGGCGGGGACATTTGCCGTCTTTTGCGTCAGCGATGATATAATAGATGCAAAACCGTACAGAAAGGAATACATCATGAACAAGAACCGGTTAGGGCAATCCGATCTATATGTAAGCGCTATGGGACTGGGCTGCATGTCTCTGGGAACAGAGGAGGGACCGGCTGTATCCATCATCCATGAGGCGCTGGATAAGGGGATTAACTTCCTTGATACAGCCGATCTGTATGATGCGGGCCGCAATGAGGAGATTGTAGGCAACGCCATACGCGGCCGCCGCAGTGACGTTGTTCTGGCAACTAAGGTCGGCAACCGCCGGATTCCCGGCCAGGAAGGCTGGTCGTGGGATGCGTCCAAAGCCTATATCAAATCCGCAGTACGTGACAGTCTGCGCAGACTGCAGACCGACTATATCGACCTCTATCAGCTCCATGGCGGAACGCTGGAAGACAATATCGACGAGACGATTGAAGCCTTTGAAGAGCTGAAGCAGGAAGGGCTGATCCGTTATTACGGCATCTCCTCCATCCGTCCCGCTGTAGTCCGCGAATATGTGAAACGCTCGGGTATTGTAAGTGTGATGAGCCAATACAGCATTCTTGACCGGCGTCCGGAGGAGTCGATTCTGCCGCTCCTTGAGCAGCATGGCATCAGCCTTATTGCCCGCGGCCCGCTGGCGCGCGGCATCCTGACCGATAACGGCCGCTCCAGGCTGGAGAAAGAGTATCTGGATTATTCTGTGCCGGAGCTGGCCTCGCTGCAGGACAGACTGACGCAGCAGGCTCCCGCTTCCCGGACCCTTACGCAGACCGCGCTGCACTACCCGCTGTCACAGCCGGCGGTTGCAGCTGTCATCCCGGGTGCAAGCAGCCTTGAGCAGCTGCGGCTGAACATTGCCGCAGCCGAAGCAGCGCCGCTCACCGCCGCGGAAGCGGACGCCGTCCGCCAGGCCAGCAAAGCTAGTGTCTATGCGGCCCACCGCTAGGCGAAGCGGAGCAAGCAAGCCGGGGCACCGGGCCGGCCCGGTGAACAAGCCTCATAACCGATAACAGCAAACAGGCTATCCCATAGACTGCATCATGCAGTGGGATAGCCTGTTTTGTGCTGGTATTCACTACGCTCTTACTCTTTTTTGCAGGCCTTCATCAACTGATAACCGCCGGGCCCATGCTCCAGCTAACGGACTGAGCTGCCGTTATCCAAGGCATAACCGGGCTGATCACAAGCTAACGGACACCAGCGCTCTTATGTGCAGACATTGACATGAAAATCGCCATCAAACCGGGAAATAAAGGCGCTACGGTCCGTTAGCCTGCAGAAGTATGCCCAAACGGTGAAATAGCGTCATCTCAGTCCGTTAGATTCGCCAAACGGCAATACCGGCTGTAGAGATGTCCTCTTTTTATGCTGAAGGCGGGTTAATCCGGTAACGTCTCTGAATCAGGCTATCATCTTTTCCGCAAACGGAGAATCCAGAAGACCAGTGACACCAGAAACACCAGTCCTGTAATCGCCCAGGTCAGCAAGAAAGCCATACCCAGCCCGATATTTGCATCGGCAGCCTCCCGGAGACTCTCCTGCACCAGCAGGATTGCAAGCGGAGCACCGCTCGCCAACAGCAGCACCAGTACACTATAGCGCGCAAATGAGGTGCGTTTGGGTAACGCGTAATACATACTGAGATATGAAAGAATCAATAGAACAAAAGATAACGAAGCCTGCTGTACAAGTCTGTCCATCCTGTCCACTCCCTATCTTAAGCCTTCGAATGCGTACAGTATATCGGCTCTGCAGGCCTGATGCAAATGCGGATGCCGGCCCTGCCGGGTCAGCCGAAAAATTGCGTAATATACACCATCGCCAGCAGCCCGAAAATAAAGGAATAAGTCGACGGCCGCTCATAGCCGTGCCCGTGGCTCTCCGGAATCAGTTCTTTGTAGACGATGAAGAGCATCGCTCCTGCGGCAAAAGCCAGACCGTAGCCTACTGCATGCTGCAGCGAGCTTGCTGTGAAATAACCGATAACCGCCGATACCATCTCCATAAGTCCGGTCAGCGTGGCAACTCCCAGCGCCTTCCAACGGGTAGACTTGGAGTTCATCATGAAGACAGCGAGAATCAGACCTTCCGGCATGTTCTGCGCCCCGATCGCGATTGCCACCATGGGACCGAGACTGGCCTCCTCGCTGGCATAGCTGAAGCCCGTGCTCAGGCCTTCGGGAATATTATGGATAAACAGTGCGATCATGACGAGCAGCGCCTTGGAATCCATATTGGCAAAGCCGGGTTTGTTTTCGACATCGATATGGGGAATATTATTTTCAATAAGGTCAAGCAGCAGCACACCGGTGATCAGCCCCAGCGTCAGGGCGGTAATCCCCGATTCTTCAATCGCCTGCGGCATCAGGCCGAAGGTCGAAGCAGATACCATAATCCCCGCGGTAAAAGCGACCAGAATATCCTTCCAGCGCTCGGACAATCTCCGCACGAACAGAATAGGTACCGCACCAAGCACCGTTGCCATTGCAGATAAAAAGCTGCCTAGCAGCGCAGTCTCCAAGTTTATTTCCTCCTTGTCAGGACAGAATTTCATAGACCCAATTTATGCGGCGGGCAGCTTAGTTTATGACCGGATCGGCAGGCTGGTGCCTATCCTGCTCCTGCCACTGCTCCCCTGAACCCAGCTCCAGTGTCATCAGGTCTTCATCCAGATACCGCCCGTCCAGCTTTACCGCATTGCGCTCCGTGCCGTAGCAGGTGAAGCCGAGTGCTCCGTACAGCCGCTTTGCCGGCTGGTTGTCCGAAAATACGGTCAGATTCACCGTCATAAGCCCGGGCATTTGCCCGGCACGCGTAATCAGCTCACTCATCAGGGAATGGCCAAGCTTCTGCCCGCGGGCCGCAGGAGTCACATACATGGCGAAGACACTGCCTTTATGGCGGAGCTTCTCCCTGCTCTCCCGGATAAAAGTAACCACGCCGGCCAGCTCACCCCGCCCGGTGAACCCGCCCAGGGTGAACTTGTCTTCCGCAGGCTCCAGCCTGCTGCTTGTAACCTCCAGCGGCATTTCCTTCTCTGCTTCATAGGTGCTGAGGAAGGCCTCCGGATGAAGCTGCAGCGCCTGCAGCCGCAGCCTGCGGTATTGCTCTGCATCGTCCGGATTTAGTAATCTTATGTACATGGCAGCTCCTTCTTCCGCCCGGGGCGGACAACTGATCTAGTTAGATTATAGCCGCAGACCGGAACTTTTGAAACGGAAAGGCAGGCAGGGCAGCGGCTCCGCCGGAGAGCCGCTGCCCTGTTAATGACAGGAGCTGCCCCTGCCCATTAACAAATTCATCCCCGTCCCCATTTTCCGAACAGCTCATCCACCCGTCTGCCTATAACAGCTTCCGGTACAGTCAGCAGCTTTCCGCCGCTTACCACAACCCTGCCGCCTACAACAACCGATGAAATTGCCCCCGGCTGCATGGCGTAGACCATGTTGGCGAACAGCTCCTGCCGCGGGGCAAGTGACAGGTCATGGACATCAAGCGCAACAAAATCCGCATACTGGCCGGTTTCCAGGGAACCGGCCGGCAGCCGCAGTATTTCACCGGCGCGTGAAGTACCCATCTCATAGACCTGACCGGCAGTAATGCAGGTACCGTCCAGGCGGCTGACCTTCTGAAGCAGCGAGCACATACGCATTTCCTCAAACACGCTGATCCGGTTGTTGCTGCAGCCGCCGTCTGTGCCGAGCGCAACCTTGACACCGGCCCTCAGCAGGTCGGGAATGCGGGTCACCCCGTCCGCCAGAAACATATTGCTGGACGGGCAGTAGGCCAAAGCTCCTTTTCTCCGGCCGATCAGCTCAATCTCCGAATCCTCCAGCCAGACCAGATGAACAGCGATTATTCTCTCATCCAGCACCCCCAGCGAATCCAGGTAATGCACCGGGCGAAGCCCGTAAGCCTGCAGCATCTCCTCAACCTCGAACATCTCCTCGGCAACGTGGATATGAAACGGCGTATCCAGCTCCTGCGCCAGCCGGTGTCCGGCCCGGATCATCTCCGGGGAAGCCGCATGCGGGCTGTGCGGAGCCGGATGAACCGTAACCAGCGGATTGCCCTGGTATTTCACAGCAAGCTGCCTCGTCCGTTCCACCGCTTCAGGAACCGTCTCACGGTAGGCCACCGGAGCGCCGGCCCAATCATACATCGTCCGTGCGAACACCAGGCGGATACCCAGATCCCTCGCTGCCCGGATGACGGCTTCATCATGCGCTGTACCTCCGCCGTGGACATAGAAGAAATCACAGACTGTGGTTACTCCATAGCGCAGCATTTCACCGAAGGCCAGCAGGGCGCCGGTATAAACCGCCTCCTCGTCCAGCAGCGGGGAATAGCGGTACAGCGCCTGATCCCGCCATTCCAGGAACGGCTTATCGATGGCAATCCCGCGCAGCAGGCTCTGGAAAGAGTGGTTGTGGGCGTTGATCGTGCCGGGAACAATCGCTTTTCCATCCCAGCGGATGTGCCGGATGTCCGGATACCGCTGCAGCAGCACCTCCCGGCTGCCTACCTCTGCTATCAGGCCATTCTCGACCAGCACAGCAAGTTCTGGCCGGAACTGGTTCTTCGTGTATACAGCATCTGCCGAATATAACGTCCGCAAGCGGCTCCCCCCTGCCTGTTATGGGCTCAATTCAACATCCAGCGCCAGAATGGACTGCAGCAGCACATTGCCGGCCTGTTCAATATCCTCTATCCGGCTTTCTTCTTCAGGACAGTGGCTTTTTCCGCCCAGACTGGGCACAAACAGCATGCCGGCGCTGGTCAGAGACGCCATGTGCGCGGCATCATGACCGGCCATGCTGCCCAGCGGATAGGTCTTAATGCCAAGCCTGCCGGCCTGGGCAGCAAGCAGCCGGATCAGCTGCGGGGCCATCGGCTGGGACGGCTGATCCAGGATAAGCCTTCGGGCCAGCGACAGCCCCCGGCGCTCTGCTATAGATGCGGCCTGCACAGCCCAGGCTTCCATGACCCAGCGCTTCTGCTCCTGCTGCGCTGCTCTGACTTCCAGATGAAAAACAGTCTGCCCCGGGATAATGTTGGCGGCATTCGGCTCATTGCTGATCCGGCCGACGGTACCCACTACATCATCAGCCGGATGCTCGCGGCAGAGCTGCTCAAAAGCCAGCATGATTTCGGACGCGCCCATCAGCGCATCCTTCCGGTCCTCCATCAGAGTGGTTCCCGCATGATTGGCTTCTCCCGAGACCGTTACCTCCTCCCGGTAAATACCGGTTATAGCGGTCACAATTCCGACCGGGACCCCCCGGGATAGCAGCCGTTTACCCTGCTCGATATGAACTTCAAGGAACGCTGCCAGCTCCTCCGGCGTGCGCCGGGCCCGTTCAAAGCGTCCGGGGTTCCCTCCGGCAAGCCGCAGCGCCTCAGTCAGCAGCTGCCCTTGCCCGTTGCGCACACCTGTGAGATCGTCCCGGCTGAGCTTGCCGGAAACTGCACGGCTGCCGAAGGTGGAGAGCCCGAAGGGATTCGGCTCTTCAGCGCTGAAGGACACCAGCTCCAGCGGATGCCGGGTAACGGCGTTGTGATCCGCCAGCACCTGCATCACCTCCAGCGCCAGCAGCACACCAAGCGCACCGTCATATTTGCCCCCGTTCGGTACAGTATCAATATGGGAGCCAAAAGCAATGACCGGAAGCGCATCCTCTGATCCGCTCCGCCGCCCCCAGATATTGGCCGCTTCATCCACCCTGACCTCCAGCTGCAGCCGGAACAGCTGATCCTCCAGCCATTCGCGGGCAGCGAGTTCAGCCGCGGTGAACGTCGTGCGGTCCAGGCCTCCGGTAGCTTCATTCAGCCCGAACCGGGCCAGCACTTCGATATTCTTTTGCAGCCTGACCGCATTGATCCGCAGTTCTTTCAACTGCATCCCGCTCATGCCGTCACCCTCTTTCCGTCATGGATAACAACCCTGCCTTTTTTCAGCACCGTATCCGTTAAATTCACCGCGTAGTGATATTGCAGGTATTGATAATTGGGCGCATCGAAAATGACCAGATCGGCCTGCTTGCCGGCCTCAATGCTGCCGATATCCGAAGCACGGCCAATCGCATGAGCCGCATTAAGGGTACAGGCCGTCAGCACCTCGGCCGGGGTCATTTTCATCGTTAAGCAGGCCAGATTCATTATAAAAGGCAGCGATTCCGTTGGCGAGGAGCCCGGATTGCGGTCCGTTGACAAGGCGACCGGCACACCGGCGTCAATCATCGAACGCGCATCGGCCGGCGGAGCCATCAGGAAAAAGGCGGTGCCCGGCAGCAGCACGGCGATTACTCCCTTCAGGGCCATCCGGCGGATGCCTTCGGCTGAAGCATGCAGCAGATGATCGGCGGAGACAGCACCCAGCTCGGCGGCCAGCTCCGCCCCTCCCCCGGATACAAGCTCGTCAGCGTGGAGCTTCGGCTTCAGCCCCCAGCGTTTGCCCGCCATCAGGATTTCACGGGACTGCTCCACGGTGAACACCCCTTTCTCGCAGAACACATCGCAGTATTCCGCCAGCCCTGCCCGGGCTACAGCCGGAATCATCTCCTCGATCACCGTCCGGACAAAAGCATCCGTATTGCCTTTATACTCCGGCGGAACCGCATGCGCTCCCATAAAGGTGGACACCAGCTCTACCGGGTGTACTGCATTCAGTCTGCGGGCCACTCTAAGCTGCTTGAGCTCATCGGCCAGCCGCAGCCCGTAGCCGCTTTTTGCCTCAACCGTCGTTACCCCGTGGGCCAGAAACCGGTCCAGCCGCCGCTCCGCTTCGGCCATCAGCTGCTCCTCAGAGGCTTCGCGGGTACGCTCCGTCGTAGAGAGGATTCCGCCTCCGGCCTGCAGGATATCCAGATATTTAGCCCCTTGAAGCCGGAGCGTGAGCTCGAATTCCCGTGAGCCGGCGAACACAAGATGGGTATGCGGATCAATGAGGCCCGGAGTCACCGTCTTCCCGGCAGCAGACAGCACCGTAACCGGCTTCCCTCCCGAGTGCTGCTCCACATACCGCCTGGCCTCCCCGCTGCTGCCCACGAAGACAAATTTTCCGTCCTCAATGACTATTCCCCCGTCCTCAATCAGACCGAGCTCTGCCATCTCCCTGCCAATCTTGGGCTTCATGCCTGCCCCGCCCAGCGTGGCAATCTGCGCTGCCCCATCAATGTGGATCATCCCGCTGCTCCTCTCCCGGCTCCAGCATGGGCATGCGGATGCCATGGGCTCTGGCGGTTTCGGCGGCCAGCGGATAGCCGGCATCCGCATGCCGGACCACGCCCATACCCGGATCTGCCGTCAGCACCCGCTCAAGCCGCGCCTCTGCCTCCTTTGTGCCGTCTGCGACAACCACCATCCCGGCATGCTGCGAATAGCCCATCCCCACTCCGCCCCCGTGATGGATCGACACCCAGCCGGCTCCTGCGGCCGTATTGACCAGCGCATTCAGCAGCGGCCAGTCGGAGACGGCATCGCTGCCGTCCAGCATGCGCTCCGTCTCCCGGTTAGGCGAGGCCACGGAGCCGGCGTCCAGATGATCCCGGCCGATGACCACCGGAGCGGACAGCTCCCCGGAAGCAACCATATCGTTGAGGATCTTGCCGAACGCGGCCCGCTCGCCGTAGCCGAGCCAGCAGATCCGGGCAGGCAGGCCCTGGAAGGCGATTTTTTGCCCGGCCAAAGTAATCCAGCGCTGAAGGCCTTCATTTCCGGGAAAAGCCCGGAGAATCGCAGCATCCGTTTTATAGATGTCCTCCGGATCACCCGACAAGGCTGCCCAACGGAACGGCCCCTTCCCTTCGCAGAACTGCGGACGGATATAGGCGGGAACAAATCCGGGAAAATCAAAAGCCCGGCTGACGCCCTGATCGTATGCCGCCTGCCGGATATTGTTGCCGTAGTCAAAGGTGACCGCCCCTTTGCCCTGCAGCTCAAGCATCGCCTCAACATGCCGGGCAATGCTGCTGCGGGCAAGGGCAATGTACGCCTGCGGGTCTCTGCCCCGCAGCTGCCTTGCGGTTTCGGCAGTGAAGCCGGCCGGCACATAGCCGTTCAGCGGATCATGCGCAGACGTCTGATCGGTCAGCACATGCGGCACAAAGCCGCCGGCCGCTATTTCCGGCAGCAGCTCCGCCGCATTGCCCAGCAGGCCGATGGAGAGCGGGCGGCCTGCGCTGCGGGCCGCCTCAGCCATGGCCAGCGCCTCCTCCAGCGTCTCTGCCACAGCATCACAGTACCCGGACTGAATCCGCTTCGCGATCCGTGTCCGGTCCACTTCGATGCCGATGAACACACCGCCGTTCATGGTCACGGCAAGCGGCTGGGCGCCGCCCATACCCCCGAGGCCGCTGCTAAGCGTGATCGTCCCCTTCAGGGTGCCGCCGAAATGCTGTCTAGCGCATTCGGCAAAGGTCTCATAGGTGCCCTGCACGATACCCTGTGTGCCGATATAGATCCAGCTGCCGGCGGTCATCTGCCCGTACATGATCAGGCCCTTGCGGTCCAGCTCATGAAAGCTCTCCCAGGTTGCCCAGGCCGGAACCAGGTTGGCATTCGCCAGCAGGACACGCGGGGCATCCGGATGGGTGCGGAATACCGCCACCGGCTTGCCGGACTGGATCAGCAGCGTCTCGTCGTTCTCCAGCGTCTTCAGCGACCGGACAATCGCGTCGTAAGCTTCCCAGCTGCGGGCTGCTTTACCGATGCCGCCATAGACAATCAGCTGCTGCGGATGCTCCGCCACGTCGGGGTCGAGATTGTTCATCAGCATCCGCAGTGCTGCTTCCTGCGTCCAGCCTTTGGTATTCAGCGTGCTTCCCCTGGGGGCACGGCAGATTCTCTCCTCGTTAGCGCTCATACGGCTGCTCTCCCTCCGTTCCTTATTCCTTTTGGGTGCTTCCCCGGATTCACTCCACACAGGAGTCAAAGGTCACCTTGGCAAACAGTCCGTCCAGCACACCGGGCTGCTTCATCCACTGCGCAACCGTAGCAAAATCGCCGGAAAGCACACGGTCCTCGTTCACCGGGGCCGCCAGCTCACGGCAGCGGTCATACAGCCACTTCGTTCCCCGTCCAAGCTGCTGCGGACCGCGGTAATCTAGGGCCTGAGCCGCGCACAGCAGCTCAATTGCCAGCACGGTATAGGCATTATCAACGATTTCGCTAGCTTTGCGGGCAGCGATGGTCCCCATACTGACATGGTCCTCCTGATTGCCCGAGGAAGGTATGGAATCCACACTGGCCGGATGGGCCAGAGCTTTGTTCTCCGACACAAGAGCAGCGGCAGTATACTGGGCAATCATGAAGCCGGACTGCAGTCCCCCGTTCCCGGTCAGGAACGGGGGCAGCCCTTCATTCAGCTGCGGATTAACCAGCCGCTCGATCCTCCGCTCGGCAATGCTGGCCAGCTCCGCCGCACAGACGGCCAAATGGTCCATCGGCAGCGCGACAGGCTGGCCGTGGAAATTCCCGCCGGAAATGACCCGCCCAAGTTCGGTAAAAATGAGCGGATTATCCGTGGCCGAATTCAGCTCGGTCGTCAGCCTCCCGGCAATATAGGCCAGCGCATCCCGGCTCGCCCCGTGCACCTGCGGCGCACAGCGCAGGGAATAGGCATCCTGTACCCGCTTCTCACCCTGATGGGTCATCAGGGTGCTCCCGGCGGTCAGGTGCCGGATGTTGCCGGCTGACTGCTGCTGCCCTTTATGCGGCCGGACAGCATGGGCCGCCGGATCAAAGGCGTCCCACACCGCCAGCAGCGCCTCACAGGTCAGCGCTGCCGTGCAGTCCGCCCAGTCGGCCAGGTTCATGGCATCCCAGCAGGCCAGTGCGCCGACCGCCGTCATGACCTGCGTCCCGTTAATCAGGGCCAGCCCCTCCTTGGCCTCGAGCACGATAGGCGCAAGCCCGGCCTGTGCCAGCGCCTCTGCCCCGGGCAGGCGTGTGCCCTGAACATACGCTTCGCCCTCGCCGATCAGAACCAGCGCCATATGAGATAGCGGGGCCAGGTCACCGCTGGCGCCAAGCGAGCCTTTTTCGGGAATGACCGGGATGACGCCCTGGTTCAGCATATCGGCCATCAGCCGGATAACCTCCGGGCGGATCCCGGAATAGCCGAGGGACAAGGCGTTAATCCGCAGCAGCAGGATGGCCCGGACCGTCTCCTCCGGAAGCGGCGCTCCGGTTCCGCAGCTGTGGCTGCGGATCAGATTAAGCTGCAGCAGCTGCGTATCCTCCGGGGAGATGTACGTGTCGCTGAACTTGCCGAAGCCTGTAGTCAGGCCGTACACCACTTTTTTTTCCAGCAGCAGCCTCTCCACATACCTTCGGGTCTGCTCCACCCTGCGGCAGCTCTCCTCTCCAAGCTCCACAGGATGGTGATAACGTGCTACCCTGACGACTTCCGCAAGGGTCAGCGAATGGCCCTGGACAACAACTGCGTTACTGTTTTTTTCCGGCACGGGCGTCACCTGCTTCTGCGTATTAGAAAAAGCCCATACCTAGCAAGAGGTACCGGCTTCCAGCTGATTCTGATCCTTGCAGTATGCGTTCTTCGATGCTCCTGGCCGTGAAAATGCCATATTATATCCTATTCCTCCGCTGCCCGGATATGATCGCCGCCAGCAAAAAGAGCAGAAGTTCCCGGTGACCGGTACCTTCTGCTCTCTGCAGCCGGATGCTCTACAGCAGCTTATCCAGCTCCGTGCAGGCTTCTGCATATGCAGGCGCAAGCTTCGGCAGCTGCCGTACAGCGAGCTCGAATTCCTCTGCTCCGGCATGGCGCTCCACCACTGCACACAGATGGGCGAAATACTGTACCCCGATGCTCAGGCTGCCTGATTTCAGGCTGTGGGCCGCTGCCGCCATTTCCGTCAGATTCTGCCTGGACGCAGCCTCCTCCAGGGCTGCCAGCCGCTGCGGAGTATCCTTCTTGAAAATCCCGATCAGCATACGCAGCAGCTCTGGCTCGTCTTCATCGTCCATCTCCCGGATGCCGGACAGGGTCTCCTCCTGCAGAACGGGAATATACGGCTTCGTGCTGTACCATTTAACCAGCAGCCTGCTCAGCGTCTGCAGATTCAGCGGCTTAACCGTCCAGTCGTCGAGACCTGCCTCAATAAATTGCGAGCGGCTCTCCTCGTCTTCATCCCCGGTCACGCCGATAATCGGAACCCGGGCCCTTGCCCCGGAAGCCTCCAGCCGGCGGATGGTGCGGACCGCCTCCTCACCGTTCATGACCGGAAGCCTGCTGTCCATCAGAATCAGCCCGTATTCCTGCCGCTGCCAGGCGTCCACTGCTTCTTTGCCGTTGCCGGCCAGGTGGACATCAGTCACCCCCAGCTTCTGCAGCTGCCGCAGCAGTACTGTGCTATTTAGCCCGTTATCCTCGGCGACCAGCACCGGCAGCACGCTGAATCCGCTCACCGGCAGGGCTGCCCCGTCAGCCGGATTCGGCTCCGGAAGGCCGGACGGCTTATCCAGCGGAAGCTCAAAACGGAAAACCGAGCCGGCTCCGGGCACACTCTCCGCCATAATGGTTCCGTTCATCAGCTCTACCATGGACTTGCAGATGGACAGACCGAGTCCCGTTCCCTCGGCAGACAGCTCCGTGTCCTGGCCTACCTGTGAATACGGCCGGAACAGGGAGCCCTGATCTTCAGGTGATATGCCCACCCCTTCGTCCTTTACCTCAAAGCACACCCGCTGGTATGCTGCTTTCTCAGAGACCAAACTCACTGTAACCTCTACTTTACCGTTCTGCGTAAACTTTACCGCATTGCCCAGCAGATTAATAAGCACCTGCAAAATTTTGGGTGAATCTCCTTCCAGCTGGTCCGCAACCCCGTCCAGGATTTGATAGGTTAAGGTATTTTCCCGCTTTGCCGCTGCAGGAGAGAGCAGCAGAAACGCATGCTCAACCAGCTTCCGTATGCTGAAGGATACTCTGCTTCTTTCCATTTTCCCGGCTTCAATTTTGGAGAAATCAAGCAGATTCCGGATCATCTGCAGCAGATACTGTGCCGATTCCCGGATTACCTGCAGATGAATCTGCTGTTCCTCCGTAACGTCCTCAGCCTCCAGCAGCTCGGTTATACCCAGAATTCCGTTCATCGGTGTACGGATTTCATGGCTGACCGTAGCCAGAAACAGGCTTTTTGCCCTGCTCGCTGCTTCCGCTTCCTCCTTGAGCGCTTTAAGCTCTGCATTATTTTTGGCCAGCAGCCGCTGCATCGTAATGAGTTCATTGTTCATGGCAGAAAACTCGGCCAAAGCCTGCTCTTCTCTATGCTTGCCTGCAATTAACTGTTCTGACAGATTTTCGATCGTTTCCCTTAGAACATTGATTTCCTGCTCACTGCCGGTCATTATAGTACCCCGCCTTCTGTATCAGTTCTTCTGGCTCCAGGTACCCGGAACAAGCTGTGCTGCGATTTCGAGCGCGCTCCCCGCATCGGGGGCGTAACCGTCTGCGCCGACCTTTTTCCACAAATCCCTGTCTATATTAAACGGCATACCGCCGACCATGATCTTCAGGCCGTCAAGCTCCGCATGACCGCGGATCACTTGAATCATCCGGACAACCTCAGATACATGAAAGGTCATCGTAACCGAAACAGCCAGCAAATCGGCAGGCTGCTCCTTCAAATAACGTATCAGGCTATCAGCAGGCATGTTGGAGCCCAGGTAGAAGGTATTCCAGCCCTTCATTTCAAAAAAGTCCGTCAGCATCCGCAGGCCGATTTCATGCAGCTCTTCACCTACACCGACTGCAACCAGCCTCTTGCGGCCGCTCTGCGCCTCGATCCAGCGGGGGTACAGCTGGGAGATAATGCTCTGGGTGCAGGCTGTGCAGTAATGCTCCTGGGCGACCGTGATTTGTCCCAGCTGCCACAGCCGCCCGATTTCGTACTGGCTCTGCTGGAAGATATGCAGGTAAATATCCTGGACCGGCATGCCGTCATCATACAGCTTCATTATAAATTCCGCAGCCTGGCGCCGTTCCCCGTCCAGCAGAAGCCCGAGGTATTGCTCCGCCTCCCGGAAATAGGGCTGATCCGGCTGCAGAAACGAAGGCACACTCTCTTCCCCGCGCATATGATACATACCCATATCCAGGTAGCTCAGGATCAGCTCTCTGTCTGGCGGCTCTACCTTGATGCTGATTGCATCCTTCATCAGCTCCAGATTGATCCGCAGATCCTCAGCCGTAATCTTATACTGCATGAGCAGTACTTTAAGCCAAATAATATAGTTAATGAACAAAAGCGGGCTTTCCAGCGACACGCTTTGTGCAAGATAACGAAGATGATATAGGGAATCCTGCCTGGTCCGGGCTATTCCGGAAGGACCAAAGCGCTGCCTTAATTCAGGCTGAAGTTCATATTGACGCAAGGTAACCTCTTCTGCAATCTGCTCGGCTATCATTTTAAGGCGCTCTCCTGCATTTTGCTGATTAGAATACATTGAGTCACTCCTTCAGTATGCGCATAAAAATAATGCTTATCTCCTATTATACCTTATTTGGCAAGTCTACCGGAACATCTGCAGGTTTTGTCATATTATAAGCACTGTCTGAGAATCTATTGAACGTTTGAGAGGATGCAAAAAGAAACCCGATCTCTTAGTAGAGATCAGGTTTCCTTGAAAACAGGCGAGAATGGTATCAGGCTGCTTCAGCCGGCAGATCATTTCCGGTCTTTATCCCCTGAAGCAAACAGCTCCAGATAACGCTCCAGCCCATGCGCCGCAAGCTCCTCCCTGGGGACAAAACGCAGCGCAGCTGAATTGACCCGGTAATGCAGCTTCCCGGGCTCCGGGCCGTCATACAGCAGCTGGCCGAGATAGGCTCCGCTTAACCTGCTCCGCAGCACAGTCCGCGCAGCCCCACCGCTTAAGTCAGCCTCACGGCGGATAAGCCCCGGCTCAAGCGGTGCGGCAAAGGACGGCCAGCCGGTTCCGGAATCGAATTTATCCAGCGAACTGAACAGCGGATCTCCATTCAGCACATCAATATAAATGCCTTCACGGTATTCATCCCAATAGGCGTTGTCATACGCAGGCTCTGTACCCTTGTTCCGGATAACCTCATATTGCAGGGCAGTCAGCCGGTCACGCAGCCGTTCCCGGTCTTCACCCCTCTGCCAGTGCCGCTCCAGGAAATCATCTCGGCCCGAGCTCTTGAGATACAGCTTATAATCCAGTGGATGTGTCTTATAGTAATCCTGATGCTCAGCTTCAGCCGGGTAGAACGGTGCCGCCTGAAGAATTTCCGTTACAACCGGTCCTTTGAACCGTTTTTCTGACTGAAGTGCGGCCTTGGAAGCCTCCGCCGCAGCCCGCTGCTCCTCACTGTGGACAAAGATAGCGGTCCTGTAGGAATGCCCGCGGTCCATGAACTGGCCGCCGCGGTCTGTCGGATCAATAAGCTGCCAATAAATATCCAGCAGACGCCGGTAAGGAAACCGCTCCGGATCAAAGGTAATCTGCACCGCCTCGATATGGCCTGTCGTCTCCGTCCCGACCTCGGCATAAGTCGGATTCCCGGTATGCCCGCCTGTATAACCCGACACCACCGAGATGATTCCCGGCAGCTCGTCAAACGGCTTGACCATACACCAGAAGCAGCCGCCGGCGAAGGTGGCACGCTCCAGCCGCTGCCCGGCCTGCTGTAATTCATTCATCCGGTCTGCCCCCCTGTTGTTCAGAATGGTTGTGTCATGACCCCATTATAGCTGAATCGCCTTTTAGCCCCAAATGATCAGTACCGCGCAATCCCTTGTATAATGAAGCAAGAAAACAGAAACGGAATGGAGCAGGGATAACAAATGAATTCTGCGGAACGTGCAGACAAAAAAATATCCCCAACTAGTGGGGAGTACAGTGCCGGCGCCGGACGCCGGCCTGTTATCGCTTTAGCCGGGGCGGAGAGATACACAGATCATAAGCTGCTGGCGTTGCTGACGGAGCATAGTGATCTAATTGTGCTGACAGAGAATGATGATGCGTATTCGGATCGCAACGAGGGCGAACATGGATACGGTACCGGGCACAGTGCCGGTGCGGGGTACAGCTCCGGCAAGAGCGGCCGGCGCACGAATAGAGAATGCAGCAGAGACGTGTGCCAAAACCAGACAGATTCGTGCCCGCATGTGCAGCGGCGCCCCTGCGACCTGTTCTCCTTGCCGTCTGCCGCTACAGCGCTGCAAGGTGCAGATTATGCCATCTACCAGGCTCATCCCGTTATGTCACAGGCCAGGCTGACCCAGGCAAGCATTGCTGATATGGCCGCCATACAGGCGGATATATTCGCCCGGGCAGCTTGTATAAACGGCATCCGGCATATTGTCTGTCTGAGCGGACCGGCCTCCCGGAATATCCTGCCCGGGCAACGCTTCCGTTATCTCCATGACAGTCTGGAGGCGGAACGAATTCTCCGCTCCTGCGGGTTGCCGGTTACGGTCCTGCGTAGCGGACAGCCGTCCAGCCAAACGGCCGGGCGTTCGGAGAACACCGCCATTCCGGTTCCGATAGAGCTGGCGGGCGCCGGGATGACGCTGCTTGCAGCGGTTGAAGCTGCCTCCCGGAATGACACGCATCCCGGCACCGGCGCACCGGTTCAGCCGCCGCCCCGCAAAAAAGCAAAGCCGGCCTCGGACGTCCGCTCGGTTCAGCGCGTAGTTCTGCCCGGAAATACGGATGCCGGCTGGGCCGCCCGCCACTACCTGGAATGGCTGGGCAGTATCCTGAAGCCGCTGATCCGGATTGATCATGACGGCGGCAGCAGATACCGCGTCTGTCTGCGGTCCAGCCGCTGCGCACTCCTTGAATTGAATTATCTGCCGGAGCAAAGCAGCGCAGCCGGCAGCATTTACCGGATTTCCGGCGGGGTCCTCACGAAGCAGGATGATTCTTATCAAAGCAGGCTTGAATTCCTGCAAATCCCCGGCAGCCGCGAATGCATCATTGCTATCCATGACTACCTGCCATCCCTGCCGTGGTTTCTCTATAAGCACACACAGGCAAGAGTTCACCTGCTTGTCATGACTGCGTTCCGCAGGCATTTACTTCGAATGAGTAAACGAACCTAAGACGTTTGCGGCGGCAGCCAGCCGTCCGGAATCAGCGACATATAGGACTGGCCCTGCAGCCGCTCCGCATGCTCGGCTTTGGCGGCAGCAATAATCTGCGGATCCTCCATGGCTGCTATAGCTGTGCCGGCGATAACTTTGGCTGCCTGAAGCATGCCTTTGTGGGCAATCGGCATTGTTCCCTGGGCTACAACCTGCCAGCTGTGCAGTGCAGTACCGAGTGCCCAACAGGTAGTCATACACTGGGCCGTCGGAACGATCCAGCTCACGTCAGCTACATCGGTAGATCCGGGCATCACCGGCTCAGCCGGGTTTAGCGGAACAATCACATCAGCGATAGCCTTGCTCCTAACCTTCAATGCAGTCTGCATATCCATCCCGTACAGCGCAGCCAGCAGATCCTCCTGTGACAGCGTGGCACGAATCTCCTCGGCATACTGCCAATCGGCATCATCATAGACGGGTACACCAATTGCACTCAGACTGGTATCCATAACCTCTGCCAATCTTCTGTTCGGTATCAGGTTCGCGGCTGCACCCTCGAATTCCGTCTCCATCCTGGTTCCGGTCATCAGTGCCGCCCCTGCCGCAACATCATGGACACGGCTGTACAGCTCAACCACCTGCTGCTGTCTGGGCGAACGGATCAGATAGGAAACTTCCGCATAAGCCTGGACTACATTGGCGGAAGAACCGCCTGTATTCGTCACCGCATAATGCACCCGGGCATCCTGCGGCATATGCTCTCTCAGATAATTGACGCCAACATTCATCAGCTCAACCGCATCAAGGGCACTGCGTCCGAGATGCGGCGCTGCTGCAGCATGTGCGCTTTTTCCGTAAAACTTAAATTTCACCGCGTAATTGGCAAGTGAGCTGAGATTTTGCACAACAGACGCTATGTAGGGATGCCAGCTTAATGCAATATCCACATCCTGAAACAGCCCGTCCCTGACCATATAGGCTTTGCCGGATCCGCTCTCCTCTGCCGGGCAGCCATAGTAGCGCACCGTACCCTGGAGCCCTGTACGCTCCATATACTCCTTGACCGCTACGGCAGCTGCCAGCGAGCCGGTCCCCAGCAGATTATGACCGCAGCCATGCCCATTTCCCCCGCTTTCAGCTTCCTCCGGCCGGGCAAGCCCCGGCAGCTGGCTTAATCCGGGCAGCGCGTCGAACTCCCCGAGGATAGCAACGACCGGATGGCCGTTTCCGTAGCTGCCGGTGAAGCCTGTCTGCAGCCCGGCCACTCCCCGCTCTACGCTAAAACCTTCCTCTTCCAGCACCCGGCAGATCAGCTCCGCCGACTGATGCTCCTGAAACGCTGTTTCCGCCTTTTCCCAGAGCGCATTGCTTAATGAGATGTATGCCTCGCGTTTTTGTTCAATAATAGCCGACAATTCAGAAGCTCTATTCATGGTAGTTCTCCTTTTCCCGTGTAATATGTGTACTGCTTATCAGCTTACTTTTGCCGGTACCAGCGGTTCGTCCATAACTGCCCCCTGCTTGTAATTCAGGCTGAGCAGCGCAGCAGCGCAGACAAGTGTGAAGCCGATCAGCATCCAGAAGGCAGCATCATAAGAACCCTTGAAGGCATCGACCATAAATCCGATGGCCGTTGGGGTAATAAATCCGGCCAGCTGGCCGCCCGTATTGACCATTCCCATTGCTGAGCCGGTTGAGGCCTGCGGGATTTTCTTGAGTACAATAGCCGGCAGCAGAATCAGCACGAACGCCATAAAAATACTCGTTACCGACTGATAGATGATCACGCCTGTCAGACTGGAGGCCGTAAACATCAGGTAGAGCATTAACCCGATAACAGCACAGGAGAGCGCTCCCGCCCACTTTTCTTTTCCTCCCGTCATTTTGTCAAGCAGATATCCCCCTCCAAAAAGCCCGGCAAACGATGCAACGCTAGGAATCATCTGGAGCAGACCCATGGATTTCATCGATAATCCGCGCACATCCGTCAGATAAGCAGGCATCCAGCTGGCCAGCCCCCAGTTCACTGCATAAATACTGAAATAGGCGGCGAGCAGGCACCACATCATCGGTGTACGGAACAGCTGCTGTAAGCCATAAGCCCTGGCTTTCCCTTCCGTAGCCTCAGGTACATTTACAGCCTGCTGCGGATTGTGAATAAACATCCAGTACAGTACAGCGATAAGAATCCCGGCGATTCCGATATACATAAACATATGGCGCCATCCGATTGAATCCAGCACATAGGCTGAAAATATCGGTGTAATAAAGGCCATCAGCCCTCCCGATGTCAGCAGAATGGACATAGCCCTTGCACGCTTCTCCTGCGGAAACACACCGGCAATGAGCTTTGAGGCTGCCGGCTGAAAGCCGCCCTCACCGATTCCGAACAGGAAGCGGATGACAAGAATAGAGCCCAGCGACCAGGCTGCACCGGTCATCGCCGTAAAAATGGACCACAATACAACTGAAATAATGAGAATCCGTCTTGAACCGAACCGGTCTGCAAGCCAGCCCCCCGGCATCTGCATAATGGCATAACCGGCAAAAAAGGAGCTGAGCACAATCCCCGTCGATGTCGCGCTCAGGCTTAAATCCTCCGTAATCGAAAGTACAGCATAATTCATTACATAACGGTCCAGATTTCCTAAAGACCATCCCAAAAAAAGCAATGCCAACATCCAGTTACTGCCCAGCACTTTACGCATACAGCCGCCCTCCCGCTCAATCTGTTCATTTAAGGAATATAAAAGGACAATTTCCTTATGTCCATAATATATAGCTTTCCGCAGTTTTTCAATCATTTTTTAGATAATATAACTCTATAGGTAAAGAAAACTGACATAAACCATCGCAAAAAAGGCATCCTCACAGGATGCCTACTTAAACCGGTATAATTTAGTCGGACGGCCACGCGCTCCGGGCGCTTCTTCACCGCTGGAGTCAGCCAGCCCTGCTTCAGAGAGCTCGGTCATAATCCGCCGGGCATTGCGTTCAGTCATTTGCAGCTGAACCGCCAGCTCCTTCGCAGTAAAGCTCTCCCAGCCCATCCGCCTGACCAGCGCCGTTACTTTATTGAACGTTTTGACACTGACGCCGCTGTTCTGCAGCCTGTCTGTAATCTCCCGGTCCATACTCCGGAACGAGTACGCGAGCTTGTCTTCCTGGCCCGCCGACTCCACAATAACACCGTCCTCCCGGATAATGACAATCCGCTTGTCCGCCTTTTCCTTGGACTGGAGAAGCGCACGCTGTGCATTCGTCTCCGCTGAGAACACGGTCTCACCATATCCGATGCCTACAGCTACCTTGGTGTCCGTTTTGGCTGCCAGATAATTAACTGTATCACTCAACAGCTTAAGCTCACGTTCGATGGCACCCCGGGTACTGAAAATAACATACTTCCCGCTCCCCTTTTCCATAAAGGAACCATCCAGCCTCTCACATAGCTGTATCAGCTCTTCTTTGAGCTTAAGCTCCAGATACTGCAGCTGGTAAGAGGTATTCAGCTTCCCGGCAATCCGGTCAAAGTGTTCAAGCTCTATGATCTCCACACCAATCTGCGTATCCTTGAAGTAGGAGGTTCTGACTTTTTCCGAGAAAAGCCGGAGCGACTGGATGATCTCCAGACTGCTAGGGGATACAGATAAGGCGCGGACCCCTCTTGCCTTCAGCTCTGCTGCCACACTTGGAAAACAGGTGACCGCTCCCTCCGTCCTGCCGTCCTGCCATAATTTCAGATGGAAGTGCAGCAGCTCTTCCGTATCTGCATCAAGCTCATAGGTTTGGCTGTGCAGCTCAAGTCCGCTCTGTTCGATCTGCCTCAGTGCATTTTCCACCAGCCCTTCATTCTCCGGCATATCGATGCTGATCCGCCGGACCGGCCGCCCCTGCGAATAAGTCAGATCCAGCAGACTTTTGTAAAACGCCGATTCCGTTATCCAGATATATTCAATGCGTTCTGCTGAACCCAGCTCAGCCAGTGCAAAGCTGTAAGGAATGTGGCCTGAGCACAGCCATGAATCTACTTCCCGGTCATGCTCCCGGATAATCCTCCCCGTCTCACGGGGCTCTGCATAGATAAATGATATGAATTCGATTTCCTGCGCGAACGTCTCAGCCAGCCTGGCAATCCGTTCGACGGAGCCCGCCGGCCCGATAATCCCTACTCGATACATTCTGCCGTTCCTCCAAGCGCTGTCATCATTCCTTTCATTTTACACCTTTTTCCGCAGATCTCATAACCTATTTATCCTGCTCGTTAATGTCCCACAGCTCCTTGTGCGTCAGCCCCGCAAACAGAAGCAGGATCAGCGTCAGAATCATCACCAGCTCTCTGATTGTATTGGATAGGCTGTCCACGTTATAACCAAAAACAATGTTCAGCCGCCCCCACAACAGGTTAAGACACAGCAGCGAAACCATAAAATACGTCATCCATACACTCCGGAGATACAGGTTATACGTCCGGTTTGGGCCTTTTCCGATAAAAAATTTACGGTATCTCAGCACATAAGCAGCAAACACAATAAAAACAGCTACTTCCAGAGTAATAAGAATCAAATCAACGATGGCCATGTAAATCATCTCCTCTCTTGCCCAGGCCGTTACGGTGCAGATCTAACAGGCTTTCAAGATCATTCATTTCATAGGCCTCCCTGATTCTGCCCAGATTCTCGATTTCCCGCTTTACAGAGCTGGGCTTGACTTCGTTTTTCTTAAAAATATCGAGGAGCTTCACTTGTTGACGACCTCCTCACCATTGGTTTTATCGGCTCTCGCGCGTTCCAGGGCCTCTCTTTCAATTAAAAGCTTGACCAGAGAACGGTTGTATTCATTCAGCTGCTTCTCGTTCTCCTCATCCCGTTTCTGGTAATTCTGAATGACCTTCTCTTTGCCTGCCATCTGCCGGATAGCCCAAATTAAAGCAATTGATAAAAGGACATTTAGCACGACTGAACCGTTATTGTTGGCAAACAGGCCAGTCAATGCAGTCAAATCCATCCATATCACCCCGTTTATTGTGGTCTGGTTTCGCTGGTTATCAGGGCTGTTTATAACCGGGTGAACCTGTCCATCCCAGGCTCCGCACATAACTAAAGCGCGGCTGCCGCAGGATCAACTGCTATACTCTATTCTTTCGGTGCTAGATTGGTTTGGGTAATCCAGTATCAATAAAATAAAGCCGGCTAGAGTAAAGGGCTGAATAAATTCAGCCCCTCCTCATCAAACCGTACGTGAGGTTTTCCCTCATACGGCTTTCCGATGTTCGTCATTCATGGGCATGCAGCATTCTGGCCTTGGCCCATGACCTAGTTTCCCCTGTCGAGTTCTTGAGTGTTTTCTTGCGTGTCGTTAGCCGCTTTGGGCATTCACGGACTCGTACCTCTTGGTGAAACATGAACAAAGCAGGGCTCCTTCCCTCCCTAAGGTTATGTTGTCCTTAGGTTCCTTGGTACTATGAGCCCCTCGGACTCCCTTCCCACAGACGATTCACTTCGTCTTCTGGACTTATAGAACGTCTCTTTACGGGTTTCTAAAAAA
>NZ_FNDX01000075.1 GCF_900099765.1 Paenibacillus typhae | reverse complement strand
TCCCCAGTTCACTGCATTATCTTTCAAACCATGCCGTTCCCTCTACGCCGGAGGGTTCTTCGCTGTTGTACCAAGTTCTTTACAGCTTCCATGGCCTTCGTCCAGTTTAGCGAGACTCGGCTCCCTCTTTTCCCCTTTGCAGGGCCTTTTTGACGACGCGGCAGGATTCACTTGATGTTGCGGCCTGGGTTGTTGCTCGCCCGGTCTCTGACCGGTACTTTTGTCGATGCGCTTTTACACACAGATTTCGCCATGCGCAAGCATCCTAGCTACAAGAGTGGCTTGGCCCCTCTCTTGGTTGGACTTGCACCAACTAGATAATGCGTGCCTCTGGGCACGCCTAAACAAAAAACGCGTGGCAGCCGTTAACGGATACCACACGTTATAAGATCGTTTCCTGACTATATGCATTTCTACAGCTAATGCTTCTTCTCACTGCAGCATTGGCAGACTCCATACATCTCCATCCGCAATCCGTGAACCTTGAAGCCTGTTGCCAGTTCGGCCGCGTGCTCAACCTCATGAAGCGAAGGATAGCTGAAATCCTCAATTTTACCGCATTCCTGGCAGATGACATGATAATGATCGGATACATTGGCATCAAAGCGGCTCGAATTATCACCGTAGGTCAATTCACGCACCATTCCGGCTTCCATAAACATCTTCAGATTGTTGTATACTGTCGCCACGCTCATGCTTGGAAACTGCGGCTCCAGCGCACGATAAATATCGTCTGCCGTAGGATGATTCAACGCTTCCATCAGATACGTCAAAATTGCATGACGCTGGGGTGTAATACGGACACCGGTAGTCTTCAATTGTTCCAATGCATGCTGTACGCCACTACCCATCAATTCCACCGCCTTTAAATTAAAACAATAATTAGAAATCCAAAACTATACTGCAATTGTAAAACCCTGCTTTGAATGTTGTCAACGTGCCAAGTACATTATATTCATTATTATATAATAAAAATTACTTTTTTCAATATTCCTTCACATTTAGACTGCTGTTCCCTTCCACATTCAGCTTAAATTCGCCGGTGCCTACTTCGCCGGAGACGGTTTTTTTGTCAATGACCAGCCCGGTAATATCCGTGCTGATATTCCCGTAACCGCTCGAACCGTTCAGCGTATAGTTGGCTGCAGCAGGCAGATAAAGATTGATGTCTCCAACCGCGCTGTAAACCTCCCAGTCACCGCCAAGCACCTCTGAGCGGATATTGATTGTGCCGTTCAATGATTCTGCATGCAGCTTCGCCCTTGCACCGTCAACTTCGAGATTGCCGTTTTTGCTGGCCAGATTCAATTCATCTCCGCTGCCTGTGGCGGAAATATTGCCGACAACTGTGGAGAGCTTCAGCGGACCTGTAATATCCCAGGCATCCATGCTTCCGCCACCTGTTGAAAGCTCCACGCTTCCTTGAACGGTACGTGCTCGGACCGCGCCGTTCAGCGTTTTCCCCTTTATATTCCCGAAAATACGGTGCAGAATCAGCTCACCATTCCCCGTCTCCAGGGCAATATCCTCAATGGCCTCTACGTTCTGTAACGTTATGCCGCCGTTCATTGTCCGGACATCCAGATTGAACCGCCGGTCTTCAGGGAGCGAGATATCCAGATCTATTCGCGGCTGGCGTTTGCCGGAATCTCCGTAAGTCTGATATTGGGGAGTGATTTTGATCGTCGGCCCTTCCTCTACTTGTACAAAAGATTGCTCGGAGACCGCCTCAGCCTGTGCACCATCCAGTTCATCAACCCACACAGTAGCTGTAATCTCTATGTCCTCTACAGCAGCGCGATGGATCAGGATATCCCCGTTAATGCCGTCAACGGTAATTTTGGAGGTGTTAAGCTCAACCGGTACAACCAGCGGCGCCTTCTCATACCGGTTGCCTGCGGCTTCCCCGTAATCCACTGCTGCCACAGTCAGGTTCATACTGACCTTGTTCCACAGGTGCAGATAATGCTCCTGTTCGGCCACGATAAATACGCTGGCACCCAGTATTAATGCTGACAGCAGCCCGCGCAGATCCATTCGGGGCCTTGGCGCTTTCGCTGTTGTGCCTCTACGGCGTGTAAACAAGGTAATCAGCAAATACTCCACGCCCCACAGCACGGGAATCAGGGGCCACCATTTGAGCAGCAGCAGCATAGTCTCGGTACCGTTAAGCCAGTCCAGCAGCAGAAAAGTACCCACACCTGCCAGCACCACAGCCGCTGTATACCGGCCTACCCGGCGGGGGCGGCGTTCATCGCTTCTTCGGATCAGAATGCTTTTAGCAACTTCGCGTACTCCCAGCCACAGCGCACAGAGAAGCAGCACTCCGGCAACCGAGGCTCCGGCATAGGTCTCAATGAATTGCTGCAGCCAGGGAGGCTTTTGCCGGAAAAGGAACATAAGCGCCCCGCCGATAAGCAGCATCAGTCCAAAGGAAATCCCCGGCTCGCTGATCCAGGATCTGGCTGTCTTTGCCGCTGTTATCGGCAATTCAGGTTCAGATTCCTCCGGCAGCCGCAGTATACGGTCTGCAGACTGCAGAACATCAAACACATTGTAGAAATAAACGACCGGAATCAGCAGTGCCAGTAAAATAAGCAGCGGAACGTTGATCTGCATGCCGATAGAGGAGAAATACAGCATCGCCGCAATATCTAGCAAAATAATGAACAGGAAGGAAATCCCTTTGCGGAGAAGCCCCAAATAAAGGTGTCCGGCACCCGGAATAACGGCTGCAAGCAGCCCTGCTATAAATTTGCGCTTCCGGGGGCGTTTTTTCTGGCGCGGCGGGATTACAGGCGGCTTGGGCAACATAACAGATTCATCCTGCTGTTGTTCGGAACTCATATCGGGACTCTTCCTTTCTCGAAAGGTATAGTTCTTCCTGCTCAAAGCCGCCCACCCCGGTAAAACTCAATCAGCTCCACTCCCGGAGCCACTTCCTCTACACTCGCAGGAATGAATCCATGCTTCGTATACAGTGTAACGGCAGGGTGATTCAGCTTCCCTGTAGATACGATAAACTGCTCTATCCCGGAATAAAGCCCAAAAATAAATTCCAGCAAACTACCCGCTATGCCTTGGCGGAAATGCTCCGGATTCACCATCATCCGGGTAACCGTCAGCTTGCCCGGTGTTTCTTCGAGAACAGCAACCGCACCCAGCAGATCTCCGCTCTCATCAAAGCAGCCGTAGAACGCCTCTTTAACCGCCGCCAGCATCTCTCTCGTCTCCATCAGCGGAGGGATTTCATGAAAACCGATCATCTCGGCCTCCAGCCGGTAGGCTTTATGCTGAAGACTCCAGAGCTCGCTTAGGGTGTAATCATCCTGCAGATCCAGCCTGGTTATTGTATTCATCCGCACATTCCCCTTATATGCCGCACAGGGCCTGCCGTTTGCCGACAAGCCCTGAGCTGAAGATCCTATAATAAATTACCCAAAACCGGTTCTAGCCGTTCAATACTTCAGCCAGAAGTGTGTTTACAAGACCCGGATTGGCTTTGCCTTTACTTTCTTTCATGACTTGCCCTACGAGGAAGCCGATTGCCTTCTGCTTGCCGGCCTTGTAGTCCTCTACTGACTGCGGGTTAGCCGCTACGACTGCTTCGACAATTTGCTTGATCGCACCTTCGTCACTGATCTGCACAAGTCCTTTTTCTTCTACAATCACTGCAGGCAGCTTGCCGCTTTCCAGCATTTCCTTGAATACGGTTTTGGCAATCTTGCTGCTGATGGTACCGCCAGCGATCAGACCGATCATTTCGCCCAGTCCCTGCGGAGTAATCTTGACCTGGGACAGTTCAAGGCTGTTGCTGTTCAGATACCCGAGCAAATCACCCATCATCCAGTTGGCAACGGCTTTGGCATCCTTCGTATAGGCCAGGCTGCCTTCAAAGAAATCAGCCAGCGGCTTGGAGGAAGTCAGCACGCCGGCATCGTAAGCAGGCAGTCCAAACTCTTCGCTGTAGCGGGCCTGCCGGGCATCCGGCAGTTCCGGAATAGTCGAACGGATGGACTCCTTCCAGGCATCGTCGATATGCAGGACGATCAGATCCGGGTCCGGGAAATAACGGTAATCGTGGGCTTCCTCTTTGCCGCGCATGGACAGGGTTTTGCCCTGGGCCTCATCCCAGCGGCGTGTTTCCTGCACCACCACTCCGCCATCATCCAGGATCTCGCCCTGACGGAATTGTTCATATTCCAGACCGCGCAGTACGCCGCGGAAGGAGTTCATGTTCTTCAGCTCGGCGCGGATACCGAATTCCTCCTGCCCCACAGGGCGCAGGCTGATGTTGGCATCACACCGCATTGAGCCCTCCTCCATCTTAACATCAGAGACATCGCAGTACTGCATAATCGCACGGATCTTCTCCAGATAAGCGCGGGCCTCTTCAGGCGAGCGCAGATCGGGCTCGGAGACAATCTCGATCAGCGGTGTACCTACACGGTTGAAGTCAACCAGCGAGGCAAAGCCGCCGTCAACGTGTGTGAGCTTGCCTGCATCCTCCTCCAGATGAAGACGGGTAATACCAATACGCTTTGTTTCGCCGTTCACCTCGATGTCGATCCAGCCGTTCAGGCCGATCGGCTGATCATACTGCGAGATCTGGTAGGCTTTTGGCGAATCGGGGTAAAAGTAGTTCTTGCGGTCGAACTTGCTGACATCACCGATTGTGCAGTTCAGCGCCATCGCCGCTTTCATTGCATATTCCACCGCCTGGCGGTTCAGGACCGGCAGCACGCCGGGATGCCCGAGGCAGACCGGACAGGTATGGGTGTTGGGCGGAGCTCCGAATTCTGTCGAGCAGCCGCAGAAAATTTTGGACTTGGTATGAAGCTCCACATGAACTTCCAGCCCGATGACCGTTTCGTATTTAGACATAAATGATCTCATCCCTTAAAAGTTTTGTGAGCCTGTACTCGTACACAGTCTTATCCGGCGGGACCTACAGCTGTGGCCGCTCTTTGTGGTAATCTGTATTCTGTTCAAAGGCATGCGCTACGCGCAGCACGGTGCTCTCGTCAAATTCCTTCCCGATAATCTGCAGTCCGACCGGCAGTCCTTCGGCAAAGCCGCAAGGAATGCTGACCGCAGGTATGCCGGCAAGATTGACCGGAATGGTCAGTATATCGTTCAAATACATCGTCAGCGGGTCTTCCGTCTGCGAGCCCAGCTTAAAGGCCGTCGTCGGCGCTGTAGGGCCGATGACTACATCGTATTTCTTGAAGACTTCATCGAAGTCCTGCTTAATCAGGGTGCGCACCTTCTGCGCCTTCAGATAATAAGCATCATAATAACCGGAGCTCAGGGCATAGGTGCCGAGCATAATCCGGCGCTTCACCTCAGGGCCGAAGCCGCGGCTGCGGGAGTTGTGATACAGATCCAGCAGGCCGCCGCCGTCATCGACGCGGACACCATAACGGACACCGTCAAAACGGGCCAGGTTGGAGGAAGCCTCTGATGAAGCAAGCAGATAATAAGCGGCTACCGCATATTCGGTATGCGGCAGGGAGACCTCTTCCCATACAGCGCCAAGACCTTCAAGCACTTTGAGGGCCGACATTACCTGTTCACGAACAGCTGTATCTACACCTTCGCCGATATATTCCTTCGGCACGGCAATGCGCAGTCCGGAGATGTCGCCGGTCAAAGCGCTGAGATAATCGGGAATATCCACCTTGGCCGAGGTGGAGTCCTGGGCATCATAGCCTGCAATGGCCTGCAGGACATAAGCGGAATCCTCAACATTGCGGGTAACCGGGCCAATCTGATCCAGCGAGGATGCGAAAGCTACCAGACCGTAGCGGGACACCAGGCCGTAGGTTGGCTTCAGGCCGACCACTCCGCAATAGGAAGCAGGCTGGCGGATGGAGCCGCCTGTATCGGAACCCAGGGCGAATAATACTTCTCCGGCAGCTACAGCCGCTGCCGAGCCGCCGCTCGAACCGCCGGGAACATGCTCGAGATTCCACGGATTGCGCACGGCGCCGTAAGCAGAATTCTCATTGGAGCCGCCCATGGCGAACTCGTCCATGTTCAATTTGCCGATGGTTACCGCATCGGCCTGACGCAGCTTGGAGACGACGGTCGCATCATAAATCGGCTGGAAATTGTCCAGGAACTTACTGGCACAGGTAGTGCGAAGCCCCTTGGTTACAATGTTATCCTTAACTCCTGCAGGAAGGCCGAACAGCAGGCCGCGCGCAGCACCGGAGGCCAGCTTGTCGTCCAGCATCCGCGCCGACTGGCGCGCCCCCTCTTCATTCAGCGTTAAAAATGCATGCACCTTGCTGTCACGCTCAGCGATTGCAGCCAGCGATTGTTCCGTCAGTTCGCTGACGGAAATATCCTTGCTGTGCAGCATGTTATGTAATTCAGGCAATCGATATTGAAACAGGCTCAACATTCTTCCTCCTTTCGGTATAGTTATTCCAGTACAGCCGGAACCTTGAAGTGACCCTCTTCTTCCTCAGGCGCATTAAGCAGGGCTTCTTCCTGGGACAGGCTCTCCTTCACCACATCATCGCGCATCACATTGCTGACCTGCAGCACATGTGTAGTAGGCTTAACATTTTCTGTATCCAGCTCATTCAATTTCTCAGCATATTGTAAGATAGCATTCATTTGTTCAGTAAAAACAGCCTCTTCTTCCGGGCTTAATTGCAGTCTGGCCAGCTTGGCCACATGCTGCACATCTTTGACAGTAATGCTCATACCGAATATCCCTCCTGTTTAAAGGGCTAAAGCGCCCGGATAACGTTTTTAATTATATTGTAGAAGCCTGTACAATTCAATGTACTTGTCCTTCGCCCTTATCTGCATAACAAAAAGACCGGCTTGCGCCGGCCTTCCTTAAATCCAGGCCCGGAGATTCACCTGTTTGATGAATTCCGCCTGGGACATGCTCTCTTTAGGTGCTGCTTCCGCCTCCGGGACTTCCGCATCATCGCCGTTCATCAGATGATGAAACAGCTTCTCGTTATGTGTTGACAAAGCGTAGTCGATGAGCGCTTCATGTGTCGCTCTTTCGGCTTCCGCCTCCAGCAGCTGCTCTTCTGCCTCAATATCCTCCGCAGTAACATAAAAATTCCTGTTAGCCTGAGGGACACGGATGACATAATCGAACGCATTGTCCGGATTGCGGTCATAAGCAATCAGGTAGCCGTAGTCTCCGATAGGAAGACTCTGTTCAAACGCGTCAGCAACAATGACAATTTTTTCTCCCAACCGCAGCATCGCCTTACCTCCTGCTCCAAAATCTATCATGGTTCTACTTGTTTCAACAGTCTACTAGAAAAAGCTAGAGCTGTCCAGCAGCTGCAGGAGTGTTAAATGAAAGTTCACAAAAATTTTCTGAAAAACAGCATTTTATAGCACAGGTTCAGCGTTAGCGTCCCTGCTTGCGCCGCTGCGGCAGCACAATGAACAGCAGGTAAACGACCAGCGGAGTTGGAGATCCGGTCATTCCCCATAATCCCCAGAACCAGGCAGCCCTGCCTTTATCACGCCTGCGGGCATCACGGAACATCCATGTTCCCTGAACCAGCAGAAGGGCTGCAATGACAGCCCACAGCCAATAAGGTACATCATGCAGCTCCTTCATTGATCTCTTTCCTCCAGTCGCCGCCTGATCCTAACCGCCGCCAGACCGCCGAGTGCAGCAAGCGGAATTACTGCTTGAAGAACCCAGTAAACTGCAGGCGCAAATCCCAGAACGGCCAGAACAATGCTAAGGAGAAATAGTGCGGCCAGCCAAAACAGCAGCAGCTCCCGGCGGCTCTGGCGGCGTCTGCGGATAGCTTCTGCGGCTAAAAACTGCTGCATTGCCGGCAGGGACGGTGCCGGGATGTCATCATACTGCGCATCCAGCCGGTCCAGCTCAGCAGACAGCTTGTTTAACAGCTTCTTGTCCCCTGTATCATTATTCATCCTCTTTCAGCTCCTTTCTCAGCTGCTGCAACCCAGCAGACACACGCGATTTAACGGTTCCCGGCGGAACTTCCATAATGCTGCCGATTTCTTCATAGCTGTAGCCGTAATAATGCTTCAGCAATACGGAAATACGCTGGGGCAGCGGCAGCCGCGACAGTGCATCAAGCACTTCGCTCCACTCCATATTGCGGCTCTCGAACCGCCAGCGGATGGCCGCTGTTCCCCGTTCCTGGCGCAGCCAATCTGCTTCCCTTTTCCAGCGCCGTTTGCGGTCAATGTATAGCCGGGTTGCAATCGTGATCAGCCATGAGGAGAATGCGGATGTGCCGTTATAGCTGCCGATCTTCTCCATGGCGCGCACCACGGTGTCCTGTGCCAGCTCCTCCGCCAGGGAAGGGTCCATGGTAGCTTTGATTAAATATTTGAACAGAAAATTGTAGTGCTCCCGCAGAAGCCCGGCCAGCGCCGAAAGGTCGCCCTGCTGCGCCTGCCTGATTAACTCCAGCGTCCCTTCGCTCATCGGCTTCTGTCGCTCCTCCTTCATTTTTGGCCATCTGTAATACGTACAGGATTGCCGGATCGTTCATTCACGGTCCCGGTTATTTTGCAGCTCCCACAATCTGCGCCGCCAGGATTGATAGCGCCCGCGGCCGTCAGGAAACCGCCAAAAGCATAAATGGCTCGGTGCCTCTCTGAGCGCCTCAGTCTTCTTCACCTTTGGATGGTACAACGCCTTTCCCTCTATGCTTTCAGCCTTTAAATCGGCTTCGCTTAAGTCGGAGCAATCATATAAGTCAATGATATCGTTCTTCAATTAACTTCCTCCCATACAAATAAAACCCGTATACACAAACAAAAAAAGAACGCAAACCGGGATTAATTCCGCAGTCTGCGTGCTTCGCGAGGTAAATGTTACATTTAATTAACGTTATTGTAGCAACTTTGTATCCTTCTGTCCATCTCTATTTTCTCGCTTTTTGTCGCTTAGGAAGGAATAACGTCACTGCATGGGTACATAAGGATTGTTCCGGCGCTCGAAGCCGATGGTCGTCCGCGGGCCGTGTCCGGGGTATACCTTCACTTCTTCGTCCAGGCGGTACAGCTTGCCGCGCAGTGAATCAACCAGATCACGCTCCCGGCCTCCCGGCAGATCCGTGCGCCCCACACCAAGCTTAAACAGGACATCTCCGGAAAAAAGATCATTCCCGCACAGGAAGCTGACGCTGCCCGGCGAATGGCCCGGGGTATGAAAAACCTTGAAGGTAAGCCCAAGCAGCTTCAGAATCTGGCCCTCGGCCAGATCATATTCCGCCGGCTCTGTACTGATCGGAGGTGAAGCCTCCGGCCACATCAGTGAACCGTTCAGCTTGGGGCTGACCAGCCACTCGCTTTCCAGGGCATGAACATATACCGGACATTTTTTGGCTTTGCGGATTTCATCCACCCCGCCGATATGGTCAAAATGGGCATGGGTCAGCAGGATAGCTTCAATCTCCATATTCTCTATGGCGCGTACAAGTGCAGCTGGATTCATGCCGGGGTCGATGATCACTCCACGCTGCGGGTCAGCTCCGGTCAGAAGATAGGCATTGGTCTGGAGCGGACCCAGATTATAGGAACGTATATTCAGCATAGGATCAGAAACCGGAAATCAGGCTGCGCAGTTCTTTGGCGATGACTGCGTGCGATTCCGTACCTTCCCCGTAGGCTTGCCCCATTGCCTTGCGTACTTCAGCAATTTTGCTGTCGTAATCGGCGGCTTCACGGTCCGGATTCTCCTGTTTGAACGCACGCATCAGCGACTGCACATGCTCCGGACGCGGTCCCCAATGACCCAGCACGTAACCGCCGGTATCGGCAAAAATAACCACAGGCACCGATCTTCCGCCCATCGTCAGGAAGTCGTCCATCAGATCCTGATTTTCTTCCAGAATCAGCACTTCGGTCTTGATGCCAGCGGTCTCCAGAATCCGGAAAACTACCGGCACATTGCGAACAACATCGCCGCACCAGTCGGCAGCCAGAATCAGCACGCGCAGATCATCACGGTGGTTCAGGCTTTCAAAAAACTCACGGTCATCCGCATTCTCCCAGGCGAACTTCTCATACCAGGATTCAAAGGCCTGCTGATTTTTGGTCATGCTCTCCACGAACTGGCGCGGGGTCAGGCCTTGGCCGAATTTATGGGCTACATTCTGCTTCATGCTGCACTACCTTTCTTTTTGGAGTTATACCATTTGAACAGGAAGTAAATAACGATAATAGCGATAGCGACCAGGATAAGCTCATGGGTATATTTGCCGGCAACCTCGTCAATCGTCTCCCATTTATCGCCCAGGGTGTACCCCAGATAGACAAACAGGGCGCTCCAAGGGATTACTGCCAATGTAGTCAGCAGCGTAAATTTACCCAGCGGCATACGTGAGATGCCGGCAGGCACTGAGATCGCATGACGGACAACCGGAATAAATCTCGCGGTAAAAATAACCCCTGTACCGTACTTTTTGAACCATTCCTCCGAATGGTCGATATGCTTTTTGTTAATAAAAATGTACTTTCCGTATTTCTCCAGTACCGGTCTTCCGCCGTAACGGCCGATCCAGTAGACAAAAATCTGGGCTATGACACCTCCGACTGTTCCAAAAATAATGGCACCGAAGAAGTTAATGTCGCCCTGTGAGACCAGGTAGCCGCCGAACGCGAGTACGATTTCACTCGGAATGACCTCAATCATCAGTCCGATCATAATCCCGAAGTAACCCAGACTCTGAATCCATTCGAACAGATGCGAGATCAGATCAGATATATAATGCAACTGCAGCCCTCCTCCCCTTTGAATACAGAATGTAAACGTCCGGAAATCCCGGCATTTTTTCTGCTATGTACCAGCCTGCTCCTAGCTTATTCTAGCATATGCGGCCTTACAACTTCTACTTGCGGCCCGTAACCGAAGATCGTCATTGACAATTACAGGATTAAGCGCAATTATATATTTAGATAATTATTTAAATATCGAAAGGTCGGACAGAACATGAATGAATCCTTTAAGGCGCTGGCCGATCCAACCCGGAGGCAGATCATTAGGCTGCTGCGTGAGAAGGACCGGACTGCCGGAGAGATTGCCGATTATTTTCAGATGACCAAACCGAGTATCTCGCATCACCTGAGCGCCCTGAAGCATGCCGGACTGGTACAGGATGAGCGCAAGGGGCAGTTTATCGTGTATTCACTCGATACGACTGTGCTTGAGGAGGTTCTGGGATGGTTTCTGGAGCTGACAGGAGCCGGGAAAAACAGTGAAGCTGAGCCAACGGCAGCCGGGGATCCCCCCCGCCGGAAGCTCCAATCTGACAAGGAGGAGTTATGATGAAGGATTTTAGGTGGAAATGGCAGGACACGCTGATTGTTATACTGGGTGTGCTGGCGCTCGGATACGCACTGGTCAATTACAGCAGGCTGCCGGAGCAGCTGCCCGCGCAGTTCGGCATTACCGGAGAAGTGAACCGGTATTGGCCTAAAAGCTCAATCATTATCCAAGGTGCCGTCCTTGGTCTCGTGCTTCCGCTTGCCATGCAGTTTATCCGCCGGATTGACCCCAAGAAGGACAATTACAGCAAATTTACCGCGGCCTACAAAATGATCCGTCTGACCATCGCCGTTGTAATGGATGCCATGCTGGTGCTGTCTGTAACCAAGGGGCTGCATCCGGATTTTGCTGCAGGAAAACTCGGGATTGCGGTTGTGGGGCTGCTGTTCATCGCACTGGGAAACTATATGCCGCAGATCAAAGACAACTATTTCACCGGTATCAAAACACCATGGACGCTTGCAAGCCCTGAGGTCTGGCGGAAAACCCACCGCTTCTCGGGATACATGTGGGTGGCCGGCGGGATATTGCTGATGCTCGCCGCCTTCCTGCCCAAGACTGCGTCCATCAGCCTGATTATCACCTCCCTGCTGCTTGCCGTCCTTGTTCCCTATGTTTATTCGTGGTTCATTTCGCAGCGGATGAAGGTGTAGTTTCTCTCAAGCCCCCTAATCGAATTGGAGTCCTCAAGATGCATAAGGTACACTAATAGAGAAGGGGATGAGGAACATGAAGAGCAATAAGTTGTACGACGAACAACGGATCAAAGTTGCCCAAGAAGCGATTAATGGAACAAAGATATCTTTCCTTGCCCGTAAGTATTCAGTTTCTCCGAGCACGATTGCGAACTGGGTGAAGTTCTACAAAGAACGATTCGGTGAGCAGGCAACACCCTCTGTTAGCGAACGTATCGAAGATGCAAAACGTGTTCAGGAGTTAGAGGACAAGATGGACACTGCGATTAAACTCCTAGGCGAAAAAGATCTAGAGATCGAGCTTCTGCGTGAACTGCTAAA
>NZ_FNDX01000069.1 GCF_900099765.1 Paenibacillus typhae | reverse complement strand
CGCTCTAAATCGTTCGCGGAACAAGTGGAATGGCTCAATCCAAAGATTCAGGGATGGAGAAATTATTACTACACGAACTACAGCCAAAAGAGATTAGCCAAGCTGGATTGGTATATTCTGCAGAGATTAACCCGGTGGTACGCGAAGAAGAGACAACGCAGAAGATGGATGAGTTCATTACCTGAAGTAAAGTATATTGCCAAGATGTATGGACTAAGAACGCTATTGTGATCTGCATGCCCATGAATGACAAACATCGGAAAGCCGTATGAGGGAAAACCTCACGTACGGTTTGATGAGGAGGGGCTGGTTTAAATCCAGCCCTTCACTCTAGCCTATAGGGCGACTTCGGGGGACTGCCATATATTATTCAATTAAAGAATGGAACGAGTAAAGAATGGAACAAGCTTTTCTATCACCTATAAATCATACTTGACTAGTGTGAATAATAGGTTTATAGTATGAAAAAAAGCTTGAAAGAAGAAAAAAGTTTCCAAACTAGCAGGCAGTTACTCCGTTAAAGCACTAAAATAATAATTGTATACAATTATACAATTATATTTAACGATATCAAGTAAATTCTCATACAGGGGAGCATCAGAGGTATGGAGCTGCGATCACGAAGGCTGTCAAAGGATAATACCTACTATGCCTTAAAGCAAAAAATTATAAACAACGACCTGGAGCCGGGTCAGGCGGTCAATGAAGAAAGCCTGGCGACAATGCTGGGAGTCAGCCGGACCCCGCTGCGAGAAGCGATCCAGAGACTGGAGAATGAGGATTTTCTCGTCCGCCAGCCGAATGGAAGGTTGAAGGTGGCTCCGTTATCGCTAAAAGAGGTCGAGGAGATTTTTCAGATCCGCAGCATGCTCGAAGGGCATATTGCCAGAAGTGCAGCGAGGAATGCCACCGATAAAGATATCCAGAAGCTGACCGTGATGATGACTCAGATCAAGCAATCCTTTCAGCTCGGCGAGAAACAGGATTTTGTCTCCTATGGCTTTGAATTCCATGATTATCTGTCGGAAATAAGCGGGCTCATGACCTTTGAGAAGGTGCTCAATCAGCTGAGAGACCGCTCGCTCCGTTATTGCCGCTATGTTTCCCTGCACGGAGACTGGAACACACAGGCGGATGAAGAGCATAATGACATCCTGCAGATGATTGCGGACAGAAATGAAGACGGCGCAGAGCAAGCAATGCGGGAGCACATTTTAAACAGTCTGGCTACGGCACTTGAACGGATGAGCGGGATTGAAGCTGAGGTCAATGCATAAGCTTTTGCGGAACGGAAAGGGGAGTTATGAACCTATGAAGCTGACTTACAAGAATGATCATGAGCTGGAGGGAGAGTTAATCGGGGTGCGGAGAAATCTGCACCGGGAACCTGAGCTGTCCTATGAAGAGTTCAGAACCACAGAGAAGCTGCGGGCCTGGCTGACAAATGCTCACATACATATTCTAGATCTGCCCCTGGCAACCGGACTAATTGCTGAAATCGGACAGGGCGACGGGCCAATTGTTGCTATACGTTGTGATATTGATGCACTGCCGATCGAGGAGCAGACAGGTCTGCCATATGCTTCAGAAATACCGGGAAAAATGCATGCCTGCGGCCACGACTTCCACACCGCTGTTATATTGGGAGCTGCCCTGCTGCTGAAAGCCCGTGAGCATGAATTGCCGGGACGGGTCAGAATCCTGTTCCAGCCGGCGGAAGAGACAGGCCACGGAGCGGAAAGTGTACTGGCATCCGGAGGTCTGAGTGACGTAAATGCCATATTTGGATTACATAATTCACCGGAGCTGCCTACAGGAACGTTTGGAACAAGGTCGGGACCACTGACAGCAGGCGTAGACCGGTTTGAGATTAAGGTAAAAGGTGTCGGTGCCCATGCTGCTACTCCGGAAAAAGGGGTGGATACCATTGTGACTGCTGCGCAAATGATTACGATGCTGCAGACGGTGGTAAGCCGCCAGAGCAGCGCGATCGAGCCGGTTGTGTTAAGCGTGACGAGAATTAACGGTGGCTTCACCTGGAATGTGATTCCGGAGCTGGTTGAGCTGGAAGGTACAGTCCGGACTTACAATGAGGAAATCCGCCGTGAAATTCCGCTTCAGATGACCCGTATCATCGAAGGTATTGCGTCAGCAGCCGGCGCTGAGGCGAAATTGCTCTGGTATCCGGGGCCGCCGGCAACGGTGAATCATGGAGAATGGGCTGATTTTACAAAACAGGTCGCGTCGAATGCAGGCTACAAGGTCGAGGATATTCCGCTGCAGATGGGCGGAGAGGATTTTGCACTGTATCTGCAGCAAATTCCCGGGGCGTTCGTAAATATCGGAGCCGGACCGGGCTATGCATTGCATCACCCGCAGTTTGATGTTGATGAGGCGGCGATCCTGCCTGCAGCTAAATATTTTGCAGCGTTGGCAGAGCAGGCACTGAAGAAGCTGCAAGCATAAGGGGGAATGAACATGATTGAATTAAAAAATGTCCACAAAACATTCACCCGGAAAGGGATCGCGATTGATGCCCTGAAGGGGGTAAGCCTGAAGGTTGAAAAGGGCGACATCTTCGGCGTTATCGGCTATAGCGGCGCCGGCAAAAGTACACTTATCCGCCTGGTCAATTACCTGGAGCGGCCAACCGAAGGCCAGGTGCTGGTCGATGGGCATGATCTTGGAGCCTACAGCGTTAAAGAGCTGCGTGCAGCCAAGAAGAATATCGGCATGATCTTTCAGCACTTCAACCTGCTGGAATCCAAAAAAGTGTTTGATAACGTAGCGATCCCGCTTGTCCTGCTGAAAAAGAGCAAAGAGGAGATCCGCAAGCGGGTAACGGAGCTGCTGGAGTTCGTTGGACTAAGCGACAAGGCCGGAAGCTATCCGAATGAACTGTCCGGCGGACAGAAGCAGCGGGTCGGGATTGCCAGAGCGCTTGCTTCCAATCCGTCCATTCTCCTCTGTGATGAAGCAACCTCTGCCCTGGACCCGCAGACCACCCGTTCGATTCTGCAGCTGCTGAAGCGGGTCAATGCGGAATACAAGATTACCGTGATGATCATTACACATGAAATGTCGGTCATCCAGGAGATTTGCAACAAGGTGGCAGTGATGGAGGAGGGACGGATCATCGAGCAGGGCAGCGTACTGGATGTGTTCGGGCATCCGCAGCATCCGACTACGCAAAATTTTGTGAAAACCGTCATTCAAAACTCCATAACCCCTAGTGTGCAAAAATCAATAACAACCGGGCTTGGCAGCCGGATCTGCAGGCTGAATTTTGTAGGAGCATCAACCACTGAGCCGCTGCTCTATGAGATGATCCGTACGAACGAGGTAAAAGTCAACATTTTGTTCGCGAATACAACGGAGATCCAGGAAACGACACTGGGAACCGTGATTGTTCAACTTGACGGCGACGGTGCTGAGATTAATAAGGCTGTAGCTTTTCTGAAAAACAATGGAGTCAGCGTAGAGGAGGTGGAAGCTTATGTTCTCGACCACAGTAACCGGTGAGCAGTTTTTAACGGCTTTTATTGAAACTGTACAAATGGTGGGTGTGTCCCTGTTCTTCGGTTCCCTGCTCGGGGTTCCTATCGGGATCCTGCTGGTAATCACCCGTCCGGGCGGTATATTGGAGAACAAGGCAGCCTATACCATTCTTAATCCCATCATCAATATCGTACGTTCGCTGCCCTTTATCATCCTGCTGGTGGCTATCATTCCGCTAACAAGAGCAATTGTTCATACTTCGATCGGGACAGCTGCTGCGATCGTACCGCTGATTATCTACATCGCTCCTTACATCGGGCGGTTGGTTGAAAACTCTCTGCTTGAAGTGAACCCGGGAATTCTCGAAGCAGCCGAGTCCATGGGCTCTACCCCGTTTCAGGTAATCTGGCACTTCCTGCTGCCCGAGGCATTCGCATCTTTGATTCTGTCATTAACGACGGCAACGATCGGCCTGATCGGGGCAACGGCCATGGCCGGAACAGTCGGCGGCGGCGGGGTCGGTGATTTGGCCATCGTCTACGGGTACCAGCGGTTTGACACGGTAGTCGTGGTAGCTACAGTCATTATTCTTATCATTTTGGTACAGGGCATTCAATCTTTGGGCAACACTCTGGCGCGGAAAATTCGCCGTCACTAAACACTACATATACTTGGAGGGAGTCGGCAGATGAGTAATTGGAGTAAGCAGGACCGTTTCAGAGCCTTATTATCCGGAGAGCGGGCAGATCGTCCGATTGTCAGCGGATGGCGCCATTTTATCGACAAGGAACAGACAGCAGAGGATTTGGCGGCAACGACCATTTCCTTCACCAAGCAATATGATTGGGACTGGGTCAAAATCAATCCGAGAGCAACCTATCTGGCTGAAGCCTGGGGCAACCAGTATGATTTTACAGATTATCAGACGGTATTTCCGCGGCAAAAGACAACGGTAATTCCGGCAGCGGACAATCTGTGGGACCTTGAAGTAAAAAAGGCCACTGAGACAGCCACATTTCAGGAGCATTTGGAGGCCGTTAAGCAGATTCGCCTGGGATTGCCGAATACTCCGCTGATTCAGACCGTATTCTCTCCGCTGACGGTACTGCTGTTTATCGTAGGGCGCTCCGCTTATGTTACCAAAACGGTATTTGGCATTGAGCAGCCTGTAACACTGGAATCGCTGTTTAAAGAGCACCGGGCCGCAGCACATCATGCGCTGCATGTGATTTCGTTAACCTTGGCCGATTATGTAAAAGAGCTGCAGCATGCGGGTTCCGACGGCTTGTTCTACGCAGTGACCGGTACAGCGCATCCGGGTTTGTTCGATGAAGCGATGTTCGATGAGCTGTCCAGACCTTATGATTCCATCGTACTGGAAGCTGCCAGCTACGGCAAAAACATCCTGCATACCTGCGGGGCCTATTCGCAGCCGGAGAAATTCAATGATTACCGGATCGACGGAATCAGCTGGGATACCGTTGCCGAAGGGAATCCGGGTCTCGGAGCCAACCTGAAAGCAACTAAAGTAGGCGGAGTTGATCATGGCCTGTTCGCCGTGAACGATATTGCGCAGATCAGGCAGCAGGCAAAAGATGCTTTGACTTTGATGAAGGATCAGCCGTTTATTCTCGCGCCAAACTGTGCGATCCCCCTGAACGTAACAGATGAGGCGTTAGTACAATTTAAAAACATAGTATTGGAATAGGAGATGAAGGTAATGAAGAAATTATTATTGGTTATGCTGATCGGGGTTATGGCGGTGCTGACAGCCTGCGGTAATAAGGAAGCGGACGGCGCAGGAGAAGACAAGAAGGAAATCACCGTCGGATTCGGTGTGGGAACGTATGAAGAGCAGTTCCGCCAGTCGATTCTGCCGATTCTGGAGGAGAAGGGCTACAAGGTAGATATCAAAACCTTCTCGCAGAACATGCAGGTTAACCCGGCAATGAAGGAAGGCTCGATTGACGCAAGTATTTTCCAGAGTACAGCTTACATGGAAGCTATTAATGAAGAAATCGGTGCAGATATGACCGGGATTGCTTACGTGCCGGGTGCTCCGCAAGGACTTTATTCCGTAAATCATACGACGCTGGATGATGTAAAAGACGGTACCACTGTAGCTGTTCCGAATGACCCGGTTAATCAGGAGCGCGCGCTGCGGATTCTGGAGGAGCTGGGCTGGATCAAAATCAAGGAAGGCGCCGGTGTAGCCGATTTCAACATCAACAGCATGGAGCCGGATAAATTCAATATCGATATCAAAATCCTCGACCCGGCACAGATCCTGGTTTCCCTGCAGGACGTGGACTACGGTGTGGTTAACGGTAACTACATTGCCAACTCGCCGGACAGAAAAATTACCGATGCGCTAAAAATCGAGAACACACCTATGCAGCACAGAATTATCGTGTCGGTCAACAAAAAGGATGAAAACACCCAGTGGGCCAAGGATCTGAAGGCTGCCTATGAATCAAAAGAGTTCGAAGAATACATCAAGGGACTGGACAAATATGACGGCTTCATCCTGCCGGAAGCTTGGGATAACAACTAAGAAAGGGAAGTGGATGTAAGTGGCACAGAAGCAGATTCATTTTATCGGCGGCGGACAGATGGCGGAAGCCATGATTCGCGCCTGTATTGCCAACAACACCCTGGCGGCAGATGAGATCAGTGTTACAGATGTCAACGAAGCTCGTCTGCAGCTGCTGAGTGACAAGTATAAAGTAAATACGGGCAGTTCACAGGAGTATGGCCTGTCTGCGGCCTCGATTATCGTGATAGCCGTCCGTCCGCAGGATAATCTGGCAGCACTCGGTGAGCTTGTACAGAAGCATGCTGCACCTGCTGCTACAATCGTTTCGATTGTAGCAGGGGTGACGATAGCGCAGCTTGGCGGTTATTTCGGAGCAGAACGCCCGATTGTCCGGGTCATTCCGAACACCTTGACCGATACAGGCTACGGCTACAGCGGCGTTGCCTTGAACAGCTATGCTGACCGTGATCAGGTAGAGGATTTCCTGCTTGGCTTCGGCAAGGTTCAATACCTGGACGAGGGCTATATCGATATCTTCACCGGCTACGGTGTAGCGGGACCGAACTATATCTATTATTTCATCGAATCGCTTGTGGATGCCGGTGTGCTTGCCGGTCTGCCTCGTGAGCAGGCGTGGAATGTCGCGCTGGAGAACATGATGGGCGCAGTCACGATGCTGCGGCAGACCGGCCTGCATCCGCGGCAGCTGCTGGATATTAACAATTCACCGGGCGGGGTCGGCATGCACGGCTTGTACGAGCTTAACAACAGTGACTTCGCGGCCGGACTGCAGCGCAGCGTGCTCGCAGCCGTTAAGCGGACTACGGAGCTGGGAGTGAAGAAATAATGGCTACCATCACCTGGGATCATCTGGTGCATTATGTGAACGATCTGGATCAGCCGGTCGAAAGCTTCCGGGAGCACGGGCTGGTTGCTTTTAGAGGGGGCGCTCATAAAGCATGGGGAACCTACAATTCCTTAAGCTACTTCGGGTTAACCTACATTGAGTTCCTGGGTATTGAGAACCTGGAGCTGGCGAAGGCCACAGCACACAATGTTGTTGTACGGGATGCGGTACAGCTGCTGCCTGAGCATGAAGCTTTGAGCAGAGTGGTGCTCCGGACGGATGATATAGATACCGTAGCAGCTTCCCTGCACGCGGCAGGCTTGTCTTTATCGCCGATCATCGACGGCAAGCGTCTGGATAACGCCGGCAGACTGATTGAATGGCGGATGATGACAATTGACGGTGATTTTGCAGGACTCGTCTATCCGTTTATCATCCAGTGGAATGGAACCGATGAGGAGCGGCTGGTCAATATGACGGCCTCCGGCATCATCCAGCCTCACCCCGCAGGAGCAGTCGAGATTGTGAGCGCGGTATTCCGCGTCTCCGATCCGGCAGCGGCCGCCAGCCATTGGAGCACTTTATTCGGACTTCCGGTTACGGAGTCAGAGGCCGGCAGATTCAGCCTGAAGGTTGGAGCGCAGTCGTTTGATTTTGTGCAGGGGGACGAGAACGAGTTCAAGCAGGTTATTTTTGCAGCAGAATCAGCGGCATTAAAGGGTAAGATCATTCGGGTGGGCGAAGGTGAATATGTATTCACCTGATTATGGCCTGACGGAAATAAGAGAGAGCCTCTGGACTATGTTCCGGGGGCTTTTTTTGCGCAGACAGAGAGAAGAGTGTTAGTAGGAAAATGTAATAGAATTGAAACGAAATATCATAATTTGTTCTATATAATGGTTTAAATGGATGGTTGTCATAGGTGAGATGCTGGTGAGCGAAGCTTCTCTAGTTTGGATAAGCACCGCAGGCGAGCTGGAATTAATTTAAGTGTAGTTTGTACATCTATATCCGGTGATAATCGGGCGTGGGCAGCTTTAAGTGTATTTGGTGCAACTAGAATAGGGGATTTGGCGTAATTGTACCCTTTTCCAGAAGAATAAGTGTATGAAGTGCATCTAAATGCTGGATTGGCAGAAATATTGGCGTTTTAGTTGTATAAAGTGCAGTTAAGTCGATTAACAAGGTTTATTTTCTAGGCTGGGATAAAGTTCAGTTTGAAGGTACTAATAGTTATATGTACTATACTGATAGATGAAGGTGAACGGAACGAAGAAAGAATTGGTTGTGTCCGTTCTAGCAATCCATTTAATTAGTATGGAGGCAAAGAGATATATTGTGAATAAGGTGAAAGGGCGATAGCATATATGAGTCTTAATCTGGTACCGCTGCGAATACCAACAGGATGGAAAGTTAATTTGAATGATTTCACAGAGTCTTTTCCTGATAGATTTACTGATGATAACTATGAACATCGCTGGGAATTCAAGGAGGATATCCTACAGCTTGAAAGCGAGCATAAGAAAAGAGTGATTGATCTCGGCTGGTATCCCGAATTCGATGCAGACGGTCAGTATACGCTAATGCTTGTTGATGTTAGTGAGGAGAACGGGGAAGGATCGTTTTATTGGAATAAACTAATAGAATACAGATCAAGAAGCATTGAAGAGATAAGGATGAAGATTGAGGAGTTTCTGAGAACGTGAAAATCATTGGGCGAACGAAAGGATCACACGACATGAATATCCAGGGAATCAACCACTTTTGCTTTTCCGTCGCGGATTTGGATCGGTCCATTAAGTTCTATTCCGAGGTGTTCGGTGCCCGGATTCTGGTTAAAGGCAGGAAGCTGGCCTATTTCGATCTGAACGGGCTGTGGATCGCACTTAATCAGGAGGATGTGGTGCGTGACCGGGACAATCGGACATACACGCATATAGCTTTTACTATTGATACGAATGACTATGAGAGCCTGCTGAATAAGCTGAAGGAGCTGCATGTTGAGGTGCTGCCCGGGCGGGTAAGGAATGCCAAAGATAAAGAATCTATTTACTTTTACGACCCGGATGGACATCTGTTTGAGTTTCACACAGGTAACTTGCAGGACCGGCTGGACTATTACCGTGCAGAGAAGGAGCATATGATTTTTTATGATGAGGAAGTCATCAGGAAAGAGGTTTGATGTGAATAATTTAATCCGCTCCTGAAGGGACAAATGTCGCAATAATCCGGCTGCAATGTCGCAAAAGTACATGGAACCGGTGTATAAAGGTAGAGTATACTCACCTTATAAATATGATAATGAAAATCATTATCACATAAATAGGGGGAGTCAGCATGAACAGAGCAACAAAAAGGCAGTCATCATCACTACTATTAATGGTATGGATGCTGGCGCTGGTACTGGTACTTACGGCTTGCGGTTCTAATTCTAATGGAGGGAACGCAAATACGGGCAATGCTGCACAGGCAGCTGCCGCCGCGTCGGCCGGACCGTCACCGGCTTCTGAAACACAGGCTTCGGCAACACCGGAGACACAGACTGCCGCAGCTTTCCCGGTTACCATTAAGCATATGAAGGGCGAGTATACGCTGAATGAGAAGCCGAAGGTGATTGCCGCGCTGGATGTGAAATTCATCGATCAGCTGATTGCGCTTGGCGAAAAGCCGGCGGGAAGTGTGGTAGCTGGAGCAAAAGGCGCGACGTTTCCGGAATACCTGGGAGAGCTTGGGGATGTGCAGGTTCTGGGTACACGGGATGAGCCGAACCTGGAAGCTATTGTAGCGCTGAAGCCGGATCTGATTCTAATGACCGACTTTCAGGAAGAGGCATATGAGAGTGTCAGCAAAATAGCACCGACCATCGTACTCGACTTCTACGAGGACTGGCGGGATACGCTGGCTACTATCGGCAAGATCACAGGCAAGCAGGCGGAGGCTGTAGCTGTTCAGCAGGCCTACGAGGATAAAATTGTCGGTCTGCGGGAGCAGCTGGCAGCGAAGCTCGGTGATGATACGGTTGCGCTGATTCGTCCGAGGCCGGAAGGGATTCGTGTCCACGGGCCAGAGCACCGGACAGGCAGCATTCTGTATGAGGATTTGGGATTGAACGCCCCTGAATTTGTAAAAGCCATTACCGAGGATACCTCTGTTGAGATTTCCATGGAGACTGTCGCTGATATCGGAGCGGACCGCTATTTCCTGCTGTCGGATGATCTGTTTGCCAAAGATGCTGCGGAGCTGGCGAACAGTCCGGTCTGGAAGTCTATGGATGCCGTTAAAAACAACCGTGCTTACGATGTAAATGCAACACTCTGGATCGCCTACTATGGCCCGATTGCCATTAACATCATTGTCGATCAGGCTGCGGAAGCTCTGCTGGGAGCGCAGTAATATGGACGGCTATCTGTCGTCTGTCTCCTGGAAGCAGCTGACGGCGGATTACCGCATGAGGCTCGGTGAACCTCCTGCAAGCAGCATCCGTACGATCGCTCTAAGTCAGCTGCAAGATGAAGTTGCTTGCCGTGATTATATCAGCTGGTTCACAGACTATATCGGTGCACCGGATATGCAGGTTGCTGCATCCATGCTGGCCAAGCGGATCGGCTATCTGTGGATTGTACCTCTGCTGACGGCGATGACGTTTCATAACCAAGAAGTTTCTATCACCCTGGATAAAAGCTATCTTTATCATCCAGATTTATCCGCCGGACAAGGGGATACGCGTTTTCCATTCCTCGCTTTTGATGGACTGCGGACGGCGGCTGCACCGCTGGACGATAGAACCGTATGGCGGGAAGCGGTGGTTAAGCAGATTTTTGCAGAACACCTTGCGCCGCTGCTGCAGATCCTTGCCGCAGTTGGCCCCGTCTCTATGGCGATACTCTGGGAAAATATTATGGTTCGCATTGCCCCGCTATATGCTCCCGGAACAGAAGAATCCGAACCAGAACAGCAGCGAATGAGCGAGGATTTTACTTACCTGACCAAGATTGCGCCCGGCTCTTTGTTTGGCATGAGAAGTAATCCGTTAACACGTTTCACTGAACACCATGACGGGGTACAGGTTGCCAAGAGCAAGCGGATTACTTGCTGCTTCTATTACCGGATGTCGGGAGAATATTGTGTAAAGTGTCCGAAAATTGACAATGAGAATGAATCTCAATTAAAATGACAACAGCAACATATTATCTCAAAAGCGGCCGCTTCCCCTGAAAAGTGCATTCTGTTCAGGAGCGGCTGTGAATGAGGATGCTATTGTCAGGAGATGAGAGGGATGCCGCTGCGGGAGCAGGCAAGTTTATGGAGTGATCTGGCAATCAAAACGCTAGACGTGAGCAGCGGTACTGTGCCGCCGGGCGGCGTTCTGAGTGAAACAGAATTGACTACCAATCTGCTGCTGCTGGCAGGAGGCGGGCAGGGAAGGCTTGTGATGAACGGCGAGGATTGCCGTATCCAGGCCTTTTTTGCCTGCCATGCGGTTAAAGGCTCAGCCTTTACTCTGACTGCCGGAGCAGAAAGCATTCATTATACTAAGATTACCTATAAAGCTGTCCAAATGGCTGAAGCCGTCGATGAACGGTACGGGCAGCGGAATCACCCGCTGGACCATTCATTTGTTCACCGTCTGGAGCTGCCGGCAGGACTGCACCAGACGGCAGAAGAAATCGAAGCGAAATGGGGCAGGGGTGAAGGGCTGGAGCGGTTTCATGTAAATGCACTGCTGCAAGGCATGCTGTACGAGCTGATGATGGAGGTTGAACGCGGCAGGGGCGGTGCCGGGGCAGATATGGTGGACATTGTCACTGCCTATATCGCGGGGCATTACCGCCAGGATCTGGAGCTTAAGAAGCTGGCTGCGCTTGCCGGCTGCAGTCCAAGACAGCTGCAGCGGCGGTTCAAGCAGGAGAAGTTACTCGGACCGATGGAATATGTGATCCGGCTGCGAATGGAGAGTGCGGAGCGGATGCTGCGTCATACCGATGCCCCGATCAGTGAAATTGCCGAAAGAACGGGCTACCGTGATATGTATTACTTCAGCAGGGCTTTTAAGAAGGTTTACGGTGTGCCTCCGCAGCTATACAGGCGTTCTGCCACAGTTGGAACTGAAGCACTTTCGGCTTACGTCGGTTTGAATGACCGTTTTGCTGCCTCATACGAGTCACTGCAAGGCCCGGTAATCTGCCATATGCGGGGCGAATACGGGGTTACCGCTGCTCCAAGGCGTATCGCCGTGCTCGACGTGCAGTATGCCGACCATCTTCTGGCCCTGAATGTAGCTCCGGCAGGAAGTGTTGGCACGGGCAGCAGTGCTTCATTACAATTTCCCCAATATATCAGGGACAGGCTTAAGGCTACGGAAATGACGGGAAGCTATGAGTACCCGGACCTGGAGGCGGTCGAACGGCTGCAGCCGGACCTTATAGTCTGCACCGAGGTGCACGCCCCGCATTATGAACGGTTAAACCGGATTGCTCCAACCCTCATGTTCAGACGGAATGAGAGCTGGCAGACGATATTACGCCTCTTTGGGATTATAACGGGCAAGCAGTCTAGGGCGGAAGCGATTATTGCGGATTACCACCGCCGGACAGCCCTGCTGTCGGGAGAGCTTGCAGCGGTGCTGGCCGGTCAGAGTGTGGCCTTGATCCGTCCGCGTGAATCGCTGGTACGGGTGCACACCGCTTCGCACCGCACCGGTGCTGTCCTGTACCGGGATCTGGGGCTGCCGGCTCCACTTTTTGTGGCAGATACCTCCGATACGGCATACCACATCCCGGTTGACAGACTGCCTGCGGTGCATGCGGATCACTATTTTCTGCTTAGCAGCGAGCGGGTGCAGGATGAGATTTCTGCGACAGAACAGAGTACCCGGGTCATTCTGCATGCAGAGGAGCAGCCGCAAATTTATGCGGTGGATGCCGCTACCTGGATCGGCTGCTACGGACCGACGGGGATTAATTACATTGTGGATCAGGTGGAAGGTGTGTTGCTGGCATGAGTGGAACAAGCTGGTAAGGAATAAGATTTTTCATAGACGAATGGCTGATGCTCTTGTGGTTTTCACAGGAGCTTTTTACTGCGGATTATCCTGTCAGCTACTCTAATGCACTCGGATTTTTTTTGCTGTCCAATCGTTTTGAGGCTACAACGGCCAGCATGGCTTTGGTCTGTTCAACCGTACGAATAACACGGTAACGCAGCAAGGGATTATCAATGCGATTATGCAAGGCATGCAATAAACCTTGGAACAGGAATTTAAAAAACGGCGTAATCCTGTAATGGGAGCTGCGCCGTTTTTTTCATAGAAAGAAGGTTGATAGGATGCTAATATGTTATATTAAATGAAAATAATTCCTGAAACTAGAAAGAGAGGCCGTCAATGAAAATCCTGAAAAAGTTCACTCGAGCACTAGGGCTTGGGATTCTAATCCTCGGGTTAATTCAGTCTACTCCATCCATCGTATCAGCAGCAGCAGGAAAAGCACAGTCCACCGCCTTACCTGTTATCCGGGTCTATCTTAACAACAATCAAATAACCTCTTCCTCCGGGGCTCCTTCATTGGTAAACGGGACGGTCATGCTCCCGCTGGACAGCTTCTATTATATTAGCGGCCTTACTGTTAAGTATGATGAACGTACGAAAGTGATCTCTATCGAAAACATGTTTACCAAAGGCAGCATAAAGGCCGGGGCGCGAACGGCAACGGTTAACGGTAAAAAGCTTACTTATTCCGCAGCTCCTCAGCAGATTAATAAGCAGCTGTACGTACCCCTGCGATTCGTTAATGATGCGATTGGAGGCACACTGGACTGGAAGGCGGCCAGCCGTGAGGCGGTGATTGGCTATCCGGAATTTGTTGGCGACGGCAGGACAAGTAAGGACGCGTATTTCATTAATGGAGTGAATGGAGCTGTATATAAGCGGGATGCGGCAGGTGTTGTTCATGCTGTGGGAGTCTCTGCAGCAGCTAAGCTTGAGCCGGGCTATATTGCTGCTACCCAGATTTCGTCCGTGCCAATTGCAGAAGATGCCGACCTGGTAACCATCCAGAATTCCAGCGGCGAGCCATCTATAAACCTGACGGTCATTAATCTTTTTGTAAAAAAAGGCGTCATTCTGCGTCAGTCGGCGGCTCATTATTGGCAGTTTTCTCCCGACAATTTGAAGACGTATAACGGTAACGCGGTTATGAACGATGGCCATACGGTCCGGTTGATTGCACCAGATGCTTCTGTAAAACAAACCTGGAATATCTCCAAGTTAGCAGGCACACCGGATGTCAGCTACGCTATTGAAGCTATTGGCGAGAACTATTTAGTGGTACGGTCATCTTCGGAAGGACTGCTGACCTTGATTGATCTGGAGACAAACAAAGCGATCCTGCTCTATAACGAGTTTGGTATTAATCCAACCGATATGCCGGGCTTCAAGAACGATGGTCTCCGGTTTACCGGAAGCGGCGGGAACGGGTCTGAGCTGCAGTTTGAATTCACGAACGGGAAGCAAGTGAAGACGGTGTTTAGTTATACGTTGGGGGAACAGTGATGACAAGCAGTCTCGGAATTCATAGGACTCATTCAATCAAAACGAAATAAGGAAAATGGTTTCAGAATGTTCCGGGTAGCTGAGCATATTCAGAATATAAGAGGTGTATTAATGTCAAGGAATATAAGGTATATAACGTTTTTTGTGCTGGGTGCATTACCTTTGTTTATCTATCCATTCGTTTTGTTAGCTAACATAATGTCTTTAGCCGGAAGCTGGTCAGGGCAAGAAGAATCTATTTTGATAGCAATCGTGCTCTTATTCATAATACTAACCAGCTCATATCCAATAACCTATATTATTTGTTTAGTGCTGTATCTGATAAAAAAATTCAAAAATAAAGCCAAGAATGGTGCTGTTCTGGTAACGAAGCTGCCCCTGTTGCCCTTGATTCATTTAGTTCTTGCTATTCTTGTGGGATGTTTATGGTGGTTCTTGGGCTAAGGTAGGAAGGAGAAGTTTATGAAGAAGAAAATCATCTACATGATTTCAATGATTGTATTGGTGACTGTAATCATTGTAATGATGATCCTGCCTAAGCGAGAAATTGTTAGTGTTAGCCTCTTTTCCGACACAGCTACAATTACTTACACTGACGCTGAAAGCCTTCAAATCATCGGAGATGCCATAAGGACTGTTAAAAAAGTGCCCGGAGCTGTTGATGTAGGCCCGCCATCTTACCGGATGACCGTTACCTATGAGGATTCTGAGGCTGTTCAATACAGTGTATACATGGATTTTCAAACCAAAAACGGCTTCCTGATTAAAGACAGCAATAGTGAGCGGATGCTGGATTTAAGAAAAAAGAATTCGGAAGAGCTGGCGGATCTGTTGGCAAAGTGAAAATGTAAAGGGAAACGCTCCTGTGGCTGTCACTGGAGCTTTTTTGTTGTGGGTTATTTGGTTGGTGGCTAACGCCGCTTGGGGGTGCCTGTTGCCCTAATAAGAAGTCTATGTTTACCTTGGGGAAATTGGCGAGCGTATTTTTTGCTACAATGTACAGTTCCTCCTATGAGTCGGACATATATTAATTTATGGAGTTTAATAGGGACTTACAGTATACGAGGAGGAATAAATATGGCGTTATTATCAACCGGGCCGATTGAGAATACTCCAGTCAGCGGGGTGAGACCCACTCAGCAGTTAACGGTCAAATTTGATAATCGGGATGCGACAATATTTTCGACGATTCTGGTAGAAGGTTATGTATTGAACGGAACAAGGACACTTTATGCACAAGATGAATTTGTTCTCGCTCCCAATCAAGTGATAACTAAAAATTACTTCGCAGATCTGAACGCATTTGAATATATTTTCACAATCGATGATGCTGCTGCAGAAGTGACACAAATCTCGGCATGGGGGAAAAATACAGCAGGACAGCTAATTACTGCTCACCGGCTTGTTTCCTCAGAAGTTCTGGGTGCCGCTAAAGGAGGAGTAACAACTTTCGAATGGGGTGAAACCATTTTTTGGGCGGATTCGGCAGCTCCGGGGCCTGGCAGCGGAACTCCGTCTGATCCATTCACCTCGCTACAGGCAGCCATTGATGCCGCAGCCAACAGTCCTCTAGCAGTATCCATTGGTATGAGAGCAAGGTGTATCGTGCTCATTGCGGCAAATTCAATTTTTGATGAAGATATTATTATCCCGCCTGCCCGTCACCTGCAATTGCTTGGTATGGGACCGTGGGTGCTGGGTAATTCAGATCTGGCGAATTTCGCATCTTCAACCCCCCGCAATGTAACAATACAGACCAATCAAGCTGCAGAAGACGTATATCTTATTCAAGGACCTGCCTTTGATGCGCGCCCGGTTACTGTGATAGGTACGTTTGATGACGGAACATCCGTAAGCACTCATACGAATTATACGGACGGAGCCATTATCAGCGGCAATATTACTTTCCAGAATGTTGCTGTAGTGGATCCGTTTACAACCATTGAATTTCAGCTTTTGAATGCCCGGGTAGTCGGAGATATAATTCAGTCGGGGCACATGGGCAACTTAAATACCTATTTATATCATAGCCGCATCAATACAATGGTTCATACCGGACTTAATATTCAGCGTATGGTTGACAGCCAGTCAGACGGGATCGTTAATGTTCGCGGCTATTCTCATATCACTAATACAAATATTAATGGTGCAGTCACTGTAACGCTTGCCTTGTCAGACGTACCGCCAACAGGGATTTTTAGCAGCCAGTTCGGTACAATTACCTGGACCGGTCCGCTTACGCTGGATACTGCCTCTAACTACTATTTTGTAAACAGCGGTTCAATATTAACCGGCACCAAAACAATTCTATTCAGTTTGGCTTAGGGTTTCGTGAAGGTTCATTATGCGACTTGAAAATCAGAATATGATGTTTCAAATCCATATACTCCTGCCAATGAAATTGACAGGAGCTTTTTTTGCTCAGAATAAAGACAGAAAAGGGAAACCGAAAAGCGAATGTCAAACCTCCTTTTAGAGAAGGAAAATACTTTTAGCGACTGATTCGGAGTATGATATGTAGAGCAGGGAATTTAAGTTGGATGGGGGGGCTTTGATGTTATGAAGTTAAATGAAGCGCCAGACTCAAAGGGATGGTTACTTGCGATTGTAGATTCTGTTATAGCTGTTACAGCTACGACTATTGTATAGGACGGCTTGAAGCCGGTTCAAGAATACGATGGTATCGTTACATTCGTTTTCACAATATCTACTATTTGTTTGAAGCAAAATTATTAGAAGGTGAGTACTATAGTGAATGCAAGAAATGAGATAGCAGAAGCAATAGGAATTAACTTCCTAATACTATACATCAAATTGAGTATCGACTGCTAAACTCCACAAAGGAAGAAGGGTTTACAAGACAATTAATTACTCAACTTTCGCAGCTCAAATCTCCAAACAAACCCTTGATATAGCTGGGTAAACCGGAGATCCATTCCTGTAGTTGACAAAAAACAGCTATTGTATTCTTCTTGGTTTTCGCCTGGGACATTTCAAGAAATAAACTCATGAGCTGCTGAAGCGCAGACTGGTAGTCCAGATCGCGAACCTCGTCCGCAAAGAGAAAGAAGAGTCCTCCAAGTGTCCGGTCATCACTCGATTGACGCCGTTCGTATTCCATGGCTAAATACCGGCTGAATACAATCGTCGTATGGCTAATCAGCCCGTCAAAGGAACGGCCCTGAAATTCAGTTCCCAGTTTCAAGTAGCTTTTGGTGACCTTGAAAAAGGTCTCAATGCTCCAGCGCATGCCGTAGATTCTTACCATTTCAGCTGCATCCAGCGTCACATCGGTACTTAAAAGGCCAGCCACTCCCGTTTTTTATTCCGGTTGCGGACAAACACAAGCTTCACCTGCAGACCGCAGGCGGTGTGCACGATGAGCGAGCCTTTAATGTCTTTGGCATTCGATGCGGGCAGGCTTTGAAAGACCTCGCGGAGTGTCATTCGCTTACCGTGAACTAGGTAGCGTTGTTTCATTTCCTTTACCATACCAATCACAGGAAGCCCTTTAGCGGCAAGCTCACGAAGGAGTGGAGCTTGCGTAAACCAGCTGTCCATAAGCACGTAGTCGGCGGTGAATCCTGCACGTAAAGCCCGTTCTAGCAAGGCTACGACAGCATCCGGCTTCCGGGAAAAGGCCTCCAACCGGCGCTTGTAGCCGTGACTTCGTTTGGACAGATTCGAAGCCATTTCACACAACCGATTGGTGATTTTGGCAGAAGAGA
>NZ_FNDX01000071.1 GCF_900099765.1 Paenibacillus typhae | reverse complement strand
GCCGGAGGATTCTTCGCTGTTGTTCCAAGTTCTGCTCAGCTTCCTTGGCCTTCGTCCATAGATGCGGGACTCGGCATCCTCTGTTCCCCTTCGCAGGGCCTTTTTGACGACGCGGCAGGATTCACTTGATGTTACGGCCTGGGTTGTTGCTCGCCCGGTCTCTGACCGGTACTTTTGTCGATGCGCTTTTACACACAGATTTCGCCATGCGCAAGCATCCTAGCTACAAGAGTGGCTTGGCCCCTCTCTTGGTTGGACTTGCACCAACTAGATAATGCGTGCCTCTGGGCACGCCATCAATAGAAAAAACGGCTTCGCCGTCCCTTAGCTGGGATAGCAGCCGTTTTCAGCATAATCTCGATACTTAGAACATCTTATAGCCGCCCAGACGCAGCTTCTGGATCGTCCAGCCGCTGAGCACTGCGCCGCCGAGCCCGGCAATCCCGGTCAGGTAATCAACAATATGGAAGCTGCCCAGATGCTCCCAGAGGGTCATGGCGTTCCTGTCCCAGATGGAATACACCACTACGGGCAGGATGACAATTACGAACAGGTAGGCGGGAAACCAGGTGGTCTTCATTAACATATTAAGGATAAAGCCGATGCCAAACATCATGACAAAGAACAACACGGCCAGAACAAATACAGGAATAAATCCCATCGTACCGCCATCCCCTCTCTCTATAAAGAACCGCACACCAAAACCTGATTAATAGTAAGTTTACTAGAAAAAATGTAGCGAAGCAATGAACATTATTGTCATTCGAATCCGCTTTCAGGCAAATCCGAGGTTCAGCGTTTGCTCTTGGCCATCCGCTTGCGATACAATGCATATAGATTAACCGGATCATACATAGAAGCGTATGCTTTGGAACCGGATTTTACGCTAAAGCTGTTGCTTTCGAAGCGAGTTTTACACGAAGTACATTCTACGGAGCCATGCTTCGTAAAACTGAGCGTATGCTTTCGAAGCAAGTTTTACACGTAGTACATTCTACGGAGCCATGCTTCGTAAAACTAAGCTTACGCTTTCGAAGCGAGTTTTACACGAAGTACATTCTACGGAGCCATGCTTCGTAAAACTTTTAAGGAGTGAGAACATGAACGAAGCCGCTTTGACCCTGGAAGGCTGGTATGCCCTGCATGACTTCCGCTCACTGGACTGGAAGGCGTGGACAGCCGCCGATGACGAGGAGCGTGCCGTAGCCCTGGAAGAGCTGCATGCCTTCATGGAGGAATGGGGACCGGTAGAGGAAGCCAAAGAAGGAAGCACTGCAGTATATTCTATTGTCGGCCAGAAGGCTGATTTCGTGATGATGTTTCTGCGGGAAAGCCTGGAAGCGCTGAACGCCCTGGAAACTGCCTTTAACAAAATTGCATTCGCCCAATATACCACAAAAGCTTACTCTTATGTCAGTATCGTCGAGCTGAGCAATTACGCTGCAGGCGGAAGTGCCGGAGACGGCAGTGATCCGATGCAGAACCCGCATGTAGCGGCACGCCTGAAGCCGGTTCTGCCGCAGGCGAAGCATATCTGCTTCTACCCGATGAACAAGAAGCGCGAGCTGGCCGATAACTGGTATATGCTCGATATGGATAAACGCCGGGAGCTGATGCACTCGCATGGCCTGATCGGCCGCGGCTATGCCGGCAAAGTGAAGCAGATCATCACCGGCTCCGTCGGCTTCGATGACTGGGAATGGGGCGTAACCCTTTTTGCCGAGGATGCGCTGCAGTTCAAGAAGCTGGTCTACGAGATGCGCTTTGACGAGGTCAGCGCCCGCTACGGTGAGTTCGGCCCGTTCTATGTCGGCAACCTGCTGACACCGGAGACGTTCGAAGAGATGCTTAAGCTGTAATTAATATTTTTAACAATAAGGATGGTTTCTCCTGGGGGAGACCATCCTTATTGTTTATTCCGGACAGACTGATCCTCTTCCTCAGCAATGGTCCTTTTCAACAGAGCTCAACAACAGTGCTCCTCAATAACTAATTGGATTTTAGACACTTAATTCTCCGATTTCACCGATTTTCTTATGATTAGTTGTAAAATCGGCACTTATTTCAGCCCAAGTTCTTCTTTAGACGCAAAAACAGTAAGACTAAGCTGCATTTTTCCACCTAGTCCAATCCTCTATATGGTTTTTCATGTAAATAGGTGGCATTTTTCCACCTAGCTCAATCAAACTGCCTTACAGCACAAAAAAACAGACCGTTCCTTTTGACCAGAACGGTCTGTTTCTTGAATGCTCTTGCGGAGCCCCTATTACGGGCCGCTCTTTATATATAAGTTATTCGTCCTCGCCAATCTCTCCGCGCAGGCTCTCCAGATACTCTGCCGTTGCCCGGTCGCGGGCCCGGCTTTTATCCTTCAGCCGTTCGATGGCCGGCAGAATAAGCAGATCAATTTCCTTCTGGATGTTATACGCCAGATCGTACCGGCTCTGGTCCTCCAGGTACGAGCCTACCTCAATCAGGGCATTATAGCGGTCGAGCTCTTCACGCGTCAACAGCCCGCGGACTTGTACACTGCAGTGGCGCATACTAGAAGAATCTTCCCTTCCTCAGCACCAGCGGGATGCCGCCGATGATGAACAGGTAGCGCATATCGACTACTTTTTTGAGCTGTGCTGCTGTCCAGCCCTTATATGTCTTGTCACCCACTACGGCAATGCCCTGGCCTTTACCGAGTGAGGCTACAGTTCCCTTGTTGCTGAAGACAAACTTCTTCGGCTGCTGGCTGCGGATTGCTGCCACCAGATTATGGGCACAGCATTCGCCCTGCTGCATGGCGATTTGTGCTGTCGGCGGGTACGGCCGCCCTTCCGGGTTAATCATCAGGGAACCGTCTCCGATGATAAAGATATTCTCATGCCCCGGAACGCGGAGGTATTCGTCCACCTTCACCCGTCCGCGCATCGCTTCAAACCCTGCAGCTTCAATCAGGCGGTTGCCGCGGATACCGCCGGTCCAGACAATGGTGGAGGCTTTGATTTCTTCACCGGTTGCGAGAATGACACCGCCTGGCAGGCATTCCTTGATTGCTACGCCGATTTTGAAGGTAACCCCCTTCTTCGTCAGCACAGACATCGCATGCTCAACCAGCTCAGGCGCGAATCCTGGCAGTGCCGTAGGGGCAGCTTCTACGTTGTAGATATTCACCAGGCTCGGATCCACGTCATATTCCTTGCAGAGGGCTGGAATACGGTCAGCCAGCTCTGCTACAAATTCAATGCCGCTGAAGCCCGCTCCGCCTACCACAAAATTAATATGCTCCTGCGCGTTGTTTTCATTTTTGTATTTGGCAAACTGATATTCAATATGCTCGCGGATCAGCCGAACGGAATTAATGCTGCGGATGGTCAGCGCGTATTTATCAAGTCCCGGAATACCGAAGGTTTCCGGCTCGCCGCCGAGGGCAATAACAAGATAGTCGTAAGAAAGCGTGCCGTCTTCAAGAATCACTTTTTTCTGTTGGGTACGGATTTCCTGCACGGAAGATTTCACGAGGTCGATCTTAAATTCGTCTATCAGCTTGGAAATAGATACGCGTGTATGCTCAATGCTGTCCGTTCCTGCAGCTGGCATATGCAGATGGGTAGTGAAATAATGATATTCATGGCGGTTCACCAGCGTCACATCAGCTTCATTATAATTCAAAGCTTTCTGCAGCCGCTGGGCGGTCAATATACCTCCATATCCCGCGCCTAGGATGACAATTTTGGGAATACTGCTCATGTTCCGGCTCCTTCCAACAGGTGAATCTGTCTATGTGTTATTTTTTGTAAAATATTTTAGTGTCTTTTGTGAATTTATACACTTAAATTCAGGAGAATTTCCAATAAAACTTAAAGGATTTCTAAAATAACCATATCCATTGTAAACCTTAGTATCGTTTTAATCAAATATAATCATACAAGAAGAAACGGATTTGTCGTCCGTTAAGGGACGGTACCGTTTCTCGAGAAATAGAAGGATAATTTATGATGGGCAACATATAAATTCTTATATTTCAAAAGAACGTCACACATATCCGGCCATTTTAAGCCTTTGCAGGGCAGTCCCACAATGTTTATAATGAGTAGGTAAGTTAAGTATGGCATTTTGAAACTATCACTCGGAGGTGTAATATTACGTGACACTAGAGCAATCCGGCGTTCCTATGAGCGACCTGTTAATTATAGGCGGCGGTCCTGCCGGCATGTTTGCCGCCTTCTACGGCGGTATGCGCCAGGCGTCGGTAACCCTTATTGAAAGCATGCCCCAGCTGGGGGGGCAGCTCGCCGCTCTCTATCCTGAAAAATATATCTATGATGTGGCTGGTTTCCCGAAAATCACCGCACAGGAGCTGGTAGACAACCTGTCACGGCAAATGGATCTGTTTCAGTCCACTATCCGCCTCGAAGAGAAGGTTGTATCTGTTGAGAAGCGGGACGAGCGCCACTTCGTAACAACTACTGACAAGGCGGAATACCACAGCAAGGCTGTTATTATTACCGCCGGTGTAGGCGCCTTTGAACCACGCCGTCTGGAGCTTCCGGAAGCACCACGGTTCGAGAAAGCCAACCTGCATTACTTTGTGAGTGACCTGAATGCCTTCCAGGGCAAGAAGGTACTGATCAGCGGCGGCGGCGACTCCGCAGTAGACTGGGCCCTCATGCTTGAGCCGATCGCTGAGCAGGTTACGCTGATTCACCGCCGCGACAAGTTCCGCGCGCATGAGCATAGTGTGGAGCAGCTGATGGCCTCCAAGGTAAATGTCATTACCCCTACCGAGATTACCGAGCTGCACGGGGAAGAATTTATCACCAAGGTGACCCTGTCCCACATCAAAACCAAGGAGACACAGGAAATTGAAGTGGACAGTGTAATTGTCAACTTCGGCTTTGTATCCTCCCTGGGGCCGATTGCAGAGTGGGGCATTGAGATCGATAGCAATTCCATCGTGGTGGATTCGCGCATGGAGACCAATATTCCCGGCATCTTCGCTGCCGGCGATATCACTACTTACCCGGGCAAGCTGAAGCTGATCGCGGTAGGATTCGGGGAAGCGCCTACGGCTGTCAACAATGCCAAGGTATACCTTGATCCGGATGCCAAGCTCTCACCGGGACACAGCAGTAACCTCAAGCTTTAGCACATAACCGTAACCTTTATAACAAATAAAAGGGTATCCTTTCAGGTTGATTCCACTCCAACTTGAAAAGATACCCTATTTTGTGCCGCTTGCGGTTAGACAGAGCAGCTGCTGCAGAAAAATAAATCAATGTGTCCTAGTGTAGAACCGCATGTACTGGAGAGTGTAAGTTCCGTTTGCGAATTTCAGCGAGCAACAGAGCGATGAAATCATGCTCCAATTGTAGCTCTATCGCTCTTTGGTACGAGTCGAGCAGCATCTCATCCGACAATTCAACCACAACGTTCACCTACCTTTCCTTTGTTTGAATCTGAATCTATCATAGCAAACTATCATTAATCGAACAAGCGTTCCCAATATCCACAAGCTGTTGTGGAAATCCTGTGCATAATTTGTTAGTAAGGATAAAAAATCCATTCCCTACACAGTGGAATATGGGGATAATAGTTATGCACAGGAGTTTTCCACACTATCAGCTAGTAAAAAAAATCCAAAATGTTCACAAATATTAGAATTTTCTACCTCATATTACCTCAAAACCAGCATAACTAAACGCAATTTTAGCCTATAGTAATCATTATCGTCAATTCCCAAAAAAAACGTTAGTTACTTCGGTCTTGTATTTACTTCCAAAATCCAGATTTTGCCCCGGTGATCCACTGCATAGTCAAACCCCAGCTCACCGATGCCCGGAAAATGTCTTTCCAGCAGCTCGATGCAGACATGTGTCAGCCGGCGCATTTCCGCTTTTTTGGCCGACGTACTGATTTTTGGAAGTGACAGGCGCAGACCATGCCGGCAGCTCATCATCGTACCGCCTTTACACAGATTGGTGACAAACAAACCCGGGCGCGCCAGCCTCCCCACCATGGATCGGAATTCCCAGTGATCGCCGTTCTTCACAACCTTAACCCGGTAGTCGATCGGGCGTCCGGCAATCCGTGCAAGCGAGATTCCCTGCTGGATCATATAGCGCCGTCTCAGCTTCACCCGGTCAAGCGCGCGCTTCATCGATCTGAAATCACCGTATACCCGGGTGCTGTGATTGTAGGTGAACCCGTAGCCCCGGTGGTCCCGGAACACTTTTATCACGCCATGGCCCCCGCCGCCCACAATCGGCTTAATAACAACATTCCCATACGTTTTCAGCATAGCTGACAGTCCGGCAGCGTTATATCCCTTCGTTCTCGGAATGTAACCGGCAACCCGTGAATCGCTGAGCAGCGCCTCGGTTTTCAGCCACTTGCTGGCCAGTTGTCTTCCCGCCATTTTCCCCTCTCCTTTCGCAATCCCAGCCTACCCTATAGATTACTCAGAAAAGGAGCCTCCCTCCTGTATGATTGTCCGTGTAAAGCCCGCTCACAGCAAAAAAGGGCATATGGCTGCAGGCCTTATGTCCGTGATATATGTACTGTTCTCTATCCGCCAGCAAATTTCAACGCAAGATTACGGTATACCGCATATACATATTTTTGTAAAATAGGAATACAGAGGTACAGAGGAGGTTCAACATGGATTGGTATCTGAATCCGCTTAAAAACTATTTTAACTTCTCGGGAAGAGCTAGACGAACCGAATTCTGGATGTTTGCACTGATCAACACTTTAATCGGATTCCTGTTCGCTTTTGCAGAGGCCATTTTGGGAATTACCCCCTTTTTCAGTACGCTCTATCACTGGTTTATATTCATTCCTTCCTGGGCTGTACTGGTCCGCCGGCTGCGAAATTCATCCATTTCATCCTGTCCTTCTCGCTGGAAATTCCTAAAAATTAATTGTATTATTACCATGTGAGAGGGGGCTTCATGATGGCTCAATTATTCGAGGTATTGTACTGGTTCGCAATGGTCGGCATGTCTGTCGTTCTGGCAGGCACTACTATTCTTGTCTGTGCACTCGGCATCAGATTTATCCGCGACCGCCGCCGGATTCTGGGGGCTGGCTGTATTGCTTTTTCCCTTTTTGCCGCTGCCCTGATTGTATTTATGATCAACTTCAAATTCATTATCCCCGCTTAACCTGCTGCATTTGGAGAATACTTTATACTCTATGAAAAATCCGGAGTATGGCTTGTGCAGATAGACTGGTTAATCCGCTCAAAAACTTTTTTCTACTATATATACTATTTAATTTATATTACCTGTATCAGGGGACTCAGCTTAATTGCCGGAGGGGGATATATATGAATAAAATCATTCACTGGGGTATCATCGGCTGCGGGGATGTAACCGAGGTCAAGAGCGGACCTGCCCTCCAGAAGGCGGAAGGCTCGCAGCTTGTTGCCGTCATGCGCCGTAACAGCGAACTTGCAGCAGATTATTCACGGCGGCACGGCGTACCCCGCTGGTATTCCAGTGCATCTGAGCTGATAGCCGATCCCGGTGTTGACGCCGTTTATATAGCCACACCGCCCTCTACGCATATGGAATACACACTGGCTGCGGCAAGGGCCGGTAAACCCGTCTATGTCGAGAAGCCCATGGGTCTAAACACTTCAGAATGCGAGTCCATGCTGGCCGCCTGTGAACAGGCCGGTGTTCCGCTGTATGTTGCTTATTACAGGAGAGGACTGCCCCGTTTTCGCAAGGTGAAGGAATGGCTGGATTCGGGGGCGATCGGCGAACCCCGGTTTGTACGCACTCTGCATATGACCAAACCGCTCAAAGCTGTAGACGGGGATTATTGGCGGGTTAATCCGGCCATTTCGGGCGGCGGCCTGTTTATGGACCTGGGCAGCCATACCCTGGATTTGCTGGATTTCCTGCTCGGCCCGGTCAAGGATGCGGATGGACATGCGTCCAACCAGGGAAGCCCTTATGCGCCGGAGGATACTGTCTCTGGACGGTACCAGTTTGAATCCGGCGTCCATGGAACCGGGATCTGGTGCTTCAACGCTTATGCTAACGAAGATATTACTGAAATTGTGGGCAGCCTTGGCAGCATCACCTTCTCCACCTTTTCAGAGCAGCCGGTTATTCTGCGGACTGAGACCGGGGAGCAGCCGGTATTTATTTCCCACCCTGTTCATATCCAGCAGCCACTGATCCAGTCCATTACCGACGAGCTTCTTGGGCGCGGTACCGCTCTCAGCACCGGCCTGACCGCTATCCGCACCAGCCGTGTTATGGACGAACTGGTGAAGAACTACTACGGGCGCTAATGCCCCATACTAATAATTAGTTTTCATTCCCTTTAATGCATAGCAGGGTTTGCAGCTCCGCTTCCCTTTTTTTCAGGTATAAATAAGACTCCGCCCGTTCAAATATCTGCATTTGATCAAATATAATCATAAAATGATGTTTTTCATCGCCTGTATCCAGCAAATGTTCTATATATTCGATTGTCTCTTCAAAATAACTGGTGTCTGCTTTATCCCCGTAATCCTTAATAGCCTGCTTAAACACCGTCAAATGCAGAGGGATGTGCAATATCACTTCTTTGTAGGGGTCAGAATCTGTCTCCAGCTTCATTTTACTCCCGGCACGCATCAGCTCCCATTTTTCTTTGAACCATTCATGGAAAGGATGTACCGCTAAATAGAGAGGCTCATAAAAAAGCAAATCCCTCTGCAGCTCCATCAGCTCCTTACGGGCCTTACTTCGCTTAATGTACCTGAATGTCAGCATCTCACCATCTCCCCTGGGTTGTACAGTACTGCATAACCGCCGGATTTCGGTTAACGGACACCAGCGCCCGACAGCTCTTTGCCGCATACGGAACGCAGACCGGCAATCCTCAGCTTTGTCACATCTTAAAAACAATCTCCTCACCAAGCTCCATTTTATCAAATCGGCCACTGCTTTCTTGAAACCTGAACTCCGTTCCGGACGGGTCATCAGGCAATGGTGGAGACACCAAAAATCTGTAGGAGGCGTGATCCGACCTGCTCCCGCCAGTCATCATCCGGCAGTCATACTCCTCCCCTATGAATAGCTCGTAGCTGTAATGCTGTCTGATCTCAGGGCGCTCGAATGGCTGCTCCGGAGCCTCCCAGTCTATATTAAGGATAATTACACTGGCATTACTGTATTGGTGAATGGAAGTCAGCGTGTAGAAACGTTCTTTTTGCTCCACTGACTTCAGAAGGGGGATATGTTTTCTGAAATCAGCAGGTTTCACGATCGGCCGGAAATTCTCTTCGTTCAGCATAGCGGCGAACATGGATCTCAGAAACTCCTCGTAGAGTCCAAAACGGCTTGACCACTCAGCAATCCTTTCAAGAGGCGGAAAACCCGGATTATTGTCCGAAGCTTCCTTCCGCTGTTTAATCAACGAACATATTTGCTCATCCATTTCAATAATCCGTTCATCATAGTGCTCCGTAGGCCGTTCATAGGGCAGCATTCTCATCATTATATCTCCTCCTTAAAATAAAAAACCTCCTGAAAGTGTATTCTGCAATGTACACATTCCAAGAGGTTCTGATTATAGATTATTGTGTTCAAGCCACCTGGCTTCTTACACCTTTCTTAGCAAGGCTCCGCGCTAGGATTCCCCGCTTCTTCCTTCGTACGGAAGGAAGAACCGCACCCGCACGTAACACTGGCGTTCGGGTTGTGGATGGTGAACCCGCCCGTCATGCCGGATTCCTCGAAGTCAATCTCCAGGCCGTTCAGGTAACGGATATCATCCTTGCTGACTACTACCTTGAGCCCTTCAACATCCATATAGACATCCTGCTCGGTTTCGTTATCGTCAAAGCCCATTGCATATGAGAACCCGCTGCATCCGCCCGCTGTTACGCCAAGACGGAGGAACATATTAGGTACTTCCTGTTCAGCCAGCATCGTCTTCAGATGTCCGGCAGCTGTTTCGCTGATTGTAATCATGGCCTAGCCTCCTATAAGTTATATAATGTCGTAAGCCTTCCGGCTAAAAGTTATACTCTATATAAAATTCAGTATACTCCACTCCGCCCCGTCGCTCAAGTCATAACTCCCTGCTCCGCAAACAGCCCAGGCAGGAAATGCTAACGCTCTGCGGCGGTTGCTCACCTTTGGAGAGAGGTTTATAATAGGTTAAGCGATGATCTGTAAAATTCGGAAATTTGTCACGGAGGCTGGTTGCCTCTTTATTTATGTTCATGAACCGCCGGTTCACGAAGTCTAACCTTCAGGAGGAATTCATATGTCTACACTTATAACCCCACACACCGATGCCAGAATGGCGCATATTATTGAGAAGGTTCGCGGCGGAGAACGGTTAAGTCTGGAAGATGGCGTTTATTTATATGAAAGCGATGATTTGCTCACGATCGGCCAGCTTGCTAATGAGGTCAATCTGCGCAAAAACGGGAAAAAGGTTTATTTTATCGAAAATATGAGCCTGTATTTCACCAATGTCTGCGAATCCCGCTGCGCATTCTGCAATTTCCGCAAAGATGACGGCGAAGAAGGAGCCTACACCCTGTCCGGTCCGGAAATGGTGCAATATGTCGAACAGCATATTCATCCGGGTGTCCGCGAATTCCACATCGTCGGCGGCCATAATGATAAGGTGCCCTTCCAGTATTACGTTGATTCACTCAAAGCGCTGAATGAACGCTTCCCTGAGGTAACACTCAAGGCTTACACAGCAGCAGAGATTGATTTCTTCACCCGCATCAGCGGACTCAGCATCCGTGAGGTGCTGGAACAGCTGCGCGCGGCAGGGCTGAAGTCGCTGACCGGCGGGGGAGCAGAAATTCTGTCCGACCAGTACCGCAAAAAAATGCGGGTTGATAAAGCAAATGTCGAGGAGTACCTGGAGGTTCACCGGACCGCCCACAAAATGGGCATGAGAACACACACTACAATGCTGTACGGCTCGATTGAATCCCGGGAGGACCGCATCCGCCATATGCTTCAGATCCGTGAGCTGCAGGACGAAACAAACGGCTTCATGGTATTCATTCCGCTGTCCATGCAGCCGAAGAATCGCAATGCCGGCATTATGCGCCGCAACTCTGCTTACGAGGATCTCAAGACAATTGCGGTCAGCCGGCTGATGCTCGATAATTTTGACCATATCAAGGCTTACTTCATTAATATAGGTGTGCAGCTGACTCAGGTTGCCATGAGCTTCGGCGCATCCGATGTGCACGGAACCATCCTGAAGGAGCGGATCAGCCACGCCGCCGGAGCATTGACGCCGGAGGGTATGACCCGTGAAGAGCTGATCTGGCTGGTCAAAGGCGCTGGCCGTATTCCGGTTGAACGGGATACCTTCTACAACGAAATTAAAGTATACGAATAGTTTAACAGAATAGACTGCTGCCCTGTTGCAATGCCATATTACAGCCATATGTGAAAGGAAGACTGGTCCCATGAGAACACTACTTGTCCTTGGCGGCGGCTACGGCGGCCTTGCCCTGATCCAGGAATTGCTCAACCACCATCTGCCCCACGATGTGGAGATTGTTTTGATTGACCGGATGCCTTATCAGGGAATCAAAACCGAATATTATGCGCTTGCCGCAGGTACTGTGAACGACTATCATCTGCGTATCCAATTCCCGGTTCATCCGCGCCTGACCGTACGCTACGGGGAGGTCGGCTCGATCGATCTGGACAGCCAGCTGGTCTTCCTGGAATCAGGAGAGCCGGTTCCCTATGATATTCTGGCAATTGCCCTCGGGTGCACAGATAATTACCATGGTATCCAGGGAGCAGAGGAGTATACCTGCAGTATCCAGAGCTTCTCCGCCACCCGTGAAACGTACCGCCGCCTGAATAATATCAAGCCTTACGGAACAGTCAATATCGTAGGCGGAGGACTGAGCGGGGTTGAAATCGCTGCAGAGCTGCGCGAGAGCCGTCCAGATCTGAACATCAGCATTCTGGACCGCGGAGAGCGTGTTCTGTCCGCTTTTCCGGCCAAGCTGTCCCGGTATGTAGAGGAATGGTTCAGCGAGCACCAGGTTCAGACGCTGGGGCAGATTTCGGTGTCCCACGTCGAAAAGGATGCCGTCTTTAACGGCACCCAGGCGATTGCAGCAGATGTTACGGTATGGACTGCGGGCATCCAGCCGGTCAAGGTAGTGCAGCAGCTGGAGCTGCCTAAAGACCGCAGCGGCCGGCTCATTGTTGGCCCGTATTCTAATCTGGCCGACTATCCGGAGGTTTACGTAATCGGGGACTGCGCCAGCCTGCCATTTGCCCCCAGCGCCCAGGCTGCAGGTGCACAAGGGGAGCAGGTGGCATACGTACTCCGTTCACTCTGGCGGGGGGATACCCCCAGATTGAATGCCATTAAACTGAAGGGAACGCTGGGCTCACTCGGCAAGAATGCCGGGTTCGGCCTGATGGGCCGCCGCTCTGTAATGGGACGGGTTCCCCGCCTGCTCAAGAGCGGTGTGCTCTGGATGTCCAAGCGGCATTTCGGCTAAGCTGACTGTCAGGCCGTTTAGTCGATTTCGAGGCTGTCCCAGGCCTGCTGCTCCTTGATGAAAGCCTCAATGGCCTGCTCCAGCTCATCTGGAGAATCCGCTTCAATGATCTCGCCGTCAACCATGGCGAACGGTCTGAGATAGCATTCTCCGCAGTTATTCAGACAACCGTATTCAACAACGTCATATTCGGGATTCTGTTCCAGCTTGTTCATAAGCGGTCCTGTCCCGTGCCCGATATTACTGGCACAAAATTCAATAATTGGCCTCATGTTGTTCTCCTTATTCTGTGCTAACCATTTTATTTTTTAACTTTTTGTACTATAATAAGTTTACGAAAGGAGTGATTGAGAAATGAGTGAGAATGCACAAAGCACCACGATGTATGATGAGGTTCTGGAAGTACTCGATAAGCTTCGTCCGTTCCTGCAGCGCGATGGCGGCGACGTGGAATTGATCGACGTTGAAGACGGCATCGTCAAGCTGAAGCTTATGGGTGCCTGCGGCAGCTGCCCAAGCTCCACGATCACGCTGAAAGCCGGGATCGAACGCGCCCTGATTGAAGAAGTAGAAGGCGTGGAAGAAGTTATCCAAGTATTCTAATCCCGTTCTATACCGTCCCGTCTCCCTGACTCAGGGGGGCGGGATTTTTTCTATTATAGAGGATTTCATGCAGAGCCACAACCCGCATACTACTGGCAAAGTACAAAAAAGGCTGTCCCGCAGGGTCATCAGATGACCTGTCAGGAACAGCCGCTTGTTCATTCAGAAGCCGCGTGATTCAGCAGCTTAAAATGCAGGGATAATCGCGCCTTCGTATTTCTCTTCGATGAATGCCTTGGCTTCTGCAGAGTTCAGGGCAGCAGCCAGCTTCTGGATTGCATCGGAATCCTTGTTGTCAGGACGGGCAACCAGCAGGTTGGCGTAAGGGGAATCAGCACCCTCGATGAACAGGGCATCCTTGGTTGGAACCAGGCCGGCTTCAAGCGCAAAGTTGGTGTTGATCAGAGCCAGGTCAACTTCGTCCAGCTGGCGCGGCAGCATCGCTGCATCCAGTTCGATGATTTCCAGGTTCTTGGGGTTTTCGGTGATGTCCGCTTTGGTGGAAGTGATGTTAGTGTCATCCTTCAGCGTGATCAGGCCATTCTTAGCCAGCAGAATCAGGGCGCGTCCGCCGTTGGTAGCATCATTGGGGATTGCCACTTTTGCACCGTCAGCCAGCTCATCAACAGACTTGATCTTCTTGGAGTAAGCCCCAAACGGTTCAACGTGAACAGCCGTTACAGATACCAGATCAGTACCGTTCTTGGTGTTCTGGTCATCCAGGTAAGGCTTGTGCTGGAAGAAGTTTGCATCAAGAGCTTTCTCAGCCAGCTGTGTGTTAGGCAGGATGTAGTCAGTGAATTCTTTTATTTCCAGCTTGATGCCTTGTGCCTCAAGCAGCGGAGCGATGGCGTTCAGAATTTCGGCATGCGGTACAGGAGAAGCACCTACAACAAGCGTTACAGGATCAGCAGCAGGCTCTGTAGTCGGCTCAGCGGATGCATCAGCTGCCGGAGCATTAGTTGCCGCAGCGTTATTGGCAGTGTTATTGTTGCCGCAAGCAGCCAGCACCATTACCAAGGTCAGGCTGAATAGCGTCAGTAGTACTTTTTTCATCTGTAAATCCCCCTCTTAAATATGTTTATGAATAAGGCTATATATGGTTGTACCTTATTTCCGGGTAAAATATTGGACCAGCCTGTCGCCGGCCATCTGCAGCAGCTGAACTAGTATAACCATCAGCACTACGGAGATAATCATAACTTCCTTTTCATAACGGTAATAACCGTAACGGATTGCCAGGTCACCAAGGCCTCCGCCGCCGATCATCCCCGACATTGCCGTGTAAGAGACAAGGGTTACGAGCGTAATCGTTACTCCGGCCAGCAGACCCGGACGGGCTTCCGGCAAAAGCACCCGCATGACAATCTGGCCTGTTGATGCCCCCATGCCCTGCGCAGCTTCGATCACCCCGCGGTCTACCTCCCGCAGCGAGGTCTCCACCAGTCTGGCAAAAAACGGGGCTGCGCCGATGACCAGCGCCGGAATCGTTCCAAGTACGCCAATGGAGGTACCCATAATGGTCTTGCTCAGCGGAATCAGGGCTACCATCAGAATCAGGAATGGAACGGAACGGAGGATATTAACAACCAATGATAATACCGAGTAAACAACTCTGATAATACTGTTATTTGATCTCCCCCATAAATATAACACAATTCCGAGTGGTAAACCAAGAATAATTGTGAAAATTCCGGAATAAGCCAACATTTTTAGTGTAGCACCCGATGCCTCCGCCATTTCCTGCCAGTTAATATCATTAAAATTGAGACCGCCCATTACGAAATCACCTCCACATCAAGTCCTTGCGCCGCCAGTTCGGTAAGCGTGGCGTCAATGGCGCCGGGCTCTCCCTCAAACCGGACAATCAGCTGGCCGTACGGCACATCCTTGATCGTAGAGATTGTCCCCTGGAGAATGGCAAAGCTGACGCCCGTACCGCGAACCACATCGGATAAGGTGGATTCGTATGTTTTTTGTCCCAGAAACGTAATCTTGACCGCTTGGGCATTGTCCCTGTTTCCCGCCTCCAGTGCTGCCCGCAACGGGCCGTCCTGCTGGGTTTCACTGCGGATAAAGTCCTTGGTTACCTCATGCTTGGGCTTCAGGAATACCTCAGCCACTTCCCCCTGCTCCACAATCCCGCCGCCGTGAATAACCGCCACCCGGTCGCAGATGCTCTGGATGACATGCATTTCGTGGGTAATCAGCACAATGGTCAGATGGAACTTCCGGTTAATATCGAGCAGCAGCCTCAGGATCGAATCAGTTGTCTGCGGGTCAAGCGCCGAGGTCGCCTCGTCGCAGAGCAGCACATCGGGGTCGCTGGCCAGCGCCCGGGCTACCCCCACCCGCTGCTTTTGTCCGCCGGAGAGCTGGGCCGGATACTTGTTCGCATGGTTCTCCAGGCCGACCAGTACCAGCAGCTCCTTGACCTTCTGATCAATCCCTGCCTTCGCAGTTCCGGCCAGCCGTAGCGGGAAGGCGATATTATCATATACCGTGGCGGAGGACAGCAGATTGAAGTGCTGAAAGATCATTCCGATTTTGCGCCGCTTTTCCTGCAGCTGCCCCTTGCTGAGCGCAGTCAATTCGACACCGTCCACCCAGACCTCGCCGGTAGTCGGGCGCTCCAGCAGGTTGATGCAGCGGATCAGCGTGCTTTTTCCGGCGCCGGAGTGTCCGATTACACCGAAGATTTCGCCCTTCTTAATGGACAGATTCAAGCCCGAGAGCGCTGTAGCAGCCTTGCTGCCCTTTCCGTACACCTTAGTCAACTCTTTCAGCTCTATCAATTTCCGTCGTTCCCCCTTTATTCTGATGCTAGAGTAAAGGGCTGAATAAATTCAGCCCCTCCTCATCAAACCGTACGTGAGGTTTTCCCTCATACGGCTTTCCGATGTTCGTCATTCATGGGCATGCAGCATTCTGGCCTTGGCCCATGACCTAGTTTCCCCTGTCGAGTTCTTGAGTGTTTTCTTGCGTGTCGTTAGCCGCTTTGGGCATTCACGGACTCGTACCTCTTGGTGAAACATGAACAAAGCAGGGCTCCTTCCCTCCCTAAGGTTATGTTGTCCTTAGGTTCCTTGGTACTATGAGCCCCTCGGACTCCCTTCCCACAGACGATTCACTTCGTCTTCTGGACTTATAGAACGTCTCTTTACGGGTT
>NZ_FNDX01000080.1 GCF_900099765.1 Paenibacillus typhae | reverse complement strand
ACTGCATTATCTTTCAAACCATGCCGTTCCCTCTACGCCGGAGGGTTCTTCGCTGTTGTACCAAGTTCTTTACAGCTTCCATGGCCTTCGTCCAGTTTAGCGAGACTCGGCTCCCTCTTTTCCCCTTTGCAGGGCCTTTTTGACGACGCGGCAGGATTCACTTGATGTTGCGGCCTGGGTTGTTGCTCGCCCGGTCTCTGACCGGTACTTTTGTCGATGCGCTTTTACACACAGATTTCGCCATGCGCAAGCATCCTAGCTACAAGAGTGGCTTGGCCCCTCTCTTGGTTGGACTTGCACCAACTAGATAATGCGTGCCTCTGGGCACGCCCATAACAAAAAAGGCCGGCCCCAAAGGGCCAGCCCGAAAAATGCATATTATGCCTCATCCTCACTATGAGAAACAGCCTCAACGGCCGGTTCCTCATCATTAAGCGCAGCCAGGATCTGCCCGGCCAGCTTCTCGCCTATGGAGAGTACGCGGAAGTCCTCGATGGAGGCCTCCTTGATCTTCTTCAGCGAGCCGAAATGCTTGAGCAGCGCTTTCCGGCGCTTCTCTCCGATGCCTGGGATCGAATCCAGCTTCGAGGTTACCATCGATTTGCCGCGCTGCTCGCGGTGGAAGGTGATTGCGAAGCGGTGAACCTCATCCTGGATACGCTGCAGCAGGTAGAATTCCTGGCTGTCCCGCGCCAGGGGCACCGGCTCGGCGGAGTCGCCGATCAGGAGCTGCGCCGTCTTATGCTTGTCATCCTTGACCAGACCGCAGACGGGAATGTACAGCCCCAGCTCATTCTGCAGAATATCAATCGCCGAGGAAATCTGCCCTTTGCCGCCGTCGACCACAATCAGGTCGGGCTGCGGCAGGTCTTCCTTCAGCACCCGCTCATACCGCCTCCGGATAACCTCGCGCATCGTTTCGTAGTCATCCGGACCCTGTACGGTGCGGACCTTGTACTTGCGGTATTCCTTGCGGGCTGGCTTGCCGTCAATGAACACGACCATCGCCGAGACCGGATTGGCACCCTGGATGTTCGAGTTATCGAACGCTTCGATCCGGTTCAGCGATTCGAGCCCCAGGCTCTGGCCCAGGCTGAACGCCGCGCCGGAGGTCCGTTCCTCGTCCCGCTCAATCAGCCGGAACTTCTCATCCAGCGCTACCCGGCTGTTCTGGCAGGCCATGCCGACCATCTGCTTCTTCAGCCCGCGCTGCGGCACCAGCACCTTCAGGCCCAGCCATTCCTGCAGGGCTGCCGCTCCGCCGGCCGGGTCCACCAGGCCGACTGCAGTAGCCTCTGCAGCAGCAGCTTCACGAGCAGCTGCATCCTCTGCAGTCCCCGCCTGCTCGCTCACATTCCCGGCAGCCGCTGACTCACCGGCTTCCTCGCTATCCTCATCATCCACAGCTGCCGCCAGCCTGCTCGCGGCCACTGCAGCTCCGGCGGAAGCAGCCGAAGGCTTCTCGGTGCCCTCGCTTACCAGCTCAGGCAGCAGAATTTCCTGCGGCAGCGCCGGATTCTCGCTGTAGTACTGCGTTACATACGACATGAAGTCGCTGTAAGCCTCCCCGTAGAACGGGAATACGGACGAGTGCCGCTGGATCATTTTCCCCTGGCGCATATACAGAATCTGCACACACATCCAGCCCTTGTCCACGGCATAACCAAAAACATCGCGGTCCTTCGTATCAGCCGTGTTAATTTTCTGCTTCTCCATCAGGGCATCGATGTGCATGATCTGGTCACGCAGCTCCTTGGCGCGCTCGAAGTACAGCTCCTCTGCCGCCTCCTGCATCTTTTGCTGCAGATCCTTTTTGACTGCCTCATGGCCGCCGCTTAAGAAAGCCGATATATCGCGGATAATCTCATCGTAAGCAGACTTTGGCACTTCCTTCTCGCACGGGGCGAGGCACTGGCCCATATGGTAGTAGAGACATACCTCCTTCGGCATCACACCGCACTTGCGCAGCGGATACATCCGGTCGAGCAGCTTCTTGGTCTGCTGGGCGGCATAAGAATTCGGATACGGCCCGAAATATTTGGCTTTATCTTTAAGCACCCGGCGTGTGACTTCAAGACGCGGATGCGCTTCGTTCGTTATTTTGAGATAAGGAAATGTCTTGTCATCCTTCAAAAGCACGTTGTAACGCGGCATATGCTTCTTGATCAGATTGCACTCCAGAATGAGCGCTTCCATATTACTGGAAGTAACTATATATTCAAAATCAACAATATTGGCGACCAGACGCTGGGTTTTGCCGTTATGACTGCCTGTAAAATAAGAGCGGACGCGGTTCTTCAGCACCTTCGCCTTGCCCACGTAAATAATGGTGCCCTCTTCATTCTTCATCAGGTAGCATCCGGGCAGATCCGGCAGCAGCGCCAGCTTGTTGCGGATATTATCGCTATAATCCATAATTTCTCCCCCACCTGTCACTTACACATTCATGAAGCTTCCCCGGGTCAGCAGGACTGCTTACTACAGTAATTTTAACACACAAAACGCCCCCGGATAAACCGAAGGCGCTTGTAATCAGATCTTATTCAGTAGGGTTAACTACTTATTATTGGTGTTTAGCTACGATGTTCTTCAGGGAATCCTTGGAGTTCAGGCCGACAACCTTATCCACCGGCTGACCGTCTTTGAAGAAGATCAGGGTAGGAATGCTCATTACTCCGAAGCGGGAAGCCGTTTCCGGATTCTCGTCAACATTCAGCTTGGCAATTTTTACGCTGTCTCCCAGCTCGGCGGACAATTCCTCGAGGATTGGGGAAAGCATTTTGCAAGGGCCGCACCAAGGTGCCCAGAAATCTACTACTACAGTACCCTGACCTTCAACTTCGCCTACAAAGGACTGGTCAGACACGTTTACGATAGCCATGATATTGTTCCTCCTTTAATTTTGCGGAGCTCCATACGCCTCCATAGCGTGCGCTAGACGAAACGAATTCACTCCGTAATGTTAGCTGGAAAAAATGCTTCATGTAATATGATAACCAGATTACCATTTACCGACACATCCACAGTATAACATAGATACTGTACTTTTGGGAAATGTTTTAGACAATTACATTGTATAAAATCAATTATTTAACAGCTATCGCTTCTTTACAACGCTCACAAGAGTTCGTATACTTTAAGAAAACGCATTTATTGTCAATGACTTCCCTCACATGTATTACTGTAACCTACTGCAGTGCAGTCTTGCAAGGCAAGGAGGAGGAAACAATGGAGATCAATGCCAAGGCACGGGACCCGCGGGAGCATGTTAATGAGGAGCCCCGCAACGATCTGGGTGATTTAATGACCGGCTTTTTCGGAATGACCGGCTTCATGACTCTGGTTTTCTTTGGAATGGTGATAGTCAAGTTTGTTTTCCTCGATTAACTGGATAGCAAAAAAACAGCGGTGCCAGTGACCCCATTCGTCCCTGCACCGCTGTTTTTTTGTTGTACTGCTGTCAGCCTACCGGTTTCTGCCGCGCTGATTCTCCCCGTGCAGCGGAATCACTTCCACAAACGGAGCAATCCGGTCCATCAGGCGCTGCCCCTTGTACAGCTCCTCGCCGTCCTTGCTGGTGAAGCTGAGATGCTTCTCCAGACCGTCCAGCGGATAATTGGAGGTATAGAAGGTCGGCTTGCGGTTCATCCGGTAATTCAGAATCGCCCCCAGCACATGGTCACGCGCCCACGGGTTGAGATTTTCCGCACCGATATCGTCAAAAATCAGCAGATCGCAGTTCTTCAGCGTGTCCACGGTTTCCTTCAGCTTCTGCCCGTCCAGCATAATCGACTTCAGATCCTCAATGAAATCAGGCATATAGACAATGACGCCGCTGTATCCGGCAACCGCCAGCTCGTGGAGCAGGTAGCACATCAGAAAGGTTTTGCCTGTGCCGAAGGTGCCGTGCAGATAAATTCCCTGCGGACTCAGACCGTCTTCCTTTACCCTGGTAATATAATCAAAAATTTTGTTTACGGCAGAAGCCCGGCGCGGGTCCTTGCCCATAATATCCATCTCATCATAGCCGCCGTTCAGCACGCGTTCATCCACATAAAAGCTGCGGATCCGTCTGCGGATGCTGTCCTGGCTGTCCTGCGCAATCTTCAGGTTACAGGCTGTCTTGCGCTCGAACAAATCCGGTGAGCCGTTAACATTCTCTACCGTAAGCTTGCTGTAATGGCCCTGAAAATCATTCGGGCAATGCTCGAGGCCAGGACAGCTCGCGCAGTTCCGGCTCTCCCGTACGTACTGAAACAGCCGGCTCATATGAAGCTTCAGCCGCGAGTCATCCAGCTCCGGGTGCTCGGCCTGAAGCTGCTTCACCAGCGGATCATTCAGCAGGTTCTGCTGAAGATCGCGGGAACGCTGGCGCAGGGCCGGATTGTTCATCGAACGCATCACTTCGCCCATCGACTCCATCGCTGCACCTCGCTTTCTTTACGGCGTCCTCAGGGCGCCCTTCTTCTTGCTGGCCTTAATTTCGGCCGCTTTCTTCATCATCGCCGCGAATTCCTCTTCCGATACGGTACCGGCGCTTCCGTCATCGGTGACAATCGGAATCTCCGGCTTCGCGGCCCGGCCGCCGCCTTTATTATACGAACGCTGACGCGTTCCCGAAGCTGCTCCGGCCGTGCCGGAGGCAGCGCTCTTGCCTTTGACCTTGGACTGGTCACGGATGTACCTTACGGCCTTCTCATAGGTATTAACCTGCTTGACCAGCATGTTGGAGGCAATCGCCTCCACAAAATTACGGTTCATCCGCTGTTCTCCGCCTGAAGCCACCATGGTCATCAGATAATGGATCAGCACATTGATGACTTCACCGCTCAGCTTGTAGTTCAGATCAATTTTCTCGAATATATCCATCAGCTGGCCCGGAACCGTACCCGGAAAAAAGGTTTGCAGCAGCCGTGTATAAGGCTCGTTGCGCAGCATCATATTATATTGGTGAATATCACATTTGGACAGGAACTGCGGAGGGACCTCAACGTAATATTCCATCTCCACCGGCTGCTCCTGCGGAATCACCGGCTCTTCATGGTCACCCGCCGCAGCTGCACGCAGCGACACAACCTTGGCCGCAGCGATCTCCCGCTTCTCCTGGCGCTTCATATCCTGGCGGAAATGCTGGCTTGCCCTGTACTGCAGCGTATCCAGAATCACTTCGCCGTCCGGCGTGAACATTCCGTCCTCATCCAGCAGACGGCATAAATCCTGCGGTCCCAGATCATATTTGCGGGCCACATAGTTAATCACACCCATTTGGGCATGGTCAAAGCGCAGCTTCTCGACATGCATCCGGTTCACCGACTCGCGCGGAAAGCGCAGAATAATGTCACTATACCCGATAGCCGTTTCACTGCTTTGACTGATGCCCGGCTGCTTCACCGTAGCCACTTCAGCCAGAGCCTGCTCCAGCTCATAATCGATCACATGCGTATTTAACTGGAAGATATCATAAAAGGGCAGGGAAATATTCTCTTTATGGGCTAGGCGGCGGCTCCAGTCCTCCGGTTCCCGGTTCCAGAACTGCTCCCGGAGCGACAGGACGGCAAACTTGCCGATTTTGTCACGCAGCAGCAGTGTCAGGTGCTGGGTCGCAAAAAAGTCAGCCGGCGAAAGCGGCGGCAGCAGCTCATATTCATACAGGTAATCGTCGTTCTCCGGCGTATACATCCGGCAGGTTGCAAGCAGGCCTACCGCCTCAAGCAGGGAAGCCTGGTCCACTAAATATTTACGGCCTTTCTCGTTCGGTTCAACGCCAAGCGTCATAAACAGCCTGCGCTGCTGCTCTACAGCAGAATAGCCGATCGATTCAGCCGGAATATGCTCAAACAGCAGCCTGTACAGGCTAATCGCAAAGGCTCCTACCATCGGCTGATAGACGGAACCCAGCATACGTGAATCTACATGGCTAAGACCGAATTCGCGGGAAACGCAGTACCGGTGATGTTCGGTGAAATGATGCAGGTTACTCATGCGCATCTGCGGTTAACTCCCCCTTTTTTACACGAATTCATGCAGATTTCTATTCTATCACAAAACACCCGGCCGGAAATGTAAAAAAAGAACCAAATAACCCGGTTTTCAGCCTATAATCGACAACTTTTGAAATCTTGCTGACTGTAGCGAAAAATAAGAAGAAAAGTCCTGCTCCCTATCTGATCCTAGAGTGAAGGGCTGGATTTAAACCAGCCCCTCCTCATCAAACCGTACGTGAGGTTTTCCCTCATACGGCTTTCCGATGTTTGTCATTCATGGGCATGCAGATCACAATAGCGTTCTTAGTCCATACATCTTGGCAATATACTTTACTTCAGGTAATGAACTCATCCATCTTCTGCGTTGTCTCTTCTTCGCGTACCACCGGGTTAATCTCTGCAGAATATACCAATCCAGCTTGGCTAATCTCTTTTGGCTGTAGTTCGTGTAGTAATAATTTCTCCATCCCTGAATCTTTGGATTGAGCCATTCCACTTGTTCCG
>NZ_FNDX01000072.1 GCF_900099765.1 Paenibacillus typhae | reverse complement strand
AGCGAATGGCTGCGAAGACGCCTGCGAATGTACATCTGGAAGCAATGGAAGAAGCCCAAAACAAAGGTGCAAAACCTACACAAGCTAGGGATACCGGAGTGGCAGGCCTACCAGTGGGGGAATTCCCGACTTGGCTATTGGCGTATCGCCGGAAGCCCTGTACTGTCTCGTTCCATAACAAACGAAAAGCTCGCACTGGCGGGATATTATGACTTCCCAGCACAGTACGAGCAATTACGTAAATTGCACTAATGCGATTGAACCGCCGTATACCGAACGGTACGTACGGTGGTGTGAGAGGTCGGCTACTCAGTCAATGGGTAGCCTCCTACTCGATTGTCTGCAGGCAGGACCTTTATTTATAAAAGGTATGATTGCCGATGGTCTTGGCATAGGTTCGAGAATGATGTACGGTCAGATCCTGGGCCAGCTGCAGCGACAAGAAAAAATACGTATCGTCCGTAACCTCTTTCACTCCGGAAAGAGCGGCATTGACCGCTTTTATGCTGTCTTCATTCGGTTTCACACGTTTAAGACGCCCGTTAGCTACCGGGCTAAACTGGCTTTTCTGATAAATGACCTCATATATAGTGTCGGGAAAATTGGCTGACCGTAGCCTGTTCAGAACAACGTTGGCGACTGCCACCTTGCCCTGGTACGGTTCACCCTCCGCTTCTGCCATTACAATCTTTTGCAGCAGTAGCAGGTCTTCTTCGGATACGGCGTAGCTCCAGGTTGCTTCCGCTTGCTGTTCCTGGTTTAGTAGCTTTGTCCGGGAGAAGAACAATTTAAGGGGGGGATTTTGCTGAGATGCCGTTTTGACTTTGTTTACGGTCTGATTCCCCTTGGCTGCCGCCTGTTTGAGTGCTGTCTGCACTGCCGGCGGGGCCTTCATCAGAGTGGCTTTGGGCTGAACGGTTGGTTTAACAGCTGACTGCTTGGGCTTCAGCTTACCGGGATCGAACCATTCCGCCTTGGGCTGCTTGTCCTGCCAGACCTGGCCAAGACTTGTTGCTGATGTATAAAAGACAGGGGTGCTTATCCTGCTTGACCTCTCCTGAGCTGACGATTGCTGTACCTGCAGCGCTGCGGCTGCGGCATGGCCGGCTCCGGCTAATTTATCCAATTGCTGTGTATTCTGGCCTTCGGTTACAACGCCGGGGCTAAACAGGCTTATCGCTGAGAAACACACTAGAATTACGCCGACCAGCAGCGCAATACAGCGGTTTTGTTTAAAAATCTCCATCACTTACCTCCTAGTTTACGGCACATTCCTATTGTATGTAACCGAAAATGGAAGCTTTGAAAACTTTCTTGTCGATTTAAGCTTAGAAAAATGACATTTTTCCGATCATTTCATACATAGGAATGGCATGCATTCTAGTAGCATACACCACAAAAGCATCAACCGTCCAGTCTTTTACCGAACAATTGTTCTCTATTCTGTCTGTTCCGTCCCGCATATCGCTCAGCAGCCCCGTACTGAAAACGCGTTCATCCCGGTATTTACGGGCTAAAGTCAGGTGCGGCGAATAGGATCTTTTTTCCGTCTTAAACCCCAGGGCCGAATTTGCCGATACGACTTTTCGCTGGAGCTCCTGGAGCTTCTCCAGCTCACCGGAAATCCCGGCCCACAGCACTCTTGGCGACTCCGGGGCACCGAAGGTTCCCCATTCTTCGAGATGGAGCCTGAACGGCTCCTGTCCGGCAGATATTACCTTCAGGGCAGCAAGCAGTGCGGGAATTTGGGCAGCCGGGGTGTCACCCAGAAACTGGAGGGTAATATGATAATCATCGGGATATGTCCATTTGGCGAATTTCAGCCTTGAAGACAGTGCGGCCGCTTCCTGTCCCAGCAGCTTTCCCTGCTCTTCAGGCAGCTTCACAGCAACAAACAGACGCTCAGGATCACGGCCGGTCAAACGGTTTTCCATGTGTATTTCACCTTTCGGGACAGATTTGATATCCTTATTGTATACAAGATCAGCCAATTTTACGAAATTTGTATAACGGGAGGGAACCATCATCACTAAATCCATTGTTTGTTTGCAGCCACTTACTTCTCAGCAGCAGGAGACCATTCTCGCCGCCGCTCCGGGTTATACCCTTACACTGGGAAATGCCAAAAGCCCGGATCTTGATCAGCTTGCCCGCGCGGAAATTATAATCGGCTGGGGCAAAGGCATAGCAGATACTGTACTGCAGCCGGGTTCTCCGCTCCGCTGGGTCCAGACCTGGTCTGCCGGCGTGGAGAAGCTGCCGCTCGGGAAGCTAGAGGAGCGTGGCATCCTTCTGACGAATGCCAGCGGCGTCCATGCCGAGCCGATCACAGCCGTTATTATCGGATTCATGCTGATGTTTACCCGGAACCTTCACACAGCGATCCGCAATCAGCTGGAACGCAAATGGCATTCGGACGGCAAGGAAAGCGAGCTGACCGGTAAAACAGCTGTCATTGCCGGAACGGGCTCCATAGGAAGCGAGACCGCCAGAATCGCCAAGGCCTTCCGGATGAAAACCATCGGAATCAGCCGCTCAGGCTCAGAGGTTGACGGGTTTGACAAGGTCTACACCACTGCACAGCTTCAGGAAGCAGCCGGATCTGCTGACTTTCTGATCAACACCCTGCCGCTTACCGACGAAACGAAGGGACTCTTTAATGCCGATGTGTTTAATGCCTGTCCGCAGGGGGCTTATTATATCAATATCGGACGCGGGGCGACCACGGATACGGAGGCCCTTATGACCGCGCTGAACAGCGGGCAGCTGTCCGGAGCGGGTCTCGATGTCTTTGACCCCGAACCGCTCCCTTCTGAACATCCCCTCTGGGGCATGGAGCAGGTCATTATTACACCGCACTGCGCCGGTACGACGGACCGTTATGCCGACCGGATCGTAGAGCTCTTTACCGGGAATGTACAAGCTTACCTGAAGGACGGCCAGCCTTCCCGTAACCTGGTCGATTATAGCCGGCAATACTAATATCGTTTAACATCCCGGCTCAAATTATAAAAAAGAGGTATTCCCGGCAGCCTTACCCGGCCGGGAATACCTCTTTGTCTGTTGTTGACCGCTGTTATATCCGGAAACGCGTTACCGACTCCTCAAGCTCCACCAGACGGCTGCGCAGCTGGCCGATGCCGGCTGCCACCGCACTGGTCGCCTGCACCTGCTCATTGGCAGAGGCTGACGTCTCCTCCACCCCTGCTGCCGACTGCTGGGCAAGTGCCGAGATATGCTGGCTGAATTCATTCATCGTCTCACTTGCACCGGCCATTTTCCGTATGTCTCCGCCCATATTATCAATCGTGACGGCCATTACATCCACCGAGCGGTTAATATCTGCCAGGGCGCTGCCGGTCTCAAGAATCTGCCGGCCGCCCTCCTCCGTCTTCAGGACACCTTCCCGCAGCTGTTCCACCATCTCTCTGGAATCCGCCTGAATTCCCTGGGTGATGCTGGTGATTTCGGATACGGTCTGCTGCACATCCTCCGACAGCTTGCGCACCTCCTGGGCTACGACTGCGAATCCGCGGCCGCTGTCCCCCGCTCTGGCTGCCTCTATCGCCGCGTTGATGGCCAGCAGATGAGTCTGTTCGGAGATGCTGCGGATGGAGCCAACCAGCCGGAAGATCCCTTCATTCTTGCGGTTCAGCTCCTCCACCGTATCCATCGACTGGGATACAACTTCGGCAATCTGGCCCATCTGCGCCACTGAACTTTCCATTAACGCCCTGCCCCGCTCGCCTTTGGTACGCACCTGATCCGAATGCTGCAGCAGCTCATTCCCCTTGCCGGCAAAGTCACTGATCAGCTTGTTCAGATCCTCAACCGCCTTGGATGCTTCCACTGCCGATTCCGCCTGACTGCCAGCTGCATTAGCCAGCTCCTCCATTGTAACGGCAATCTGACTGCTTCCTTCTTTGGTCCCTGACACCGTGCGGACCAGCTCATCGCCCTGCAGGGCGATGAGCCCCGAGACATTACGGATCTGGCCGACGATCGCAAGCAGCGTCCGGTTTGTGTCATTGGCTGTTTTGGCAAGCCGCCCGATTTCATCCTCATTGCGGATCAGGGTATCCTCCGAGGTCAGATCCCCTTCCGCAATCCGCTGCAGATGGGCTGTTACTGCCTTGATCGGGTTAATAATCGTCTTACGGATTACCATATTGATCAGGCCGATAATCAGCAGTACAAGCAGTATGATTATACTGATAATAGTAAGCGAGGTGTGAAATGCATCCTCCGAGCGCCTCCCTTCCTGCTCGGCATCCTCCTGGCTGTGCTTGACCAGCGCCTCCAGATCAATCTGCATTGCATTAAAGGCTTTAATTCCTTTTTGAGAGACCTCCAGCGCCAGCTCCTCATTTCCCTCGTCACTGAGCCTGATAGCCTGATTATTGATCGTCATGTATTCATTCCATTTGTCACTAAGGGCTGACAGCTGCTCCAGTCCTGTGTCACCGTTAAGCGATTCCCTGTAAAGCTTCATTATATCGGCAACCTTGCGGATCGTCTGAGCCCTTTGTTCTTCAAGGTTTGCCTTTTCTGTACCGTCAGTATTGAGAATATGCTGCATGCTGAGCGCCATAATGTGCTCTGTATAATAGTTGATGTCATGCACCTGATTAAGCGCCGGTATTGCTTTTTCAACAATTTCCCCTGTGTTTTCCTGCATATTGTACATTTGATAGAGGGAGGTACCCCCGATTAGCAGAACCAGTAGGGCCAAGGCTGCGTAGCCTGTGGCGATTTTAGCTCCAACGCTTTTTTTTCTGGCCTCCATGACCTTTTTCATAGTACCTTTTGTCTGCATCAGTACGGATTCCATACGATTCCGCTCTTTTCCCACAACTATGCCCCCTCTGATTTCCGAAAACCTTACACGTAATTTACAATCGATTGCTTTCATTTTCACAATTAGGCAAAACGATAGACTACTCTTTATATTTCGGCAGGAATTACGAATATTTTTAGATGATGTCATATATTCGGAATCATGGTCCAGCGACAAAAAACCGGGCTCCCGCAGGGAGTCCGGTCTTTCTGAACGGCTTAATCCAGGTCGTAAATGGAGCCCACCTTCAGGCCGTATAGCTCGTTATAGATTTTTTCGGCAAAAGCATCCGTCATCCCGGCGATATAGTCGATCACCATATGCTCCCAGGTCCAGATCGGCTTCTGCTGCCGCTGGTCCTTCTCAAAGCGCTGCAGCCAGTCACTCGGAATGATCGCCTTGGAGGTCTCCGGATCATTGAACGCCCCCCACAGCCGGCGGAGGATCCATTCACTGCGTTTTTGCAGGCGCTGCACGCGCAGGTCGCGGATCATCGTAACCCAGGCGAAGCTTTTGAGCACACTGACCGTCCGCAGCATATCCTCATCCTCCGCGCCATCCTTGATGAACGTGACCTTCTTCCAGTCCCCGTCGGAAATGACCCCGAGACTGGCGACGAAGGTGCTTACCCAATAAGCCTTTACCTCCCGGCGCGTACGGGAATAATCATTTTCGCAGGTTGGCATCTTGTCCATCCAGACTCTCAGGAACTCGCTCAGCACAGCCTCCACCTTGATATGGATCGCTTCAGGCTGCCAGCCCTTCCAGAAGGAATCCTCCAGTGTCGTGATCTTCTCCACAATCAGCCGCTGGATATAGGCATCGTGCATAAAATGCTCATGGACTTCAATTTTGCCCGCCTTGATCCCGTCCTCCAGATCATGCGCGGAATAGGCGATGTCGTCGCACAGGTCCATCAGCTGGGCCTCCAGCGTCTTTTTGCCGTCAGGAATTCCCCAGTCCTTGCGGATCTCCGAGATATAATTCCATTCGGACAGATACATGCCCTTCTTCAGCACCGTGCCGGGAAATGGATATTTATTGATCCCCAGCAGCACAGCATCGGACAGGTTCAGCCCGTCGATATTCTCGCGTTTCTCCAGGAACATGATCAGCCGGAAGTTATGCGCATTACCCTCAAAATGTTCATACTGCCGCTTCATATTTCCTTCGATCGTCTGCTTCTGCACCGGGCCGGCGCCTGATTTCAACGCTTCCTCGGCTGTTTTTTTGGCGATTAGCTGCTCCAGGATGTTGTCCAGCACCTCTTCCCCCTTATGCCCGAACGGGGGATGGCCGAAATCATGGGCGATGGCTGCACATTCCACCACTTCAGGATCAATGACAAGCCCGGGATTGTCTGCCTGTCCGGTTTCCACCTCGGGATAAGAACGCAACAGGCTTTTGGCTGCCTCGCGGGCAATCTGCGCCACCTCGAGCGAGTGGGTCAGACGGGTCCGGTAATAATCGCCGGTGCCGGCGCCGAATACCTGTGATTTGCCCTGCAGCCGGCGGAAGGTTGGTGAGTGAATCAGGCGTGAATAGTCGCGTTCGTACGCGGCTCTTGATGTCTCCAGACGGGTAATCTCCGGATATTGCCTGTGCTCTCTTTTCTCAATTAGTGTCATATCCGCTGCCCCTATCCATGTTCTGTATTTAGTACTTCATTATAGTCATTTCCGGCAGAACTTTCACTCTAAAATAGAAAAAGACGATTCCACACCTGCCGTGAATATTTCAGCACAGGAATGGAGCATTCTAAGGTCAAAATAGCCCGTTCCCCGCACACGGGTCCGCTATGGAGTGAAACTGACAAACCATGAAAAGATTTCGTCGAATATCTGCAGCAGGACTGGCCCTGCTTATGCTAATGGTCAGCTGGTCAAGTCTCGCCCTGGCCCGTTCCGATGTCAAGAACCGCCAGTATCACGAGCAGAAAGGGGACATCATCTGGGAGGTGCCAACCAAACAGAAGGTGATTGCCCTAACCTTTGATGATGGTCCTGATCCGACTGATACCGCCAAAATTCTCGATGTGCTGCAGGAATATAACGCAAAGTGCACCTTTTTTGCCATCGGTAAAAAAATCGCCGCCTATCCTGAGATCGCCAGCCGGGTTATCTCCGAAGGCCATGAGCTGGCCAATCACACGTATAACCATGTGTATTTCAAACGGCCCATCTCGGTAGAGCAGGCTATGAAGGAGCTGAAGCAGACGGAGGACGAGATTGTAAAGGTCACAGGCCGGCACAGCAGCCTGTTCCGCCCGCCGGGCGGGATGTATGATGAGACGCTGGTCAATGTGTCGAACCGCATGGGACTGAAGCCTGTGCTGTGGTCTTGGCACCAGGATACACGCGACTGGAACCGTCCGGGGGTGTGGAAAATTTCAAACAAAGTCATCAAAAACGCCCATAACGGCGATATTGTGCTCTTCCACGACTATGTTCACGGGCAATCCCAAACGCATGAAGCCCTGCAGATCATTCTGCCTGCCCTGGAGAAGCAGGGATACCGGTTTATTACCGTCTCCGAACTGATCGGACTGTCAGTCTCCGAGAAGGCGGGAGACAGCAGGCAGCTGGCCTATTAGGGACTGCCCGGCCTCCTGAGGTTCTTTAATTGCACAGGCTCTCAAAATAAGGTAGGCTTGATCTATCATTTAGACTGATAGGGCGCTGCCGCAGTGCACCTCTAGGAGGCTTTATCCCATGTCCGAGAATACTTCCTATACAACCGAGGAAATCGCCCGGCTGTTGAAGATATCGAAATTAAAGGTCTATGACCTGATCAAAAAAGGTGAGCTGCCGTCATACCGTGTCGGCAAACAGATGAGGGTAGACCACTCTGATCTGGAGGCTTATAAGCAGAATTCGCGCAGCACAAGTGCGTCTGCAGCGACGCAGGGAGCCGCTGCCGCCCCCGTCCCTTTGCAGACGGGTATACCGTTTGTTCTGCCGCCGGCCACCTTCTCGCCTCCGCTTCACCTTACCCAGCCTGGTGGCGGACCGGTTAAGGCTACTGCAACGAACATAGTGATTACCGGGCAGGACATGTCTCTTGATATCCTCGCTACCCATCTGGAGCGCAGCCTGCCCTCCTCCCGCCCGCTTCGTTCTTATGCGGGCAGTCTCGACAGCCTGATCGCCATGTACAACGGCGAGTCGGATATCGTCAGCACCCATCTGCTGGACGGCGATACCGGGGAATATAACCTCCCGTATATCCGCAAGCTGCTGGTAGGCTTTCCCTATCTTGTTGTCCATATGCTGACCCGCAGCGCCGGGCTCTATGTGAGGCAGGGGAATCCGCAGAATATCCGCGGCTGGCAGGATTTGCAGCAGCCGGGCCTGAAGCTGATTAACCGTGAGCGCGGCTCCGGCGTCCGTGTGCTGCTGGACGAACAGCTGCGGCTGCACGGCATTCCTGCAGCCGGACTGAGCGGGTATGGAACCGAGGAGAACAGCCATCTGGCGGTAGCCGGCCGTGTGGCCCGCGGTGAAGCCGATGTCGGCATCGGCATAGAGAAGGCCGCCAAAATCATTGAAGGTCTGGAGTTCATCCCGCTGATTCAGGAGCGTTATGATCTTGTGATGCTCAAGAAGCCGGAGAATGAACAGTGGATTGGCGCAGTGCTTGATATTTTGCGTTCCCAGGCTTTCAAGAGCGAGCTTAATACGATTCACAGCTACGATCTTACAGGAACCGGTGAAATTATCTACGAAACTTAACGCTTGGCCGCAGAAACAAAAACTCCGGCTTTCCCTGACTGAACAGGCAAAGCCGGAGTTTTTGTATGTAATCGTACCCTCTCACCGTTCAGGAACGGCGGTTAACGAACATCAGCATAAGCGCAGAAATGACTATGATTGAAAAGACCCACATCCAGGCAAGGGTCATATTGCCTCCGTCAACAGCAACATAGATTGCCGTCGGTACAGTCTGGGTACGCCCCGGAATATTCCCGGCTACCATGATGGTTGCCCCGAACTCACCCAGCCCCCGGGCGAAGCCCAGCACAAATCCGGCAGCCAGCGCCCGTCCTGCCAGCGGCAGCGTCACATACCGCAGAACCTGCAGCTCGCTGGCCCCCTGAGCGCGTGCGGCGTCCTCAAGATCCTTATCCACATCCTCAAATCCGGCCTTGACTGTCCGGTAGACCAGCGGAAAGGCAACGACTACAGCAGCTATCACCGCCGCTCCCCATGTAAACAGAATGGTCTGCTCCGTAAGCCGCTCGTACAGCCCGCCAATCCAGCTCCTGCGTCCCAGAATGACCAGAAGCACAAATCCGACAACCGTCGGCGGCAGGACAAGCGGCAGCATCAGCACAGTCTCCAGCAGACTGTAACCCGGGAATTTGCGGCCGGCCATTAGCTTGGCCGCATAGGTTGCCAGAATAAATACAATAATGCTGGTAATTACTGCGATTTTGACTGAAAGCCAGACCGGGGCGAAAAATTCAGTCCAATTAATCTCCATCCGCTTCCACCCCGCTTATCTTCATTCGATGAATTAATCCGCCAGTGAGAATCCGTCGCTTGTGAAGATGCTGCCTGCTGCCTTGGTCTGAACATAATTGTAGAAGGCTTTGGCTTCTGCCTGATGATCCGATTCCTTGACAATGCCTACAGGGTAATTAATGGCCTTATGCACATGTGCGCCTACAGTAAGCGCGATCTTTACCTTGGCGGAAGTGAGGGCATCCGTCTTGTATACGAAGCCTGCATCCGCATTCCCTGTCTCCACATAGGAGAGCACCTGACGGACATCCTTGGCAAAGACCAGCTTGCTCTGCAGCGTATCCCATACCTTCTTGGCAGTCAATGACTGCTGGGCATACTGGCCGGCAGGCACCGATTCAGGCTGGCCGACGGCCACCTTTTTAAAGGCTTTATCAGTAAGCTGTGTAATAGAAGTGATTTTTGTTTTGGAGCTTACGGGAACAACCAGTACCAGCTGATTCTTCAAGAGCTGCCTACTCTCCGAGATAAGCCCCCCGTCCACCAGTGCCTTCATCTGCTTATCCCCGGCAGAGAAGAACAGGTCCGCCGGAGCACCTTGTTCAATCTGCTTCTGAAGCGTGCCGGAAGCCCCATAATTGAAGACAAGATCAATATCTGGATGCTGCTTCTCATACTGTACCGCAATTTTGTCCAGGCTGTCCTGCAGGCTGGCCGCTGCGGATACGATGATCTCTGTTTTCTTGGCTGCTGCCTGTACCTCAAGTCCGGGCGTTGCTGCCGATGCACCTGATACAAGGAAAACAGACATGATGATTACAGCTAGCTTCTTGAACATTTGGATTCCTCCTACCTATGTATCTGTATATTTTGGTGTTATTTTAGCACATCCTTTTTTACAATACTATATGTTTAGTTATGTTTGTTTATATTTAGTTATGAACAGTTATATATAATATAAATTGAACAAAGGTCAAATACACACGAAACAGATTCGTTGCCTGCATTACGGGTCTAAAGCCAGGGTATAACAGGAACAGTTTCTGATGTATCCCTATTATTTGTATAGCATCAGCCATTGTTCCATATGATATCTGAGGACATCCCTGTAATAAAACGGCTCCAGGATCTCAGCCTCCTCCTCAAACTTCATCAGCCAGCGGACAAAAGCGATATCCTGCTCAATAGCCATCCTGAAGTGCAGACAGCTATTCTGTCTGTCCACCTTGCTAGGCTTTACCGGCAGTTCTTCATACTTCAGCCGCTCCATCATCCGCTCAGAGAACCGGATTCTGAATTCGATCTGTACACTGTCCTGATCAAGACTCCATTTTTGTGACATAAAGTCCTGCAGGTCAAAGCGTTCCTTGGAAAACCAGTTATTCAGCGTCTTTACCTTGGAGAAGCCGTTAATATGAAAAGCACGAATTCTTCCGAATCGGCGACAGGCAGCAATCAGATAAATCCGGTTCTCCAGCGGAACTAGACAGTAGGGGTCAATCTGGAGCGCCTGCTCCTCCTTGCCATTCTCACAATAGTCTGCCTGCATGCTCCGCTGCTTCATTACAGCTGACAGGATTTCCGTAAGAAATACAGACGGCTCCAGCTGCATGGAATTCCAGTCTGCGCCGGGCTGCCCGGCTTCCTTTCTCACACTTTCCATCGTTTCTTCCCTTTCCGCCCTTTGCTTATATTGTGCAGCCATTATTTTTTCATAGGCAGTTTCAAATTCAGCAGGCAGCAAAGGCTTGATTTCTTTCATCACTTTACGCAGCTGTGAAAAGGCAGCCGCCTCGTCATCTGTGAGATCTAAAGGGTACAATGCAAAATTACCGATAAAAGCATATCCCTTCCCATGCCCCAAGTGGGTAATCGGAATATGCATGGCGCTGAGCGCATCCATATCCCGATAAATCGTTCTTTCGCTGTTGCCGCAGCGTTCTGCCAGCTCACGCGCCAGAATCCCAGGTTTTGCCTGCACTAGCGTGATGATGCGCATCAGCCGGATTAATCGGTCTGTCATTTTTCAGTTCCCCTTGATATATGGTAAAATAGACCCATTATTTTTAATAATTTAGTTATATTTATCTATAAATGAGAATCAAATAACCGAGTCACAAAAAGATAATAGAACTATTTTACTACATTACCACATTTATATTACACGAGCTGTTAAGCACCCTATTCAATATCGGGTGATTCTGTTATGTATGTAACACTGCTTATCCGGTTGAATTGTGCCTGCTAGGCTTCAAGCTGCTTATATAGCACTTCAGCCTCCTTCACCAGCTGCATATCGCCTGAACGTGCTGCCAGCAGCAGGAGTTTATCTGCCTGTCTGCGCAGCCTCTCCTCCAGCACCAGATCCCTTCTACTGCTGCCTGACAATGGCGCCTCCTCGAGCACCTTTACAATCTTCAGAAGCTCCAGATGCTTTTCAACATGAAAGCAGTTGTCCAGAGCGAGCGCATCGGTATGATGCGTATATTCGAGTCCAAGCTTTTGCAGCGGCAGCTCCCTGATCCGTTCCACCGGCGGCTGCTTGTATTGCCACTGCAGCCATAGCGCCTCATGGATTCCGGCAGGCATACCCTCGGTTTTAAATTCCAGGCAGATGTACTTGCGGACTCCGGCATTGATCTTGCCCAGCTTCAGAAGCAGGGATCTCCCTTCCCCGGCTTCAGCGGTACAGCCGTATGCCTCGATAAAGGTCAGATGTGCTTCCAGCCAGATACGAAGTTCGATCTCCTTTGCCACCAGCTTGCGGCTTTTCTTGCGCACCTCCTCACGCTGGTTCAACCCTTTCCATTCCACAAGCAATATTAAATTCCGGGATGCTCCGGCAAAAATCCGGCTCCGGCTCCATGTAAATATGGGCTGGATACTTGCTTGCATATTTCCACCTCTTTCTTTTTTTGGTTCTTCTATTAATGTACCAATAATGGCGGACAACTCCTTGTCATGGAATGTATGTTCGCCTCTATATTATCGACAAAAAAAGAGCCAAACTGCTTAAAAAGCAGATTGACTCTTTTTAAATTGATGTCCTTTTGTCTAAATCTGACGAAATTCTCATCTGACCTTCACCGGCTCCCTCTTGTAACCTTCGCACGTTCCTTTCTGAAAAAGCAGGCAAGTGACCATTTGGCACAAAGCAAGGCAAACAGAAAGAATAATGCAGCCCAGAAAATGGCAGGCAGAACGGTATGTCCGGCCAGATTTGCCGCATCTCCCGCTCTGGACGGTGACAGCAGCGATGCTGAGAGCAGAAACAATGTGCCCATTACAGACTCTTCCAGCGTCAGAAAGGCCAGGAACAGATAATAGTATTTGAGTGCCTTGGGCCAGATGTACAGCAGGGACAGATTAAGGGCAATGAATCCGCCCAGCCAGAGCATGCCGAAGCCGCCCCTGACGTACAGCACCAGCATAATCAGAGCGACCAGTGAGGATAGCAGCAGCCCCCAGCGTTCACGCCCTGCAGCGTACAAATAAAAGAGCAGCAATGCAAACAGCGATGCCAACGGATAACCCGAAAGGGCTACCAGCACTGGCCGAAGTCCTGCTTCAACAGCCGAATAGGTTACACCGCTATGGTCTGCATACAGCTCGATCCTCAGCACTTGTCCCGAGAGCAGCAGGGTTACGAGCGCATGCCCGAATTCGTGGAACATCGTATCCAGATTGCGGAACACCGATGAGAATGGAATCAGACGTGTCAAAAGCGCAGAGCCTGCGAGAAACAGCACGGTTTTCAGCCATTTATTCATACGATCAGCCCTCCCCGTTCACAGTATACGTTATATTCATTATTTTAGAAAAGCCAAATGAAACCTGCCTGTCCGAATCGCTGTATTACTCTTTGGTTACTGCTGCAGGCCGCAGGGTAAAAGTCCTTAAACTGATCTTTTCCGCCAAAATCACACACTGTCTGTCAGCCAGACTTCAAAAAGCTGCCAGACTTCGATCAAAAGTGCCAGGGCCTGCCCCTCTATGCTAAAATAATAGTAAGTACGAACCTATTTTCAGGTGGTGAATGATATGAAACTTATAAAATCTTTAACCCGCACATGGAAGAAGCTGACGCTATCAGCCCTGCTGCTGCTCGGTCTGTCCGTTTACCTGCCGGCTCCGGCAGCAGAGGCCAATTATTTCAGTGATTTATATAATGGATTACAGAACTTCTCAGAGCTGCCGGGCGAAGTGAATAAGCTGCAGCAGAGCTATCAGGAGACTGTTGAAGAGCTCCAGCAGACCAAGGATCAGCTCGGCCAGACCGTTGATGCACTAGGGGAAACCCAGAGCCAGCTGGGGCAGACGCTGGAGCAGATGGAGAGCTACCGCGCCCAGAATGAGGCCCTGCAGGAGCAGAACCGCCAGCTCAGCCTCGTTGTTGATGAACTCAAAAATGACCGCACCGAGCGGGAAAATTATTATAACCGGATCAAGGTTACAGTGATAACCGGAATTGCCCTTATTCTTGGCTATTTTGTTATCATCCGGCTGCTGCGCTTTATGATGCGCCACCGCTCCACAAAAAGCGACAGCCTGCGCGACAGGCTGCGTTAACGCAGTATCTGGTTCTCTCTTAACAGGAAGGAGGATGAACGATGAACGTTGACATCCAGGATGAAGGTGACAGCAGCAGCGGACAAGCCATTGCTTTTACTGTCGGGGAGAATGAAGAGGTTCATGTCCTGCATCCTCAGCAGATCATCGCATATCAGGGCCCTTCTTCCGGAAGGGCTGACCGGCTGATGAATGTCAAGGGCATGTACCGCAAGCGCAAGCTGATCCGTTCTGATCTGTCCGGACCTTGCCGGTTTGTCGCAGCGCTTCCTCCCGGCTACAAGGTCAAAACCCTGCAGCTGGACGGCAAAAGCGATCTGCTCTATGATTTCAGGCACCTGTTCTTCTACAGTAATGGAATTACAATGCAGACACGCGTACTGAGCATGAAGAATATGCTGGTGACCCGTGATGTGGTGAAGGTGAAATTTGCCGGCCACGGCAGCATCGGCATTCTTACCGAAGGAACGGTCTGCGAGGCTGAACTGCATCCGACGGAGCCGCTGTATGTGGATGCAGGCAGTATTATTGCCTATCCGGAGAACGCCAGGCTCGAGCTGACCGTGTACGGCAATCATCTGGCCAGCCAGCATATGAGCTATCACTGGAAAATGACCGGCCACGGGCCGGTGCTGTTTCAGGCAGGCCGCCAGAGCCGCCGCTTTGAACGGGAGCATGACGAGGATGGAATCATCAAGCGTTTTCTGCGTGAGGTGCTGCCATTCGGCGGTGTATTCATTAAATAGGCGATATATCAAAAATGCCCGTGCGGTTATCGCACGGGCACTTTAATACTCCAGCAGCCTGCACAGGGCAAAGCAGCTTAGCCATTCATCAAGCAGTTGTTATTAAGCCAGATAAGCATTCAGCATCCAGGCATTCTTCTCAACACTGGTTCTGATTCCGATCAGAAGATCAGCCGTCGGCTGGTCGCTGAGCTCCTCCGCAGCGGAGATCGCACTCTTGAGCTCTTCGGAGACATGTGCAAAATCCTTAATCAGCTGGGCAACCATTTCTTTTGCACTTTCGCCGCCGGCAGCTTCCTTCAGCTCGGAGAGCGCGAGGTATTGGGTCATTGACGAAGCCGGCTTACCGCCGATAGCGAGCAGACGTTCAGCCAGATCATCCACATAGGTGGCAGCCTCGGTGTAGAGCTCTTCGAACTTGGCATGCAGGGTGAAGAATTGGGGTCCGCTCACATACCAGTGGTAGTGATGCAGTTTCACTCCGAGCAGGGTCCAGTTTGCAGTCTGGCGGTTCAATGCAGCATGAAGTTCAGTCTGATTATTGACTTGAGTACTCATTCTTAATAGCCTCCTATAGTGAATTTATTTGTTATTGTATTTAGACTCAATCTAAATCTATATACAATATAACACAATGATATGCTGTCTGCAAGGTTGTTTTTCGCTTTTGTTGCTGCAAATTCTAGCATACCTGATAGGAGAAACCTGTTATTTGTATCACAATCAGCAGAGTACAGCTATATTGACATAAATCACCTGGCGGCGGGATAGAATCTGACATAAACAGCATAGCAGGGCGTTTATCCGCATCTTTTTTTAGCATACGCAAATCCCGCCTTCCTACTAGAGTAAAGGGCTGGGTTTAAACCAGCCCCTCCTCATCAAACCGTACGTGAGGTTTTCCCTCATACGGCTTTCCGATGTTCGTCATTCATGTGCATGCAGATCACAATAGCGTTTTTAGTCCATACCTATTGGCCATATACTTAACCTCAGATCGTGAACTTATCCATCTCCCGCGTTGTCTCTTCTTTGCGTACCACCGGGTTAAGCGTTGCAGAATATACCAATCCAGTTTCGCTAATCTCTTTTGGCTGTAGTTCGTGTAGTAATAATTTCTCCATCCTTGAATCTTCGGATTGAGCCATTCTACATGCTCCGCGAACGATCTTAAGCGCATGC
>NZ_FNDX01000073.1 GCF_900099765.1 Paenibacillus typhae | reverse complement strand
GAATGTACATCTGGAAGCAATGGAAGAAGCCCAAAACAAAGGTGCAAAACCTACACAAGCTAGGGATACCGGAGTGGCAGGCCTACCAGTGGGGGAATTCCCGACTTGGCTATTGGCGTATCGCCGGAAGCCCTGTACTGTCTCGTTCCATAACAAACGAAAAGCTCGCACTGGCGGGATATTATGACTTCCCAGCACAGTACGAGCAATTACGTAAATTGCACTAATGCGATTGAACCGCCGTATACCGAACGGTACGTACGGTGGTGTGAGAGGTCGGCTACTCAGTCAATGGGTAGCCTCCTACTCGATTACAAGTCTTATTCTTCAGCAACTTCGCGGTCCGGCAGCTGCGACACATAGCTGTCTGACAGCTGAAGCAGCTTCAGTGCAGAGTTGAACTCAGCTTCAGTGGATTGCAGCGGCTTGTCGCCGTCGCCGGACAGCGTGTAATGCTGGCCGTCCTCGAACCCGCTGCCGGACAGGAACAGCTCCTCGTTATTGACAAAGGACCCGGTCGGCAGATAATAACGCTGCGGCAGCAGGTTATACTCTCTCTGGTTCAGGATATCCTGGCCGAAGTGAATATGGTTGTCCAGCGGAACACCAAGCAGATTGGCTACTGTAGGCAGGATGTCCACCTGACCGCCCAGCTGGTTCTGTACACTCGGAACAGGCACGCCGGCAGAAGAAATGATCAGCGGAATGTTGATCAGATCACGTTCGGTGTACTCTTTTCCCAGAATTTCCTCCAGCAGAACCTTATCCTCATCCTTCAGCGAGAAAATCGGCAGGCCGCGGTGATCCCCGTAGAGCACAACAAGGCTGTCGTCCCAGACGCCGTTCTCTTTAAGCTCAGCGATGAACTGTCCCAGCGCGTAGTCCGCATAGTTCTGGGCGCGGATGTAGTCTCCGACAAATGTTCCTTCATACCGCTCCGGCAGGTTCATCTGGTACTTGTTCTCCGGAATGGTAAACGGATTGTGCGAGGACATCGAAATGACATGGGAATAGAACGGCTGGCTGCTCTCATTCATCCGGGCCAGCTCTGCAGAAGTTTTGGAATAGAGCACTTCATCAGAGGCGCCGTAGAACACCGTATCCTCCTCGCCAAAGAAAGCTTTGTCATAATAACGGTTAAACCCAAGTGCCCGGTAAAGCTCACCGCGGTTCCAGAAATCCACTTCATTCGTATGGAAGGTGGCGGTATCGTAGCCTTGCTCCTGCAGCAGCTTAGGTAAGCTTGGCAGCTCTTTTGGCGCATAAATCTCGGTCGCCGGACCATCCGGCGGTACATAGAACGAAGTGTTGACGATAAACTCCGCATCCGAGGTGTTGCCTTGGCCGACCTGCTGGAAGAAGCGCGGGAAATAGATGCTGCTGTCCGCCAGCTTGTTCATGTTCGGTGTGATTTCCTGCCCGTCAATCGACAGATGAATCAGAAAATTCTGGAAGGATTCCATTTGAATAATGACCAGGTTCTTGCCTTTGGCTGCGCCATACAGGATCGGAGTCGACGTAGCCGTGATGCCCTTGGTCTGATCAATCACAGATTGCGTAATGGCCGAGCTGTCGATCAGCTCTTCTTCCTGGCCTGCCAGCAGGGCATAGGCTTCATAATTCAGTATACCCATCTGCTCGGCCTGAACCGTCTCGTTCATACTGGCTTTGTTCGGGAAAATATTCATCATACAGATGACCAGCGAGATGCAGAAGAGAGCGGCGACAACCTTGCGGTTGCTGCGGCGGGACATCGCTTTTTTCCAGGCCAGTGCCTTCTTGCGGCTGAACATGATCAGGCTGATGATAATGATGTCCAGGAAGATCAGCATGTACTGCGGATGGATCACGGCGAAAATACTCTTTTTGACCGCACCCACCTGTTTAGCCTGGCCGATTACCTGCGAAGTAGCAATAATGCCGAAATGATTGTGATAGACGATCAGCGAGAAAAATAAAACAGTAATTAATAGATTGACGAGCATGTAAATAGCAATCTTCCGCTTGGTGGCGAACCACTCAATCAGACAGAAGATAATCAGGACAAAGGGGATTTCTTTGAACCAGGTACTCCAGGTCGGCCCGTCCTCGAACAGGTAATACCAGGCAAAGTAGCTTTTCGCCAGCATAATGATAGAGAAGAAGAGTATGGATCTTTTACTGAGTGTGCGTGGTTCTTTCAACCGCATTGCTTATGCGCATCCTTTTCACTTTAATTAGTTCATTCTATTACATTGCAGGTCCGGAATTCAACTCTATTAGATTACCTGAAAATACTGAAAATTCCTATGTAAAATTCAATTAAAAACAGTCTTTTTTCTGAATTTGAAAACCCTTCTGGAGTTGCGGGACCAAAACCTTTATAATATGACGAGTATACTTTGTAAAGGAAAAGGTGTTAACTTCATGAGCATATTAAATGTAGAGAAGCTGAGTCACGGGTTTGGTGACCGGGCTATTTTCACGGATGTATCCTTCCGCCTGCTGAAGGGTGAGCATATCGGTCTGATCGGGGCCAACGGTGAAGGGAAGTCTACCTTCATGAACATCATCACAGGCAAGCTTCAGCCGGACGAAGGCAAGGTGGAATGGGCCAAGCGGATGCGGGCAGGTTATCTCGATCAGCACGCCGTGCTGACCAAAGGACAGTCGATCCGTGATGTGCTGCGCAGTGCCTTCCAGTATCTGTTTGATATGGAGCAGGAAATGAACGATATGTACGGCAAGATGGGCGATGTGACTCCGGAGGAGCTGGAGCAGCTGCTGGAGGATGTCGGCACCATTCAGGATACGCTGACTAACCAGGATTTCTATATGATCGACGCCAAAATCGACGAAACCGCCCGCGGTCTGGGATTGACCGATATCGGTCTGGACAAGGATGTAAATGATCTGAGCGGCGGACAGCGCACCAAGGTACTGCTGGCGAAGCTGCTGCTGGAGAAGCCGGACATTCTGCTCCTCGATGAGCCTACGAACTATCTGGATGAGCAGCACATCATCTGGCTCAAGCGCTACCTGCAGGAATACGAGAATGCCTTCATTCTAATCTCCCATGATATTCCGTTCCTGAATAGCGTTATCAACCTGATCTACCATATGGAAAATCAGTCGCTGTCGCGTTATGTCGGCGATTACGAGTATTTCCAGCAGGTGTATGAGGCCAAGAAGCAGCAGCTTGAGTCTGCTTTTAAGCGCCAGCAGCAGGAAATTTCCGACCTGAAGGACTTCGTTGCCCGTAACAAGGCGAGTGTGGCTACCCGTAATATGGCGATGTCCCGCCAGAAGAAGCTCGACAAGATGGAAGTGATTGAGCTGGCTAAGGAGAAGCCGAAGCCGCAGTTCAACTTCAAGCAGGGCCGTACTTCCGGCAAGGTTGTATTTGAGACGAAGGATCTGGTGATCGGCTATGATTCCCCGCTCTCCAGACCCCTTGACCTGAGCATGGAACGCGGACAAAAGATCGCGCTCGTCGGCGCCAACGGTATCGGTAAAACGACGCTGCTGCGCAGCATTCTCGGACAGATCCCGACCATTTCCGGTTCTGCCAGACTCGGCGATCTGCTGGAAATCGGCTATTTCGAGCAGGAGATGAAGGAAGCCAACTACAACACTTGTATCGAAGAGATCTGGAACGAGTTCCCGTCCTTCACCCAGTTCGAAATCCGCGCGGCCCTTGCCAAGTGCGGCCTGACCACCAAGCATATCGAGAGCAAGATTGCGGTTCTGAGCGGCGGCGAAAAAGCCAAAGTCCGGCTCTGCAAGCTGATCAACCGCGAATCCAACCTGCTCGTACTCGATGAGCCGACGAACCACCTTGACGTAGACGCCAAGGACGAGCTGCAGCGTGCGCTCAAAGCGTACAAGGGAAGCATCCTGCTGATTTCCCACGAACCTGAATTCTACCGCGACATCGTAACCGATACCTGGAACTGCGAATCGTGGACGACAAAAGTATTCTAATATGTAATGTGTGCGACGGGCTGCCTCGGTGAGGCGGCCCGTTTTTGCGTGGAAGCGGCGGATTGCACAATCCTGTATATGTAAGCTGCACGGTAGCTGGTATTATACTTATATATCCTAAAATTGGGGGAGAGAGGAATGCGCGATCCGGAGAGAATAGAGCGGATAATGAGTATGGTGCAGGCAATATGGAAGCAGGAGCCATATATGCGTTTTTTTCAGTTGATGGCTGTGCTCGAGAGCAGATACTCTAAGGCCAATAATGCATTCGGCAGACGGGAGCTTTTTGAAAAAGAGGAAAGCAGGGGAATATTGTTCCCGCATAATATTGTTGAGTTATTCCAGCTGGAAGATGATGTGCTGGAGCCATTTCTTGCCTCGTTACTGGCTGAACAGCAGGTAAGGAAGAGTGGATCTAATGATTAAAGATAGCAAGAGCAGGTTTGTAAGCCTGTTCGCGATTATAATCCTAACCCTTTTTACCGCATCTGATTGAAGACTTAATCAAGCACTATCAGTTTGAAGAAGACAAAAACATATTGAGGGAATATAAGAAAAGGTATGAGGCTTTTGTTGAACAAGGGTCAGAGCTGGAATGGATAAACTGGTCTGATACGTCTGAGGCACCTAGTGAACGTACATCCGGGACTGGGGCATTTGGTGGTTTTATGAGAGAAGAAGCCAACTTGTACCGCAATCAAGTACTGTACTTGATAGATAAGTACTATTCTGATTCTGATATGAACGAATATGGAGAATACACTTATTTGTACAGTGGAAATGGTGCGGAGTTTGATAAGGCGCTGGAATGATGCACGAATGGAGTGAAGGATCTGCGTGAATGACCGGGGAGGATTTATACTACGAGGAAACCAAGGTTATTTGAAGCTGGAGCTGGAAGAGTTGTTTGGGTTTCCTGATAGCACAAGTATTTTTGGAGGTTACGATGCCAACGGTATTGTTGAAATTAAGAGCAGCGGCTTTGGAGCAAGCGGCGAACTATGGTTCTCTACGGGGGAAGTATATTTATTTTATAAGCAGCTAAAAAAATCATTTGAAGATCTCAGTGGAGAAGCGTCCTTCAGCAGCACTGAGCATAATCTGGAATTTAAATGCACTTTTACCTGGCAGGGGCACATCATGTGCACAGGTTTCTATAAAGAATATCCAGCTCAGGAAAATGAGCTTAGGTTTGAATTCCTGTCTGATCAGAGCTTTATCCCTTCTACACTCAAAGACCTTAAAGAGTTCGTACAAATGTATGGAGGTCCAAAAGGAATTAAATAACACAAAAGATAACTTATAGCAGGAGGCTAACATGGACAGCATTATTTTTGATCTGGACGGGACGATGTGGGATTCTTCGGATGTGGTGACGGTGGCGTGGAATGATGTGCTGCGCAGGTATGGAGACATTCCTCATGTGATTACCAAGGAAAGTTTACAGGGAATTATGGGTCTTCTGCCTGCTGAGGTTGGCAAAATTCTGCTGCCCGGGGTGGAGGAGACTGTACAGCAGAGGCTTTTGGATGAGTGCTGTGAAGCTGAGTGCCATTACCTCGTCAAGCAGGGCGGAACATTGTATGAAGAGCTGGAAGCGGTCCTCACGGCTTTATCGGCGAAATACAAGCTGTTCATCGTAAGCAATTGCCAGAAGGGATATATCGAGGCTTTTTATGAGTACCATCAGCTGGGCAGGTTTTTCGCGGACTATGAGAACCCGGGCCGGACCGGGCTGTCCAAGGGCGAGAACATCAGGCTGATCATGCAAAGAAACAATCTTGAGAGTCCGGTCTACGTGGGTGACACAGCGGGGGACCAGAATGCGGCTGCATTCGCCGATATCCCGTTTGTTTTTGCGAGCTACGGCTTTGGAGAGGTTAGTGATCCGGATTATACGATTAACCGTTTGAGTGATCTTTTGGAGCTGTTCCATTAAGCCTTATATCCAACTTTACCGGAGATGGAGCTGAAGCACATGCAATCAAAGCCAAGTGTAAAGTTTGGAGGGGGCGCGCTGATTCTGGCGGGCGTCCTCTTTTTTATACAGTATCTGTTTATGCTGCCGGTGCCTGCCCCAGGAGCGGCTACGGATACTGAGCTGATGGCATGGCTGGCCGGGTGGAAGTTTAATATGTCCATGGCGGACGAGCTGCTGTTCTTTGCCCCGATATGTCTGATACCGGCTATTGCTGCGCTATATCAAGTTCTGGTGAAGACAGATTTGCCAAAAACCCTGCTGGGCTGCGGATTACTGGCGCTAAGCATTCCCGTTTACATGCTGCTCGTCGTCATTCTGGGGCGGATCGTCTACCCTGTCTTTCATATTGAATTATCTGCGGAGAGCCTGAAGCTGATGTTCAGCTTATATTACGGTGGGCTGCATACGGCGGCGCTCATTATGGGAATCGCAACGATTGTACTTAGCCTTGTCATTCTAAAAAGCCCTCTCGGTAAGGCCGCTGCCTATCTGGGCTTTGCTGCCGGGATTCTGGATCTGATCGGATCTTTTCCCTGGCTGATCGGGACGGCCGTAATGTTTGTATGTCAGCTGGCTTTTGCGGCGTGGTTTGTTGTACTTGGTGCCAGACTGATCAGGATTTCCGGAACGGGAATGCCAGTGAGTACGCCAAAGGGCTGAGCGCGGCTTGACTTTTGAGGTTTACTGCAATAAACTCAAGTCACGAGGTTTACTGTAGTAAACTTATGAAGAGGAGGAGCTGCATGGAAACCTACAAATTGTTTGATGCCGAGTACAAATTCGCCTGCCTGATCTGGGATAACGAGCCGATTAATTCAACAGAGCTGGTTAAGCTGAGCCAGAGTAAGCTGGGCTGGAAGAAGTCAACGACCTATACGGTGCTCCGGAAGCTGTGCGAGCGGGGAATTCTGAAGAACGAAGACGCAACCGTTACCGCCATTATCAAAAAAGAAGAGGCCCAGCAATACGAAAGCCAGACGGTAGTGGAAAAAGCCTTCGGCGGATCGCTGCCGCAATTTTTAACCGCTTTTCTCGGCAAAAAGAAGCTGTCTGAAAAGGAGGCTGAGGAGCTGAAGCGGATTATTGAGGAGGCGACCCGATGATTACAGGCCTGTTCGTCACCGTCCTTAATATGAGCATTACGGCCGGCTATGTGGCATTAGCAGTGATCCTAACGAGGTTGTTTCTGCGCCGTGCCCCCAAAATATTTTCTTACCTGCTCTGGTCGGCAGTGTTAGTCAGACTTCTGCTCCCTGTCCCCTTCACTTCGAACTTCAGCCTGCTGCGGTTGTTCCAGCCCCGGGGCCAGGGCCAGTCGGGAACTGGAGTAATGGAATTTGTCCCTGCAGAGATCGGGCTGCAGCTGAAGCCTGCTGTGGATGCGGGGATTGGCGGAATCAGCCGGCTGATTAACAGCACTTTTCCGGAAGCTGCGCCGATGGCAAGTGTAAATCCGCTGCAGCTGATCCTGTGGACGGGAAGTATGATCTGGCTGGCAGGTGCAGCCGTTCTTTTACTATACAGCGTTGTATCGTATGTGCGCATTACTGTTAAGCTGCGGACGGCAACACTTGTTAGAGAGAATATTTTTGAGTCGGATCAGATTGCAGCACCCTTTGTATGCGGGTTTATAAAGCCGAAAATTTATATTCCAATAGGAATGAGCAGGCAGGAGCTGCCTTATATCGTACTGCACGAACAGACGCATATCCGCAGACTGGATTATCTGATCAAGCCTTTTGCCTTCCTGCTGCTGATCATTCACTGGTTCAATCCCCTGATGTGGCTGTCGTATGCGCTGATGAGCAAAGATATGGAGATGTCCTGCGATGAGGCTGTCGTCCGGAAGCTGGGAAGCGGGATTAAAGGGAGCTACTCAACCTCATTACTTACGCTGGCAACAGGCAAAAGGGGAGTTCCCGCTGGTAATCCGCTCGCTTTTGGGGAAGGGAATGTGAAAACCAGAATTAAAAATATTCTCGCCTACCGCCAGCCTTCACCCTGGATCACCGCGATTGTTTTTGTGGCGGTCACTGTTATTCTGGCAGTTTGTATAGTGAACCCTAAGCCTGTAGCGTCACCTGAACAGCTGCCTTATAAGGGATACAGTGTGGAGCAGCTGTTGAAGAACCGCACCCCCTATGTGGGAGCCGCCAGCAAGGTAGGCGGGCTGATCAGCGCATTGCCGGTACCGGAAGGTCTGGAAGGGCAGGGAATGGAGCTTCAGACGGTGGCTCCGCCGTACGGTTTGACGATTAAGTATACAATGAATGACACTGCCGGGGTGATCCGAAACGGGGCGATCAGCGGGGATGCTTTTTACCATAATTCGATTGTACTCTTTAGGCTGATTGATAATGTCGATAGCATAACGTACAGCTTGGCAGATAACACAGGACAATATAAAGGTGCAGCTTACAGCCTTACTTTTGTCAGAGAGCGGGTTAATGAGCTGCTTGGAAGTGATGTCCGCCAGTATGCAGGTGATGAAGCGGGGCTGCACCAGCTGATTGACCGTATAGAGGGAATGCTGTCAGCGGATTATTAATGCAAATGTATCCATAGATTTGTTGCGCTTATTCCGCAGTTCAATACGTTTACAGGAGGCTCTGACCATGCAAAAGCTGTTCGAATATAACTGGCAGGTCCGCAGGGAATGACAGTCTGGCGAACCGGATGATGATCGACATTCTGGATGACGGCAGAGAGGTGCCCCATCCATGCGGCGAAGTCATGCGGCACCTGATCTCCCACGAAATCCACCACACCGGCCAGCTCTCAGTCTGGGCGCGGGAGATCGGCAAAGAGCCGGTCAGTGCCAATTTTGTTGGCCGGGGCCTGTACAATAGTTAGCCTGTTTAAAGGCGTAATATGTTTGAGATTTGCACCGGAAAAGCGGAGTAAGCCGCGGGTTTCCGGTGCTTTTTGCATTAACAGCAGCAACTCATGAATGTCATGCTGACGTGCCTTCTTCACTAATAAAGTTCATCTATATGAACAAGTATAGTATATAGAGTGCGGCGGTGATGTGATATGAAGTTGAGCAGGGGAAGCACAGGACTATTTTCAGGGAAGGAATGCGTAGTGTCAGAAGCGAAATGAGTAATACAAAAAATGGATGTATGGGGGATTTGCAGTGACTCAATTCTTTCTTGTTCGGCATGGCGAACCTCAGTGGGATATCAACGAACAATATAATCTAAAGGGGCACGGCCGGGACCTTGTTCCTCTTACGGACTCAGGAGTAGACCAGGCATATGCGGCAGCAAAAGATCATCGTCTACAACAAGCCGAAATTATACTCTCTTCTCCTTATACAAGAGCATTGCAGACAGCTGCTATACTGTCTAAAGAACTTGGGTTAGACATAAAGATAGAATTCGATTTAAGGGAATGGCAGCCTGACCTAACCTTTGAATATGATTCATTGGATAGGCTTAAAGAGCTGGGGGACGATTATGATGCGAATCATGGAGTTTATCCTCCCGGGGAGCGCAGGCTTTGGGAATCTAAAGAGCTGCTGAAGAAGCGGATGGATCAGGTAATAGACAAGTATTCCGGATTTCAAAAGGTCATCATCACCGGACACGGCATGGCTTTTCGTACTTTGGTAGGAGAGGTCGGCGAAATTCCCCATGCTTCGATTATTGAGTATATAAAATAAGGGCGTCGTTTTATACGAACGGAGAATATCTTTTCTAAGATGGGGGATTCGTTGATGGATTTGCCGACCCGGTTGAAATTATTTTTGGACAGGATTCTTATCCCTATATTGAATTGATTAATAATCAGTATGTATTTGAAATTCCCGTTACAGGAGTTTTAAAGGTCTCTAATAAAGAATCAGAATCCGGTTATGCAGAGGACGAATATTACTTTATAGATTGTAGTGGAAATAGAATCATACGGGCAGAAGTAAGTAATCACATTATAGAAGAACATGGTAACGGGACCGTGAAGGAAAAGTTTACAGTGAAGGGGAGGTAGACGGGTGGTTTTCTACTTACCACATATTGCGGCAAAAATAACCTTGTTGAAAAGTGACGGGAAAGGCAGTGGCCGGGATAGGCCGGCACGCTCAGGCTACCGTCCGGCACACTTGATGAAAGATGATTATTTAACAACTGGTATACATAAATATTATGGTGATATTCTGGTGCAGCCAGGGGATAGTGTAATGGGGACTATTACGTTCATAACTCCGGAATATTACCCTCAAACGTTATGGATAGGCCGAATATTAACCATTCAGGAGGGAAGCAGGATAGTCGGATATGCCGAGGTAACACAAATATATAATGAAATTTTGGTGAAAATGGATTGAACTATTCGTATACATTAACAAACCCCTCCAGAGAGTGAGGCAACAACAATGACCCTGTCCCTAGCAGCAACTGTCTTTTCAGTCCTGATCTGCATAGTCATTCTGTTTCAGGCAGCACTAGCTGCAGGTATGCCCTGGGGAGAGTATGCGATGGGCGGGAAATTCCCCGGCAGGCTTCCGGCTCCTATGCGTGCGGCATGCCTGGTGCAGATCGTCATTCTGGCTCTGCTCGCGCTAATTGTTCTGAGTAAAGCAGAGCTGCTTTTGCCCGGCTGGCGGGAGTTTGCCGATGTGGCGGTCTGGTTCGTGGTTACTTTTTCCGTGATAGCTTCTGTTCTAAATCTTATTACCAAAAGCGTCCGGGAACGTAGAATCTGGGCACCGGTTTCGATATTAATGCTGCTCAGCAGTGCTGTAGTTGCCTTGGGATAAAAGCAGTGGGAATAGTATGGAAATTACTGCTGTTTATCCTGATCTGGCTCACGATCTGTGCTACTGTCCTGATGGATAGCATTAACAAACCGTTTGCCCCACTCACAAAGCGGATCGAGAACCGTTTGCAGGGACCTGCCGCTTTCAGTAAGCTCGTAGACAACCTTTGGCGGCACCTCCAGAAAAACAGTGCGGAGAATAAGCCCGTCTGCTTCAAGCTCTTTTAGCTGCTGGGTAAGCATTTTTTGGGTAATCGGTGTAAGTGTGCGCAGCATCTCCCCGTTGCGCTGTTCCCCCTGCTCAGCCAGCAGGCAGAGGATTGCGGTCTTCCATTTGCCGCCAATTTTCTCAAGGGTGGCTTCGGTGGGATTTTGATATCGCTTTTGCCGGGGCTTATCCTCATTATTGGCCCTATCTGCTTCTAGTGTCATAATCTTTTCCTCCTTAGTACCTCACCATTCGGTAACTATATCACTGAAAAGTGCGTACTTTTGTGATCTGATTATATCCTTTATGATCAATCATGTCAGTACAACAATAGAGGAGGAAGCAATATGGAAATGGAAAAAGTTTGGCAGCTCGGTATCGCTGGAGCGGGCGGATGGGGAGGGCAGGCACACATTCCTGCACTAAAGAAGCTGAATTCATATAAAGTCAGGGCTGTGGCTGGAACACAACCGGAAACTGCGCGTGCGGCGGCTGAGCTTCACGGCATAGATTCATACTATACAAGTGTTGAAGAGATGGCCGGACAACCGGAAATTGATATTGTAGCGGTAACGGTAAAGGTACCGGCGCATGATCAGCTGCTACGGGAAGCGATAAAGGCCGGTAAACATGTGTACAGTGAATGGCCGCTCGCCCGGAATACGGATGAGGCGCAGGCACTGCTTGCACTTGTGGAAGAACAGGGTGTTAAGCATGTAGCCGGTCTGCAGGCAAGGGCCAATCCTGCTGTCCGCTACATTCGGGACTTAGTTGCCCAAGGTGAGATTGGCCGCGTACTGGCTGTGAATGCAATCGTTGCTCTGCCTGTATTTCCAACATCGGACGGGACGGTAGACCTGGCGCATGTCTATTTGCTGGATGAAGCTAACGGGGCCGATCAGCTGACCATCGGGGCGGCGCATGTCCTGGATGCAATTGAATACATGGTAGCGCCGTTTGTTGAGGTTACCGGCACATTGGCGACACAATACCCGTATGTACGCGTCCTTGAGACAGGAGAGACGCTGAGCGCAAATGCACCGGATCATGTGGTGATTCACGGCAGGCTGGCGCAGAATGCACTTGTTTCAGCCCAGTTCGTCAATGCGGGTTCGCCAGGCTTTACGCTGCGGATTATCGGAAGCGGCGGAGAATTGCTGATTACTCCGAAGGATCAGCTGATGTTCCAGATGGACCGGCTGAAGCTGCAAATGGTCCGGTCCTCCGGCGAGGCTGTGCTGCTGCAAACACCGGAAGAGTATTGCTCAAAGATACGAAATGTATCCCCAGGCCCAGGACATAATGTTGCCGGGCTCTACGCATTGTTTGCACAGCGTTTAGGGGGAGAAGAAGGGATAGAGCTGCCTGATTTCGCCCAAGCTTTGCGGCTGCACCAGCTTATGGATGCTATAAGGAAAGCTGCTTCTACAGGTATGCGTCAAGAGTCATAAATCACAGAAAAGGAAACCGTTTGCAATTATAATGTAAACGTTATCTAAATGCTGCTATACATTAATACGCAAATGGAGGAATAGGACTTGAGCTTGAGCAAAGCTTCCTTTAACCTGCTTGTGTTTATGGGATTGAGCATGCAGTACGCTTTAATGCATCTTTTTTCGGCCGGAGAGATTATCGTCATTTCAACTGCGGAGCTTGTCATTTATATGCTGTTTACATTTGCGGGGCTGGGCTCCTTCTTCAAGCGCAGAAGACGAGCCTTGGCAGAGCAGGGATGCGGTTCGGCGGGACTTTTTTTCACCGTTCTCTGGACCGTTTCCTTGTGCTCCCAATTCCGTAAAGAAAGCTATCCGGAGGCGTTGACGCTGATCAACTCTTTCGGTGTATCCGCGGCCGGCCTGGTGCTGCTGACGGAGATCATTGTGCTGTTTAAGGTTTAGGATGTACATACTGCCGTCGTAAGATGGTGAATGAAGTAAAGGAGTAGGCTTCTGTCGTTGGCTGACGGAGGCCTTTTTTGTATGGCGTGCCCAGAGGCACGCATTATCTAGTTGGTGCAAGTCCAACCAAGAGAGGGGCCAAGCCACTCTTGTAGCTAGGATGCTTGCGCATGGCGAAATCTGTGTGTAAAAGCGCATCGACAAAAGTACCGGTCAGAGACCGGGCGAGCAACAACCCAGGCCGTAATATCAAGTGAATCCTGCCGCGTCGTCAAAAAGGCCCTGCGAAGGGGAACAGAGGATGCCGAGTCCCGCATCTATGGACGAAGGCCAAGGAAGCTGAGCAGAACTTGGAACAACAGCGAAGAATCCTCCGGCGTAGAGGGATCGGCATGGGTTGAAAGATAATGCAGTGAACT
>NZ_FNDX01000081.1 GCF_900099765.1 Paenibacillus typhae | reverse complement strand
CGGATCCAAACGGATTTACGAAAGCACGCCTACCCCGCAAGAGGTAGCGAGAGCTTTACGAAACTGTACAACAAGCGAACGGCCGTGGAACGAGTTTTTGCGTACCTCAAAGAGTATTTTGGCATGAAACGTACACGTCATCGCGGTGTCCGGGCAGGTGTGGATTTCCAGCTCAGTACACTGGCCTACAATTTGAGTAAGTTTGCGCTAGACAAGTTGAACAAGCAGTTAAACAGTTTCCAGAAAGTAGCCTGATTTTTTTAAAAAACGATCTCAAAAATTTTGGCCCAGTCTTGCTACTCAACAAACTGAATTATGAAATTGACTCCAAAGTACAACTATCCTGGTGTCTGCTATCCGGACACTCTTTTATTTATTCTTTTATCCTAATTTTCAGGAGGAATAATCATGTCCTATTTAGCCAAGGTACGCGAGCTGAATCCGCTCGTACATAACATTACCAACATTGTGGTGGCCAACTTCTCCGCCAACGGGCTGCTGGCGCTGGGTGCCTCCCCTTTTATGGCCGATGCGCGCGAAGAGGTGGCGGATGTTGCCGCCATGTCCGGAGCAGTGGTGCTGAATATCGGCACCTTGAACGAACAGGCTATCAGCTCCATGATCCTCGCCGGACAGTCCGCCAATACGCATGGCGTACCGCTGGTGCTTGATCCGGTGGGCGCCGGTGCGACTGCTTACCGCAGCGAGGTCACACAGAAGCTGGTGCAGTCCATGCAGCTGACCGCGCTGCGCGGCAATGTGGCCGAGGTGGCCAATGTAGCCGGCGAGAGCTGGGCCAGCAAGGGCGTGGATGCCGGTGCAGGCGAAGGCGATGTGCTTGCACTGGCCAAAAAGGCTGCCCAAAAGCTCGGCTGTGTAGTCATCGTTACCGGCCGGGAGGATGTCATTACCGACGGCAGCCGCACCTTTGTGGCCAGCAACGGCCATCCGGTGCTGACCAAGGTGACCGGAACCGGGTGCCTGCTCAGTGCAGTAACCGGTGCATTTCTTGCCGCGAGCGAAGGCGCATGGCTGGAAGCGGCAGCAGAAGCGATTTCCTTTTACGGCGTCGCCGCTGAGATCGCCGCAGAGCGGACTGAAGGCCAGGGGCCGGGAGCGTTTCAGATTGAATTTCTGAATCAGCTGTCCGCAGTGACCCCGGAAATCTACAGCCAAAGATCGCAGCTCAAACAGCTTAACCACTAACAGCCTGCAGGCAAAAAGGAGAATGCGGTATGACCAAAGCAGTAAAAGCACTTACCATTGCCGGTTCGGACAGCGGCGGCGGTGCAGGTATCCAGGCTGACCTCAAGACCTTTCAGGAGCTGGGCGTGTACGGCATGTCAGCACTCACAGCAGTCACGGCACAGAATACGCTGGGCGTTCAGGCTGTCTATCCCCTGACGGAGGAGGCTGTGGCCGCCCAGCTCGATTCCGTCGGAGCCGATTTGCCGCCGGAGGCCGTGAAGACGGGCATGCTGTTCAGCAGTGCAATCATAAGAACCACAGCCGCCAAGATCAGGGAATACGGCTGGGGCCGGCTTGTAGTCGATCCGGTGATGGTCGCCAAGGGCGGCTCTCCTCTCCTGCTGCAGGAGGCGGTGGCCGCATTGGTCAGTGAGCTGCTGCCGCTGTCTCTGGTCGTCACCCCCAATATTCCCGAAGCTGAAATATTAACCGGCATGACCATCACCGGGCTCAAAGAGCGCGAACAGGCTGCCAGGCTGATTCACTCGATGGGCCCAAGGTATGTTGTGCTTAAAGGCGGGCATGACGACGGAACGGACGGTGTGCGGGATCTGATCTATGACGGGCAGGCGATAACGTACCTGAGCAGCCCCCGCATAGATACCCGGCATACTCACGGCACTGGCTGTACCTTCTCGGCAGCCATAACCGCCGGACTTGCTGCAGGAGATCATGTTAATGAGGCTATACAGACAGCCAAGGCTTTTATTCACGCGGCCATAGAACACAGCCTTGGCATCGGCAGCGGCCATGGTCCGACCAACCATTTTGCCTACCGGCAAAGTCAAAGAGAGGGGCAGAAGAATGCTTAGCCGCAGCGAACATATCAGGGAATTGCTGAAGCTGTATTTTATAATGGGCAGTGTGAATTGCCGCCTGTCTCCGGCAGACACGCTGCTGCAGGCCGTTAACGGCGGCATTACCCTGTTCCAGTTCCGGGAAAAGGGTCCCGGTGCGCTGAGCGGCGCTGCAGCTGTTGATCTGGCCCGCCAGCTCCAGGGCATCTGCCGGCAGCGCGGCATCCCGTTTATCGTCAACGACGATATCGGGCTTGCTGAAATGCTGGATGCCGACGGGGTCCATGTCGGCCAGGAGGATGAGCCAGCCGCTGCCATCCGGCGCAGGCTCGGTGCTGACAAGATCGTCGGCGTATCCGCACATACGCTCGAAGAAGCACAGCAGGCGGTATCGGATGGTGCAGATTACCTCGGCGTAGGCCCGGTTTACCCCACCTCCTCCAAGGAGGATGCCAGGGCAGTACAGGGAACGCAAGTGATCGAACAGCTAAGACGCAGCGGGCTCAGCATACCGATTGTTGGGATCGGCGGTATCACTGCAGATAATGTGACACCCGTAATACGCGCAGGTGCGGATGGAATCTCGGTGATCTCAGCGGTTGCGCAAGCCCCCGAGATCACCGGCGCAGCAAGGCATCTGCTGCACAAAGTTATCACAAGCGGCAGAACTTAAAGAAGATTCAAACAGGGCGGGCAGCATTCTTCGGATGCCGCCCGCCCTGTTTTGCAGTAAGAATATTGCTGTCATGCCTCATCAGTTAGCTGGTCCTTAAATCTGCCCATAACCAGCGTGCTATAGTATGTACCGTCTGCCAGCAGCTTGTCTTTTTTCAGGATGCCCTCGGTTTCGAATCCGAACCTGCGGTAGAGCGAGATAGCCCCGGTATTGGTCTCCAGCACCGTCAGCCCCATCTTGACGATCCCCTGGCTGTCCGCCCAGGAAGTGGCCTGCTGCAGCAGACTGTAACCGATCCCATATCCCCAGAACGCCCGAAGAATGCAAATTCCGAATTCCACCTTATGCGCATTCCTGGACAGCACGCTTCCCTCACATCTGGCGAATCCGGCGAGCTTCCCTTCTACTTCCGCTACAAGAAATAAATTTCTGTCTGCTTCCGTATCCTTGCGGATAATCTCTTCAAATCCTTCCGGACTGATGAAGCCTTCACCCTGACGACGCTCCATATTTTCCGTCTCCCCGTCAATCTGCAGCCTTATTGCCGACAGCTCCGCGGCATCCTCACGGACAGCTGATCTGATAATATAAATAATGCCGTTTCGTTCAACCTGCCGATGACCAATGATCATAAGATAGGTGTCCCCCTTTTTCTGGCGAATGTTAATTATAGCATTTACCGCCTTCCCATTCAGGTGTAAAATTACCCGGACCTCTCTATTAAATTCAAGCGAAGCTGGTGAGCATAAATGGCTAGAGATTTTAGTTCAGGCGGGTTCGGCGGAGGACTGGGGCGCGGAAAGTTTAAATTCGACGAAGCCGGCGGGAGGCCGGACCTTTCCCGGGCGCTGCTGCTGCGGATCAGCAAATATTTTATCCCCTACTGGAAACAGACGCTCGTTGTGGTGCTTGTATTATCTGTATCTGCGGTGCTGGGGCTGCTGCCCCCGATTCTGATTCAGCAGATTATCGACCATGCGCTGCCGGATAAAAATTTGCGTCTGCTTGTTCTGCTCGTTCTGGCTTCCCTGGGCACCACTGTGATTTCCGGCCTGCTGGGAGTGCTGCAGAATTATTTGAATTCTTTTATCTCCCTGAATATTGTGCATGATATGAAAAATCAGATGTACCGCCACCTTCAGCAGATGCCCCTGCAGTTCTTCTCGGAAGTGAAGCAGGGAGAGGTTATTACCAGAATGACCAGTGACATCACCGGAGTGCAAAGCGTGTTCAACAACACAATCGTCAATTTTACAAGCAACCTGTTTATACTCGTCTCTACCGCAGCAGCGCTGTTCTTTATGAACTGGAAGCTGGCTTTGCTTGGCATTCTTGTCGTGCCGCTGTTTATCGTGCCAACCCGCAAAATGGGCAATGTACGCTGGAAGCTGGCCAAGCAGACGCAGGAAAAGGTCTCGGAGCAGAACCGGATTATTCAGGAGACGTTGAGCATCAGCGGCTATCTTTTGATGAAGCTTTTTACGAGAGAGTCTGCTGAATACAGAACCTTCACAGCCATTAACGCAGAGGCTACACGCCTGCAGATCCGCGAATCTATGGCCGGCCGCTGGTTCATCATGTTCCTGTCCACCTTTACGAGTATCGGCCCGATGCTGATCTACCTGTATGGCGGCATTCTTTTTATTCAGGGAGAGCTGACCATTGGTACCATCATCACCTTCGTTGCGCTGCTTGGCAGACTCTACGGGCCTGTCATGCAAATGACGAATTTATATGTGGATATTAAGCGGTCGGTGGCGCTGTTTGAGCGGATTTTTGATTATTTTGATATGGAGCCGGTCATTACAGATCAGCCGGAAGCCACACCAATCAGCGCCGCCGGAAAAAGCATCCTGTTCGACAATGTTCATTTCGCCTATCAGCCGGATAAGCCTGCACTGCGCGGGATCAGCTTTACTGCTGCCGCAGGCACCGTAACTGCACTCGTCGGACCAAGCGGAGCAGGCAAAACAACCATTACCAGTCTGATCCCCAGGCTCTATGAGATACAATCCGGCACCATCAGCATCGGCGGTACAAGCATCCGCGAATTCACACTGGAGTCACTCCGCTCCCAGATTGGCCTGGTGACCCAGGATACTTATCTGTTCAACGGCACGATCCGGGACAATCTGCTGTACGCCCGTCCTGGAGCGGCCGAAGCCGAGATGATTGAAGCCTGCCGTGCTGCGTATATTCATGATTTTATTATGGGGCTGCCGGAACAATATGAGACGATCGTCGGCAACCGCGGGATCAAGCTCTCAGGCGGGGAACAGCAGCGGCTGTCGATTGCCCGTGTGCTTTTGAAGAATCCGCCGGTCATTATTATGGATGAAGCGACTTCTGCCCTTGATACCGTCTCGGAATACTACATTCAGCAGGCCATGCATTCCCTGCTCGCGAACAAAACCGGGATTGTCATCGCCCACAGGCTCTCCACGATTGTAGCTGCCGATCAGATTCTGGTGGTTAAGGATGGAATGATCGCTGAAAAAGGTACGCATGACGGGCTGCTGCAGCAAAACGGGGTGTATAAAGCTTTGTACGACAAGCAGTTTGAGCCAAAAGTGTTCTCTGACCCTCCGGTTGCTGAATAACCCTATTTTGTTGTATAAAAAAACCGTATCCTGCCGCTAATGGTATTATCCCCTTCAAGTAGACACTCGTAAAAAACCTCATGTGTTAACATGAGGAAATGAGTGAACTTGGAGGGGATTTTTGTATGGCCAAAAAGGGACAAGTATTTCAATCGTACACAGAGGAATTCAAGACAGAGGCTATTCAAGCCTATTTTACAGGAGGTGAGAGCTACAAGATTGTCTCCGACAGGTTGGGGATTGCGAACTGTACCCAGCTTAAAGTATGGGTAAAGAAATATCGGAATGGAGAGCCATTCGATACACGAAAAGGGGCAACCAGCCCTTTAAAAGGACGTCCACGTTCTACATTTTCCAGTATAGAAGAAGAACGAGATTACTTAAAGGC
>NZ_FNDX01000082.1 GCF_900099765.1 Paenibacillus typhae | reverse complement strand
AGCGAGACTCGGCTCCCTCTTTTCCCCTTTGCAGGGCCTTTTTGACGATGCGGCAGGATTCACTTGATGTTGCGGCCTGGGTTGTTGCTCGCCCGGTCTCTGACCGGTACTTTTGTCGATGCGCTTTTACACATAGATTTCGCCATGCGCAAGCATCCTAGCTACAAGAGTGGCTTGGCCCCTCTCTTGGTTGGACTTGCACCAACTAGATAATGCGTGCCTCTGGGCACGCCTTCAAAGCAAAAAGCAGACGCTTAGAGCGCCTGCTTCCTGATACCGATCCGCCTATGAACTTATCCTACAAGCCGTAATAACGTGACTTGTCCTGCCCGTTGCTGGTGTATTCCGTCTTCAGTTCATTGCGGTAGGATCTTTCGATCTTACGCACATATGAGAGTCTGCGGACGTTCTTCATCACCTCTTCGGCACGTTCCGCGTTCACATACATTACCGCATAATGCATCCTCCGGGAGACATAATGCAATGTTCCGTATTTCTCAAGGTTGCGTGCCGCCTTGACATCGCTGACCCATACGATATATCCTGTCCGTTCCGCAAACATAAGCTCATCCGCCCTTTCGTTCTCTCCCCTGCAAGGGGCAGCTTATCCGCAGGAGCATTTGCCTCCGCTGCCGCATCCGCCCTTTGGCGACGGATCATTGCTTGGCACCTTGATGCTCTCCGATACCGAGAATGCGATCGCTTCCGACATGGAGTGTAAAATGTCGTCCAGCGTCGCCTCCGCCTGCTTGAAGCGGACGACCTCCTCGAACAGCTCAAGCTCCTTCTCGACTGCTGCCACTTCGTCCTTGGCCATATGGTAATTCGGGTGAAAATGCCCGAAGCGCTGTGTCTCCTCGAACAGCTCCTTCTTGCTCTGCAGCCGTCTGACCATGGCCTGGATTTCGGGATTGGCGTTTACGCGCCCCTTCCAGTATAAATAATCCGACACTTCAGCGGATTGATTAATCATATCGCCTAATTCATAGGCGTATGTCAGCACTTCGGCCATATCGACCGTATTCAATTCCGCTACGCTCATGAACGTCAACTCTTTTCTGTACAGATGTTCTACAGTATGGTGTAGACTACCCTATCATAACATAACCAGTCACCTAAGCAGAAGAAGAATTTCTCAGCTCCTGCGGGAGCAGCAGCTTCATTTCCTTCCAGTCACCCGGCGCCAGCTCCGCTTCCTCGCACTGCCCGGTTCCGGCAGGCATCAGTCCGCCGGCCACTCTCCAGGGATGCCCGCGGAGCTGCTCAGGGATGAAATCGCAGATTTCCCCGTCTATAGACAAGCGGACCTTAATCCCCCACCGGAAAGCCTGCTCCATCACCTTTTTAGCCGTAGTTGTATGGTACTCCCTCCATTCCCTTACCCATATCTGCGGAATGCTGTCTTCCCCTGGAAGCAAGGGCTCTCCCGCCCCGTCTGACGCTGCCGGAACTGTCCGCAGTACAGCCCTGCTGCCGAGCAGGCCAGAAGCGCCTTCCGGTGAGGGGAGCACATAAGCCGGCCCGGCCCAGGCGGCGGCGTCAGGCAGACACAGCGGCTGCGCCGCGTCCCCTTCCCCGGTTCCGCCGATCTGCCGCGGCGGCGCCAGGCCGGCTGCTGCCAGCTCTTTGCGCACCTGTTCCGCACGGCCCTGCTGCACAATGAAATGAAGCGGGCCGATCCGGGTCAGGCTATCCCCAAGCCGGGGATGGGCTGCAACGTCGGCAGCGTCTACTTCATCCCGGCAGGCAAGCAGGATGACCTGTGACCAGGCGGTCCGTCCGATGCTGCGCGACCACTGGACCAGAGACTGCCTGACCTGCTCAGGCAGCCCGCTGCGGGCATGGGCGGCAAGCCAGCTAGCCACCTCCTCAGGTGGCAGCCCCCGTTCTGCCGCTTCCTCTAGCCCTTCCCGGCTCAGCCGGAAGCTCCATATCCCGTCGTCTATATTCAGCAGCTCCGCACAGCCGGCGAGCCCCCAGCGAAGCCGGTAGGAGACATCCGGAAGAACCAGCACCTCGAAATCCGGCTGGATGATAAAGCTCCCTCCAGCTGATTCGTTATCGGGTAAGGGATAAGCGGAACCGGAGTCCGCACCGGAAGCCTGCAGCTTTACAGCGGGCAGCACCGGCTTGTATCCGGTCCACCGGAAACAGGTTTCCCCGCTGCCCGTCATTCCCAGCTCACACCAGCCAAAGCCGGCCAGGCACTGCAGCCAGCTGAGACAGCCTTGCTGCAGTATCCCGGCTTCCTTGCCGGCAGCAAGGCCGGAATGGTGCATGAAGTCCAGGATACCGCCAAGCGTATACCAGCTCCCCGGCACAAAAGCAGGAGACGGCAAAAGATAGCGGAAATGCTGCAGGGCTGGCTCATCAGCTGCATAGCGTTCCAGAATCACACTGTACAAAAGGCTTGTCATTTGTGATTCATCGAGGTCCAGCCAGCTCTGCAATACATCCTGCTCCAGCTGATAGGCTTTATCCCCGGCCATGACCAGTCCGAGCGTCAGCGCAAGATCCAGGAGCACCTTAACAGAAAGCGGCATCGGCTCATTGGCCGGAGATTCCGGGAATACACCGTGCAGATGCCTGTCCTGCACAGGCAGCAGGGCAGCCAGCCGGCCGGAATGCTTCTTGTGGATGCTGCCTTTGGCAGTCAGCGGAAGCCCCTCCCGGCCGATGAACACCAGCGTCCGGAACAGCTGCGCCGCCAGTCCCGCCTCAGCCGGCCACTGGGCCGCCACGTGTTCACCTGTCACCGGCTCAAGCTTACAGGCGTAATACTCCTGCTGGACTGCCGCCAGCTGCCGCGGCGGAATCTGGAACAGCTGCTCGCCCCAGACCTTCTGGCGCAGCTCAACCAGCCCTGCCCGGCGCAGCTCCAGGAGGGCCAGCTGCTGTTCAGCACGGCAGAGCGTTTCAGGACGCAGCCGCTCCGCCTTCTCCGCTGCAAACGGCCTGTCTGCATATGCTGTGCATATCCGGCTCAGCACCTCCATGGCAGATGGGCTCAGAGTCATCATGACGTCGCCTCCTCCGGCCGTCCGGCCGCTTTGACCGCATATTCATATCCCTGCTCTGTCAGGAACAGGCGGCGCCGCAGGGCAAATTCCTGTTCACGGCTGTCACCGGTAACCAGCGTATAGAAATAGGCCCTGTTCTCGCCCTGCTTGGGACGCAGAATCCGCCCCAGCCGCTGGGCCTCCTCCTGGCGGGAGCCATAGGCACCCGAGACCTCGATTGCAACCGAGGCATCGGGGAGATTAACGGCAAAGTTGGCTACCTTGGATACCACCAGCACCTTCAGCGTCCCCTCGTTGAACGCCGCATACAGCGCGTTGCGTTCGCGCTGCGGCGTTTTCCCGGTTATCAGCGGTGCATTCAGGCGGGCGGCCAGCTCATTAAGCTGATCCAGGTACTGGCCGATGACCAGCACCTTTGAGCCGGCATGGGCCGCAATGATGCGGGCAGCAGCCGCAGCCTTGGACGGGTTGCCGGCCGCAAGCCGGAACTGCTCTTTGCTTCCGGCATAGAGATACCGGCTCCTCAGGTCCGGTTCCATCGGCACGACAAGCTCTACACATTCGACAGCGGCGATCCAGCCTTGCTGCTCCAGCGATCTCCAGGGCAGCTCATAGCAGCGCGGCCCGATCAGCGAGAAAACATCCCCCTCGCGGCCGTCCTCCCTGACCAGCGTTGCGGTCAGGCCCAGGCGCCGCGTCGCCTGAATATCGGCGGTAGCCCGGAATACCGGAGCGGGGAGCAAATGGACCTCGTCATAGATAATCAAGCCCCAGTTCCGCTCATTGAACAGGTTCATATGGACAAAGCCCTCTCCCTTGGAGCGGCGGTGCGTCAGCATCTGATAGGTAGCCAGCGTAACAGGCCGTACTTCCCGGCGTTCACCAGTATACTCTCCGATCTCACCGCCTGTAAGGCTGGTCCGCTGCAGCAGCTCCTCCCGCCACTGTTCAACCGAGGTGGTATTGGAAGTCAGGATCAGAGTCTCGCACTGCAGCTTTTCTATTACCGCTAGACCGACAACGGTCTTGCCCGCTCCGCAGGGCAGAACAACGACCCCGCTGCCGCCTGTCCCGTAAAATAGACGGACCGCTTCCTCCTGATACGCCCTGAGCCCGAAGGCAGCCTCATTGCCGCCTGCACTCTTGGGTCCATCCTGTTTCCAGGTAAGGCTCAGCTCCTGTCCTTCCCGGTAACCGGCATAATCCAGCACCGGGTACCCCAGTCTTGTCAGCTCCTGCTTCAGCAGCCCTCGGCAGCCTGCCGGGCATGTGCATTCCAGCGCACCGCTCCTTTTCAGGTGAAGCCCGTCCAGTCCGGAGCGGCCTTCCAGTTCATCCAGCAGCGACGCGCTGTCGGCACGCAGCAGCACCAGCCGGCTGTCGGCTGCATGGGCATGCAGCGTAAGTCTCCCGTACCGCGTGATCAGCCTGCCGATTTCTTCTTCCAGTCCGGCCGGAATCCCCCATCGTGCCAGATTCCGCAGACTGGCGATAATCTGCTCAGCCGTCCTTCCTCCGGCTGCAGCATTCCATAAGGATAACGGAGTGATCCGGTAGGTGTGATAGGCCGGGAGGCTTTTTACAAGCTCCGCATAATCTGCAAGCTCTTTGCCCGCGGCCTCGAATCCCGGATGTCCGCATTCCAGCAGCACCGTCATGTCTTTGCGGGCAATACATGCCCCGGATCCGTTCATAGCATCGCCTCCTGTCTATTGTCACTGTAAGCTGTTCTGAGAACAGGCTAGAGTAAAGGGCTGAATAAATTCAGCCCCTCCTCATCAAACCGTACGTGAGGTTTTCCCTCATACGGCTTTCCGATGTTCGTCATTCATGGGCATGCAGCATTCTGGCCTTGGCCCATGACCTAGTTTCCCCTGTCGAGTTCTTGAGTGTTTTCTTGCGTGTCGTTAGCCGCTTTGGGCATTCACGGACTCGTACCTCTTGGTGAAACATGAACAAAGCAGGGCTCCTTCCCTCCCTAAGGTTATGTTGTCCTTAGGTTCCTTGGTACTATGAGCCCCTCGGACTCCCTTCCCACAGACGATTCACTTCGTCTTCTGGACTTATAGAACGTCTCTTTACGGGTTTCTAAAAAA
>NZ_FNDX01000083.1 GCF_900099765.1 Paenibacillus typhae | reverse complement strand
CATGAATGACGAACATCGGAAAGCCGTATGAGGGAAAACCTCACGTACGGTTTGATGAGGAGGGGCTGAATTTATTCAGCCCTTTACTCTAGCTGAAAACATTAAGGCCATATAATACCGGTTCTTCCACAGAATTGCGAAACCAAAGCGTCAAATATAGCGTATACTTAAAGTTGGTTACTGCACTTAAAATCTATTGATAGTTTTGGAGGATATATTTTGGAGAGCAGACAGAGACAAGGACGCACTAAAAAGCGTGGAAGCCGTCTTCGCCGTTTTATTGGACTTGTTATAATTGCCGCAGCCGCTTACTGGGTCGCTTTTTATGTACTGCCTAACCGGCAGCATACCGATCCCGACTGGAAAGGACTGCAGCAGCCGATTTTTGTTAAGGGGCAGCTAACCGGCTACTCCGCCAGCGGTACAGGTGACGGCCTGCTTTTACCGCTTCCGTTATTGCAGGAGTATGTTGATTCGGCCATCCGTTATGAAGAAGCTACCAAGTCAGTTATCCTGTCTACGGATAATGATTTACTATATATGCAGGAGGATTCAACTTCAGCAAGCCTCAATAACGAGCCTGTTCAGCTCAGGCTTGCTCCCGAGGAGCAAGATGGGGTAACCTATCTTCCGGCAGATTCTCTTGAAGAACTGTATGGTCTGGAGGTAGAGGAGGACAGCAATACAGGTGCTGTTCTGCTGATGACTGCCGGAGAGAGTGTGCCAATCGGCACAGTCAAAGGAAAAGCAGGCGACCGCACCAAGGCGCTGCGGAGTGAGGCGACCATTCATGCGCCTATCGTAGCGGACATGCTTCCAGGAACCGTTGTGCGGATCTGGAATACGGACAATAAAGATGAAGAATGGCTGTATGTGCAGATGAGCAGCGGCTATGCAGGTTATATTAAAGCTGAAGACATTACCGCAGACGGTGAAAAGACTGTTGAACAGCAGGAGTACGAGCCTACGCGTGCAGAACGCAGCTGGAAAGGTAAGGCTGTGAATCTGTTCTGGGAAGCCGTATATGAGCGTAAGCCCAACCCGGCAAATTTCGGTGAGCTCCCGGGGATTAATGTGGTCAGCCCGACCTGGTTCAGCATTGTAGATGTGAACGGAAATGTGCGGAGCAAAGCGGACAAAGCCTATGTAGAGTGGGCCCACAAGCAAGATATGGAGGTTTGGGCTCTGCTCAGCAACAGCTTTGATGCCGACCTTACTACTGAGGCATTATCAAGCTATGAGAGACGGATGACGACGATTGTGCAGATGCTTGAGTATGCCGACTTATATGATCTTGATGGTATTAATATTGATTTTGAGAATGTCTATACCAAGGACGGAGGCAATGTTACGCAGTTTATGCGGGAGCTGAAGCCGATGGCCCAAGCCAAGAATCTGATTGTTTCAATTGATGTTACCCCCAAGTCCAATAGTGAAATGTGGTCCTTATTCCTGGACCGGAAGGCTCTTGGCGCAGCAGCGGACTTCTTGATTGTGATGGCTTATGACGAGCATTGGGCGTCCAGCCCCAAAGCGGGCTCCGTTGCATCCTTGCCATGGGTCGAGAATTCCATCAGCCGGATTATAGAGGAAGATGATGTACCGGCCGAGAAGCTGATTCTCGGGGTGCCTTTATACACACGGATCTGGACCGAGACAACGGAGAATGGAGAGACAAAAGTCAGCTCCAAGGCTGTCGGAATGAAAACAGTCCAGGAACTGTTGGCAGAAAAGAAGCTGACGCCTTCATTCGATAACAAGACAGGACAACATTATGTTGAGTATAAAGAGGATGGCAGTCTTTATAGAATCTGGATCGAGGACAAGGTCTCCCTAAAAGCAAGAGTAGAGCTCGCGAAGTCGTTCGGGCTGGGCGGGGTTGCTTCCTGGACGCGAAGCTTCGGAACGCTTGAGGCTTGGGAAGCATTGCAGGAAATAAGCAAGTAGCTGAACTGTATTGTATACAAAAACAAGGTACTCCCTTCAGGGAATACCTTGTTTTTGTATTTCAAGTGATCTTTCAGTGATTTTTCAGTAGAAGAGAAGATAATAAAAAGATGGCTATACATAAGGCTTGTTAAGGATGGCTGGACTGTTGACTCTCAAGCTGCTCAGCTGTAATGGTTGCCTGGGCCGGATCACGGGTGAGCAGGGTATGACAGAACATGCAGCGGTCGGTTTTGCCCAGCATTTTGGTCAGCTTGTGGCATTCGGGACATTCCAGCTGAACAGCGCTCGTTGACAGCATGCCGGCCCAAAAGTAGATGGCCAGACTGGCCATCATCGAGATCAGGCCGATCACAAGGCCGATTGCCGCTGCTATCTTGCCGGCTGAACCCCAGAAAACGATTCCTGCTGTTCCTGCAATCATCAGGCCCATTCCGAGCATTGTGAGCAGAAGTCCCCAGGTGCGAAAAGCGTTGATTTTAGCCGATTTCATCTTCATGAGTATTTGCTCCTAACTAAAATATAGTTGGGACATCCAGAAGGAACTGACATGAATATGTAGAATATTAATATGTATGAGAATTATAACTGACGTGACGCGAAATCGCCAAATTTGATGGAGGGAAGCATGGAACTATCCAATTTGACCCTATTGAGTGGAGAAACGTTTGATGAAAGTGTCCTGGGTGCTGTAGTACTGAGGCAAAAAGGGAACGCCCCGTTTCAGAGCGCGCTGCTCCACGATTTTGATATGGTGGTGCTGATGCTGCACGCGGAGCAGGAGAAGGAGCGGGTACTGACCCATACCATTGCAGGTGAGAGACGGACACAGACGGTTCATGTCGGTATGCCTGCACTGGAACGAGCCGTACTGGCCGGTGATAACAATGAATTATTAACGAGTCTTATGGCCGGCGAGGTGATTTGGGATCCTGAGGGGATCCTTGGAGAGATGCGGCGTGACATTCTCCGGTTCCAGGGGCCGCTCAAGGAACGGGTATTGTTTATGGAATTTGCCCGCTTTCTGCATATGTATGTGAAGTCCAAGCGTTATATAGAAGCCCGCTGTACTATGGATGCTTATAATTGTGTACTTATGGCCTTGTATCATTGGGCCCGCATTGAAGTAAGTGAGGCAGGGTTCTTCCCGAATCCGGCGGTGTGGGAGCAAGTGAAAAGCCTGAACACTCCGGTTCATAAGTTATATGAAGAACTTACAGTAAGCACCGAAACACTAGAGCAAAGAATCGAGCTCATTCTGCTTGCCTGTGAATTTGCCCTGATGTCCAAGATGTCAGACTGTTGCAGTCTGCTGCTGGACATTCTCGGGAGCCGCAAAGAATCCTGGAGTATCAAGGAGCTGTTACAGCATTCCGGCCTCAGTCCGCTGGGAGCGGAATTGCCGCTGGTGCTTCGCAAGCTGGTGTCACGTTCACAGATAAGAGAAATTACAGCTTGGGCTGATGATGCTTCCGAAGGGCACGCAGTCCGCTATACATTATAAATACAGCTGAATAGGTTAAGCTAAGGAGAGGAAGTGTACTCTCTTTTTTTGTTTGTTTTTGATTATTAATAAGTCCGGAACAACCAAAAAACAAACCGAAATATTAAGGGTTGACTCGAGTGTTGAATCTGTGATAAATTATAACTCGTCCCTCCGACACACCAAGATGCTGAAAGGCATTCGGTGGTCAACGGAAAAAAGAAATCAAAAAAAGATGTTGACAAAAACGAGGACGACATGATATATTATAAAGGTCGCTGCTGACGAGAACATCGGTGGTAACGACGAGCTTGATCTTTGAAAACTGAACAACGAGTGAGTATCGGAATTCACTTCGGTGATTCC
>NZ_FNDX01000085.1 GCF_900099765.1 Paenibacillus typhae | reverse complement strand
TTCAGCGAACGCAGGTGCATCAATATCTCATTCTCGATACATCGGGCCGCGAAAGTGGCAAGCTTTGTGCCCTTGTTCGGACGGTAGCTCTCAATCGCCTTGATCAATCCAATCGTGCCGATGGAGATTAAATCCTCCATATCCTCCCCTGTATTGTCGAATTTTTTGAGGTTGTGGACACGATGCGATGTCATTTAAGTATCAAAATGTTCTATCTGAATTTAAAGTTTCTTTTCAACATATGCGTCAATCACTAAGTTTAATAAGTCTTGTGTGCTTGGTTACGCAATTTTGTTAAAAAAATAGGCACCGGTGGTAATTCCGTTGCCAACGATTATAACTTATCAATCATTTCTTCTACTTCACTTAGTTCGTTACTATCGATGTACTCCTTGTATTCCATGTATAACCTATTCGCTTCCTGTTTATGATTTGCCGCATTCGTTTCAAATATGGTCTGGTATGACTGCGCTTCTCGTAGTTGATATTTAACTGATTTAGTTTGGGTTGCATTCTTAAAGCCGTTTACAAGATTTTCTTGATTTTCTGCTTGACTTCTGTTTGTTTCATATTCACGTACCTTATTGCGTATATCATTTATGATTTTTGCAGTAATAGACATTCATTATCCCCTCTCATATGTATACGGTAATGGCACCAAATTTTTGTGAAAACATCAAAAAAAGAAGTGCTCGGAATGTATGTGTTTGCTTTACTTGCAACTGTATTATGCTGAATTAAAATAGAAATTGAAACAGATTATTAATTTGTAAAACCATCTTCTTAGCCCATTCAGGGTATAATACATAAATAAATGTAGCCCCAGCAATCAGTAGCATAACTACATTCAGTCTATAGTTTTTGTATGAATTAATATAATCATTAATGTGCCCTGTGATAGTTAGCTTTTGCTCTAATATATTTTCTATATCTAAACGAACTTTTTCAATTCTTTCTTGAACCACTAATGGAAATTCAGTAATTACTTTATAATAATTTCGAATCTTAAAAGACCGAACAAAGGAGGAAAAAATCATGAATAAAATTTTTGATCTAATTCAATTAGCACAGAGAGGTGATAAACAGGCTGAAGCAGAACTTGTTTAACGTTATGAACCATTAATCAATAAGTATTTCCGACAAAATGGAATTCTCAATGAGATTACTGCGACCATCCCGGCATACTCTATCCGATAGGTTTCGACCAGTCCCGCAGCCGGCCCAAGGCGCTTTAGCGCTCATCAGACAGTTAAATGTTACCATGTGATTAGATCCTTAACGGACATTGTTTTGTGCTTCCCGTACTCTGATTTCTCAAGGATATGAATTACATCCACTAGAGCCATGCCCGATCCATATGAAGGGCAGTCGGTAAGCTTCTTGTAATCGCCCTTACCTTTTCTCCATTCTCCTCTAAGCTATTTCCCAATTCTGGCTCCAGGAACTGACTCAATGCATTAGTAGCGTAATCCAGGTTATTCCCTCCTTTAGAGAAGCCGTAGCCCCGTGTCATGAACCCCTTCTCAACATCGTAAATTCTTAGATGAAATTCACACCTGCATAAATAAAAATTCTAAAGATCTTTTCGTACGTCATCACATAGATCATTGTGCCGGTCACTTTCCAGTGTGGGTAGCTCTGGAAGCCGTAACTTTTGGGGTTATCTCTAAGTTATTCTCCAACTTGGTAACAGCAGATCAGAATGATATAGCTCGTAGCTATTATACAAATGACCATTTTAAGTACTTAGAGAACTAGTTGCAATGCTTGACTGTGTTAAGAAATAAATGTGCCCATTACAGTAGGTTATTCAATTGCAATTTAACAACGCGAATCAGTATACCCATGGACTATATAAAATTTAAAATAAATAACCGGTTCGGCCCCTTAATTATGGAGTCATTCTCTTAAATTCTCTGTCTTTCGCAGTTTCTTAAAGTGAAATCTTTACCTCTTCCAATTGGCCTGCTCTCCACGCTGCATGGTATTGGTTGGGGCTCAATCGTTTTAAACTGCCATGGAACCTTCGCTCGTTGTAAAAACGAATATACTCGGTAACGCTCTCGTACGCTTCTTCAAAGGTTTCAAAGTACATTTTACTGTATACATCTCGCTCTAAAATGCTGTGGAAAGACTCAATATATGCGTTCATATTCGGCGTTTTGGGCGGAATTCGTTCATGAATAAGCGGCGCCTTTTCGTCCAGGCACATCTCTGCAAACGCATGGCTGAGAAATTGTGGACCATTATCCGTGCGGAGAATCGGCGGGGTCTCTCCAGGCTGTATACGCTGCTGTAAGGCCTGTTTAACGGTCGCACAGATCTCCTTAGCGCTGCAGCTTGCACCCAAGTGGTAGCCAACCACACAGCGGTCAAACACATCAATCATGTCAAAGATAAAAAAGAATCGGTCATAGCCATGAATATAGCCGTACTTAATATCCATTTGCCAGAGCTGGTTGGGTCCGGTAACCACGCGGTTTTGGGCGAGACGCCTTGGATATTTCACCTTTTTGTCCGGCTTCTTTTGGAGCAGTCCTAGCTTTTTACAAAGCCGGTAAGCCTTCTTGTGATTCAAAATCAA
>NZ_FNDX01000088.1 GCF_900099765.1 Paenibacillus typhae | reverse complement strand
TGATATGATCCCCCTATAGTAGACAGAAAAAAGCAAGCCGTTTAATCTGTCTACTATGGAGGGGATTTTTTATGGGCGAAATGAGAAGAACGTATGATGAGAAGTTCAAGAAAAAGGCAGTTGACCTCTATCTCAAAAAGGGATTGGGGTATAAGAGTGTCGCGCGTGAAATGGGCATTAACGACTCACTGGTTCGTCGATGGGTGAAGCACTTTGAGGCAGAGGGCGTAAAGGGCCTTGGAGAAAAAAGAGGGAAGGCAAAAGGGCCAGGAATGGGCAGACCCCGAACACGTCCTGAAGATCCAGAGGCCAAGATTAAGCGCCTTGAGGCAGAAAATGAAATGCTAAAAAAGCTCTTACAGATGTGAAAGGAGGAATGGACGCTGCTCCGAGCAGCAAAAAGTTTGCAGTCATTCAAGAGTTGCTTCATAAGAAATACAACCTTACCCTGCTTTGCAATTTGGCTGGGGTATCTAGAAGTGGTTTTTACAAGTGGTTGAACCGGCAAACGTTCGTTTCACCCAAGCAACGCGAAGACGAAGCGCTGAAGCTTAAAATCGTCGAATGCCACGAGAAGCTTAAAGGCATTTATGGATACCGCAGAGTGAAGGTATGGCTAGAGCGTACCTACGCCATTCATATGAATCACAAGCGTGTACAGCGACTCATGGGCGAGCTAGGACTTCGAGCAGTCATTCGGAGGAAAAGACCTTACTATGGCAAGAAAGAGGCTTATGTGATCTCTGACAACCACCTGAATAGAGAGTTTACAGCAGAGCAGCCGAACCAAAAGTGGGTCACGGATATTACGTACCTTATCTTCGGTGGACAAAGGCTGTACTTGTCTGCGATTAAAGATCTGTTTAACAATGAAATTGTAGCGTACCAGATTAGCTCGCGGAATGATCTAAAGCTGGTGTTGGATACAGTCAAAAAGGCGAGAAAACGGCGGGACACCAAAGGTGTTCTTTTGCACAGCGACCAAGGATTTCAATACACTAGCCGCCAATACAGTAAACTACTGGAGCGATATGAGATAAAGGCAAGCATGTCCAGAAAGGGTAACTGCTGGGACAATGCCTGTATGGAGAACTTCTTCGGTCATTTTAAATCCGAGTGTTTCTACCTCCACTCCTTTCACTCTGCTAAGCAGGTGAGGCATGCTGTGCAGCAATATATCCGCTTTTACAACCATGCACGTTTCCAAACGAAACTAAACAACCTGAGTCCCTATGAATACCGAACTCAGGCTGCTTAAATATTGCTTTTTATTTACTGTCTACTTGACAGGGGTCACTTCA
>NZ_FNDX01000089.1 GCF_900099765.1 Paenibacillus typhae | reverse complement strand
TGGTCATACCCCTGTCAAGTAGACAGATAAAAAAAGCTAAGCAGCCAGCGCGTGCCGATACTCAATTGGTGCGCGCTGTTTGAGTTTCGCCTGGAACCGCTGGTAGTTATAGAAGTAGATATATTCCTCGACGGCTTGATGAATTTCGGCTTCTGACTTACACTGGTGAAGGTACAACTTCTCTGTCTTGAGGTGCGAAAAAAAGGATTCGATGCACGCATTATCCAGGCAGGTTGCTTTGCGAGAGTGGCTGCCTTTAACGCCGAATTCCTCTAATCGTGTGTTGTACGCCTGAGACGTGTACTGAAAGCCTTGGTCCGAATGGAGCACGGCCTCAGACACGTCTCTTTTCCGTGTCCACTGTTCAACAGTATCCAGGACGAGGTTTACGTCGTTTCGCTCCGAGATCTGCCAAGCTACAATCTCATTGTTAAAGAGGTCCTGAATAGCAGACAGATAATAAAAGCGGGTGCCGTCTGAGATATACGTGATGTCCGTTACTAGCTTCTGCTGAGGTGCTGTCGCATGAAACTTACGCTTTAATCGGTTCGGGTAGACCACAGAAGGAGCAGAGCCAGCACGACGCCTTTTCTTGCGAATGACGGACTGGATCGATAACTCTTTCATGAGCCGCCATACCTTCTTGTGGTTGACGAGGTAGCCTGCCTCCCACAGGGCTGCCCGCATTCGGGGGTAACCGAAATAGGGATGAGCCAGGTGAATAGCCACCATATGCTCTTTAATGGCGTGCTCTTGCTCATGGGCATCCATTCGTCGAGCCTGTGCACCTCGCCACTTGTAGTAATTTGCCCGCGATACATCTGCAATGGCTAATAGGCGGGTGATGCCATGCTGGTCACGTAGTTCTTCGATTAGGGCGTATTTGTCTTGTAGTCCAAGCTTTCCTCCATTTACAGATTTGGATACCGCTTTTTTAAGTAGTCTACCTGTGCCTTTAAGTAATCTCGTTCTTCTTCTATACTGGAAAATGTAGAACGTGGACGTCCTTTTAAAGGGCTGGTTGCCCCTTTTCGTGTATCGAATGGCTCTCCATTCCGATATTTCTTTACCCATACTTTAAGCTGGGTACAGTTCGCAATCCCCAACCTGTCGGAGACAATCTTGTAGCTCTCACCTCCTGTAAAATAGGCTTGAATAGCCTCTGTCTTGAATTCCTCTGTGTACGATTGAAATACTTGTCCCTTTTTGGCCATACAAAAATCCCCTCCAAGTTCACTCATTTCCTCATGTTAACACATGAGGTTTTTTACGAGTGTCTACTTGAAGGGGATAATACCA
>NZ_FNDX01000090.1 GCF_900099765.1 Paenibacillus typhae | reverse complement strand
CATGAATGACGAACATCGGAAAGCCGTATGAGGGAAAACCTCACGTACGGTTTGATGAGGAGGGGCTGGTTTAAACCCAGCCCTTTACTCTAGTACCGAAGGAAGTTCATTAGAGAAGATACCAATCCGGGGGTAAACTGGAGTATTGGGGCCAATGTCTGCTAGAATAGGGGTATCTGCATTTATGAAGCTGGCATTATACATATTTAAAGGAGAAATGAATGTGAACGAGAAGCTGAAGCAGGCCTATGAACGGTTAGGTTTATCTGAAAACGTATCCAGGGAAGAGATCAATAAACGCTTCGACCTGCTGCTCAAACGGCGGAAATCGAAAGCTAAGGATGAGGAGCGTTCGGCTCCGGAGGAGGATTTTCAGGCGTTCAAGTTTATTCTGGACACGCTGGACAAGCAGGAGATTGAGGAAGCCGAGCAGCAGCGGCTGGCCAAATACGGCAAATTCTCCGGTACGGCCAGCAAATGGGAACGCTTCTTCCGCCTGTACCGGACGCATGTCATCGTATCGGTAATCGCGGTCATTGTGCTTGCTGTTGCCGGGAATGCTATTTATAACAACGTGCAGCACCGGAAGTACCTGGCTTCCCTGCCGCCGCTTGATGCCAAGATCATGTTCCTGGGCAATTTCGGTGTGCAGGACCCCGACGGCCAGACAGCTGATCTGGATGCAGCGATTATCGCCCAGTACCCGGAATGGAAGAGGGTCGAGAGTAACATGATTTATCTGCCCAGAACCGGTGAAGGCGCAGACTCCTTCGATATGAACTATATGCAAAAAGCTGTTGTAGAGCTGGCAGCGAACCATCCTGATATTATCATCCTTGATGAAGCGACACTGGAATGGATCGGCGGACAGGACGGCTTCCAGGATCTGAGTGCCATTGTAGAAAGCGGGAGCGTGGACAAGGATGACCCCCGCCTGAAATGGGGAACCAATCCGGAGAGCGGGAAGGAAGAGCTGTATGGCGTGGATATTACGGATTCAGCCTTTGTAGCAGCATTGCCGGTTAACAAGGCTGAGGATGAGAATATGATTATTGGAGTCCTGGGAGTAGATGAAGCCAAGGATAAAGCCATTCCGTTCATTGAGCATATTGCCGGCGGAAAATAATAAGCTTCGAAAAAACCGTGTACTGGTCATACCCCTGTCAAGTAGACAGATAAAAAAAGCTAAGCAGCCAGCGCGTGCCGATACTCAATTGGTGCGCGCTGTTTGAGTTTCGCCTGGA